>CAWIYZ010000022.1:0-150632 GCA_963840425.1 uncultured Alphaproteobacteria bacterium | reverse complement strand
GATCGTCCTTGACGAACCGTTCCCAGCGCGATCGAGCGCGGAGCCTAGCACATCAGGGTCGATTGAAATCAGATCAAGGAGTTGGCGTTTGGTCGAAACCTTTGTCGTGACAGGCCGATCCGGACGAAGTTCCAAACCCAGATAGACGCCGCTCAGATCAGTCTCCGGTTTTTACTTTCGGCCGTCTAAATCTGAGCATCTCGGTAATTGTCCGGATTGATCACAACGGCGTGGAGGCCAAGGCTGTGCGTCCCCGCTAGGTAGCGGAGCGCATCCAATGGACCGACGAGATTGCAGATATCCTGTGCGCTTGCTGCTTCTTGTGAGCTCATTCTCACTGATGGCCGATGACGGTGCGGCCTACGCTCAATCCGGATCACGCCGGGAAGCGTCACCACATCGGCAGCGGTGCCAATGCCGCCACGTCCAACAGATCAGGCCAAAGCTGACCCTGCGCAGCGCTACGTTCAGCAACACAGTGTCGAATACGTCGATGATTGCATTAAACGGTGGGACAAGCGGACCAACATGACCAAAGAGAAGTGGTCACGCTCGTGCCGACGCGTCGTCGACGAACACGTGAAATTCAGGGTCAACAATAAGATGCGGCTGCCATAAGTCGCCGATTCGATAGCGGTAGCGCCTGCGTGATTGGTTAATGCTGTCCGCGTTACCCCTGGGCGTTAGGTGCCGTTGCTTTTCCTTCTTCCTTTCCACCCTTGCAGGCCCCAGCATGGAAAGCACCAGCCGTCTCTCTGGCGTCCGCGTCCTGGAGGTTCGCCCGGACGATGCATCCACACGCGCATTTCTTTATCGCATTAGTTAATAACCTGCCCGCGTCGGCGCATTCACGGCTCCAGGTTTCCAGCGCCCCAATATGCATATTCGTGCGGATGCAGTCCGACGCCAATGCGCGCGACAATGAGCATGTCGACGAATAGGTGCCCAAAAAATCAACAGGGCAGCAAGTTGCCTCGCATTGGCGCTCTCCGCCAGACCGAGCGGGGCGCGGTAATTCGGCAGCAAGGCATTTTTTGATGAATTCCAGACCGTCAGTGCAGCCCACATGTTGCGCGCCGTCGCGAAAAAGCAGGATTACTCCCGGGCCCATCAGGAGACCATTGCAGATGTATAGACTTGCCCTCAGTGTCGCGGCAGCAGTTGCGCTTGCCGCCGTGATGCCGGCGCTGGCACAGCAACCGCCCCAGGTGCCGATCCCCACAGGTGTCTTCGTCAAGGCGCAGGCTCCGGGTCAGTTTCTGGCCAGAGATCGCCTGATCGGCCTACCCGTACACAATGCGAGCGGCCAGATCGTCGGTGACATCGAGGACCTGATCATCGGCCCCGACAACGTCGTCGCGGGCGTCGTCCTGGGCACCGGCGGGTTCTTCGGCGCCGGCGAGAAGAAGGTCGGCATCCGCTTGTCCGCGCTGCAGATCACGAAGAAGGATGGCAAGACCGTCATCTCCCTGCCGGCCGCCAGCAAGGAGGTGTTGACGGTGCTCGAGCCGTTCAAGCGCGCGGAGCTCAGGCGCTCGTTGAGGGACCGCGCCAAGGACAAGGCGCAGGAGCTGACCGACAAGACCAAGGACGGCGCCGGTCCCGCCTATGAGCAGGCGAAGGAGAAAGCGCGGCATGCCTACCAGTCTGCCAAGGCGCAGGTCGGCCCTGCATATCAACAGGCCAAGGAGCAAGTGAAGCAAGCCTACCAGAAGGCCAGGGAGCAGGCCGGCCCGGCTTATGAGGAGGCACGAAAGTCCGCCAAGGAAGCCTACGACAAGGCCATGGCCGCCGCGCGCGAGCGCTTCAACCAAGCGACGGAGACGGCCGGCGAGACAGCGGCCACGAAGCAATAGATCGCGATTGAAGTTTGCATCTCAGCAGGCCCTCTGCCCCATGCGGCAGAGGGCTTTTCTCATGCTGCGGCTCGGCAGCTCTACAGGGGCGTTATGTCCACGATGAATTCGACAGCACCGTCGGTCCTTTCGCTTTGACCGTCGTCGCTGGGCATGTGCAAATCGCGCCAATGCACCGGGCCATTCACCCCGTGCAGCGCAAACACAACTCTCTTTTTGGAACGCTCGACGCGGACTTCCATGAAGCTCTGGTAGAAGGGTGCACGGTTGAAGTCGAACATGCCCGATAGAGTCTCGATCGACACCGGCCAGGCACCGAAGCGTTTGATCCATCGCCAGAACGGCTGCTTCCAGGCAGGAGTTTCGGCATCGAGCTTGGCGCGGATTGCTTCGGGACCCGGATAAAAGGCCCAGGTCTTGGTCGGAATAACATCGGGCCACGCCAGGGCGCCGCCGATACTGAGATACGCGCCACCCCCGCCATTGACGAAGTAATGGATAGGGGGGCGGTCTGGGCTTTCAGCGCGATAGTACTCGAATGCGTGGGTGTCGCCTCCCATCATCACCCGCACTCCGGCCTGCTCGAGCTCAGTGTAGAGGGAGGCGATACCCGGGTCGTTTTCGCCGGCGTCTTGGCCCGCCGCGTACCTGGGGTGGCCAACGATCGCCATCGTGAACTTGCTGCGCGAGCGCTCAAGGGCCTTGCTCAGCCACGAGCGCTGTCGGTCGTCCACCGTGCGCAGGATCCCCGTATCGATCGCGATCAAGGCAAAATCTTTGGTCTGCAACTCAAAGAATGGGGCACGCTGCCTCGCATTCGAGATGCCATAGAGGCCGCGCAGCTCCCCAGCGCGCTGAAGGAGGTGATCGATCCTCGCCCTGTTGGTGCTGGTCAAGTGGAGGTCGGCCGCAACACGCGCGGCGAGCGCAGCGCGCGCCGCGTTCGGCTCCAGGAAATTGGCATTGAATCCTTCCAGCGCATCGAACCAGTCGTGATTGCCTGGGATCGCATAGATCGGCTTTGTGAACCCCTTGAAGGGCAGATAGAAGTTCTGTTCGTAGTCCACCATCGCGCCGGCTGGATAGATCACGTCGGATGCGATCACCAGGAACTTGATCTCATCCCGCCCGCCGAGCGCGAGGTAGCGGTCGACCAGCGCATACTGCGATGCATCCCCTTCGCCAGGATCACCGATAACGATAAAGCTAAAATCCTCGCTCTCGATCCCCGGAGGCACGACCCGAAACAGCTCATCGCTGTTGCCCCCATAAGCGGCCACGACCGCATCAACCATGCTGGCGCGCCACTTGTCGACGCGAAGAGCGGTCACCTTCTGGTAGAAAGCGCTCGCCCAACTTTCTGTGTTGAAGTACCAGCTGAAACCCCAAATCGGATTGATGGCAGCAAACAAGACGGTCAGGGGCAAGCCGAGGCTTAAAGTCAATATTGCGGCCGATGGAAGCGATGCACGGGCGCGCCGAAGCGAAGCGGAGAACGAAAAGCGCGCATCAGTCCATAGTTTAATGAGTTGGCGCGGCAGCGCGTTCATATGCTCGTCCTGCCCCGCTATGCGTAGCCGCCAAGCCTTCCTCTCTAGTGGACGGGTCAGGCGCCTCCAACCAAGTCGGTACGGCAGCACCAGCAGGGTGCCGAGTGCGATGGCCATAAAGGCGTCGCCAGCGGTGGCAACGAACGGTGAAATCAGTCCGAGCCAGGAGTCGGTCGATCGCATACGGCCGACGTGGGTAGCAAACAGGACGGCGGCGATGACCAGCAGCCAGTAGGTATTCACCTGGCCCACCACCCCGGCGCTCGTGGCGCGCAACGCATTTGCAACCCTAAACTGCTCGTGCTCGCCGAGTGCCAGCGCTGGATCCGCGTGTGCGTTGGCCGCCATCGACGCGCCAAAATCTTCTTGGTGTTGGCTCGGTGACAGGAGCATCCGCCAACCCGCTCCTGCCGTATACCCGGCGACCACCACGCCAATCGCAATCTCCACTCCGAACTTCCGCCAAAGCCACCAACCCGCAAGGGCTAGAAGTAGGCTCGATGCAGCATTCACCGCCGTCACTAGCCGAGATGTCGTTGAGCCGACACCGAGCGCGGCTTGCCCGATCTTCACGGCGCCATCCATCGCTAGGAGGGCGAGCAGCAACACGACAACGCCATTGACGACGAGGGATGGGCTAACGAAAAGAAGCAGGGCTGCGCCCAGTGCCACTATCCCCGTTGCGTAGGCGGTCGGATGCACTCGAAGGTGCGGATCGGTAGCTGTCGCGTAGAGCTCCGACACTCCGACTGCCAGTGGAAAGACGCTAAGGAATTGTAGCGACCACGTTCCCGTTGTAAGTGGCGCAAGCAGGGCTAAGAGGCTCGTTGCTATGAGGGCGGTACCGACGACGATGCGCGGTATGCCAATCAACGAGAGCCTCACCGGCAACACTCCGTTCACCAGGCTGGCGGTCGATCCGCCAGCAGCTTGATCACTGCGGGCCGCGATCAGGCTTCGCCGAGCCAATCGCTCGGGGCCGCTGATGTGCGGCGTGAGCATAGCCGCGGCCACCCAAGCTACCGTAGATCACTGCATTGCCACCAACCATCTTCAGACCTGAATTAGCTGGATGGCTAAGGCGAATCCGGTTTCCGAAAGCGGGTTGCGCTCCGAAGGATCAGGGGAAAGACCCGATTTCAAGAGTTGACCCAACTTGCTTGATGCCCGGGTCTCCTACGCGAGAGACCAACACCAACACGGAGCAAGAACCATGCTTAGCCCTGACGCCAAGCAGGCAGTGGCCGCCGAACTGAAAAAATTCGCCGGTGATCTGAGTCTGTCTGATGATCAGAAAAGCAAACTGCAAACCGCGCTCGAGAACGCCCGCGAAAAACTCGACGAGATACGTCAGGCCAACCCTGACATGACCCGAGCTGATGTGATTGCGAAGCTGAAGTCGGTTCGTGGTACTGCCCGCGAGCGGCTTGTTAACTTCCTAACACCAGAGCAGCTGGACAAATGGGACGCCGAAATGGCCAAGGCGAAAACTTTCCTGGGCATCGGCTCTTAGGCCATCGCAAGCGGCGGAGTTGAAGCCGCGTAGCTTCCCGCTCAAAGCCGACCATGTCTCAACTATTGAGCCCCACACGTTCGCGGGGCTCTTCATTTGCTTCGGCTGCTATTCCTGCCTTGACCATTTTCGCTGGTTATTTCTATCTGCCCTCACGCCGTGGTCGGCGCTTGTTCTCGATGCACTCGCCTAGCGCGATTGCCCTGGAGCTCAGCGTATCCAGCGCCACCGCGATTTCCTCAGTCGTAACGTCTGGAGCGTTCGAGCGGACCAGGTCGCATAGGAGATCCTCAGAGTATTTCGCCGACAACGCCTCTGGCGTCTCCTCCAAAACCTCAATTAGCGTGTCAAACACACGGTCGCCGCGCTGGCTCTGCTGTAGGGCGCACTCGCGTTCCCAGTTGCTGTGAGGTTCGGCCCTCCCAAGTGCCTTCGAAAATTTCGTCACCACCGCGTTTCCCCCCAACTTGCTTCGAGCGATCCCTTTTGGAGCCGCGCCCAGTCCCCCAGTTCACATCAGCATCAATAAACACGAGGGCCGCGGCTTCAAGCGCTGTTCGCCCCCTTTCGCACGCTTTGCAGCCGTCTGTTTCTTTTTGGCCATTGGCGCAATGCGGTAAGGGTTCGATCGCCGATCGGTTTTGTCGCTCGAATGCCAGCTGTGTGCTGCAGCTGCTGCAGCTTCGACTGCGGCAAACCGGCAAATCCGTACACATGGCTTGCTGCGGTGAATGAGTCAGATCCTGGCACTTTTCGGAAGTCACAGCGCGCGCGATGTCCGTTGCTGGGGGTTTACGTGGGAGCTGGTCATTGCGAGCTACTATTTAGTCGTGCCGCTTCCGGTGCCAGAGCCGCTGCCCGATGTAAATGTTGGACCGCCTGGAGTAGGTGCCGGTCTTAGTTCTTAGCCTGGACGACATCATCGCCGGCTGCTGCTCGACCTGGAGGTGGACGTGTTAGAATGCTAGGTTCGCACTGCCAGCGGAGTCCCAATTCTTTACGCCGTAATTACGCGAAGGTTTCGGCGTAAACGCGGGTGTTACGTCACTTACGTTACGGGGGCTTTAGGCCCCGTAACGTGTAACCTCCCGCTTCGCCAGCAAATCGGCGCTCGGCATCCCGCAGCTGCGGCGAGGTCACTTTGCACTGGCAGCTCTTTCTGTCCCGTCGTTCGTCCGCGCGAAGTATTTTTCCCGTTGGGCTGGAGTTAGATTTGCGCGATAGAATCCGCGTTGGTGTGCGATCAGCCCCAACTGCTCTAGTTTTCTTTTGGCGTCCGAGAGCGTCGCCGTACGTTTCACCGCGAAGCCTTTGTCACGCATTTTGTCGTACCACACTTTGATTTGCAAACCGGTGGGCTCGGCCTCAAGTAATAGGAGAAGCATCTGATGATCCACCTGCGTAAGCTGTTCGCTCCCTACCAGGTCAGGCACGACAACCGGCGCGGTTGTTTCCTCGCCCGTCTCCGGATCTTGGAACAGGATTTCGCTATCAACTGTCCAGCTAATTCGCTCGCCGGTTGGCCCGTCATTCGATTTTTCAATTTGAGCCCAGTAGCCGTGTGAAGCTCGCACTTGGATGGTAACGTCTAGTGCGCCCAGCAACGAGCTATGGCCACGCAAGCGATCACCTTCGATCGGTGAATGGTGGACCGCCATGATGTGGGCGCGGGTGGCGTTCTGAATGTGCGCGAGCGTGTTGATGAGTATGCCCATGTCGACGGAGCTGTTCTCATCTCCACCGGCCAGGACTCGATTGATCGTTTCGACGATGATCAGCTTAACCTGCACGCCGCACTCTTCGGCAACCCGGCTGGCGTACTTGATGATGAGCTCGGCATCACCTGGGCTGGTGCGCAGGTCCGCCGGGCCCCCAACTACGGCGAGCGGAATGTCGTCTATGTCGTGGCGTTTTCTGAACGCGGCCATGCGCCGCTCGACCACTTGAAGCCGCTCGGCCGCTACATACAGCACTCCACCTTGCAGCACGCGCCGGCCGAACCAAGTGTCGCCGGCGGCGACGTGGCACGCGAGATCGATCGCGATTGTGGACTTGCCAGTTCCGGGTTTGCCAAAGAGGCACGACAACTCGCCGACCCCGAGAAAGTCGCGCACAAGCCAATGCTTTTGCGGCTGCGGGTCGATATCGCGAAACAGTGTGAAGGTCAGGCGAGGCTTTTGGGAAGTGGATGCGCGCCGCTCGGTGCCTGCTCGGGCAGCGCTGTCGAACGTCGCAGCAATTTCAGGGTCTGACAGGCCAGCGTGCCTGGCGGCCTCTGTCACCCATTTCACAGCAATTTTCTCGCATAAACCGGCCTGCCCTGAAGCCAGGGCGAACACCTCGCGATTAAGGGTGTCGTTTCGAACACCTGGTGAAGCAGCTGCAATTCTTTCGCAAGCAGCGACCAGCTGCGGGTGTAACGCGTGATCTTTCAGAGCCTGGTCGAGCAGCTTTCTAAGGTCGCCTTCGACGGTAGGAATTTGATCGACCCGCATTTCGTATAGGGTGCGCAAATTGCCGTCCGGTCCGGCCACCCACTCGTATGGACGGTTTGTTTGGGGATGCACGCTGGGTGGAACGACGGTCTGCTGTCCTCTTGTCAAGACTTCGACGTGCAGAGCACGGCATTTTTCACCTTCAAAAGCCAGGCCCACCGGGGTGCGAAATTTGCGGTCAACCCGCGTCCGCAAAAAGATCGTCTGGCCCTTGCTGCCCCTCTTGCGTGGGCACTCGGGCGGCACTGCATCGACTATTTTCTTCAAGACCTCAGCATCATCGGTGTCGACATCGATCGCAACCAGATTGCCGTGGCCGCATAGCACGCCAATGCCGTCGTCCGGTCCCCAGGCACTGGCCGTGATTCCTCCAAGTTGCCAGTTGGAGACTGCCGGCTGCTTGGTGCCGGGCTTGATCGGCACCGGCTCGAAGCCGTTCGCCCGCAGGAGGGATGCCAGTTCCGCGTTGCTCGGTGTGGGGCGCGACTCTGCCATCCCACTGTACCACTACGACTCTGCCCAATACACGACACGCACCTGACCCGTCCGACGACCAGAGTTGGCGTCGGCGACAACCTTCTCGAGCTAATCTTGGAATCGGCGTCCCGGCGGTTTGCCGTGGATCAAGTGATCCTGAAGGACCTTCGACCGTTCAGCCGTCATTCACGTTCGCGCAACCACTCGCTGTTGGATCACCTCGTCGCCTTCGCTCTCCGGTCACCACTCGCATCAGGCTCCCTCGGACCACCGGCCACGCATTCTGACCATCAGATCCACGGCCACGTCCGGACGCGTTGGAGACTCAGGTGTGATGTGGGCCACGGGAGGCCAGGTGCAGACCTCGAACTGATCCAGCACCGAATCCGGGATGAAGCGGCTGCGCGAAGCAGTAGACATGCTGGTCGCCAGTCCGCGATTGGCCACGCCGGTAGGATCTATGCGGTACGATCAAGGTCAGCTGGTCCTCGGCCCGCGTCATGGCCACGTAGAGGAGGCGGCGTTCCTCCTCGATCTCCTCATCCTTGCCTGTCGCCCGATTTGAGGGAATATAGCCATCCAGGACATTGAGCACGAACACCACCTTCCATTCCTGGCCTTTGGCCGAGTGGATGGTGGACAGGATCAGGTAGTCCTCATCCAGCAGGGGCGCGCCTGCTTCTGAAGTCGCGCTTGGTGGATCAAGCGTCAGATCAGTGAGAAATTGTGTGCGTGAGGGACTGGTGGCGGCAATGCGCTGCAGCTGGTCCAAGTCGGCGGCCCGCAGCACCGCATCGTCGTAGCGCTGCTCCAGGTGGGGCTGGTACCACAGCCGCACCAGCTCGAACTGTGCCGGCCATGCGACAACTGGCTCTCGCAGCCTGGCCATCATCTCGATCAAGGCACGCCAGGCGCTGAGCGCCGGCGCGGGCGGATTAAACGTGGCCAGAGCATCGTTGAGGCCGCGACCGGCCAGATGGTCGAGAGCCTTGCCGGCCGTCGCCGGGCCAATGCCGTCCAGGATCTGCAGCACCCGAAAGCCGGTGACCCGGTCGCTCGGATTCTCGGCCCAGCGCAACACGGCCAGCACGTCCTTGACGTGCGCCGCACTCGATGAACTTAAAGCCGCCAAACTTGACGAAGGGAATGTTGCGGCGGGCGAGCTCAATCTCCAGCATGGCGCTGTGGTCCGAGTTGCGGAACAGCACCGCCTGCCGCTTGAGCGGAGTGCCGTCCTCGCGGTTACGCAGAATGCTCTCGACTACGAAGTTCACCTGGCCGACCTCATCGGCCACCGTCACTAAAGACGGCTTGATGTCGGACACACGGGATGATCGCAGGTTTTTGGTGAAGCGTTCGCGCGCTAGGCCGATGACCGCATTCGAGGCGGCCAGGATGGGCTGGGTCGAGCGGTAATTCTGCTCCAACGTCACCACCGTAGCGGGCGGCGTGAACTGTGTCGGGAAGTCCAGAATGTTGCGCACGGTTGCGGCGCGAAAGCTGTAGATGGCCTGGGCGTCGTCGCCGACCACGGTGAGGCCACGGCCGTCGGGCTTGAGGCCAAGCAGGATCGACGCCTGCAAGGCATTGGTGTCCTGGTACTCATCGACCATGACATGATCGAACCGATCACCGACCTCGGCGGCAAGTCGCGGCACTTGCATCAGTTCGTGCCAGTAGAGCAGGAGGTCGTCGTAATCCAAGACCTGCTGTTTCTGCTTGGCCTCGACATAGGCCTCGAACAGCTTGCGCAGTTCCTCCTTCCACTCCGCGCACCAGGGATACTGCTTCAGCAGAACTGGCTCCAGCGGCTCGCTGGCGTTGACGGTCCGCGAGTAGATGGACAGGCACGTCCGCTTCATGGGGAAGCGTCGGTCCTTTTCAGACAGGCCGTGCTCATGTCGCACCCAATTGATCAGATCCTCGCTGTCGCCCCGATCATGGATGGTGAAAGCCGGGTCGAGGCCGATGACAGTGGCGTGCTGGCGCAGCAGACGGGCGCCGGTGGCGTGGAAGGTGCCGGACCAGCCGAGGCGCGGTGGCGCGCTTGCACCCATGGCTCTGGTGATAATGCGCTCGGCCCGGCGCTCCATCTCCGCGGCGGCGCGGCGTGAGAAGGTCATTAGCAGCATGCGCCCCGGATCGGTACCGTTGACGATGAGATGGGCGGCACGATGCGTCAGCGTTCTGGTCTTGCCGGAGCCTGCGCCGGCAATCACCAACAAGGGCCCGGCAATGTTGGCACCCGTGCCAGTCACGCCATGCTCTACGGCGCGGCGCTGCTCAGGGTTGAGACCATCCAAGTAAGAGGCGGACATCTGCGTATCGGACCTGGATTTGTTACTTGAGCTTGATCACACTTCGTTCCGAAGAGATCGCCAGCATTCGATAGGAAGGGAGCCCGGGCCTATCGAGGTGCGACAGCGGCTAGGTGAGGTTTAGATCGTCAGGCTTTGCTCCAGCGTCATTGTGGACGGCGCTGCAGTTCGGATCTCAATCCGATCGATCGCGTAGAAACTCGGTCCTTGCTCAATCACACAATGCAGTTCGCTCAGCTCTTCGAAGCTGTGCTCTGCCTCGAGAAGGCCGGCGTGCGTCCGGTAGAAGACAGAACACGCCCAACGAGGTTGACTTTCATTCCTGTCTAGAAAGCGCACGAGTTCTGAAGGGCCGCAAGGCGGGTTGTAGCATCGCTTGTTGCCCCGTTTCACGTTACCGGCTAGCTCAGACGCGTATCGAAGTATCTCCCTCAGATTTGGCGGAACCCGACCATTCATCGCCGCCAGCCCTGTGATCTTTTCCAGTATCTGTAGATCAGGTACGTAACTAACGGTGTTCTCTTTGTCGCGATTTTGGTTCTTCTTTGGCTTGGTCATTTTGAACTACCTGCTAAGGGTCACTCGCGGTCAGGCTTGTGAACGCGCAGCCTCATCACAACGCGTTAGAACGTAGCAACTGCGCCATTCAGTTTGATGGAGCCTCCGCTTCACGATTGGCAGCATCTTCGAATATGGACGCTGCCCGGTTCATCATCTCTCTGAAGTACTCGATTTCTCTCGAGCGCACGCGCACGCGTTGCTGTTTGTGGTGCTCGTAAGTGAGAATTAGTTTGGTTGCCTGCTTAGCCGCGGTCTCAAGATCGCCGGGATTAGCAACAAGTTCCGCCGCGCACAGCTTTGGGATCGACGTAGCTCACGGTGCTATTCCTTCTGGTTGCTGGTTTCAGTTCGCGCGTCGGCGAGACTTCGCACGATCGCGTCAATTTCATCCGCGCGCCATCGGCTAACCGAGCCCAGCTTGATGGGCTTGGGTAGATCGCCGTGCTGTACTCTGCGGAGTATGGTCGACGGATGAAGCGGTCGCGTGCCGCCAAGCCGAGCGCAGACGGCTTTGATGTCAAGAAGTTCGAGCATTGGTTCCCATTCGTTTGCTTCCGACCGGATGCGGCCGTACGCAAAAGGATAGTGAACGTTGCCCGATTTCTCAATGTCCGGAAATTCGTGGGGGCGTCCGGAAATTCATGCACGCAGTGTCGGGTCAGTTCTCGCTACGCCACAGCTCGCGCTGCCGATTGATGAGGTTGCGAGCAATCTTGGAAAGCTCGGGGTCTGTTTCAGTGATTGGTGCGTCTACGAGCCCTTTCAAATGCTCGTCCCAGGACGATCGATGCAAGAGGGTCAGATTTTTCGCGTGGGCTAGAATAGCTTGTTCCGCAGCGCCAAAGTCCGGGTTTTCTTGATCCAGTATGAGCCGAGCGACACTTAGAGCAAACTCCCGATCATTCTCGCTTAAAAATTCGCCCTCACGAATTTTTCGAAGATTGTTGGTGAGATCATTCAGATTGGAAATGAGTACCTCTCTTTCTTCACGCTGGGTCATTTCCTTGTCGTGCGGATCGGGCGCCATGAGCTGAACGGCCCAATAAGATAGTAGGACGTCGATACGCTTGATCGGATAGTGTTCGGCTCGTTTTCGCCGCTTGCGGGGCATCTAGCCATACTTTCAATTGGATGGCGGCGCTCGGTTTGGCAGAACACACTGGTTGCCATCACGAAACAATTTCATTCACTTGCTTGCTCCACGCCCGCAGTACCAAGCGCCTTTCTTGAGCGTACTCTGCACGATTATATATCCCTGCGACCCCAGCCCTATGGCCGCTGACGTGATTGACGCAGGCTTCGACTACGTGAGGGTGAGCAAGCCCTTTCTCCAGCACATGCGTGACGAACGTGCGGCGCAAATCATGGATGGTCCAGGGTGGCATCGGCTTCTTCAGGCCGACCACTTTGCGGACTGCGGCAATACGACCGTCAAGCTCGCGCTTAGCCTTGGACCAGCCGCTGAAGCCCGCATCCGCCGCACGCCCAAACACATGCTCACGACCCTCTTGGGGCGGCGGCAACTGCCCGATGGCCTCATCACTGAGTGGCACGATGTGGAGGCGCTTGTTCTTGGTGCGAGCACCGGGCAGCTCAATCTGCCGTTGCGCTCGGTTGATCTCAGTCCAAGCCAGGTCGCCAATCTCGGTTTTCCGTTGCCCTGTCAGGATCAGCAGCTTGACGATGCGGCCGTAGTCATCGTCAAGGCAGGCCCGCCAGACCTCGCACAACTCCGCCTCGGTGAGCACACGCTCACGGCTGGTGGCCACTGACACCGGCTTGATGCCGGCGGCCGGATTGGCGCTGACATAGTGCTCCGGGTGATCCAACGCCCACATGAAGAATGCCCCAAGGGAAACCCTGGCACTGTCTGCGGCTCTCGGCCCGCTGTTGGGTCTCAGCTTGTCCAAGACGCGCAGAACGCAACTACGTGTGATCGTTCTGACGTCAAGCTCATGCAGAGGCGACCAATGCTTGGTCAAGTGGCGCTCGACCTCGAGATACGTGCGATGACGAAGTTTTGCCCGCCGCGTCTCCAGGTACATGGGCACAAGGTCGCCCAGCATTTTGCGGTTCTTCAGGGCGTCACGTTCGGCGCGTGCCCGCGCTTCGGCAGCGCGCTTCTCGGCGACCACGTCTACGCCCGACTTGACCTTGAGCAGGATACGCGCGGCTTCCTTGCGTGTTTCGGCAAGAGCACCACGAACTAATGCGCTGCCAAGCACATGGCGCCGCTGCTGCATCCCCACATTGAACTTGACGAAGTAGACGGCCTTACCGCTCGGAAATTTGCGGATGCCGAAGCCAGGCAGGGCATCGTCAAATATCTGCACGCCGCTTTTTGCGCTCGCGCCTCGAGAAACGGGCATTCGGTGAGCAAAACCTTCGGTAATCTTGGCCATGATGGCTGATCCTGCGGAACGTGAGCGGAACTGCCCACATGCGAGTAGCTGCAACTCTACGCACCCGACGTTCTGGAGGTCTAGTGAGAACATGTAGGAACAATTGGCACTTTTGACTCGCAGCAGATTGCAGCGGAACGCATGCAGCTGCGTTGACCTCTTTCTGGGGGACTGGGGGTCGGGAGTTCAAATCTCCCCGCTCCGACCAATAGCAACTCCCCGCAAATCGCATCCTGTGGTCTAGCTGCGCCGGTCTGACGCCGGGAATTGGATCGCGGTGGCCCCCCCCATCGGACCGTCCTATCCGTCCGAAAATGGTGTGATCTGCACAAACACTTCGCGGCCCTTGTTCCGCTACGATGTTGACCGCGCAATGATCGGGGCGTCGCTTGACCAGGAGACACCGTATTCCGAGACCTGAATCTCGATGGATAGACTGGTGCGGCCGCGCGAGCCATGCGGCTGCCCTGATCGATCCCTCTCGCGTTGGCTACGGATGGTGCCCGCATCTCGATGCTGGCGACGCGGGCCGTCGACGCGTCGGCAGGATGAGGACAGAAAGCAGAGTCAGATGCAGACGGTGCAGACCCCCGTCCTGAAGGACATCGTGCTGATTGGCGCCGGGCATTCGCATGTCGGCGTGTTGCGCATGTTCGGCATGGACCCGATGCCCGGCGTGCGCCTCACGCTCGTGACCCGACAGGTCCACACGCCATACTCGGGCATGCTGCCGGGCCTGATCGCTGGTCTTTATGACCACGACGAGGCCCACATAGACACGGGCCCCCTCAGCCGCTTCGCCCAGGCCCGGCTCTACCACAGCGAAGCGATCGGATTGGATTTGGCGGCGAAATGCGTCATCTGCCGCGACCGGCCGCCGGTGCCCTACGACGTTCTGTCGATCAACATCGGCTCGACGCCGAGCGCGCGGCAGATACCGGGCGCGGCCGAGCATGCCATTCCGGTCAAACCCATCGACGGGTTCATCGCGCGTTTCGAGGCTGCCCGCACGCGGGTGCTGGAGGCGCGGGGGCGGGCTAGAATCGGCGTGATCGGCGGCGGCGCCGGCGGCGTCGAGCTGCTCCTGTCGCTGCATCGGCGCTTGACGCGTGATGTGGCCGCTGCCGGCTTCGATGCAGGGGGCCTCGCCTTTACGCTGATCACCGATTCCAACGAAATCCTGCCGTCGTTTCCGCCACGCATGCGTCGGAGATTTGCAGAGGTCCTGCGTGAGCGCGGCATTCACGTCGTCACCAGCGGCCGCGTCTCGCAGGTCCAGTCTGATGCGGTGGTTGTCGATGGGCATGGGTCGATCGCACTCGATGAGGTGTTCTGGACCACGCGCGCCGCGCCCGCGGCATGGCTGCGTGATACCGGCCTTGCGCTCGATGCCGACGGTTTCATCAAAGTGGGGGAGACGCTGCAGTCGGTTTCCCATCCAGATGTCTTCGCCGCCGGCGACATCGTGGCCATCGAGGGGCACGCATTGCCGAAGTCCGGTGTCTACGCCGTGCGGTCCGGACCGCCGTTGGCCCGCAATCTGCGGCGCATCCTCGAAGGCGGGCCCTTAGTGAACTACAAGCCTCAACGGGAGGCGCTCTACTTGATCTCGACCGGGGAGCGCTATGCGCTCGGCGCGCGCAGCGGCTTCACTTTCGAGGGCGCGTGGGTGTGGAAGCTCAAGGACTTCATCGACAGGCGCTTCATGGCGAGGTTCAACGAGCTGCCGGAAATGGTGGCGCCGGATGCAATGCCAGTGCCGGCGATCGCCGATCAAGAGGCGATCAAGGAAATCTCGGCCATGGCCATGCGTTGCGGCGGATGCGGCGCCAAGGTGGGCGCGACCATCCTGACGCGTGCGCTGCGCGCCGTCGAGCCCGCCGCGCGCAACGACGTCGTCGTGGGGTTGGACGCGCCCGACGACGCGGCAGTGGTCGACACCGGTGGACCGCGTTTGGCGGTCCACACCGTCGACTACTTCCGGGCTATACTCGACGACCCCTACACGTTCGGCAAGATCGCGGCCAATCACGCCTTGGGCGATATCTATGCGATGGGGGCTGAGCCGCAGACGGCGCTGGCCATCGCCACCGTGCCCTATGGCATCGAAGCCAAAGTGGAAGCGGACTTGTCGCAGATGATGGCCGGCGCCAACGACATCCTGCGTGAGGCAGGCTGTGCGCTGGTTGGGGGCCATACCAGCGAGGGCGCCGAACTCTCTCTTGGATTTGCCGTCAACGGACTGGTCGATCGTGATGCCGCGCTGCGCAAGGGCGGCCTGCGGCCCGGCGATGGGCTGATCCTGACCAAGCCGATCGGCACCGGCTCGCTGCTTGCGGCACACATGCGCGGCAAGGCGAAAGCGCGCTGGGTGATGCAGGCGATCGCGAGCATGACCCAATCGAACCGCGCCGCGGCGCACATTCTACGGGCGCATGCTGCCACCGCAGCCACTGATGTCACCGGCTTCGGCCTGCTCGGCCATCTGGTGGAGATGGTCAAGGCAGGTGACGTGGAGGCTACGCTCCGGCTGCTGCACGTACCCCTGCTCGAGGGCCTTCGAGAGACCATGGCGGCGGGTATCTTCTCCTCGCTGCAGCCACAGAATGTCAGACTGCGCCGGGCCATCGGCAATCTGGACGCAGCAGCGGCCCACCCGCTTTATCCGGTCCTGTTCGACCCCCAGACCGCCGGCGGCCTGTTCGCGTCCGTTCCTTGCGAGCGCGCGCACGCCTGCGTCGCGGCGCTGCGAGCTGCAGGGTACGCGTCTGCTGCGGTCGTAGGATTGGTTCAGCCGCGCTCGGCGTCGCTTGCTGCCATAACTGTCGAGATCGTCGAGCACCATGCGCTGGGGCCTTTGCACAGCACCCCAACTCCACCACTGGATCAGCCAGAGGTGACGTCCAGTGCGCAACAATCCGTTCTATGACGCTTGGTTGTACCTCTGCCGATGGCGGTCCCGTCAGACCGAGTGAAATACCAGAGCCCTGAGCTCGATGCTCTCGCGCGGTGGCGCGTCGGCCGGTGTCGTCGGGTCGGTGAACGCGGTATGCGGCGCAAAGCGCGCTCGCCCGTCCGTCTCGGAGTCATAGCATTTCAAGAGCAGCACCTCGTCGGCCTTCATCTCGGGAACGTAGTACCAGCGATGTGCGGGATCGTAGACTACGGAATAGGTCTCGCCGACGCGGTCCGGATAGACGAGATCGGAAGGAACGAGTTGCTCCGGCCTGACGCTCGATGCATCGCAAACGGCCAGCGGCGCATCCCGCAGGGGACCGCGGATGGGGCGCCAGAGATTGATGATCTGCACCCGTCCGCGCAGAAGCTCGTCCGCATCCGGCAAGAGATCGCGCACGCGCTGCGGGCCTGACTTGACTGTGTGATCGACGTGCACGCGCGGCACCGGCTGTCGGGGAACTCCGCTGCGCCGATCTTCGCCGCCGGCCACCCGGCGGCGCACGGTGTGATCGAAAATGTGCACGCGGTCAGCTCCGGTCAGCCTTTTGAGGAGTTGCTCGGCTTCCGCGTAGTAAACACCCTTGACCTCGCTATCGTTGTAGAAATCGCGGACGGCGCTGCGATGCTCCACGAGGTCAAATCCTTCCTCGTCCAGCGACACCTTCGAGAGGATCGGCCGCGCGTTGACGATCTCGATCAGGTGCGGGTCGTTGACGATGGTTGTGCGCGGCTCGCCTGCCGGCGGATCGTAAGTGTACGTGCGCGGGTGTGTGGTGGATGGAGAAAGATAATTCAGCTCGGCTTCGACCGACGACACGCGGTCAGCCACTGCGCTTTGCAGGCTCATGTCAACTCCTCCAGTTTCATTGTCCTTGAAGCTGGGCAGAGGACCGTGCGCCGACAAGCAAGATTTTCTCATGGCGATCGCAAAGAATTCTCACCCGCGTCTTGCGGCTGTTGACGATCAATAGAGACGACCTGTCTCCCGCAGCATGGTGATCCATGCTCGAGCGAAAAATTGTTTCTGGAAAGAAATCGCAAAGGAACGCTGCATTCGCGCGATGTCGCGAACCGCAGAAAATCGCAGTACGCGTCTGCACACGAGCCATGGCCATCGAAGCGTCTGTGTCGTATTGCCGTAGCCCTACCGAGATTCCCTTGTTTTCAGGATGGAAGATACTCCAGACTGGTGTCCATCAGCAGGGAGACCAGGCTCGCGCGGCGTGGTCCCGTTTCGATTGGAGGACACGCCCGTGAGGGTTTCGAGAAGGGCCTTGGGGATTTGGGCTGCGCTGGCAGCGGCAGGATTGGTCTGCGGCGGCGCCAATTGGGCGGTCAGCCAGCAGGCCTATCCGTCACGGCCCATACAACTAGTCATTCCGTATCCGCCCGGCGGATCGGATGTGCTGCCGCGCAAGCTCATCGTCGGGATGTCGCAGGCGCTGGGCCAGCCCATCGTCGCAGTCAACAAGCCCGGTGCTTCCACTCAGATTGCGACCCAATTCGTGGTGACGTCCCCATCTGACGGTTACATTCTCTATTTCTCCAGTCCGGGCGAGCTTGCTGCCGGGCCGGCGCTGTTCAAGTCGCTCTCCTTCAACGCGCTGACGGACCTGACGCCGATCTCCTACGTGGCAGAGGCCCCTTTCACGCTGATTGCTGCGGCGTCGTTGCCAGTCAAGACGTATGCGGAGCTGGTCGCTTACATCAAGGCCAACCCCGACAAGGTGCGGTTTGGCTCTTACGGCGTGCAGACGCAGCCAGACATACTCGCTCGTCGTTTCAATCTGCACATCGGCGCCGACGTGCAGATCATTCCGTATCAAGGTGGTTCTCCCACCTTCAATGCGATGCTCGCGGGCGAGGTGAACCTGGTATTCGCGACGCTGATCCCGACCCGGTCCTTCATTCAGGCGGGCCAGATGCGCCCGATCGCCATCGCGGCGAGTGCCCGCGTACCTCTGTTCCCCGATCTACCCACACTGAAAGAGCTTGGGGTTGATATTGTCGATGCGGCATCGTTCGGCCTGACCGGTCCCAAGGGGCTCCCGGCTGAGGTGGTTGCGCGCCTACACGAGGCGACCGTTGGCGAATTGAACAAGCCCGACATACGCAAGTTTGTCGAGGACATGGGTGTCGTGCCGGTTGGGAGCTCGCCGGCGGAGCTTGCCGCCCGCCTCAAGCAGATGACGGAGCACTGGTCGGAGTTTGCTCCCAAGCTCGGCATTCAGAAGCAGTAAGATACAGGCGGCACAGCCAGCGGAATGTGTTCGGTGCAGACCCTGTGTCCTCGACCTTCTGCACGGAAGCGATGAAGGGTGCGACCTATGGACGGATATGGCCCGGCGGGCAGCGCTCACGCTGACTGCATTGCGCGTGCGCGTGGAGTTGCAGGCGCGTTGACCGCTGGCGCCAAGCGCATCGAGGCGGCGCGCGAACTGCCACCGGATATCCTGAAAGCCCTACACGACGCCCGGCTGTTTCGCCTGCTGCTGCCGCAAGCGATCGGCGGCGACGAGCTCGATCCGGCTGGACTGGCGCAGGTGACTGAGATCATCGCGGCAGCGGATGCCAGCACGGCCTGGTGCATCGGCCAGGCGGCCGGCTGCGCTATGACCGCAGCCTTCCTCGCGCCCGACGTCGCTCGTCGCATATTTGGTCCGTCCGATGCGGTGTTGGCCTGGGGGGCAGGCGCTCAGGGCAAGGCAACCGTGGTCGATGGCGGCTATCGCATCACCGGTACGTGGGCATTTGCGAGTGGCTTGCACAACGCGACCTGGCTCGGCGCGCACTGCAAGGTATTCGAGGCCGATGGCCGCCCGCGCCTGCGGGCAGATGGCCGGCCGGCGGAGCGTACGGCGCTCTTGCAGCGCGAGCAGGCGCGTGTGCATGACGTCTGGTGCGTGATGGGCCTGCAAGGCACCGGCAGCGACAGCTACGAAGTCGCGGACTTTTTCGTGCCAGATGAGGTGACGCTCGATCGCGAGGACCTCGATGCGCGACGGCAGGGTGGGGCAGTGTACCGGTTTCCCGGATCCCTGGTCTATGCCGGCGCGTTTGGCGGCGTGATGCTCGGCATCGCGCGCGGGACACTGTCGGATCTGGTTGCACTGGCTGCGAGCAAGACACCACGGGGCGCGGCATCGTCGCTGCGCGACGCTCCCGTGTTTCAGACCGAGCTCGCGCGCCTGGAAGCTCGGTTTCGGGCTGCCCGTGCCTATCATCTGCAGACGCTGACCGATGTATGGACCGCGGTCAGGGACGGTGGCGACCATCTGACGCTGCAGCAGCGCATCGATATCAGGCTGGCGGCAACCCATACCATCAATGAAGGCGTGGCCATCGTCACGGAGGCCTATCGCGCAGCGGGGCAGACGGCAATCTTCGCGGCCAATCCGTTCGAACGGCGGTTGCGCGATGCGTTGTCCGCCTCACAGCAGGTGCAGGGCCGTCCAAGTCACTATATGACGGCCGGACGTCATATGCTGGGCCTGCCACCCGACACAATGATGTTCCTGTAGGCGGCTGACCGGATCGGCGTGCTCATGCACGCCCGTTACTGATCGCCACCAGCTTGTCGAGCGCTCTTTGTGCCGCTCCCGAACTCGATTGAATGCGCGCCGAGCGCTGCGCCATCCATTAGGTTAGCCGCTTTACCGGCAACGATGAGGGCGGCAGCAGCGTTGAGAATTGCAATGTCCCGCAAAGGTGTGCGTTTTCCGGCGAGGACATCGCGGATCGCGGCGGCGTTGGTGTGCTCGTCGCCGCCCTTCAGATCGGCGAGCCTGGCCGGCGCTAGTCCTGCATCGGCCGGAGTCACCTCGAACACTCGCACCGCACCGTTTTTAACCTCGGCCACGTCTGTCGCGCCGGTCGTGGTCAGCTCATCGAGGCCGTCATGTCCATGCACGACCCAGACGTGCTCGGCGCCGAGCTTGTTGAGTACATGCGCGATGGGCTCCACCCAATCGCGCGAGAAGACGCCGACAATCTGCCGTTTCACGCCCGCCGGGTTGGAGATCGGTCCCAGCAGGTTGAAAATCGTGCGTATGCCGAGCTCGGCCCGCACTGGCGCCCAATGTTTCATGGCCGGATGGTGCATCGGCGCCCACATGAAGCCGACGCCGGCCTCCGCCACGCAGCGTGCGATCACGGGGAAGGGCACATCGAGTTTGACGCCGAGCGTGGAGAGCACGTCGGATGCCCCCGACATGGAGGAGACGCGGCGGTTGCCATGCTTGGCGACGCGGATGCCGGCACCGGCAGCGATGAGCGACGCGCAGGTCGAGACATTGTACGTGCCGTGCGCGTCGCCGCCCGTGCCGACGATATCGACCGCACCCGGCGCGACCTCGACGCGGTTCATTCGGTCGCGCATCATCTGGGCCGCGCCAGTGATCTCCTCGACCGTCTCGCCGCGTACCCGCAACGCCATAAGGAATGCGCCCATTTGCGCGGCAGTGGCGGCTCCGGCCGTCATCTGGTCGAGCGCGGTTCGAATCTCTTCCTGACTGAGGGCGGCGCCGGTCGAGACTTTCTGGATCAGCTGGCGCAGCTCTTGCGACGGTTGGGGCGAGGGGGCGGAACTCATCGGTAGCTCACAAGGCCGCGACGCGAGGAGCTTGGATGTTGCGCCGACGCGGCGCCAGACCCGCAAGCTCGAGGAAGTTGGCGAGCAGCGCGTGACCGTGCTCGGATGCAATGCTTTCTGGGTGGAATTGCACGCCATGCACGGGGTGCTTCTTGTGCTGCAGCCCCATGATCAGGCCACCGCTCTCGGCTGTGATCTCCAGGCTGGAGGGAAGACTCTCCCGCTCTACGATCAAGGAGTGATAACGGGTAGCCTCGAAGGTCTTTGCCAGACCTTTGAAGATGCCTTTGCCCGTGTGGCGAATGCTCGAAAGCTTGCCGTGCATGAGCTGCGGCGCGCGGATGACCTTGCCGCCGTAGATCTGGCCGATCGCCTGATGCCCGAGGCACACGCCGAGAATGGGAATCTTGGGGCCGGCCTTCTCGATCAGCTCGAGGCAGATGCCGGCCTCGTTCGGCGTGCAGGGTCCGGGTGACAGTACGATGGCCTTGGGTGCGAGTCTGATCGCTTCTTCGACGGTGATCTTGTCATTGCGCACCACGTGGGCCTCCGCCCCCAACTCCCCCAGGAAGTGGACGAGATTGTAGGTGAAGCTATCGTAGTTATCGATGAGCAGGAGCATGTCGTTGGTTTAGGGGAGCGGTGGGGCGAGCGTCAAGGCAGGCGCTTGGGAGTCATGAAGAGGCTGAGACTGCCGGTACCCGGGGCGATAGTGCGCCAAGTCTCCGTTTGGAAAGTGATGACGGCGAGGCCGGCGGTTGGAAACTTGGCACTCAGCGCTTTGGCAGATGCGCTCTTGTCCGGCTCTACTAGCGCCATGGCGATCGCATGCAGGCCGGGGTTATGGCCAACCAGCATGAGATGCCGGACAGTGTCGTCGGTAGCATGGATGGACGCGAGCAGCGTCTCGGGCAAGGCGAGGTAGAGGTCCGGCGGGTAGAACGTGCGAGGATTGCCGATCAGGCCGGCAATATGGGCCAGGGTGTCGCGTGTGCGCCTTGCGGGCGAGCACAGCACAAGGTCAGGGTGCACTTTCTCCGCCATGAACGCCCCCATCGCGGGAGCCGCCTTGAGGCCTCGCGGTGCGAGCGGCCGGTCGAAATCGCCGAGCGAAGGATCGGTCCAACTCGACTTGGCATGACGGAAAAGAGAAAGCGTGAGCATCTGTGCTGCTCGCCGTGTCGACACGTTCAATGCGGGGATCGATAAGAAAGGGAGCAGTCTTGCGTCGGGCTAAAGGCGAGCGGCGCCCAAAAGCCTCCGTTTGGAGAGGCGCCGTTCTCAACCCGCACGCAACAACTTGTCAATATTCCCGTTACTGAGCATGGGGTGCGGCTGTGCACAAGACCACAGATCGCAGTCATGCCGAAATGGTGCGCCAGTGTGGCGCGCAAGTCGCTGTAGACCGCAAGTGTCGACGTGAGGTCGCAGCAATCGAGGCAGCGACACTTGCCAGGGTCAAACGTTGCCGCGCTTCGTCCTGCCTGCAAACCGGACGGCTTCTTCCGCGGCCCTGAACAGCGCGCGAGCCTTATAGACGCACTCCATCTGCTCGGCCTCCGGCTGGCTGTCCGCTACGATACCGGCGCCTGCTTGGACGTGCATGACGCCGTCTTTCACCAGCGCGGTGCGCAGCACGATGCAGGTGTCCATGTTGCCATCGGCGGAGAAATAGCCGACGCAGCCGGCGTAGGGCCCGCGCTTGTCCTTCTCGAGCTCGTCGATGATCTGCATCGCGCGCACTTTGGGTGCGCCCGAGAGCGTGCCTGCAGGAAATCCCGCCATCAACGCATCGATGATGTCGTGCTTTGGATCGAGCTCGCCATGCACCGTGGAGGAAATGTGCATTACCTGACTGTAGCGCTCGATGTCGAAGCTCTGCGGCACGCGCACAGTGCCGATGCGGGCCACTCGGCCTACATCGTTGCGGCCGAGATCCAGCAGCATCAGATGCTCGGCCCGCTCCTTGGGATCGGCGAGCAGCTCCTGCTCCAGTGCTTTATCCGCCTCCGGCGTGTCCCCGCGGGGACGGGTACCGGCGAGCGGGCGGATGGTGATTTGGCCATCACGGGCCCGCACAAGGATCTCGGGGCTCGACCCGACCAGTGCGAAATCGCCGAAATCGAGATGAAATAAGAACGGCGAGGGGTTGGTGCGCCGGAGGGCCCGGTAGAGAGCAAACGGCGGCAGCGCGAACGGCACCGAGAAGCGCTGCGAGAGCACCACCTGGAAGATGTCGCCGGCAGCGATGTAGTCCTTGGCACGTAGGACCATCTCCCTGAACTCGTCCGCCGACGTATTCGAGGCGGGCGTTGGTGTGGTGAGACTTCGGCCCGACATCTGCGCTGCGTGCGGCAGTGGCTCGTCGAGTGTTTGCACGATCCGAGCGAGGCGGGCCCTGGCATCCTCATAGGCCTTGCGTGCGGACATACGCGGTTTGGGATAGACCGGCGTGGCAACGGTCATCTCGTCCTTGACGGCGTCGAATATGACCATGACCGTCGGACGCACCAGGATGGCGTCGGGGATGTTTAGGACGTCGGGGCGTTGATTGGGCAGATGCTCGATCTGGCGCACCGTGTCGTAGCCCATATAGCCGAATACACCAGCCGACATCGGCGGCAGACCCGCCGGGACCGCGATTTTCAATTCCTGTAGTAGCGACCTGAGAGACACCAGTGTCGCCCGATGCTCCGTCTGGAAAGCGGCTGGCCGCTGCCTCGGAGCGCGATTGATCTCCGCGCGGGCACCGAACGCGCGCCACACGATGTCGGGCTCGAGACCGATGATGGAGTAACGGCCGCGAACAGCACCGCCCTCGACCGACTCGAGGAGAAAGCTCATGGGCCGGTTCTGCGACAGCTTGAGCATGGCTGAGACCGGGGTCTCGAGATCGGAGACGAGACGTGTCCACACGAGTTGGGGTTGACCGTCGCCTAAGCCGGTCTTGAAGATGTCGAACGACGGCTCCGCCAGAAGGGCATCGCGCTCCAGGTTCTCCATCCGGCTCATTGCGTTAGCTTTCCGTGGCCAGCCCGTGGCCTATTGCCGATCGATGCCGAGTGTCCGCTTCAGAACCGTGTCGTTGATGGCGACGCCATAGCGCTCTTGCAGCGCACCTACATAGCTGCTGAGTGCATCATTCTGCATCAGTCGCGCCATCTCGTTTGTAAGCTGGTCGGTCTGCTCCTTGGTAGCCGGTGGCGCCGGCGTGATATCGGTCACGACAATAACGCTGCGCGACTTTCCATCGGGCGTCTCGACCGACGCGGCCTTCCCTTTGGGCAGCGCGAAAGCCTGCCGCACACCGCTTTGTGTGAGTGCCGTGGTCGGCGCGTTGCGTTTGAAAGGCTTGGACGTTTCGACCTTCAGGCCATGCTCTTTGGCGACTGCGTCGAGCGGCTCACCCTTGTCGATGCGATCGACGAGCGCATTGGCCGCCGCATTGATCGCCTTCCGGCGTTCGGCTTCGAGATACTGGGCTTTAACGTCAGACTGCACCTCCTCGAACGGCTTTTGCCGTTCCGGTGTGCTGCCCAGCATGTCGATCCACACGTAGCCGTCCTGCAGCTCGATGGAATCGCGATCGACACCAGCCCCGGCTTCGAATGCGGAACGAGCGATTGTCTGCGCGTCGGGGTGCTCGAAGGCGGGTTTGCCGTCTGGCCCGCTGCCACTGCGATCGACGGCTGCCACCTCAATATACCGCAGCTTCAGGCTCTCGGCGATCTCCTTGAGCGATTTGCCGATACCGCGTGCATCATCGACCTTGTCATGCAAGGACTGAACCTCGCGGCCAGACCGCTCCAGGGCGAGCTGCTCCCTGATCCGCTCTTTCACGTCGTCGAAGGTGCGCTGCTTGCCAGGCTCAATCTCGGTGACGTGCAGCACGGCGGTCGTGAAGCGACCGGCGACTGGTTTAGACGTCTTCCCCTTCTCCAAGCTGAACGCTGCTTCTGCAAGCGCCTTGTCGATCAGATCCGAGCGCGCGACCAACCCCAGGTCGAAGTCGCTCTCCTGGATACCGAGCGCCTTAGCGCCTTCTTCGAACGATTTGGCCTTGCCAATGGCAATTGCTGCTTTCTCGGCCGCCTCAATATCCGGGAACGAAAGCTGCAGGATGCGTCGCTTTTCCGGGTCGTTGAAGCGCTCCTTGTCGCGCTCGTATTCGGCTCGCACCTCATCGTCGGAGACCGGAACCAGCTTCTTGACCTCATCAGTGGTCAGCAGCAGCAGGCTGAGTTTGCGATATTCCGGCGCGAGGAAAGCGCGCTTGTTCTGCTCGTAGTACTCCCGCAGTTTCGCCTCGTCCGGCTCGGGAACCTTTCCAGCTTTTTCGGCGTCGAGCGTGACATAGGCGATTGTCCTCAACTCCTCGCGGAATTTGTAGGCGATATCGACCAGCGGCTTGGGGACGTTGACGCCGTCCAGCAGCGCATCGGTCAGCTGCTCGCGTACTTCTGCGGCTTTGCGGGTGGCGAAATACCGCGGTTCCGACATGCCGTTCTGCCGTAGCATTTCGTTGAACCGCGCACGGTCGAACGCTCCCGTGAGGCCTTTGTAGTTCGGATCAGTGCGGATAGCCTCGGCGATCTCGCTGTCAGGCACGGCAAGGCCCAGCTCACGCGCCTGCGTGTCGAGCGCAGCCGAGCCGATGATGCGCGACAGGACGCGGGTGTCTATGCCGAAGGCTCGGGCCTGCTCGTTCGTGAGCCTGCGGCCGATCTGGCTGGACAAGCGGTTGAGCTCGGTCTGCAGCGCATTCTGGAATTCGTCCGCCGAGATCTCGGTCTTGCCGACGCGGGCGAGCGACCTTTGGCCATAGCCGGTAAAGACATCCGCAACGCCCCAGACAGCGAAGCTGACGATCAGCAACCCAAGCAGGATCTTGGCGACCCAGCTCGCGGCCCCGCGTCTCAATGCTTCCATCATCTCGGTCGAGTTCCAACGGTTGAGGGTGTAGCGGTACGGT
Organism: uncultured Alphaproteobacteria bacterium; assembly: GCA_963840425.1. Classification (GTDB taxonomy): domain Bacteria; phylum Pseudomonadota; class Alphaproteobacteria; order Rhizobiales; family Hyphomicrobiaceae; genus CADEFX01. Next base: position 124,939 of record CAWIYZ010000022.1, on the reverse strand, counting down.
GGGCCGTCGTGCGCATTTCGACGCAACTAGAAGCCTCGATCCGTCCCCCGATTGCATGCGGGGCGGGCGCATCATAGGAATCCCGGGGAGTGCCTGCAAGCAGCGGTCTCCGCAGCGGCGCTAGGCCGCGATCTGCGGTATTGAACAGTGGGAAACGGACCAGGACAGCCATGGCGCAGAACACGGCCCAAATTCGCCCGCTGGTGGCGGGAAACTGGAAGATGAACGGCACGAAAGGTTCCCTCGCCGAGGTCGCCAAGGTCGGGGGCGGACTGGGTGCGGGAGGCGCCCGGGCGGACGTTATGATCTGCCCCCCAGCGACTCTCGTGGCGGCGTTGGCCGGCGCCGCGGCCGGCTCCCCCCTCTTGGTGGGTGGACAGGATTGTCATGCCAAGGCGGCGGGTGCGCATACCGGAGACATCTCTGCCGAGATGCTCAAGGATGCGGGGGCCACGGCCGTGATCGTAGGGCATTCCGAGCGCCGCGCCGACCATGGCGAGACCGACGCCATGGTCCGAACCAAGGCGGAAGCGGCGCATCGCGCCGGTCTGGTTGCGATTGTGTGCGTGGGAGAGACGGCGGCCGAGCGGAAGGAGGGCAAGACGCTGGCCGTCGTGACAGGACAGCTCGCGGGCTCTCTCCCGAACGGTGCTACAGCCGCCAACACGATCGTTGCCTACGAGCCAGTCTGGGCGATCGGCACCGGGCTGACGCCGACAGCACAGGACGTGGCGGAGGTGCACGCTGCCGCACGTCAAGCGCTGGTCGAACGCTATGGAGACGAAGGGCGGCGCATGCGCATCCTCTATGGCGGCTCTGTCAAACCGTCGAACGCGCGCGAGTTGATGAGCGTTGCGAACGTGAACGGTGCGCTGGTTGGTGGGGCCAGCCTCAAGGCCGAGGATTTCCTGGGAATCGTCAGCGCGTATGCCTAAACGGGTGCGTTGCGCCGGTCATATTGCGGCCGTCTGCAGCCCTAGGCTGCGCGGCTGCCGAAGGGGGCTTCCATGACGCGAAACGTTTGTGTCGCCTTAGCCGCGCTCTCTCTCTCTCTCGGCGCCGTTGCCGGCGTCGTGCTGGCCGAGCCGCTGGCAAAGGAAGAGTGCGACAAGCTGCAGGCCGAGCAGACCGCCCTCACGGCTGCTGGCGCACGCGAGCAGCTCGGGCGTGGCGCGGAATGGGGCAAGGCCAACCTGTCCCCGGCGCAGCTCAAGAGTGTCGAGCGTTATATTGTGCTCGAGGAGCAGTTGAGCTTCCGCTGCGGACTGGCGAAGCTGCGCGCATCCCTACCCATCGGAGAGGATGGCGGCGAGCAGGAGCTTGACGAGAAGGGCAACCCTGTTCCGCCGAAGGCCAAGCAGGGGCAACCGGACCAGGGAAAGGACAAAGCCAAGGCCAAACTGGCGCCGAAAGCACCGGCAAAGGACAAAGCCGCGGCCCCTACGGCCAAGAAGGCGGATGCGAAAGCCACCGCACCGGCGAAAAGCGAGGCTCAACCGTCTGGGGCCAAGGCGGCGGCGAAAGCCAAGACAAAGGCTGACGATGCCTACCGGCCGCCGCAGGCCAAGGAATCCGGCGCGGACCCCTCTGTCGGCTCGCCGGCGCCTTCCTCAAAGAAGCAGTGAACTCTGGCAAGGGCTGGCGGGCGCAGAGACCCTGGTGTAGAAGCCGGTCGCAAAGCGTGATGTTCGTATCCGCCCGGAGTCCGAGGACCTTTCCGCGATGGCCACCGTGTTACTCGTCGTTCACCTGATGATCGCCGCAGCGTTGTGCGGCGTCGTGTTGCTGCAGCGCTCGGAAGGCGGGGCGCTGGGCATCGGTGGTGGGGGCGGCGGCTTCATGACCGGGCGTGGCACGGCCAATCTGCTGACGCGGGCCACGGCCGTCCTCGCCGGGCTGTTTTTCCTGACGAGCATCGGTCTGACCCTGCTGGCTCTGCATGGCAGTAGCACCGTTTCCCCGCTGGATGCGGGTGCATCGAAGGCGGGTGCCCCGGCATCGGCTCCCGCAGTGCCCGGGGGAGGCTCGCCTACGCCAGAGGCAGCCAAGGAGCCACCACGCGGTGGGGTGCTCGACAGCCTGGAAAAGGGCCGCCAGCAGCTCCCACAGGTGCCGAAGTCGCAATAGCCGCTGCCCTCGAGTTGCGAGCGCAATTCAGCCCGCCAGCGCAAGCCTCGGTGGATCGAGCAAGATTGCCGCTTCGAATCGCCAGCTTGCTTGTGTATTCTACAAGCCCATGGCGCGGTACATCTTCATTACCGGCGGCGTGGTCTCATCGCTCGGAAAGGGGCTGGCTTCAGCGGCCCTGGGAGCACTTCTTCAGGCACGCGGCTACAAGGTTCGGCTGAGAAAGCTCGACCCCTATCTCAATGTCGATCCGGGGACCATGAGTCCCTATCAGCACGGCGAGGTGTTCGTCACCGACGATGGTGCCGAGACCGACCTCGACCTCGGCCACTATGAGCGTTTCACCGGCGTGCCGGCCAAGAAGTCCGACAACGTCACCACCGGTCGCATCTATCAGGAGATCCTCGCCAAGGAGCGGCGCGGCGATTACTTGGGCGGCACGGTCCAAGTGATCCCGCACGTGACGGACGCCATCAAGGGCTTCGTGCTGTCGGGCAACGACGATGTCGATTTCGTGCTGGTCGAGATCGGCGGGACGGTCGGCGACATCGAGGGCCTGCCGTTCTTCGAGGCCATCCGCCAGCTCGGCAACGAGCTGCCGCGCGGGCATTCCGTCTATATACATCTGACGCTCATCCCGTTCATTCCTTCGGCCGGCGAGCTGAAAACCAAGCCGACGCAGCATTCCGTCAAGGAGCTGCGCTCCATCGGCATCCAGCCCGACATCCTGCTCTGCCGCTGCGACCGCGAGGTGCCGCGCTCGGAGCGCAAGAAAATCGCGTTGTTCTGCAACGTGCGCGAGGAGGCGGTGATCCAGGCGTTGGATGTGGCCTCGATCTACAATGTGCCGCTCGCCTATCACAGCGAAGGACTGGACGCGCAGGTTTTGGCAGCCTTCGGTATCGAGGGTGCGCCGGCACCGAAGCTGGAGCGATGGGCAGCGATCTCGCAGGCAATCGCCAGCCCCGAGGGCGAGGTCACCATCGCCATCGTCGGCAAGTACACGGGGCTGAAGGACGCCTACAAGTCGCTCAACGAGGCGCTGTTTCACGGCGGCATCGCCAACCGCGTCAAGGTCAGGCTCGAGTGGATCGAGAGCGAGATCTTCGAGCGCGAGGACCCAGCGCCCTGGCTGGAGGACGTGCATGGCATTCTCGTGCCGGGCGGTTTCGGCGAGCGCGGCTCGGAGGGCAAGATCCTGGCCGCGCGCTTCGCCCGTGAGCGCAAGCTGCCCTACTTCGGCATCTGCTTCGGCATGCAGATGGCGGTGATCGAGGCGGCGCGCACGTTGTGCGGCGTCACCAAGGCGGGATCGACCGAGTTCGGGCCGACCGAGGAGCCGGTCGTCGGTCTGATGACCGAGTGGATGCGCGGCAACGAGCTGGAGCTGCGCAAGGCCGGCGGTGATCTGGGCGGCACCATGCGTCTCGGCGCCTACGAGGCCCAGCTGGCGAAAGGCAGCCGCATCGCCAGGATCTACGGCAGCACGCAGATCTCCGAGCGCCACCGCCACCGCTACGAGGTCAACACGCGCTACCGCCAGAAGCTGGAGGCGGCCGGCATGCGCTTTGCCGGCATCTCGCCCGACGGCCTGCTGCCTGAGACTATCGAGTTCGCCGACCATCCCTGGTTCGTTGGCGTGCAGTATCACCCGGAGCTCAAATCACGCCCCTTCGAGCCGCATCCGCTGTTTGCGTCGTTCATCGCCGCGGCGGTGGAGCAGAGCAGGCTGGTGTAACGATCTACCGCGCAGGCGTGCACTACCGGAGGGCTAGCGGCGTGATTGCGCTGGTCTCCTGCCGCTCACATACTGCCGTAAATACAAGAAAAAGCGGCAGGTGGAGGAAACATGCTCACCATCGATGCTCAGGTGCACGCCTATGAGCGCAACCACCCGGGCCGGCCCTGGGTCGGTGTCCTGCACGGTCCGCCGGAGGTCACGGGTGACGACATGGTGGCGGCCATGGACGCCGTCGGCGTCGATGGTGCGCTGCTGGTGTCGCCGTTCTCGATGTATCGCTATGACGCCAGCTACGCCATCGATGTGCACGCTGCGTATCCGGGCCGCTTTGCCTTGATCAAGCCGGTTGATCCGTCCGACCCCGGGGTGATCGACACCATAGAGGAATGGGCGGCACGGGATGGCACCGTCGCCATCCGCATCATGATGCGAGACGACGTGTCGACGGACGCTGCCGATCCAAGGCTCAACAGCGTTCTGACGGCAGCCGCAAAGCACGGCTTGCCTGTCAATCTTTTGTGCTGGGGACGACTGGAGCAGGCCGGCCTGCTGGCGGCGCGCAACCCCAACACCATGCTCGTGATCGATCACCTCGGACTGCAGCAGCCATTCGAGCCGCCGGCGCCGGCGCAGCCCTTTGCCGATTTACCGAAGCTGCTGAAGCTCGCCGCGCACAACAACATCGTGGTCAAGATCACGGGTGCCTGCACGCTCTCGCACGAGCCGTTCCCCTACAAGGACATCTGGGACCCGCTCGGCCGCATCTTCGACGCGTTCGGCTTCGATCGCTGCATGTGGGGAACTGACTGGACGCGCGCCGTGGCTCTGCTGACGTACAAGGAAGGCGTCGAGGCGTTTCGCGTCACCGATCGCCTGTCCGACAGCGACCGGACCAAGCTGATGGGCGGAACGCTGCAGGGAGTTTATGGCTGGGCGCCGGGGAAGGTTCGCTAGATCGCTTCCGCGTCAATCACCTCAGCTGCTCCCAGACGTAGGCGTCCTTGATGAGCGCGTTGAAATACTCGCCGATGGACGGCGCCGCGCACAATCCCTCGAACACATGAACGGGGACTTTGAAGTAGCGATAGACGGTGCCCGAGCGGAATTCGACGTCGAGCAGGCGACGCTCATCGTCATAGTCGATAGCGGCGATCACACTCGATGAGACGCGACGCCGGAGCATCGGAACGGTCCTTGGCGGCGGCCCTGAGGACGGCAGGCTCCCAGGCGATATAGCGTCGCCTGGCGGGGACTGGATATCCTAGTCTCGCTGTTTATGCTTGTCTCAGAGCTGCCTCTCCGCATCGAAAAGGACATACCATGCCAGTCGGATTCATCGGCGTCGGCAACATGGGCCTGCCCATGGCCGAAAAACTCATCGATGCTGGTGAGCAGCTTACCGTGCACGACACGCGTGCGGCGGCGATGCAACCTTTGCTGGAGCGACAGGCACGTGCCGCCGCGGGTCCGCGCGCGGTTGCCGATCAGTGCGCCACGGTGATCGTTTCATTGCCGACCCTTGCCAGCTTGCGCAGCGTCGTTCTCGGCGGCGAGGGTGTCATCCAAGGTGGCGCCGTCAAGACGGTGATCAACACCTGCACCGTCGGTGTGCCGATGGTCGAGGAACTGGTGGCTGCACTCGGCAAGAAGGGCATTGGCCTCGTCGATTGTCCGATCAGCGGCGGGCCACCCGGCGCACGCGCCGGCACGCTGTCGGTCATGATCTCGGGTGATCCGGCGCTTGTTGAGGCCGTGCGCCCGCTGGTGTCGAAGTGGGGTCCGGTGACCGTGGCGGGTGACAAGCCGGGCCTGGCGCAGGTGCTCAAGCTCACCAACAATATCCTGTCCGCCGTGGCCATGGTCGCCACTGCCGAAGCCTACGTCATGGGCGCCAAGGGCGGCGTCAGTCCCGAGGTGATGACCGAGGCCATCAACAAGGGCAGCGGCCGCAACAGCGCGACGTTGAACAAGATCCCAACCTCCGTGCTGGACCGCAGCTTCGCCTACGGCGCACCCATCCATATCCTCGACAAAGACCTAGATCTGGCCATCGAGCAGGGCGAGGCGCTGGGTGTGCCCATGTGGGTGTGCCAGGCCGCCCGGCTGGTCTTCAAGCACGCCGTATTCGAAGGCATGAAGGACCGCGACATGACTGAGATCGTGAAGCTGGTAGAGCGCGGTGCAGGCTTCCAGATGCCCAAGACCAGATAGGCGGCACGACCGTGCCGGTTTGCCATGCAAGTTTACCAGAGCGCTGCGGCAGCCTAAAACGCAGGTAGTATCGCTTTACTGAGACAGGCTCCGGGCACGGCGATGTTCAAGAAGATCCTGATCGCGAACCGTGGCGAGATCGCCTGCCGGGTCATCAAGACCGCCCGTAAAATGGGGATCAAGACGGTCGCGGTCTTCTCCGACGCCGACCGAGACGCTCTGCACGTCGAGATGGCAGACGAAGCCGTGCACATCGGCGCTCCGCCCGCCACGGAGTCCTATCTGCGCATCGACAGGATCGTCGATGCCTGCCTGCAAACCGGCGCCGAGGCCGTGCACCCGGGCTACGGCTTCTTGTCTGAGCGCGAAGCCTTCCCGGTGGCGCTGCAAAAGGCGGGTGTTGTTTTCATCGGCCCGAATCCCAAGGCCATCGCCGCCATGGGTGACAAGATCGAGTCCAAGAAGGCGGCCGCCAGCGCCAAGGTGTCCACGGTGCCGGGTTACCTCGGCGAGATTGCCGACGCGCGCCAGGCGGTGAAGATCGCTAGCGAGGTCGGCTATCCGGTGATGATCAAAGCCTCTGCCGGCGGCGGCGGCAAAGGCATGCGGATCGCCTGGAACGCCAAGGAGTGCGAGGAGGGGTTCGGACTCGCGCGATCGGAAGCGAAGTCGAGTTTCGGCGACGATCGCGTCTTCATCGAGAAGTTCATTGTCAATCCACGCCATATCGAAATCCAGGTGCTGGGCGACAAGCACGGCAATGTCATCTACCTGGGGGAGCGCGAGTGCTCGATCCAGCGCCGCAATCAGAAGGTCATCGAGGAGGCGCCATCCCCACTGCTCGATGACAAGACGCGCAAGGCCATGGGTACGCAGGCGGTCGCCCTGGCGCAGGCGGTCGGCTATGACAGCGCGGGGACCGTCGAGTTCGTCGCCGGGCAAGACCGCTCGTTCTATTTCCTCGAGATGAACACGCGGTTGCAGGTCGAGCATCCGGTGACCGAACTCGTCACCGGCATCGACCTGGTCGAGCAGATGATCCGCGTTGCGGCTGGCGAGAAGCTCAAGATCAAGCAAAGCGATGTGAAGCTCAACGGCTGGGCGGTGGAGAGCCGCATCTATGCGGAGGACCCGTACCGCAATTTCCTCCCCTCCATCGGCCGCCTCGTGAAGTACCAGCCACCGAAGGAAGAGACAGGCGGCGGGCAGACAGTACGCAACGACACGGGCGTGACCGAGGGCGGGGAGATCTCACTCTACTACGACCCCATGATTGCCAAGTTGGTCACGCATGCGCCAACGCGCGAGGCGGCCATCGATCTACAGGCCAAGGCGCTCGACGCGTTCCACATCGGCGGCATTCGCCACAACATCCCGTTCCTGACGGCGCTGATGCAGCATCCACGCTGGCGCAAGGGCAAGCTGTCGACCGGCTTCATCGCCGAGGAATACCCTGATGGCTTCAAGCCGCGCGCGCCGGAATCCGCGGAGCTCGACATTCTGGCTGCCGTCGGTGCCACGGTAGATCACCTGAACAACGAGCGGCGTCGCCAGATCACCAACCAGATGAGCGGGCAGGAGGTGCGCTTCGCCAAGCGCCGTGTCGTGCGCTTGGCCGATGCCGAGCGGCATCTCGATGTGGCGGGCGGCAACGGCAAGCCGTTTCTTGTGGCCTTCTGCGATGCCGGCAACAAGCGCGGCCGCACCCTCGATCTGATTTCCGGCTGGTGGCCGGGCGACCCGGTCTGGAGAGGACGGGTCGGCGACGAAGAGGTCGTCGTCCAGGTGACGCCGATCCTCAACGGCTACGAGCTGGCCTGGCGGGGCATCAGCGTGCCGGTCTGGGTCTACACGGCGCTGGAGGCGGAGCTGGCGGCGCTGATGCCGAAGAAGGCGGCTGCCGACACCTCGAAGCTGCTGCTCTGTCCGATGCCCGGCCTCGTTAAAGCGCTCAATGTCGATGAGGGTCAGGAGGTGAAGGCCGGCGATGCCTTGGCCGTGGTCGAGGCGATGAAGATGGAGAACATCCTGCGCGCCGACCGCGACGCCGTGGTCAAGAAAATCAACGCCAAGGCGGGCGACAGCCTCGCCGTCGATGCGGTTATCATGGAGTTTGCGTGAGCAGCATTTCCGCGGCGCCCACTTTCACTTAGAACCCAGTCATCGGCCTCCGGCAGCGGGGCCAGTCAGCCCCGTTCCGCAGAGGCAAATCGATGCGCAGTTTCCATTTTCCGGGCCGCTCGCCGGTCTACGCAAGGCGGGCCATGTGCGCCACGTCGCATCCGTTGGCCAGCCTCGCCGCCATCGACATGCTGAAGAGCGGTGGCAACGCCGTCGATGCCGCCGTCACCGCAGCTGCGGTATTGTGCGTGGTCGAGCATCCGATGACGGGGATCGGCGGCGACTGCTTCGCCATCATCGCCAAACCTGGCCAGAAGCCCATTGGACTGAATGCCGCCGGGCGAGCGCCGAAGGCCGCCACTGCGGACTGGTATGCCGCAAAGGGCATCAAACAGCTGCAAGTGCAGAGTCCGCACGCCGTGACCGTGCCTGGCGCCGTTGATGGATGGGCGACGCTTCTGGCCGACCACGGTGCCAAGTCACTACGCGAAGCGCTGGCTCCGGCCATAGCATTTGCCGAGGAGGGATTTGCGGTCGCGCCACGCGTGGCCGCCGATTGGACGGTGGCGCTGCCAAAACTGCGCGCGAACAAGGCGGCTAGCTTGCATTGCCTCAAGGATGGCCGCGCCCCGCGCGTTGGCGAGATCATGCGCTTTCCGGCACTTGGGAAAACTCTTCGACGCATTGCCGAGCAAGGGCGTGACGGCTTTTATGCGGGCGAGGTTGCCGAGGACATGGTGGCGGAGCTGAAGGCGCTCGGCGGCCTGCACGCGCTGGATGACTTTGCCGCACAGAAATGCAGCTATGTCGAGCCGATCTCGGTGTCCTACCGCGGCATCGAGCTGTGTGAACTGCCGCCCAGTAATCAGGGCATCGTTGCGCTGATCCTGCTCAAGATGCTGGAGCGCCTTGGACCGAGTGCCGATGGTCCGACGTCGGCAGATCGGTATCACGTCATCAATGAGGCGGCGCGTCTCGCTTATGCTGTGCGCGATACATTCGTGGCCGACCCGGATGTGGCCGATGTGCCCGTAGCGCACATGCTCTCGGATCGGCTGATCGCCGATTTCGCTGAACGCATCGATCGCAAGCGTCGACGCGAGGATCTTGGCTCCGTGCCGAGGCCGGCGGGCTCCGACACCGTTTGTTTCTCCGTAGTCGACGAAAGCGGCATGGCCGTTTCCTTCATCAACTCGCTCTATGCTGATTTCGGCTCAGGCATCGCCACGACAAAGACCGGGGTCGTGTTTCACAATCGCGGCACCGGCTTCGTGCTGGATCCCAAGCATCCCAACTGCATCGCACCGCGTAAGCGGCCCATGCATACGCTGGTGCCGGCCATGGCCATGAAGGATGGCCGTGCACATATGGCTTTCGGCGTCATGGGCGCGGCGTTCCAGCCCATCGGGCACGCCTACGTCATGACCAATATGCTGGACCACGGCATGGACCCGCAGGAGGCGATCGACTGCCCCCGCGTGTTTTTCGAGGCCGATGATCTGGTCGTCGAGGAATCGGTCCCGTCCGCCACGGTTGAGGCGCTACGGGCGATGGGTCACAAGATCAGGGTGCGGGCGCTGCCGTGGGGTGGCGGGCAGGCCGTGCTGTTCGATCGGGACAATGGCACGCTCGTGGGCGCGTCCGATCCACGCAAGGACGGCCTTGCGCTCGGCTATTGAGCCCGGACGCCGGCAAGGAAGGGCTCGAGGCATGGATCGCCGGAGCGTGCGCGTGCGGATCGAGGGGCTAGTCCAAGGTGTTGGCTACCGCGCTTGGGTGGAGCGGACTGCAATCGGCCTGGGTCTGGACGGGTGGGTTCGCAACCGGCGCGACGGTGGCGTCGAAGCCGTTTTTGGCGGGGCACGCGCCGATGTGGATGTCATACTGGCAGGCTGTCACCAAGGCCCGCGTGGGGCGGAGGTGTCGATGGTGAAGGTTCTTGACGAGCTTGATGACGTGCCGCAAGGCTTTCGCATATTGCCGACAGCGTGACACGTACTCGCAGATGGGCGATGGGTAATGTCGAGATCAGGATCCGTCTGGGCTGTGGCAACGTCGTCGCTGTGCTACTCGGCAAGAGGAAGTAAGTTTGCACGTTTGCGAAATTCACGGAGCTGGTCCGTATGACCTTTAAGACGATCGCGGCGGCAGCGTTGTTCCTTGCTTGCCTGTCGACGGCGAGTATGGCGGTGGGGGTCTCGATCACCAACCGCGACGACAAAGACCATAAGCTCACCATTATGGAGGGCGAGGCCAAAGCCGACCACGTCCTGAAGCCGTCGCAGGTGCTCGAGGGCATTTGCGAGAAGGGCTGCGTCATTCGCTTGAACGACAGCGAGAACGACGAGTACGAGCTGGAAGGCTCGGAGGTCGTGTCGATCGAGGAAGGTTATCTCTACTACGACGGTCCCGAGGCGCCGAACGAGGGGCAGGGCGGTGAAACCGGCAAAGGCGGACAGAAGCAATAGGCTCGTGAGGCTGCGCCCTTCCGCCTACAAGCGTTGATCCATGTCGGATGCTCCCACCGCCAGCGGCGTAAGCTCGGCGATCACGCGGACGTTGCGCACCGAGCCGAAGCGCTGCTCAAACGCGGTGTGCAGGGCCAAATCGACCTCTCGCATCTGCACGCGCACGCCAAGATCGGCGAAACTCGTCACACCGTAGCCGCGTACGCCGCAGGGCACGATGCCGGAGAAGTGCTCGAGGTCTGGAGCGACATTGAGCGACAATCCGTGCAGACTCACCCAGCGGCGCAGCCTGAGGCCGATGGCGGCGATCTTGTCCTCACGATCTTCACGGTGGCAGGCGCGGCGCACCCAGACCCCTACCCGGTTGTTGCGCGTCTCGCCGCGAATGCCGAAGGCCGCCAGGGTGTCGATAATCCAGCTTTCGAGCGCGCACACGAAGGCACGGACGTCGCCGCCGCGCCGGGCCACGTTGAGCATGACGTAGGCCACGCGCTGCCCCGGTCCATGATAGGTGAGCTGCCCCCCGCGCCCGGTCCGATGCACTGGGAAGCGGCCCGGTGACAGCAGATCCTCGGCGCGCGCGCTGGTGCCGGCCGTGTAGAGGGGAGGGTGCTCGAGCAGCCATACGAGCTCGGTCGCGCTGCCGCTGGCGATGGCTTCCGAGCGGGCATGCATGACCGACACGGCCTGCTCGTAGTCGACCGGCCGGTCGCTGACGAACCAATCGACAGCGCCAATATCTTGGGCGATGGGGGTGCCGCGCATCTGCTCGACTGCTTCCGAGGGCCAGACCGGCCGTCGCACCTAGGTTTCTCCCTGTGCGGTTCCTATAGCGTTTTGACTGTTCTCCGGCAAAGGCCTCCGACCCGTGCCATGCCCAGGCTGGGAGCCCTGGACAGCTTCTTGTTTGTCCGAGGCCTGTCTGCTAGACAGACGCCGATTTTCGCTCGTCGGCTTGCGGTCGTGGCGGAATTGGTAGACGCACCAGCTTGAGGGGTTGGCGCCGCAAGGCGTGGAGGTTCGAGTCCTCTCGACCGCACCATTTGCAACCTAAGTGCCGAGAGTTGATTAAGCCTCTGTGAGAAAACGGATTTTTAGTCCATCTGCTACGGCGGATTGCCACGGTAGATGATGAAAATCGCGTCCCGAAAGGTGCTTCAAGCCCAAGGGCAGCGCTGTCTGGCGCAGCGTTCGCCGCCCGGGCCATGCCGATCATCTGAAACTGCGGTTGCTTGTGCCTCGGATTGGTCGAGCGAGTACGCCGGGCTTACTTAGTTCATCCCAGAACGCCGTCCGCTCCGTCGACCAAAAAGTCGAGACGCACTTTCACACAGAGCGATATCGGGCGCTTTGGCGTGGACGTCACGGAGCGCATCTATTCCGGCATGAACCATGCGATCAACGATGATGTACTTCGGCGGGTAAGGTTGGCGTTCGCAGCCTTGATAGGGTAATCGCGGTGCGCTGCGCTTGCGATCGTGCAATCGGCGGCAGCGGCTGGTTGCGGCTATTGGGGCGATCCATAAAACCCGCACTGTCATGCCGTAAGCTTGCGGCGGAATAATCGACGTGTTCGTAACGCAGGCGAGCCCTCGCACAGCACCGATTGGGCAGCCGAGGGCAGCATTCTCGCAATGGCTTGATTGCCGGCGCGGCAGCAGCGAGGATGCAGCCAAGAGCCGCTCTAGTTCAGCCAAACGGCCCAAACCACAAGTCGCGAGGAAACGTCCATGACCCAGTATCGCACGTCCAGACGCCGCCTCCTGAAGACCGGTGCGGCCACGGCGCTGCTCGGCACTTTGCCGGCGCCGTTCGTTGCCCGCTTCGCGCTCGGCCAATCCAAGTTCGATTGGCAGCGCTTCAAGGGCCAGAGCATCGATGTCCTGCTCGTCAAGAACCCGCGCTCGGACCTCATGCAGGCGGCCGAGAAGAAATTCACGGAGCTCACCGGGATCACCGTGTCGTCGGAGCAGGTGCCGGAGCAGCAGCAGCGCCAGAAGGCGATGATCGAGTTCACGTCCGGCAAGCCGAGCTTCGATGTGGCGCATCTCTCCATGCACGTGCAGAAGCGGCTGTCGGAGAAGGGCAACTGGCTCGAGGATCTGCGGCCGATGCTGGCCGACGGATCGCTGACGACGCCCGACCTCGCCTTCGATGACTTCGGCAAGGCCGGGCTCAATTTCTGCACCGCCGCCGATGGCAAGCAGAACGCCGTTCCGACATTCGTCGACTATTGGATTCTCTACTACAACAAGGAGCTGTTCGATCAGAACGGCGTCGCCTATCCGACCTCTATGGACGAGGTCTTCACCGCGGCGCAGAAGCTGACCGACGCCAGCAAGGGCGTCTATGGCTTCGTCTCGCGCGGCTTGAAGAACGCCAATGTTCCCGTGTGGACGAGCTGGATGCTCGGCCAGGGCATGGAGACCGTATCCAAGGACGGCAAGCTCCTGACTGATACCCCCGAGGCGATCTGGGCCGCCGAGCTGTACAAGCGGCTCAATCGCGAGGTGGCGCCGCCCGGCACGGTGGGCTTCAACTGGAATGAATGTCAGACGAGCTTTGCCACTGGGCGCGCTGCCATGTGGCTCGACGGCATCGGCTTCGCCACGCCGCTGGAGGACCCGGCCAAATCGAAGGTCGTGGGCAAGGTCGGCTATGGCGTGGTTCCCAAGGGGCCGAAGGCGCAGCATTCCGCCATCTTTGGCGACGGCTTGGGCGTCTCGCGCACGTCGAGCAAGAAAGGTGCGGCCTGGTATTACATCCAGTACATCACCAACAAGGAGAACCAGCTCAACATCCTGAAGAATGGCGCAGGCTCGCCCGCCCGCAACTCGGCGTTCGGCAACGAGGAGGTCGTGCGCAATTCCAAGTTCGGCAAGCAGTGGTTCGACTGCGTGTTGGAATCGGCCAAGGTCGGGCGGCCGGGCCTGCCGGTCATCATCCCGGTGACCGAGTTCCGCGACGTGTTCGGCGTGGCGCTGACCAACATGATTTCCGGCGCCGATCCGGCGACGGAGTTGAAAAAGGCGACGGAAGCCTTCCAGCCCGTGCTGCAGAAGAGCGAGCAGGGCTAGGCGGGCCGGCGCATGAGCGTCGAGCCCAATGTATCCTCCCTCCCCGGCCAAGGGGGAGGGAGCGCGATCCCGCAAGCGGCCGCCGCTTCGGTGGATCGTCCGGCGACGGCTGCGGCGTTCGATCCCACGCGCAAGTATTGGATGTTCGCGGCGCCGGCGACCATTGTCATTGCCCTGGTGATCGTCTTCCCCTGGGTTTTCACGCTTTGGATGTCGGCGCACGAGTGGAAGGTGACCGGCGACCACGCGTTTGTCGGCTTCGACAACTACATCAAGCTCTTCGGCGACGAGCGCTTTCTGGAATTGGTGTGGCGTACGTTTTGGTTCACGCTGCTGGCGACCGTCATCCCGATATTTCTCGGTGTCTGGGCCGCTCTCGTCTTTCACCGCGAATTCCCGTTCCGCGGCATCCTGCGGACCGTGTTCGTCATGCCGATGATGGCGACGCCGGTTGCGGTGGCGCTGGTCTGGACCATGATGTTCCATCCCCAGCTCGGCGTTCTGAACTACCTGCTCTCGCTGGTCGGCATCGCACCCTTCGCCTGGGTTTATGATCCGGCAACCGTGATCCCCACGTTGGTGCTGGTGGAGGTCTGGCACTGGACCCCGCTCGTCATGCTCATCGTGCTGGGCGGGCTCGCCGGCTTGCCGAGCGATCCCTATGAGGCGGCGTTGATCGATGGCGCATCGCCCTGGCAGATGTTCCGCTACATCACCTGGCCCCTGATCCTGCCCTACGTGATGATCGCACTCGTCATTCGCACGATCGACAGCCTGAAAGTGTTCGATACGATTGCCGTGATCTCGCAAGGCGGTCCGGGCACCGCATCGGAGACGCTCAACTACTTTCTCTATCTGCAGGCCTTCCAGTTCTACAACCTCGGCTACGCCTCGGCTGTGGTCGTCATCTTCTTCGTCATCATCATCGCGTTGTCGCTGGCGCTGCTCTATCTGCGCCAGCAGACAAAGTGGATGGACTGAGGGGATCGCGGTGGCGTCACAATCCATGCATGGCGGCGTGATGGGCCGCAAGACGGCGCGGACCTGGATCGCGCTCGGCCTGTCACTCGTGTTCCTCGTATCGCCGGCGGTGCTCGTGTTCTTGTGGATGCTGTCGTTGTCGCTCAAGACCGAGATCGACAACATTGCCTACCCGCCGGTGTTTGTTCCGAGCCCACCCACGCTGCAGAGCTATGTCGAGGTGTTCGAGAAGAACCGCATCCTGCTCTACTTCTGGAACTCGGTGCTGGTCACGGGTGGCGCCGTCATCTTCGGTCTGCTGGTCGGCGTTCCCGCCGGCTACGGCATTGCGCGCGCCAAGGCCGCCAGGACCGCGATCCTGATCCTCATCGCCCGCATGACGCCGGCGCTCTCCTACCTCATCCCGCTGTTCCTGCTGTTCCAGATGATCGGGCTCATCGGCACGAGCTGGGCGCTCGTCATTACCCATCTTGTCATCACCATTCCCATCATCGTGTGGGTGATGATCGGCTATTTCGAGAACGTGCCGAAGGAGCTGGAGGACGCCGCGCGCGTGGACGGCGCCAACGCGTGGCAGAGCTTCAGGCACATCGCCCTGCCGCTGGCACGCCCTGGCATTGTGGTCGGCGCCATCCTCGCCTTCATCTTCTCCTGGAACAACTTCATCTTCTCGGTGGTGCTGGGCGGCAAGAACACGCGCACGCTGCCCTCGGCCGTCTACAACATGCTGACCTTCGAGCAGTTGGCCTGGGGCCCGCTGGCGGCCGCAGCCCTGCTCGTGACGCTGCCCGTGCTGCTGGTCACGGCCATCGCACAGCGGCAGATCATCGCCGGCCTCTCGACGGGCGGGCTCAAGGACGGCTGAGCCGCACGATCACGCCGGTTCCATGGCCAGGGCTTTGGCAGCATCGCGCACCAGCGTCGCGGCCGAGGCTGCATCGAGGTCGGTGAGCGGCGGGCGCATGCGTGTCCAGGCTGCATCGCGCCTGTGGTGAGCAATCAGGACTTTGACCGAGGGCAGCACCGGATAGCTCACGATGATGTCGACGAGAGGCCGGATGCGCGCATCGTCACGGCCCAATGTCGCCGCGCCTACCAGGATTTCGGGCGCAATATTGGCGAGGCCGGAGATGGCGCCGGACCCGCCGGCGCGCACGGCACGGGCCAGGTCGCGCTCATCGCCCACGAGAATCATCAGGTCGGAATGCGCGTGCAGCAACGCGTCGGTGTAGGTCCATGTCGCCGAGCTGTCCTTGACGCCAACGACGATGCCGGGGAACGCACGCTTCAGCCGGTCGATCAAGGTCACCGACAGGGATATGCCGGTAACGCTCGGCAGATGATAGGTGAGCATGTCGCGTGCCCGCCCTCCGAGCCGGTCGAACAGGTGGCCGAACCATGCATAGAGCGCCTCGTCGTCGGCGTTGCGGAAGTAGAACGGCGGCGTCAGCAATATGCCGCACACGCCAGCCTTGAGGGCGAGCGTCGCCTGATCGGCGGCGTCCTCCAGCGACGACGCGGCGACCGTCGACAAGAGCTGCCGCCTCGCATCGATGCCAGACGCACACATCGCGTCGAGAACGCGGCCGCGTGCCGATAGCCCGATCGAAGCGCCTTCGCCTGTCGTGCCGAACAGCGTGACGCTGTCGCAGCCGCGTGCGAGGCAGTCGCGTGCATGCGCGACCATCCGGCCCACATCGATGTCCAGTGCGGTGTTGAACGGTGTGGCGAGCGCGCAGCTCAAGCCAAATCTGGTCGTTGTCACGGCGGACGGCTCCAAAATTCCTGCAACGATCGCTTGCGCGCGGTCAGGTGGCGAACCTAGCATGCCCATCAGGCGTAAAGGTTGTCTTGCTCGATTGCGGTTAAGCTCAACGAAGGGACACGAGGAAACCAGCGATGGCTATTGCAAAGCGCAAGCTCGGCCGTACGGGCCTCGATGTCACGGTGCTCGGGTTCGGCAGCGCGCCACTGGGTGACATTTACAAGGTTCTCGATGATCAGACCGCCATCGCGACGGTAGAGACTGCTGCCCAATCCGGTGTTACCCTGTTCGACGCAGCGCCGCTTTATGGGCAGGGCATGGCCGAGCATCGGATCGGTACCGCGCTGAGGCGGCAATCGCCGAAGGATCTCGTCCTCTCTACGAAGGTCGGCCGCCTGCTGGTGCCCGCACCGACGGGACGTACGAAAACGACCCGCTTCGTGGGCGGCCTCTCCTTCAATGTCGTCAACGACTACAGCTACGACGCCGCGATGCGCTCGCACGAGGCATCGCTCCAGCGCTTCGGGCTGCCCAAGGTCGATGTCCTCCTCATACATGATGCAGATGCCTGGTCGCATGGTCCGGAGGAGGGGCCCAAGCGTTATCGGGAAGCCATGTCCGGCGCCTATCGCGCACTCGAGAAACTGCGCAGCGAAGGTGTGATCAAGGGCATCGGCATTGGCGTCAACGATCCCGTTTACGCCGCGAAGTATCTGCAGGAGGGTGATTTCGACTGCTTTTTGCTGGCTGGCCGCTACTCGTTGCTGGAGCAGCCTGCTCTCGCCGAGGTGCTGCCGCTGGCCGCCCAGAAGAACGTCGGCGTCATGCTCGGCGGCGTGTTCAACTCCGGCATTCTCGCCACTGGGCCGGTCCCGGGCGCCAGGTACAACTATGTCGATGCGCCGCCGCAGATCGTGGCCAAGGTCGAACAGATCAACCGCGTGTGTGAGAGCCACGGCGTCTCGCTACCCGAGGCGGCGATCCATTTCTGTCTCGGCCACCCAGCGGTCTCCTCCCTTGTCCTGGGTGCGGTTGCGCCCGACGAGGTTCGGCGCAACGTCGCGGCCGTGTCGAAGTTCGTGCCGGCGGCGCTTTGGTCCGACCTGAAGGCCGAGAAGCTTCTCGACGCCGCGGCCCCGACGCCCGGTTGACGCATAGCGGAGTAGCCTCGCCATTGTCTGGCGGAGCCGCAGCCTCGTATGTACTCGGCTGCCTCCCCGTTGTTGAGGCCACCGACGAACAGGCATCCCGCTGAGGTCCCGTTCGATGTCGGAAGAAATTTCAGTATCAGCCGAAAGGAAAACAGCATGCCCCATTGTGTACCGCCTGAGGGCATAGCGTTACACCAAGTCTGCGCTCCATGAGATGGCGGTGCGCTCGAGTGTGTATCCGCGGTGATCCCAATCCAGTGTTCGCCTTGCGCTTCGTGTTCAGCACAAGAATAAGAGGCAGTCACAAACGTTGTTGCCGCGGACCGCATCACACCCGCACGTGCGGTCCAGGGACCTGCAACCCCGCACGCAGGTCTATCGACAGGGCGCTTCGCTTGCCCTCCTTAATTCGAAGCTCCCTGTCGTTCCATTCTTCATCAGCCATCATCACAATCCTGGCACTTTCCTGAGTCAGCCTGACCGCTAGTCGCGGCACGGCGCACGCATCTCGACGCTCAACGAGAGGCTGCGACCGACACCACGCCGTGGACAGAGGGGGAGAAATCACATGAGGGCTCTATGTGTCGTCGCCACAGCGTTGGCGTGCCTTGTTGCGACCTTCGACATCGCGTCTGCCCAGACTGGGGCCAAGCAGCGCCCACTGCCGCGCCCGGAGCGGGAGCGCTATCGCGAGCAGCTGAACGAGAACGTCGTCTATCTGATGGGCGGACAGATCGGCGCCGCGTTGGTGGTTGTCGCGCATGACATTTCGGTGGTCGTCAACGATGGCGACAATCTTCGGGTACTGCCCGTTCTTGGTGGAGGTGCCGCGCAGAACTTGCGCGATGTGGTCTTTCTGCGCGGCATCGACCTCGGCATCACCACTCTGCTGTCTCTGAACCATGCCAAGGCATCAGGTGAGTTCGGTCCCAATCTCGACCAGCAGGTGTCTTACATCACGTCGCTCTTTCCGGAGATCGTGCAAATTTTGGCGCGCCCGGAGAACAAAACCATCGAGGATCTGCGCGGCAAGAAGGTCAGCTTCAACACCAAAGGCAGTTCGACGGCGCTGTTCGCGCCGGTCGTGTTCAAGACGCTCGGCATCGACGTGCAAGAGTTCACCATGCCGCAAGGCGATGCCATCGAGAAGATGCGCAACGGCGAGATCGATGCAACCGTCTGCACCTGTCCTGTGCCGCTTCCCGGCTTCTCGAACGCCAAGGCCGAGTTGGGCTTCAAGCTCCTATCTGTGCCCTACACGCCGGCGCTGGAGGAGAACTACCATCCAGCCAAGGTGATGCCCGAGGACTACCCGAACCTGCTGGCCAAGGACAGCGCTGGCATCGATACCGTCGGCTCCAGCATCGTGCTCGTCTCGTTCAACTGGCCGCGTAATACTGCCCGTTACAACCGCGTCGCCAAGTTCGTCGATGCCTTGTTCACAAAGTTCGACGATCTCCAGAAGCCACCGCGTCATCCAAACTGGAAGAGCGTCAATCTGGCCGCCAAGGTGCGGGGCTGGCAGCGGTTCCCGGCTGCCCAGGAGTGGATCGACAAATCCGAAAAGGCAGAGAAGTCGGAAACGGCGGCGCTGCGCACGAGCTTCGAGCGCTTCATTGCGAGCAAGCGGTCTACTACCGAGAAGGATCCCGTGGCCGCCCAGGAGCGGCTGTTCAAGGAGTTCATGGACTGGGCCCGCGTCAACCGCAGATAAGTCCGGCGTGCGGCGCCCACGACCATTGTTGAGCAATGCGTGCGCCGCACAACGGCGCGCGCAAGTGTCCCGCAGTCATCAGCCGTCAGGCGCGCGCATGAGGCGCCCCGCGTGCGGCGTCAGCCGCACCTGAGAGCATATCCTGTTAGGCGAATAGCAGCCACGCTGGCTGCTTCGCCAATTCCTGCTGAGAATTAGCGCCCGGAACGTGCGCTCGCGCCGCGCTCTGGCTTCTTGTTCCGTCGCGGATTGCGGTGCCGATGTTCACCGCGGCTTTCGCCAGCGCCGCCGCGATGCATCGGCGTTGCCATGAAGCGGATGCCGGCCATACCGGAACCGTTGCTGGAGGCAGACGCATTGTTGTCCGGGCGCGGCTTCGCCCCATTGGGGACATGCTCGGAGCGCTCGTGATCGCTATGTCGTCCACCGCGATGCGAGCCACCGGAAGGAGCGCGATGCTCGCGTGAGCCATTGCGCGGCGCCTCGCGACGCGAATGGCCTCGTCCATGCGACCGTCCGGCTGCCGTATCGGCCTGCAGGCCGGAATCGTTGCGGCGGTCTTCAGCCGGGATCCTCTGACGGGTCACGCGTTCGATCTCACGCAACTGGTCACGCTCGCTGGCATCGCAGAGCGAGATGGCCGCGCCGGCGGCGCCGGCACGCGCCGTGCGGCCGATGCGATGGACATAGCTTTCCGGCACGTCCGGCAGCTCGTAGTTGACGACGTGGCTGACGTCTTCGATGTCGATGCCGCGCGCGGCAATGTCGGTCGCCACCAAGGCTCGCACATGCGCGCTGCGAAACGCTTCGAGCGCCCGCTCGCGCTGCCCTTGGCTCTTGTTGCCGTGGATGGCGGCAACCCGTACGCCCGCCGTTTCCAGGTAACGCGCGACCCGATCGGCGCCGCGCTTGGTGCGCGTGAAGACGAGCGCGCGAGAGATCTTCTGGTCGGCGAAAAGCTCCGAGAGCAGCGCCCGCTTCTTGTTGCTTTCGACATGGATCACCCGCTGCGTGACGCGCTCGACAGTGGTCGCGGACGGCGCAACCGCGACCTTGGCTGGATCACGCAGCAACTCGCCGGCCAGGGCACTGATCTCGCGCGGCATGGTGGCGGAGAAGAACAGGTTCTGCCGCTTGTGGGGCAAGGCGGCGACAATGCGCCGGATCGGCTTCACAAATCCGAGGTCGAGCATCTGATCGGCCTCGTCGAGAACGAAAACCTCCGTAGTTCCAAGCGAGACACTGCGATCAGCAACGTGATCGAGCAGACGGCCCGGTGTCGCAACCAGCACGTCAACGCCATGCGCCAGGGCCTGAACTTGCGGGCGGTGGCCAACGCCGCCGAACACGACGGCGACTCTCATGTTGAGGTTGCGCCCATAGGTACGAAAGCTCTCTGAGATTTGCGTCGCCAGCTCTCTAGTCGGGCTGAGCACCAGGACACGGCAGCCCTTACGCGGGGCCGGGCGGCGATCAGCGGCCAGGCGGTGGAGGATCGGCAGTGCGAATGCCGCGGTCTTACCGGTGCCTGTCTGGGCAATGCCGAGCAGGTCGCGGCCCGCGAGCACGGTTGGGATGGCCTGGATCTGGATAGGTGTCGGCTGCGCGTAGCCTTCGGTTTCCAGCGCCCTCAAAAGGGGAGCTGCGAGGCCGAGATCAGTGAATAGTGTCAATGGATCAGTCTTTCATTCTGTTTGCCGCGGGCGCACGCCGACGGTCGCGTCGGACGAATGCGCAGCGCACAACTCGAGTGCTATAGACGCCCCGCGTGCCTGGGCTGTCGGATGGGAGTTCGTTCGAGGCGCTCAACAGGGGGACAAAGGAGGCTCCTACGAGCCAGAGACAAGTCCCTTCACGCGGCTGGAGCGCCGGAAGTCGCTCATGGAGCGATGCCGGCTTGTCTCACAGAGCAGCAACAAAGTCAAAGAGAACAATCAGCGGGCGTTGCGTAGCGGCTGCATCGGGGCCGTGCGACACATTCACTTTTTTTGCACATCGGCAGCCGGCGCAGCGGTGGCGCGCGGCCATGACGGCCGCGCGCGGCGTCCCCA
This sequence comes from uncultured Alphaproteobacteria bacterium, assembly GCA_963840425.1. Taxonomy (GTDB): domain Bacteria; phylum Pseudomonadota; class Alphaproteobacteria; order Rhizobiales; family Hyphomicrobiaceae; genus CADEFX01. The sequence continues at coordinate 103,532 of CAWIYZ010000022.1, read as the reverse complement.
ATATGCGATCAGGTCTTCGCCTTCTTGGCGACCTTTTTCTTGGCAGTCTTTTTGGCCTTTTTGTCCAGCATGCACATGTTCTTGCCGGCGTCGTAGGTGTAGCCAGAGCGGCATTGCACGAACAACGACTCCAGGGATTGCGCCTGTGCGCCGCTGACCATTGCGGTGCTCGCAGCAGCAAAAGCAAACAGACCCGAGATGACGATACGTCTCATTGGTGAACTCCCTCGTTAGCGCCCCGAAATGATGTGCCGTTCGGGCACGCTACTCTGCCACGATATGCATCCGTCAGTAAGTCGTCTCATTGAGAATATTCGGGATTGCCCCCACCGGCTCTAGCCTTATCAACCGTCGTCCTCGACGAGGATGATTCGCCATGAGGTATCGCGGCAACATCGTGACAGTGCGCTTCGTTCACGTGGCGAGGTTGCGCAGGTGCCGCCGGCCGCGACGGTGCGGCGCCTCCTCAATCTGCGATTGTGCTGGGTCTGCATCCAGCCGCGCCGCAAAATAGGCGATGGTCGGCGTCAGGCCTTCCGCCAGCGGCACGCGCGGCTGCCAATTCAGGTGCGCCTGCGCCAGCGAGATATCAGGCCGGCGCTGGCGCGGGTCGTCCTGCGGCAAGGGTAAGTGGACGAGCATCGAGCGCGAGCGGGTCTGATCGATAATGAGCTCCGCCAGCGCCTTGATGGTGAATTCCGTAGGATTTCCAAGGTTGACTGGACCTGTGAACCCCACAGGGGTGTCCATGAGCCTGATCAGCCCCTCGATTAGGTCGTCGACATAGCAGAAGGAGCGAGTTTGCTCGCCTTGGCCGTACAGCGTTATGGGCTCGTTGCTCAGCGCCTGTACGATGAAGTTCGAGACAACGCGCCCGTCCGCCGGGTGCATGCGCGGTCCGTAAGTATTGAAAATACGGGCTACTTTGATGTCCAACTTGTGCTGTCGATGGTAATCGAAGAACAGCGTCTCGGCGCAGCGTTTGCCTTCATCGTAGCAGGACCTGACGCCGATCGGATTGACATTGCCCCAGTACGTCTCGGGCTGCGGATGAACCGCTGGATCGCCGTAGACCTCACTCGTGGAGGCCTGCAGAATTTTGCATTTCAGGCGCTTGGCCAGCCCAAGTAGGTTGATGGCGCCGTGCACCGATGTCTTCGTCGTCTGCACCGGATCGTGCTGATAGTGGATGGGGGAGGCGGGGCAGGCCAGATTGTAGATCTCGTCCACCTCGACGTAGAGCGGCAAGGTCACGTCGTGACGCATGAACTCGAATCGAGGCTGGCCGTGCAGATGCTCGATATTGCGCTTGGTTCCCGTAAAGAGGTTGTCGACGCACAACACCTCGTGCCCTGCTAACAACAGCCGGTCGATCAGATGCGACCCGAGGAAGCCTGCGCCTCCCGTCACCAGGATGCGCTTCCTGCTGTCGTATAGCCGCGCCATGTCGCTGTCCCCCAGCAAGCCCTGACTTAATCACTATGACACAAGGCGCTGGCGTCAGGCTTGCCGGCGCGCGGTGTGGCGTAGTCGAGGCGCGAGCGGCCCGACGACTTATTCAGGTTAAGAGTTTTTTTAGGAATTGCCATTTAGTTTGCGTAAACATCTGCTCACTATTGAGACAATAGCGCCTGTCATGGCCACGCTCGAGACCCATGTTGTCGCGACAAGCATTGCGCTCGCCGAGCCGTTGCTAAGAATTGAATCGCTCCCCACAGTCAGTCATTGCGTTCGTTGTGTGCTCGCTGCGCCAGGTCACCTGATTGGGCATGACCGGTGTGCGCCTTCCGTTCCATTCCTGCACCACAGCCTCTGCTGACCCCGGAGACCTTCCAATGACGATCATTAACAGTCTGACGGCCAAGCAGATCGCCGGTCTCTCGACCACGGCAATCGTGGCGCTGACAACGACGGATGTTCAGGCTCTGAGCACGACGCAAGTCGCGGCGCTGAGCGCTACGCAGATCAATGCCTTCGAATTGACCGACCTCCAGGCTCTGGATGCGACGCAGATCACGGGTTTCACGGCCAATGCGGTGAAAGGCTTGTCCATAACAACCATTGTGGCGCTCACTGACACGCAGACAGACGCTTTGACGACGACTCAAATCGCCTCCCTGACTGCGACGGCCCTTAACAACCTGAGCTCGACCGAATTGCAGGGCTGGGATACGACCCAGCTTGGAGCCTTGGGGTCCAAGCAGCTCGCTGGGTTGACGACGACGGCCATTGACAATTTCTCTACCACGCAGCTCGGCGACTTGACCTCGACGCAGGCTCGCGGGCTGACGACGGTACAGCTCAACGGCATGTCGGTCACGAGCCTCAACGCGCTCAACGTCGAGGACCTCTCTACTTCGCAGATCAAGGGACTGAATGCGACGGCAGTCGACAACCTAACTACGACCCAAGCACAGGCGTTGACGGCCGCCGAGATTGCATCGCTCTCGACCGTCGGTCTTGATGCCCTCAGCTCCACGGAGGTGCAGGGCTGGGACACGACTCAGCTGGGCGCCTTGACGGCCAAGCAGCTCGGTGGATTGAGCACGACGGCACTCGCCGACTTCTCGACCACGCAGCTCGGCGACCTGACGACGACGCAGGTGCAAGGCCTCACTGCGACCCAACTCAATGGCCTGGGCGCAACAGAGCTCAATGCGCTGAGCATCGCTGATCTTTCGACGAAGCAAGTTGCCAGTTTGAATGCCACCACGATCGGTAACCTGACGACAACCCAAGCCGACGAGCTGACGGTCGGCCAGATCGGCGCTCTGACCGCACCGGCAATCGGAGGCTTCGACTCGACGGCGGTGCAGGGTTGGGACACGACCCAACTCGGAGCTCTGACGGCCAAGCAGCTCGGCGGGCTGACGACAACAGCCATTGATAATTTCTCGACGACGCAGCTGGGCGACCTGACGTCGACGCAGGTGCGTGGCTTGACCGCGACCCAGCTCAACGGCATGTCGGTCACGAGCCTCAACGCACTCAACGTCGAGGATCTCTCGACCTCCCAGATCAAGGGGCTGAATGCGACGGCGGTCGACAACCTAACTACGACCCAAGCACAGGCGTTGACGGCGGCAGAAATCGGGGCCCTCACGGTCGTTGGCGTCGATGCGCTCAGCTCCACCGAGCTGCAGGGTTGGGATACAACTCAGCTCGCAGGGTTGACGGCCACCCAAATTGGCGGCTTGTCAACGACGGCCCTTGCCGATTTCTCGACCACGCAGCTCGGCGACCTGACGACGACGCAGGTGCGCGGCCTGACGGCGACCCAGCTCAACAATCTTGGCGCTACCGAGCTCAATGCCTTGAATGTCGCTGACCTCTCGACCGTGCAAGTCGCCAGCCTCAACTCCACGGCCATCGGCAACCTGACGACGACGCAGGCCGACGCCTTCACGACCCTCCAGATTGCGGCGCTGTCGACAACCGGGCTCAGTGCGCTGACGTCGACCGTTCTGCAGGGATGGGACACCACGCAGATCGGCGCGATTACGGCCAAGCAACTCGGCGGGTTGACGACGACGGAGATTACGGATTTCTCGACCACGCAGCTCGGTGAGCTGACGACGACGCAAGTTCGCGGCCTGACCGCTACTCAGCTCAACAACCTCGGCGCGACCGAGCTCAACGCTTTGAACATTGCCGATCTGTCGACGGGTCAAGTGGCCAGCCTGAATGCCACCTCCATCGGCAATCTCACAACGACGCAGGCCGGCGATTTCACAGCCGCGCAGGTCTCTGCCTTGACGGCCACGGCGATCGGGGGCTTGAGCTCTACCGAGCTGCAAAGCTGGGATACCACGCAGCTCGGTGCGTTGACCTCCAAGCAGTTGGGTGGATTGACGACCACGGCGCTCGACAATCTCTCCACCACGCAGGTAGGCGAGTTGACCGGGACGCAAGTCAAAGGTTTGACTGCGACGCAGCTCAATGGCATCGCGATGGCGAGCCTCAACGCCCTGGACGTAACCGACCTGTCGACGGCTCAAATCGCTGGCCTGAACAGCACGGCTGTGGACAACTTGACAACCACGCAGGCGCAGGCGCTGACCGCCGCCGGTATCGCAGCCTTGACAGCGGCCGGGGTCGAGGCCCTGAGCTCGACCGATGTGCAGGGTTGGGATACCACCCAGCTTGGCGGGCTGACGGCGGCTCAGCTTGGCGGGCTGACGACGACGGCGCTCGGCGAGTTCTCGACGACGCAGCTCGGCGATTTGACGGCAACGCAGGTGCAAGGCCTGACGGCGACTCAGCTCAACGGTCTCGGCGCGACGGAGCTGAATGCCCTCGACATCGGCGATCTGTCGACGGCACAGGTGGGTGGCCTGTCCTCCACCTCGGTTGGTACGCTGACGACAACCCAAGTTGGGGCGATGACAGCGGCTCAAATCGGATCGCTCTCGACATCGGGCATCGGCGGATTGACGACCACGGAGCTGGCCGACCTCACAGTGGCACAGGCCGAGGCGTTGAGCGCCAATCAGGTCGCAGCACTGACGACGACGAACTTCGCAGCTTTGTCGGAAACGACTGGCCTACCGAGCCTGAGCGTAACGGCCATCGGGGGGATCACCATCGCGCAGATCGGCGCGCTGACGAGCACGCAGGGCAACGCGTTCACCACCGATCAGATCCAGGCCATGAGCGTCGATCAGATCAATGCTCTGATCACAGTCATAAACTCGTAAGACTGAAATTGACGGCGGCGGGGGACTGCGTCCCCGCCGCGGATGGCGGGCGGCGCTGGTCGGAGGAGACCGGGGTTGTTGTCGCTTGGGCATCGCGGCTCCCGCGCCTTCGCGTTACGGGCCGGCCCGAATCATTGTAAGGGCTGCGCTTTGCGCTTTTGTTGCGCGGCAACTCGACGGGATCAGCCTGCGTGCAGCAATCCTCAATCGTTGATCTGTTCTCCGCAGCCAATCGTCTCGAAAGCGCGCAGGAGTCACAGAAGGCTGCCGATCTCTACAAAACCTGGATTGCATCGAATCCGGGCAACCAACTCCTGCATGCGGTCTACTTCAACTACGGGGTCGCGCTTTCGCGGTTGGGTGATCGGGCGGGCGCCATCAATGCCTTGCGGGAGTGCATCAGGCTGAAGCCTGATTTTTGTCCGCCATATATCAACCTTGGCCGTGCACTTGAGGATGCGGGTCAGCTCGGAACGGCCGTGACTGAGTGGCTGGCGCTGGTGAACAGACTGCCCAGCGTCAACGGCGATTCCATCAAGCACAAGCTGATGGTGCTGCAGCAAATCGGTCGAGTCCTAGAGGGTGCCCAGAACGATGCCGCGGCCGAGGACGCACTGCGGCAATCGCTGGAGATCAGCCCTGCACAGGGTGAAGTCATTCAGCATTGGATCGCGCTCAGACAGCGGCAATGCAAATGGCCGGTAGTCGAGGGCTGGGAGTACGTCGAGGCCAAGACTCTGATGTCGCATATCTCGCCGCTATCGCTGGCGAACCTCGCCGACGACCCGATGTTTCAGCTGGCCAGAGCCTATCGGTACGCCAAGGACACGATCGGCATACCAAGGACTCCGATCCAGCATGCCGGCGCGAGGGAACGGCATCGCGAGTCCGGCAGGCTGCGCATCGGCTATGTGTCCTCCGATTTGCGCGAGCATGCCGTCGGGTTCGGCATGACGGATGTGCTGGAGACGCACGACCGATCTCAATTCGAGGTCTACGCGTACTACTGCGGCATCAAGCGCACCGATGCGACACAGGCGCGGATCAAGGGCAGCGTCGATCACTGGCTCGACATCAACGGGCTCGGCGACCAGGAGGCCGCGCGCCGCATCGCAGAGGACCGGATCGATATCCTGATCGACCTCAATGGCTATACGAAGGACGCGCGCACCAAGGTTTTTGCGCTGCGTCCTGCCCCAGTCATCGTCAATTGGTTTGGCTTTCCCGGCACGATGGGTACGCCCTACCACAACTATATCATCGCCGATGCGCACATCATTCCGGAGAGTGACGAACGTTACTACTCGGAGAAAGTTCTGCGCCTGCCGTGCTATCAACCTAACGACCGCAGGCGGCCCGTTTCCAGCCGCCGTCCAGTGCGCCAGGATGAGAATCTGCCCGAGGACGCATTCGTCTATTGCTGTCTCAACGGCATGCAGAAGATCACGCCCGCCATTTTTGAAGCCTGGATGAACATTCTTGGCCAGGTTTCGGGCAGCGTGCTCTGGTTGCTCGGCGGTTCCGGCAATGCGAATGCTCGGCTGCGGCAGCTTGCTGAGCAGAACGGCACCGCGCCGGACCGGCTGATCTTCGCTGAGAAAAGGCCCAACCCCGAGCATCTGGCGCGCTACCCGCTCGCCGATCTCTTTCTGGATACGTACCCCTACGGCGCGCACACGACGGCGGCCGATGCCATGTGGATGGGCGTGCCTATCCTGACCGTGCCAGGACGTGGGTTTGCGTCCAGGGTCTGCACCAGCCTGGTCCATGCTGCGGGCATGGGCGATCTCATCTGCCCGACAACTGATGTGTATGTTACGCGCGCCATCGAGTTCGGCCGCAATCGGGACAAGATGGCCGCGGCCCAGCAGAGGCTGATCGCGGGGCGCGACACCTGTCTGCTGTTCGACATGACGAGGCTCACGCGTCACCTGGAAGATCTATTCCGCGGCATGTGGAGCGATTTCAAGTCGGGCTCGCTGCCGGTCCCGAACCTGACAAATCTCGACGTCTACAATGACGTGGGTGTGGAGCTTAACTTGGAGAGCATCGGAGCGCTGACCGACGAGGCGTATCGGTCGCGCTATGTGGAGAAGCTGGAAATCTGGCACCAGACCTATCCGTTGGTCCCTGACTTCCGGCTCTGGCACCGCGCCGGTTGAGCGCGGACGAATCGAGCGCGGCCGCGTTTACCCAAATCGGCAGAGAAATTTCGCGAAACTTATCCCCGTCGCATTGGGCACGCGCAGAATGCTCCGGCACCATTGGAGCCTCGCGCATGGACACTACTCCCAATCTCGCTCTGCCTTACATCCTGGCCTCTCAGGCGCAGAAGCATGTCATGCATAACGAGGCGATCCGGGCACTCGATGCACTCGTGCAGATTTCCGTCAAGGACCGGGATCTCGCGGCGCCGCCCGGTGCTCCGGCGGAAGGCGACCGCTACATCGTGGCCGCAGCGGCGACCGGTGCATAGGGCGGACACGACGGCGAAGTTGCTGCCTGGCAGGACGCCGCATGGATATTCTATGCGCCGACCGAAGGCTGGATGGCCTGGGTCGCCGACGAGGATGCGTTGCTGGCCTTCGACGGCGCCGACTGGGTGACGGCCGCCGCGGCTGCAGCGCTGCAGAACGTGCCGATGCTCGGCGTCAATGCGACTGCGGACGCAACGAACCTGCTGACGCTCGCCTCCGCTGCAAGCCTTTTCGATCACGCAGGCGCCGGCCACCAGCAGAAGATCAACAAGGCCGCGGCTGGCGATACGGCGAGTCAGCTCTACCAGAGCAACGCTTCCGGCCGGGCCGAGCTCGGTCTCGTCGGCGACGACGATTTCCACGTCAAGGTCAGCGCCGACGGCAGTGCGTGGCACGAGGCCGTGGTCATCGACAAGGACACCGGCAGAATCGGATTGGGAACGCATGCACCGACCAGCCGGGTCACAGTCTCGGAGAATGCTGTCGCGCCGCCCTCCGCCGCAACGGGAACGCTGACGCATCTTGTCCAGGCTGATGGCGTGTCGTGCCGCTTCTTCCTCGACGCCTTCGCCAGCAATGCGCAGCTGAACTTCCGGCGCGCCAACGGCAGTAATGCATCGCGCGTGGCGCTGGCGTCGGGCAACAGCATCGGGCGCTTCAGCGTTTTCGGGTACGGCGCCACGGGCTTCTCCTCCACCTCCCGCGGTGGGTTGAACATCGTGGCGACCGAAGACTGGACGGACACGGCACAAGGAACACGCCTCGACCTGCTCGCCGTTCCCAACGGCGCTGCGGTTGAAGGCATTGCGCTAACTGCGTTGGGCAATGGCAACGTGCGCGTCGGCTCCGACGCCACGGCCGCCTGCAAGCTGGATGTCGATGGCCCCGTGCGTGTGAAGGGCTACACCGTGGCCGGCGTGCCGAGCGCAGCGGCTGCCGCAGGCCAGATCATCTACGTCAGCGATGAGTTCGAGCGGCGCCGTGCTGGCCTTCTCCGACGGGAGCAACTGGCGCCGCGTCACCGACGGAGCGGTCGTCAGCTGATCGGTCCGACGGCGACATTGGACTTTGGTCTGAGTGGAACGGCGCGCGGAGTTCGGCGTTTTTCTGACCGAAGAGTGCGAAGACCGCACGTTCGATCCGGAGACGCGCATGCTGCCCGTAAACAAGAACTCTGGCCTTGTGGGAATTGTGGCTGTTCTCGCCTGCACAGTGCTAGCCTTGGCTCTGTATCACGGTGTGCTGCAGGTCACCGCTGCGGTAATGTCCGCCTTCTTGGTTCTCGCCAGTATTCTGGGTGGGGCAGTCTTGGCCTGTCTGTTCGAATTTAGTCGCCGCGACCCCGCTGAGCGCTACCGCCGGGAGCACGAGCCCCTCGCCGGTCCCCGCCCCGGTGCCAGACTAGGCACATAGGTCGACATCGGCCTGTGGATGGACGTACTTTGCCGGCGGTTGGACGTGGCTCAGCCGCCCCTTGGACGTGGCTTAGCCGACTGTTGGACGAGGCCTAATCGCCCCGGTTGTCGGTCTGTTGCTCTGCTTTGCCGTTCTTGCCATCAGGCCGTCATGGCCGCCTTCAGGTTCGCGTCGATCTTGTCCAGGAACCCGGTGGTGGAGAGCCACTTCTGCTGGTCACCGACCAGCAAGGCCAGGTCTTTGGTCATGAAGCCCGCCTCCACCGTATCGATGCATACCTTCTCCAGCGTGGTCGAGAACTTCGCCAGCTCGGCGTTGTTGTCGAGCTTGGCGCGATGCGCGAGCCCGCGCGTCCACGCGAAGATCGAGGCCATCGAGTTCGTCGAGGTCTCGCGTCCCTTCTGATGCTCGCGATAGTGGCGCGTCACCGTGCCGTGCGCCGCCTCCGCTTCCACTGTCCGGCCGTCGGGCGTCATCAGCACGCTCGTCATCAGGCCCAGCGAGCCGAAGCCCTGCGCCACCGTGTCGGACTGCACGTCGCCGTCGTAGTTCTTGCATGCCCATACGTAGCCGCCCGACCACTTGAGCGCGGCGGCGACCATGTCGTCGATCAAGCGATGCTCGTAGGTGAGCTTGTGCTTGGCGAACTCGGCCTTGAACTCCTTGTCGAAGATCTCCTGGAACAGCTCCATGAAGCGGCCGTCGTACTGCTTCAGGATGGTGTTCTTGGTCGACAGGTAGACCGGATATTTGCGCGACAGCCCGTAGTTGAACGAGGCGCGCGCGAACTCGCGGATCGAATTGTCGAGATTGTACATCGCCATCGTCACGCCGCTGCCCGGCGCCTTGAACACCTCGCGTTCGATCACCTTGCCGTCCTCGCCGACGAACTTGATTGACAGCGTGCCCTTGCCCGGGAACTTGAAGTCGGTGGCGCGGTACTGATCGCCATAGGCGTGACGGCCGATGATGATCGGCTGCGTCCAGCCTGGCACCAGGCGCGGCACGTTCTTGCAGATGATCGGCTCGCGGAAGATCACGCCGCCCAGAATGTTGCGGATGGTGCCGTTGGGCGAGCGCCACATCTCTTTCAGGTTGAACTCCTTCACGCGGCCCTCGTCCGGCGTGATGGTGGCGCACTTGACGCCGACGCCGTGCTTCTTGATGGCGTTGGCCGAGTCGATGGTGATCTGGTCGTTGGTCTTGTCGCGCGCCTCCACGCCCAGGTCGTAGTACTCGAGGTTCACATCGAGGTAGGGGTGGATCAGCTTGTCCTTGATCAGCTGCCAGATGATGCGCGTCATCTCATCGCCGTCCAGCTCGACGACGGTGCCGGTCACCTTGATCTTCTGCATGGGAAGTTGCCTCGCGCGGTCATCAGGAAATGTCGCGCCGCAACATAGCCGCGTGACCGGCGTTAGGGAAGTGGGCGCAGGGTGCGCTCTTGTGAGGTGTCGGCCGGTGCTGCGCCGCGTGCAGATCGGGCCAGCAACAGCCGGCAAACGAGCATGGCCGCGGCGGCTCCCACGAGTTGCGCCACCACGAACGCTGGGACATCGACCGGCCTGATGCCGGCGAAGGTGTCGGAGAAAGCGCGCGCGCCATCGTCACCGCGGGGTTGGCGAAGGACGTGGACGCCGTGAACCAGTAGGCGGCCGTGATGTAGAGGCCGACCGAGGTCGGCACGCTGCCGGGGCTCGTCCGCAATGTCAGCAGGATTGTCGAGATCAGCCCGAACGCGGCGACGGATTCGGAGAACCACTGGGAGGGGCCCGCACGCGCCTTGGTCGAAAGCTGCAGCAGGCTCTCCTCGAACATGAGATGGGCAGCCCAGACGCCGACAATCGCGGCCGCGACCTGAACCGCGACGTAGGCCAGCGCGTCTGCGGACCCGATTTCCTTCCGCAGCCAGAAAACGCCGGTCACGGCCGGATTGAAGTGCGCGCCCGAAATCGGCCCGAGCATCGTGATGAGCACGACGAGCATCGCTCCGGTCGCTAGCGTGTTGCCGAGCAGGGCGATGGCGACGTTGCCGCCAGCCAGCCGCTCGCCCATGATGCCCGAGCCGATCACGGTGGCGAGCAGCAGGGCGGTCCCGAGCGCTTCCGCAAGAAGCCGCTGCCGCTGCGAGAACGCACTCATCAAGCGACCTTTGCGCTCTTTGCAGTCGCTCCGTCGATGCGGCCGATCTCTTGCAGCTTGCTCGCAGCGCCAGCCGGCTCAGCGAGGTCACCGGCAGGCTGGCGAGCAGCGAGACGCGGTTCTTGAGGTAGCGGAACGCCGTGACGAACGCGCGCTCCTTGTCGATGTCGCTGCCTTCGACGGCTGCCGGATCCTCGATGCCCCAATGCGCCGTGATCGGCTGCCCCGGCCAAAGCGGACAGGTCTCACCCGCCGCGTTGTCGCAGACGGTCAGCACGAAATCCATCCTCGGTGCATCCGCAGCGGCGAGCACCTCCCAGCTCTTGGATGTCAGTCCTTCGATCGGATAGCCGTAGCTCCTGAGCACCTTGAGCGCGAACGGATTGACGGCACCTTTGGGCATGCTTCCGGCCGAGAAGGCGGGAAAGCGCCCGTGCCCGTCCTTGCGCAGGATCGCTTCGGCCATGATCGAGCGCGCTGAGTTTCCCGTGCACAGGAACAGCACGTTGAACGGCGTCGTCACGAGCGCTGCCCTTCGCAGCATTGCATGTCGGCAAGCCTGACGCTCTCCGGCTTCGACGTGCCGTAGCTCGTGGACTCACCCGTCGTCAGGAACGTTTCCCAGGAGATACCGGCCGGATCGTCGATCCACGACTTCTCCGACTGCGCATAGCAGCACGTGGTCTTGCCTTCCTCGAGCACCGGCCGCGTCGGCTTGCTTCAGCCGCCCATAGACCTCGGCCAGCTCGCTCTCGCTCTCCACCTGGATGCCCAGATGGTTCAAGCCGGTCTTGGCGCCGCGCATCGAGATGGCGAAGTTGACGCGCGGGTCGTCGAGCATCCACTTGGCGTAGTCGGGCTTCACGACGCTCGGCTCGGCTGCGAACAGCGTCGAATAGAAACCAATGGCCGTGTCGAGATCGTCCACGGCGACATGGACGTGCAGGCGTTTCATCTGACGGTCTCCTTCTTGCGATTGCGGGACGATTTGGCGGGCGGGCAGGCGGCGGGCGCGCACAGCTCCGGTTTTCCGCCACAGCAGTTCTCGGTCAGGTAGCCGAGCAGGTTGTTCATGGTCTCGTAGCGCGCCGCATAGATCAGCGAGCGGCCCTGGCGCGCGACGCTCACGAGCCCGGCGTGACGCAGGCGGTCGAAGTGAAACGACAGTGTGTTGGGGGCGATCCCGAGCGCATCGGCGACCTCGCCGGCCGCCATGCCTTCGGGCCCGGCCTTCACCAGCAGCCGGTAGACTTCCAGCCGATGCTCCTGGGCGAGTGCCGCGAGCGCTGCAACGGCATCCATTTGTCCATATTTCAACGATTATCGAAATGATGTATGATTTGTCAAGTACGCCGTGGACGCGAGGGAGGCGATAGCATGATCGGTGCTCGAGGGATGACGCATTCGGCTGGACTGAGCGGCCGCGCGCTCGTTGCCGCGATGTGCGTTGGCCAGGTCGGGAACCTGTTGCCGCACGTCGTCGTGCCGGCGGTGATGGCCCAGCACCTGATCCCGCTCTGGCAATCTGAGCGCGAGCGAGGCTGGCCTGATGGCAAGCTCGTTCGCCATCGGCTACATGCTGGCCGTGCCGGTGCTGGCAACCCTCACCGACCGCATGGATGCGCGCATCGTTCTGTTGACCGGCTCGGCGGTGAGCGCGATTGCCACCTTCGCATTCGGGCTGTTCGCCAACGATCTGCTGTCCGCCATCCTGCATTTGGGGACTGGCCGGCATCGGCTTCGCCGGTGCCTACATGCCGGGCCTCAAGGCGCTGACCGATCGGCTGGGTCCGGGCGACATCTCGCGCAGCGTGACGCTGTACACGGCAACATTCTCCTTCGGCGTCGGTCTTTCGTTCCTGATTGCGCAGCTTGCGGCCGATATCTTGGGTTGGCGCGCGGCATTCTATCTGACCGCGCTCGGCCCGCTGGCGATGATCGCAGCCGCCCTGGCCATGGCTCCCGTGCAGGTGAAGTCCTTGTCCAGGCCGCTGTTCGACTTCAAGCCTGTTTTTCGCAACCGGCTGGCGCTCGGCTACGTGCTCGGCTACGGCGCGCATTGCTTCGAGCTGTACGCGCTGCGCACCTGGATCGTCGCCTTTTGGACCTACATTGCAGCGCGCAATGGCGGCTCGGCGGTGCTCGAGCCGATCGCCGTCAGTGTCATCGCCGCGGTGCTGGCGATGCCGGCCAGCATCATCGGCAACGAGGCGGCCATCCGCTATCGGCCGGCAGCGCGTGATTGCTTGCATCATGTGCATTGCGGGTGCGATTGCCATCGCTCATCGGGCTCGCCACCGGCGCGGCGCCCGAAATGCTGCTCGCCCTGTTGCTCGTCTATTCCCTCGCCATCCCCGCCGACTCCGGCGCGCTCACATCCGGCATGTCCGCCAGCGCCGATCCGGCCTACCGCGGCGCCACGATGGCGCTCCATTCCACGGTAGGCTTTGGCCTGTCGGCGGCGGGAGGTTGGGCGGTCGGTGTGGCGCTCGACGCCGGCGGCGGAATGAGCACGCAGTCGGGCTGGCTGCTTGCATTTGTTGTCATGGCAACGAGCAGCTTGTTCGGTCCGCTTGCCCTTTGGTGGTTCCGGCCCGCACCGCCTCCAACGGCTTAAGTCGGCACCTGCATCCAGCGTTTCGCGACTCGCTCCGCTGGCAGATAGCCCATTGAAGGGCAGCCGTGGCCGCCCTTCTGCTTTGAGCTACCTCGTCATGGCCGGTGCGAAGTAGTAGTCGGCCCGTAGCGCTTAGGGCGGGAACATGAAGCGCTTCGCCGGCATTGCCTTGGCGGCATACGCCTTCTGCGAGTCCTAGACCTGCTTGAAGAGGGAACTACTTCTTCTTCCAGCAGCCATTGATTCCAGCGATCCAGTTCCACTTAGGACCAGCGTCCCCGGTTGGTCCGACCTTCGCCGCGCAGATGCGTCTTGCGCAGCTGCAAATGGTTGAACCGTGGCCATATCCCAAACACGCATCGTAGTGCTGGCTGCACGTGTACGCCTGCGCCTCCTGCGCGGGTAAAGATGCCGCAAGAACCGCCGCGACCGAAGTGACTAGCTGGAGCTTCACGTTTTCCTCCCATCCGCATTCGTAATGCAAACATCTGCCAACGAACAAATTCAGCTTCAGCCGCGAAACCAACGCTTCATCTGGCGGCCGCGCAGGATCGAATTGGCGTGCCTTTGTCCCGGCGTAACGAGAAGGGCGGCCGCAGCCGCCCTTTCTGCTTTGAGCTACCTCGTGGCCGGCGGGAAGTAGTAGTCGGCCTGCAGCGCGTAGGGCGGAAACATGAAGCGCTTGGCCGGCACCACCTTTGCTGCGTAGGCCCTTTGCGAGTCGTAGACCTTCTTGAAGAACGGGCTCTTGGCCGACTCGGCGGCGGCAAACTCGTCCCACGTTTTGAGGAAGGCGAGGTTGATCTCCGGCGGCGTGGTCAGCAGCTTGACGCCGTGCTTGGTCGCGAACTCCTCGATGGCGTCAGCGTTCTGCTTCTGCCAGCTCGCCCACCAGCGCAGGAAGGTCTCCATGGTGGCCGACTTGATCGCTTCCCTGTTCTGCGGCGGGAGGCTGTCCCACACGTCCTTGTTGATCGCCAGCTCGCCGACCGAGGCGCTTTCGTGCATGCCGGGCGTGTAGTGGTACTTCCAGACCGTGTGCAGCCCGAGCCGCAGATCCTCGATGCCTCCGACCCACTCGGCGCAATCGATGGTGCCGCGCTCGGCCGCCGGGAGGATCTCGCCGCCCGGCATGTTGACGACGGCCATGCCCATCTTGGCGTAGAGCTCGGCCACGATGCCGGTCTGGCGGCACTTCATGCCTCTGAAGTCGGCGAGATCCTTGATCGGGCGCTTGAACCAGCCGAGCGCCTGCGGGCTCGGCGGGATGATCGGGAACGCCACCAGGTTGAGCTTGATCTCCTTCTGGTAGAACTCGTTCCACAGCTCCAATCCGCCGGCCTCGAACAACCAGCCGATGAAGTCGATGGCGTCCATGCCGGCGATGCCGGCAGGCGTATTGGAGAACAGCGTCGCCGCCTTGCTCTTGCCGAACCACCAATAGGAGATGCCGTAGGCGCCATCGATCACCTTCTTGTGGGCGGCATCGAGGATCTCGAACGGCGGAACGATTGTCCCGCCCGGCAAGGCATCGATCTTCAGGCTGCCGCCAGTCAACTTGTCGACCCTATCGGCGAAAAACTTGAAGCCCTCCTGCGAGGTGGCGGTCGGGGGCACCGCCGATTGCATGACGAGACTGCGGGTTTGCTGAGCGAGCGTCGGCGCGCCCAACAGCAACGTACTGCTGACTGCCACGGCGAGCGCCGCGGTCCGACAGACGACCATGTGCATGGGGTGTCCTCCCTGAGACAGACCGGGCGAGCTTTGCGCTTCTGCCCGTGCACGCAGCCTAGAGCAGGATCGTTTCAGATGGAATCGCATTCGCGATCCATCTGGAGCGTGAATCTGCTCTACACCTAACATTTAGAGTGCGATTCACGGCTCATATGGAAGCTGCAGTGCTTCCATATGAGCCGATCGCGCTCTAGCCGCGTGAGTGGTGTCCTCAGCCAGAGCCACATCTCGAGTGTCCCTGATTTTGTTGCAGCAGTGCGCTTCCCCTGGCTCACCAGGAAATACGGCCGCCGTTGCTGCTCCCGGCCACCCCGGCTAAGGGATACCGTAGTCCATGCGAGGCGCTGGGTTTTCTGCGTGAAAATTGAGATCGCCAACTTTGAAGGCTTCCGCATACCGCGCATCGCGCGCGGCGGGCCGGCGCTCGCCGCCGTCGTGCATGCCTGCCACAACGCCACCATCGATCACGGACTGGCCGAGCTCGCCGTGCCGGGCCTTGGTCGCGACACGCTGGAGCCGGTCCTCACCTACTGCGCCGAGCTCAGATGCGAGGCCGATGCCGCCACCTGTCCCGGCTGCAAGCGCCGCACCGAGGCGCAGGGGATTGCCACTCTCGACGATTTCATTCTCCGTCACCATGAGATCGTGGTGGGCGAGGGCGCGGTGCGGCTGACCGGGCAGGGCGAAACGGTGCTGCACACGCCCTGCCTCGAGACGCTGGCCAAAACCTGGAGCGGTGAGAACTATTGGTTCTGGGCCCGGCGCGTGCTGCGTAAGCTGCGGCACGGCATCCGCCGCGCGCACATCCAGGGATCTCCCGTCGCCGGCGAGGGTGAGACGCCGGCCGTCATTCTGATGGAGCCGCAGCTTGCCGAGAACATCGGCATGGTGGCGCGCGCCTGCGCCAATTTCGGCCTCGACGAGTTGCGGCTGGTGGCGCCGCGCGACGGCTGGCCCAACGAGAAGGCGCGTATCGCCGCCTCCGGCGCCAACTACATCGTCGAGGGCGCGCGCGCCTTCGATACGCTCGTGGCAGCCACCGGTGACCTCAACTGGATCGCCGCGACCACCGCGCGCCAGCGCGATCTGAGAAAGCCCGTGCTGACGCCTGAGCAGGCGGTGGCCGAGATGCGGGGGCGCATCGCCACTGGGCAGCGCTGCGGCATTCTCTTCGGGCGCGAGCGCAACGGCCTGGAGACCGACGAGATCAGCCGCGCCGATGCCATCGTCATGATTCCCGTCAACTCGCGCTTTGCCTCTCTCAACCTGGCGCAGGCGGTGCTGCTCGTGGGCTACGAGTGGATGCAGTCGTCCGGCAATGCCACCCTTGGCCGCGTCACCACCTACGAGGCGCCGATGGCCTCCGGCTTGAACCTCGGCGACACCCGGCCCGCGACCAAAGAGGAGCTCGACGGCTTCTTCGCCCATATCGAAGCGGAGCTGGAGCGGCTGGGTTACTTCAATCCGCCCGAAAAGCGCCCCACCATGATGCAAAACCTGCGGGCGATGTTCACGCGCATGGGTGCGACGGAACAGGAGGTCCGCACTCTGCGAGGGATTGTCGCAGTGCTCGCGAAAGGCAAGGGGCGAGGCAGGAAGGCGCCATAAGTTTGCCCTTTTTCCCGTCGAGCGATGGCGCTCCGATATGGGGGGCCAGACTCGGAGACATCTGGTGCGCGACACTGGTAGATGTCGTCCTATGCAAATGGGCCGGCGCGGGGTCGGTTCTGCCCGGGCGGGGCTTGGTGAGGGGCGCAAAGCATGAGGAGCAGTCTGGTGAGGGCTCGGGCGGCAGCACTGGGTGTATGCGCAATTGTCTGCGGCGCCGCTGCGCCGGCATGGGCGCAGGCGCAGGGTACGGGAGGGTTGAGCGACAAGTCCGTCGGCACAATCATGAATTACGCGTGGCAAATACTGCCGAACAAATTCACCACCCCGACGGGCAAGGTCATCGAGGTCGACAAGAAGAAGCGCGAGCAGGCCATAATCCCGGTGGAGGATGCGCGCGATGTCATCCGTGTGGGCTACAACTCGGCTCAGGCCCAGGTCTGTGAGATGTGGGAGGAGCAGACGCGACAATTTCGACACTCTCATGCGGCGCGAGAATGCCAAGAAGAAGTGGACCGATCAGCAGCTCCTCTACATCACCACGCTGCACCGCATGACGATCCATACTGTCGCCGGCAAGATCCGGGTGGTCGAGAAGGAAGGCGAGCTGCACGTCTTCCTAGAGCCCATCGAGCCGAGTAAAGCTGCTTGTCCCGACGACAAGAGGAAAAAGGTGGCGGAGGCCATCGAGACCTACGTGAAGCTCGACGGCGGCGCATCCACAGCCTCAACCACGACTGGCTCAGCACCCCCAAAGGGAGGCCAGCAGCCCACGGCCGTCTCCGCGCCCACCAAGGACCAGAAGAAGAAATAGCGCCCAGCGCGGCTTGATCTTACCCTTGACGCGGCCGGTCCTCTCGGCCACAAAGCGCCCGCGGGCCGCCGGGCGGCCCGCACCTCGTTTGCGCCCCTGTGGCATCGCATTTCAAGTGAAGCGGTGCCTGTCGGCCACTCCCGTGAGCGGCAGAGGAAGGAGCGCTGCAACCCGTGCATAGCGAAAGACGGAGTTAAGTCATGACCAAGCGCATCCGCGCCAAGCACAAGATCGACCGCCGCCTCGGCGAAAACATCTGGGGCCGCGCCAAGAGCCCCCTCAACAAACGCAACTCGCGCCCCGGCCAGCACGGCGAGCGTCGCGCCGGCAAGCTTTCCGACTACGGCCAACAGCTGCGCGCCAAGCAGAAGCTCAAGGGTTACTACGCCAGCATCACGGAACGGCAGTTCAACCGCATTTACACGGAGGCCACCCGCCTCAGGGGCTCGACCTCCGAGCACCTGATCGGCCTGCTCGAGCGCAGGCTCGATGCCGTGGTCTACCGCGCCAAGTTCGTGCCGACTGTCTTCGCCGCGCGCCAGTTCGTCAGCCACGGCCACATCAGCGTCAACGGCCGCCGCGTCACGATCCCGAGCTATCGCTGCAAGGTCGGCGATGTGGTGGAGGTGAGAGAGTCGTCGCGGCAGCTCGCCGTGGTGCTCGAGGGCATCAAGAGCCCGGAGCGCGACGTGCCCGACTACATCGAGGCCGATCACAACAAGATGACGGCCAAGCTCGCCCGCGTCCCGGCGCTGGCCGATGTACCCTACCAGGTGCAGATGGAGCCGCAGCTCGTCGTCGAGTTTTACTCGCGGTAGTTGCTCTTAGGCGGGTGGGTGTTCGGGCCAGCCACCTCCACGGATGTCATCCTCGGACTTGGTCCGAGGATCCAACTTTCCGCAAACTGTGATCGCGCGGGAAGACTGGCGAGGTTTGTCGCGCACCAATTCTTATCACCCTGCCTTGCGCATCTTCGGTGCAAGCACCGCCACGTCCTCTGCCGGCGGCGCTGCGGCAGCGCGCGCCGCCGGCGTATTGGCCCAGCCGTAGGCGAACATGGTCATCAGCGCGGAAGCCGCAAAGCAGTAGACGCCCGGCAGCACGCGCGCCTCCGTATAGCCCGACGAGTTCATGTAGAAGATCATCAGCGCCAGCACCATGACGTCGGTCATGGAGTAGCGGCCGAGCCATTCCATGGTGGAGATGGATTTCTGCCTGAAGTCGGCCGGCAGGTTCGGCGACAGGCACAAGGTCAGCAGGTACAGCAGCTTGAGAAACGGAAAGATGACCGAGAACACGGTGATCACGCCGCACAGGAACCATTCCTGGTTGTAGTAGAGCGCCCACATGATGGTGGCGATCGAGTGCTCGTTGGTCCACACATAGATGGTGGTGAAGCGGATCGACGGCAGGGTCACGCCCAGCGCAAAGCAGATGGCGGCGGACAGGATGAACAGGGCCAACAGAAAGTTGCGCCAGGCCGATTGAGCTACTGTTTCCTGACGCTCACGCTCAAGCCGCGCCCTCTCCGTCTCGATGGTGCCAAGTGAGAAGATGTTGAGCCACGCATAGGCGAGGATCATGAAAACCACGGCGCTGGTGAAAAAATACACCCCCGACAGACTGCGCGCGTCATAGACGCCCTGGCTCTTGATGAAGAAGATCATCAGCGCCAGCACCAGCACGTCGTGCATGGACCACTTGCCGAGCCATTCCAGCGCCTTCAGATGCCGGTACTGCTGGCGCAGCACGTCCGGCGGCATGGTGGTCAGGATCACGAGATAGAAGATCTTGAACACCGGCAACATGATCGAGAACACGAACACGAGGCTGCCGAGGAAGATCTGATTGCGCGCGATCAGCGTGTAGACAGTCGAGATCAACGAGTACTCGGTGGCAAAGAAGTAGAACCGGGTCAGCTTGATGCTGGGCAGGCTGATGCCGAGCGCCAGCGAGATGCTGGCGCCGATGATCGCCACGCTCAACAGAAACCTACGTCCGCCGAGTGTCATCGCCCGCAACCGAAACCGCCATGCGTCGGGACCGGGGTCTCCCAATAAGAAACCGCCGCCCCCGGCAGTCTAACCGGGCAGCGGCGGCGAAACGATGGTCGACCAGGCCGTGGCCCGGGCGCGTCGCGTCAGGCGGTTGCCGTGGTAGGCGTGTGCTTCACGCCCTTCTCGGCCAGCAAGTCCTGCAACTCGCCCTGCTGGAACATCTCGCGGATGATATCGCAGCCGCCGACGAACTCGCCCTTGACGTAGAGCTGGGGAATGGTCGGCCACTGCGTGAAGCTCTTGATGCCTTCGCGGATGCCCCATGTCCTCCAGCACGTTCACGTCCTTGTAGTCGACGCCCAGGTACTGGAGGATCTGCACGAGCTGGCCGGAGAAGCCGCACTGCGGCATGGCTTTGGTGCCTTTCATGAAAAGCACCACGTCGTTGGCCGCGATCTGCTTGCGGATCCAGTCGTGAACTGCCTGCTCGCTCATGGCTTTCCGAGCCTTTCCTCATGCTGAAGGCGGGCGACCCGCCGGAAAACTGTCATGAATGATGTGGTCGAAGGGGAGGGGGAAGTCAATCTTTGGGCGGCGCCGTTGTCAGCGCCAGTGCATGGAGCACGCCGCCCATGCGGCCCTCCAGGGCGTCATAGATCATCTTGTGCTGCTGTACCCGCGTCTTGCCCTTGAACTCGGGCGCCACGATGTGGGCAGCGAAGTGGTCGCCGTCGCCGGCGAGATCGCGGATGGTGATTTCGGCCTGCGGAAACTTGGCTTTGATCAGCCGCTCGATCTCGTTGGAGTCCATAGGCATCGGTGCAATTCTCCTCGGCGTATTCTAGCACGAAAGGCGAACGCCGAGAAGGTTATGCAACCGGGCTAGACTTTCCCCATATAGCTGGGCAGCCAAGCCTCGTGCGTGGTGCGCAATTCGGCAAGTGCCAACGCAGGCTCGCCTCTCAAAACCAAACCCTCGCCGCCTGTGCGCCCGATGATGCGCGCCGGCAAGGCAAGCAGCCGCGCCCGCTCCGCAATCTCTTCGGCCATTGAAGGTTCCGCCGCCAGCACGTAGCGGCCCTGATCCTCGCCGAACCAGATGGCATGCGGCGGCAACTTGCCCTCGTAAGGGAACAACTCCACGCCGATGCCGCCCGCCAGCGCCATCTCGGCCACCGCTACCAATAGCCCGCCGTCGCTGACATCGTGCACGGCGCTGACCTTGCCTTCGCGGATCAGCGACCGCACCAGATTGCCGGCCTTGATCTCGTCGGCGAGATCGACCGGCGGTGGTGCGCCTTCCAGCTTGCCGACCACGATCTGCTGATAGCGCGACTGGCCGAGGTGGCCCTGCTCGCGGCCGACCAAGATCAGCAGGTCGCCAGAGTGACCTAAGCGCAGGGTCGCCATGCGGGCAATGTCAGGCACCAGACCAACGCCGCCGATGGCCGGTGTCGGCGGGATGCTCTTGCCGTTGGTCTCGTTGTAGAGCGACACGTTGCCCGACACGACGGGATATTTGAGCGCCTCGCACGCTTCCCGCATGCCCGCGACCGAGCCTACGAACTGGCCCATGATCTCGGGCCGCTCCGGATTGCCGAAGTTCATGTTGTCGGTGATGGCCAGCGGATCGGCGCCGACCGCAATCAGATTGCGCCAGGTCTCCACCACCGCCTGCTTGGTGCCCATCACTGGGTCGGCCTCGACGTAGCGGGGCGTGACATCGCACGTTGCCGCGATCGCCTTGCTCGTGCCGTGCACGCGCACCACCGCCGCATCGCCGCCAGGACGCTGCACGGTGTCGCCCATGACGGTGTGGTCGTACTGCTCCCAGATCCAGCGGCGCGAGGAGAGATGCGGGCCGCCCATCATGGTCTTGAGCGTGTCGAGGATGGCGTTGGGCGCCGGCACCCACTCGGGCAGGATCGTCTTCGGCGGCGTCGTGGCCACCCACGGCCGCTCGTAGAGCGGCGCCGAGTTGGCGAGCTTGTCCACCGGCAGGTCGGCCTCGACCGCGCCCTTGTGGCGCACGATCATGCGGCCCGTATCCGTTGTCCGGCCGATGACGGCGAAATCCAGGCCCCATTTGCGGAAGATCGCCTCGGCCTGCGGCTCCGCGCCCGGCTTCAGGATCATCAACATGCGCTCCTGGCTCTCCGACAGCATCATCTCGTAGGCCGTCATGCCGGTTTCGCGCTGGGGGACATGGTCGAGGTTCAGCTCGATGCCGACGCCGCCCTTGTCCGCCATCTCCGAGGTGGAGGAGGTGAGGCCCGCCGCGCCCATGTCCTGGATGGCGATGATGGCGTCGGACGCCATCAGCTCCAGGCACGCCTCGATCAGCAGCTTCTCGGTGAACGGATCACCCACCTGCACCGTCGGTCGCTTCTCGCTCGATTTGTCGTCGAACTCGGCCGACGCCATGGTGGCGCCGTGGATGCCGTCGCGCCCGGTCTTGGAGCCAACGTAGACCACGGGCAGGCCCACGCCCTTGGCCGCCGAGTAGAAGATCTTGTCCTTCTTCGCCAGCCCCACGCACATGGCGTTGACCAGGATGTTGTTGTCGTAGCCGGCGTCGAAGTTGGTCTCGCCCCCGACGGTCGGCACGCCGACGCAGTTGCCGTAGCCGCCGATGCCCGACACGACACCCGACACGAGATGCCGCGTCTTGGGATGGTCGGGATCGCCGAAGCGTAGCGCGTTCAGATTGGCGACAGGCCGCGCGCCCATCGTGAACACATCGCGCATGATGCCGCCCACGCCAGTGGCGGCGCCCTGATAGGGTTCGATGTAGCTCGGGTGGTTGTGGCTCTCCATTTTGAAGACAGCGCAGTCGCCGTCGCCCAAGTCCACCACGCCGGCGTTCTCGCCCGGCCCCTGGATCACCTTCGGCCCTTTGGTCGGCAGAGTACGCAAATGCACGCGTGAGGATTTGTAGGAGCAATGCTCCGACCACATTACCGAGAAGATGCCGAGCTCCAGGAAGGTCGGTTCGCGCCCGAGGATGCCGAGCAGGCGCTGGTATTCGTCCCCCTTGAAGCCGTGCTCGGCGACGAGTTCTGGAGTGATTTTCGGGCGTGGTGCGGTCATCGGTCGGCGTTCACGCGTTTGCTGTCGGATCTTCTGCGCCGCTTATATCCGCCCGCGCCGCCCGAGTCCTGCCCGGAGGATACGCAACCGGGTAGTATTACAGAGGCAAGTTGGCGCGCCCGGCACGGGCCTCCGCGGCCTGACCGGCGGAATTGAATTCCCTATATGTTCAACGACGCCAGGGATTGAAGGCATGAGCACCCACAGCCACGACGGCCACGCCCATCACGGGCACAGTCACGACGTCCACACTCCCGCCGGTTCCGACAACCAGCGCCGTGTCGGTTGGGCGGCGCTGTTGACGGGCGGTTTCATGCTGGTCGAGGTGGTGGGCGGCATCATTTCCGGCTCGCTGGCGCTGCTGGCCGATGCCGGCCACATGCTGACCGACGCCGCCTCCCTCGCGCTGGCTTGGCTCGCCTTCCGCATCTCGCGCCGTCCAGCCGACTGGCGCCGGACCTACGGCTTCCACCGCTTCCAGGTGCTGGCCGCCTACACCAACGGCCTCACCCTGTTCTTCGTGGCGCTGGCCATCGGCTATGAAGCCTTCCACCGCCTGCAGAGCCCGACACAGATCCTCGCCGGACCGATGCTTGCCATCGCCGTGGTCGGCCTCGCCGTCAACATCGCCGCCTTCTTCGTCCTGCACGGCGCCGATCGCGACGACGTCAACATCAAGGGCGCCATGCTGCACGTAGCAGGCGATCTGCTCGGCTCGGCCGCGGCCATCGCTGCCGCGCTCGTCATCCTGTGGACAGGCTGGACGCCGATCGACCCGTTGCTGTCCGTGCTCGTCGCGCTTTTGATCCTGCGCAGCGCCTGGTTTCTGGTGCGGCAGTCGGGTTCCATTCTACTGGAAGCGGCGCCCGAGCATCTCGATGCGCGCGAAATCCGCCAATCCCTCATGGCAAGCGTGCCGGGCCTCGATGACGTGCATCACGTGCACGTTTGGTCGCTGACCCAGAGCCGGCCCATGATCACGCTGCACGCCCGTATCGCGGAGGCACGCGATTCCGATCGCATCAATGTGGCAGTCAAGTCGCACCTCAGAGAGCACTTTCGCATCGGCCACGCCACCGTCGAAATCGAGATAGAGGATTGTGCCGCTCGCCACGTGGCCGGATCATCTGCCGCCTGAGCGCCGCCTCGAATCGATAACATGCACGCATCAACGAGGGAGGTCCGCATGTCGAGTGCCGTCATTCCCACTCTTCGCTATCGCGACGCGAAACGCATGGTCGCCTGGCTCTGCGACGTCTTCGGCTTTGCACAGAAGGCCATGTACCCGGACGGGCAGGGCGGCGTGGCCCATGCCGAGCTGACGCTCGGCACGGGCATGATCATGCTCGGCTCGTCGCGCGACGACGATTTTGGCCAGCTGCAATCCACGCCCGCGGAGCTGGGCGGCACGACGCAAAGTCCCTACCTCGTCGTGCCGGATGCAGATGCCGTCTATCAGCGCGCCAAGGAGGGCGGCGCCAAGATCGTGATGGAGATCAAGAACGAGGACTACGGCGGCCGTGGCTTCTCCTGCCGCGATCCTGAAGGTCATCTATGGAATGTTGGAACCTACGACCCATGGGCGAGCAAGACGTAAGCGCCGCGCTGGACGGCGGGTGCACCTGCCGCGCCGTCCGCTACCGCATGACGAGCCACCCGCTGTTCGTGCATTGCTGTCACTGCCGGTGGTGTCAGCGCGAAACCGGCAGCGCCTTTGCGCTCAACGCCATGATCGAGGCCGACCGCGTTGAGCTTCTGTCGGGTGCGCCGGAAACCATCCTGACCCCGTCCAACAGCGGCAAAGGCCAGAAGATCACGCGCTGCCCCGCTTGCCGCATCGCGCTGTGGAGCAACTATGCCGGAGCTGGCGATGCCGTGTGTTTCGTGCGTGTCGGTACGCTCGATGAGCCAGACCGCCTGCCACCGGACATCCACATCTTCACCGCGTCGAAGCAGCGGTGGGTGATCCTGCCAGCGGACAAGCCTGCTGTGCCGGAATACTATGATCGCCGCCAGCATTGGCCGGCCGAGAGCCTGGAGCGCATGCGGGCGCTGCGCGAGCGAGCGCCCTGACGCGGCCCTTCGCCGGCGGAGCTCTGCTGCAACAACCGAGCTGGTTCACCTCTCACTGGCAAGTCTGCTTCAGCGTCCAGCTCGTGACGCGGCAGCTCTCCTTGCCCGACTTGAGCGTGACGCACTCGCGGTTCGGCACCCGTATATAGTCGCAGTAGAGGCTGCGCCGTCCGTTACCTATCCCTGCCCAGCCCGAGTAGCCGTGCATCGGTCCCGCGGACTCAGTCTGCCACTCGTAGTACTGGGAACCCTTTCCTTTGGCTTGTGCGCTCACCGGCATGAGCAGTCCCAGCGCCACCAAACCGCATAACACTCGCACCATCGTCGTTCTCCCATTGCTTTGCGCAGATGCCGTTAGATACGGGGCTTTTGGTAACGTTGGCTGTGCCGCAGGGAACAGCAGCCTACCGGTGTCGGTCACACGCAAGAGAAGGCGGCCCGACGCCTTGCAACGTGCACAGTGAGCCGCTTTCCGCCGGCCCTCACTCCTGTCGCGTCGCCGTCGATGTGCCCCATGTGTCGGACACGACATAGCCTTCGGGCCAAGGATCGGTCGGATCGACGCGATAGTGGTGATAGCCGGTGATCCACGCGCGACCCTTGATGGTCGTATGAACGGCTGGCGTGCCGGCGACATCGGTCACGCCGGTGATGCGGCCCTCGAAGCGTGAGCCGATGATCGACTCGTGCGTCAGGCCGTCGCCCACCCGCAGCAGGCCGCGGGAGTGCAGCACCGCCATGCGCGCGGACGTGCCTGTGCCCGTCGGGCTGCGGTCGGAACGGCCGGGGGCCACGATGCAGGTATTGCGGCTGACTTGATTCGGCCCAGCGAAGGGTGCCGCGAACTGGACGATGGAAACACCGGCGATCTCGGGATGCAGTGGATGCACGATGTCATGCTGCGCCCGCGCTGCCGTGCGGATCTTCTCGCCCAGAACCGCCAGCTCGCGCGCCTCATGCGCGGCCACCTCGAAGCCGAGCGCACGCGCATCAGCGATGGCGTAGAACATGCCGCCATAGGCGATATCCACCTTGATGGTGCCGTGCCCCTCGACCTCCAGCGGTGCATCGAGCTTGGCTGCAAACGCCGGTACATTCGCTAGAGCCACGCTGACGCATTTCCCGCTCCGGCATTCGGCCACGACATCCACCGGTCCGCCCGGCATGTCGAGCCTGAGTCGCGTCTCGGGCTCCTGCATCGGCACCATGCCGGTCTCCAGCAGCACCGTTGCCATGCACATAGTGTTGGAGCCCGACATTGGCGGATATTCCGTTGGCTCCATGATGATGGCACCTGCCACGCAATCGGCGCGTGTCGGCGGCACGATCAGGTTGACGTGGCGGGCCACCGAGCCGCGCGGCTCGCAGATCAGCAGCCGGCGGATGTGGTCGAAGTCGCGCTCGAAGGCGAGCTTCTTCTCCAGCATGGTGGCGCCGGGCGGCGGCAGCACCCCGCCGATGATCACGTCGCCCACCTCACCTTCGGCATGGCAGCCGACCACACTGATCATCCGTGGTGCGCGCATCGGCATTCCTCGGCTTGGTCCGGAGCCACGGGAACGTGGCGCAGATGCAACTCCCACACGTTCGCGTCAACTATGCCCCGAAAACGGACTCCCCTTGCAATCCTTCACAGTAATACGCTTGACGGCATGGGGCGATTTTAGTGCCCCGCTCGAGAAACTCGTTCACGGGGTGCCGCGAATGCGAATTCTCGATCATCACACTAAGGGGTGACCGGGGGACCGCAATGCCGCTCAGGGGGCGCAAACTGGAAGACGAGGCTGCTGCGCTCTGGAACCGGCGGGGCGACGCGCTCGACGCCGGCACCCGGCTCCTGACGGAAAAGCCAGACCGTGAATGGTGGACGCGCGAGGACCTCCGCGTGTGGCGCTACGCCATGGCTGTCTCCCGCCGCATCGAAAAGATCCACTGAGGCAGGCAGCCTTCGCTTGTGGCTGTGTCCACGCTTCGCATTACGTGCAGCGCATCGCCCCCAACGCCCTGACGGCATCGCGCGGCTCCCGCACACGCATGCGCGGAAATGGACCTTTATGCGCGCTCCACGCGTTTGAGCGGCAACGCATTCGGCGGCCGTGCCCACGGCAGCAGCAGGCATACCTCTTGCACCAAGCCTCCCATGCAACTCGACGATACCCAGTCCAAGCCCCCCGCGGCGGCCGGCCCGGTCGTGCTGCTGACGGCCGGCGGCCCGATTTCGGCCTGCGTCGCCAACGCCCTGGCGCACCGTTTCGGCACAGTCGTGGTGCTGCAGGAGGATCCCGAGCTGCCGTGGCACATGGTGCGCCGCCGCGCCCGCCGTCTCGGCTGGTGGCGTGTCTTGGGACAGGTGGCCTGCGATCGCCTCATCGAACGCGCCGCACGCCGCACCCGTCCGCGCGTCGGTGCCATCATGGTGAGCCACGGCCTCGACCCCGAGCTCGACCCGTCCATCGCGGTACGCCGCATTGTCTCGGTCAACACCAAGGCCTGCCGCGACGCACTACGTCAGCTCCAGCCGGCGGTTGTCGCGGTTTGCGATGCGCGCATCATACGGCGCGAGACGCTGCGGGCGGTGTCGGCTCCTTTCATCGGCTATCACGCCGGCATTTACCCAAAATATCTCGGCCGGCATCCGGGCTACTGGGCGCTCGCCAACGGGGAGCCCGAGCACGTCGGCGTCACCGTGCATCTCATCGAGGAGGGTCTCGGCACGGGGCGCGTTCTCTATCAGGAGCGCGTCGCCTTTACGCCAGAGGACGACATCACAACCTATCCTTGGGTGCAGTTGGTGCACGGCCTGCCGCTGCTGACCGCCGCCATCGAGGACGCGCTCTCGGGCCGCATCAACCCTCGCGAGGTTCACATGCCCTCGCGCCACTGGTTTCCGCCGACGCTGTGGGGCTACGCTTGGCATGGTCTGCGCCGCGGCATTTGGTGACAGGCGCGCAGCGGCATAAACGGGCCGAGGCCACCCTTTGCAGAGCGGCCTCGACAACAGCGCAAGACGTTTCGGCTAATCAGTAATCGCAGTACCAGATCGGCCCCACCCTCACGCAAGCGTCCGGACGGCGGCCCTGACCGCGCCATTCGCGGCAGAGGCGGCGCTCGCCGAAGCGATTGTGACGATGCCAGCCGCCTGGCCCGCGCTCACACGAGCGGTGGTAGCCGTGCACCTGAACGACACCGCTGTTGGCGCCGTCGGGCACTTGGCCGATGCCGGCCGGGGCGGCCCCAGCGATCGATGCCGTTGCGGCCAACAGGACGGCCGTCGCAGAAATCTTGAGCGTTCCGATCATTTTCACTCCCACTGTGAGCTTGAGAACGACGAGCGGATGGTCGCTCGCTCGAGTGCCCATCCGCGTCGCTCGACAACGGCTCGCTACGCAAAGAGTTCCGACCGGTGCGATATGTTGCAGTGCGCACACTGCAACCACTGTCGGGATGGCGTCCGTTGCCTCGGCATGCGACAACGGTACTCACTTTCGACATACAATACGCACCGCGGAATTGCCATGAAAAACGTCGCCTTCACGATGGTCATGCTGCCGCCGCACAACGACGTGAGGCGGCACTGGGCGCAGCGCATCGCCGCTGACGAGACCGGTGTGCGCGTGCTCCAGCCCGAGACCGTGGAGGACGCGATGCGCGACATCGCCGATGCCGATGCCGCGTTCGGCACTATCCCGCCCGAGGTTCTGCGTGCTGCACGCCGCCTGCGCTGGCTGCAGGCGCCCAACGCCGCACCGCCGGCCGGCTTCTACTATCCCGAGCTGATCGCGCACTCGGTTCAGGTCACCAACTTCCGCGAGATCTTC
Organism: uncultured Alphaproteobacteria bacterium; assembly: GCA_963840425.1. Lineage (GTDB taxonomy): Bacteria > Pseudomonadota > Alphaproteobacteria > Rhizobiales > Hyphomicrobiaceae > CADEFX01. Next base: position 75,049 of record CAWIYZ010000022.1, on the reverse strand, counting down.
AACGATCATATCGGCGCGCACATCATGGCGTTCGTGCTGGCCTTCGCGCGCGATTTTCACACCTACCTGCCGCAGCAGGGGCGCCGCGAGTATGCGCCGCGAACGCTCGACACCGGCATCCTGCACCTGCCCGAGTGCACCGCCCTGGTCCTCGGCGTCGGCGGCATCGGCAGCGAGGCGGCGCGCCTGTGCAAGGCGTTCGGCATGCGCGTGATCGGCGTCGATGGGCGGCGCATCGATCGGCCGGAAGGCGTGGACGAGCTGCATCGCCCAGAGCTCCTCGATAGTCTTCTGCCCCGCGCCGACTTCGTCATCATGACGATCCCGCACACGCCGGCCACCGAAGGCTTGATGAACCGCGAGCGGCTGCGTCGCATGCAGCCGACGGCATTTCTCATCAACATCGGTCGCGGCATGACGGTGCGCCTCGACGATCTGGTCGCCGCGCTGCACGCCGGGGAGATCGCCGGGGCTGCGCTCGACGTGTTCGAGATCGAGCCGCTGCCTTCCGACCATCCGCTCTGGAGCGCCCCCAACGTCCTCATCACGCCACACACGGCCGGCTATGGCCCTTATCTCGACGACCGCCGCCTCGACATCATTCTCGACAACTGCCGCCGCTTCGCTGCGGGTGAGCCGCTGCGCAACATCGTCGACAAGGCGTCCTGGTTCTGACTGGGCGCAGCACGCTTGCGCTGCTGCGCTGCCCGAGCCAACATTCCCCAGGTGCTCCAGACTCCGCCAGCCCCGCCTATTGCCCCTATTTGAGAAAGAGCAGGCTCCCCATGACTCCTCCCGATCGCATGCGTGCACTCCTGGCCGAGCCGGGCTTCGTGGTGATGCCAGCCGTCTGGGATGGGCTCAGCGCCAAGCTCGCTGCCGGCGCCGGCTTCAAGACGGCCTTTCTGTCGGGCTCGTGCGTCGCCGCCAGCCGGCTGGGCGGGCCGGATCTCGATCTCGTCTCGTTCGCGGAGATGTACGACTCCTGCAACATGGTGCGCGGTGCCGCGCCGCAGACCCTGCTCCTGGCTGACGGCGATCACGGCCACGGCAATGCCATGAACGTACAGCGCACGGTGCGCGCCTACGGCCGCGCTGGTTGTGCCGCCGTCCTGATCGAGGACAAGATCACGCCGCGCGCGCTGACCGCCGCCGGCAAGCCTTGCATGCCGCGCGAGGAGGCGCGCATGAAGATCCGCGCGGCGGTGGAGGCGGCAAAGAGTCCGGCATCCTGATCCTGGCCCGCACCGATTGCCGTCCGACCCAGGGCATCGATGAAGCGGTGGCCCGCATCGAGATGTACGTGAAGGAAGGTGCCGACATCCTGTTTCTCGATTTGCCGGCCGACGACGCCGAGATCAAGCGCGCCGTCGCGGCTGCTGCCGGCCGCCCATCTTTCGTCGTCCTGTCACCGGGCGCACCGCGCGCCACGCCGTCGCAAAAGCGGGCAGCAGAGCTCGGCTTCAAGATCGGCACCTATCCGACCGGCATGCTGTCACCGGCGACGGCGGGCATGAAAGCGGGTCTCGCCGCTCTTACGGCCGGCGAGGCGGAAGCGGCCAGCGCCCTGCCGCCGGCGGAGCTGCGCACGATCCTCGGCTACGCCGACTACGATGCGCAGGCCAAGCAGTTCATCGTGCCCGGTTGATCTGCGGTTACTTGCCTCCGGAGCGCCAGCGCCGCTGCTTCTCGCGGTTGCCGCAGTTTTTCATGCTGCACCACTGTCTGCGGTGACCTTTGCTTGTGTCGAGGAAGTACACATCGCAGTCGGATGCTCCGCATTTTCGGATTCTCCTGCGGTCGACGTCGAGGAGCAGGCGCTCTATCGCGAGCGCACAGGCATGCAGGGGAATACTGGCTGCGCTGGGAGCCGACCAGCGGTGGCTCGCATGTGCAGGCGATGATGCGGGGATCAGTACACGGGCCGCATGTGCCGCCTGAATGGTGACCGTGATTGCGTCAAGCGCGATCTGCGGCGCCGCTCGGCCTGCGTGCGCCGCAGCCAACACATCGTGCAGATGCTCGCGCAGCGTGCGTGTCTGCTTGGCGACGCGCGAGCATGCAGGCCCGCCGAGCTTCTTCAGACGCACGGCCATAGCTGGCTCGATGAGCCTTGCCAGCTCGGCGAAGCGGACGAGATCGGCGTAGCTCGCCAGGTTCTCGATCGGCGATTCGAATGGTCGCTCATCCAGCGTATTGACCAAGTCGAGAGCCGGATGGCCCCCACTCCAGTCGAATGGGTCTGTGCGGTCGCTCATCTTGGCCTTGTTTGTCATCGTTGCGCTGAGTATCATAACCTCTGTAATCGTTTAAATAGGTTACGTCATATTTCTTCTTTACCGGAGCGGCCCATGCCCGCCGCGGAGCCGAATGTCCAATCCGCTGCGCAGTACACACGCGGCGCGCTCTATGGCTTGGCCGCCGTCAGCATCTGGTCGGGCTGGATCGTCGTGGCCCGGCTCGGCTTACGCACGAGCCTCACGCCTTGGGATATCGCGGCCCTTCGCTTCGGCGTGGCCGGCCTGCTTCTGCTGCCGTACGTGCTGAGCAAAGGATTGGCTATCGACCGCCTCGGCTGGGGTGGATTGGCCGCTATCGTGTTGGGCGGCGGTGCCCCTGTTCTGCTGGCCAATGCAGGCTTGCTGTTCGCGCCGGCGGCACATGCCGGTGCCCTGTTTCCGGGGGTCATGCCGCTCATGGTTTCGATTCTGGCGGCGGTGATTCTGAGGGAAGCATTCACAAAAGCGAAATGGCTCGGGTTCGCGCTGATCCTGCCCGGCGTCTTTGCCATCGCCTGGGACGGGAGCAGCACCGGCTCGCAGCAGACAATCGGTCATGCGCTGTTCCTCGGATCGGGCTTGGCCTGGGCCTGCTACACGGTCGCCATGCGCGGCGCGCGTCTCGATGGACTGCATGCCGCTGCCATCGCTGCTGTCGGAGCGCTGGTGCTCTACGTGCCGGCATATTGGTTTGTTGCCGGCGGGGAAAGTCTGACGCGCTCGCCTTGGCCGGACATTGCCCTGCAAGCGGTTGTGCAGGGGCTCCTGACGGCGATCATCTCCCTGCTGCTCTACGGGCGCGCTGTCGCCATTCTCGGCGCGTCCAGCGGGGCCGCATTTGCCGCGCTCTGTCCCGCGACGACGGCGCTCATGGCCATCCCAATCCTCGGCGAGTGGCCGAGCGCGATCGACTGGATGGCGATCGTCGTGATCTCGGCCGGCGTCTACATCGTCAGCGGCGGGCCGTTGCCGAGACCTCGGGCGTGAAGAGACAGAAGTGCAGTGCTCGGTGGTCGACGCTCAGCCGCTCGGCCCGCGCTTTTTCGGATCGATCCACTTCTCGATCACCACGCTGGAGCCGCGCCCGTAGCCGAGCCCGTCATAGAAGCCCAGCACCTTCTCGTTGCCCTGCCGCACCATCAGGTTGACCTTCCACACCCCGCGCGCCAGCAGCCACGCCTCCGCTGCCGCGACCATCTGCCGGCCGAGTCCGCGTCCTTGCTGCGCCGGGTCTACCGCCACGTAGTACATGACACCACGATGGCCATCGTGGCCGACCATGGCGCAGGCCACGATCGCTCCATCCGCCACGCCGATGAGAATGTCCGAGTGCGACTTGCCGCGCGCAAAGGCGAGATCGTTGGCCGGATCGTTCCACGGCCGCGTCAGGCCCGCGCGCTGCCACAAGGCAATGATGGCCGCTTCCTCGCCGTCGGCCATCGGCCGCACTTCTAGTCCGGCTTGACCGTCGTCCCCCATCACAGGACCTTGCCCGGATTGAGGATGCCTTTCGGATCGAGCGCCGTCTTGATCCGCCGCATCAGGTCCAGCTCCACCTCGCTCTTGAAGCGGGCAAGCTCCTCGCGCTTCATGAAGCCAATGCCGTGCTCCGCCGAGATCGAGCCTTCCATCTCCACGGCAAGCTTGTGCACCGCCTCCATCACCGTGTCCCACTGCGCCAGGAAATCCTGCTTGGCCATGCCCGGCGGCTGCGCCACGTTGTAATGGATGTTGCCGTCACCGAAGTGGCCGATGGCCAGCGGCCGTGCGCCAGGACAGATCTCCGCCACCAGCACATCGGCGCGGCGGATGAACTCGGGAATGCGCGCCACCGGCACGGAGATGTCATGCTTGATGACGCCGCCGAGCGGCTTCTGCGCCTCCGACACGCTCTCGCGCAGCCGCCAGAAGTCACGCGCCTGCGCCAGCGACTGGGCAACGACCCCATCCAGAATCAGCTCGCGCTGCGCCGCATGGCCGAAGATGTGCTCCATCAGCCGTTCGGCCGTGCCGTCGGCTCTGAGGCCGGAGACTTCCATCAGCACGTACCAGGGATAGGTCGTCGGGAACGGATCGCGTGCGCCCGGCACATGCGCGAGCACGGCCTCCAGCGGTAAGTGCTGGATGAACTCGAACGCTGTCAGCGCCGGACCCGCGTCGTCGCCAGCGAGACTGAATAGTGCGAGCGCATCGTCGATGCGTCCCAAGGCCACGAACGCGGTCGCCGTCTCGGCCGGCCGTGGAAACAGTTTCAAGACGGCCGCCGTGATGACGCCGAGCGTGCCTTCCGAGCCGATGAACAGATCCTTGAGGTCGTAGCCGGTGTTGTCCTTCTTCAACGCCTTGAGCCCGTTCCACACACGCCCGTCCGCCAGCACCACCTCGAGCCCGAGCACGAGCTGGCGCGCGTTGCCATAAGAGAGCACGCCGATGCCGCCGGCATTGGTGCCGAGGTTGCCGCCGATACGGCAGCTCCCCTCCGACGGCAGGCTCAGCGGAAACAGTCGCCCGGCCTTGTCGGCCGCAGCCTGCGCTTCCGCGAGCGTCAGGCCGGCCTCCACGGTCATGCTGACGCCGGCCGGATCGACGTGGCGGATGTGATTGAGCCGCGCCACCGACACGACGATCTCGCCCCGATGCGGGATCTGCCCGCCGACGAGGCCCGTATTGCCGGCCTGCGGCACCACCGCCAGCTCCAGCTCGTGCGCCAGCGCCATGATGCGCGCCACCTCGTCCGTCGTACCCGGCCGCAGCACCAGCGCCGAGCGGCCCTCGTACTTGTCGCGCCACTCGCGCAGGTACGGCAATTGCTGGTCGGGATCGGTGATGGCGTGCTCGCGGCCCACGATCTCCGCGAACCGCGCAACGATGTCGGGCGGCAGCAGGTGAGGGGAGGCGCGGTGCACCACGTCGTTCATGGCCGCCCTTTTCCGCCCGATCCGGTTCCAGCGCAAGGGCTACGCTTGGCGCGTCCTTAGCAGTTATGTGCGGCGCGCTGGACCACGCAGCGCGCCAGCCACGACCACCGTCACCTTACCCGCGGCGCCGCGGCCCGGCGCAGGCGATCATTAATGGCCTCGCCCAAGCCTTGCCCGGGAATGGGCATCACGGCAATGCGCTGGGCGCCGCTTGCATCCAGCGCACGCAGCGCCGTAAACAGATTGGCCGCCGCTTCGATCACTTTGCCGCGCGCGCTGAGATTGATGGTGACACCGCCGTGCGCGGGCACGTCCGGCCCGAACGCCAGCAGCGCCTCGCCCGCGCGCACATCCCGCGCATTGAGCCGCACGGCTGCGCGCGGCGCGTAATGGCTGGCGAGCTGGCCCGGCGACGATGGGCGATCTACGGCATGCAGGTCACGCAATACCGGTTTGCCCGTGACACGCGCGATGTCTTCTGCCGTGACGGCACCCGGCCGCAGCAGCACCACGTCCGGGCCGCAAACCATAGCCACGGTCGACTCGATGCCGTGGGGTGTGGCACCGCCATCGAGGATCAGCGCCGGCGCATCGCCGAGGTCCGCCGCCACGTGTGCGGCTAGTGTCGGGCTTACATGCCCCGAGCGGTTCGCTGACGGCGCCGCAATCGGCAGCGCCACCTCGCGCAGCAGCCCCTGCGCGATCGGATGCGACGGCACGCGCAGCCCCACCGTATCGAGACCCGCCGTCGTCAGATCCGCCACCGGACAACCGGCCTGTTTCGATACCACCAAAGTCAGGCCGCCGGGCCAGAAGGCGGCGGCGAGCTTGCGGTCAAGATCGGAAAAACGCCCCTGCCGCTCCGCCGCCTCCACGTCCGCCACATGCACGATCAGCGGGTTGAACCGTGGCCGCTCCTTCGCGGCGAAGATGCCCGCCACAGCCTCCCCACGCGTGGCATCGGCGCCTAGTCCGTACACGGTTTCGGTCGGGAACGCGACCAGACGCCCCGCCCGGAGCGCCTCCGCTGCGCGCGCAATCCATTCGGCCGTAGCGGGCACGATGGGCATAATTGAAAACACTCTGCTTTTTTGGCGTCGCCTCAATGGCACGGCTACGCCGCCTGGCGCAAGGCGGCCCGCGCCCCGTGCGTATGCTTAGTGAACGGAACGCTGTGGAACCTGGGACGTTGTGCACCTGAGACACCCGAGCCAGGAGTGACCGATCATGACGCAGCAGAGCCGTTACGGCTACCAGACGAATGTCGTCCGCGAGGAGGCAGCCTCCGTCGCCGACGACGTCAAGGAGCGCACACAGGCTGCCGCCGACAAGGCGATGGAATTGGGCCAGGAGGCGCTCGACAAGGCAGACGAATACCTGAAGCCCGTGGGCCTTTCGATCAAGGAGAAGCCCATGACCGTCCTCGCTGTCGTCGGCGGACTGGCCTTCGCGGCAGGTGCGCTGTGGATGATGCGCCCGCGGCGGCACACCTCCCAGATCAACGACCTCGTGTCACAGCTTTCCAATTACGCGCGCAAAGGCTGGTAGGCCAACCTTCCCGCGCGTCGTCAGCCCGGGCGCGGCCCCACGCGCCCGGGCTGACTTTAACTCGAGCCCGATCGAGGTCCGGTGGCGGCTCAGACTCCAGCGCTGCCGCGTTCGCATTGCCTCCCGTCTTGCCTTTGCCAGCCGCATGGTGCCATGTCATGCGCTCGCATTCGGCCGGGCACATTGAGCGACTCCCGGCGATCCACATGGACCGGCATCCATGCTCGCCTACAAGACCATTCGCGCCCGCGCCGCAAAACGCAAAGGCGGGGAATCCGCACTCGCTTCTCTGCTGCCCAAGGTGCCGCCTCAGAAGACTCTGGCACACGTGACGGACGACCGGGTGCTGGCGGAGATGGCCAAGCGCATATTCTCCGCCGGCTTCGTCTGGAGCGTGATCGAGAAGAAGTGGCCGGGTTTCGAGGCCGCGTTCCTCGGCTTCGACCCGAAACGGCTCACCTTCCAGCCGGATGAGTTTTGGGATGGGTTGCTCGGCGACAAGCGCATTGTGCGCAACCCGCAGAAGATCAAAGCCGTGCGGGAGAATGCCCAGTTCATCGTCGACATCACCAAGGAACATGGCAGCTTTGGCAAGTTCCTCGAGCGCTGGCCGGCGGATGATCAGGTCGGGCTGCTGGAAGTGCTGGCCAAACGCGGCGCGCGGCTCGGCGGCATGACAGGGCAGTACTTCCTGCGCTTCATCGGCAAGGACGTTTACGTCACATCGAACGACATGATGGCCTGTCTGCGCGATGCCGGCCTCGACATCTCGGGTGCCACCTCCAAGAAGGACCAGCGCAGGATCCAGGACCAGATGAACGCGTGGGCCAGGGAGACCGGCCTGCCCTACACCCACCTCTCGCGCATCTGCGCCATGTCGATCGGCGAGAACTACGATGCCGAGACGCTGCGCACGCGCGGCGGCGGCGGCGAGGAGTAGATTGGTGGCCGCGCATATCCTGCAGGCGTGATCATGGCATGAATAGGTCGCTGTCACTGTTGTTTGTGTGCCAAGGAAACACCTGTAGAAGCCCGATGGCGGCGGCGCTCGCCCAGCGGCGGTGGTCTGGCTGCAAAATTCAAAGCGCCGGAATTTCCGTGCTCTCGGCAGGACAAGGTGCCGCGTACGAGGCTGCGGCCGCGATGCGTCGTCGCGGTATCGACATCGGCGCCCACAAGACGACCTCGATCGGCGATGTCGATATTCATAGCTTCGCCTATATCGTGGCCATGGACGGGGCCGTCCCTCATGTCCTGCACGCGAAGGGTGTCAACCCCTCCAAGGTGAGAGAAGCTCTCGTCGATGATCCAATCGGCCGCGACGCGCAGCAGTATGAGGCTTGTGCGTGCGCGATAGAGGCCAAGCTCGACGCGCTGGTGTTCTAGCCGGCGTGTCGGGCGGGAACCCATCTGCGTACTGGCGTGCTACCTTCCGGCCCGCCGGCTTTCGGCCTAATCTGCCGCCGACTTCCGAGGGGCACTCAAGCAGCGCGAGGCGAGCTTTCGCATGACCTACCAGGCTCCAGTGGACGACATCATGGTCGCGCTCGAAGCAGCCGCCGGGCTCGATGCGCTGATCGCGGACGGCACGGTCACCGTCGACAAGGACACCGTGCGCGCCATCATCGAGGAGGCTGGCAAGTTCGCCACCGAGGTGCTCGATCCGTTGAGCGTGCCGGGCGACCGCGCCGGCTCGCGGCTTGTGGACGGCAAGGTTGTGACGCCGGACGGCTGGAAGGACGCCTACGACCGCTTCATCACCGGTGGCTGGGCGGCGCTGCCTGCGCCCGAGGCGTTCGGTGGCCAAGGCCTGCCCGAGGTCGTGGCGCTTGCCGCCATGGAAATCTGGAGCGCCGCCAACCTCTCCTTCTCGCTCTGCCCGCTGCTGACGCAGGGGGCCATCGACGCCATCGCCGCGCATGGTTCCGAGGAGCTCAAGCGCACCTACCTGCCGAAGATGGTGTCGGGTGAATGGGCCGGCACCATGAACCTCACCGAGCCGCATGCCGGCTCCGATGTCGGCGCGCTCACCACTCGCGCGGTCCCGCAGCCCGACGGCACCTATCGCATCTTCGGCACCAAGATTTTCATCACCTACGGCGAGCACGAGCTGACCGACAACATCATCCACACCGTGCTCGCGCGGTTGCCCGATGCGCCGCCCGGCACGCGCGGCATCTCGCTCTTTCTTGTCCCGAAGTATCTCGTCAATGCTGACGGCAGCCTCGGTGCCCGCAACGATGTCGTCTGCGCCAGCCTCGAGCACAAGCTCGGCATTCATGCGAGCCCGACCGCCGTCCTCAAGTACGGCGAGAAGGACGGCGCCATTGGATACCTCATCGGGGAGGAGAACCGCGGCCTCAACACCATGTTCATCATGATGAATGAGGCTCGCCTCGCCGTCGGCATCCAGGGCGTGGCGGTGGCCGAGCGGGCCACGCAGCGCGCGCTTGCCTACGCCAACGAGCGCACCCAGGGGCGCTCCGCCAGAGGCAGTGCCGGCAGCATGAGCCCCATCGTCGAGCATCCCGACGTGCGCCGCAATCTGATGACCATGAAGGCGCTGACCCAGGCCGTGCGCGCCATCTGCTACGCCACCGCGCGTGAGCTCGACATCGCGCACAGCGCCAAGGATGCGAGTGCGAGATCGGCTGCCGCCGCCCGCGCCGCACTGCTGACCCCCGTCGCCAAAGCATTTTCCACCGATGTCGGCTGCGAGGTGGCCTCCATCGGTCTTCAGATCCACGGCGGCATGGGCTTCATCGAGGAGACCGGCGCCGCGCAGCACTATCGCGATGCGCGCATCCTGCCGATCTACGAGGGCACCAACGGCATCCAGGCCATCGACCTTGCCACGCGCAAGCTGCCGCTCGAAGGCGGCGCCGTCGTCACCGCCTACATCGGCGAGTTGAAGAAGACGGCCGAGGAGGTGCGCGCCTCCAACCGTCCCGAGTTCGGCCGCATGGGCGAGCGGCTTGCCGCTGCGGTCGATGCACTCGCCGAGGCCTCGCGTTGGATGGGCGGCGCGTTGCAGAAGTCACCCGAGGCGGCACTCGCCGGTGCGCAACCCTATCTGCGCCTGTTCGGTCTTGCGGCCGGCGGCACCTATCTGGCGCGTGCCGCGCTGGCCGCCGCCCGCAATGGTGCATCCGGTTCCGCTGCAACTCAGATCGCCGTGGCGCGCTTCTTCGCGGAGAACCTCGCCACCCAGGCTCCCGGCCTCAAGGACACCATCACCACCGGCGCGGAGGCGACGCTGGCGCTGGATTTGGCGGGGTAGCTTCCTATGACCGACGACGTCGAGATCTCGCTCCGCGACGGCATCCAGGTCATCCGCTTCATGCGGGCGGCGAAGAAGAACGCCTTCACGGGCGCCATGTATGACGCCATGTCGGCCGCGCTCGACAAGGGCGAAACGTCCCCTGAGATCGCCGTGCACGTCTTCATCGGCTCGGGCGGATCGTTCAGCGCCGGCAACGACATCAACGATTTCATCCGCCGCTCTGGCGCAGGTCCGGATGGCATCCCGACGCCGTCGCTCAGCTTCATCCGCCGCCTGCCGCGCGTGACGAAGCCGATGATCGCCGCCGTCGACGGTCTCGCCATTGGCGTCGGCACTACCATGCTGTTTCACTGCGATCTCGTCTACGCAAGCCCCACGGCCAGCCTGCGCACGCCGTTCCTCGACTTGGGCCTGGTGCCGGAGGCCGCCTCCAGTCTCACGTCCGTGCTGCGCATGGGGCACGCGCGCGCTTTCGAGCTGCTTTGCCTCGGCGAGCCGTTCGGCGCGGATCGGGCGCGGGAGGCCGGCATCATCAACGCCGTCGTGCCGGCAGCGGAGTTAGAGGCGACGGCGCTGCAGGCAGCCAAGCGTCTCGCCGCCAAGCCGCGCGACGCGCTGATGGCTGCACGCCGGCTGATGCGCGGCGATCCCGCCGCCATCTCGGCCAAGCTCGAGGAGGAAGCCGAGGTGTTCCGCGCGCGCATGAAAAGCGCGGAGGCGCAGGAAGCCTTCGCCGCCTTCTTCGAAAAACGTCCGCCCGATTTCACCAAGTTGCGCTGAACTCTGGCTGGCTAGGCTCCACGTCACTTGCCGCACTTGTCGTCGAGCTTGCGGAACGCTTCCTCGAGGGCCTGACCGTCCGGCGAGTCCGACGGAGTATCCTCGGAAAGTCCGATCACCTGCTCGAACTGTGGGCCGAAGGACCGCAACAGGTCCTTCAATTGCTTCTCCAGGGCATCGAACTTCGCCTCGTTGTCGCCGGCTGCATCCATGTCCTTGATGATCCTGCAGTAGCTCTGCAACTGGGATGGATCAGCCTCAATCTGCGCGAGCGATTTGACGGCCGACTCGACGTCGGAACTTGCCGCAAGTGTCGGACCAGCGCCCAGCAAGAGCGCGGCTGCGGCGACGACAAAGTGGTGCTTCATGCTCGTGCCCCGGATCCGATTTGCGATGGGACCATCGCGTTGAATTGCGTCACGGGCGTGCCCTGGTCCGGCCTTGCGCAGAGGTCGAACTTCCGCCCGAGACTTGAGATAATAGCGCAGTGTCCGACGCGAGGCGCTGGCTGTATCAGTTTTCGAGCCTCTCAATCGGATCTATCAGGCGAGGCGGCGCCATGCATCCCAAGTCCATCATGTCCGGTCTCTTGCTTGCCCTGCTGCTCGCCGCCCCCGCAAACGCTAACTGGCTGAGCAAAATCATCGGCGCCGCCGAGCACGCCGGCAGCCGCGCCGTTCGCCATGGCGCCGGCTCGCTCGACAACGTCGCCGCCCACATCAAGGCCCTGCCACACAAGCCGGACGGCCATGCACTCGCCGCAGCGGCCACGCCGGAAGGGCACTGGCGCTTCGTCAACCGTACGGGCGAGACCATCACGGTCGCCTCGCCCGAGGAGATGCGCCGCGCGCTGTCCATTCTTGTGCCGGATGCCGCTGGCGCCGAGAGCAAGCTCGCGCTGTATCTCACCGAGGACACCGCCTTTCGCCATCGTGCGCTGCTGAAGGACCTGCCCAAGGGCGCCGACCTGCACGTCCTGATTGACCAGAAGGCCTACAAGCTGTTGCGCCGGCAGGAGGCGGCGGGCGAGCGCCTGTTTGCCGAGGTGCGTCCGAACCTCGTCGTGGAATTGGGTGAGCGCCGTCTGTTCGACGAGGCCATGTTCCAGCTCGCGCGCCCGCTCAACAAGGCCAACATCCGCGTCATTGCGCTGGAGCCGGGCGCCCCTGGCGCGCTCGCCAGCGTTCCGCGTCTCGAAGTCAGCACCGGCCGCGCGCTGACCGACGCCATCGATCCCGACCGCTTGCGTCACGCGCTTGGTAATATTCGCGGTCAGACCGCGCTCGTGACCGGGCGTGTCGACGGCGAGCTGCTTTACTTCAAGCCGGCGAGCGGTCCGGAGCGCAGCCTGCTCCTGCGCGATCTCACCGCCGCCGCCGAGGCTGCCGACGTCAACCTCATTATTTTCAAATCGTCAGCGGCCCGTCAGCCAGGTGCACGCAACTGGCTGTGGCAGCGTGTGGAGGTAAGGGGGCTCGACGCGGCCTTGCAGCGCGCCAATCTCGCCGATTTCCTCGATGCGCTGGGCGGCTCGGGCGGCCGCATGGCCGTCACCGCCACGCCCCAGGGCGCGCTGCGCACGAGGCTCGATATTCGGCCGGCGCCCGATCTCGGTCCGGCACCCGCCACCAGTCCGATCGCCGACATCTTCGCTGATGTCGTCTCGGAACTCGCCGGCAAAGTCCTCACCAGCGGCATTGAAGCGAGCCTGCCGAGCGCGGAGCGCCAGCGCGAGCTCGATGACCGCATTATCCCGGGCGTGCCGTCGCTCCTTCAGTTCGCCTACATCGGCTCGCTCGTGCTCGGCCTGTTCGGGCTGCCGGTGGCGCGGGGCTGGTGGCAGCGCTTGTGGCCCGCCGAACAGCGCCAGGACTACGCCAGCCGGTTTGCGTATATCGGGGCGTGGGCCGTTCGCGGTGGAATTATGCTGCTGGTGTTCGTGCCGCTGGTTGCGGTTGCGAGCGTGCCTGTGCAGGCCGTCTTGTCGCTGTGGAATATGGTTCTCACGAGTTGGAACCTGCTCGTATCGTTCTGGCGCGCGCTCACATGGCCATTCCGCCGCCTCTTCGGCAGCGTGAAGACTTAAATGTGTGGGGAACTCGCGCTTCGCGGTCATAAAGCTGCCAATCTCGCCGCCGAGCATTGCGGCGGATTCTCCTTGAGGCATGTGCCGCGTGGCCGCGAACGGTCATGGGGAGGCGGGGGTTGGTGAAGCTGCTCTCGGGCAACATCGTGCGGCGCATCTGCGGGCTTGGCGCCGGTGTCATCCTGGCGTGCGCCTTTGCGAGCGATGCGTTCGCGCAGGAACGGCTCAGCATGCCGTTCACGTGCGCCGCGAGCGGCGACCGGTTGTTCGTCGAGCCGTCGCAGGAGCGCAGCTACGCGATCCTCGGTCGGCGCGATCAGGAAGCCTTCGACATCTGCTCGTCCAACAACCCGTCCCAATGCCGCACCTGGCAGCTGCACCGTTTCGATGTGGAGTGCGACGGCGGCCGTGTGCCGTGGCTGTCGGTGTTCGCTGCCGCGCCGGGCATGCGCCGGCGCCAGCTCTGGGTTGAGAACGACCGGCTGCACTTGAGATTCGGAGCGGATCGTTTCAGCGAGCGCAAGCGTCCTTGTTTCGGCCCGCCGTGGCGCGGTCCCGGCCAGCGCCTCGAAGGCTTTCCGGCCTGGGGTGACTGCGATTCCTCCTATCAGCCGCGCGACAGGTCGGTGACTGTCCTGCCGGCCGGTTTCGCCCCGCTGATGCAACTCGGTGCCCGCATCATCGCTGGACCGCCGCCCTTCCGTCTGGAGGAGCCGCCGCGCCAGGTAGGTCCGGAGATGCGCCCGCAAGTGCTATCACGTCAGGAGATGGCGGGCGGCGAGAAGTCGCCACCTCCGTTCCGCTTCGGCGGCGAGGAACGTCCGCCGCTCTCCACGTCCAACAACAACGCCGCGCCGGCGAAAACTCCTCCGCCTGTTCAGCGCTCGCCGGAAGCAACAGCCGCCGACGCCCAGCCGCGTGCGTCAGTTGCTCCTCGCGTGCTGGCCGAGCAGCAGACAGCGTCGGGCGCGAAGTCGGAGGTGCAGAAACTTGCGGAGGCCCCAAAGCCAATAGAGGCTCAGAAGCCGGTGGAGGCGGCAAAATCCTCGGAGCCCCCGAAAGCCCAGAAGTCTGTCGAGACTACCAAGGTCATCGAGAGCCCGAAGCCTGTCGAAGCTGCGAAATCCGCCGAGCCGTTGAAGCCCGGTGGCGATTGGCGGACCAGCGCCAAGATTGACGACAAAAACAACCAGCCCGTGCCCACACCTCTGGCGCGTGAGGACGTCGGTCTCGATCGAGGCGTTGTCGGTACGCTCATTGCGTCAGTTCATCGGCACGCACCAATCTTCGCCCCCGTATTCGCGGCTCTGCTGGTTCTCCCGCTTGCTTTCGTCGCATGGCGCCTTCTGCGCCCAGCACCCGCCGGCGATACGGCCGAAACGATATCGAACCTATCGGACAAGGAGCCGATCTGGCCGAACCTCGGCGGCATCACTGCCCCGGCGCCGGAGCGGTCGGCCGTCGAGGACCTGATGCGCAACGCGGACGACTTCTACGTCCACGTCAAAGCTCTCGTGGGCCAGATGCCGGACACCAATCCCTTGCGCGACGTAGTCGCCGATGAGCTGGCCGCCATCGACGCGACGTTACGCGCTCCCGATCTCGCCAATGCCTACGTCGCCGAGGATTGGGCCAAGCTGCGCCAGTGCGCCGTGCAGGCCCTCACCGACTTGGAGCGCATCCGGCGCATCGTTCAAGGCGCGAAGGAAACGGCTGCGGTTGCTGGGCCGGCAGCCCCCGTTTCGCTGGCGGAGCGTCTCGGTCATCCTGTGCCGACCACCCGGGAGGAGGCGCTCGCCGTGCTCGGCGTCAACGCCGAGGCCAGCGAGAAGGTGATCAAGAAGATTGTCGACGCCATGCGCCAGACCTGGCACCCCGACCTTGCCCGCGACGAGGCCGACCGCCGCGCGCGCGAGGAGCGCATGAAGCAGATCAACATCGCCTGGGACATCCTGCGCCCCAAGCGCCAGGCGGCTTGAGCGCCGGTCTCACCAAGCGGGCTCGACTATGCCCGGAGGGCGTGAGGCACAGCAGGATCCCGTCGTCTTGGCGGAGTGCTTGGGTGCGGAAGCGACCGCATCGCACCCCGCATGCGTCGCCCTGCAAGCGCGACGCTGGTACGGATGAGAGAGTTTGGGGTGAGGGGCAGGCGCTTGCTCGAAGCTCGCCTAGAGAAACATCTACTTCCCGGCTTTGCCAGCGACCCTCTGCTTGGCCAGCGCGGCGTCGGTGTCGATGGAAGACACGTTGAGATATGCCGCAGCGTTCGGGTATTGCGCATCACGCTCCGCGAGCAGGAAAACGGTCATCCGGATCTCGGACCCGGACTTGGCCTTGAAGTCCAGCCGTTTCACGAACGATTGATCCAACTTCGCTGCGAACTTGGTCAGCGTGTTCTGCCCATTGACGCTGAACAGCAGCGTACCCTGCGAGCCTTCGGTCGTAACGACATACCCGCTCACAAAGAACGATGTCTTGATGGACTTGCCGCCCTTGACCGGGATGACGGCTGAGAACACGCGCGTGGCGACTGGCACGGCGGTTGCCGGCGAGCGTGCGCGCTTGGCAGCCTTTTCGGGCAGCTTGCCGGTGTCGATGGCGACTTCCAGGTCGCCGAAGGTGATGGTGAAGGCTTTCTTGTCCCCACTGGGGGCATATTCGGATTGGGCGCCGCTCTGGTAGGTCGGCTTGTCACCGAACGTTGTGCCGTCGGCGGCAACCGTTGGTCCGCTCGCCGCTACCGTGAGGATGGAGAGCACGGCCAAAATGCCTTTGAAAGGAACTGTCATTCGACCCTCCGCAATCAATTTGTCGAGTAAAGGGGAAGTGAGTATTTGAATCTTGCATGCAGCGGCTGCTGCGGTTGCAGGGCCGCTGCTGAATATGATGCGAAGCAATTTCGGCGCGCACAAGGCGGCTGCATTCGCTGAGCTACACTTGGCTCACATCTCCGCGTTCGTCGGCGGCGGTTATGTTGTGCGCGGTGGTGCGTCACGCTCCGCAACGCTCTTACATCTCCGCCTCGGGGAACAGCAGCTCCTTTGCGCTCGCCGGCTTGTTCTTGAAGTTGCCGGTGCGCGCCATGAACAGGACCATCGGATCGGCGCCGGTCAGCTTGGTCGTGAACACGATGTCGGGGCGGTTCATGATCTCCATCAGCTCCTCGAGCGGCATCTTGTCCTTCGAGATGCGCAAGTAGGCTTCCGCCGCCCACTTCCTGTCCTTGTTGACCATCTCGGTCGCTTCCTTGAGCGCTGCCAGGAAGGCACCGTAGAGCTTCGGGTTCTCAGTCCGGAACTTCGTCGTCGCGGCAAGGATGTTGAAGGGGATGGGTGCGCCCACGATATCGGTCGAGGTCATGAGCTGGCGGATGCCCGGCTCCTTCTGCTGGCGGTACTGGAAGGGCACCGAGGAGAAGTTGGCCGTCACATCCTTCTGTGCGGTGAGCATGGCGATGGTCGCGTCGGGATGCGACATGGTGATGGTCAGGTGATCGAGCTTGTTGTGCTGTCCCTGGCCGAACTCCTTTTCCGCTCCCATGCGCAGCAGAATCGCCTGATTGGACACGCCGACCGCCGGCATGGCGATGCGATCCTTGTCGCCGAAGTCCTTGAGGCTCTTGACGTCCGGATTGCGCACGTTGAGCGCGATGGGCATGGAGTTAAAGCCGGTGGCGCCCCTGACATCGACGGAGCCCTTGGTGCGGTCCCAGATGGTCATCATGCCGGCGATGCCGAGCGAGACGAAGTCCACGTTGCCCGAGAGCAGCGCATCGTTCATCACGTCGGAGGAGCGGAAAGTGTTCCACGTCACCTCGATGTCGCCGAGGCCGGCGGCCTTGGCCCCCTTCTCCACCAGCTTCATGTCCTCCATGATCATGAGCTGGACGTAGCCGAGCCCGTACTGCTTGGCTGCGCGCAATTGCGTTGCCTCGGTCAGCGCCGGCGTGGCGTTCAGAACAGCAATGCCGGCCGCGAAGACCGAGGCGAAGACGTGAGACTGGCGCATGGGCGGTGACCTCCCAAAAATTGGATGATGGTTGCGGCCATCATTGGGGTCCTACCGCCTGCCGGTCAATGATAACCGGCGCACATTGGCTTCCGCCCCGCCTGATCTCGTCTAGAGTGGGGGAAGAAGGGACGCCGCATCCCGAAGGAAACGCCGTACTCATGACCACGTTGCTGATCACCCATCCCTCATTTGTCGCGCACGACACGGGACCCGGACATCCTGAGCGGCCCGACCGCATGCGTGCCATTGACAAGGTCATGTCGCACGAGATGTTCGGCGCTCTGCAGCGTGCCGAAGCGCCGCTGCGCGACGACGTGGAGCAGTGGATCGCGCTTGCTCACCCGCAGCAGTACATCGACGCCGTCAAGGCCGTGCGGCCGGCTGCCGGCGAGGAGTCCGTGCGGCTCGATCCCGACACGGTGCTGTCGGCTACCTCCTGGGAGCCTGCGCTGCGCGCCGTCGGTGCCGGGCTCATGGCGGTAGACGAGGTCATGACCGGCAAGGTGCAGAACGCCTTCTGCCAGGTGCGGCCGTGCGGGCATCACGCCGAGACCGCGCGCGCCATGGGGTTCTGCATTTTCAGCAACGTCGCCATCGCCGGCCTCTATGCGCGCAAGAAGCATGGCGCCGACCGCATCGCCGTCGTCGACTTCGACGTGCACCACGGCAACGGCACGCAGGACATTTTCTGGGAGGACAAGGACCTGTTCTTCGCCTCCACGCACCAGATGCCGCTTTATCCCGGTACCGGCGCGGTCTCCGAGAGCGGCGTCGGCAATATCTTCAATGCGCCGCTCAGGCCAGGCGACGGCGGCGACCCGTTCCGTGAGGCGTTTGAATCGCGCATACTCGCCAATCTGATGAGCTTCCATCCGGACCTGATCCTCATTTCGGCCGGGTTCGATGCACATCAGGACGACCCGTTGGCCAACCTGCGACTCGTCGAAGCTGACTTCGCATGGGCCACGGACCAGATCGTAGAGGTCGCGCGCAAGCAGGCTGGCGGACGCGTGGTGTCCATGCTGGAGGGCGGGTACAACTTGGCGGCATTGGCGCGCTCCACTGCGGTGCACGTCAAGAGCTTGATGGATGCGGGCAGTTGAGCCCTGGCCGTATGTAATTCAGGAGACGTTGGCATGCAGACGGCGAAGCCGCCCGCCAATCACGGCGATATCAAGCAGATGAGCTTCGAGCGGGCCTTGAAGGAGCTCGAGAGCATCGTCGGCCGGCTGGAGCGCGGCGATGTGGAGCTCGAGGAGTTGATCAACATCTATGAGCGCGGTGAAGCTCTGAAAGAGCACTGCGATCGCTTGCTGCGACAGGCCGAGGCCAAGGTCGAGAAACTTACGTTCGGCAGCGACGGCCAGCCGACCGGCACCGGGCCGCTGGAGCCGCAGCAGTAGCGGCGGGAACGCTTCTCCGGCGATGGGCGTTTGATGCGGGCCAGACACGGTTATCTGGCTTTCGACATCCGCGGCGCCTTTGCCAGGCAATTTGCCGAGAAATTCACCGGTAAATGCCTATTGCAAAGCACGAAACTGACACATAGGTCCAGCGAATCGCGGGACAATGCGGACGGCTGCCTGCACCTTGAGCAGCAGCGAGTTATCCCCGGCCCAGGTCGCCGGGATAACCTGATGTCACAACAAATGCACCTGGATGGGGGGTGAAACACGGTGAACTGCTGAACGCACGAGGCGCAGCATGTTGCTCAGAATCATACTTTTCCTCTCATTGATGTTCGCAACGCCAGCCGTGGCGCATGATTGGTATCCGTTCGAGTGCTGCTCAGGTCTCGACTGTGCTCCAGTGGAGAAAGCGGAGGTCGTGCGGAGCTCGATCTACGCCGGGCTTGCCGCCCTTCCCAACCAGTCTGCAGGCGATCTCATCGTGACCTCCAGGCACGGTTCCGCGATCGTCCCGTCCGATTTACCGAGACGCGAGTCCAAGGACCACAGGATGCACGTCTGCATGCGCCCGCAAAGTAGCGGACAGATGCGCGTGATCTGCATTTTCCTGCCCCCGCCGACCTGAGCGTCGCGCCGGAGGCGCGCAACCAAGATCGCCGGAGGCGCGGAGCACAAGGCCGGAGGTACGCGGAGTACCGAGCAACCCCGGCGGTTAAGGGCAGCCCATCGCTTCGCCCGGCGCGCAGCTATGCCCTGGGCCATACATTGCGACCTTTGGCGATCTCGCCCTTTCCCTTCGCAGGCTTAGTATAGGGTTTCCTTCCTTCGCAGGTCGGGGCTGCCGTTACGGCTGCTGGGATGGTATCAAGCATCCCGAGCTTCGACCCAGAGCCTGGAACTGCAATGCCCAACACTCCAAGCAAGACACCTCTCCTGGACAGGATCAGCCTCCCCGCTGACCTGCGCGCGCTTACCGAGAAGGATTTGCCGCAAGTTGCCGCCGAGTTGCGCCAGGAAACCATAGATGCGGTGTCGGTCACGGGCGGACATCTGGGTGCCGGCCTCGGTGTGGTCGAGCTGACGGTAGCCCTGCACTGGGTGTTCGACACGCCACATGACCGCGTGATCTGGGACGTCGGCCATCAGGCCTATCCTCACAAGATCCTCACCGGTCGCCGCGACCGCATCCGTACGCTGCGCCAGGGCGGCGGGCTCTCCGGCTTCACCCGGCGCGTGGAAAGCGAATACGACGCGTTCGGCGCGGCGCATTCGTCCACGTCGATCTCCGCCGGCCTCGGCATGGCTGTGGCGCGCGATCTGTCCGGCGGAACCAACAACGTCGTCTGCGTGATCGGCGATGGAGCCATGAGCGCCGGCATGGCCTATGAGGCCATGAACAACGCGGGCGCGCGCAACGAGCGCCTGATCGTCGTCCTCAACGACAACGACATGTCGATCGCCCCGCCGGTCGGCGCGCTGTCAAGCTATCTCGCCCGCATTTCCTCCAGCGGCACCTATCTGCACCTGCGAGATATCCTGAAGCAGCTTGCCAAGAGCCTGCCAAAATACTGGGAGCGCCGCGCCGCACTTGCCGAGGAGATGACGCGCACGTACTGGACCGGCGGCACGCTGTTCGAGGAGATGGGCTTTTATTATGTCGGTCCCATCGATGGGCACGACCTCAATATTCTGCTGCCGGTCCTGAAGAATGTGCGTGACGCGCGTCAGGGCCCCATCCTCGTGCATGTCGTGACCAAGAAGGGCAAGGGCTACCCGCCGGCCGAGGCGTCCGACGACAAATACCACGGCGTCAACAAGTTCAACGTCATCACTGGCGCGCAGGTAAAGCCCAAGCCGAACGCGCCGTCCTACACCAAGGTGTTTGCGGAAAGCCTGATCAAAGAGGCGCGCAAGGATCCAAAGATCGTAGCCGTCACGGCGGCCATGCCGTCGGGCACGGGCCTCGATCTGTTCGGCAAGGAGTTTCCCGAGCGTACCTTCGACGTCGGCATCGCCGAGCAACACGGCGTGACGTTCGCGGCTGGGCTGGCGACCGAGGGCTACAAGCCGTTCGCCACCATCTACTCGACATTCCTGCAGCGCGCCTACGATCAGGTTGTGCACGACGTTGCCATCCAGCGTCTGCCCGTGCGCTTCGCGCTCGATCGTGCCGGCCTCGTCGGCGCCGATGGACCGACGCATGCGGGCTCCTTCGATCTGGCCTATCTCGGCTGCTTGCCTGGCTTTGTCCTCATGGCCGCCGCCGACGAAGCCGAGCTCGTGCACATGGTGGCGACCGCTGCTGCCATCGACGACTGCCCGAGCGCCTTCCGTTATCCGCGCGGCGAGGGCATCGGCGTCGAATTGCCCGCTGAGGGCGTGCCGCTCGAGATCGGCAAGGGCCGCATCCTGCGCGAAGGCTCGGCCGTCGCCATCCTGTCGCTCGGGACCCGGCTTGCGGAGAGCCTGAAGGCAGCCGACCAGCTTGCCGCCTTCGGCTTGCCTACCACGGTGGCCGACGCGCGTTTCGCCAAGCCGCTCGATCGCGACCTACTGCATCGCCTCGCCCGCAATCACGAGGTGCTGATCACCATCGAGGAAGGCTCCATCGGTGGTTTCGGCAGTCATGTGCTGCACGACCTGGCGCAGTCGGGTCTCCTGGAGCGGGGTCTCAAGGTGCGCCCGATGGTGCTGCCCGACAGCTTCATCGACCACGACAAGCCCGAGAAGATGTACGAGCGCGCCGGCCTCAACGCCGCCGGGATCGTTGCCACGGTGCTGGCGGCGCTCGGCCGTACGGTCTCAGCCAACGAGATCGCTTAAATCTGCGCACGCGATGGAGGCTGGGCCATGAAGCGGGAAGTGACCATCCGCCTGCTCGACGACATCCAGGACGGCTTCAACCGACAGGACGTCGACGCCATCCTCTCCCACTTTGTCGACGACTGCGAATGGCTGATGGCGCGCGGCCCGCATGCGCCGGAAGGACGGCGCTGCGTCGGCAAGGCCGAGATCGGCGAGGTGCTGCGCACGCGCTTTCAGCAGATTCCCGACATGCGCTGGGAAGAGATGCGGCACTGGATCTGTGGCCAGTCCAAGGCCATCTCCGAATGGGTGGTGCGCGGCACACCCAAGGGTGGGGCGCCATTCGAGTATCTCGGCTGCGACCTGTGGGAATTCCGCGACGGCTATGTCGTCAAGAAGGACACGTATTGGAAATACGTGGGTTGATCGCGACCTGCCGTGCGCGCGGCGCTCGGCATTGGCCGGTTGATCGGCAATAACGATGTCGTCAAAGCATGCGGTTCCCGCTGCGCACCGAGAAGAAGGTTCGGGCATTGATGGACCACACGGCCTTGAAGTATCTCGCGCGCGGGGCTCTGAGGCGCCCGCTCCGCAAGGCGTTGCACACCAGAGTGATCGCGTCAGGATTTAGAGCGCGAAAGGGGAAGCACTAATGGCATCCCTTGGTCTCAGAGCCTGCCAATCGGCTGCCAGCCTATTTGGATGGGACCTACAAAAAGTGAAACGTGCCGCTTCTCCCCTCGCAAACTTGCGACGACTTCTGCGCTGCCACACACCGCAACTAATAATTGACTGTGGCGCTCATGAAGGCGGCTTCGGACGCCATTGCAGGCGCGCGGGGTACCGAGGGCCAATACTTTCATTCGAGCCCGTGTCTGACATTTACGCGGGTCTTGCCAAAACCGCCGAACGTGACGGTGGCTGGAAGGCGATACAATGCGCGATAGGTAAAGAAGAGCGCGAGCAGATGATGAATGTGGGCGGTAGGACGCTCAGTTCGCTGTTCGCGCCGTCCGGAAAAACCGATTTCAAGTTTCACCTGGATCGTTCGGAGCGCGTTAAGGTCCGGCGTCTGGATAGCATCATGGCCGAGATGAACGTGGCCAGCGACATCCCGCTTCTGCTCAAGACGGATACGCAGGGAAGCGACCTCGACGTCCTGTTAGGTGCCGGCGAACGCATCGCTCAAGTCCAATCCCTGATGATCGAGATGTCCGTTCAGTCCATTTATGACGGGACCCCATCACATTGGCAAATCCTCGACTTTGCGCGAGAGAATGGTTTTGAGCCGTTCGGCTTCTATGTCATTTCACGCGATAAGAAAGACCGGATAATCGAGTATGACTGCCAATTTGTTCGCATGTCCAATCCAAGCCACTGAGGCGATGGATACTATGATTTGCGGATCGAGACGGCCAGATCCGCAGTGGATGTCATCGAGCACATGCAGGCGAACGGTTATGCCATCGCCTGGAAGACCAGTACGACAGCCTCTTGAAACTCCGCTGACCGCCGTCCCACATTATCCACAGGCCGCTGTGGATAACTCTGCTGCCTTGATTTGGTCATGGACGGGTGCCGGGCCGCACGGCTAGATAATCCGCATTCGGAATGTCCTGTGCCGTCCCCTTTCCCCCATTCCCGGCAGCAGGATTTCTCAGGCCCCGGCTCCCCAGCCGGGGCCTCTTGTTTTGGCGTCCGCGCCATTCAATCGGGTTTCGCCGGCGCCGTGCCGACACTACATTAGTAGTTAGGGACTCAGGCGATACGGCCACCGGCGAGGCGAATCCATGTCCTGGCTCGATGCCTCCGATGCGCTGCTACTGGCGCGCCTGCAGTTCGCCTTCACGGTTTCCTTCCACATCATCTTTCCGGCCTTCACCATCGGGCTGGCCAGCTATCTAGCGGTGCTCGAGGCCCTGTGGCTGGCGACTGGCCGCGCCGCCTACTTGGCTGCCTTCAACTACTGGAAGGTGATTTTTGCCCTGACGTTTGGCATGGGCGTCGTGTCGGGCATCGTCATGAGCTATCAGTTCGGCACCAACTGGAGCGTATTCTCCGACAAGACCGGTCCTGTGCTCGGCCCCTTGCTCGGCTACGAGGTGCTGTCGGCCTTCTTTCTCGAGGCCGGCTTCCTCGGCATCATGCTTTTCGGCATGAACCGCGTCGGCCGTGGCCTGCACTTCTTCGCCACGCTCATGGTGGCGTTCGGAACCTTGCTATCGGCATTCTGGATCCTTTCCGCCAACAGCTGGATGCAGACGCCGGCCGGACATGCCGTCAACCAGGCCGGCCAGTTCGTGGCGGTCGACTGGTGGACCGTCGTCTTCAATCCGTCGTTCCCCTACCGCCTCGTGCACATGGTGTTGGCGGCGTACCTGACTACGGCGTTCGTCGTCGGCGCGGTGGGCGCCTGGCATCTCCTCCGTAGTGCGCGCGAGGAGACGGCGCGCATCATGCTGTCGATGGCCATGTGGATGGCAGCGCTGGTGGCGCCGCTGCAGATCGTGGCCGGCGACCTGCATGGCCTCAATACGCTCGAGCATCAGCCGGCAAAGATCGCGGCCATGGAAGGCCACTTCGAGTCGCGCCGCGGTCAGCCTCTCATCCTGTTCGGCTTGCCCGACATGGAAGCCGAGACCACGCGCTATGCGCTCGAGGTGCCGCGGTTGGGCAGCTTTATCCTCACCCATGACTGGGACGGCGAGGTCAAGGGTCTCAAAGCCTGGCCCAAGTCCGACCGTCCGAACTCGGCTATCGTGTTCTGGAGCTTCAGGATCATGGTCGGCCTCGGCGTGCTGATGGTGGCGCTGGGCGTATGGAGCTTGTGGCTGCGCCTGCGCGGCCGTCTCTACGATGCGCGCGCCTTCCTTTGGTTGGCCGTGGCGATGGGGCCTGCCGGTTTCATCGCTGTGCTCGCCGGCTGGATCACCACTGAGGTCGGTCGCCAACCCTTTACGGTCTACGGGCTGCTCAGAACATCCGAGTCCGTTTCGCGCATCGACGCACCTGCGGTTGGCGCATCGCTTCTCATGTTCATCGTCGTCTATTTCGCCGTGTTCGGCGCCGGCACAGTCTACATCCTGCGCTTGATGTCGCGTCCGCCGGTTATTGCCGATGACGGGGAGGGGCAGGAGGGGCCCGTGCGCGCGGCCGGCATCACTCCGGCAGTTCAGGTCGCGAGGTTCGGCCGCGACGGCCATGGGGAGCGCACGCCATGACGCTCGACCTTCCTTTCATCTGGGCCGGCCTCATCGCTTTCTCGGTGCTGGCCTATGTCATCTTCGACGGCTTCGATCTCGGCATCGGCATTCTGTTCCCCACAGTGCACAGCGAGGGCGACCGTGACACCATGATGAATTCCGTCGCGCCGGTGTGGGACGGCAACGAGACCTGGCTGGTGCTCGGCGGGGGCGGCCTGTTCGCGGTCTTTCCGCTCGCCTATGCGATCATCATGCCGGCACTCTACGTGCCACTTACCGTCATGCTGCTGGCGCTCGTCTTTCGCGGCGTCGCCTTCGAGTTCCGCTGGCGCGCCAAGCGCGACGGCCAACGCAACCTATGGGACACGGCGTTTGCCGGCGGCTCCATCGTCGCCGCAATCGCGCAGGGCATCGCGCTTGGCGCACTTGTGCAGGGCATCCCAGTATCCGGCCGCGCCTACGCCGGAGGCTGGTGGGACTGGCTGACACCCTTCAGCATCCTGACCGGCATCGCGCTCGTCGTCGGCTATGCACTGCTCGGGTCGACATGGCTCATCATGAAGACCACTGGCGGTTTGCAGCAGCGCGCCTACGAGTTGGCGTGGTGGACTGGGCTCGGCACGCTGGCGCTGATCGGCATTGTCAGCCTGTGGACGCCGTTCCTCGAGGCCGAATACTGGCGGCGCTGGTTTGCTTGGCCGGCTGTTATCTACACGCTGCCAGTGCCGTTGTTGGTGGCAGCCTGCGCCGCAGTCCTCCTCAAGGGCCTGATCGACCGCTGGGAAGTGACGCCGTTCTTGGCCTCCATGGGCTTGTTCGCCCTCTCCTACATCGGCCTCGGCATCAGCTTTTATCCCTACATCGTGCCGCCGAGTGTCACGATCTGGGATGCCGCAGCGCCCGACAACAGCCTGCGCTTCCTGCTCATCGGTGCGTCGGTGCTGATCCCGATCATCCTCGCCTACACGGCCTATGCTTACTGGGTATTTCGCGGCAAGGTCGATCCGCACAGCGGCTATCACTGATGCAGGTGCACGAGCCGCCGCGCCCATCGCGTACATGGGTGATACGCCTCGTGTGGTTTGTGGCGCTGTGGTTGGCCGGCGTCGCCGCCGTCGGTGCGCTGGCCTTTATTCTCCGGCGCGTCCTGCTTTGAAGCACGACGGCCCCGGTAATTTTGCCGGGGCCTGTCGCTTGCGAAATGAAATCGCGCCTACGCCATCGCCTTCTTGAAGTTGGCGGCCACCTTGTCCCAGTTCACGGTGTTCCACCAGGCATCGACGTAGTCGCCACGCCGGTACTGATGCTTGAGATAGTAGGCGTGCTCCCACACATCGATGCCGAGGATGGGCGTGGCGCCCGCGTCCATGTGCGGGGTGTCCTGGTAGGGCGTGTTGAAGGCGGTAAGCTTCTTGTCCTTGCCGACCGCGAGCCACGCCCAGCCCGAGCCGAAGCGGCCGACCGCCTGCTGCTTCACCGCGGCCTTCATCTTGTCGACATCGCCGAACGCGCCGTCGATGGCGCTCTTGACCTCGGCCGAAGGCGCCTTGGCGCCGCCCGGTGTCATCAGCTCCCAGAAGAAGGTGTGGTTCCAATGCCCACCCATGTTGTTGCGCACGGGTCCGCGCACCGCCTCGGGAACGGCGGCGAGGTTAGCCACCACCTCGGCAGGTGATTTGCTGGTGATCTCCGGCCACTTCTCCACCAGACCGTTGAGGTTCACGATGAACGCATTGTGATGGTTCCTGTGATGGAATCCCATGGTGGCCGTATCAATATGCGGTTCCAGCGCCTCGTAGGCGTACCCGAGTGGCGGTAGCTTGAAGGGACCTTCCGGCGCCTTTTGCTGGGCTACGGCCGCCATCGGCCGCAACACGGCTGCGCCAGAGGTTGCAAAGGCGATGCCTCCGGCCACGACCTTCAACGTCTGTCGGCGATTCATATGCGCCTCCTGTGGCGAGCAAGATTCCTGGTAGAGTTGTGTCTGTTCAGGCCGATACGACGCCTATGCGGCGGCCCGGATGGGTCGACGTTCGCGCGTTGCCTGCGCCCTTGAACGGCGCATGGCTTGGGATCGGTTCATTCACGTCGGCGTGAAGGGCTTGGCCGCCCTGCAGCCGCCGCATGCGCGTCGGTTGGCCATTATATGATGAGCGGCGACAATCCGATACGTCTGGACTTGGCTCTGGTCGCGCGTGGCCTTGTAACCACGCGCTCGCAGGCCCGCGACCTCATCCTGCGCGGTGCGGTCAGTGTCGATGGCGTCACGGTAGTACGGCCCGGCATGAGCATTTCCGACGGCGATAGGATTGCGGTTGCGGATGGAGCAGCCGGCTGGGTTTCGCGGGGGGCGCTCAAGCTGTTGGCTGCATTAGATAACTTCGCCTTCGACGTATCCGGTCGTGTTGCCGTGGATGTCGGCGCTTCCACCGGCGGCTTCACCCAGGTCTTGCTGCAGCGCGGCGCTCGCCGAGTTCATGCCGCCGATGTGGGCCATGGCCAACTGCATGCCAGTCTGACTGACGACCCACGCGTGGTCGATCTCAGCAAATGCGACGCCCGTGCACTCACCAGCGAGCATGTGCCTGAACTGGTCGGCGCCATCGTCGCCGATGTGAGCTTCATTTCTCTCACCAAGGCCCTGCCGGCAGCGCTCGCGCTCGCTGCACCCGGCTGCTGGCTCGTTGCACTGGTCAAGCCGCAGTTCGAGGCTGGCCGCGCCGCAATCGGTAAGGGTGGCGTGGTGCGCAATGCCGCCGATCGCGAACGCGCGCTGACCAATGTGCGGGATTGGCTCGTCGCGCAATCCGGCTGGCGCGTCGTGGGTACGCTGCTATCGCCCATTGTCGGCGGCTCCGGCAATCAGGAATTCCTGTTGGGTGCGGTCCGCGATGCCTGACGCCGAAACCCTCGACATCGTTGCGCTGGGTGCCCAAGGCGACGGCATTGCCGAGACAGGGGAGGGGCCACGCTACGTTCCGTTCGCCCTTCCAGGCGAGCACGTGCGCATGATGGATGGCGGCCTGTCCGAAATCCTTTCCACGCCAAGTCCGGATCGCATCGCACCTGTCTGCAAACACTTCGGTATCTGCGGCGGCTGCGTCGCTCAGCATATGAGCGCGTCACTTTATGCCGAGTGGAAGCGAACGATCGTCGTCGAGGCATTCCGGCAGCGCGGTCTCGAGCCCGATATTGGCGCGCTCGTGCACGTCCCTCTAGCCTCGCGCCGCCGTGCCGTGCTGACCGCGCATCGCGCTGGCAGCGATATCGTGCTCGGCTATCACCGCCGCGCCAGCCACGATGTCTTTCAAATGGCGGAGTGCCCGGTCCTGGAAGTGGACATCGTTCGCCGGCTTCCGGGGCTGCGCGCACTCGCGGTCGCGTTGCCTGCGCGTGAATCCCGCATCACCGTGCTGCACACGCGTGCTGGCCTCGACGTCGCTGTCGAAGCCAGCGCTCGCAGCTCGCCCGCGCTACTCTCGCACCTCGCGCAGGTCGCCGCCGAGCATGGCTTCGCCCGCGTCGTCATCGATGGCGAGACGGTCGTGCAACGTGCCAGCCCCGTGCTGGACTTAGACGGCGTTGCGCTCGCCCCGCCGCCCGGTATCTTTCTACAAGCCGTGCAGCATGCCGAAGCCGCCATGATTGCCCATGTCCGCGACGCCGCCGGCAAGTCGAAGCGCATCGCCGATCTCTTCTGCGGCCTCGGCAGCTTCACGTTCGCCCTGGCGCGGCGCGCTCGTGTTCTCGCCATGGACAGCGATGCCCGCGCCATTGGTGCGCTCGGCGACGCCGTCCGCCACGCCCAGGGCCTCAAGCCCATCGAGATGCGCGTGCGCGATCTTTTTCGCGATCCGCTATCGCCGCGTGAGCTCGAGGGTTTCGACACCGTCGTCTTTGATCCACCGCGTGCCGGCGCCAAGGCGCAGGCCGAGGCGCTGGCCAAATCGCGTGTGCCCACCGTCATTGCCGTGTCCTGCAACCCTGCCACGCTGGCCCGCGACGCCCGCGCCCTCATCGATGGCGGCTATCGCATCGCGAGCGTCGTGCCGATCGACCAGTTCCTCTACTCTGCTCACGTCGAGGTGGTTGCTACATTCCGCCGCTAGGAGTGATTGTTTCCAGCGCCTTGATGCGCGCCTTCAGCGCCGCATTCTCGGTATCGAGCTCGCGCACGCGCGCCTGGAACTGCTGGATTGTCCCGGCGACATCCTCAGCCTTGAACATCTGCGGGATGTGCTGCTGGCAATTGCTGTCCCAGGCGTCTATCTCGAAAACAAGCGCCTGCTCGACGCGTGCGTCGTAGCCAGCCGGAAAGAGCCGAGCGATGAGCCCCGCATCGTCCTCCACCACGCGCGCCCGTCCCCAGATTTTCACCCGGTGACGGCTCGCATAGTCCATGACGAAAATCTGCGCCCGCGGGTTCTCGGACAGATTGCCCGTCGTGATGTACTGGCGATTGCCCCTGAAGTCCGCGAATGCCAGCGTCCGCTCGTCGATGATGACGAGGAAGCCCGGCGGCCCGCCGCGATGCTGGACATAGGGCTGTCCGTCGGCGCTGGCCGTTGCCAGATAGAACGAGGTCGCCAGCGCCAGGAACTCGGCGAGGTCCGGCGTCACCCGTGTGCGGAAGCCGCCCTTTTCCTCTTTCTTGGCGTAAGCTTGGCGTGAGCCGCGTCGCGCCTGCACATTCTTGACCGCCGGAGAGAAGGCAACGTCGCTGGATGGTCTCAGAGAGGTCGTATCGCTCATGGATCGTCCCGGTGAAAGAAAACGGCCGCACATGCAATATAGATCGCGGTGCAGTCGGGCCAGCCTATCCTTGCGGTCAAGCTTGCGTGACACAATGTGATCGCATCAGGGATAGCGCGCCGATGCAAACGTGGCTGAGCTGGAGCACCGGCAAGGACTCGGCCTGGTCGCTGCACGTGCTGCGCAGCATGCCCGGTATCGAGGTCACCGGCCTGTTTACCACCCTCAACGTTGCCTTCGATCGCGTCGCCATGCATGCCGTCCGCCGCGCTCTGCTCGAGATGCAGGCAGACGCGGCGGGCCTGCCGCTGCACGTCATCGACATTCCGCATCCATGCACCAATGCAGACTACGAGCGAGCTATGAGTGCCTTCATCACAAAAGCCCGCGCGCACAGCCTTGAAGCCATGGCCTTCGGCGACCTGTTTCTGGCCGACATTCGCGCTTATCGCGAGGCGCGTCTCGCCGAGACTGGCATCATGCCGCTGTTTCCGCTCTGGCTGCGCGACACCCATGCGCTCGCATGCGAGATGATCGGCTCGGGCCTCGTCGCACATCTGACCTGCGTCGACCCCACCCGCCTTCCCCGTTCGTTCGCTGGGCGTAGGTTCAACGCGCAACTACTCGCGGATTTGCCGCCAGGCATTGATCCTTGCGGTGAGAACGGCGAATTTCATACCTGCGTCAGTGCGGGACCTATGTTCCGGTATCCGCTGGACGTGAGCGTCGGCGAGATCGTCGAGCGGGACGGCTTTGTCTTTGCCGATCTCATTCCGGCGGTGCTCGCGAACGAAGTGGCATGAGGTGGAGGACCCGTGGCAGACAACCTCGGCATGATGACCCAGCTCGCCGGCCAGTCGCTGCGCTTTGGCTGGTATTTCGCGCTCAACCGGCTGGTCGAGCAGCGCAGCGCGCAGTCCGGTGCCGTGCGTCGCGCCAAGCCGACCCGCCCGATGCCGACGCTGAACGAGCTGCTGGCCGATGTCGGTCAGCTCCTACTCAGCGACGCCATGGCGGTACGCGAGGGCCTCTATCCGCCGATGGAGGACGAACCCGTCTCGCCGCTCTCGCATCTCGCTCGCGCAAGGCAGATGCTGGCTGACCTCTCTCTCGCGCTCGACCGGCGCAAGGTCAACGACACCGCAACAGCGAAGGCCGAGGCGACAGCCGCGGACGTGCCCGACTACTACGCCCAGGACTTCCATTTCCAGAGCGGCGGCTATCTCACGGACGAGTCCGCACGCCTCTACGATATACAAGTCGAGACGCTGTTCATGGGTGCCGCCGGGCCCATGCGGCGCGCAGCGCTACGGCCCATCGCTGAGTTCATGCGCGGGCGCGACCAGCGCCATGTCACGTTGCTGGATGTCGCGTGCGGCACGGGTCGCTTCCTTCGGCAGGTGCGGCTTGCATGGCCCGCCATGCAACTCGAGGGCCTCGATCTATCGCAAGCCTATCTCGACGAGGCACGCCGTCATCTGCGTGGTTTGCGCGTCCCCGAGCTGATCCGCGCCGCCGCCGAGCGCATGCCTCTTGCCGACGCCAGCGTGGACATCGCCACCGCCGTGTTCCTCTATCACGAGCTGCCGCCCGAGGTGCGCCGGCAGGTCACCGCCGAGATCGCTCGCGTGCTGAAACCCGGCGGCCTCTTCATCTTCATCGACAGCCTGCAGATAGGCGACCGCCCCTCGTGGGACGGCTTGCTCGAAGCCTTCCCAGCCCGCTTCCACGAGCCGTACTATCAGCACTACACGACGGATAATCTGGACAGCATGTTTTCGGACGCGGGCTTGCCGGCCCACTCGTCTCGCACGGCCTTTCTCTCGAAGATGATGGTGCGCCGAAAGGCGTGATGCAGTCCTTTATTTGACGCACAGCTCACGCAGGCTGCACGAGATTGAGCGGGATAAGCTTGGGCAGGGTGGATTTGACTGCCCGTTCCATTGGGGGTGCCAAGTGAAACGGCTGGGCGGATATTTCTATGGTGTGTTGCTTGCTGCATTGGTCACTGGGTGCTCGTCGATTCATTTCACTCAAGATCCGAAAAGCATGCTGGTTCGGACCGGCTCGATCGATGTCGAGCTCGACGCCGCACCTTATGCGGACGTGTTTCTCACCTACGCGCTGCTTTCAGACCAGGCCTACAAGGACGGCGTCTACGAGACGCGTAGCTTCGCCCTCGAGGACAAAGCCTATTGCCATCCGGCCGGCGATGCCTCCTGCGTGGACCTTACCCCTCTGGCGCGCTCGATCCTGAGCCAATGGCGTCTGATTTATGCGTCGATGGACCCCAAGCATTTCCCGTGCAAGCCGGAAAGATCGGGATGCACCGAGCCACTGCAAGGACTGGGCGTGCAAATCTGGGTCCGGCAGGGAAGCGAGTGCCGGGAGACGGTGGTCGCGTTCCGCGGCACGGATCGTCGCAGCTCGGAGGACTGGATATCGAACCTGCGCTGGCTGCTCCGGCTTCTTCCATTTTATGATCAATACCAGCAGGTGCAGGACTACACGCCGGAGTTCATCAAGGCGATTGAGAAGGAACCCTGTTTTGTAGAGGGGCGGACGCAGATCGTTGCGGTTGGACACTCACTCGGCGGCGGCCTGGCGCAACAGGCCGCTTACATGGACCGCAAGATCCGGCAGGTCTATGCCTTCGATCCCTCCATCGTGACCGGATCGAGCGACTCTCCTGTCAAAAAAGTCTGGGACCAGACCGTGCCTGGATTGAAGATCGAGCGGATCTATGAGCACGGAGAGTTTCTTGCCTATCTTCGCTTCCTGCAGCGGCACCTGCTGCCGCCGCCGGCCTGCAATCCGCAGGTCAGGTCGATCCGGCTCGGAGCTTTGCACGGCAGCATAACAAGTCAGCATAGTCTGTCGGGGCTGATCACCATACTGCTCCACTGGTCAAGCATCACGCCAGCTGCCGACAAGAGGCACGAACTTCCGCAGCCCGGTCCGGCGGATTGTCCCCAGCGGCAGTCGTGATCGGACCGCCAGAACTTTGCATGCGACGGTGGTCACTTCCTTCCTGCACCAGGGAGGAAAGAAAACCATCTCACTCCAGCCGCGTGCATCCCATGGCATCGGCGACGCCGTTGAAGCTGTCCACCGTGATGTCCCAGGACTGACCATCCGCCTTGTCGGCCGGCTTCCTCGGGCCGTACTCGTCCTTCCTGTAGACGAACGCCGTGCGCAGGCCGACCTTCGCCGCCGCGGTTAGATCGCCGTTATGCGCAGCCACCAGCATCACCTCCTTGGGCTCGAGGTTCAGCATCTCGGCATTGCGCTGATAGGCCTGCGGTGTCGGCTTGTACGCGCGCGCCGGCTCGGCGCCCAGGATCACGTCCCACGGCAACCCCGCGCGCTTGGCCATGCGCGCCATCAGTCCGATGTTGCCGTTCGACAGCGTGCCGATGATGTAGCGGCTTTTGAGCCGCGTGAGCCCTTCCACAGCATCGGGCCAAGGGTCGAGGCGATGCCAGATGGTCACAAGGTGCTGGATGTCGTGCTCGCCAAGGCCGCGGATGCCGTAAGTGTTAAGCAGCTTGAGCAAGCTTTCGCGATGCAGGACATCGAGGATGGTCCATTCGCGCCGTCCGGTGCGCACCTCCTCCATGCCGGGCTGATAGAGATCGCGCCAGTCGTCGGCGAACTTGGCCCAGTCGTGCGAAAGCCCGCGCGCGTTGCCGAATGATGTGAGCTCGCGGATGCAGCTTCCGCGCCAATCCACGACGGTGCCGAACACGTCGAACAGCAGGGCTTTCACATTGTCCTTGGGCAGCATGGAAGTTTCCGTCCTCGATGGTTGTCTGCCACCGAGCATAGACCATTTCGCTACTCGAGAAATCAGGCGCCGGTTTGGCCGCGGTGGCGCAGGAAATGATCCGTCAGCACGAGCGCCATCATCGCCTCGCCGACCGGCACCGCGCGTATACCGACGCAGGGATCGTGCCGTCCCTTGGTAGAAATTTCGGTCTCGTGTCCAAGGCGGTCGATGGTCCGGCGCGGTGTCAGGATGGAAGACGTCGGCTTGACGGCAAAGCGCGCCACGATCGGTTGTCCGGTCGAGATGCCGCCGAGAATGCCGCCGGCATTGTTCGACAGGAATACCGGCTCACCGTCGCTGCCGATGCGGATCTCGTCGGCATTCTCTTCGCCGCTGAGCGTAGCGGAGGCAAAGCCGGCGCCGATCTCCACGCCCTTGACGGCATTGATGCTCATCAAAGCCGCCGCCAGGTCCTGGTCGAGCTTGCCGTAAATTGGTGCGCCCCAGCCGGCCGGCACGCCCTCGGCGACGATCTCGATCACGGCGCCGGCCGACGAGCCGGCCTTGCGTGCCTCGTCGAGAAAGCCGGCCCAGGTCTGGACGCTGCCGTGGTCGGGGCAGAAGAAGGGATTGCGGTCGACCTCGGTCCAATCCCAGCGCGACCGGTCGATCTGGTGCGGACCGATCTGGATCAGGGCGCCGCGTACCGTTACTCCGGCAATCACCTTGCGTGCCACCGCGCCTGCGGCCACCCGGGTGGCCGTCTCGCGGGCAGAGGCGCGACCGCCGCCACGGTAGTCGCGGATGCCGTACTTGCTCCAGTAGGTGAAGTCGGCGTGGCCGGGCCGGAACTTGTCCTTGATGTCCGAGTAGTCCTTGGACCGCTGGTCCTCATTGCGAATGAGCAGCGAGATCGGCGCTCCAGTGGTGACCTGCCGACCGGCCTCGTCAGTGAAAACTCCGGACAGGATTTCAACGGCATCGGGCTCGCGCCGCTGGGTGGTGTAGCGGGACTGTCCGGGCCGGCGCTTGTCCAGGTACACCTGGATGTCAGCCGGAACGAGAGGCAGGCCTGGGGGACAGCCATCCACCACACAGCCGATGGCCTCCCCATGGCTCTCGCCCCAGGTCGTCATGCGGAACAGGTGGCCGAAGGTGTTGTGCGACATGGGGACCGCAAGGGACTGTGCAGGTCGGATGCGCTTCTCTGTATACCCGGCCGACCTGTTGATGCAATGCAACATGCTTGTCAAACAACAGCAATGTGGCTGTCATTTGTGTTGCAGCTGCGCCACTAAGCTTTGCCCAACTCACACACACCCTTCCCGCTGCGCCTGTAGTTCCTCTATGGTCGCTGTGGGCTCACGCGGTCCGTGACGTCTCTGGGGACACGTTACCGCTCGGGTTCCAAGTAGTTGATCTCAGACGGGAGGTTAGGATCCATGCGGATGATGAAGGTGATCATCGTCGCCCTTGCGGCGCTGTTTGCCGTGTCCACAGTGCAGGCTGCCACGTTCGTGAAACCGACAGGCAAGGCTGGTGTGGAATCGAGTGTTGAGCTCACGAAGGGGAAGAAGAAGAAGGCCAAGAAGAAGGGCGGCAAGAAGTCGAAGGCCGGGAAGTGCGGAACATTCATGTACTACAAGAAGGGCAAGTGCGAAGACGCACGCCTGAAGAAGTAAGATACGAGAAACGTCTGATCTGACGCGTTGAGGGCCAGGCTTACGCTTGGCCCTCTTTGCATGCCATGAACGTGAAGAGAAGCGGATAGCTCGTCGAATTCTAGACTTTGGCCGTAGCATACGGCCGCAGCCGACGGATTATAGGCATGTTTCCGTCTATCTCTCGCCCAGGCTGCGCAAGCCCTCGCGCGCCTGATCGTTGTGCGGATCGAGCTTCAGCGCCGTCCTGAAGTCGGCAACGGCGCTGTCGTGATTGCCAAGCAGAGCGTGCACCTCGCCACGATCGACATAGCTGTCGGCATCGTCCGGCAGCAGACCGATGACCGTCGTTAAGTCGGCCAGCGCGAGATCCAGTTGCCCCTTCTCCTGATATGCCTCTGCCCGGTGCGAGTAGGGCGCGGGGTATTGCGGGTTGAGCCGGATGGCTTCCGTGAAGTCCACGATCGCCGCGTCGGTGTCGCCGGCTTCAAACTGCACGGTGCCGCGATTGAGCAGCGCCTCGGCGCGGATGTTGTCCTCGATGCTCCTGGTGGTGATGAGAAATGTGCACGCGCGCGCTCTGAGCTCGGTGGCTTTGTCCTCGTCCTGGCACTGGGCTAGGGCCTCGGCGATCTCGTTGGCTGATGCGCGGGCGATCACACTGGGTCCGGCGAGCAACAGAAGGCAGGCGGCGAGCAGGATCACTGGTCGGGCACTGCGTGCCGACATGAGCTGCACCTTTGGGATCGCACGCGTACGCGTCATAGGGAGATGCTGATCTCATGCGCTGGGGCACAACCGTGAGGTGCTGCCATGAGGTTGGAGTGATGATCGGAACACGGGTGCACACCCATACTCGAACGTGGTGGCAATGGTCGAACAAATGCTGAGCGAGATGAATGTGCGCCCATGTTCGTGTCCCGTTCGCCGCGTTCAGGCGAGGCCAACTCAAGACGCGTCTCTCCGCCGCCTGCAAAGATGACACTGTTCCAGCCTCGTCTTATGAAGCCAGCGGCCGTGTCAGACGTGATTCGGGGCCATCTGCAACCGAAGGGAGGAGCCGGCGGATGGTCCGATGCGTGGTCGCTAGCACGTGACCGGTGCAGTCACGCGTGAGATCGCAAGGGCGGAGGCGACGGCTGTGCCGGCGGCCGGCGTGGCATTCCGCCCGTAACAGGGAGGCTCCTGGTTCGGCAGTTGAGCCCTGTCGGCCTGTGGGCCCGTACTGTCATGAAGGGAAGGGCTGGAGCGGCCGCTGCTCCAGCCCTTCCAATCCGGTCCGGGTCGAGGCCGCCCTTTTCGTGCCGTGCTCGGGGGCTATACGAGGCTGATCGCCCTAGTGTTCCGATCGCGAAATTAGTCGGCATTGCCGCAAGGTCTCAGCGAACTTCGCGATCATCACAACTAGCAGGGGCGAGGGGGGAGCATGCGACAGTTGACCTCTGAGGTCGTGAACGGAGCCATATTCGCAGCGCTCGTGGTTCTGGCCAGCGAGATGCAGCGTCTAGCGCCACAGCATCGGCTTGCCGAGCCCTCGCAACGTGCCGTTGCTGATAATCCAGCTCCGGGCAACGATACGCGCCCAGCGCGAACAGAGAGCTTTGCCGCGTCACTGGCGCGATCCTCCTTCGTGTCGGATGCTGCACGTGACGCGAGAGCACTGGCTGCTGTTTCGGCTGACAGCGAGTTGGGTTCGGTTCCTGCGTCGGGACAGGTTGTGCGTGATGCGGTCGATCGCGGCACGGCATCGGCCTCCGCGCAACGGCCGGTTGCAGCGCTTTCGGATCGGGTCGATATCAAGCCGGCGGGGCCCAACATTCCGGACGCCTCCAAGATCGATGCCTACGTGCCGCCCATTCGCCGTCAGCGTCCGGTAACGCCGCCGCTGGCCTTCAAAGCGCCAGACGAGAAGGCCGCCAAGGGTGCCGCCGGCAAGACCGGCAAGGCCCAGGTCAAACGCGCTGCGCGCAAGGGCCAGGAGGCAGCGCGGTCGTCACTCGGGGCCGCGGCGCGCGCCAAGGTCGCGAGCGAGGCTGCGCCCAAGGTCAAGCAATAGCCGCCGGCGCTAGAGCGCGATCGTCTCACATGGAAGCGCTTCAGCTTTCATGTGAGACGTAAATCGCACTCTAAAACCTAAAGTGTAGAGCAGGATACACGCTTCGGCCGCGACATCTCGATTGGGGTAAAGTGATTCAACCCGAAGCGATCCTGCTCTAGGCCCATTCGCTCTTATCGAATGTTAGCAGCAGCACCTTGTCCTGCGGCACATCCAGCAACGGAATGGCTGCTACCTCGAGCGCGAGAACGTGTCCGCGCACGACGCGACTGACACCCCCATGCGATACGACGACCGTGTCTTGGTTGATCTCGGCGAGCCAGCCGCGTACGCGCTCTGCCAGGTCAGCATAGCTCTCCCCGCCGATTGGCCGCCAGTTGAAGGGATCGGACCGGCGCGCCTGGAATGCAACTGGATCCTCGTCGGGCAGCACGTCCCAGATGCGGCCTTCCCAATGCCCGAAGTTGATCTCCTTCAACCTGTCGTCACGCCGGAAATCGTCGGGTATGAGGCCCATTTCGCGCCGGACGATCATCATCGTCTCGGTCGTTCGCATCAGAGGGCTGGCCACGAAGTCGACATCGCGACGTCCGGCCAGCAACTCGCGCAGGATGCGCCCGTTGCGCGCGGCCTGTCCACGCCCCTTGTCGTTGAGCGGCGTGTCGGTCTGGCCCTGGTAGCGCCGCACGGCATTCCAGTCGGTCTCGCCGTGACGCACGAAGTAGAGGGTGACTCCCCGCTTCAGCATCGGCTCTCTCAAACCTCGAGCACGAGCTTGCCGAAGTTGCCGCCCGTGTAGAGCAGGTTCAGCGTCTCGGGGAAGGCGTCGATACCGCCGGTGCGCACGTCCTCGCGGATCTTGAGCTGGCCGTTCTTGTGCCAGATGCCGAGCTCGCGGATGGCCTCGGGAATGCGCTCGGCCCAGTCGAAGACGATGAGGCCCTGCACGCGCAGGCGCTTTGTGAGCACGGCGCGGAAGTTGGCTGGACCCGGCACCGGTCCCTCTGCATTGTACGATGAGATCAATCCGCATACCGGAATGCGGCCAAACAAATTCATCTGCGGCAGCACCGTATCGAGGATCTCGCCGCCGACATTCTCGAAGTAGACATCGATGCCCTTTGGGCACGCAGCCTCGAGCGTCTCGGCAAGACTGCCGGCCTTGTAGTCGACGCAGTCATCGAAGCCCAGGGTATCGCGCACGTAGCGGCACTTGTCCGTGCCTCCGGCGATGCCGACGACGCGGCAGCCCTTGATCTTGGCGACCTGCCCCACCACCGAGCCGACGGCGCCGGAGGCGGCCGACACCACCACTGTCTCGCCGGCCTTGGGCTTGCCTACGTCCAGCAGTCCGAAATAGGCCGTCCAGCCCGGCATGCCGAGGCCGCCGACCCAGCGCGCCAGCGGAGCAGCGTCGGGGTCGACCTTATATACGCCGCGGCCTTTGGAGATTGCATACTGCTGCACACCGAACAGGCCCTGCACCGCCTCGCCGGTCCTGAAATCCGGATGGCTGGAGGCCTCGACATGGCCGACGGCGTAGGCGCGCATCACTTCGCCGAGGCCGACCGGCGGCACATACGACTTGGCGTCGTTGACCCAGCCGCGCATGGCCGGATCGAGCGAGATGTACTCCACTTTCACACGAAACTGGCCGTCACCCGGCTCCGGCACCGGACCATCCTCGATCGTGAAGACATCCGGCGTCAGCATGCCCGGCTTCGGCCGCCGGGCGAGCTTGACTTGACGGTTCATGGGCATGGGTCACCTTCGCGCAGGGCTGGTCGTACACTTGCGGGCGCGCCATTTTGGTAGCGTGATCAGGCGCCGCCCGCCAGCCCCTCGGCGCAAAGGCTCACTTGACGATGACCGCTGCTGGCATCTGAAGCGTCCAGGACACTCCTTCCGGCGCGAACTCCAGATCGACCTCGGCGTCCAGCGCTTGAGCTACCATCCGATTGATGACGATGTGGCCGAAGCCGCGCCGTTTGGGCGCCTCCACCAGCGGCCCATCGACCTCCTTCCAGTTGAGCGCCAGACGCTCCTGTCCGTCCCCGTTCTTCTCCATGTGCCACTCGACCGTGACCCGACCAGCCGGTACCGACAGCGCTCCGTACTTCGATGCGTTGGTAGCGAGCTCGTGAATCGACAGCGCCAGGTTCTGCGCGGCTGTCGGTGTGACGAACAGGCTCGGCCCGATCAGCTCGATGCGGTCGGCGAAGTCGTCATCGAACGGCGACAGGATGGAGCGCAGTAGATCGCCCAGTGGCGCGCCGTGCCAGTTCTGGTTGACGAGCAGATCGTGCGAGGCCGACAGCGCCTGCAGGCGCTGCGAGTAGTTTCTCTCGAACTCGTCCAGATCGCTGCTCGAGCGCGCGGTTTGTCGCGCCATGGCCTGGATCACGGCCAGCAGGTTCTTCGACCGATGCGACAGCTCGCGCATGACGAGGCGCAGGTGCTCTTCATGCTGCTTGCGGTCGGAGATGTCGCGAATGATGGCCGAGAAGCCCGAGATGCGCCCGTCGGGGGCATGCATAGGAGAGATATTGATGTTGACGTGCAGGAGCATACCGCCCTTGTGCTGTCGCACGACATCACGCCGGACGCTGTTGCCCTGCCGTAACTCGCTGTAGGTCTCCTCGTACTCGCGATTGGTGCCTGTCGGATAGAGCGTGAAGATTGAGTGGCCGATAATTTCGTCGGCATGGTAGCCGAACAGGGCCTCCGCGCCCGGGTTCCAGGTGCGGATGGTGCCGTCCACAGCCAGCGACATCACAGCGTCGAGCGAGGATTGGACTACGGCGGCGAGCTGGGCGTTGGTCTCAGCCGCCCTCTTGAAGTCGGTCACGTCGTAGTTGGCTCCCAGAATGCGATATGGAACCTCGTCGTGATCGAGCAAGGCCTCTCCCGTGCCCGCAATCCAGCGCGTAGAGCCAGCCGGCGTCTGGACGCGAAACTCCACGTCGTAGACCCCTCCCGAGGTGCGGACACGCTGGATGTCCGCGGCCACGCGCTTGCGATCATCAGGATGCACCACGTCGAGCATCGTGTCGGCATTGATTGGATTTGCCTCAGGCAGTCCGAACAGGCTGCGGAAATTTTCCGAGCAGACCACTTGGTCTGTTCTGAGGTTCCAGTCAAAAGTCGCCAAGCCTGCTAGGCTCTGTGCCACCTTCAAGCGCGTCTCGCTGTTACTCAGCTCGCGCGTGCGTTGCCGGATTTCGACGGAAGCGGCGCGCAGGGCATCCACCACCTCGTTGACCTCGCTGAGGGGCGAGGCAAGCGGTTTCAGTGCCTTGCCCTGGCCGAGCAAACGCCCGGCTTCGGCAGCGGCTGCGATCGGCTTCGACAGGCGCTGGCCGAAGTAGACGGCGAGCAGCGTCGCCAGCATCAGTGAGGTTCCGCCGAGTGCGATCAGCCAGCGCTGGAACTCGTTCAACGGCGCCTCGATCACGGCAACCGGCACCCAGACGGCCGTGCGCCATCCCGATAGGTCCGACCAGTAGAACGCATGCAGTGATGGACGGCCTTCGAGATCGGTCGTCTGCAGCACACCCTCCCGCGCACCGGCTGCGACCTGCGCGCCGGTTGACACAGGCTTGCCTATGAACTGCTCATGCAACCTACTGCGAGCCAGGATGCGGTTGTTGCGATCCGATATGCCCGCATCCCAGCCCTCTGGGAGCTGAGCCTGCCGAAACACCGGTACGAGCTGTTGGGGCTCGAGCGACATGACTAGGACGTAGGACACCTCGTCGCCTCGAAACACCGGCACGCTGATGCTGATGAGCGCATCCCGCGATACGGTGCCGACAAACAGGTCCGACACGTGCGGCTCGCGGCTTTGCGCCACCGTGCGCGGAAACGCTGAACCGTTCCGCTCCGTGATGGGAAGCATCGTTCCCCAGGGCATGCGTGTGTTGATAAGCTGCTTGCCCGCCATGTCCATCAGCACGGCGTTGCGATTGGTTGGTGCCAGCGTCAGCTTCGCCTGGGCGTAGAAAGCTGCGAGATCGCCGTTTTGCAGCGAAGGGGAGTTCGACAGCGCCTTCAGCGTCGAGATCATGCCGGCGATTTCACGATCGACGTCGGCGGCGATGGAGCGGGCCATGGCCTGGAGCTGGCGCTCGTTGCCGCGATGCTCGGTGCGGATGAAGTGGCCGGTCACAACCGCGCTGAAAAACAGCAGTGGAGCCAGCAACGCCAGCGCGAACAGCGCCAAGTGCAGGCGGATCGGCCAGGACCGCCGCGTGAGCAGGTCGTGGGCCTTGGCCCAGACAGCCCCGATGCAATGCTGCCAACCGCTTCCGAGCAATTTTCTCCCGATCATGAGGCTACTCAGCGTTAACGGCTGTCCGTCTCGGGAGCCGTTGAAGCTGGAATGGCAGGGTCTCCAGAAGACAAGCTTGTCTAAACGAGTGACGGGCCACTTGGTTCACGCATATGCTCGCACGCTAACGTGATGATCGGGACACTAGCGCTGGGCCTTCTGTCCGGCAGGCCGCTCGACCGTCCCCAGTGCATCGGCAAGCCGTCGACGGCCTGATCCCGGCTGCAGCGGCTGCTGCTGGTTCTCGTGCGGGGCCCAGCCGGTTGCGGTGACGATCTCGAAGGTGGCCGGGATGCGGCCGTCGGGCCGGGCGCGCCGCTCGGCATAGATTTGGGCCGCACGCAGCAGAGTCCGGCGCCGCATCGGCCGCCTGCGGCGCTCACGCAGCATATTGCTGGCGCCCATGGCTTGCAGCTCGTGCATCAGAGCGAACGGGTCGGAATAGTGCACGACGATGCAGTCACTGTCGGCCACCGGCAGCGCCAGTTGCGCCCGCTGCAGCAACCCGCCCAGATCGCGCACGTCCGCGAACGGGGCGACGTGCGGGCTGGCACCGCTGTCGTGCTCTGCCTCCGCCAGCACGAATGCCTCGCGCAGCTCGTAGAGTGTGCGTCCGCCGAGCAGGGCGGCGAGCAGCAGGCCGTCCGGCTTCAGCGCTCGCCGGATCTGCGCCAGTGCGCCCGGCAGATCGTTGACGAGATGCAGCGCCAGACCGGAGACGACGAGGTCCAACGAGGCAGCACGGAATGGCAGCAGCTCCTCGTCCGCGCGCACGCTCGGTCTTGCGCAGCGTTCGACCAGCCGCTTCGATAGCTCTACGTCGATGACCATGTCGGCGACGCCGCTGGCGCGCAGGTGGCGGCCGACGACGCCGTGGTATGCCCCGAGATTGACCGCAACGGGAAACCGGCGGCGGATAAACGCCAGCCGCTGCATGAGGTCATCTGCCACGCGCTCGAGAAGAAAATCGTGCTCGGTCGCGACCGCCGCGAAGCGGTCGCGGCGGCGGACCATCAGCTCCCGGTCGAAAATCTCGTGCGCGCGCTCCATGGCCGCTCTGTCTCGTCCGCTCGCGCCCAACCCAGCCATCGACTATCATAGGTTCCCGCTAGCGGGGAGGGCCACCGATGAACGACCTGAACGAGGCGGGGTCGCGGCTTGCAGTCCGCTCGGCCCAGGCGGTCGGTCGTGCTCTCGCCAGTGGCGGCCGCCTGCTGGCGCAGACGATCATGCCGGCCGTCTGTCTCGCCTGCCGCGTCCCGCTCGACCGTACTGACGAGCTCTGTGGAGCTTGCTGGCGTAGCATCCGCTTCATCCGTCCGCCCCTTTGCGACCGCCTAGGTCTGCCGATGCCTTATGGGGCCGCCGGCCCGATGGTGTCGGCTGCGGCCGCCGCCAATCCCCCGGTCTACGACCGCGCCCGCGCCGTGGCGGCCTTTGACGGGGTCATGCGCGATCTGGTCCACGGCTTCAAGTACGCCGACCGGCACGATGCCCGCCGCCTGTTCGGCCGCTGGCTCGCGCATGCGGGCGCTGAGCTGCTGCCCGGCATCGACATCATCGTTCCGGTGCCACTGGCGCGCGGTCGCCTGCTCAGGCGGCAATACAACCAGGCTGCCGTGCTGGCGCAAGAGTTGGGTCGGCTTAGTACCGTTCGTTTTGATCCACTCATCCTTGAGCGCACCCGCGCGACCCGGGCTCAGGTGGGGCTGTCGCACGACGAGCGCCGCCGCAATGTGCGCGGCGCCTTTCGCGTTGCGCCCAGCCGCGTCGGCAGAATTGCCACTCGCAACCTGCTGCTGGTCGACGACGTCATCACTACCGGCGCCACGGTCGAGGCGTGCGCTCGCACCCTGAAGGCCGGCGGCGCCGCGCGCGTGGATGTGCTGGCCCTTGCGCTCGTCACCGACCCGCGCCAGATATCTCTATGAGCAGGTGCGCAGCCCCCTCAACTGCCTGCCGCGGCGCTGTGCTTGCCCTCCACGATAGACACGCGCGCTGGTTTGATGCCTTGGTTTTGGTGAATGCATCGTCATGCCCAAAGTAACGATCTACACGACGAGATTTTGCCCCTACTGCGTAGCGGCCAAGCGGCTGCTCGGCCGTAAGGGGGTGGCCTTCGAGGAGATCGATGTCGGCGGCCAGCCGCATTTGCGTCAGGAGATGCTGGAGAAGGCGGCTGGACGCTATACGGTGCCGCAGATCTGGATCGGCGACATGCACGTGGGCGGCTGCGATGAGCTCTATGAGTTGGAGGACCAGGGGCGGCTCGACGCGTTGCTGGCGGCCTGAGCCCCGCGTCGGTGGAGCACGCTTGTGAGACGTTTGGCCACAGTCGTGCCATAACCGTGTAAGCAAGAAATTGTTGTCTCAAGGGGGCTGGTGTTCAGCTTTCTGTTAGTCTCCCTGAAATAACTTGGAGAAAGCTGCCGCAGCGTACCCTCGCACGCGGTCGGCGGTTGCTGGTGTTGGAACGGTTTGATGATCCGCTATAGTCTACAGTGCGACAAGATTCACCACTTCGAGGCTTGGTTCCGCAATGCGGAGACCTTCGACCGGCAGGCTGCACGCCGCCAGGTCCTGTGTCCCGAGTGCGGCTCGACCGAGGTGACCAAGGCGATCATGGCGCCGAGCGTCATTACGTCGAAGGGTGCCGCGCGGGAGTCGCGTCCGTCCGTCGCTCCCGAACCCGCGCCAGTGCCGCAGGCGACATCGCCACCCGCGCCGCAGCGCGTGGCAAACGCCGGCCAGCGCGAGCTGATGCAGATAATGCGTAAGTTGCGCGATGAGGTAATGGCCAAGTCCGAGTATGTCGGCCCCCGCTTCGCCGATGAGGCGCGCAAGATCCACAACGAGGAGACGGAGGCGCGCGGTATCTACGGCGAGGCGACGGAGCACGAGGTCAAGGAGCTCGCCGAGGAAGGCGTCGAAATCTATCCGATGCCCGTGCTGCCCGAGGATCACAACTGACCCCAGTGTGACGGTCGAGAAATTCGCCGGTATTCGTGGCGTCCTTTCGATCGCGAAGCTCGTCGACTGCTACTGTGAGTTCGGACTAGTTGTGCGGCAAGGGATGCGCGCTGATTGCGCATTTCAATCCGCGGCATGATGCGTTTATAGTGGTCGCCATGCTGCAATCTCATTCCGAGATCGCCGTCAGGAGGGGCACGCCGGAAGATGCGGAGGCCCTGGCCGACGTGTTCAGGGATGCCTGGGAGCTCGCCTACCGGGGCATCATTCCGCATCTGCACCTGGAAAGCATGATCCGCCGCCGCGACAAGGCCTGGTGGAAGAATGCCGTGGCTGGCGGCGACGGCCTGCTCGTGCTCGAGGTGGCAGGAACTGTAGCAGGATATGCCACGTTCGGGCGCTCGCGTTTGAAGAGCCGGTATCAGGGCGAGATTTACGAGATTTATCTGGCGCCGACGCATCAGGGTCTCGGCTTCGGCGAGCACTTGTTCGAGGGTGTGCGTCACGCGCTCGACCAGCGCAAGCTCAACGGCCTCGTCATATGGGCGCTCACCGACAACAGCTTGGCCGCCGACTTCTACTGGCGCCGTGGCGGCCGTCCCATCGCCAAATCCTACGATCGCATCGGCGGCGCGAAGCTCGAGAAGATCGCCTACGGCTGGAGCTAAACGCCAGCGTCAGGGCTTCACATCGGGCCCTTGCCGGAGGCGCCGGCCGTGAGAGGCGTCTTGCTACAGTCGAACGTACGCGCCGTCTCGTCAGCGATCTTGTGCGCCAAAATGATCGGCTCCGGCATTGCCAGCGCATCGATATAGGCGACGTGGCAGCTCTGCGATGGCGTGACTTTGGTTACGACAATGACTTGGCCGTGGCCGCTGTCGTCGTGCGTGAAGTAGCGCATGATGACGGCGTAGGGTACCAAGACCGCCGCCTTGCGCTCGAACCGCCATTCCAGCGTCGTGCGTTTGGCGCCGTTGGCAAAGATCGTGTTGGAAGGCTCGAGGGTCTGCCGGGCGGCGCGGTGCCTCTCGGGCCGGGCTCCGACGCTGACGAAGGTTCTGAGGTCCCCCTCGGCCACGTACACCGGATAGCCGGGCAGGCCTGCGCAAGACCACGCGTCACCGTCGGCA
The DNA here is from genome assembly GCA_963840425.1 of uncultured Alphaproteobacteria bacterium. Classification (GTDB taxonomy): domain Bacteria; phylum Pseudomonadota; class Alphaproteobacteria; order Rhizobiales; family Hyphomicrobiaceae; genus CADEFX01. The sequence continues at coordinate 30,059 of CAWIYZ010000022.1, read as the reverse complement.
TGCCGCTTGGCCTTCTTACAGGCCTTGAGATCGATGGTCGTGTATTGGCTCTTCACCGGGTTGGCGCCGGCGCATTGTGGCCATAGGAAGATCAGCGCCGCCAGAGCTGCCACCCTCCTTGTCACCCTGCGTTTCTCCCTGTGTCGTCTGCCGGCTGTTTAGCATGTAAACCGTAGAGCAGGATCGCTTCGGATTGAACCACTTTACCGCAATCGAGACGTATCGGCCGAAGCGTGAATCCTGCTCTCCACGTTAAGTATAGAGGGCGATGCACGCCTCACATGGGAAGCACGGCCGCTTCCACGTGAGGCGATCGCGCTCAAGCGGATTGTGGCAGGAGCGCATTTCGAGCGGATCGGAACCTTTTTACCGCGCTCACGTCCTTTGCTATACCGCCCGCCAGGGCGTCTTGAGGATCGCACATGAGCGACATGAGACTGGCGGTGATGGGAGCCTCGGGGCGGATGGGACGGGAGCTGATCCGTTGCATCCATGCCATCGATGGCTGCGTGGTGGCAGGCGCGGTCGAGCAGACGGGCTCCCTCGCGCTCGGTGAGGACGCCGGCATTCTGGCCGGCCTCGGGCGTATCAACGTGCCGATCACCGACGACCCGCTGGATATCGTTGCCAAGGTTGACGGAATTCTCGATTTCACCGTGCCGAAAGCCAGCGTCGAGTTCGCCGGGCTCGCCGCCAACGCACGCATCGTGCACGTCATCGGCACCACCGGTATGGGCGAGGCGGAGGAAACGGCGGTAAAGGCGGCCGCGCGCCATGCCACCATCGTCAAGGCCGGCAACATGAGCCTCGGCGTCAACCTGCTGGTCGCGGTCACGCGCAAGGTGGCGGAAGCGCTCGATGCCGACTTCGACATCGAGGTGCTCGAGATGCATCACAAGCACAAGGTGGATGCCCCCTCCGGCACCGCGCTCATGCTCGGACGGGCTGCCGCCGAGGGTCGCAAGGTCGACCTGGACAAGACCAGCGTGCGCGTGCGCGACGGTCACACCGGCGCGCGCCGCAAGGGCGATATCGGCTTCGCCACGCTACGCGGCGGCAACGTGGTGGGCGAGCACACCGTCATCTTCTCCGGCGAGAACGAGCGTGTGGAGATCACACATCGGGCCACCGATCGCGGCATCTTCGCGCGGGGCGCGGTCAAGGCCGCGTTGTGGGCGCGCGGCAAGGGGCCTGGCCTCTTCTCCATGGCCGATGTCCTTGGGCTCTGAACAACAACAAATCGGATACGGAACGGACCAACGCAATGAACAACGTGCTGGCGCTCGTGCGCCATGGCGAAAGCGAGTGGAACAAGCTCAATCTCTTCACCGGCTGGAAGGACGTCGATCTTTCCGAGAAGGGCGTGCTGGAGGCGAAGCGTGCCGGCCAGCTCATCAAGCGCGAAGGCATCGTCTTCGACATCGCCTACACGAGCGACCTGAAGCGCGCGCAGCGCACACTCGATCTGATCCTCGCCGAGCTCGGCCAGAGCAGCCTGCCGATCATGCGCGATGTGGCGCTCAACGAGCGCGACTACGGCGAGCTCTCCGGCCTCAACAAAGACGATGCGCGCAAGCGCTGGGGCGAGGAGCAGGTGCTGATCTGGCGCCGCAGCTACGACACTCCGCCGCCGGGCGGGGAGAGCCTGAAGGACACTGCGGCGCGCGTCCTCCCGTACTACGAGGCCCACATCTGGCCGTCATTCAAGGCAGGTAAGAATGTGCTGGTGGCCGCGCACGGCAACTCGCTGCGCGCGCTGATCATGAAGCTCGAAGGCTTGTCCGGAGAGGCCATCGTCAAGCGGGAGCTGGGGACGGGTGTGCCCATGCTCTATCGGCTCAACCCCGACGGCACCGTGGCGAGTCGGAAGGACTTGAAAGATTAGTGTGATGATCGAGAAATTCGCCTGAACTCGCGGCAAGTCTCCTAGCGAATTTCTCGATCTGAATCACACTAGAAATCATAAGCTTGCTAGTGTCCTTTCGATCGCGAAGTTCGTTCAGTGGTTGCTGCGAGATCCGACGAACTTCGCGATCGGGACACTAGATTCGGTTTCGGGGAATGGGGGAAGCGATGTCTATCGACGATGTGCGAGAGGCCCTCGCCGACAGCGGCAAGCGCAACAAGTGGATCGGCGTGTGGGTCGGCGTACTCGCGGCGCTGCTGGCCGTCTGTGCGGTAGGCGGCGACAACGCCACCAAGGACGCCAACAAGGCCAACATTGACGCAACCAACACCTGGGCTTTCTTTCAGGCCAAGAACATCCGCCGCACGTCCTTCACGCTCGCGGCCGACGAACTGGAGCTCACGCTTCAAGCACATCCAGCGATGCCGGCCGAGGCGCGTGCGGCGATCGAGGCCAAGGTCAAGAATTATCGCGATACGGTGAAACGATACGCCCGCGACCCCGAGAGCAAGGAGGGCCTCGACGACCTGTTCCAGCGCGCCAAGGAAATCGAGGCGGAGCGTGACCTGGCTCTGCGCAAGGATCCGTATTTCGATTTCGCGCAAGCACTGCTGCAGATCGCCATCGTGTTGGCCTCGGTGGCGATCATTGCCGGCACCGACCTGCTGGTCATTCTGAGCTTCGTCGCCGGTGGGCTCGGCACGCTGCTCATGCTGAACGGATTTGCTCTGCTCATCTCGCTTCCGGGGCTCGGCTGAGGCGTAGCATCACAGCCCACGCCCGCCTGCCACGTCGATGGTGATGCCGGTGATGTAGGACGCTGAATCCGAGCACAGCCAGAGCACCGCCTCCGCCACTTCCTCTGGCCTGCCGCCACGCTGCATCGGTGTCGAGCTGCTCAGCCGTCCGACGCGATCGGCCTCGCCGGTGAGCTTGTGGATGTCGGTGTGGATCAGTCCAGGCCGCACGCCGTTGACGCGGATACCTTCGCCAGCCAGCTCCTTGGCCAGCCCCACCGTCATCGTATCGACGGCGCCTTTGGACACGGCATAGTCCACGCATTCGAATGCGCCGCCGAGCCGCGACGCCATCGACGACATGTTGACGATGACTCCGCCTTTGCCACCGTGGCGCGTCGACATGCGCCGCACGGCCTCCTGGTTAGAGAGGAAGGCGCCGGTCAGATTGAGCGCCAGCGTCCTGGCAAGCTGTTCTTGACCAATGTCGACAAAGCGGGAATGGGGCCACAGCACGCCGGCATTGTTGAAGAACGCATCGAGCCGGCCGAATTCGCGATCCACATTCTCGAACATCGCCTTGATCTGCACCGGATCGGAAACGTCTGCCTTGATGGCGACAGCCCGCCCGCCACTGTGGCGCACATCCGCCACCACGGACTCGGCTGCTGCTGCATCGCGCGTGTAGTTCACCGCCACGTCGTAGCTGCGCTGGGCTGCAAGCCGTGCCGTCGCCGCGCCGATGCCGCGCGACCCGCCGGTGATCAGTATGACTTTGCGCATGTCAAACCGCCTCCTGCTCGGCCTCCCGCGCCCGCTCGCGCTTCTTGCGCTCGTTGGGATCGAGCCAGCGCTTGCGCAGGCGGATCGACTTGGGCGTGATCTCCACCAGCTCGTCGTCCTGGATGTAGGAGAGCGCCCGCTCCAAGGTCAGGCGCATGGGCGGAGTGAGGATCATGTTCTCGTCCTTGCCGGCGGCGCGCACGTTGGAAAGCTTCTTGCCCTGGATGATGTTGACGATGAGATCGTTGTCGCGCGTGTGCTGTCCGACGATCATGCCTTCGTAGACGCGTGTCTGCGGCTCGATGATCATGGCGCCGCGATCCTGCAAATAGAACAGCGAATAGGCGGTGGCCTCTCCAGTGGCGTTGGAGATCAGCACGCCGGTGCGCCGCCCTGCGACCTCGCCCTTGAACGGTGCGTAATCGTGGAACAGGCGGTTCATGACAGCGGTGCCGCGCGTATCGGTGAGCAGCTCGCTCTGGTAACCGATCAGCCCGCGCGTTGGCGCATGGAAGACGAGGCGCTGTCGGCCGCCGCCCGAGGGCCGCATCTCCATGAGATCCCCGCGCCGCTCGGAGAGCTTCTGCACCACAACGCCGGAGTGCTCCTCGTCCACGTCGATGATGATCTCCTCGATCGGCTCCAGCTTCTGGCGCGTTGCCGGATCGATCTTGAACACGACCTGGGGGCGCGACACGGTCAGCTCGAAGCCTTCGCGGCGCATGGTTTCGATCAGGATGCCGAGCTGCAATTCCCCGCGTCCCGCCACCTCGTAGGCATCCTTGCTGTCCGCCTGCTCGCTGACGCGGATGGCGACGTTGCGCTCGGCCTCCTTGAGCAGCCGGTCGCGGATGACACGGCTCTGCACCTTGTCGCCCTCCTGGCCGGCGAACGGGCCGTCATTGATGCGGAACATCATGGCGAGCGTCGGAGGGTCGATCGGCTGGGCGAGAAAGGCCCTCTCGACGCTCGGATCGCACAGCGTATCGGCGACCGTCGCCTGCGTGATGCCGGCAATGGCAACGATGTCGCCGGCCTCTGCCATATCGACGGCCGTGCGCTCGAGGCCGCGGAAGGCCAGCACCTTGGTGACGCGCGCCGTCTCGATCAGCGACCCGTCGCGGCGCATGGCCTTGATGGTCTGGTTGGGCTTGACGCTGCCGGAGCTGATGCGGCCCGTCAGGACGCGGCCGAGATAGGGATCGGCTTCGAGCGTGGTTGCGAGCAGGCGGAAAGGACCTTCCTCGACCACCGGCGGTGGCACGTGCTTGAGGATCAGCTCGAACAGCGGGACCAGGTCCGTCTTCGGGCCCGCAGGGTCTACAGCCATCCAGCCGTCGCGACCGGAGCCGTAGAGCACGGGGAAATCGAGCTGCTCGTCGCTGGCGTCGAGGTTGGCGAACAGGTCGAAGATCTCGTTCAGCACCGCGTCGTGGCGCTCGTCGGGGCGGTCGATCTTGTTGATCACCACGATCGGGCGCAGGCCCTGCTTGAGCGCCTTGGAGACGACGAACTTGGTCTGCGGCAGGGGGCCCTCGGAGGCATCCACCAGCACGATGGCGCCGTCGACCATGTTGAGGATGCGCTCCACCTCACCGCCGAAGTCGGCATGCCCTGGGGTATCCACGATGTTGATGCGATGGTCCTGCCAAAGGATCGAGGTGCACTTGGCCAGAATGGTAATGCCGCGCTCGCGCTCCAGGTCGTTGCTGTCCATGGCCTGGGCTTCCACCTTTTGGTTGAGGCGAAAGGCACCGGCTTGCTTGAGCAACGCGTCGACCAGGGTGGTCTTGCCATGGTCGACGTGCGCGATGATCGCGATGTTGCGAAGGTCCATATCGTCTTCTTTTGATTGTGCGCCGCAATAAGCTGCGCGGGACGTAGCACAGCAGGGCCATCCCCGCCAGCCGCGGCGTCCTTAACTTCCCTTAAGGCAGCACGCTTTGTGCAACGAAGGGATACGTGCCCGGAATAGCGTGCCAGATCGAAGCGAGTGCCCCATGTTTGAGCGTACCAGGGTTGACAATGCGCCGGAGGCGAGTGCCGTTCCGGTCGAGGTCGTGCTGGCCGACGGCACGTTGACCAAGGGCAAACTGCTGGTCAGCGCCGGCAAGACCTTGTCCGATGCCCTCAACGGCACTACCGCTTTCATCGAGTTCGAGCCGTACGGGGGGGAGCGAGCTTTTCTCTCCAAGGCCCAGCTTGCGTCAGTGCAACTTGTCGGCGTGCCCAAAGCCGCGAACCTGTCCGCCCGCACGCGCGATGGGGATAGTTTCAACCCGCACGCGATTTTGGGCGTTGCCGCCAACGCGGGCTGGGAGGAGATACGTCAAGCATACCACAAGCTGGCCAAGAGCTATCACCCAGACCGCTACGCCAGCGCTGAGCTTCCCGTCGAGGTGCAGGACTACCTGGCAGCCATGGCTCGCCGTGTGAATGCCGCCTATGCGGCGCTCGAGGTTCCGCGGCAGGCTGCGAAGATTCCCACCGCCGCTGCACGCGCGGCTGCCGTCTACACGCGCGCCTCTGCTTGATCCGGCTCACCGGCCGGGCGGGTCCGGGAGCGGCTCCGATGTCGCGTGTGCAGACTGTGACACTGTGCGAGCCTGCGTTGCCGAACGCTCCTTCTCGCAGAGCTCGGCCAGGAATTTGCTGATCTCGGGCTCGCGCTCGGCAAAAGCTACTTGCTGCTTGCGTTGGGTCGCCAACGCGGACCGCGCCAGGCGCGCTGTGCCGGTCGACTTGGTCCTGAGAGCGCCGGGAAGGAGAAGCGGATTGTCCGGTGGCTCCAGATCCAGCTCTTCCAGGAAACGCTCACGTAGGGCGTACCATCCGCGCAGCACGGCGTTGCGCACGAGACGGCGCTCCTCCTCACTAGCGTCCGGGTTCTTGCGCGGCTCAGCGTTTGCAGTGCGCGCCGCATATCGTGCAGCGGTTCATAAGGGTAGAGCCCGACCAGCCTGTTGGTTTCACCCACGTTCTTGTAAACCGAACGCATGTTGTCGATCGTCTCGGAGATGGCGCAGAAGGCTGCCACGTAGTCGCGCTGGGTTGGCTTCTCGATCTGCGTGTAGGCAAACAGCGCCGACTTGGCCTTGATGATGTCGCGCCATTCTTCTCGCAGCGCCTCGATGAAGCTGTGCCGCTTCTGAAACACGCTGGCGAGGTAGGCGGCCACCACGGTGACGAACACCAGCGCCATGTCCTTCAGGTACTCGTAGATGTCCGTGGCGAGTTTCTCGAGCGGACCGCCGGCGATACCCGGAATGTGCTCGGCGAGCTTCGTTGCGAGCGAGATCGCCAGCACGAGCGCCAGCAGCCAATAGGAGCGGCGCAGCGTGCTGCGCAGGCTCGAACGCGTCATGCAACCTCTCCCTCCATCCCGTGTTGCGCGTCACTCTCCAATGCCCGCGCAGCAGTCGGATGCAGCATGGGCCGGTATCCGGCTGAAAGTGCGGCAACGATGGCGGGTGGGGTGATGATTTCGACCTCGACGTGTGGGGGAGACCCGATGGGCACATAGCCCTCAAGCGTCCATGCCAACAGGTTGCCGCGGACAACGAGATGGGCCGCATGCCACCCGCGCACGAAGACGCCGTCAGGCAGTCCTGCAACACCTCGCAGCCCCGTGCTGTGGCCCTCTTCTTTCGCGACGCGCTGCGGGTGCAGCACGGCATCCATCTCTGCCGCTCTGGGCCGCATCTGCAACCCATGTCCCATGCGCCAGGCTTCGGCGAAGCGCAGTGCGTCCTGGCGCCGGCACTCGAAGCAGGGCCGATGTCCCGCCGCCAGTGCGGTCGCCTCGTCGAGAAAGAACAGCTCGGTATAGCGGTTGGGCTGCATGACAGCGCGGTGCCGGCCCTTGAATTTCAGCACGCAGCAGATCCACGCCTTGGTCCGCCAGCGCCGTGGGCCGAGCTTTTGCTCGGGTGTGTGGAATGCCCCGCCTCGGTTGCCCATCATGGTCCCGCGCGCGGGTGTGGCGATGATGTCGCCCTCGGGCGTGACACGGTTCTGGAGCGGCATCGGCGGATCTGCCATGCTCTGGAGAATCTGAAAGGAGCCGAGCATGTCGCAAGCCGCTGTACGTGTGAAGGCCGAGGAGTGCAAAGGCGGTGGACGCGTCGCGTACGTGAGCGTTGACAACCAGCGGCGGCTCAATTGCCTGACTTCGGCGCTCGTCGTTGAGATCGCGAAAGCCTTTCGTGCTCTTGCCGATGACAAGGCCTTGCGCGCGGTGGTGCTGACGGGCGCTGGCGACCGCGCTTTCATCGGTGGCGCCGACCTCAACGAGCTGCAGGCCTTCTGCGCCGACAGCGCACGGCTCTACATCACGCGCCTGCATCAGGCCTGCAAAGCGATCCGCGAGTGTCCCGTCCCGGTGATCGGCCGGATCAACGGCTTCTGCCTGGGCGCCGGTCTAGAGATCGCAGCGAGCTGTGACATGCGCGTTGCCGCTGAGGGTGCGGTTTTTGGCATGCCCGAGGTACACATGGGTCTTCCTTCGGTGATCGAGGCGGCGTTGCTGCCCGGCCTCATCGGCTGGGGTAAGACGCGGGAGATCCTGCTCACGGGCGAGACATTTCCCGCCGATGACGCGTTGGCGATGGGTTTCGTGCAGAAGCTCGTGTCGGCATCTCAGCTCGATACGGCTGTCGACCACTGGCTTGATGCCATCTGCCGGACCACGCCGGCAGCCAGCCGCAATCAGAAAGCTTTGATGAACCGCTGGGAGCACGTCTCCGTCGAGGAGGGCATCTACGCCGGCATCAATGCGCTGGCGGAGGCCTACACGACCGGCGAGCCGCAGGCTGCGATCTCCGGGTTTTTTGCCGCGAAGGCCAAATCCAAAGCGAAGGGCTGAGCGCGCTCAGCCCGCGCCCGCGTCCTTGACCACGGCGATGTCGGGCGCTTCCTCGTTCTTCATGCCTTGCACGTGATAGCCCGCATCCACGTGGTGAATCTCACCCGTCACCGCGCGGCCGAGGTCCGACAGGAGATAGAGGCCCGACGCTCCCACTTCCTCGATCGTCACCGTGCGCCGCAGCGCCGAGTTGTACTCGTTCCAGCGCAGGATGTAGCGAAAGTCGGCGATGCCGGACGCAGCCAGCGTCTTGATCGGCCCAGCCGAGATGGCATTGACGCGGATGTTCTGCTTGCCGAGGTCGGCGGCCAGGTAGCGCACCGACGCCTCCAGCGCCGCTTTGGCCACCCCCATGACGTTGTAGTGCGGCATCACCTTCTCGGCGCCGTAATAGGTGAGCGTCAGGATCGAGCCACCATTGGTCATCAGCTTTTCGGCGCGCTGGGCCAGTGCTGTCAGCGAGAAGCAGGAGATGAGCATGGTCTGCGTGAAGTTCTTCTCGCTGGTGTCGACGTAGCGACCATCGAGCTCGGCCTTGTCGGAGAAGGCGATGGCATGCACCAGGAAGTCCAGCCGCTCCCAGGATTTCGCCAGCGTGGCGAACACCGCGTCCATGGAAGCCGCATCCGTGACGTCGCACGGCAGCACGATCTTGGAGCCGACCTCGGCCGCCAGTGGCTCGACACGCTTCTTCAATGCGTCGCCTTGAAAAGTGAATGCCAGATCAGCGCCTTGCGCGGCGCAGGCCTTGGCTATGCCCCAGGCGATCGAGCGATTGTTGGCCACGCCCATGACGAGGCCGCGCTTGCCCTGCATCAGCGTTCCGGTCGGAATCGCGGGCTCGCCGCCTGCCGTTGTCATCTCGGTGTTGTCCCAAGCTCGATTTTTATGGGGTCGATCCTACACAAACGGTAGCGGCGGGCCAACCGATCCCGCGCACGCCGGAATGCGGAGCTCCCCAGGCGTTTTCCGGCGCCGTGCGCTCAGAAATTGAGAAGCGCCACCACGCCCAGCACGATCAGCGCGATGCCCAGCGCTTCGCGCGAGGCCACGCCCTGCTTGAACACGCTGCGCGAGAGCGCCTGCGCGAACAGGATCTCGACCAGTCCCAGCGTGCGCACCTTGGCGGCCGTCTCGAGGGTCAGCGCGAGGAACCACATCTGCGAGGCGAAGGCCCCCATGAAGCCTGCCTTGATGGATGGCCGCCAGGCCCGGAACAAGGCGATCAGCGTCTCGCGGTCGCGCCACAAGAGATAGGCCGAGAGCAGCGTCACCTGCACCAACGAGTCCGACTACCAGCGTGGTCGAGGCGCCGACCACGAAATTGGGGGCTGCCAGCGCCAGCACGCCGCCGCGATAGCCGATGGCGGCCATGCCGAACAGGGCGCCCGAGGCAATTCCCAGCACCGCGCCCTCAAGCGACATGGTATCCGCAGCGGCCTGCTTCGGCCACGACATGATCATGACGCCCGCCGTAGCAATGATGATGGCGAGCGCCATGCCGAACGTCAGATGATCGCCGAGAAACACGAGCCCGAAGATGGCGACCTGCACCGGCTCCGTCTTGGACAGCGCCGTGATGACCACGAACGAACGCTGCTGCATGGCGGCCAGCAGCAGTGCGGTGGCGCCGACCTGTGTCGCAGCGCCGATGGCGGTCCAGGCCAGCATGGACGCATTGAGCGCTGGTAAGGGCTCGCCGGTCACCAGCAGCGCGACGAGCAAGAACAGCAGGCCGAACGGGAGCCCATAGAGGAAGCGCACATGCGTGGCGCCGACCGTGCCGAGCTTGGTGGTCAGCTCCTTCTGCATGGCGTTGCGGAGCGTCTGCCCGCCCGCCGCCGCGACGGTGAAGATCGCCCACAGCCAGCTCGTCACGTTTCGCCTCGTCTAAGCAATCGACGGCGCAACGAGATATCAGGTTTCAGGAAGTTGGACTACGCGCACCGCAAGGCATGTGGCCTGCCCCGCTCGCAGATCTGGAGTGCGCGAGCGCATGGCGCAGCACCCAGCCGGGGCTCAACCTTCGAGCTGCCAGGTGCCGCTCTCGAGCCGGCAGGCGATACCTTCCGTTCGTTTCGAATAGGCGCCCGAGGAGAGCAGCAGCACGATGTGCCGGCAGATCCTGCCGCTCCCATCCTTGAAGGAAACGGTTGGCTGCACCACGCCGCTGAGCTGTCCGGTGTAACGGTGCCAGACATAGGACGACCCGTCACCGACCTCGGTCAGCGCGAGCTGCAGCGCCTCGAGCGTGGCGACCTCATCGGATGCGTGTAAATCGGGCCGCGCCTCGGCGTATTTGGGCCGCGGCCACAGATTTTCCCGCGGCTCCTTGCCCGGGCCGGGGCAAGGGCTGGAGGCAGGCACAGGTGTTTTTTCGTCGGCGCGCATGGGGCCGGTCAGCACTGGGGCAAGCACGAGCGCCAGCCCCAGGCACAAGGCCACGGTTGTATCGAAGACAACGCAGGTACGGGACGGCATGGACGAACTCGACTAGGGCCTGCTACTGAGGCGGTTGGCTGCTATCCGGTGCCCATGATGCCCGGTTACGGTTAAGGTGCGGTTGAAGCGCGTGCTACATCCAACAGGCCGATTGGGACCAGGAGGCCATGGCCGACGAGCTCAAGCCCGACTATTACACGGGTCCCCAAGCCGGTGATTTCACCGCCGCCGACGAGCCCTTTGCGCTGTTCGATGCCTGGTTTGCGGAGGCCAAGGCCGGCGAGCCCAACGACCCGGAAGCCATGTCCGTCGCAACCGTCGATGCCGGCGGCATGCCCAATGTCCGCATGGTTCTGCTCAAGGGCGTAGACGGGCCGGAGCGTGTCGATCGCGGCTTCGTTTTCTACACCAACTTCGAGAGCGCCAAGGGGCGCGAGCTCTTGGAGCAGGGCAGGGCAGCGCTGTGCTTCCACTGGAAGAGTCTGCGTCGCCAGGTGCGCGTACGCGGTCAGGCCGCTGCCGTGGCCGACAGTGAAGCAGACGCCTATTTCGCCTCACGTGCGCGCGGCAGCCGGCTGGGAGCCTGGGCGTCGCAGCAGTCGCGCCCGCTCGAAGGCCGCTTTGCTCTGGAGAAGGCGGTAGCGCTGGTCACCGCCCGCTATCCCATCGGTGAGATCCCGCGCCCGCCGTACTGGTCCGGCTTTCGCATTACTCCCCTTGAGATGGAGTTCTGGCACGATCGTCCGTTCCGCCTGCACGACCGGCTCGTGTTCCGGCGCAGGACTGCGGGCGAGCCTTGGCGTAAGGAACGGCTCTTTCCGTAAGCCGTTCTGTAACGATGCATTTGGGTCTGCCCCGGGGCATGCTAGACGACATTCCAAAGCGGCTGCGATTTGCCCGTTACCGGATGCCCCATGCCGAACACGCCTGATGCAGAGAAAAAAACGCTGATCCTCACCGGCGCCTCGCGCGGCATCGGCCACGCCACGGTCAAGCGCTTCGCCTCGGCCGGATGGCGCGTCATCACCTGCTCGCGGCATCCTTTCCCCGAGAACTGTCCCTGGGAGATGGGGCCAGAGGATCACATCCAGGTCGATCTCGGCGACCCGGCCGACACGCTGAAGGCCGTGACCGAGATGCGCGGGCGGCTCGTAGCGCAGGGCGGCCGGCTCAATGCGCTGGTCAACAATGCCGGCATCTCGCCGAAGGCGGCGGGCGGCGGCCGTCTCGGCTCCATCGACACTGGTCTCGAGGACTGGCAGCGCGTGTTCCAGGTGAACTTCTTCGCCCCCATCATGCTTGCTCGCGGCCTTCTCGCCGAGCTCGAGCGCGCGCATGGCGCCGTGGTCAACGTGACCTCGATCGCCGGCGGCCGCGTGCATCCTTTTGCCGGCGCCGCCTACGCCACCTCCAAATCGGCGCTGGCTGGTCTCACGCGCGAGATGGCGGCCGATTTCGGTCCACGCGGCATTCGCGTCAATGCCATCTCGCCGGGCGAGATCGATACCGCCATCCTGTCGCCGGGAACGGACAGGATCGTGCGCGAGCAGATCCCCCTGCGCCGGCTGGGTGAGCCGGAAGAAGTCGCAAAGGCGATCTATTTCCTGTGCTCGGACCAGTCGAGCTACGTGAATGGAGCAGAGCTGCACATCAATGGTGGGCAGCATGTGTGACTGCAGCAGAGCGCGGGATACGGTTGCATGAGGCGCGCCGCCCGCCTCGGTGCCGCCGTGTCGGTGGCGTTTGCAGGATTATCAATGTTGAGCGCTTCGCGGGCCATGGCGCTGCCGCCGGTCCCGCAGCCAGGGCGCACCAGCCTCGTCGAGGCCGTCAAGCGTTGTCCGCCCGGCTACCGCAAATCCACTATCACAGCCAAGTGCGTCCGCATCCAGCCGCGCTGGCCCTCTCTCTCGTGGATTTTCTAACCCAGCAGCCCGTCTTGCTTGGCCCAGGCGTAGGTTCTGTCGAGCGCCTTTTCGAGCGCATCGAACATGGCATTGACCTCGGCGCCGTCGATGACCAGGGGAGGACACACCGCGACCGTGTCGCCGGAAACCGCGCGCACGATCAGGCCTTCCTCCTGCGCGAACGCTACCGCCTTGGCCCCCACACCCTGACGTGGGTCGAACGATTGGCGCGCGGCTTTGTCGCGCACCAGTTCGAGGCCGCCGATCAGGCCCACGCCGCGCGCCTCGCCGACTAGCGGATGCTCGCCGAGCGCCTTGAGACGCAGCTCGAAAATCGGCGCCACGCGCTGCACGTGCGCGACGATGTCGATACGCTCGTAGATCTCCAGCGTCTTGAGTGCCACAGCGCACGCCACAGGGTGGCCCGAATATGTGAACCCATGTGCAAAGACGCCGATCTTGCGGCTTTCGTCCAGCATGGCTTCGTAGACGTGCTCGGGCACGGTGACGGCGCCGAGGGGCACGTAGGCCGAGCTGATGGCCTTGGCCATAGTCACCGTGTCCGGCTTGATGCCGAAAGTCTCGGAGCCGAACATGCGTCCCGTGCGGGCGAAGCCGCAGATCACCTCGTCGGCGATGAAGGCGATGTCGTAACGCGACAGCACGGCCTGCACCTTCTCGAAATAGGTGCGTGGCGGGACGATCACGCCGCCGGCGCCCATCACCGGCTCGGCGATGAAGGAGGCGATGGTGTCGGGGCCCTCGCGCTCGATCAGGTCCTCCAAACTGCGCGCCAGCCGGGAAGCGTACTCCTCCTCGCTTTCGCCAGGTTCCGCGTTGCGCCAGTGATGCGGCGTGTCGGTGTGCAGCACGCGCGCCATCGGCAGGTCGAAGTCGGTATGGAACACCGGCAATCCCGTCAGGCTGCCGGTGGCGATCGTGGTGCCGTGATAGGCCTTGATGCGGGAGATGATCTTCTTCTTCTTCGGCCGGCCGCGCGCGTTGTTGTAGTACCAGGCGAGCTTGATCTGGGAATCATTGGCTTCCGAGCCCGAGCTCGTGAAGAACACCTTGGAGGTGGGCGCCGGCACCAGCTCTTTCAGCTTCTCCGCCAGCGCGATGGCAGGCTCGTGACTGCGCCCGCCGAACAGGTGCGTGAAGGAGAGCCGCTCCATCTGCTCGCGGGCCGCCTCGATCAGCTCCTTGTTGCCGTAGCCAAGCCCCGTGCACCAGAGTCCGGCCAACCCCTCGATGTAGCGTTTGCCGCCCTGGTCCCAGACATGCACGCCCTCGGCCCGATCGAGGATCAGCGGCCCGGTGCTGCGGTGCGCGGCAAGGTTGGTGTTGGGATGCAGCAGCGTCTCGACGTCACGGGCTGCGAAGTTGGAAAGCGTGGCCATGGGGGCGCGACCTGTTATTTGCCGGAATCTGACGTATGCTTAGCCCCCTTCGGCGCCGGTGACAAAGGCTTTGGGCCGGCCGAGCAGCGGGTGCAACGCGCGAATGGCTTTGAGTTCCGGCACGCTCCGCCTGAATGAGATCGCTCGAGCGTTTCCGACGCCGTTGGCGACGTGGTCACGCCGTGTGGCGCTGTTCAGTCTCCAGCTCGTACTGCTCGGTATCATCCTGCATCGCGTCTTCTCGCTGCCGACGCCGGTGGCGCTCAATCTGTTTCTGACGGGCTTTGCCGGTGCGGCGATCTCCGTGCTGCTCGGCCTGGCGGCGATCGTCATCATTTGGCGTCAGGGATGCGGCGGGGCGCTGGCCGCGACGGCCGGCATCCTCATCGGGCTGCTGCTGCTTGCCTGGCCCGCGGTCGTCGTTCCGTACTCCATGACCCTGCCCAAAATGAATGACGTGACGACAGACGCACAGGTGCCACCGCGCTTTGTGCAGGTCGCCAAGCTGCGGCCTAACGGCGCCAACTCACCGGACTATCCTGGCGCGACATTCTCCCGCCTGCAGATGGAGGCCTATCCGGACATCCGTCCGGTCGTTGTCGCGCGCCCGGCTGCCGAGGTGTTCGAGGTTCTGGAGGAAACGGTGCGCCGGCTGCGCTGGGATGTGGTCGCAACGGAGGCTCCGCAGGGACGCGGCAAGCCGGGTACCATCGAGGCAGTAGAGCGGACGCTGGTGCTCGGCTTCTACGACGACATCGCCATTCGCATCGACGGGGATCAGCGCGAGACGCGCATCGATATCCGTTCCGCCTCCCGCTACGGCCAGCATGATCTCGGCCGCAACGCCGCGCGCGTGCGCGGCTTCTTCAAGGAGCTGCAATCGCGCCTGGAGGCGAGTGTTACGCCCGGCATGCGCGGCCGTCGTTCGAGGCCGGGCGCTGCCGTGCCTAAGCGGCAGAAAGGCGGACCGGCGCTGTCGTCGGGCCCTCAGAAATCACAAGGCCGCGCTCAGCCAGGTGCTCAACGTGGGCCGCAATCGAAAGAGAGGCCGCGTTCAAGAGCCGAGGATCAAGCCCGCGATAAACGATCGGAACGATATCCGCGATAGTCGTGTGGCCTTGGCGGATGCACTCCAGGATCGCCTGCTCGCGCATGCGCCTATGCAGGACATAGGCTTTGACGACGCGTTGGGGTTGCGGCAGGCGTCCGCCGTGACCCGGGAAATACACCTCATCCGTGCGGTCGAGCAGTCGTTCGAGGGCGCGAATATAGTCGCCCATCTTGCCCTCGGGCGGTGCCACCACGCTCGTGTTCCAGGCCATGACATGGTCGCCCGAGAACAGGATGCGCGTGCCTTCCAGTGCGAAACACAGGTGATCCGGCGCATGCCCGGGCGTGTGCAGGGCGGTCAGCGTGACGTCCGCTATCTCGAGGCGATCACCATCCTTCAGGACGACATCGGGCGCGAAGTCCTGGTCGACGAACTCGCCACCCGAGGGGCTGCTCCGCTTAGTGCCACGCTCGCGCGCGATGCGGCCGAAGCCGCACGTCTTGGCGCCGGTCGCTGCAAGCACCCGGGCGAGACCGTCGGTATGGTCGCGGTGGGTGTGGGTGATCAGGACATGTGCGATGCGTGCGTCACCGGCGGCCTCCATGATGGCCGCGAAATGCGCATCGTCCTCGGGCCCCGGATCGATCAGAGCGAGCTCGTGGCCGCTTCCGATCAGATACGTGTTGGTACCCTTGTAGGTGAAGGGGCCGGGATTATTGGCGACGATGCGGCGCACGCCCGGCGCCACCTCACTTGGAACCGCATATTCGAATTGGATCTCTTTGCGGAAAGGCAGCTCTTCGGCCATCGTCGCGTCCAGGGTCAGCGGCTCGAAGGGCGTACATAGACCACTGTGCGCGTGCGCGAAAGCGGGCTCTGCGCATGCGAGGCATGCGGAGCCCTCCGAGTGCCTTCCGTTCGGCTGGACGCCGTATAGAGACGGGAACGATCAGGAGCCGACGGTGTCGCCCACGCACTTCTTGACGTGGCTGGTCTTGGCCGCACCAGCCAGCTTCTTGTCGGTAGCGGACTTGCTGCAGGCCGTAGTGGCGTCCTTCTCGCACTTAGTCATGAAGCTCTTCAGGGCGGCACCGGCGAGCTTCTTCTCGGTCGCCTGCGCTTTGCAGGTGGCGGGTGCAGGTTGTTGGGCGTAGGCGGTCGTAGCAACAACCGCGATCAGGGCAGCCAAGGCAAGATGTTTCATCGTGATCTCCAACGAGCTACCCCCGGCGCCGTAACTCTATCCCCGCCGTCTGGTTCCAGCACGTGCCAAGGTGTGAAATTGGTCAACTATGAGAGTTAAGTGAGGCGGCGCCAAATGCCGTCCCAGGTGTGGAAGGACGAGAAGGTCACCGCTTCAGCGAGATGGAGCAACCTCGATTTTCGATCTTTCCGTCGAACTTCCACGCCTGCATACCCTTGAGCGATCCAACATTACCCTGCAAGCTTCCGGTATAGGACGCGTTGAATGCGTGGCGCGGATTTGCGTCGGTGGCTCTCCACTCCGAGGAGAGCTTGATCGCTCCGCCTGTGCCAACCTCGCCGCCACCTTCCTCCGTACCGACCACGGCCGAGTTGTCCTGGTTCCAGACCCTGCGTGCGAAGGTCGCCTTGTTAGCCGACACCACCACCTCAATCGGCACTTTCTGCGGTCCCCTCGTAAATGAAAGCTTCGCGCAGCTCATCTCGCCGCGCCACGTCCCCTCGAAGCCCTGCGCTGCGCCGCTTGCCACCGGGTTTGCCTGCTGGGCGCACAAGGCAAGCGGAAACGCGAGCAGAGTGCCGACAGGCACCAAGATTGACTTGAGCAGGCGCATGTAGTGCCTCCCGATGTGGTCGCCGCTACCGGCAGATCTGGCGCCACTCGAACTGCCGTGTGTATGGATTGAGCACCTGCCGCTTGACGCAACCAGTCGCGCCGATGGCAGGACCCGACGGCACCTGGAACGGTTGGATCGAAGGCGGCACGGGCGAACAAGATGTCGGCGAACAGACGGGCCTGAAATCCAAGGCAATCGTGCACAGCACCTGGACCTCGCCATTCAGGCAACGACAGGCGCAGTCTGCCACTGCAGTGGTTGACACCAGCACTAAGCCGATTGCAGCACCCGCACGGGCCGCAAGCATCGGTCCCTCCCGTCGCACTCACCTATATTAGGATTGGCACGGACGATTGAAAAGATGCTCAAATGGCGGAGGTGGATCGGGTAGTCAGAAACCCGGTTCAATGGCGACTGGCTAGCACTCTCTGGCCTCTGAGCGACTAGCGCAACGATTCCGGTCGGTGCGGTGTTCTGTCCGCGGAGAGGTTGGTTCCTTTGGCCACACGGGTGAGCTCTTCCAGAAATCGAGCCAGATGGCTGGCAACTGGCGCAAACAAGCGTTCGTTCGTCAGCGCGGCAGCGCCACGACTCGCATCCAGCACTTCCTGACCTGTGTCGGTCAGTCGAACGACATAGGCTCGCGCGTCGTCTTTCGATCGCTTGCGTTGAACGTAACCGGCTGCGACCAAACGCTTCACCAGGTCGGCCACGGTAGAGCGGTCAATGCCTGTGGTGCGGACAATGTCGGTTTGGCTTGTGTCTGCCCGGCATTCCAACGCAGCCAAAACGACGTACTGCCGGGGGGTAACAGGCGAGTTCTGGTCGGCGAACAGGGTATCGGCGCGCTGACCGGCCAAATGCAGCAAATGAAACGATGGAAGTTCTGGCACATTGCTCATGATCGCTCCTAGAAGGACAAGTTTGTCCCACGGCGGCAATCGGGACATGCGGCGGGCAGCTGCGGTGGACCGCGCCCAATGCCGCCCGGCTGCTCTCTCGAAATCCGCAGGGTTCGGACAGTCCGCTATAGCCCTATCGGTAATTTGGACATCCCCGTTCTGGGGGAGGGCGCTACTCCGCCACGGCAAAGGCAGGTCCGCTAATGTTGATTGAACGTCCTTGCTACGCGTTGGGTGATCTGGCGGACCATGTGGAGCAGCCTTCGCAACTGTATCTCTCGTTGAACAGCGCGAGCATTGCGGCGCAGCTCGCGCAGGATCAGGCGAAAGCTTCGCAATGGCCTGTTTCTTGGGCGGTTACCTGGGCGTCGGTCGCGCGCGCGATGGCTAAGCGATTGAAAGTATGGTCGGAGCGGCGAGATTCGAACTCGCGACCCCTTGCTCCCGAAGCAAGTGCGCTACCAGGCTGCGCTACGCTCCGCCATCGCGGGTGAATGCTCATTGGCTGCACGACGCGCCATGAGCTCGGGACGCTTAGGCCCCTCGAGCCTCAGCGATGGCGCGTTATAGCGGTGCCCGGCAGTGGCCGCAAGCCGAGGCGCTGTCTCCCCCAAAGACTTAGGTGTGCCTCGCCAAATGGATCCGCGCACGGCACAATGCCGCCCGATTAAACCTTTCTTATCCATTCCGCGCTTTCCTGAAGAGATCATCGGCTACAGCGCGCCGTTCGCCCGAGGACCTTCACGTCATGCGGATGAAATCCACCCTTGCAGCCGCCGCGGCGATGGCCGGTGTCCTGGCTGTCAACTTGGACTTGAGCGCCGCCTTCGGCGCCGATCTGGACCGACCGGCTGTAAAGAAGCGGGCGCACTCAGGTTACGCGCGCTACGCCCACCTGTTCCCCGAGGACCCGTATGCCTACCGCTACGAGCCCCGCGGCTATTACCCCTATTACCGCTCCGACTACTGGCGTCCGGCCAAGTATGTGCTCTATCGCAACCGGGTGCATTACAACGTGTGGAACACCCGCCCGCCTCACTTCCGCTATTACCAGAGCTGGGGCTATCCGGTGCGCGAGTGGCCACACAAGGACTGGCATGCCTACCATCACGGCCGTCACCGGCCCTGGCACTGGTAGGGTGACGGAAAAGAACCGCTGAGCAACTTTGTTGCCCGTCATGGCCACGCCATAAAGCGCGTGTTCATGGAATATTCAGAGGCATGAGAGCCTTATTGTGTGCACACGCGGATGCCGCGCCGAGGCGCTCCGCGAGCGGGATAGAGGACCTGCAACATTTGAGGGGACGAGGAACGCGATGAAGAAGCTCCTGCATGCAACGGCTGCGCTGGCCCTTGTGGCGGCAGCCACCGTAACGTCGGTTGCGCCGGTCGAGGCGCGTGGCGGCCGGGTTGCCGCCGGTGTCGTGGCTGGCACCATTATTGGTCTCGGAATCGCCGGCGCCTACGCGCGCGATCGCGACTATTGCTACGAGGGCCGCCGCCGTTGCGAGGTGGTCGGCCAGCGCTGCCACTACAACCGCTGGGGCGAGTACGTCTGCCGCGACGATGTGCGCTGCTGGCGCCCGCGTCACTGCGACTGACGCACACGCCACGATGGATTGCGAGGGGCGGCGCCATGCGCCGCCTTTTGCATTTTGGCGAACCTTACTTGTCAGCGCGACGCTGCAAGGCCGCCATGTGCAGGGCGATGGCGGCCGCGTTGGATACGTTGAGGCTCGCCATGCCGCCGCCCGCTGTGCCGATACGACAGAGACGATCGCAAAGATCACGCGTCAGGCGTCGTAGCCCTTTGCCTTCGGCACCGAGCACCAGGGCGGTAGCGTCGGTGAGGCGCTCCTCCTCGATGTGTGCATCCGCATCTCCGTCTAGGCCGATGCGGATTACACCGAGATCGCCGAGCGCCCCGAGCGCCTGCGCCAGATTGGGCACCAGTGCGACGGGAACGTGCTCGAGTGCGCCCGACGCCGACTTGGCGAGCGCGCCCGACAGGGGGGGGCTGTGCCGACGCGTCATAACGAGGCCGCTGGCTGCGAACACAGCCGCGGACCTGAGAATCGCCCCGACGTTGTGCGGGTCGGTGACCTGATCGAGCACGACCAGAGGTCCGCCGTTGCCGGCCGCTTGCGCCAGCTCGCCTAGGGTAGGTTCGGGCAGGGCCTCCGTTTCCAGGAGAGCGCCTTGGTGCACGGTATCGGGGCCGAGCAGGCGGTCGAGGTCGCGCGGCTGGGTGCGCTGGGCCCGTGCGCCATGCACGGCGAGCGCCGCTTCCAGGCGATGCTCCGCGTTGTCGGTCAGTAGCAACCGGCCGATGCGGCGCGCTGGATTTCTGATGGCCGCCTCGACGGCGTGAATGCCATAGAGCTGCACCACGTCGCTGTCCGCTTGCTGCGAAGGCCGTGAGTGGGCGTGACCGGAAGGTTTGTGAGGGCGCATGGGGCGGGCGCGGGCCATTGCTTGTTGTCGGCAAAGGACATAGCACGAGCGGGCGGAAGCGGCAGGGCCGCATCTTCTGCACCTGGGTGATGGGGTTGACAGCAAGGGGCGCTCGCCACCATAACGCGCACGCATTCGCCCCGCTCTGGAGCAGGGGCAGATCGTGTGGAGCGAGGCATCTGCTGATCTTTTGGAGGGGTGCCCGAGTGGCTAAAGGGGACGGACTGTAAATCCGTTGGCTTCGCCTACGCTGGTTCGAATCCAGCCCCCTCCACCATCAGTCGCAGAAAACCAGCGGACCATCAGTGTGACCCTGCGTGGTGGGTCTTGGCGCGGCGTTCGTCCGTTCCCATATTGTCCATTTGCTATCCAGCCAAAAATGACTAGAAAGCGCTGCAAATGCGGCGCCGCGGGTGTAGCTCAATGGTAGAGCAACAGCCTTCCAAGCTGATGACGAGGGTTCGATTCCCTTCACCCGCTCCATTCGCCGCGCAGTGAGCGGCGCTCAAGTCAATTCGGCGATTTTCAGGATCCATCAGGGTCAAGGCAACGAGTAGGAACGAGAGATGGCGAAGGAGAAGTTTGACCGGAACAAGCCGCACTGCAACGTGGGGACGATTGGGCATGTTGACCACGGCAAGACGACGCTGACGGCGGCATTGACGAAGGTGTCAGCGGACAAGGGTTGGACGGCGAACGCGGTATCGTATGACCAGGTGGCGAAGGCGTCGGAGAGCCAGGGTCGTCGTGATCCGACGAAGATCCTGACGATTGCGACCTCGCATGTGGAGTATTCGACGGAGAAGCGGCACTACGCGCACGTGGACTGCCCTGGGCATGCGGACTACGTGAAGAACATGATCACGGGTGCGGCGCAGATGGACGGGGCCATCCTGGTGGTGTCGGCGGTTGACGGTCCGATGCCGCAGACGCGCGAGCACATCCTGTTGGCGCGGCAGGTGGGCGTGCCCTACATCGTTGTGTTTTTGAACAAGTGCGATGTGGTGGACGACCAGGAGCTTTTGGACCTGGTGGAGCTGGAGGTGCGCGAGCTCCTGAAGCAGTACCAGTTCCCGGGCGACGATGTGCCTGTGATCCGTGGTGCGGCACTGCTGGCGCTGAAGGGTGAGAAGGGGCCGTTGGCGGACGAGGCGATCCTGCAGCTCTACAATGCGCTGGACAACTACATTCCGCTGCCTGAGCGGGCCAAGGACAAGCCGTTTTTGATGCCGATCGAGGACGTGTTCTCGATCTCGGGCCGCGGCACGGTTGTGACGGGCCGCATCGAGCGGGGCATGATCAAGGTGGGCGAGGAGGCCGAGATCGTCGGCCTGAAGGACACGCAGAAGACGGTTGTGACGGGCGTTGAGATGTTCCGCAAGCTGCTGGATGCGGGCGAGGCCGGTGACAACGTCGGCTGCCTGCTGCGCGGCATCGACAAGGAGGCTGTGGAGCGGGGCCAGGTGCTGGCCAAGCCCGGGTCGGTCAAGCCGCACAAGAAGTTCATGGCGGAGGCCTACATCCTGACCAAGGAGGAGGGCGGGCGGCACACGCCGTTCTTCAATAATTACCGTCCGCAGTTTTACTTCCGCACGACGGACGTGACGGGGATCGTCACTCTGAAGCAGGGCACGGAGATGGTGATGCCTGGGGACAATGCGGAGTTCACGGTCGACCTGATCCAGCCGATTGCGATGGAGGAGAAGGTGCGCTTTGCGATCCGCGAGGGCGGTCGCACGGTGGGTGCCGGCGTCGTCACCAAAATCATCGAATAGTCGGGGTCTGGCAGGGCTGCCGCTGCCTAGCGGCAGCCTACTTACCCGGCAGGAGCGGGAATCGAGGCGCTGTCAAGGAGAAAGTGCTGTTTCTGGCTTGTGCGAGCGCAGCAAGCCCTCTATAAGGGGCGTCCGAAGCAGCAACCACATATATGCAGGACGGCAGCGAGGCATCCGGGAAGCTTGGATCCCGAGGGCACGCGAGGCCGTCTTTGTGCTGTGGGCAGATGGGCGGGAGAACAGCGTTGAAAATCCGAGAAACTGCTGATTGGCAAAGGGCCAAATAACGAACAGGGGTGTAGCTCAATTGGCAGAGCGTCGGTCTCCAAAACCGAAGGCTGGGGGTTCGAGACCCTCCACCCCTGCCAGTTGGAGCCCGGCCGGTCTGGCTTGCAGCCATGACCGGTTCTGAAGTGAGTGCGGAGCCTCAGGACAAGAATGGCGAAACTGAACCCTGTTGAGTTCATCCAGGAGGTACGTCAGGAAGTCTCCAAGGTCACGTGGCCGACATGGAAGGAGGTGTGGATCACCACTGCCATGGTCCTCGTGATGGTGACACTGGCCTCCCTCTTCTTCCTGCTGGCTGACCAGACGATCGGCTGGGTCATGCAGCTTGTGCTTGGACTGGGCCGCTGAAAGCGGCGGCGGGCGGACGGCAAGCCCAGAAGGACTGTTGAGAGAGGCCCATGGCGAAGCGCTGGTACATTGTGCACGCCTACTCGAATTTCGAGAAGAAGGTCGCGGAGTCGATCAAGGAGCGGGCCAAGGCTGCCGGCCTCGATCACCTGTTCGAGGAGGTCCTGGTGCCGGCCGAGGAGGTGGTGGAGGTCAGGCGCGGACGCAAGATCCAGGCCGAGCGCAAGCTCTTTCCGAGCTATGTCATGGTCAAGATGGAGATGACGGACCCCGCTTATCTTCTAATCAAGAACACGCCGAAGGTGACGGGCTTCCTTGGGACGGACAACAGGGCGATCCCGATCTCCGAGGACGAGGCCATGCGCATCCTGCATCAGGTCAAGGAGGGTGTGGAGCGGCCGAAGCCCTCCGTCACTTTCGAGATCGGCGAGCAGGTACGCGTGGCGGACGGCCCGTTCGCCTCCTTCTCCGGACATGTCGAGGAGGTGGACGAGGTGCGCGCGCGTCTCAAGGTGGCGGTGTCGATCTTCGGCCGGCCGACGCCGGTCGAGCTCGAGTTCGGTCAGGTAGAGAAAGCAAGCTGAGCGGCCTGGGCGGCCGATCGCGGCGCGGGTGCTCTTGAGTTCAGGGAAACGAGATGGCGAAGAAGATCGACAGCTACATCAATCTGCAGGTGGCCGCCGGGCAGGCCAATCCGGCGCCGCCGATCGGTCCGGCCCTGGGCCAGCGCGGCGTCAACATCATGGAGTTCTGCAAGACCTTCAACGCGCGCACCAAGGACATGGAGCAGGGCACGCCGATTCCGGTCAAGATCACAGTCTTCAGCGACCGCTCCTTCACGTTCGAGATGAAGACGCCGCCGGCGTCGCATTTCCTGAAGAAGGCGGCCGGCGTCAACAGCGGTTCCAAGGAGGCGGGGCGCTCGGTCGCCGGCACCGTCACGATGGCCCAGGTGCGCGAGATCGCCAAGGTCAAGATGAAGGATCTCAATACCGACGACGTCGAGGCTGCCGCCCGCACTATTGCCGGCTCGGCGCGCTCGATGGGTCTGCAGGTCACGGAGTAAGAGCACGATGGCAGCCAATGTGAGCGCAGAGACGATCAAGGCGGCCAGGCTGGCCGGCTCGAAACGCATGGCCGTCGCGCGCCAGGGTCTGGACCGCAACAAGGCCTACGCGATCGAGGAAGCCGTCAAGCAAATCAAGTCCAAGGCCAAGGCCAAGTTCGACGAGACCGTCGAGGTGGCTATGAATCTCGAAGTCGATCCCAAGCACGCCGAC
Source organism: uncultured Alphaproteobacteria bacterium (assembly GCA_963840425.1). GTDB lineage: Bacteria > Pseudomonadota > Alphaproteobacteria > Rhizobiales > Hyphomicrobiaceae > CADEFX01. The sequence goes on along the minus strand of CAWIYZ010000022.1, from coordinate 6,102 downwards.
CAGATGGTGCGCGGCGTGTGCGTGCTGCCGAACGGTTCGGGGCGTACCCAGCGCGTTGCGGTTTTTGCGCGCGGCGCCAAGGCGGACGAGGCCAAGGCCGCTGGCGCCGACATTGTCGGCGCGGAGGATCTCGTGGAGCAGGTCTCCAAGGGCACGATCAATTTCGACCGCTGCATCGCCACGCCGGACATGATGGGGCTGGTCGGTCGGCTGGGCAAAGTGCTCGGACCGCGCGGTCTGATGCCGAACCCCCGTGTCGGCACCGTCACCATGGATGTGACCGCCGCGGTCAAGGGTGCCAAGGGCGGGGCCGTGGAGTTTCGCGTCGAGAAGGCAGGCATCGTTCAGGCCGGCGTCGGCAAGGCAAGCTTTCCCGAGCAGGCGCTGGTCGAGAACATTCGCGCGTTCGTCGACGCAGTGGTCAAGGCCAGGCCGGCTGGAGCCAAAGGCACCTATTTGAAGAAGATTTCGATCGCCTCGAGCCAGGGCCCAGGCCTCAAGATAGAGACGGCGACGGTCGTCAGCGGTCCAGTCCCGGGCTAGCGACGTCGCGCAGACAGAGATTGAGAAAGAAGAGGAGCAGAGTTTCGGGCGCGAGCCCGGATCAGGGTGGCGGAAAGGCTTGCCGATCCGACACTCGACCTGTCCAAGATTGCAGGTGCCGGCGACGTGCCGGTTTAAGCCACACGGGCCTGCATGAGACGGGAGACGAGCCGGTCGACCCCAGGGTCAACAGGTTCGAGCCTCTTGGGTATGCACCGTGCCGTTGCAAGGCGTCGCGGGCGGACAGGATAACCGCAGCGTCGCCGGGACTGGTCTCGGCGGCAGGGTGCAACCGGCGGATGGCCTCGTCGAGGCCGATCCGCACAACGGAGTGAGCAGGTGGACAGAGCCGAAAAGAAAGAGCTCGTGACGTCGCTCCATGACGTGTTCAAGGACACTGGCGTGATCGTCGTTGCCCACTACGCGGGGATGACGGTGGCGCAGATGACCGACTTCCGCAAGCGCATCAAGGAGGCTGGCGGCTCGGTCAAGGTGGCCAAGAACCGGCTGGCGATGATCGCGCTCAAGGAGACGGACGCAGAGCCGATCGCCAATCTCTTCAAAGGGCCCACATGCGTGGCCTACTCGAAGGATCCGATCGCCGCGGCCAGGATCGCCGTCAAGTACTCCCGGGAGAACGATAAGCTCGTGATCCTCGGCGGTGCCATGGGTGCGACGGTCCTGGACGCCACGGGCGTGAAGGCGCTGGCTGATCTGCCGTCCCTCGATGAGCTGCGGGCAAAGCTGATGGGCCTGATCAAGGCGCCGGCCGAGAAGCTGGTGCGCACCATCAACGAGCCTGCCGCCCAGCTCGTGCGGGTCATGCAGGCCCGCGTGGACAAGGAGGGCAAGGCTGCCTGAGCCCTCGAGTGATGCGACTGCGATCAATCTAACTCCGAACCGAATCCAAAACGTACAGGTGAAGTGACATGGCTGACCTTTCGAAAATTGCCGACGACCTCTCGAAGCTGACCATTCTGGAGGCTGCAGAGCTGATCAAGACGCTGGAGGAGAAGTGGGGCGTGTCGGCTGCCGCCGCAGTGGCGGTTGCTGCGGCTCCGGCAGCGGCAGCCGCCGCGGTCGAGGAACAGACGGAGTTCACCGTCATCCTCAAGGCCGGCGGCGAGAAGAAGATCAACGTCATCAAGGAAGTCCGCGCTATCACGGGCCTCGGCTTGAAAGAAGCCAAGGACCTGGTGGAAGCCGGCGGCAAGGCGGTCAAGGAAGGCGTCTCCAAGGATGAGGCCGCCAAGCTCAGGAAGCAGCTCGAGGACCAGGGCGCGACCGTCGAGGTCAAGTAAGCCCGATCCGAACCATTCGGCAGAGCCGCGCAGGCGGCTCTGCCGAAAGACGACCGGTGCGACCGGCGCTTCCCACGGGGCGTGTTGACCGCGGGACGAATTTCAGGGCCGGCCGCCGGCTGGCCCGCATGAGCGCGAGACCGGGCATCGGCCCTGTCGACCAATGCCTGACGAGGCAAGAGGAGCGGAAATGGCTGAGCGGTTTACCGGCCGGAAGCGCATCAGACGGAAGTTCGGGTCGATCGCCGAGGTGGCGGAGATGCCGAACCTCATCGAGGTTCAAAAGAGCTCGTACGATGATTTCCTGATGGTCAAGGAGCCGGAAGGCGGCCGCCTTGATCAGGGTCTGCAGTCCGTATTCCGCTCGGTGTTCCCAATCTCGGATTTCTCCGGGCGCGCCACGCTGGAGTTCGTGCGCTACGAATTCGAGCATCCCAAGTTCGACGTCGACGAGTGCCAGCAGCGCGACATGACGTTCGCGGCGCCGCTGAAGGTCAAGCTGCGCCTCATCGTATTCGATGTGAACGAGGAGACGGGCTCCAAGTCCATCAAGGACGTCAAGGAGCAGGACGTCTACATGGGCGACATGCCGTTCATGACGCCCAACGGCACTTTCATCATCAACGGCACCGAGCGGGTCATCGTCAGTCAGATGCACCGCTCGCCCGGCGTGTTCTTCGATCATGACCGCGGCCGCACGCACGCTTCGGGCAAGCTTTTGTTCGCCGCGCGCATCATTCCTTACCGCGGCTCCTGGCTCGACTTCGAGTTCGATGCCAAGGACGTGGTCTACGTGCGCATTGACCGGCGCCGCAAGTTGCCGGTGACGACGCTCCTTTATGCGCTGGGCCTCAACGACGAGGAGATCCTCGACACCTTCTACGACAAGGTCATCGTCAAGGATTCCAAGAAGGGCTGGAAGATGCCCTTCGTGCCCGAGAAGATGCGCGGCGTCACGCCGGCGGCCGACCTCGTCGATGCGAAGACGGGCGAGGTGGTCGCCAAGGCAGGCGAGAAGATCGCGGCCAGGCGAGCCCGCGAATTGGGTGAGGCCGGACTCGCCGAGGTGCTGGTCGGACCGGAGGACTTGGCCGGCAAGTACCTGGCCGAGGACATCGTCGACTTGGAGACCGGCCAGATCTACGGCGAGGCCGGCGATGAGATCGACGCCAAGCTGCTGGCAGCTCTGAAAGAGACGAAGGTCAAGGAGTTCCCGGTTCTCGATGTCGACCACGTGACGGTCGGCGCCTACATCCGCAACACGCTGCACATCGACAAGAACGCCAACCGCGAAGAAGCGCTGATGGATATCTACCGGGTCATGCGGCCCGGTGAGCCACCTACGCTGGATGCGGCCGAGACGCTGTTCCACGGTCTCATGTTCGACCCGGAGCGCTACGACCTTTCGGCCGTCGGCCGCGTGAAGATGAACATGCGCCTGGATCTCCAGGTCGACGATACGGTGCGCACGCTGCGCAAGGAGGACATCCTCGCGGTCGTGAAGACGCTGGTCGACCTGCGCGACGGCAAGGGCGAGATCGACGACATCGACCATCTCGGCAATCGCCGCGTGCGCTCGGTCGGCGAGCTGATGGAGAACCAGTATCGCATCGGTTTGCTCCGGATGGAGCGCGCCATCAAGGAGCGCATGAGCTCGGTCGATATCGATACGGTGATGCCGCAGGACCTGATCAACGCCAAGCCGGCGGCGGCGGCGGTGCGCGAGTTCTTCGGCTCCTCGCAGCTCTCCCAGTTCATGGACCAGACCAACCCGCTGTCGGAGATCACGCACAAGCGGCGCTTGTCGGCGCTCGGTCCTGGCGGCCTGACACGCGAGCGTGCCGGCTTCGAGGTGCGCGACGTGCATCCGACGCACTACGGCCGCATCTGCCCGATCGAGACGCCGGAAGGCCCGAACATCGGCCTCATCAACTCGCTCGCCACTTTTGCGCGCGTGAACAAATACGGCTTCATCGAGAGCCCCTACCGCAAGGTCGAGAAGGGCCGGGTGACCGACAAGGTGGTCTATCTCTCCGCCATGGAGGAGATGCGCCACCACGTCGCCCAGGCCAACGCCGAGATCGACGACAAGGGCCGCCTGACCGGTGACCTCATCACGTGCCGGTATCAGGGTGACGTGCTGCTGGTGTCGCAGGACAAGGTCGACTACATCGACGTGTCGCCCAAGCAGCTGGTGTCCGTCGCGGCCGCGCTCATCCCGTTCCTGGAGAACGATGACGCCAACCGCGCGCTCATGGGCTCCAACATGCAGCGCCAGGCCGTGCCGTTGATCAAGGCCGAGGCGCCGCTGGTCGGCACCGGCATGGAGGAGGTGGTGGCGCGCGACTCGGGCGCGGCCATCGCTGCGCGCCGCACGGGCATTGTCGATCAGGTGGACTCGACGCGCATCGTGGTGCGCGCGACTGAGGAGACCGATCCGTCCAAGCCCGGCGTCGATATCTATCGCCTGCGCAAATTCCAGCGCTCCAACCAGAACACCTGCATCAACCAGCGCCCACTGGTGAACGTAGGCGAGGACGTCGTGGCCGGTGAGATCATCGCTGATGGTCCCTCCACCGATCTGGGCGACCTGGCGCTCGGCAAGAACGTGCTCGTCGCGTTCATGCCGTGGATGGGCTACAATTTCGAGGATTCGATCCTGCTCTCCGAGCGGGTCGTCTCCGAGGACATCTTCACCTCGATCCACATCGAGGAATTCGAGGTGATGGCCCGCGACACAAAGCTCGGGCCCGAGGAAATCACGCGTGACATTCCCAACGTCTCGGAAGAGGCACTGAAGAATCTCGACGAGGCGGGCATCGTCTACATCGGTGCGGAGGTCAATCCCGGCGACATCCTGGTCGGCAAGATCACGCCTAAGGGCGAAAGCCCGATGACGCCCGAGGAGAAGCTGCTGCGCGCCATCTTCGGCGAGAAGGCCTCCGACGTGCGCGATACCTCGCTGCGCTTGCCGCCGGGCGTAGCCGGCACCGTGGTCGAGGTGCGCGTCTTCAACCGCCACGGCGTCGAGAAGGACGAGCGCGCCATGGCGATCGAGCGCGAGGAGATCGAGCGTCTCGCCAAGGACCGTGACGACGAGCTGCAGATTCTCGACCGCAACGTCTATGGCCGTCTCAAGGACGCACTCATGGGCCAGGAGGTCTCCAAGGGCCCCAAGGGCGCCCGCAAGGGGACGGATATCAATCAGGAGATCCTCGACGACATCCCGCGCAGTCAGTGGTGGGAAGTCGGCCTCAAGGACGAGAAGGCCATGGCTGGCGTGGAAGCCATCGGCAAGCAGTACGAGGACGCCAAGAAGGGTTTGGAGCGGCGCTTCGTCGACAAGGTCGACAAGCTACAGCGCGGCGACGAGCTGCCGCCGGGCGTCATGAAGATGGTCAAGGTCTTCGTCGCCGTGAAACGCAAGATCCAACCGGGCGACAAGATGGCGGGCCGGCACGGCAACAAGGGGGTCGTGTCGCAGATCGTGCCCTGCGAGGACATGCCGTTCCTCGAGGACGGCACGCACGTCGACGTGGTGCTGAACCCGCTCGGGGTGCCGAGCCGCATGAACGTCGGCCAGATCCTGGAGACGCATCTGGGCTGGGCCTGTCGCGGCCTCGGCCGCGCCATCGACGAGGCGTTGGCGAAATTCCACGAAAGCGGACAGGCCAAGGCCCTGCGCGATGAGATGGAGAAGGTCTACGGCAAGGAGAACGGCGTCACCAAGCTCAAGGACGACGAGGTGGTGGCGCTGGGCGAGCAGCTCAAGACCGGCGTACCGATCGCAACACCGGTGTTCGACGGCGCGCGCGAGCCCGACATCGTCGACATGCTCAAGCTGGCGGGTTTCGACAGCACGGGACAGGTGACGTTGTTCGACGGGCGTACGGGCGAGCCGTTCGATCGCAAGGTGACCGTCGGCTACAATACCTGCTCAAGCTGCATCACCTTGTGGACGACAAGATCCACGCCGCTCCATCGGCCCCTACAGCCTCGTCACGCAGCAGCCGCTGGGCGGCAAGGCGCAGTTCGGCGGCCAGCGCTTCGGCGAGATGGAAGTCTGGGCGCTGGAAGCCTACGGCGCCGCCTACACGCTGCAGGAGATGCTGACGGTCAAGTCCGACGACGTGGCCGGTCGCACCAAGGTGTACGAGGCCATCGTGCGCGGCGACGACGCGTTCGAGGCCGGCATTCCCGAGAGCTTCAATGCGCTGGTCAAGGAAATGCGCGCCTCGGCCTCAATGTCGAGCTCCTC
>CAWIYZ010000021.1:0-121199 GCA_963840425.1 uncultured Alphaproteobacteria bacterium | reverse complement strand
AAACGTCGCCCGTCGAGATACCATCGCGGCCCGGTGCGCAGTGCGGGCCTGACGAATCGCGCTCTCGTCCTGCATGCGGTTGAGGTTTGCGAAAGGATCGGCACCACCTTGCGTCACCGGGCGCAGATTGCGCAATGACTGCATGCGCTGGAGCTGCTCCTCCATCTCGATCTGGCGACCTTCGTTGTAGAAAGCCAGCCACCATTCGCGCAGCAACATCGCAAAACCGGCAAAGTCGAGGGCAAGGCCCACTACGGTCAGCCACTGCTGGATCATGCGTCCTCCCCTGTGCGGCTCGATCAGGCAAAGCGATCAATCCGAAGCGATCCTGCTCTAGCAGCGTATGCAGGCGGAATTCAGGGCAACGGCGTGTGGAACTGTGAACTCCACCTAAACGGGTCGTTGGCGAGGTGTTCACATGGAGATCGCTAACAAGGTCAGCACTAGGAAGCCCCAACTTGGAGGATCAACATGCAGAAGCTGATCACTGGTACGTTCCTCGCTCTTGCCATCGTGTCCGGCCCGGCCCTGGCGCAGACGAAACCGACACCCGCGGTCGATGCCGCCGTCGAAGCCAAGTTCAAGGCTGCGGACAAGAACAACTCGGGCACGCTCGAGGGCGCCGAGATCGATGCCTTCAAGGCGAGCCTGACGCAGATCGACACCAACAAGGATGGCAAGGTGTCGCGCGACGAGTTCGCCGCTGCGAGCAAGTCCGGCGTGATCAAGTAAGCCGACTGCCGTGCGGGTGTGGCTGCGTCCCCTTGGGGCGCAGCCATTCGCATCGGAAACGCGATATCGACTAAGCAGCCTTGGCCGGTTGCGGGCCGGCCCCGGCGAGGCCGAGCCAGGTCCGGAAACGCTGCCAGTACGTTGGTGGCGGTGGATCGAGCTGTCCGGCCTTGTCCAACTCCTCCTCGACCACATGCATCGCCTGATCGAGCACCTCCTGTCGCCGGCGGCGCCATGAGACGAGCGCGGCGATACGCAAGATCCAGAATGATTTGAGGAGCTGCCCCAAAAATGCCGGTACAAGCGCGTCCAGGCGATGCTGAAGTGCGCTGCGGATCTCCGTGAGTTTCTGTCGCGGCAGCGTGGGCCAGGGTGGCAAAGCCTCGATGGCAATGTTAGCCGTCCCGATGAGGGGGATGATCGGCCGCTCGGCATCCGGCGATGCGTCGGGATCTGCCTCGGCCCCGAATACCGGATTGCTGGCATGCAACGTGAAATGCGTGCGCAGGAACCACTGGCAATTGCGCCTGCCGAGCTGGAAATCGTGTTCGCGAAATTGCTCGTCGAGGAAGCCGCCGAACGCGTAGAGCGAGCCGCAGGCGAGCGCCGGCGTCTTGCTGCCTTTCACGCGCGTTGGGGAAATGAGGTAGCGGCTGTAAACGGTGGGATCCGAGGCGGCGATGAGATCGGAGGCCTTGAAGCGCGCCTGATCGATGAGTGCCGGAATGAGTGTCTTGCCGACGAAGCCCATGCCCAGGTCGCGATCTTTGCCGAGCTGGTCGAAGTTGGATGCGGACTGGGGCGGGAACGGCGCTATCAGGATGACGGCGCGGTTGGCCGTTCGCGGATCGCGCGAGTTGCGATCGTTGTTGAGATCGCGAATGGTCCAGCGCACGATCTCGAACGGCTCGTTGTTCAACGTGCCACCGTCGACGCAAACGAAGTTCGCGTTCTTGATCTCTGGCGCGGACGCGAGGTTCTGCTGCAGTAACGTCGCTGGAAACTCGCCGGCATCGAACGGCAGCGCACGTCTGCGGATATTGGCGGTATCGAGCGTGATCTGGCGGGCCATCAGACCGAACGGAAAGGCGCTCGTCGTCAATGCCGCCTGCGCCAGATACTCGAACGAGCCTTTGAGCTCCCGATCGGCTGGTGCACCCGCCAGCATCGCGAGCTCGCCCAGATCTATACGGTCGCCGGGATCGTTCCAGTTCTCCAACCAACGGCACTCTTGCGGAAACGGCCGATAGCCGAGACCCGTGAGAGCGAAATGCGCGCGATCCTCGTGCAGATTCATCCAATACACATCCTCCTCGAAGGCGATGGGATAGGGAATGCCGTCGAGGTTGGTGTGCGTCAGGAACAGATGCGTCGGATTGGTGAAGAACGCATGCTGCGCTCCAGCGGGCTTGATGGAGATCAGGCTCTCGCGCGCGATGCGGGTCAAAGCTTCACTATTCAACAGGGAGACGGGCATTTGCCCGGACTTCACGTCACCCGTATCGAGGAGTGCCTGATTGCCATTTGCCGAATACCTCTTGCCGGCCGGCTCGCGCGCTCCGAAGAGCCGCGTCTTCTTGACCCAGACATCGTACAACTCGGGCAGAACTCGTCTGATGGGGTAGGCCTGCTTGGGATTGACCGAGGCTTCCTCGACCGGCCTGACGCCGCCCGCGAGCGATGCCAATCCGAGAGCAGCGGTGATGCCGCCCGCCGAGGTGCCAGAGACAGCCGAGATGAAAACGTCGTGCTTGGGGACGTCGTCGCCTCTGTCCTTCGCCTTCTGCCACTCGCTCAGCGCTTCCATGAGGAAATCGAAGACGCCGGCCGTGTAGGCGCCGGCAGAAACAGCACCGGCCATGGCCAGACCAATGTGGAAGCCGGGTTTGTCAATCTGTGGACCGTCGATCGTCGCTTGCTCCCCCAACGCCGTCGCAGCGACCCGCAGCAAAAGCGTACGTCACAATCTGTGTGGGCCAAAGCCTGCGGTGCGGTCGAAAACCAACTGCGAGGACGTGAGGAAGGGCCGACCTCAGGTCCCCCAACCAAACAGGCCGGCCCTTCCAACTGGCGCAATTGCCAGAGTTGGAACCCCCCAATGTGCGGCAGCGGGGTAGCCCCAGGCCCAAGAATGTGCCCGGAGCTTGTTACAGTCCACTGACGAAAAGGGCGTAGCAGGTCCCGCATTTGGCCCGTGCATCGAGGAGTTTTTCCAAGCGTTTCATGGAATTGTAATCAGACCTTCATCGTAGCGCAGCGTAAGCCGGGCATGGGTGGAGTGCGCACTTGAGTCGAGTGTTCGCCCCATCAGCGATTGAGAGCTGCGCCGCATGCGAGCTCCCGACTTTACGCAGCCCATGACCATGGGGGCCGACTCGCCCACATGGCGAGCGCCACCGCTGAACGAAATTTTTGCGCACGCGCTCCCCTATCTCGGTCTAGGCGATCGCGTGGTTCTGCGCGTCTTGGCCCTGCTTGCCTGCCGCCACATCGTGTCCATTCACGGGCTCGAGCATATTCGCCCGGCTTGCGACCCGTTCATCCTGGCAGCCAATCACAGCACGCGCCGCGAGTCCGTGATGGTCCCGTCGCTGCTGTTTCTGCACCGGAGCGGCCGGCTGGTCCACTTCCTGGCGGATTGGAATTTCCGGCTCATCCCCGGCGTGGGCTTCATGTATGCCCGCGCACAGGTCGTCACGGTCACGCGCAAATCCGCCAAACCGCGCGTCCTGAATGTGCTGAAGCCACTCTATGAGCACGCGCAGCCGACCCTGGAGCGCGCCCGCGCGCATCTGGCCGCTGGCCGCTCGATTGGAATTTTTCCGGAAGGCCAGGTCAATCGCAATCCCGCGCGGTTGCTGCGAGGACGCCGCGGCACGGCGCGGCTGTCGCTCGAGACCGGCGTGCCGGTGGTGCCGATGGGCATTCGTTTTCCCGACACCGAGCCCGGTCGGCCGATTGGCGGCCATGACGCAATGGAACTTCACATTGGCGCACCGCTGGTTCCGCCCGGGCCGGCGCAAGAGCCAGCGACGATGCCAGCAGTGAGCGCGTGGCACTCCGTGATCATGACGGAGATCGGGCGGCTCTCCGGCAAAGCATGGACAGGCGGCGCCAAGGAGGCCAACCATGATCGATGACAGGCGAATTGCAGCAGAGAGGATCACCGACGAGGCCGGGCGTTGTGCAGCCCTCCAGGTGCTGAGCGCAACCTATCAGAAAGAGAAGGGATGGATCGCCGATCCCGAGCATCAATTCCCCGCCTCCGATGTGCAGCGACAGGACATTGCCTGGTTCCTCGCTCGCTTCGATGGCTGTCCAGCCGGGGTCCTGCGCACGTTCTACGATCCTCCACTGCTGCAGTACGCCAAATATCGGCTGAAGCTCATCGACGCGCAGGTCGATGTCGAAGCGTTCCTCAAGCGGCATAGGATCGCGGAAGTCGGCCGCTTTGCCGTCCTGGCCGAGCACCGCAGCAATTTGCTGCTTGCGGCAGCGCTGATGCGAGCGGCCACGGAGGACATGGTGGACCGCGGCTATACGCATATCATCACCGACGTCTTCGAGGACGACGTGCACAGCCCGCTGGGCTTTCACACGCGCGTCATGGGCTTCACGCCGGTGGCGACACACGATCACGGCGAGCTCAACTGCGAGAGCCGGCGCATCACTCTCGTGCTCGATCTCAAATCCAGCGGGGGAACGAGCGAATCTGCGGCGTCGATCGCGATGCGCACGCAAACGATTCAGCTTCTGCGCGATGGCCTGTACCGCGCCTGTGAAGCCTACATGAACGGCGCCATCGACCAGAACCAGTACAACATCATCCTGCTCAACATCGACAAGCTCATGGTCACGCTGCTCGGCATCGACGCCATCGGCGGTACGCCGAAGGCGCCAGCTGTTGTCATCAGCGCTGTTGCGCCGCGTGTCAGCACAAACGCGTCCGCAACCAAGGATGGAAATCCGAGCGCGTCAGGCAGTGTCGGCACTGAGGGGGAAAGACCTCAGACCACGATTATCAATGAAAGCACCGACCCCACCGGCGTCCAAGCGGAGGCGATCGCCAACATCGTGCTGGCTGCCAACTTCCATTCCTCCACGCCGGCCCTATGCATCTCGCTGCTGGCCTCGGGCGAACTGCGCCATAACAATCCCGGCCAGCATTCAGTGCTGAAGAGCTGCGACTACCTGCTGCACGGGGCCGTCCGCAAGGCCGTAGCCAGCCCGCACATGCCGCCGCCGGACACCTACCGGGCGACCCATCCGCCGGTGGCACGCGCCGCCCCGGGAAAGTGATCGGCAGCCTCCTGACCGAGTAGCGTGTGAGCCGGAGGGAAGCCCCTTGTCGGGCGGCGTCCGCATCACCAAGCCATCCTGGCTGACGGTTATCGTCACATCTGCCGTCACCGCTTTGCCGTTGCTGGGTTGCGCGGACCACATTTTTCGCCCGTTCGATGTCGATCGCGGCGAGAGCCTGAGCGTGGATGCGCGCCAGCGCGTCATCCTGGTCACGCACAAAGGCGGCAGGACGCGGGACCGCACGATCGTGTGCACCGAGCCGAGCCCAGACGCGGCCACGGCGCGATCTGCCGCCGGTAGTGTTGCGGCCAGCCTCCCATCAGGCGTGCCGGGCAAAGACGTGCAAGCCGCCGCTGCGACAGCCTCGAGCGAAGCCATGGCGCTCATCGCCATGCGCACGCAAACGGTCCAGCTGCTGCGTGACGGCCTATACCGTGCGTGCGAGGCCTACATGAACGGCGCCATCGATCAGCATCAATACAACATCGTGCTGCTCAACATCGACAAGCTGATGGTCACGCTGCTCGGCGTCGATGCCGTCGGCGCCATGCAAGCCAAATCTCAAGAGGCGAGGGAAATCCAGGCGGAAGCGCTGACCGACATGCTGTCGACGACCAACGCGCAGTCCTCCGCGCCCGCGCTGTGCATCTCCCTGCTGGCCTCGGGCCAACTGCGGCTCGACAATCCCGGACAGCAGGCCGTGCTCGCCCGCTGCGACTATTTGCTTGCGGGCACGTTCGAGCATCTTGTTCGTCAACAGCAGGCGTCGGCTGCGCAATACGTGACGTCCGCAGCGTCCAACACTGCCGCGGCCCATTCGCGAGAGCGGACATCGGCCAACAGCAATGACCGGGCCAATGGCGCCGTCGGCAAGTGGACGACCTCGATGGCGCCGCCCGATGCGGGCCAGCACGCGCTCGATCGCGCGCAAGCGCGACACGGTTGGGACCGATGGACTGTTCACTACGACTAGAGCGCGGCCCGCTCACATGGAAGCACTGCCGCTTCCATACGAGGCCATGCTTGTACCAGCGCTTAACCTAAACGGAGCTTTCACCGACTCTGTACAATTCGTGCAAGGTTTTAGCAGCATTCGCTATGCACGATGGGCGGCATCCCACATTGCTGGGAACGGCTGAGCCCCTTCTCCAAAGTCGGATCGGCCGGGAGGCGGGCGGGTCTGCGTACCGGACCCTTCCCCGCCTCCGAATTTATTTATATCAAGAGTGCGGATCACGCCTCACATGGAGGCGGCAGTGCTTCCATGTGAGGCGATCGCGCCCATACCTTATCTAGAGTGCGATTCACGCCTCACATGGAAGCGGCAGTGCTTCCATGTGAGGCGATCGCGCCCATACCTTATCTAGAGTGCGATTCACGCCTCACATGGAAGCGGCAGTGCTTCCATGTGAGGCGATCGCGCTCTAGCGTGGATAGCGATTGCGATATCTGTCCTGCGTATTGCCGATCGCCATGTAGCCATATCCCGGCGCGTAGCCGTAGGCTGCTGGTGCGTAGCCATAGGCAGATGCGGGGCCCGGGGCAACGTAGCCGAACTCAGCGGTGGTCTCCGGAATATCCGAAAAGTACTCCGGCACTCGATCTTCTGGGGAAGAAAACGCATTGGCTGCCCAAGTCGGATAGCCGCAGAATTCGCCGCGAGCATTGCACGCGGCCTCGGCTTGGAAGGTCGTGCTGCCGAGCCCAATGGCCGCGCCAGCAAACAGCATAAGAATACGCATGAGACACCTCTCATTTTTGTTGGTGTCCCTGCCAATTGGGCCTACCTATTTGGACCGCAAGGCCCCGAGTGCACATATACGGAGTTGCATCGCATAGATTCGCAGGGATTCCGGATCGCGCTGCCTCAGGGTTATCGCGAACCACCTCGAGCGTGAATCCTGCTCTACACTTCAGGTTTTAGAGGGACGATCGCGCTCCAGCTCAGCCGCCCTTGTCGACGATCGCACAGAGGGCTGCCATGAGCTCTGTTGCATCGAACGGTTTCTGCAAATAGGCCACAGACCTGCCCCGTGAAGCGTCGGGTAAGGCATAGCCGGACATGACAACGACCTCGACATTCTGCTCCCGCAGCTCGTCGATAAGGTCCCACGCCATCTCGCCTCTCAAGTTGACATCGACCAGGGCTGCCAGAGGTTTTTGGGCAGCAAGAAGACGCCTTGCCTCGGCCATGGTGGCGGCTGGACCCAATACATTCATCCCCAGCTGTTCGAGCATTCCCTTCATGGCTTTGGCGACGTGCCAGGCATCCTCGACAACGAGAATGGACACGCCTCTTAGGACGCTTGGATCGAATGTGGGATTTGTTTTCATGGTCGGAAAACTACGAGCCCCCATGCACAGCAAGCAACATCGCATGAGCCGTGCCAGCTGTGTACCTCACCCATCTATACCGTCTCATGAACTCTTGTTGGTGCTGAATTTGCTCCATTCAAATTGGAGCTCGGTTGAGGAGGGCTGATAATCCACTTGGCGGGGATCTCCAATCGGCAATGCACACCTGTGCGCGAAAACTCGAAGTCGGTCTTACCACCAAGCTCATAAGGGATCAGGTCGTTGATAACGCTGGTTCCGTATCCGAATTTGCTTGGAGCTTTGACGGCGGGACCGCCCGTCTCCTGCCAATCTATGATGAGGCGATCGCAAAGGCCGTCCTTGTATTGCTGGCGCCATTGAACCGATACCAGACCCTTGCACCCGGACAGAGCACCATATTTGGCGGCGTTCGTGGCCAGCTCGTGAAACACCATCGCCACCGCCTGGCCTGCCTCCGCCATCAGGAGCACATCGGGCCCATTGATGCGTGTGTTGCCGTGTGCGGCATAGGGTGCAAGCTGGCACCTGAGCAGCTCGTCCAGCGGCAAGCCCTGCCATCGACGGTTGCTCAGCAGCTCGTGTGTCGACGCAAGGGCCCGGATGCGCGCGTCGAGAGCAGCCACGAAGTGCTGCATCGAACTGCTGGCCTCCAGTGTGTTGGCGGCGACGGCGGCGACGGTCGCGAGCACGTTCTTGACGCGATGGTCGAGCTCGGCAATCAGGACCCGCTGGTGGTCGTCGGCACGCCGACGCTCGGTGACATCGATATTGAGCCCAATCACCCGCTGCGGTTGATGGTCCGCATACGATATGAAGCTGCGTGACTCGATCCACCGCACCTCGCCCCCAGGACGAACGATGCGATACTCAATGCCGTATTCCTCCCGACATTCGCGGAAGGCCTGCTTTCTCACGCCCTCGATCCAAGGAAGGTCCTCTGGATGAGCTCGGGCCCGCCATTCACGGCGCGTCGTCTCCGTCGTCCCTTCCGGCAGACCATGAAGGGCGGCATAGCCCTCGGAAACCTGCATTGCCTCTCCACCGAGATCATAGGCGTAGCTGCCAACACCAGCGGCCTTTCCCGCAAGGGAGAGCAGCATGTTACGCTCGTCCAGGGCCCGCTGCGAATTCTTGCGGTCCGTGACATCGATGTTGAGTCCAATCACCCGCTGCGGTCGACCATCGTTGCTGTAGGATGCCAAGCTGCGCGACTCGATCCAGCGCACCTCACCCCCTGGACGAACAATGCGATACTCATTGCTGAATTCGCCTTGCCTCTCGCGGTAAACCTGCCCCCGGGCTTTCTCGACGCGCGCAAGGTCCTCCGGGTGCACTCGCGCCCGCCATTCGCTCCGTGTGGTCTCTGTTGCCCCCTCCGGCAACCCATGAAGGGCGGCATACCCGTCCGTAACCTGTGCCACGCCTGTCTTCATATCGAAGATAAAGGTGCCGACGCCGGCGGCTTTGCCCGCAAGAGAGAGCTGCATGTTGCGCTCGCCCAGGGCCCGTTCCGCTTGCTTGCGGTCTGTGACATCGATGTTGGCGCCGACCAGCCGTGTCCCTGCCTCGCGATCGTAGGAAATGAAGGTGCGTGACTCGATCCAGCGCACTTCACCGTTGGGGCGAACAATACGATAGTCGCATTGGTGCTCGTGCCTCCCGGTGGCAAGGGTTTGATCGAAGTCCTTCTCCACGCGAAGGAGGTCATCCGGGTGAACTCTGGCGCGCCAATCAGCGCGAGTTGACTCGCTGGTTCCCTCCGGCAAGCCGTGGATAGCTGCATAGCCGGACGAGATTGTCATGCGGCCCGAGACGATATCGAACGCAAAGGTGCCGACCAGCACGATCTTGCCGGCGAGGTCGAGCTGCATATTGCGCTCAGCCAGGGCCAGCTCGGCCTTCTTGCGTTCACTGGTATCGAGGGTCATGTTGATCACCCCGACGATGGCGCCGGCGCCATCGTACAAGGGAGTGGGATAGGGCGCGATGGGGACGCGAGTGCCGTCCAGCCGCTCGAGAAAACCCTCTACGTTTCTGACCGAGCGGCCCTCTTTCAGCGCGATTTCGGTCGGGCGGTTCTCAGGCACCATCGGGACGCCGTTGGGATCGTAAAAGCGGGCAAGATCACACCATTTGTCCTGGCCGAACCTGGGCTTTCTCCCCCAGAGATCGATTGCGGCTTGGTTGCAATAAGTGATGTAGCCACCTGCGTCCGTCACGTAGATCGCGGCAGGAAGCGCCTCGAGCAGCTCCCGGAATTTGCGCTCGTTCCTCTGGAGCGCTTCCCCGAGATGTTTACGCTCGGTGATGTCGCGCGTCACGCCAAGCAATCGCACGGGCCGGCCATTGGCATCGCGCAGGACAGTGCCCTCGAGTGCGACCCAACGCTCCGGGTGTGCAGCCGCCGAACCGGCAGCCGGCGCCAGGCGGTAATCGACCCTGTAGTTGCTGTGCGCACGCCCTGAAACTCTGACGCCGGCGTCAAGGAGCCCCAGATCGTCTGGATTGATGAAGGACCGCGCTTCCGCGACTGTTCGGGGCGGCGCCTCCAAACTGTGTCCGTGAATGCGTCGATCCCGGGCATCATTCTCGTAGCGGCCGGAGATCAAATCGAGGCTCCAGATTCCCAACTCGGCGCCTTCGACGGCCAACCGAAGTCGCTCGTTGCTTTCCCGTAGCGCCGCCTCGGTGTGCCGCCTCTCAGCAAACAGAGCGGCGAGGACGAAGCCGCACAGTGAAACGAGGAGCAACGCCGTGCGGGCCATTTGCACACGGTCGACCAGCGGTACGCCGGGCTCGCCCAGACGCCCAACACCGAACGTCGTTGTCGCAACGACGACCAGCGCGACGACAAAGACGCCCGCTGCAGCAAACAAGGGCCGGCAACGCGCGCCCAGCCAAAACAGTATCGGCAGAATCAAACCCAGAGGGGCAATGCTGAACCAGTAGTCCGACGAGGCACCAAGAGTAATGAAACCTGCGGCGGCGAGGCCAACAAGATCGTTCCCTCGAGGAGCTCACCCGTTTTGGGTATGTCCCGGGCAGCGCGGACAAGCCCGACAACCAGCGGCGCGACCGTGATGGACCCCAATGCGTCCGAGGCAAACCAATTGAACCAGATGGTCAGCGCTGGTGCGCCGAGGTTGTGGAACAGGACAATCCCTGCCAATGCTGCCGCGGCCGAGGCAGCAGCAGCAACCGCAGTCGCCGCAAAGAAGTCCAGTACCTGGTCAACGCTATCGAGACTGAACTCAGATCCGAAGCGCCGCCTGATCAGCCATGCCGCACACAGCGCCTCCCCCGCATTGATAAATGCAAAGACTATAGAGCTTGCAAGATTTCGATCACCCAGCAGATTGACGGCAACTGTGGCAGCCATAACGCCGGCTGCAACCGGCAACCGTGCCTTGGATCCGAGTGCAATCAGGATTCCCGAGGCGATACCAGCCGCTGGCCAAAACGCCGCCACGCCGTCGGCCGGGGTAATCAGGGAAAGGCTGAGCCGCGCAGCAAGGAAGTAACCTATTCCGACGGCAAGGCCGAGCGCTATCGGTCCAACCGGCAGGGACCAAGCGCGATATGGCAAAGAGGCGCCATGGCGCCTCCCCTGCGGGGACTTATGCTGCATCCGATCCCCTCACCCGTCCCTTCGGACTGCGCGCCGATCGACATGGCACGCGGACCCGAGGTGCTCATCCTGAAAATCCCTGAGTACGGTAGACAGCCGGACAAGCGTCCGGACATCAGGAGTTATACTGAGATCACTGGGGAGAAAGTCGGTAGCTCGTAGCCGGAGCGCGGTTAACGCGCGCTCCCTATGCCGGGTTCTTTGGCCCGTCGACCCTCGGATTGTCGACAGCGCTTACCGAGCGGAAGCCTTTGATACGCATCAATACCCTTGCCTCGGCCAGCGGGCAAATTGGCCGGAGGTTATTGGTATGGCTCACGGGCAGTTGGTAACCATGCGCCTCAAGGAAACGCTTTGCATTGCAATAGGCTTGGTCGCCGTTATGGGCGCTCAGCATGTTTCTGCACAGACATCGCCTACCCTGCGAGGGGAGGCCATTGCCGAACGACAATGCGCACGTTGCCATGCCGTTGGAGTATCCGGCGACAGCCCAGTGGGACGGGCACCGCCATTCCGGGAGCTCTCGAAGAGATATCCGATCGAAAATCTCGCAGAGGCCTTGGCCGAAGGCATTGTGACAGGCCATTCAGGCATGCCGCTGTTCACGTTCGATCCGCGGGACATCGACGCGCTCCTCACCTACATCAACGGACTTCACCGATCATTGGGACCGGGCGAGGGCCAACGCCGAGACTGAAGGTCCAAACCGAACGAGCTGATATCCGTCCGATCACGATCAGATCGGAGGTGCGTATGGTGAGATCGCGCGCCGGTTTTTTTGCGGACAGTGCGAATAACGCGCCCCGTGAATTGTTCGTTAGCTGAACGACCGTGTACAGCCTTTTTTCCGTCAAAGTCCTCTGTATATCGATTGGGACCAGGATGCATTTTGTCGTTCTCGGGCGTCGATACTGGTTTGGCTCAGTCTCGAGACCATCGTGCCGAGCTTGGCGGCCTCGGGCGAGGGCGTCGTCGAGTGCGACAGCACTGCGCTCCATGACCAGCGACCGGCGGCGCACGTGGATGCGGCGGCAGAGCCGTTGCAAGGGCATGCGAAGGGCTCGGCGCTTCTCATGCGCTGCAATCGCACATGAAAGGGAGGTCCAGTATGGTAGATCGATTGGCGTACGCCGCCATTATTGTTTGTGCGCTTGGCGTCTCAAGTCCCGTGACCGCCCAGGAGGTCAAAACTCCGCACTGACGGAACAGATGCGTTCGCTGCAGGACGAACTAGCCAAGGCCGTGAGCGCACGTGAGGCGTCGGAGCGCGCCGCCGCCGACTTGCGCAACAAGCTGACTTCTGCCGCACAGGCCGCCAGGGATGGAGCTGTGGCCCTGGATCTCGAGCGAGCACGCACCGAGGTGGCCGAGGAGAAGCTGCACGCTCTTCAGGCGAAGATTGAACAGCTCGAGGCCGCAGTGGCTGTCGAGCAGGCGCTCAGCGCTAGCGCTGCAGCCGATGCAGCGGTATCCGCGTTGACCCCTTGCGCGTTGGCTGCGCAGGGCAAAGTAAGGGTGCATCACAACGGACCCAGGCTTTGGGATGCGGCAAGCTTAAAACGCCTCTGCGCCGGAGCGGGCTCGTCCGTCGAACCGGCGCGCTGCTACGACCGGCTCATGAGCGGCCAAATAGCCTGGGGCGGCAGCAGTGTCTGGAAGGCCGACAATGCGCTGGCGCTGTGCGCGGGCACTCCCAGCGCCACGCAAACCATCAAATGCTTCCAGGAAGCCATTACCTTGGGTGACGGATGGCGCAACGCAACCCAGCGCTGCCGTCGTTTGGGGGCGTCGGCTGAGGTGCTTCGGCCAGCGTCTCCTTGAGCTGGTGCGCGACTTCCTCGTCGGCCATCTCCGGGACGCAGGTTGGCGCGTGCTGGAAGCCAATAATGCCGAGCAGGCGATTGCCATGCTCAAGGCAGGTCAGCAGATCGATATTGTCATCACCGACATCCAGTTGAAGGGCGCGCAAATGTGGATAATCTCAAACAGGCATTGGCACTAACAGCAAACGCGCGACAACCTGCGAAGCTAAAATCCGCTTGGTTTTATTGGTACCGCCTCCCGGGATCGAACCGGGGACCTCTAGATCCACAATCTAGCGCTCTAACCAGCTGAGCTAAGGCGGCATGCGGTATGAGATGCGCCCCTTCAAACCGCAACCATGTCCTGCCGTCAAGCGGTTACCGGGACGCCGACGCCCTGCAGGGACGATGACCGGGGCATGAAGCGGGCGGCGCAAAGCCACACACTCCGGCCTGAGCATACGCCCTGTCAGAAATCGGAACGCCTGGGGCCCGCCGGCCCTCACCTCAGCGGCGCGGCTGCGCCCGCTGGGCGGCATCGGCCATCAAGCGCCCCAACTCCTGGGCCTGCTCGGTGTAAGCCTGCATCTGGCGTTGCGCATAGCGCGACTGGATCTCGACGTATTCCTGGAGATCCCGTGCCCGGGCCAGATCGCTGACGAACGCAAAGTTAGCGTCCATATTCTGCTCGGCGTAGCGCAACGCCTTGACCTGCAGCTCGCGTGCGCTTTGGGCCATGGCATCGGACGACTTGGCTACCAGGTCCTGCGTCTGCCGGGCCATATCGAGGAATTGATTGTAGGCCGAGCGTGCCTGCTCGACATTGCGCTCCGCCAGCTCCCGTACGGTCGCCGGTATCTCGAACTGTGGCATATCCGCCATCTCTCGGCCCTCCCAGCACCAGTCCTAATCATGGTAGCATAGAATGCGAGGCGTGCATGCGCATTACGCGCGTTGCCTTCCAGGTATCCTTGCGTCGAAGTCTCTGGACAACCCGATCGGCTTGTGGACGCCGACCGACCTTCCGGCTACAGGGTTCGTCATCATCAAGGGGCTTGGTTCGCCTTTGAATTTCGTCCCCAAAATGCCCACGGCCGTGGCGCTGCAGGAGACGCTCTCCGGGCTGGCGGCGCCGGCCATCGTCCTGGATGCGCACGCGGGAATTTTGATGGCCGCCAACGCGGCCGGCCTCCAGCTGTGGGGCGGAGATCCCGAAAGTCTGCCCGTGATCGTGCTCGATCGCGCCATGCCGGCGCTGACGCGCCTGCGCGCGAGCAACGAGCAGGACGGGCAAACCGGCCAAGAGCCGTTGGCATTCTGGACCCCGCGCGGGCTGCTTTGCAGCCCATGCTCCGCCCGGCACCTGCCACCGAGTTTCGGCGCTGCCGCCTTTCTCGTCGTGTGGGACCAGGCGGTGGCAGAGGGCGCGGTCGATGCGCCCGCGCCCACGCGAGCGCCGGACAATTCCCGGGCAAGTCTCAACATCCCGGCAGCCGAGGCAAATTCGCTCGGCCTGATCGCGCGCCGCATTCGCGAGAAATCGCTGACACAAGCCAACTCCGCGGGCGCCGCCAGGCCCGCGGCCGTTGCCGCTCCTCGTCGCGAGGGCGATGCGCTCGCCAATCTGGCGCACGAGCTCAGAACACCGCTCGCCGCCGTGATCGCACTGGCGGAGATCATGACGGAGGAGCATCTTGGGCCTCTTCCGAACGAGCGCTACCGCGGCTACCTGCGCGACATACGCGACAGCGCGAGGCACGGGCTGGCGCTGGTCGACGGCCTGCTCCAACGCGACGGAGAGGCGGACGGCGAGATCGAGCCCATTTGCTCCGAGGTCGATCTCAACGAGACGGCACACTCCTGCCTCGCCACCATGCAGCCGCTGGCGAGCAAAGCAGAGATCACGCTCTCCACCAGCCTCGATGAAAACATGCCGCGCGTCGTCGCCGATGCGCGCTGCGTGAAGCAGATCCTGCTCAACCTGCTTTCCAACTCAGTCAAGTATGCCGGCCGCGGCGCAAACGTGACCGTGCGGACCGCATATGAGCTGGCAGGCCGAGCCTGGATCGAGGTTGCCGACAACGGTCCCGGCATCGCACCCGAGATCGCCGCCAGCGCGCTGGACCACGTGCCACGCCCTGCGGCCGCCGGTTCGCATGCGAGCAGCGGTCTCGGATTGCCGTTGTCGCGCAGACTGGCGCGCGCGAACGGCGCTCGCCTCGAGATCGAAAGCGGCGCTGCGAACGGCACATTGGTTCGCGTCGTGTTTGCCAAGGATCGGATCGTGCCGGTTTAGGTGCGCGGCGCTGCTCCATTGCTACGTCGCCAACTGCGCTCTGAATTTGCGACGACACTCATGATTTAGAATTAGACGTTTTCTAATGTGATTTTTTGCCGTCAGACATCGGCGCTTCTTCGTTGACTTGCTACCGACGATCTTGTTGTTAGACGCGTGCTCCATTCGTACCTCGGAGCATGCCTGCATGATGCGCGGGCACCCCGATGCCGGGGCCTTGAACCTCGACTATTGGAGTCTCAAAAATGGTCATGACGTTGCATGAGCGCGCTGGCGTTCGCTCTGTTGCTGTCGCTGCGCTGCTGACGGTCTGCGGTACGGCGCTGCCAGCCACCGCCGATGTCAATGTTTATTCGTCGCGCGAGCCCCAGCTCATCGAGCCGATGCTCAAAGCGTTCACGGACAAGACAGGAATCAAAGTCAACGTCGTGTTCATTCGCGACGGCCTCAATGAGCGGCTGGCGGCGGAAGGGCGCAACAGCCCTGCCGACCTGATGCTGACGGTCGACATCTCAAGGCTGACGGAGGCGAAAGAGCAGGGCCTTACCCAACCATTGACCTCCGCAGTCGTGGCGAGCGCCGTGCCGGCGAACTTGCGCGACCCAGAGGGCAACTGGCTTACGCTCACGATGCGCGCGCGCGTCGTCTACGCCTCGAAGGAGCGCGTCAAGCAGGACGCAATCACCTACGAGGAGCTGGCCGACCCGAAGTGGCGGGGCAAGATCTGCAGCCGCTCCGGCCAGCATGCCTACAATACCGCGCTAGTAGCCGCGATGGTGGCGCACAAGGGCGCAGCGAGCGCCGAGGCCTGGCTCAAGGGCGTCAAAGCCAACCTGTCCCACAAGCCTTCGGGCGGGGACCGCGAGCAGGTTCGCGACGTGCAGTCGGGCAAGTGCGACTTGGCGCTCGGCAACACGTATTACATGGGCCTGATGCAGACCAACGATAAGAACCCCGAGCAGAAGGAATGGGCGAAGGCCGCGAAGGTGCTGTTCCCGAATGCCGGCGATCGCGGGACGCATGTCAATGTCTCGGGCGCGGCGCTCACGAAGTACGCTCCGAACAAGGGCGAGGCGGTGAAGCTCGTCGAGTTCCTCGTCGGCAGCGAAGCGCAGGGCATGTACGCCAGCATCAATCACGAATATCCGGTCGATCCGAAGGTCGAGCCGTCGGCGACGGTCAAGAGCTGGGGCGCGCTGAAGCCGGACTCGCTTCCGCTCGGCGACATCTCCAAGCACCGCAAGACGGCGTCCGAGATCGTCGACAAAGTGAACTTCGACGCCGGTCCGAGCTCGTAAGTGAGACCACAGCGCGGCGGCCTTGTGGGCCGCTGCCTCCCACGCTGCAAGCGTGAGCGGAATCCATGACGGATCTCGCTCCGCGCCCCTCCATGTGGACGACCTACAGCGCCGTGGAATGGCTGGCGCGCTGGCGCGCGATGCGCCGCGCATCGCCGGCGTGGAGCTTGACCGTTGCGCTGATCCTCGCGATCATGCTGTTGCCGATCGCGGCGGTGCTCGTCCTCGCATTGTCGGCCGAGGCCGATGTCTGGCCGCACCTCATCAGCACCGTGCTGCCGGGCTCGCTGCTGGAGACGGCCGTGCTCATGGCCGGCGTGGGCATGCTCACGCTTTTCACCGGAGCAATGACGGCCTGGATCATCACCATGTACCGCTTTCCGGGCCGCAATGTCCTGGACCGGCTGCTGGTCATTCCGCTCGCGGTGCCGACCTACATCGTCGCCTACTGCTATGCGGACCTGCTGGACTATACCGGCCCGATCCAGACGGGGCTGCGCTCGCTGTTCGGCTGGCACACGGTGCGCGACTACTGGTTCCCGGACGTGCGCAGCATGGGCGGCGCGATCTTCGTCATCTCCAGCGTGCTCTATCCGTATGTGTATCTCACGGCGCGCGCGAGCTTCGTGCAGCAATCGGTGTGCGCGCTCGAGGTGGCGCGAACCTTGGGGCGCACGCCGTTCGGCGCGTTCACGTCCGTCGCCCTGCCGATGGCGCGGCCGGCGTTGGCCGCCGGGACTGCGCTCGCATTGATGGAATGCCTGAACGATCTGGGCGCCGTGCAGTATCTGGGCGTGCGCACGCTATCGGCGAGTGTCTATGCGACGTGGCTGCAGCGTTCGAGTCTCGGCGGCGCGGCGCAGATCGCGAGCCTGCTTCTCGTGCTCGTGGTCGCACTCTTTCTTATCGAGCGGCTGGCGCGCGGGCAGAGTCGAATTCCACGGCACCAGCCGCCGCTATCGCTCGATCCCCTTTGCCGACCTCCAAGGCTGGCGCGCAGCCGCGGCGTGCCTGGCTTGCTTTCTGCCGTTCGCGTGCGGATTTCTGGCGCCGTTCATCATCCTGGTGCTCGGGGCGCTTCGGCATCTGCCGGAGATGGCAGACGGTGCCCTCTGGCGGGCCGCGGCGAACAGCGTGCTGCTCGCGGCGATGGCGGCTGCGGCCGCGGTCGTTCTCGCGATCCTTGTCAGCTACGCCCGCCGCGTTGCACCGAACGGCTTCACACGCCCCGCCGTGCGCCTAGCGGGATTGGGCTATGCCCTGCCCGGTACAGTTCTCGCCTTGGGTCTGTTGATACCGCTCGCGGGCCTGGACAACGGCATCGATGCCTTTTTCCGCTCGAGGTTCGGCGTGTCGACCGGCCTGCTGCTCACAGGCTCGATGTTTGCTCTCGTCCTCGCCTACTGCATACGCTTTCTCGCCGTGTCGCTCGGTGCCGTCGAGGCCGGCCTGGAGCACATATCTCCCAACCTGGATGCCGCCGCACGCACCTTGGGCCTGTCGCCGTTCTCCACGCTCCGCCGCGTGCACGTTCCCCTGCTGCTGCCCGCTCTCGGCACGGCGGGGCTTCTCGTGTTCGTCGACGCCATGAAGGAGCTGCCCGCGACGGTGCTGCTGCGACCCTTCAACTTCGAGACGCTCGCCACCTACGTCTACAGCCTGGCGCTGCTGGAGCAGTTCGAGGCATCCTCGGTCGGGGCGTTGGCGATCGTCGCGGCGGGCCTGGTTCCCGTGCTGCTCCTGCACAATGCGGTTGCATCGGGGCGCGCCGGCTCGCGTCCACGCCGCAGCTCCGCTGGGCGGACCGCAGCTAGAGCGTGAGCTCAACGGCACGCGATTGACTGGGTATGGACCGGCTTGACCTCCATCTTGTAGCCGGCCATTCGCGCAAACGGTGCAAGGAGCGCAAACAGCAGCTTTTGCAGGAACACGGGTGGCTTGGCGAGGTATATGTGATCCTTGAAGGTATTGAGACTTGCCGCAATCAAGAGGAAGTCAGGATCGCCCTTTGCCGAGAACCATTCGGGATGCTCCATCGTCAGTCGGGCAAAGTTGGCGAAGAAAATCAGATGCTGCTGTGCTGGCCGAAACTCGACCGTGAAGGCGGTGTTGCCATCCCATGCATTGACAAAATAGTGCGGCCTGCCCCTTGGCACGACTGCGTCCTCGCCTGGCCCGACTAGTTGTTCTCTGCCATCGACGACAATTTTTATTCGGCCCGAGGTAACGGCAAATCGTTCCTCGGCAAGCGGGTGCACATGCATGAGGGCATTGCCACCGCCGCTGCCTCCCTTGCCAAGGATGACATCGAAGCGAGCCACCTTCGGATCGTCCTCATTTGTAAAAATGAACGTCTCTTTGTTGAAATCATTGCGCAGCACCGTGCGAGGCTCAGCAGTCATTTTATCGTTCCTGGAACGGAGAGTTGGATCAAGCAGCCACGTCTTCAAGCAACGCAGATTCGAATTCACACTTCGTAGCAGAACAAGAGGTTCCCGAATGGGGATCTCCGATGTGCCCAAGGTAACAGGTTATCGCGAAGTCGGTTGCTAGGACGACACCTCTCAATGAGGAGCCAGGAATGTCCGTAGCAATCCGATCGGCAACGGCCGATGACCAAGGAGCAATCGTCGCCCTCGTGCGTAGCGAACGGCTCAATCCGACAGGGATCGATTGGCCGCATTTTGTTGTCGCCATCGATGGCAACAAACTCATAGGCGCAGCACAAATCCGAAAGCACAAGGATGGCTCGCGCGAACTCGGCTCGCTGGTCGTGGATCGTCGCTGGCGCGGCCAGGGCGTGGCTGCGCGCCTCATTGAGACGCTGCTTGCGAGCGAGCCTGGCCGAGTTCTTGTCATTACAGGTCAGGTTCGCACGGCATACTTTGCGCGTTGGGGATTTCGACCGCTCGAAACAAGCCGTGCGCCGGCAGCGATCCAGTTCAACTACTACATGGGCCGCATGGCCGGCATCCTCTCACTACTCCGCCGCCGACCCCTGAACCATCTGATCATCCTCGACCGCATGCCGTTGCTCGACGCGGGATAGACGCTCTAGATGATCTCGTCCTCGTCCATGAGCGGGTCGGCGCCAGGCTCCAGCACCTCGTCGCGGGCCGGGCGCGGGTCGGAATACTCCTTCGACCAAGCGATGTGAAACAGCGCATCACCCATGTTGACGATCGGCAGCGTGGTCGAGCCGACGATGATGCCCCGGCACGGCGCGCGGATCTCGCTCTGCGTATCGTCGTAGGGATTGGCCACCCAGCCGACGGTCTCGCCCTCGCTCACGGCGTGGCCGATTTTCTTCAACGTCCTGAAGATGCCGCCGTCAGGCGCCCGCACCCACTTTGAGGCGTTGGCGAAGACGGGCGCGCGTCCCGGCTCCTTCGGCAGTGCGGGCTCGACGCCGTCGGGCAGCTCGAGCATGCCGCTCTTCAGCATGACATTGGCAATGCCGTCGACGCCGGCCTTGATGGCGAACTCGTCGAAGCGCAACCCCTCGCCGCCTTCATAGACCAGCACGTCGACACCGGCGTCGCGCGCAGCGCGACGCAGTGAGCCGGCGCGTTCGGGCGCCTCCAGCACGACCTGTGCGCCAAACGCCTCGGACAGCTCGCGGCAGCGCGGACGCTTGACGAAATCGGCACGGATCTGGGGGAGATTCACGCGATGCACGGCGGCCGTATGCAAATCGATGCCGAACTGGCACCGCTTCACCACCTCGTTGAGGAAAAGGGAAGCGAGCCGCGCGGCCAGCGAGCCCGTGGACGAGCCTGGAAAGGAGCGATTGAGATCACGCCGATCGGGCAGGTAGCGCGAGCGGCCGATGAAGCCATAGGCGTTGACGACGGGCACGCAGAGGAGGGTGCCGCTCAAGTTGCCGGGCCGCAGCGTCCTGAGCAGGCGGCGGATGATCTCGACGCCATTCAGCTCATCACCGTGGATGGCGGCGGAGACGAACATCGCGGGACCGGGCCTCGGTCCGTGCAGCACATGCACCGGCAGGGTCACGGGCGTGTGGTTCGAAAGCTTGGAGACCGGCAGATCGACGAGCTTGTGCGTGCCGGGCGCGACCGTTTCGCCGCCGATCTGAAATACCCCTCGCACGACTTTCTCTCCCGTTCGGGCCGCGCTTTGCCGCGCTGGCCCCTCAAGCTCTCAAATCGGGAAGATCGCGAAACAAGTCCAGCGCCTCGGGATTGGCCAGCGCTTCCTTGTTCTTGACCTCCCGGCCGTGCACGACGTCGCGCACGGCGAGCTCCGTGATCTTGCCCGACTTGGTGCGTGGAATGTCAGCGACCGCGACGATACGGGCCGGCACGTGACGCGGCGACGCGCCCTGCCGGATCTGCTTCTTGATCGCCTCGCGCAATGTGTCATCGAGCTGACGTCCCTGCTTCAGGATGACGAACAGAACGACACGCACGTCGTTGTCCCAGTCCTGGCCGATGACAATGGACTCCTGCACGGCCTCGAGCTGCTCCACCTGTCGATAGATCTCGGCCGTGCCGATGCGCACGCCACCCGGATTGAGCGTCGCATCGGAGCGTCCGTGAATGATGATGCCGCCGTGCTCGGTCCACTCGGCAAAGTCGCCGTGATGCCAGACGTTGGGGAAGCGGTCGAAGTAGGCGGCGCGATACCGCTTGCCGTCCGGATCGTTCCAGAAGCCGACAGGCATGGACGGGAACGGCCGCGTGCAGACGAGCTCGCCTTTGCCGTGAGGCAGCGGCTTGCCGTTGTCGTCGAGCACGTCGGCGGCAACGCCCAGGCCCGGTCCCTGGATCTCGCCGCGCCACACGGGCTTGGTAGGAACGCCCAGCACGAAGCAGCCGACGATGTCGGTGCCGCCCGAGATCGAGGCCAGATGCACGTCGCGCTTGATGTCCTCGTAGACATAGTCGAAACCCTCCTGCGCAAGCGGCGAGCCGGTCGACATGATCGCGCGCAGCGACGAGAGGTCGTGGGTGCGGGCCGGCGCGAGCTCGGCCTTCTTCAGCGCATCCAGATATTTCGCGGATGTGCCGAAGTGCGTGCACTTCTCGGTCTCGGCATAGTCCCAGAGAATGCGTCCCGACGGATGAAACGGCGAGCCATCATAGAGCAGCAGCGTGGCTCCGCTCGCCAGCCCCGAGACCAGCCAGTTCCACATCATCCAGCCCAGCGTCGTGAAGTAGAACAGCCGGTCGCCGGGCTTGACATCCGTGTGCAGGCGGTGCTCGCACAGATGCTTGAGTAGTGTTCCACCCGCCGAATGCACGATGCACTTGGGCACGCCGGTCGTACCCGAGGAAAACAGGATGTAGAGGGGCTGCCGGAACGGAAAGCGCTCGAACGTCGGCTGCCTGTCCGAGCGCGCCAGGACCGCATCGTCCCATGTTTCCGCACGGCGGCGCTGCGCCATCAAGGCCATATTGAGTCCTTGGACGACCTCGCGCTGCTGTCCCAGATAGGGCACGACGAGCACACGCTCGACCGACGGCAGACGCTGCACGATCTCGGCGAGCTTGTCGGCCAGGCCGATCGGCTTGCCGTTGTACCAATAGCCGTCGCAGGCGATCAGCACCTTGGGCTCGATCTGCCCAAAGCGATCGAGCACACCTTGCACGCCGAAATCCGGCGAGCAGGACGACCATGCAGCTCCCACCGACGCCGTCGCCAAAACACCCACGATGCTCTCGGGCATGTTGGGCATGATCGCGGCCACGCGATCGCCGGCGACAACACCAGCATCCTTGAGCAATGCCTGGAGCTGCGCCACCTGCTGCCGGAGCTCAGCCCAGCTCATGCGCCGCTTGACCTTGCCTCGCCCCAGAAGACGAGGGCAGCTGCGTTGCCATCGCCGGCAAGCAAGTTCTCAGTGAAGTTGAGCCGGCCATCCGGAAAGAAACGAGCCTCGGCGATGCGGTCGAGATTGATCGCGTGAGGCCCCGGGCCGGCGTCGCCCTTCACGCCTCCCATATCCCAGATGAGCTTCCAGAAGGCGGCCGGATTATCAATCGAGAAAGCGTGCAAGTCGTCATAGCTTGCGAACGTAGCACCAACGCGTTGGCCAGCCTCCTTCATGAAGTGCGTGAGGTTGGCGGCAGAGATGAAGCGCTCATCAGGTTGCCACAACGGATGGGTCATGACCTTCGGTCCTGGTGCTAGGCTCGGCATAGCTACGGGGCCCTTGGCTCCGCCTTCATAGGTGTCATTCCACCGCCATCATAGCAGGGGATCTTGCGACGCAAGAAAGGGTTCGCTAAGAGGGAGTTGTCTGCAACGATCAAGAATGACGGAGCCGTAGCCGCAGACACCTCTGCGCGGCCGGATCCCAACAAAAAATTTGCAGCAGAACGCAAAAGGGGCAAGATGTTCGCAGGGACCACGGTCCGGCGGTTTGTGACGGCGCTCGCCGCAATGGGTTTTGTCGGACTGTTGGTCGGGCTGCCGATTGCCGTGAACTTCCCGCTCACATCGGATGCCCTGCAGGGCGCCCTGCTGTATGCAGGCGGCCGCGATGCCGTGATGGTGACGACACCCGTGCGCTTGTCCTGGACACCCAGCGTGGTCCTGGAAGGCGGGCTCGTCTACGACCCCGACAGCGTGACGACAGCCGCCGATCGCACCGCAGTCGGCAAAATCATGATCGATGGCCCTGTCATCAGGGTGGCGACCGTGGCGGGGGGTGCCTCGCCGGCCGAGGCTGCCGAGGAGGCCCTTCCACTCATCCTGTCGCATCTCTCCACCCTGGCATTCGAGAAGCTGCAGGTACGCCGGGGCACACTCATGCTCGTGTCCCAGGATGGAAGCAGAGAGATCTTCTCCGAGATCACCGCCGAGGTGACCTCGAACCGCAAGGGTAATTTCACGGGCAAAGGCAGCGCCAGCTATCGGGGCGCCAGTCTTGTTTTTGACGCCGCATGGTCGCCAGGGGATGGCAAGCTGCCTTTGCGCATCCCGCTGAAGCTCGCTGTGAAATCAGCGATGCTCGACGCCACCATCGACGGCAAGCTCGGCATTTCCGACGGCCTCCGCCTGCAAGGAGTGGCTGAGATCGCGGCGCCAAAGCTGAAACAGCTCGCACGCTGGTTCGGCATTGCGGTTCCGAGCGGTGCCGATCTCAAGAACGTGGGCATCAAAGGCACGCTGGATTGGGGTGTCGGGACGCTGACGTTCTCTCGCGCGGCAGTCATCGTGGATGGCAACGAAGGGACTGGCGCGCTCGCTCTCAACACCTCCGAGGCACTGCCGTCCGTGGATGGCACGCTCGCCTTTCAGAATTTCGACCTCTCCAAGTTTTCTGCTTTCACTCCCACACTGGCGTCCATCTGGCCCCTCGGGTTTGGTCCGGGCGAGGATGAAGGCGCGCTCTCGCTGCTAACACGCTTCAACGCCGACTTGCGTATGTCGGCCGCCAAGGTGACGCTGCCCTATTTGCAGACGGGGCGGGGAGCTGCGACCATCGCTGTCAAGAACGGAAAGTTGACTGCCGATGTTGCCGAACTAGAGATGGAAGGCGGCACGTTCGGCGGGCAGATCAGCGCCGACATGAGCGGGCCCGTTCCGCGCTATGCGTTGAGCGGCAAGCTCGAGAATGTCGATGCCGGGCGCAGCCTGTCGGGCCTGCTGCATCGCAATCCGCTGCAGGGGCGCGCCAACATAGCCCTCAATCTGACCGGCAGCGGCCACGAGACCGGAGACATGTTGAAGAGCCTGTCCGGCAAGGTCGGCTTCACGCTGAACGAAGGCGGACGTCTGGGTCTGGACCTGCGTGCCCTGCTGTATGCCGCACAGCGGTCGGATGTGAAGGGTTGGTCGGCCGCGGGCAAAGGACAAACGGCGCTGGAGCTTCTCGACGCGCGCCTGCGGGTCGAGAACGGCGTCATCATGTCGGAGCGGCTGCAAGCCAAATCCGCAGGGCTGTCCATTGCCGGCAGCGGCCGTGTCGACATGGTCAACAAAGCACTCGATCTGGCTCTGTTGCTCAGCAACGGCACGGAGCGGACGTCGCCCGGGGACACGCTGCTGTTCACGGGCAACTGGCTCGACCCGACGATCCGGATCGAGCAGCTCGCGAAGCGCACCGCGGCACCCAACTGACGAATTGCGGTCGCCTACGGCTGGCGCGCGTCCGGCAGCAGGCTCTTGACGATCGACGCGTCCAGCGCCTCGTAGTCGTGATAGCCGATGACCTCGTACAACCGCTTGCGGGTCTGCATGCGATCGAGCTGAGGCGCCGTCGTCCCGTCCCTGGCGAGGGTCCGGTAAAAGTCCTCGAGCGCGCGTGCGGCAATTCTCAGCGACGAGACGGGCCAGATGACGATGCGGCAGCCGATCTTCTCGAGCTCGTCGGCCGTCAGCATCGGCGTGCGGCCGAACTCGGTCAGATTGGCGAGCACCGGCACCTTGACGGCCGCGGCAAAGGCACGGAACTCCTCGGCCGAGCGCAGGGCGTCGGCAAACGCAATCTCCGCGCCCGCTTCCACGTAGAGCCGCATGCGCTTGATCGCGCCTTCCAGGCCTTCCGATGCCGCTGCATCGGTGCGGGCGATGATGACCAGGTGGCGAGCCGCCTTGCGCGCTGCCGCAATTTTTGCCGCCATCTGTGCCGGCGGCACGAGCACCTTGTCGTTCAGATGGCCGCATTTCTTGGGGAGCACCTGGTCCTCGATGTGGACGGCGGCGGCCCCTGCATCCTCGAGCTCGCGCACCAGCCGCATGGCATTGAGCGCCTCGCCGTAGCCGGTATCGCCGTCCACGATCAGCGGCAGGCCGGACGTGCGGGCGATGGAGCGCACGATCAGACACAGCTCCTCCATGGTCAGGATGCCCAGATCGGGCAGCCCCAAGCTGGCGGTCACCGCCGCGCCGGAAATGTAGAGAGCCTCGAACCCGGCCTCCTTGGCGAGCAGTCCAGCCATGGCGTTGTGAGCGCCGGGAACCTTAAGGATGGCATTCGCGGCCATCAACTCGCGCAGCTTGTCACCGGGCCGTGCCGGGCCACCGCCTTCGCTTTCCAGCCAGATCGTCATTGCATCCCTGCTCTCTTCCCGATCACGATTTTGGCGGTGGCGTCGCCGCGATCACGATGGGATCCTCGATAAGCTGCAGATCGATCCGCACGGTCGGAACGAGCTGCGGATTGTGCGGCGGCGGAACCTTGCCTCTCGGTGGCGCCATCCAATGATTGCTGCGCGGTATCTTGTCGAGCCCGAGCGGGTAGATGGTCACCTGGTTGGGCTCGAACTTGAAACGCAGGAAATTCTTGTAGTCCTTGATCCGCAATGCGGCAAACGCGTCCTCGGCGTGCATGCGCCCGAACAGTCCCGTCACTACCCAATAGAAGCCCCAGATGAAGCCGCCGACGAAGCCGCCGATCAGGATCATCTCGACGGGATAGAGGACGAGGCCAACGATCTGGCGCACCTCGGTGTATTCGGGCTTCTGCGCCTCGGTGCCGGCCGGCGGCTGACCGGGAGCCGCCTGCGGGGGTGGCGGCCGGCGCCGTCCTCCCCACTGGCCGTCGTCGCCCCGACGTTCTCCCCTCGCCCCGCGCCGCTCGATGCGCTCCTGAGACAGCGGCTCCAGGGTCTCCTGCAGCACCTCGCGCACGATGACATTGCGCTCGCCCCGCGTGCGCCACAGGTCCTGCACCTGCTGCTCGATCGCCGGCGTGATCCAGTTGTGGAACATCACCAGCGCCAGCCCGATCGAGAACATGACAACGAGATGGGCCAGAAAGTGCACCGTGCCGACGATGCCCTTGACGAGCCATCGACGCCATGCGGGCTTCTCCACGCCCTCGACGTACCCCACCAGAAACGCATAGAGCGCCACCAGCATGATGACGAAGGGAATCGAAACCAGCATGCCTTGCATCAGGTAGAGGGGCAGGCGGGCGAGCACGCTGAAGTACGTGCTGGAGTCCACGTAGTCGATCTTGCCGGCGGAAATGTCGTGCTGGCTCACGATCGAATAGTATTGCCAGGTGACGATCCAGTAGATCAGCCCGATAGCGATCCCGAACGACAGGTTCCTGAACGGGAAGGCGAGATTCTTGAGACTTAAGAGCAGGCTTCTCGCCTTGCTCGGATAGACCTTGGCGTCGCGCTGCCGCAACCTCCCACTGGAGCCCGCTCTGCGCAGCGGCTCCAGCACATCCTCGACCGCGTCACCCAGCGCGCTCTTCCGTCTCAGGCCGATGCCGTATCGTTCGGCGGACAAGGTCCCGATCTGATCCGGCAGCGCACCTGCGGCTTTCTCGTCGCCGGAAGGCGCATTCTCCGGCCAGCGCACGGTGATTTCGTTCTTCAGCACGTGCGTGGGGTGCATGAACGCACCGCCGCCGCCGGCCGTGAAGAAGTGCACGTCGAGCTCGGGCGTGTAGTAGCGGGCGTAGTGGTGCCAGTCGCCCGCCACCACGGCGCAGACCCTGACGCCGCGCACGCGGGCGATGGCGGTGATCTTGAAGAAATTCTCCTCCTCGTCCTGCCCCTGCTGCTCGGCGAGCATCCAGGCAGGCTCGGCAAGGCAGAGAATGAGCTTGTCGCTGGGCCCCATGCGGCTGGCGATGGTGGCAAAGTAGTTCACCTGCGAGGAGTCGAGATACTTGGAAAACTGGATGTCCGCGCCCCAGATCCACCAATTGTGCGGCAGCTTGATCGCCCAGTAGCTGCGATGCTGCTGTGGCTGCCAGCCGCCAATGCGGTTGGCGTTGCGCCCTGACAGCTTGTCCCTGGCGGCGCAAAACAGACTGTCGAAAGCCGCAAGCCCGTCATACCAGTCGTGATTGCCGGGGAGGGCGAACAGCTTGCGCTCCGGCGCCGGCACATTGAAGGCCCAGCCGTAAGGGAGCTGGAGGCGCTTCTTGTATTCCTCGCGTGTCGCCTGCGGGTAGCATTCGTCGCCGCCCATAATGAGGATGTCGCCGGCCATCAGCTCGCCGGCGCGCGGTACGTTCACGCTCTCCTTGGCCAGCAGATAGGCCATCGTGTACGTGGACTCGAAGCCGTCGCCCGTGTCGGCGACGTAGTCGATCCAGAACACGCCGTTTTCGTCCACCTTCAGCCGGCGGCGTGCATCCTCGGCCGAGGGATCGCTGTAGTCGTAACGGGAAAAAAGCTCCTCCTCGGTGACCTGATCGGTCGCAGCCTGGATCAGGCGCTGGTCGGCGTACTGGCCGAAGACCGACGAGATAACGGTGCGCACGCCTATGCGCCCCAGCAGCTTCGGATTGTACCAACGCACCATGTCCGGCAGCTCGCCATCGTGGAGCTGCACAATCGGCGACTTGTCCATGTGTATTTTCCGCCCCTTCCCACCCATCGCCACGATAGTTGCCGGCGCGCCGGATTGAAACCGGCGCCGAGCTTCCGTGCTCGGCGGAAGCTCAGGGCCGGTTTTCGTTGCAGAAGTGGTCGTTAGTGTGATGATGGCGCGGCGGCGATGCCGGCAGCCGTCAATTCATTGATTGAGAAACATATCGCTGAAATGGCACGCCGCTTCGCGGCCTGCAGCAACCGGCTTGAGCACGGGCACCTCGACCCTGCAGCGCTCGCGCGCGTGTGGGCATCTGGGATGGAAGTGGCAGCCGGGCGGCGGATCCAAGGGTGAGGGGATTTCGCCCTTGATCGGGTGAAACGTGCGCTTCGTCGTGCTGATCCTCGGCACCTCGGACAGGAGCGCCTGCGAATAGGGATGCACGGCCTTCTCGAACAGGCCGACCGTGGGGGCGCTCTCAACGACCCGCCCCAGATACATGATGACGACCCTGTCGGTAATGTGCTGCACCACGCCCAGATCGTGGCTGATGAAAAGGTAGGTCAGATCGAGGGCTGAGCGCAGGTCCATGAACAGGTTGATGACCTGGGCCTGGATCGACACGTCGAGCGCCGCGATGGCCTCGTCGCAGACCAGGAACTCCGGCTTTACCGCCAGTGCGCGCGCAATGCCGATGCGACTGCGCTGACCGCCCGAGAATTGATGCGGATAGCGCCGCTTGAGATCGGGATCGAGGCCGACGCGCATGAGCATGTCGTCCACGTACGCGCTGATGTCCGTGCTGGATACCAGCCCGTGAAAGAGCGGCGCCTCGCCGACAATGCCTTCCACTCTGGCGCGCGGATTGAGCGAGGCATAGGGGTCCTGAAAGATCATCTGCACAGCCAAGCGCGCGGCCTTGGCATCGCGGCCTCTAAGGGTGGTGCGGTCTCGTCCCTTGAACAGCACGCGTCCCTCGGTCGGCTCCAGAATGCCGGCGATCATGCGGCCGAGCGTGGACTTGCCGCAGCCCGATTCGCCGACGAGCCCAACCACCTCGCCTTTGTTGATCGTAAGATCGACGCCATCGACGGCGTGCACCGTTTCCTCGCGCACCTCCGCGCCGAGCTTGCCGGCCAGGCGTGCGGCCAGGTCCGGCTTGCGCACGAAGCGCTTCGAGAGCCCTTTGGCCTCGACGATGGGGATGGCGGTCACGCGCCAGCCTCCGCGAGGAGCGGATGGAAGCACCGCACGGCCCTATCAGCTCCAACGTCGGCCAACTCCGGCTCCGCCAGACACATTTGCGTCGCGTGCGAGCAGCGCGTGCGAAAAGCACATCCAGGCGCCAGATTGAGAAGCGACGGCGTCATGCCCGGGATTTGCGTCAGGCGCTCGCCGCGCTTGTTGTGGCTCGGAACCGAGCCGATCAGGCCTTTCGTGTAGGGATGCAACGGAGCGGAAACGATGTCGGCGGTGCGGCCCGTCTCGACGATACGGCCGGCGTACATGACCGCGATGCGGTCCGCCAGCGATGACACCACTGCCAGATCATGCGTGATCCAGATCATCGCAGTGCCCGTACGCGGCGCACAGCGCCTGCGCCTCGGCAAGGATCTGGCCCTGGATCGTGACGTCGAGCGCCGTCGTCGGCTCGTCGGCGATGATGACATCCGGCTTGTTGATGAAGGCCGTGGCTATCGCCACGCGCTGGCGCATGCCTCCCGACAGCTCGTGCGGATAGGCCTTCAGCCTGTGCTCGGGCGAAGGAATGCCCACGTCGGCCAGCGCATCGCGCGCGAGGTGGACGGCAGCGGCCGTGTTGATGTTGCGATGCGCGCGCACAGCCTCGACCATCTGCGTGTCGACGCGCAGGACCGGGTTGAGCGTCATCATCGGGTCCTGAAAGATCATGGCGATGCGATCCCCGCGCAGCGACCGCAGGCGCTCCTCACTCGCCGTAGTCAGCTCCTCGCCCTTGAAGCGCACACTGCCGGCGACGATCCGGCCCGGCTCGTCCACCAGACCCAGGATGGAGAAGCCCGTGATGGATTTTCCGCAGCCAGACTCGCCAACGAGGCCCAGAATCTCGCCCGCCGCTACGGCAAAGGATACGCCGTCGACCGCCTTTACGATGCCAGCCTTGGTGAAGAAATGGGTCTTGAGATTCGACACCTCGAGAGCCGGCGGCCCCATCGACCTCATCGTCGCAACCTTGGATTCAGAACGTCGCGGAGCTGATCGCCCACCAGGTTGATCACCATGATCGTCAACAGCAGCAGGATGCCCGGAAAGAAGCTGATCCAGTATTTGCCCGACAGCATGTACTCGAAACCGTTGGAGATGAGCAGCCCGAGCGAAGGCTCCGTCTGCGGCAGGCCGACACCAAGGAACGATAGCGTCGCCTCCAGCGCGATGGCGTGGGCGGTCTGCACCGTCGCGACCACGATCAGCGGCGGCAGGCAGTTGGGCAGAATGTGCCGCATCAGAATGCGGTTGTGCGAGAGGCCCAGACAGCGTGCGGCTTCCACGTACTCCTTGCGGCTCTCGACCAGCGCCGTTCCGCGCACCGTGCGGGCGTAGTAGGCCCACTGCACGGTGACGAGCGCGATGATGATCTTGTCGACGCCCTTGCCGAGGATCGCGATCAGCATGAGCGCAAGCAGGATCGCCGGAAACGAAAGCTGCAGATCGACGACGCGCATGATGAGGCTCTCGACCCGCCCGCCGGCATAGGCGGCAATGAGGCCGACCGTGGCGCCGATCGCCATGGCAATCAGCCCGGACAGACACGCCGACCGTCAGCGAGATGCGCACGCCGTAGAGCATGGCGGAAAGGAGGTCCCGGCCGGCGCCGTCGGTCCCGAGCCAGTACGTGTAGCCGCTCACCGAATGCTTCTCGCCAGGAGGAAGCCGGCTCTCCATCACGTCCACTTGCGCCAGATCGTAAGGGTTCTGCGGCACGATCCACGGGGCAACGATTGCGAGCAGGACGATAATTGCAAGCAGCGCCAGGGCGGCAGTCGCCACCCAGCTCTCGAAATAGTCGGAGAGGAAGCGGCGCAGCGGCGTCTCGACTGCCAGGGCGGCAGGTTGCGCGGTGGCAGGCGAAGATTCAGCGGCTAACGTCATGCGCTCTTCTCCCCGAGGCGCACACGTGGATCGAGCACCGAGTAGAGGATGTCCACCACGAGATTAATGACCACGAACATCAGCACGATGATGATGAGGTAGGCGACGATGACCGGCCGATCGAGGCTCTGGATCGACCCGATCAGCAGCTTGCCCATGCCGGGCCAGGCGAAGATCGTCTCGGTCACCACCGAGAATGCCACCAGGTTGCCGAACTCGAGGCCGAGCACAGTGACGACGGGGATCAGGATGTTCTTCAGGAGATGCACGCCGATGATGCGGCGGTTGGACAGCCCCTTGGCGCGTGCGAACTTGATGTAATCCTGGTGGATCGCCTCGCGTGCGCCGGCCCTAGTCAGGCGGATCACAAGGGAAATCTTCAACAACGCCAGATTCAAAGCCGGCAATAGGATGTGCTTCCAGCCGTTCACGGTGAACAAGCTGGAGGTGATGCCGAGCCACGTTGCCGTCTCGCCGCGCCCGGTGGAGGGCAACCAGCCGAGCATGACGGCGAAGACCATGATCAGCATGAGCCCGACCCAGAACGTGGGCAGCGAGAAGCCGAGAATGGAGCTTGCCATGATGGTCCGCGACGCCAGTGACTTCGGGTAGAGGCCCGCGTAGAGCCCGAGCGGAATACCCAGGGTAACGGACATGGCGGTGGCGGCGAGCGCAAGCTCGAGCGTCGCCGGCATGCGCTGCACGATCACCTTGAGCGCCAACTCGCCGAAGATGAAGGATTTGCCGAGATCGCCGCTCAGTGCGCCGCCAATGAAATGCAGATATTGCTGCCAGATCGGCTTGTCGAGGCCCAGCGAGCGGATGGCCGCCTCGATATCCTTCTGATCGGCCTGCGGGTTGATCAGCAGATGCACCGGATCGCCGATCAGGTGCACGCCGCAGAACACGATCAGCGACATCACGAACACCACCACGACGCTCTGCATCAGGCGGCGGAGGACAAAGGCGGCCATGCGGTGCTCTCCCGACTAGAGCAGGCGGCGGGGGCCGGCGGCGATCACTCCTCGACGACGCTCATGGCCCAAGTGTTCTCGTCCGACCTACCCTTGTACTTGAGGCCCTTGCGCGCCGACCACGTATTGACCTGGTAGTGGGACGGAATGATCGCCAGATCGCCGATGGCAACATCTGTGGCGCGACCGAGCAGCTCGGCGCGCTTGGTGTCATCGACGGTCTTCATTGCGTCGTCGATCAGCTTGTCCACCTCCGGATTGGTGTAGCGGCCACGATTGGACGCACCTTGGCCTTTCTCCTTGTCGAAGGTCGCGACCAGCGGTTTCACTGCACCCGAGTTCTCGCCTGTGCCCGAGCCCCAGCCCACCAGAATGAAGCTGAACTCGGGAATGCCGCCCGGTCCGCCTTGCGACGCCCGGGTGAAGAAATTGGCGGGCGGCAGCGCCTCGATGTTCGTCTCTATGCCCACGCGCGTCAGCATCTGCGCCACGGCCTCGGCAATCTTCACGTCATTGATGTAGCGTCCGTTGGGACTGTGCAACGTCAGCTTGAAGCCGTTGGGGAAACCTGCTTCGGCGAGCAGCTTCTTGGCGCCCTCGGGATCATATTTTTCGACCTTCAACGTCTTGGACACGCCGAAGTAATGGTCGGGAAGGAACTGGCTCGCCGGGATGGCGACGCCCTCCATCACGCGCGACACGATGGCGTCGCGATTGATCGCCTTGGACATGGCGAGACGCACCCGCTTGTCCTTGAGCGGGTTCTTGATCTCGGCCCCGTCCTTGCCCTTGGCGAAGGGTGTGATGTCCCGCCCGTGATCGACAAAGAAATAGATGACGCGATTGGAGACCTCCTGGCTGAGCTGAACCTTGGGCTCCTTCTTCAGCCGCTCGATATCGGCCGTCGGCGTATCCTCGATAATGTCGACATCACCGGCCAGGAGAGCGGCGACGCGCGCGGGCCCGGCCTTGATCGGCTTGAACGTGACCTTGGTCCATACGGACTTGGGGCCCCAATAGTCGTCGTTACGGGCGAGCTCGATGCGATCGCCCGGCGTGAAGTTGACGTACTTGTAGGGGCCGGTTCCGACCGCGGCCTTGCCGGAGTTGTAGTCCGGCGTCGTTGCCCCCTCGCCGTGCTTCTTGGAAACGACGAGAATGGTGGCGACATCATTCGGCATCAGGGGATAGACCGCGGCCGTGGTGATGTGCACGGTGTGATCGTCGATCTTGGTGGCGGTCTTGCCCTTGGCAACGATGAATGGCGACGGGCTGTTCGGCACGTTGCCGGCGCGGCTGAAGGTGAAGACAACATCATCGGCGGTGAAGGGCGACCCATCGTGCCACTTCACGCCCTTTCGAAGCTTGAATTCCCAAGTCGTATCGTTGATCGCCTTCCAGCTCTCGGCGAGGCTGGGAATGAGGTTCTGCTTCTCGTCGTTCTCGATCAGCCGCTCGAAGACGTGGCTCAGCAGCGAGTTGTTCGGCGTCAGGTTGTGATAATGCGGGTCCATGGCGGAGGGCTCGGCGGAAAGACCGACCTTCAAGTCCTTGGCCGATGCGGGACTGAGCAAGGCGCCGACGGCGATTGTGACAGCCGCTACCGTCATCCGAGCAAGTCGCATGAAAGCCCTCCACAACAGTGCGAGATGCCGGGCGTTCGCCGGCTTGTGCGCAACCTAGCACAAGCACGGACGAAACAAACAAGAGGCAAGAAAAGCCCAACCGCCGCCGCTATAGGCGGCGGCGATCAGGTCGCATTCCAGCAATAAGAAAGACTACCAGCTGCGCCGGGCGCCGGTGTCGATGTGGAACCGCCCGCCACCGTAGTGCTTCAGGCCGCCGACCGTTCCGCTGCTGCGCAGGTAGGCCATGGCGCCGCGCCAGTTCCCGCGCACGCGGAAATCGACGGCGTTGCCGGTCAGGTGGTGGGACCGCCTGGCGCCGCCGACGCGAGCATTGTGGCGGCGGCTGCGGCAGGTCGAGTTGACCGTCACCGGTCCGTACGATGCAGCCAGACTGGCGACCACCGATCTGAGACCGGAATTCAGGCATCCGGACGTCGCAGCCCACCGGACGGAGCCGCCAGAAAGGCTCGGGCCGAGCGACGGCTTGGGAGCGTATACGCCGCCGAGGCTCGCGACGCGCACGTTGCGCGGTGTGCGCCGCTTGGCGGCTTCTTGTCCCCTGCGTGAAGAGGAGACTACCGGCGCGTTGTAGCCCAGACTGGCGGTCCGGGTGCGGCGCGTGCTCCGCGGACGGGCGACGGCTTCTTCCTCGCCGCTCTCGGCGCTCACTGCGTAGCCCCGACCCAAGCTGGCGACCTGCGTGCCGCGCCGGCCGCGACGTGCCGTAGTACCCTCGGTGGTCTCCTCGGCTCGGCTGCCGGCACCCAGGCGCATGACACCTGCGCTGAGACCCAGGCTTGTCCCTTTGTAGGTTTCCCCAAACCAGGCGCTGTTGTCGTCGGCTATGGCGGCCGGCACACCAACCCCACAGGTCATCAGGAACGTAACGGCACACGCAAAACTGCGCACCGCCCGCGAGCGGATCGCGTCGAAGAAAGAACGCATAAGAGAGAACTCCCCTGTCGCAAAGCCGAACCCGACAAGACAACCAAAGTGGTCTCCCTCACGGGCTCGGACGGCTAGCAAGAAAACCCCGTTATGCAAGGGGTAGGGGGGTTAGTGCCGATTTGGGATGTTAGGCTTGGATTTAGGTTAACATCGGGGTATTCCCCGATGCGGCAAGGGTGATCGTGGAGCCGCTGACATTATGCCGTCATATCAATCAATTGACGGATTATGGGGCGTGCCGAGGACCATGGGTTAGGGTCGTAAATGGCCGAAAAGAAGCGACCACATGGCGCAGGTTGCATCTCAAACAATTGCGCCTGCCGGCTATCTCAAAGCAAGCGTGCGATGGCCGCTGCTGCTGTTTCGCGCTCCGACGGCGTCAGGTGAATCCCTGCCTTCGTTCGGCGCCACAGCACGTCATCGGGGGCTGCCGCCCACTCCTGCTGCTTGAGATAGATGACCTCTCGCTCGGTGAGCCCGCTCGCGCCAAACATGCGACCCATATCGGCTTGGGTGCAAGCATCGCCGATGATGGACAGTGCGCGCGTCCCGTGCCGACGTGCGAGACGGCGCAGGAAATCGGGCTCGAAGCCGGAAAACCGGTGCTGCATCTCGGTCAGCCACGAATTGAAGTCGCCCGCGGGCATGTCTCCGCCCGGCAACGGCGTGGCCGCCGTCCACGGCGCTCGCATGTCTGGAAGATACGGCTGCAGATGCCCGAGCACTTCCTCGGCCAATCGCCGGTACGTCGTGACTTTGCCGCCCACGACCGTCAGCAGCGGCGGTCTCCCCTCGCCGGCGGCCAGGACCAAGTGGTAGTCGCGCGTTACCGCAGAAGGATCCCCGTTCTGGTCATCGTAGAGCGGACGCACGCCCGAATAGCTCCAGACCACATCCTCGCGCCGAAGGGGCGATTTGAAGAAGCGGCCCGCCAGCTCGAGCAGATAGCCGGTCTCCTCCGCGTCGATATGAGCCGTGCCGGGGTCCCCGCTATGGGGCACATCGGTCGTACCGACGAGGGTGAACCGCTCCTGGAACGGCAGCGCAAACACGACCCGGCGATCGGAACTCTGCAAGAGATAGGCGCAATCGGCGCCGGAAATTCTCGGCAGGATAATGTGGCTGCCTTTGACGAGGCGGAGATGGGGACGGGCGGCCTCCTGGCCACGACACGACGCGCTCGATCGCAAGGTCTTCCCGACCGTCTCGACCCAGGGTCCTGCTGCGTTGACGAGCGCGCGCGCCATGACTTGCCGCCTGCCACCTGCCGTCTCGAGCTCTATGCGCCAATGGTCGCCCTCCGGGGTCGCACCGCCGACGCGACATCGCGGCAGGATATCGGCACCGCGATCGGCCGCTGCCCGGGCGTTGAGAATGACCAGCCGCGCGTCATCCACCCAGCAGTCCCAATAGGCAAAACCGGAGCGGAATTCGGACTTGAGCGGCTGCCCGGCGGGATCGGCGGCGAGATCGACTGCGTGCGATGCGGGTATGGCCCGGCGGCGATAGAGGTGGTCATAAAGGAAGAGGCCGGCGCGGATCATCCAGGCCGACCGCAACCCCGCGACCTGCGGCAGAATGAATTGTAACGGCCAGACGATGTGCGGGGCCTTGCGCAGGAGCACCTCCCGCTCGGCAAGAGCCTCGCGCACCAGGCGAAACTCGTAGTGCTCGAGGTAGCGCAATCCACCGTGAATGAGTTTGGAGCTGGCCGACGAAGTGGCGCCGCCGAGATCGGCCTTCTCGGCCAACAAAACTTTGAGGCCACGCCCGGCCGCG
The DNA here is from genome assembly GCA_963840425.1 of uncultured Alphaproteobacteria bacterium. Taxonomy (GTDB): domain Bacteria; phylum Pseudomonadota; class Alphaproteobacteria; order Rhizobiales; family Hyphomicrobiaceae; genus CADEFX01. The sequence continues at coordinate 85,099 of CAWIYZ010000021.1, read as the reverse complement.
TCCGCGGCGATGCCGCAGCCGTTGATGCCACCACCGATGATGACGAGGTCGTAAGTCGCTGTGCTCATGCCGCTGCTAGAGCGCGATCGCCTCACCTGGGAGCACCATCGCTTCCATGTGAGGCGTGAATTGCACTCTAAACCCTATAAGTGTAGAGCAGGATTCACGCTTCGGCCGAGACGTCTCGATTGCGGTAAAGTGATTTAATCCGAAGCGATCCTGCTCTAGCCCCGGCATGGCGTCTCGAAGCCGGGATCCTGGCACAATATTACCAATGCCGGGTTAGAAGCCCATTGATGCAGTGACGCGCGCGCCGGTTATCAACCAGGCCGCAGGAGTAGGCCATACACCATGGCTCCACTCAACATCAGGCACGAGGCGAACGCAGCGTGCATGGCAAAAGACAGGAACGTCTCGCGCAGCACGTTGCCGATCACCTGCTGGGCGATGGCGGAGTGCGGGCGGTCCTGCGGCGCCAGCATGATCCAAACTTCCGTACGCTTGTAGCTCCGCCCGGCGGCATGCCGGGCTTTCAGCAGCAACACGAGGCACATGAAAAGTGTGAGAATGCCGCCGGCCTTCAGACAGCTCACGATGTCGCCGGACAGAGCAGTCATGAAGGTGACGATGGCCAGCGCTCCGAAGCCGCAGGCGCGGGCAACTGATATTTGAGCGACATGCTCAATTCTCTGCAGCATGCCCACCTCCGCGCACTCGCTACGAATGCGACCAAAGTATGAGGCGCAAGCCTGCATAACAAGCGCTTGCGAACTCACCTCCCGCGGTTGTGATCGGCAGCGCTCAATCCATCTCGGCGGCATTCATCAGGCTGGGCAGCGTCAGAAGCAGGGTCGCGATGAGCCAGATGCCAAGAGAGACCGGCGTGCTGTCCCTGTAGCCCATCAGACGCTCATAGATAGCGGCCGGAATGCCCGCGAGCAGCAGCGTCACCAGCGAGATCAAAAGCGAGTTGAAATGAAAGAGCAGCTGCGGTCCCAAAAATCCCGGAGCCAAGCGTTGGACGAAGAAAAGCACGGGATCAAAGAGGGGCGAGAAGAGGGGCATCCCGTTCACGAATGCCAATCCCGCAGTTGCAACCAGAAGGATAGTGCGTATCAGCAGTTTCGCGCGTGTGTCTCCAGAGCGATCCATGCGCTAGTGCCCCGATCGCGAAGTTCGTCGGAACTCGCAGCAACCATTGAACGAACTTCGCGATCGAAAGGACACTAGTAAGTACATGATGCTAGTGTGATTCAGATCGAGAAATTCGCTAAGAGCCAAGCAGCGAATTCGGGCGAATTTCTCGATCATCACACTAGCTCAACACCGGTCGCACGCCCATCACTGCCAGCCCGAAGAAAAGCGCCACGCGAGCCACAAACAACCAGCCGACTGCAAAAACGATGAGCAGCCCAGTCGGGACGATCCTCGGCGTGATGGCACCGACTGCCTTCACGACCGGATCTGTGACGCGGTTGAAAACGCGGACGATCCTGCGGTCGCTGTCCAAGCCGAAGATGAGCAACAGAATACAGCGACCGATCAAGGCGTAGATCAGAGCGACCATGATCAGATTGGGCACATGGAAATACCAGTGAGTGATGAAGCTTTGGCTGGGCGTCATCGGCTGGGCTCGGTGGTTCCATGTCCCCGACAGGCGGCGAGTTGTCCAATAAACAACAGCGGGGCGCAAGGCCCCGCTCCGCACCCTGCGAATTTCCCGCTCTCAGTGTGCCGGCGGGGCGGCATCCTTGTCGTTCAGGATTGTGCCGCGGGAAAGGGGCCTCGAAAGGACAGTCTCTCCTTGATCGTCCTTTGCCGGACGGTATCGGATCTCAACGTGCGCTTATATGAGCGGCAAGCGCTCGAGCACGTTCACCATGAAGCTGGCCGCCTGTAGGATTCCGAGCCTGGCGGCTGGACCGGCGGCGCGAAATTTCCGGTTGAGCAGGATGAGCGCGCTCCGGTATCCGGGTTTGGCTTTCGCGGCGGCATCCAGTTCCCTGAGGCGCCGCAAGAGGGCCTCGCGCTGAGCCGTCAGGCTGGCCGAGCCTGTCGAAGGCCTATCACGCCGCGTTTGCTTGCGTTGAGCCATTGTCCGTTTCTTTGTGCTCTGTGCTGCGTTTATCCAACGACCTACCTAACCCACGTCCGCCGGTGTCTTGCCACTCTTTTCTACCAAGCTTGCCGTCTTCTCCAAGTGCGCCAGCATGTGCGGGTAAACGTCCGTCGCGGCCTCCTTGCCGAAGATGCAGTCGATATGCCCGTAGTCGGGGATGACGTGACGCTCGTAAAGGTGGGCGCCGTTATGTTTCGACAGCCTGGCCAGCGTCCGCGCCGTGCTGTCCGGCCGGAAGCAGGCGTTCTCGGCACCATGGATGAAGCAGACCGGCAGAGCCATCCGATCCAGGTTGGGCAGGTAGGTGTCCTGCCCGTCGGCCTCCACGATCGTCGTGCGCCGCGCGATCAGCGCCAGCTGCTTGAAGGCGGTGATATTGGCCTCGCCGAACATTTCCGGCAGACCGGCCTCGAACGTGGTGCTGTTCAACTGGTCGGTCTCGTAGAGCTGGCCGTAGAGCGCCGTGATGCGATTGGACGTGGCGCTGCGTGACCGCTCCTCGCGCTGAAAGGGAACCGCGATACGGATCAGACCGTCGACAAGGCGGTTGATGATGCCCTGCTCGGTCGTTGCTCGCGCATTCACAGCCTTGATGCCAAGCAGGCTGAAGAGTGCGGGGGCGCGGAGGTAGGCCAGGAGGCGCTGCGGGAACCAGGGAACGATCACGTCAGTGGAAATCTGAGATACCACGGCCGACCGCACGCCGCTCAGGTGACCGCCGAGCATCGCCATAGTGAATGTCGTGGCGCCAAAGCAGTGGGCGATCACCTGCACGCTGTCTGCTCCAGTCTCCTTGCGCATCAGGTCGACGGCGGGCTGATAGTCGAAGCGGGCACAATCGTCAGCCGTCCACAAAGCCGCGGCATAGGGCAAGTCGATGCTGGCCCGGAAATCCAGCAGCCAGCAGTCGTAACCGCGGGCATACATATACTCGAGCAGGTTGGTGTCGATGGTGTCGATGCGAAAGATAAGGCTCGAGACGCCGAGGCCATGCGAGAAGAGCAATGGGCCTTTGTCGCCGCCCTTGTAGCGGGTCAGTTGCAGGCGCTTGCCGTCGGCCGTCGTGAAGAGGTGGACCGCCGGCTCGCCCACAGCGAGGCCGCGTTTCTTGCGGGCCCGGTTCGGATTGTAGCGGCGGACGGGCGCAAAGATGTCACCGTAGATGTCGAACAACTGGCCGGCGAACAATGCCCCGAACTTGGCAACCGCATTGGTGCGCTCGAGCTGCGATCGGCCGCCGGTGCCTTTGAGCGTACGCACCTGCTTGGCAAAATCGGCCGCCCGGATCTTCAAGACCCCGCGCGCCTTGTTGCCTGTTCCGCCGCTCTCCACCAGCTCCACGAACAGCGTCGTCGTATCCGCCACGAGATCGAGCCGCCGGTCGTCATGTACGTACTTGATGCCTTTGAAGGCGTAGCTGCTGCCATCGCGAGCGCTGAGCGTCATGAGATATTCGAACAGCCGCGTCTCGATCTGCTCGTCGGATTTTCGCATCAGTCGGAACACGCCGTTGCTGATGTCGAGCGGCTCGGGTGACAAGACCGGGCAGTGGGCCGTGCCGGTGAGCGTGCCAGCGTGCGCCGGATCGCTGACGAAGCGATCGACATCGGCGATGCGGACGGTGACGGTGAAGCTGAACTCGTTTCCCGCTGCCTTGCCGGCCGCAGCCGCTGCCGTGTGATCGGCACCGCGGTCCGAGATATGGCCGACCATGCGCTCGGTGAACTCGACACCCGCTGCCGAGGTGTCCATAACGGCTGACGCAGAGGCCTCGCTCGCGCCACCAGCCACGGAGGCTTTGAGCGTGGAGAGCAAGTCAGTCCCCGTCCGCATCAAATCGTGAAAGCGAAGCGACTTTGCCAAAGCCGACAAGCCGGTGGGTGCGGATGGCGGTGCCGGCAGCGTGCGCCGCACCGCATCGGGCTTCGGTGCATCAGTGAGCGCCTTTTCCAGATCCGCGGCGACCTGCATCATGGCGCGCTCGGCCAGTGCGGTAATGGTCAACAACGGATTGACCCCGACCGGACGCGGGATGGCAGCGCCGTCGCAGACGTAGAGCCCCTGGTGCACGGCCTTGGGATCGGCGCCGGGGCTGGTGTCGTAGACACGGCAAGCATGATCGACGACGCCGCGCGTACCGTCGCGGCCCATACCGCAGCCGCCGAGCGGATGCACCGTAATGAGGTTCTTGCCGAGGAACGTGTTCTGGATGGGGTTGCGGATATAGGTGGCGCCATTGGCGGCTGCGGTCTGCAGCAGCTTCTCCTCGATGCGCGCAAACACCTGCTGGCGTGCCACATCGGGCCAGCTCACCCTGATGCGGTCGTCATCCAGGTCGAGCCGCCCCTTGCCATCGTCGTGCGCCATGACGAGATAGGTCGCGGTGTTGTGCATGGCGCCGCGCCACGATCCGAGCAGAGTGCTCTTGACGCGACGGGCGGCCTCCTGGAATTCATCCAGGTACGCGCTGTCGGTATCCTTGCCGAACAGTTGGCCGCCGACGTGAAAGGTCGCCGGCAGGATCTCCGCCAGTCCGGAAGGCAGCACGCCTTCCTCGATGATCATGCCGTCCTCCAGGGCCGTCGAACCTCTCATATCGATGGCACCGGCGATGCACGGTCCCGGCGGCGACACTTCGGCCTTTGGCGGGACGCCAACGCCAACAGCGTTGACCGGGCGCTCGCCATTGTATGCGAAGGCGAGCACGTCACCGTTGCCGGTGAAGCCGTGCCCGAGCCGGTCCGAGACAGCCAGCCCCTGCTCGCGCGAGCGCAGCAGGATCTCCGTGGAGCCGAGACTGCCGGCGCCCAGCACGACCATGCGCGCCGACACCGAGCGCTCGGGCGAGCGGAAGCCATCGCGGCGCTGCGAGGTCGGTGTGTAGAACACGCGCCAGCCGTCGGCCTCCTTGCGCAGATAACGGACGGTGGCGTCGGTGAAGATCTCGGCGCCGTGGTTCGCAGCGTCGGGCAAGTACGTCATCTGCACCGTGGTCTTCGATCCGACGTTGCAGCCGGAGCAGCAATCGCCGCAAAGCGTGCACGCCGGCTGCACAACGCCGGCGGCGTTCGGCCCGTCCTCGAAGGCAACGTTGATGGGCGGATGCGTGAGCTCGGAGCCCAGCGCCTCCGCCGCCTCCTTCAATCGCGCCAGCTTGTCGAGAGGCACTTTGTTTGGATAGGGCACAGGGCGAAGCATGCGGCGGGCACGCGCGAAGCCCTCCTCCAGCATGTCGTCGGCAAGCAACTCGGCCGGCCAGCGCGGATCTTCCCACACGCGCGGATCGGGCGGCAGCGAGACATTGGCATTGATCAGCGAGGTACCACCGAGACCACAACCCACCAGCACATGCATGTCGCGGCCGTAGTGCAGCTCGAACAGACCGCTGCGCTTGCCGTGGTGAGAGTTTTCGAAGCGGTATTGGCACTCCTGCAACGCCTCGGGCAGCGTGTCGGGAAACTCGCCAATCGCGAACTCACGTCCACGCTCGAGCATGGCAACGGAAAGGCCCATGCGCGCGAGCCGGGATGCGGCGACGCCGGCACCGTAGCCCGAGCCGACGACGATCGCGTCGTATCGCGGCTGCATCTGATCCAGTTCGCGCGCCAGGCGCATGGCTCAATCTCCCCCAAGACCGTGCCGCCGGTCAGGACGTCTTGCGCCCCAGCATGCGTGCAACCATGCCAGGCTTCCTTTCGGGCGCTGCCGGACCGCGGAAGTCACGCTGCGGTGCGCCCGGCATCGGATCGGCTGACAGCTCGCGATCATGAGCACGCGCAAGCAGGATCATCGCGCGCTCAGCCAGCGCCGTGATGGTGAGAAGCGGATGAACGCCGAGCGAGCGCGGCATCACCGAGCCGTCGATGACGTAGAGCCCTGCATGCACGGCATCGGCTGGTCTGGCCGGATCGGCGTCGAACACGCGGCAGGCGTGGTCCACCACGCCCGTGCTGCGGTCCTGCCCCATGCCGCATCCGCCAAGGGGGTGGACCGTCACCAGATTGCCGCCGAGCAAACGGCCGCTGAGGGGGTTGGGCACATACGTGCCACCGGTGGCGGCAACGGCCTTGCCCAAGGTGGCGTGGATGCGCTCGTAAACCGGGTTCTGCAGCGCGTTCGGCCACGAAATGGCGGCCTGATCACCTTGCAATGCCAGCTCTCCGGCGGCGCCATCGTGACCCACCGCCAGAAATACCTGCGTGTTGTGCACGGCCCCGGAGTAGGCGCCTTGAATAAGGCTTTGCGCCGTGCGTTGGGCCTCGGCGATGAAGCTGGCGATGCCCTTCTCCGTCGAGACGCCGGCTACAGCACCCAACGGCATGACGAACGGCAGCAGCGCGGCCACCGAGCTCTGCACGGCGGCTTCGACGACGGCGATGCGATCGGCCGGGGCGGGGCGGCGCCTGAGGTCAATGAGCCCTGCCACGGCGGGTCCGGGACGCGGAACCTCCTTGCGCGGAGGATGGCCGACGCCGATCGCGTTCACGGGCGCCTTGTTGTTGTAACCGAAAGCGATGGCGTCAGCGTTGGTCGAGAACCGCTTGCCAAGCTGATCGGAAACGCGAAGACCGCGCTCGCGTGAGCGCAGCAGGATCTCGCTGGAGCCGAGCGTCCCGGCGGCCAGGACTACGTGCCGGGCGCTGACGGCGCGTACCGGCACGACCGCGTCGTGGCGGTCCTGACGCGCATAGACGACGCGCCAGCGACCGTCGCCACTGGGCTCGACAGCGCGCACGAGCGTGTGCGTGAAAATCTCCGCCCCGTGATTGGCCGCATCCGCCAGGTAGGTCGAATGCACCGTCGTTTTCGCGCCGACATTGCAGCCGCCCATACAGTCGCCGCACTGCGTGCAAGCTGCCTGCAGGGCACCCGCTGCATTCGTGCGCTCGCTGAATGCAATATGCAGGGGCACGCGCTCGGCGCGCCGCCCGAACGACTTGGCCGCAGTCTCCAGAGCCTGCAGCTTCAGCGGATTGGACTTCAGCGGCAGCGGCTCAGGGGCGAGCATCTGACGGGCTCGGTGGAAGCCGACATTGAGCCAATGATCGGCTCGCAGAGCGTCTGGCCAAGCGTCGTCCTCGAACACCAGCGGATCAGGGGTGAGACACACGTTGGCGTTGATCAGCGAGGTGCCGCCAAGACCGCACCCGAGCATCACATGCACGTCGCGACCGAGCCGCATGTCGAACAGCGCCGTGCGTGAGCCGATACGCTTGCCGGCGCCGGATATCTGCGTCTCGCTCTGAGCGCCGAGCAGGTCGGTGGGGAAATCTCCGGGCAAATACTCGCGACCGCGCTCGAGCACGGCCACCTTGAAGCCCATGCGCGCCAAGCGGGAGGCGGCGACCCCGCCGCCGTAGCCGGAACCGACCACCACAGCATCGTATTCCTGCCGTATCTCAGCGGCCGACCGGCCGAGGCGCGGCATACGCTTACTCCCCCTCACACCTATAGGTGCCCCGTTTGGCCGATGACCGTAGCCAAATCAAGACAGTCATGCGAGGCGGGAACGGTGCGCGAACGATCTGTTGCCTTGAGTGCGATCGCCTCACATGGAAGCACTGCCGCTTCCATGTGAGGCGTGAATCGCACTCTAAAACCTAAGTGTAGAGCAGGATTCACGCTTCGGCCGAGACGTCCCCCGATTGGAAAAGTGATTCAATCCGAAGCGATCCTGCTCTAGTGCTGATATATCCGCCCGGCTTGGCAAGGCTCGACAGGAGGGCCGATGCCTGTAAGCTCGGGGCAGTTTGTACAAAAACGGACGCGGCGGAGGAGCCCCATGGACTTCAATGGCAAGGTTGCGCTGATCACAGGCGCCGGCAACGGCATCGGGCGCGCCACAGCGCTGGCCTTTGCCGCATACAAGGCCAAAGTCGTGGTGGTGGATCGCGATGGACCGGGGGCGGAGCGCACAGCCGGGACTATCAAGCAGCAGGGCGGCGACGCGCTGGCCGTCACGGCCGATGTCACCAAATCGGCCGACCTTAACGCCCCCGACCTGATTGGACAGGTAGTGATATTGCGCGCAGGCCACAGCGTGCGGAAGCTCGCTGAGGCCCAGCTTCTGCAGTCCGGGAAGAAAGCGCGCGAGTTGCTGCCGCCGAAACGTCCGAAACACCACCTCAGCGGCGCGCGCCGGCCCCGCCCGGGACGCCAGCATCAGGATCAGTCCCGTGAGGTAGGAATGATAGATCAACTCGATCGCGGCATATGCCGCACTGTCCGTGTCGGCGGTCGCCTTGGCGGCGCTCATTGCATGCGCTCCTTGGTAGATGTCGAGGGCTGTGCGCCGATGCTGGCAAAGATGCTAGAGTCCTTGCCAGCACACCGTGCCGTCAGGATGAAGCGGGGCGCGTCATGCTTGTGTCGTCCCCCCGCCCTGGCCCTCCCCCGCAAGGGGGGAGGGGACGAAAAGGGGATGGCTCGGAGCTCATCTTCGGCACGAGCATGCAGAACCGGTCAGTCGTGCCTTCGGGCAAGAGCGGATGCGTTCGATCTCACATATGGATCGCGCGCTTGTCGACGGCGAGGGCGGCTTCCTTCACGGCTTCGGTCAAGGTCGGGTGGGCGTGGCAGGTGCGCGCCAGGTCCTCCGCCGAGCCGCCAAACTCCATGATAACGGCGGCTTCCGCGATCATCTCGCTGGCGGCGGCGCCAACGATGTGCACGCCCAGAATGCGGTCGGTGGCTGCGTCGGCCAGGATCTTCACAAAGCCGTCAGTGGTCTTGTTGACCTTGGCGCGGCCGTTGGCAGTGAACGGGAACTTGCCGACCTTGTAGGCCACGCCAGCTGCTTTCAGGTCTTCCTCGCCTTTGCCGACGGACGCCACCTCCGGGAACGTGTAGATCACGTTGGGGATGACATCGTAGTTCACGTGGCCGGCCTGGCCGCCCAGGATTTCGGCCAGCGCCATGCCCTCGTCCTCGGCCTTGTGAGCCAGCATGGGTCCTGCAACGACGTCGCCGATGGCATAGATACCCGGCACGTTGGCCTGGAAGTGCTGGTCCACGACCACGCGCTTCTTGTTGTCGAGCGCGACACCAGCACGCTCCAGTCCCAGGCCCTCGGTGTAGGGGACGCGACCGATCGATACCAACACCACGTCGGCCTCGACGGTGGTCGCGGCGCCGCCGCTCGCCGGCTCGACGCTGACCTTGTGACCGGCGCCGTTGCGGGCGACGCCCGTCACCTTGCTCGACAGGTTGAAGGCCATGCCCTGCTTGGCCAGGATGCGCTGCGTGGAGCGCGCGACGTCCAAGTCCATGCCGGGGAGAATGCGGTCCAGGAATTCGACCACCTGCACCTCGGCGCCAAGGCGACGCCAGACCGAGCCCAGCTCCAGCCCGATCACGCCAGCGCCGATCACGAGCATCTTTTTCGGCACGCGCTCCAGCGCCAGTGCGCCGGTCGACGAGACGATGGTCTTCTCGTCGATGCTGATGCCGGGCAGGCGCGCCACGTCCGAGCCCGTGGCGATGGCGATGGACTTCGTTTCGAGCTGCTGGCGGTCGCCGCTGTTGAGGACGATGCCAACCTTGCCGGTGCCGATGATGGTGGCGGTGCCGTGGAACGTGTCGATCTTGTTCTTCTTCAAAAGGAAGGCGACGCCGTCGACGTTGCCTTTGACGCCCTGGTCCTTGAACGCGAGCATTTTTGCCAGATCGAGCTTGGGCGCGACCTCGATGCCCATGCCGGCAAAGGCGTGGCCGGCTTCCTCATAGGCCTCGGAGGCGTGCAGCAGAGCCTTGGAGGGAATGCAACCGATGTTCAGGCACGTACCACCGTGCATGGCGCGCTTCTCGACGACAGCGACCTTCAGGCCGAGCTGTGCCGCGCGAATGGCGCACACGTAGCCGCCGGGACCGGTGCCGATGACGATGAGGTCGTAGGGTTCTGGCATGGCACCCTCACACTTCCAGCAGGAAGCGGCGCGGGTCCTCCAGGCATTCCTTGACCCGTACGAGGAACGTTACGGCCTCGCGGCCGTCGACGATGCGGTGATCGTAGGTGAGCGCCAGGTACATCATCGGCGCGACCACGACCTGGCCATTGCGCGCGACGGGGCGCTCCTCGATGCGGTGCATGCCGAGGATGCCGGACTGCGGCGCATTGAGGATCGGCGTCGAGAGCATGGAGCCGTAGACGCCGCCGTTGGAGATGGTGAAGGTGCCGCCCTGCATCTCGTCGATGCCGAGCTTGCCTTCGCGCGCACGTTTGCCGAAATCGGTGATGGAGGCCTCGATCTCGGCCAGCGACATGCGGTCGGCCTCGCGTAGCACCGGCACGACCAAGCCGCGCTCGGTGCCGACTGCGACGCCGACGTGGTAGTAGTTCTTGTAGACGATCTCACCGCCGTCGATCTCGGCATTGACGGCGGGGATTTCCTTGAGCGCGGTCAGGCAGGCCTTCACGAAGAAGCCCATGAAGCCGAGCTTGATGCCGTGGCGTTTCTCGAACAGGTCCTTGTACTCGGAGCGCAGCTTCATCACTGCGCTCATGTCCACGTCGTTGAACGTGGTGAGCATGGCGGCGGTGTTCTGCGCGTCCTTGAGGCGGCGGGCAATGGTCTGCCGCAGCCTGGTCATTTTCACACGTTCCTCGCGCGCGGCATCGTTGGGGGCTGCCGGCGCGCGCATCTGCACAGGTGCCGGCACGGTCGTCAGCGGCGCATAAGTCACAGCCGTCGAGCCTCGCGATGCCGAGGTGCGCTCGGGCGCGCGCGCGGCCATGACATCGCCTTTGAGGACCTGTCCGCGCTTGCCCGAGCCTTCCACGTCCGCAGCGGAAAGACCCTTCTCCTCCATCATCTTGCGCGCGGATGGGGACGGCGACATGCCACCGTTGCCGCTCGCCGCCGCGGCGGGTTGATCGGGCACGGCGCTGCGCGCTGGTGCTTGCTGCTCGGGTTGCTTTTCGGCGGCGGCCGGTTGCGGCTTTGCTGCCGGCGCTTCCTGCCTTGCAGGCGCACCGGCTCCCTCGGCAATCGAGCCCAGCACGCTGCCGACCGCAACCGTCGTGCCCTCCGGCACCTTGATATCGGACAACACACCCGCCACTGGAGCCGGCACCTCGACCGTCACCTTGTCGGTCTCGAGCTCGCACAGCGGCTCGTCCACCTTCACAGCATCGCCGGCCTTCTTGAACCACTTGCCGACCGTCGCTTCCGTGACCAACTCGCCCAGCGTCGGCACCCTGATCTCTGTCGCCATCACCCCAGCCCTCTATGCCGCGAATGCCCCTACACGCAAGCCCACCAGATTTTGCGGCAACCGTTGAACGAACTTCGCGACCGCGTTCGCTGCAACCGCCCGTGCATTCGTCGGCGGGAAAGACCCCGGCTCAGCTCGCCATCGCTCGCTGGCCGGGGACGCAGAGTGGAGGCTTATCGGTGCCGAGAGAGCCATCAATGCGCCTCACCCAGAGCGATGCAGCGAGCATGGGCGAATTTCGATCATCATGCGAGCGCCTGCTCGACGATCGCCTTCTGCTCCTGCGCGTGCTTGCTGGCGAGGCCGGTTGCGGTCGCTGCCGAGGATGCGCGTCCGACGTAGCTTGCCCGCTTGGACTTGCCGCCCGCGCGCTCTAGCACCCACTCGAGATTGGGCTCGATGAAACTCCACGCGCCCATGTTCTTCGGCTCCTCCTGCGCCCAGACGACCTCGGCGTTGGGGAAGCGCCCGAGCTCTTGCAAGAGGGCGCGCGCGGGGAACGGATAAAGCTGCTCCACGCGCATCAAGTAGACATCATCGATGCCGGCTGCCTCCCGGCCCTCGTAGAGATCGTAGTAGATCTTGCCTGAGGAGAGCACGACGCGCCTGATCTGAGCGTCAGGCTTCAGGGCGATCTTCTGCTCGCTTCGATGCTGGGCATCGTCCCATAGAACGCGGTGGAAGCTGGTGCCGGTGCCCATCTCGTCCAGGCTTGACACGACCCGCTTGTGCCGCAGCAGCGACTTCGGCGTCATGAGGATCAGCGGCTTCCTGAACTTGCGGTGCATCTGCCGGCGCAGGATGTGGAAATAGTTGGCCGGCGTCGTGCAATTGGCGACCTGCCAGTTGTCCTCCGCGCACGATTGCAGAAAACGCTCCAGGCGAGCCGAGGAATGCTCCGGCCCCTGACCCTCGTAGCCGTGCGGCAGCAGGCACACGAGGCCCGACATGCGCAGCCACTTGCGCTCGCCGGAGGAGAGGAACTGATCGAAGACCACTTGCGCCCCGTTGGCAAAGTCGCCGAATTGGGCCTCCCACATGGTGAGCGCGTTGGGCTCAGCCAGCGTGTAGCCGTATTCGAAAGCCAGCACGGCCTCCTCCGACAGCATCGAGTTGATGACCTCGAAGCGGGCCTGGTCGGGAGATACGTATTTCAGCGGCGTGTAACGGCGCTCGGTCTCCTGATCGAAGAGCACGGAGTGGCGCTGCGAGAAGGTGCCGCGCTCGAAGTCCTGGCCAGACAGGCGGACGGGAAAGCCTTCCCTGAGCAGCGTGCCCAGAGCGAGATGCTCGGCCATGGACCAATCGATATCCTCGCCGGTATCCACCATCTCACGACGACGCTGCAACAGGCGCTGGATCGTCCTGTGCGCGTTGAAGTCCTGCGGGACCGCCGTAATGCGCCGGCCGACTTCCTTCAGCGTCTCGACGGGCACGCCGGTGTCGCCGCGGCGCGCCTCATCCTCGGCGAAGCCGATGGCCGACCAGCGACCATCCAACCAATCCGCCTTGTTCGGCTTGTAGCCTTCGGCTGCGGCCAACTCCTCATCGAGATGGGCACGAAAGCGCCCCTGCATACCTTCGAAGTCGCCGGCCGTGATGACCCCGCCATCAATGAGCTGCTTGGAGTAGATCTGCACCGCGGACGGATGCGACTTGATCTTGCGGTACATGATCGGCTGCGTGAACGCCGGCTCGTCCAACTCGTTGTGGCCGTACCGGCGATAGCAGAACATGTCGATGACGACCGGCTTCTGAAAGCGCTGGCGAAATTCCGTCGCGATCTTTGCGACATGCACGACGGCCTCGGGATCGTCGCCGTTCACGTGGAAGATCGGCGCCTCGACCATCTTGGCGACGTCGGAGCAATAGGGAGAGGAGCGCGAGTAGCGCGGATTGGTGGTGAAGCCGATCTGGTTGTTGATGATGACGTGGATGGAGCCGCCAGTGCGATGGCCCTTGAGGCCGGACAGGCCGAAGCATTCGGCGACCACGCCCTGGCCCGCGAAGGCCGCGTCGCCATGGATCAACAGCGGGAGAACCGACGTGCGTTCGCCGGGCGCGCAACCGTGCTGGTCCTGCTTGGCGCGCACCTTGCCCAGCACCACCGGATCGACGATCTCCAGGTGCGAGGGATTGGCGGTCAGCGACAGGTGCACCTTGTTGCCATCGAACTCGCGGTCGGACGAGGCGCCGAGGTGATACTTGACGTCGCCCGAGCCCTCCACGTCGTCGGGCTTGAACGAGCCACCCTTGAACTCGTTGAAGATGGCGCGGTGCGGCTTGCCCATGACGTTGGCGAGCACATTGAGGCGCCCGCGATGCGCCATGCCGATGACGATCTCCTTCAAGCCGAGCTGGCCGCCGCGCTTGATGATCTGCTCGAGCGCCGGCACCACCAACTCGGCACCATCCAGTCCAAAGCGCTTGGTGCCGGTGTATTTGACATCAGCGAATTTCTCGAAGGCCTCGGCCTCGATCAGCTTGTTGAGGATGGCCTTCTTGCCCTCGACCGTGAAGTTGATCTCCTTGTCCGGGCCCTCGATGCGCTCCTGAATCCAAGCCTTCTGCTGCGGGCTGGTGATGTGCATGAACTCGACGCCGATGTGGCGGCAGTAGGTACGGCGGAGAATGCGCAAGATCTGGCGCACAGTGGCCGTCTCGAGGCCCAGCACCTTGTCGATGAAGATGGGCCGGTCGAGGTCGGCGTCGGTGAAACCGTAGGTCTCGGGCCGCAGCTCTTTATGCGCCTTGCGGTCGGCGATGCCGAGCGGATCGAGATCGGCCGCGAGATGGCCCATCACGCGATAAGCGCGAATGAGCATGAGGGCGCGCAAGCTGTCCTGGGTGGCGCGAAAGGACGCCGCGGGTGAAATCTCATAGCCGCTGACCTGGGCGCGGGCCGAAATCTTGTCGCGCAGGTCGCGCTCCTGCGCGCCGTAGTCGCCGGTCAGGGCCGCAACAAGCTCGCCGTTGGTTTGCAGGTCGTCGAGGGACGCGGCCCATGAAGGCCCATTGGCTTCCGCCGTTGCCTTGCCCTGCTCCTCCTGCAGGCTTTGGAAGAACAGCCGCCACTCGTCACTGACCGACCCTGGATTCTTCTCGTACTGCGCCTGCAGCTCCTCGATGTAGGCGGCATTGGCGCCTTGCAGGAACGAGGTGCGTGCAAAGGCGTCGTTCTGGGGTTGCCGTGACATATCGGAGCTTGGTCCCGTTCGATGGAGCGGCTGGGCAGGTGGCACGCAACACGACGAAGCGCCCGGGATGGCGCGCCTAACTACCACACCTTCGCATTTAGTACAGGCAGAATGCCGTTTTAAGACGGGAGGAGCGTGCCCGAATCAAGGGCAGTCTCAGGCAAGCCTCATGCTCGGCGCAGCGCTCTGAGCACCCCCCTCATGCTGGAAGCATGTCTTAGGTGTGTCGTCGACACGACGGGGAGGGCGCCCTCAACGCACAGTCTCTCGATCGCAAAGCGGCAACGATGTTGAGGGCGGGGTGAAGAGGCAAGCGCCACGCTCGCGGCTTACCCCCACCCTAACCCTCCCCCCGCAAGGGGGGAGGGGAAGAAAATTCGATAGGGTTCGAAGTGCATCTTCGGCACGCACACGCCGAACTCGACTGCCGTGAGCGCGGCTCGGCCGCGACGGGTGGCGCAGTGCGCTTGACCTAGTCCGGCTGGCCGCGCTTGGCGTCCACGCTCCAAGGTCCGCCGCCGGCAGCAGCGAGATAGAGGAAGACGAAGCTGTAGAGGACCGCAAGCTCACCGCCATTGAGGATTGGAAAGAAGCCGCGGCCGGCATGAGCATAGAAATAGGCAACCGCGCACATGCCGGAGAGGATGAAGGCGGTGCACCGCGTGAAGAGGCCGATGACGAGCAGGACGCCGCCGATCAACTCGAGGATGCCGGCAGCGCCGGCCATGGTCATCGGAGAGATGTTGCTCATCTGGCTCGGGGGCAGGCTCAGGTACTTGGTGGTACCGTGCTGCAGGAGCAGCAGCCCCGACATGATGCGCAGGACGCTGAGGAGTTGCGGGGCGTAGGGGCGCAGGAAGTTCATCTGTGGTTTCGAGCCTTGTCCTGTTGAGGAGAGGTGCCGATAGTGAATTCGCGCGTGGCTGTCCAGGCACGGGGCTGGACTTCACGCGAGGTAGGCGCGGGATTGCCGGCGCCAAAATAGCAAAGGACGGCGTTGCGATTGCCTGTCGGCCGCCGTCTTGCTTTGCCCGCCAAGGAATGTGCTCTACTCGACTGGCGCATTGCACTTGCCAATAGAACACGCTGCCTGCGGCACTAGTTCCCCAACCAATCGCGGAAGATGCCATCCAGAGGCGAGAACCCCTGGCTGCGGTGTCCGCCTCTACCGTGGTGGGGCAATTCATGGCGCCGAATTCTGGCTGCGGGGGGATGGAACACAAAGCAAGGGACAGCAGTGCGATTGCCTCCAAAGGCACCGCTGTCCCCGCCGCCCTCCACGGGTAGAAGTAAGCGCGCGCGACCGGGCTAGGCTACAGCCTGCCGCAACAACGGGTTCCATCCGGCTTCTATTTCCGTGCACACGGAAACGTGAGCGGTTCTCCACACAACGGTGGGCTCTTGCGCCGAGCACCAGCGCTGCACAGGGCATAGGCGCCACAGCTCGTGCGCTCACCCAGGCAAGCGGGCTTTACTCGACCGGCGAATCACCTCACAGCCTATGAAAAGAGATGGGGGTCAAGATGCGCCGCCTTTTCCTGCTCGCATTGTGCGCAGTGAGCTGCACCGTTGTATTGGGCAATACCGAAGCTAGTGCCTTCGGCCGACACTGGTACAGGAGCATTGACTTCGGCTGGGACTGGTACAGGAGCTACGGTGACTACGCCGTGCACGGGCCAAACTGCGACTACCAATTTCGAGGCCCCGCCTGGAACTACGCCGCCGCAGACTACTACACACATACTCGTCGCTACCGCCCGCGTTATCGCGCCTACAGCTACAGATGCTGCTGCCGCTAGTGTCCTGATCGCGAAATTCGTCTTTTTGTGCGGCGGGCCCGGAACGAATTTCGCGATCTGAAGGACAGTAGCCAAATCAATATTCTAGTGTGATTCTTGCAGCCTTCTCCCGCTTCACCATTTCCGCGTGCGCCTTAGGCGGCGTCTCACGCATCTTCTTGAGCGCCATGTTCATGCGCTCAAAAGCGTCGCGTTGGTTCGCCCGCAGCAGAAGGCTCAGCCCTTCAGCACCTTGGCCAAGGTCGTGCCCATGGCGGCGGGGCTGTCGGCGACGGTGATGCCGGCTGAGCGCATGGCCTCGAGCTTGTCCTCGGCCTTGCCTTTGCCGCCGGAGATGATGGCGCCCGCGTGGCCCATGCGGCGGCCCGGTGGCGCTGTAACGCCGGCGATGAAGCCGACCATCGGTTTCTTGCGACCCTTGGCGGCCTCTCGCTTGATGAAGTCGGCGGCGTTCTCCTCGGCCGAGCCGCCGATCTCCCCGATCATGATGATGGAATGCGTGTCAGGGTCGGCCAGGAACATCTCCAGCACGTCGATGAACTCGGTGCCCTTGACCGGATCGCCGCCGATGCCGACGGCGGTCGACTGGCCGAGGCCCACGTCGGAGCTCTGCTTGACGGCCTCGTAGGTGAGCGTGCCGGAGCGCGAGACGATGCCGACGTTGCCTTTCTTGAAGATGTTGCCCGGCATGATGCCGATCTTGCAGGCGTTGGGCGTCAGCACGCCGGGACAGTTCGGGCCGATCAGCCGCGACCAGGAGCCCGAGAGCGCACGCTTGACCTTGACCATATCCATCACCGGGATGCCCTCGGTGATGCAGACGATGAGCGGGATCTCGGCGTCGATGGCCTCGAGGATGGCGTCGCCCGCGAATGGCGGCGGCACGTAGATCGAGGTGGCGGTGGCGCCGGTTTTCTTCTTGGCCTCCAACACTGTGTCGAAGATCGGCACCGAGGCCAGCACCTCGTCGGGGTGCCTGGAGCCACCCTTGCCCGGTGAGATACCGCCGACGACCTGCGTGCCGTACTCGACCGCCTGGCGCGTGTGGAACGTGCCCTGGCTGCCGGTGATGCCCTGGCAGATGACCTTGGTGTTCTTATCGACGAGGATGGCCATGGGTCACGCCGCCTTCTTGACTGCGTCGGTGATTTTCTTGGCGGCATCGCCCAGATCGTTGGCCGGCACGATGGCAAGGCCGCTGTCGGCCATGATCTTCTTGCCCTGCTCGACGTTGGTGCCCTCCAGCCGCACGACCAGCGGCACCTTGATGCCGAGCTCGCGCGCGGCCGCCACCACGCCCTCGGCGATGATGTCGCAACGCATGATGCCGCCGAAGATGTTGACCAGGATGCCCTTCACGTTCGGATCGTTGAGAATGATCTTGAAGGCGGCCTGCACCTTCTCTTTCGATGCGCCGCCGCCGACGTCGAGGAAGTTGGCCGGCTCCAGCCCGTGCAGCTTGATGATGTCCATGGTGGCCATGGCCAGGCCGGCGCCGTTGACCATGCAGCCGATCTGGCCGTCGAGCTTGACGTAGTTCAGCTCGTACTTGGAGGCCTCGACCTCGGCCGGGTCCTCCTCGGCGATGTCGCGCAGGGCGACGATGTCCTTGTGGCGGAAGAGGGCGTTGTCATCGAAGTTCATCTTGCCGTCGAGGCAGAAGAGCTTGTTATCCTTGGTGACGACGAGCGGGTTGACCTCGAGCAGGCTCATGTCCTTCTCGACCAGCATGCGATAGAGGCTGGCGATCAGCTTGACGCACTGATTGACGAGATCGCCCTGCAGGCCGAGCGCGGCGGCGATCTTGCGGCCGTGGAAGGCCGAGTAGCCCGACGCCGGATCGATCGTCATGGTCAGGATCTTCTCGGGCGTCTTGTGCGCGACCTCCTCGATGTTCATGCCGCCTTCGGTGGAGGCGATGAAGGCGATGCGCGAGGTTTCGCGATCGACCAGGGCGGAGAGATACAGCTCGCGCGCGATCTGGCTGCCGTCCTCGACGTAGAGGCGTTGCACCTGGCGGCCGTCGGCGCCGGTCTGGAGCGTGACGAGCGTCTTGCCGAGCATCTGCTCGGCGAATGTCTTCACCTCGTCGACAGATTTGGCCAGGCGCACGCCGCCCTTATCGCCGGCGGTGGGCTCCTTGAACTTGCCCTTACCGCGACCGCCGGCATGGATCTGGGCCTTCACCACCCACACTGGGCCGGGCAGCTTCTTCGCCGCGGCCACTGCCTCCTCGACGGTGAATGCGGGGGCACCGTTCGGCGTCGCCACGCCATACTGACGGTAGAGGTCCTTGGCCTGGTATTCGTGGATGTTCACGGAGGCACCCCTTCAGTCGTTGCGTCGGCGCGGTTCAGACGCTCTTTTCTGGCATACAGTATGCCAGATGATCAACGACTGCACCTAGCATAGTGTGCAGTGCAGCATAACATGCCGCAACATAGCGCATCACTACCGCAATCCATACGGCACCGGCCCCACATCATGCGGTAGCCGATGCGAAACATTGGAGCCAGCCCACCGCGGGCGAAAAACCCTCATACCCCGAGTTGCGGCGCGATCTTGTTGCAGGCGTCGATCAGAGATTTCACGGACTCGATCGACTTCATGAACATGCCGCGCTCGGCCGAGTTCAGGTCGATCTCGACGATGCGCTCCACGCCACCCGCTCCGATCACGATGGGCACGCCAACGTACAGACCTTTGACGCCGTACTCACCGTTGAGATAGGCGGCGCACGGCAGGATGCGCTTCTTGTCCTTGAGATAGCTCTCGGCCATCTGGATCGCGGACGAGGCCGGCGCGTAGTAGGCCGAGCCGGTCTTGAGCAGCGCCACGATCTCTCCGCCGCCCTTGCGCGTGCGATCGACGATCGCATTGAGCTTGTCCTGGCTGATCCAACGCATCTTGACGAGATCGGGGAGCGGTATGCCGCCGACGGCCGAGTAGCGCACGAGCGGCACCATGTCGTCGCCGTGGCCGCCGAGCACGAAGGCGGTGACATCCTCGACCGACACCTTCATTTCTTCAGCGAGGAAGTAGCGGAAGCGCGCCGTATCGAGCACGCCGGCCATGCCGATGACCTTGTGACGCGGCAGCCCGCACGCCTTCTGCAGCGCCCACACCATGGCATCGAGCGGGTTGGTGATGCAGATAACGAACGCATCCGGCGCGTATTTCTTGATGCCGGCGCCGACCTGCTCCATCACCTTGAGGTTGATGCCGAGCAGATCATCGCGGCTCATGCCCGCCTTGCGCGGCACGCCCGCGGTGACGATGACAACGCTGGCGCCTTCGATGTCGGCGTACGAGTTGGTGCCCTTGATGGCGGCATCGAAGCCTTCCACCGCGCCCGACTGCATGAGGTCGAGTGCCTTGCCGCCCGGCATACCTTCGGCGACGTCGAAGAGAACGACATCACCGAGTTCCTTGAGGCCCACGAGATGAGCGAGGGTCCCGCCGATCATGCCAGCGCCGATCAGCGCGATTTTGGTGCGCGCCATGGAAATCCATCTCCCCTGAATGGCCGGGTGGTCACCGCCGTGCGAGGCGAATTCATGCGGTGCGGCAGGAATTAGCCGGAAACGTCATGCCGGGCAAGGCAACTTGCGTATGACGGGCTCGCGTGGCGCGTGCTTACGCAGCCCTCTGCATATTTTCGTGGCATCGCCGGGCTTTCGCCGCGTCGCGTGCAATAGGGGCGTGACGGAACCACCCATCTTCACCGTAGCGTGAGGGCGGATTGCCTGCCCGCCTCAGTCCCGCCGTTGACAGGTGCCAGTTTCGGCCTGATGGATAGGCGAGCCTCCGTAAAGGTTTTAGCCCTCGATCCTGGGGAAATCATGACGTCAATGACGCCGACGATTGTTCGCAAGCGGGCCACGGCTCATAGAGTGAAGCTCACCGCCGCTGTGCTCCTCACGGTTGCGGCCGTGCCGTCGCTCTACGCACAGGGTCGCGTCGGCCCGCAGTCGGTCGCGCCCATTGCGGAAAAGCTGATCGATGCGGTGGTCAACATCTCCACCAGCCAGACGGTCAAAGGCGCACAGGGCGTGCCGCTGCCGAACGTTCCGAAAGGCTCGCCCTTCGAGGAATTCTTCGAGGACTTCTTCAATCGCAAGGGCCGCCCGCAGACCGACCGCAAGGTGTCATCCTTGGGCTCGGGCTTCGTCATCGACGGCAAGGAAGGCCTCGTCGTCACCAACAACCACGTCATCGAAGGTGCGGACGAGATCATCATCAACTTCAACGACGGCAGCAAGCTGAAGGTCGACAAGGTGATCGGCAAGGACACCAAGACTGATCTGGCGCTGCTCAAGGTGACGCCCAAGAAGCCGCTGCCGGCGGCGACGTTCGGCAATTCCGCGAACTTGAAGGTCGGCGACTGGGTAATGGCCATCGGCAATCCGTTCGGCCTCGGCGGCTCGGTCACGGTCGGCATCATTTCCGCCAAGCAGCGTGACATCAACTCGGGCCCGTATGACGACTACCTGCAAACGGATGCGGCCATCAACAAAGGCAATTCCGGCGGTCCGCTGTTCAACATGGACGGCGAGGTCATCGGCGTAAATACGGCGATCATCTCGCCGACGGGAGGCTCCATCGGCATCGGGTTTGCCGTGCCTGCCGATACCGCCGTGGCCGTGATCGACCAGCTCAAGCAGTTCGGCGAGACGCGCCGCGGCTGGCTCGGCGTCAGGATTCAGTCGGTGACCGAGGACATCGCCGAGTCGGTGGGAGTGAAAGAGAACACCGGCGCCCTGGTCGCCGGGGTGACAGCCGACAGCCCAGCCGCCAAGGCCGGCATACAAGCGGGAGACGTGATTACCAAGTTCGACGGCAAGGAGGTTTCCACCATGCGCGGGTTGCCGCGCATGGTGTCGCAGACGCCCATCGGCAAGCAGGTCGACGTCGAGGTGCTGCGCAAGGGCGAGAAGAAGTCGTTCAAGCTCGCCATCGGCCGGTTGCAAGAGGATGCCGACCCGGACGATGCATCCAAGAAGAGCGACGACAAGACTACGCCTGCGCCAGGCCAGGCGCTGATCGGCATGAAGCTTGCGCCGCTGACCGATGAGCTGCGCCAGAAGTACGGCTTCGACAAGAAAGTGAAAGGCCTTGTTGTCACGGAGATTGACGCTGCCAGTCAGGCTGCGCGGAAGGGCATCAAGGTCGGTGACGCCATCGTCGAAGCTGCCCAGGAAGCAGTGGCCACGGTGGAGGACGTCACCAAGGGCATCGAGAAGGTGCGCAAGGCCGGCCGCAAGGCTGTCCTGCTCCGCGTCGAGGATGCCAAGGGCGAGATGCGCTTCGTCGCCGTGCCGATTGAATAAGTCGTTCTTGTCAACGAGGAGGCCCCGCCGAGGGGTTGCCGGCTGAACAGCGTCCCGCTACCAATCAGCCGCGAAGCTAGTGTCCCGATCGCGAAGTTCGCCGGAATTCGCAGCAACCGTTGAACGAACTTCGCGATCGAAAGGACACTAGCAAGCTTTGGGATTCTAGTGTGATTCAGATCGAGAAATTCGCTTACAGTCTGGCAGCGAATATCGGCGAATTTCTCGATCATCACACTAGCGCCCTGTATGGATCGGGCACTGCCGCCTACGGAGCCGCCTTTGAACGACCGCCACGGCCTCTTTGACACCATCACTTCGACGCTCGCCCCCGTCCACCGCGACGGGCACAAGTTCCTGGCGATCAGCCTTGGACTGATGCTCCTGTTCTTCTTCATATGGCCACCGCTGGCGTGGATCCTGGTCGTTGCCTCGATCTATATCGCCTACTTCTTTCGCGATCCCGACCGTGTAACTCCGCTGCGCGAGGGCCTGGTGATCGCGCCAGCGGACGGCAAAATCCAGCGCATCGAGCGCGTTCGTCCTCCGGCCGAGCTTGGGTTGGGAGACAGCGAGCGCGTGCGCATCTCCATCTTCCTTTCCGTCTTCGACGTACACATCAACCGCTCGCCAGTGGCAGGCCGCATCGAGCGGGCGATTTATATCCCCGGTTTGTTCCTCAATGCCGCTCTCGACAAGGCGAGCGAGGACAACGAGCGGCGCGCGCTGGTGATCGCCACACCCGGTGGCGACGAGATTGCCGTCGTCCAGATCGCCGGCCTCATTGCCCGCCGCATTGTCGGTTTCAAGGACGAGGGCGCGGCTGTCGGCGTCGGCGAGCGAATCGGCCTCATACGCTTCGGCAGCCGTGTCGACCTGTATCTTCCGCCAGGGCGCGGCACGCTGGCCGCCGTCGGACAGCGCGCGGTGGGTGGAGAAACCGTGCTGGCCGATCTCAAATCGGATGAGCCGGAACGCGAGGCGCGGGTCACCTGAAGGAACATGACCGGTAGTGTGATGATCGAGAAATTCGCCGGTATTCGCAGCAGGTGCGTGAGCAAATTTCTCGATCTGAATCACACTAGCATTAGGTACTTGCTAGTGTCCTTTCGATCGCGAAGTTCGTTAAGTGCTCGCCGCGAAGTCCGACGAACTTCGCTATCGGGACACTAGGGGCCAAGTGGAGGCTGGCAAATGATCGAGCCATTGGAGCCTAGTTTAGTGGAGGGCGAACGCCGGCGCCGGCGGCGCCTGTTGTTCCGGCATCGCAAGATTCCTGTCCGGCTGTTGCTGCCTAACTTCTTCACTCTGCTCAGCCTATGCGCGGGCGTAACCGCCATCCGCATGGCCATCGAGAGCCGGCTCGAGCTGGCTCTGGCGCTGATCGTCATTGCGGCGCTGCTCGATGGCGTCGACGGGCGTCTCGCGCGCGCGCTCAAGGCACAGTCCCGCTTCGGCGCCGAGCTCGACAGTCTTGCCGATTTCGTCAATTTCGGCGTGGCACCAGCGGTGCTCGTATTCACGTGGGGTCTCGGCGACCTCAAAGGCTTCGGCTGGATAGCCGCCCTGGTTTTCGCATGCGCCATGGGCCTGAGACTCGCCCGCTTCAACGCCATGCTCGACGTCGACAAACCCAAGTGGCAGTCCAATTACTTTACCGGCATGCCGGCGCCGGCCGGAGCCATCACGGTCCTGCTTCCGCTCTATGTGAACGGCCTGGGCTTTTTCGACGTCCGGGCGTTCCCGCTGCTCATCGCCCTTTACACCCTGTGCATGGCGTTCTTGCTGGTTTCGACGATCCCGACCTATTCGGGCAAGCTGCTGGGCGAACGCATCGAGCGCGAGCTGGTGCTGCCGATCTTGATCGGCGTTGCCGCACTCGTCGGGCTGCTGGTGACCTATCCCTATGGCACGTTGACCGTGGTCACGCTGCTCTATCTGGCTGTGATTCCTCTGAGCTATCGGCGCTTTGCCCATGAAAAGCGCGCATGGGAAGCGAGCGCGGGACCTCCCGCACAGGCAGCGGACGGGTCCGTCATCACGGCCTCGACTGCACCGGGCGAAACGCGGCATTGACGACGCATCAGTGCATTCGTTGCAGCTGACTATTTGGTCTCGTCCGGAGCGCGATGATAGACATCATCGCTGCGGATGATGTCATCCTCGCCGAGGTACGTGCCGATCTGCACCTCGATGATCTCGAGCGGCACCTTGCCGGGGTTCTCGAGGCGGTGCCATTGGGTCGCGACGATGTAAACGCTCTCATTCTCCCGTACGAGCTGCTCGACATCGCCGACCAAGACCTTGGCCGTGCCCTGGACGACGACCCAATGCTCCGAGCGATGGTGGTGCATTTGCATGGAGAGCTTGCCGCCGGGCTTCACGTGCAGCAGCTTGACCTGGAAGCGTGGGCCAATGGACAGGGTTTCAAAAAAGCCCCATGGCCGGTAGTTTCGCAGGTGCTGCTCCTGCTCCTTGCGGTTCGACTGCTTGAGCTTCGCCACAACCTTGGACACGTCCTGCGCCCGCGCTTTGTCGGCGACCAGCAGTGCGTCGGGAGTATCGACGATGATGAGATCCTTGACCCCGATCGTCGCCACGAGCGCGCGCTCGCTGTGCACGTATAGGTCGCTGCTGTCCTCGAGCACCGCCTCGCCACGCGAGTAGTTGCCCTTCTCGTCCCGCGCCGCAATTTCCCATAGCGAAGCCCACGAACCGACGTCGCTCCAGCCGACATCGATCGGCAGCATCACAGCCTCGGATGTCTTCTCCATCACCGCGTAGTCGACCGATATGTTGGGGGCCTGGGCAAAACCAGCACGGTCGAGCCTCAGAAATCCGAGGTCATGCTGCGCGCCCGCGAGGGCCGCGCGGACGGCTTCGAGTATACGCGGCTCGAAGCGCTCCAGCTCGCTCAAAAACGTACGGGCATGGAGCACGAAGATGCCACTGTTCCAATAGTAGCTGCCATCCGCGATATACCGGCGCGCCGTGTCGGCATCAGGCTTCTCAAAAAACGCATCCACCTTGAAGGCACCAGCCTCCGATCCACCGAGTGGAGCGCCGCGGCGAATGTAGCCATAGCCGGTATGCGCCGTGTCCGGCTTGATGCCGAACAGCACGAGCTTGCCCGTGGCCGCCACCTTGGCAGCTCGACGCACGGCCGCAACGAAACCGGCCTCGTCGCGGATCACGTGGTCCGAGGGCATAACGACGAGCACTCCCTCGGAATCGTTCTCAGCGACGGAGAGCGCGGCAACCGCAATGGCTGCAGCTGTGTTGCGCGCCACCGGCTCCAGAATGATTGCTTCGGGCGTAACGCCCGCGCGCTCTAGCTCATCGCTGATGAGGAAACGATGATCGTTGTTGCACAAGAGGACCGGGTTACCGAATCCCGCCTCCGAACTGAGCCTGCGCAGGGTTGCGCCGAGAAAGGTTAGTCCCTGCCCGTTGAAGAAACGAATGAACTGCTTGGGATACATGGATCGCGAAAGCGGCCAGAGCCTCGTGCCCGAGCCGCCCGAGAGAATGACTGGATAAATGGAGCTCATGGTCCCGCCTTTGGGGTCGAGCGCAGCTGGCAGTTGCAAATGCAGCTAGTGCGATGATCGAGAAATGCGTTCAATGCTTGACGCGAGGTCCGACGAGCTTTGGGACCGGGACACCAGACTGCCACTCTGAGCGGGATCGGACCAGAAACGGGCTTCACCCAGATGACAGAACCAATATCGTCATCCGCGATAGCGCTCAAGAAAACGGTCTTGTGCTGCTTAAGGTCTTAGCCAGCGAGACAGCGTGCCGCACGGCGTGTTCCTTACCGCGAAGGAGGCCGCTGTGTCAGTCGCTCGCGCAGCGAGCGCAGGGCACTGCCGGGCTGAGGCGACGTCTGAGCTGATCCGGCGACCGGTGCGGCCGTGTCGCGGCGTGGACCTGACGGCTCCCGCCGTGCGTTGCCCGCCCCATGACGCGGCATGCTCCCAACCGATAGCGGCTGCTCAGCAGGGGTACCGCCGGCAGCCGCGGTTTCGGACATCTGCCGGTAGCGTAGGGGCTCGGTCTCGTAGGCTGGCGGCGAAGCACCATCGCCACCATCACCCTGTTGAACATCAGGAAAACTCAGGGCATCGGCAAACATCGCCGTCTGCTGCCCCGCTTCCCCACCAGCGCCGCTCGACGACAGGCGCCACTTCTCCACGATCTGCTCGAGGAACCCGTCATCGCCCAGCGACTTCTGCCAGCGCTCCGAGAACCGCGCGGTGGAGCTGCGCGGCATCGCATGATGCGGCAGCTCGTCGAAACGGATGCGCACGGGCAGCGATACACCGTCGCCGAAAGCTATGGCCTCGCGCTGGCCAAGTGCGGACAGGAACTCCAACAACCCGGAGCCGGTGTCCGAGATCGCCGAGGTGACGATCTGCTGATCGCGATCGTTCGACATACGCAATGCGAACACGGTATTGCACTGCGACAGGATGGTCGGATCGATTTCCGCCGGCCGCTGCGTCACGATGCACAGCGATGCGCCGTACTTGCGGCCCTCCTTGGCAATCCTGGCGATGGCGCGCTTGCACGGCTCGAAGCCCATGTTCGGATTGGCCGGCACATAGCGGTGCGCCTCCTCGCACACCAGCGTGACCGGGATCTTGCCCTCGCTCCACAGGGCGAAGTCGAATGTCATGCGGCAGAGCACGGCCACCACGACATTGACGATCTCGGTCGGAAGACCGGTCAACTCGAGGATCGTGATCGGCTTGCCATTGACAGGCACGCGGAAGAGGCGGCCCAGCACTTGGGCCATGTCGTCGTTGACAGTCAGCGAGCCGAACATGAACGCGTAGCGCGGGTCCACCGAGAGCGTCTCGATGCGCGTCTTGAGATTCCGGTATGGCGCCAGGTCACGCTTGTTCTCTAGCTTGCCCATGCGATCGTCGATGAGCGAGATGAGGTCCGACAGGCGGTAGGGCACCGGTGTATCGACGGTGTAGCGGCCGGCGTCGTGCATGCGCGCGCGCAACGCCTGCGCCTCCTTGCCACGGCCCGCGCTGTACCGGCTCTTGGCAATAGGGATCAGCTCCTGAAGCGTCTCAATCTCGCTCTTGCGGTCCGCGGGATCACCGATGACGACCTCGGAAAGCTCCTCGAACGTCAGCAGCCAGAAGGGCAACTGCAGGTTGCGCGGGGACAGCACCTCCGCCCATTCGGTGAAGGCCGTCGCATACTCGTTGTGGGGGTCGAGCAATACGAGATGCGCGGCCGGATTCTTCTCGAGAATGGCGCGCAGAATCAGCGCAGTCGTGCACGACTTTCCGGTACCGGTGGTGCCGAGGATGGCAAAGTGCTTGCCGAGCAACTCGTCGACCCGGATCATCGCAGGGATAGATGGATCCTGGCGAATGCTGCCGACGCGGACCGACTGCTTGTCGTCATCGCAGAAGGCCAGGCCAAGCTCGGCATTCGAAGCGACCCGAACGCGATGACCGAGCGCCGGATACGACGTCACGCCGCGATTGAAGGAGGATGGCTGGCCGTCCTTGCCTCGCCACAACTCACCGACGAGGCCTAGCTCAGCGATCCAAATCTCGCCTTCGCCCTCGCGCTGAGCCGGCACGGGAACACTGAGTGCCGACACGATCGCGAGCGCAACCGTGCCGGCCGTGTCGATGGCGAGCAGCGTGCCCATCTCGGGTCGCTGCGTGGAGCTGCGCGCAGCACCGTTCTGAGCATTGTCGAGCAGGAGGACGGCCCTCGAGCCCGTCACGGACACGATGCGGCCGATCGAAGCGTCATCCGATCTCGGCGTGGGCCCTGTCACCTGCATGATCCCTTTTTCCTGAGCCAATCACCCCTGGCTGGCGGCAGGCCGCCCGCGCGTCGGATTTCGATCCTGAATGAATGACAGCACCTGCGGCGGGGGCAGCGTCACCACAACCTCAGTCCCTTGAAGCTTCCGGCTCTCGATCCCGAGCTCGCCGGCATGCAGCTCGATGAGAGCATTGGCGATCGGCAAGCCCAGGCCGGCGCCTTCGCGCCAGCGCGAGCGGCTACCGTCGACCTGGCCAAACGGTGTGAGGGCAACGCAAATCTCTTCCTCGTCCATGCCGACGCCGGTGTCGCGCACACGAACCTCGGCGCCGCCGTCCGCAAGCGGACGCGCTTGGACGACAATGGCGCCACCCGGTCGGGTGAACCTGACGGCATTCCCGATCAGATTGTTGAACGCCTGCTTCAATCTCTGCGCGTCACCGCGAACGGCGGGAAGCCCATCCTCTTGCCGATACTCGAGATTGAGGCCGGCGGTCTCGGCTACGGCCCGATAGGAGGCGACGCACGCTTTCAGGACCTCGTCGAGACTCACTTCACGTGCATCCAGTGCGTACTTGCCGCTCTGAAATCTTCGAAATGTCGAGAATGTCGTTGATTACCGACAGCAGGTGAGCGGCTGCGTCATAAATCAACCGCGCGTAGTCCATGATGTCCTGATCGGTGAGCTGGCGTCGCCCGTGCTCTCCGAGCAGCTTCGAGAACCCCATGATGGTATTCAGGGGGGTCCTGAGCTCATGGCTCATGTTGGCGATGAACTCGGACTTGACCTTGTTGGCCAGCTGCACCTCTATGCTCGCGAGCTGCTCAGCCTCGCGTGTGCGATTGCGCAGCACCGCCTCGCCAAGACGAAGCGCATACTCCCCCATAAGAGTGTTCGGCTTGCCCGCACTAATGGCGCCGCTGAACATGATGTGTGCTCGATCAAAAGACCGAGTAAAGGTATGGGCCACTGGATAACTTGAGGTTAACGCCCTCAAATATTGTCCAAATGCTTCAACATAGTAGATCGTTGATAGAAATAGCTGATTTCAATCTGTGTACGTTGTGTTCCAGAGACGTGGCGCCAATGGACCGCCCCGCGAGGTGCCCAATCACTCTAACCCACTAATCTCAGCGGCTTGCGATTTTGCTTGGGACCAGTGG
The DNA here is from genome assembly GCA_963840425.1 of uncultured Alphaproteobacteria bacterium. Taxonomy (GTDB): domain Bacteria; phylum Pseudomonadota; class Alphaproteobacteria; order Rhizobiales; family Hyphomicrobiaceae; genus CADEFX01. Next base: position 56,475 of record CAWIYZ010000021.1, on the reverse strand, counting down.
CGAGCTGAGGTTGTAGATGCCGGCACCACCTGAGAGGCAGGCAACCCGCTACGACACAACCTCAAACGGTCGCATTGCCGATTTCTTTCTACATGCCTAATGCAGCCGGATTGCGAGCGGCAGGACCAGGGCAAAGGGGATGACGGGTGAGTACAAGCGAGGCGGGATGGCAGGTAGATCCTGAGCAACTGAGGCGAACGGCCGTTTCTCTTGTGCTCGTCGGCAGCACGACTGCGGCGCTTGGTCTGGACATCAAACGGTTGAAGGCCCAGGGCGCTATTGTCCTGGCCGAGTTTTCTGGTCCGCCAGTCGTGACGGGCGAGTTGCTCAAGTCGCTTGCCGCCGGAGACATCGCAGTGCTCGCCATCGCTGGCGACGGCTTCACGCCGGCTGCTCAGCACATTTGTCTGCTTGCCTGGCACCTGCACGGCGAGTTGCCGGTCGTCGTTGCGGCGTCGGGAGACGGGGAGGCCAAACAGGCGGTCGATGCCTACACCGAGACCCTCGGCGCCGCCCAACCTGCTGTGATCGCTGGCGCAGATGATCTGCCGCGCGCTCTAGACCAAGCCAAGCGGCGTATCGTCGAGCGCCATGCAGCCGATCCCTTCCGCCTGTCTATTGCCTCGAGCAAAGTAGAAGACACTACCGTATCGGGTGCCGTCGTTGCCGGCGTCGCCAGGCCCGGCGTTGAGGTCGTGCTCCTACCTCAAGCGGCTCGAGCCGTTGTCGCGCGTGTCGAGGCGGGCCCCGAAGGCGGAGCGAACCGAGTTATTCATCTCAACACGCCAGTCACTTGCGAGCCCGGTCAGGTTCTGGCGGCGGCCGATGCCAGGCCGGAGCACGCCGATCAAGTTGCTGCCCACATCGTCTGGCTCGACGACCACCCGCTCCTGCCCGGCCGCCCATACCGCGTTCGCCTCGCCGGCCAATCCAGTACCGCGCAGATCGGCGCGCTGAAACACAAGATCAATCCCACCGATCTCAATCCGATTGCAGCCCGCCGGCTCGAGCGTGGCGACGTCGGGCTTTGCAACGTGTCCTTTGCCTCCCCCCTCATCTTCGACCAGGCTGTTCCAGGGCGCCCCACTGCTGGCGGACTCAATCGTTTCACCATCGAGGACCCTGGCACGGGTGATATTCTCGGCGTCGGTGAGATCCAGTTCACGCTGCGGCGCGCGACCAACATCCATTGGCAGGCGCTGGCGATCGACAAGGCGGCGCGGGCCGCCCTCAAGGATCAGCGGCCGTGCTGCCTTTGGTTCACCGGCCTTTCCGGCAGCGGCAAGTCGACGGTGGCCAGTCTGCTGGAGAAGCGCCTCAATGCCGCGAGCCGCCACACCTATACGCTCGACGGCGACAATGTCCGACACGGGCTCAACCGCGATCTCGGCTTCACCGATGCGGACCGCGTGGAGAACATTCGCCGCATCGCGGAAGTGTCCAAGCTGTTCGTGGATGCCGGTCTCATCGTTATGGTGTCTTTTATCTCGCCATTTCGCGCCGAGCGGGACATGGCGCGCGCACTGTTTGCGCCTGGAGAGTTTCTCGAGATCTATGTCGACACGCCCATAGATGTCTGCGAGCAACGCGATCCCAAGGGTCTCTACAGGAAGGCGCGCGCAGGCCAGCTCAAAAACTTCACAGGCATCGACAGCCCCTACGAGCCGCCGGAGCGCGCTGAGTTGCGTCTCGCCGGTGGCGGCTCGTCGCCAGAAGCGCTGGTGGGGCAGATTCTCAGAGAGCTGGCGCGGCGCGGGATGCTAGATCTGACCCTTTGACATCGAGAAACTGCGGGAGTGCGCGTGCAAATCAACCTATCGATCGACGGCGAGCGCCTGTGGGCCAGCATCGAGGCATCCGCCGAAATCGGTCGCGGGCCCAACGGTGGCTTGCGGAGATTGACGCTCACCGACGACGACAAGCGCATGCGCGATCTCCTTGCGCAATGGGCGGCGGAGAGCGGCTTTACGTCGAATGTTGACCAGCTCGGCAACATGTTTGCACGCCGCGACGGCACTGATCCTGATCTGGCGCCAGTGCTGATCGGCAGTCATCTCGATACACAAGCTGCAGGTGGTCGTTTCGACGGCATCCTGGGTGTGCTCGCCGGGCTCGAGGTTCTGCGCACGCTCACGGACAGAGGCATCGCTACGCGGCGCGCCATCGAGGTCGTGAACTGGACCAACGAGGAAGGCGCGCGGTTCTATCCACCGATGCTGGCGTCGCAAGTCTTTGCTGGGCAGCAGACAGCCGAATGGGCCAACGCGCGCGTGGACAAGGACGGGCTGCGCTTCGGCGAAGAACTCGAGCGCATCGGTTACGCGGGCAGCGCGCCCGTCGGCGGCCGCCAGATCGACGCCTATTTCGAGCTGCACATCGAGCAGGGGCCACGGCTCGACGCAGCCGGTATACCGATCGGGATCGTCACGGGTGGCTTTCCCACACGCGGCATGCGTATCGAGATCGCGGGCGAGACTGCCCATGTCGGGCCCACACCCATGGAGCGGCGACGGAATGCGCTAGTCGGAGCTGCACACGTCGCCGTTGCCATCGACGAGATCGGCTGGCGCTATGCCGCGGGCGAGGGCAAGACCACGGCAGCTCGTCTCGACCTCTGGCCGAACTTGCCGGGCATCATTAGCGAACGCGCCAACCTGTTCTGCGACATGCGCCATCCCGATCCGGGAATGTTGGAGCGCATGGTGTCGGAGGTTGACACCGCGCTTCCCGACTGCGCGCGGCGGGGCCGGTGTCGCGTCCAGATCGCAGAGCGGTGGGGATTCGGTGGAATTGCATTCGATGCGGAATTGATCGCGCTGGTCCGTGCGGCCGCCGCTCAGCTCGGTCTCGCCACGATGGACCTGCGGTCGGAAGCGGGACACGATGCCTACAACATGGCATCGATCTGCCCGACGGCCATGATCTTTGCGCCCTGCAAGGATGGCATCTCGCACAATGAGGCCGAGGACATGACGCAGGAAAGTGCGACGCTGGCGGCAAATGTGCTGCTGCGTGCAGCCGTGGCGCGCGCTGATCGCTAGACGGCATAGTTAGAACAATTCTAAATGCATATTGCCGGGAAGAAGCCGAACCTCACAGTGGAGGGCCTTACACCTCGACCTCTGCCCGAAGCCCGGCAGAGCTTCTGCATTGCGCTCAAATCCACTACATGACGCGCACATGAAACTGGAGGCCTTAACCGTGCTGCAGACCCATTCCGGGAGTCATGGTGATGACGGGGCGACAACAAAGGCAGGGAAGCGATCCCTCACCGTCGTGATCCCCGTTCTCAACGAGGCTGGCGGCCTGACGGCACTGGAGGAGCGATTGCGAGCCGCATTGGAGCCGCTCGGCCGGACTTGGGACGTGATTTTCATCGACGACGGCTCCACAGACGCCACGCTCTACGCATTGCGCGCTTTGCATGACCGTGACGCCCGCTTCAAGGCCGTGTCGCTCAGCCGCAACTTCGGCAAGGAGGTCGCCGTAGCCGCGGGTCTCAGATTCGCATCGGGCGATGCTGCGGTGGTGATGGACGGTGATCTGCAGCACCCTCCTGAGCTGATCACCGAGTTTGTAGCGCGATGGGATGACGGCTTCGACATCGTTTATGGGCAGAGGACGGACCGGCAGACCGACACGGCGCTCCATAGATGGGCGGCACGCACGTTCTACAAGGTCTTCAGATCGGTTTCTGGCACGGAGCTGCCCGACGGTGCGGGAGATTTCCGTTTGATCGACCGCAAAGCGATAGATGTCCTCAACCGCATGGGCGAGCGCGCCCGTTTCAACAAGGGCCTCTATGCCTGGATCGGATTCAAGTCGATCGGCGTGCCCTATGATGTGGAGATGCGCAGCGATGGGCAATCACGCTGGCGCCCGCGCCAGCTGTTGCATTTTGCCCTCGATGGCCTCGCCTCGTTCACAACGATGCCGCTGCGCGTCTGGTCCTACCTGGGACTCCTGGTGGCGGCCTGCGCCTTCCTCTACTCGCTGGTGGTTCTGGTCACGACGCTTCTCTATGGTATTGACGTTCCGGGTTTTCCATCGCTCATCGTCTCCGTCATGTTTTTCGCTGGCGTGCAGCTCATTTCACTGGGCGTCATCGGTGAATACCTCGGGCGTGTGTACGAGGAGGTGAAGGGCCGACCGCTGTTCATCGTGGCCGAGACCGTCGGCAACCTGACCGCCGCCACCCTGGACAAGCCATCGGCGAGCGCAAAGGGCGCCGAGCAGTGACAGGGGCACCTGCTCGCGAAGGCCGGCATCAGGTCATTCTTTGCGCCGATGACTATGCAATGGGTGCGGGCATCTCGGAGGCGATTCTGGAGCTTGCCGGACGTGAGAGACTTTCCGCGACCAGCGCCATTGTCACTCTCGACCGTTGGCCTGAGGACGCACGGCGGCTGCGCGCAGTCCGCGACCGCATTGCCGTTGGTCTGCACATCAATTTGACGTTCGGCGCCCCCCTTGGACCGATGCCGTCCGTTGCCCCCGACGGCCGCTTACCCAGCCTCCGCACGCTCCTCACGCTGGCGCTCTCGCGCCGCGTCCATGGCGACGAGATCGCCGCTGAGGTTACGCGCCAGCTCGCGCGCTTCGAAACCGAGCTTGGCTTTGCGCCGGATCATGTCGATGGCCATCAACATGTCCATGCACTGCCGAGAGTGCGGGACGGGGTTCTTGCGGCACTAGCCGCTTACTTTCCCGACCGACTGCCGCTGGTGCGCAATCCAGCGGACGATCCGTCGAAGGTCTTCGCGCGCAACTCAGCCGTGGGTAAGTCCTTGTTGATTGCCCTTCTCTCTTTCGGATTTGGCCGTGCGGCACACGCGCTTGGCTTCATCATCAATACGAGCTTTGCGGGAGTTTCCTCCTTCGATCACCGCAAGTCCTACACGCGGGAGCTCACTGCGGCATTGTCGGCTACAACAGAGCGCCACCTCATTATGTGCCACCCCGGCCACGTTGATGGCACGCTACGCGAGATCGATCCTATTCTCGCGCGGAGGGGGGACGAGTATGACGCGATCGCGCGCTATGCGGCCCTGCCTTCCCTCCTGTGGCGGCCGGAGCGCCAGACGGATGGTCCGCCCGTCGACTGGAAGCGAGTCTGAGGCATGACGGGCGAGGGTGTTGCTCCAGCCGACGGCAACGGGCGACGCTCAGTCGCCGCGCATTGGGGCGGCTTCATCGCCTCGGGCTTGATCGCCCTCCTGGTCGATGGGGCTATCCTGGAGGCCGGCATCCGGCTGCTGCATCTCCATCCGTTACTGGCAAGGCTGCTCGCCATCGGCATAGCCATGGTTGCGGGCTGGCTTTCCCACCGCACCTTGACCTTTGCACTGCAGTCGCGTCCGACCGCTACTGAATTTGCCCGTTATGCGACTATGGCGTGGACCGCAGCAGCCATAAACTACGGGACGTTCGCATCAATTTTGCTTTTGCGGCCCGAGACATGGCCACTAGCTGCGCTTGTTCTGGCCTCAATCGTGGCAGCGGTCTTCTCTTATCTGGCCATGCGCTTTGGCGTCTTTCGCGGACGCCGTTGAAGACCTTGCACGACATCAGAACGACTATCCGGCTCCCCATGGCATTCATCTGTGGTTCAGCAAAGATAAGCTTACCTGAGCGCGACATCGGGTGGGACGAGGTGATGGTTAACGAGCAAAGCCGAAACAAAGTGGGACTGCGACTTCATCGTCGATCGTGAATGCGGAGCTCTCGCACACCCACCGTGTGAACCGACTAATGAACAAAGCAACGCCTTTACGTGGCCAGTGCCGTGATGGCATATGCGCCTGGCGTTTCGTCTGGAGGCGCGGATGAGATCGAGTGCAGTGAAATCAATCAAGTTGGATGTCGATTGGACCGCGCAGACGATTTTGCCTATCGAGTTTCAAGGCCGTGAGCTGAACCTGGAGGCTCGCGCCTACCAGGGATTGGATCCGAACTGCCAGGCTCTGGCGCTGATCAACGAGTATGAGGATGACAGTGCCGTGCTGCCGGTGGTGCGCGTGCACAGCGGTTGCGTGACTGGCGACATCTTCCATTCGCTGCGCTGCGACTGCTACGCCCAGCTTCAGGCGGCGATGGCGCATATCACCCGCGTGCCGAACGGGGTTCTGCTCTATCTGCCCTACCACGAGGGGCGCGGGATTGGTCTCGTCAACAAGATCAAGGCCTATGCTCTGCAGGATCAAGGGCTCGACACGGTCGACGCCAACGTCGAGATCGGCGCGCCCATCGACGCGCGCGACTACAATCTGGCAGCGCAGATTCTATTCGACCTCGGCTTCCCGAAGATCAAGCTGCTGACCAACAATCCGGCCAAGGTCGATGCCTTGCGTGCCGCGGGCATCGTCGTTGTAGAGCGGCTGCCCGTGATCTGCGAGCCAACTCCGCACAACAAGCGCTACCTGTCGACCAAGAAGGAGCGCATGGCGCACCAACTCTGAGGCATGCCGGCCTCAGTGACGGGTCCGCCCGGTCAGCTCGGCCCACGCGCCGTATAGCGGCCTGAATGTAAAACGAACGACTTGCCTCCCGGGCGGGACTTGCACCGCCCGGAAAAGCACGTTGGCTCGCAGGAGCTGCGCATCGCGGCCATTGAGTGTGGCAGTCCACCAGGGATGCCACACATCGTTGAGCACCACCCATCCGCCGTCCGGACTATCAGCGTCGATGACGATATCGGTGTTCCCGTAGGATCTGATCGCCGCACTACCCGGCCGGCGCTCCACACGCTCCTCGACTTGCTCGATCAAGACCGTCCGCGTTAGATCGAACTCGGGCCAGGCGCCGGTCTTGATCAGCTCGTCGAAATCAACCTTGCGGGCGCTCCCCGCGAACAGGACGCGAGGCAGCGCCCTGGGATTCTCGTACACGTAGGCGTCGGCCGTGCGGGCGATGAATGACAAGTCACCCGGCCTCAAACGCGTGTCGATCTGCTCGACTGGTGCGCCGGTTGCAATAAATCGCAAACCCAACAGGTCCGCCATGCGCGAGCGATAGGATGGCATGAGTGGAGCGAACTTACGTTGGTCCGGCAGACCCACGTGGTCCTGCGCACCGGTCGCACTACTGTAGAGGCCGAGCCGCAGCGGATTGTAGCCGAGCGTATTTTCCAGGCGATGTGTGATGCTGGCGTTGGGCCAATGGAAGCCGAGGCCTGCAAGCTCGATTCGATCCCGCCGCGCTTCGCCCGCCTCGACTTTCGCTTTGAGCAGCGCGATCGTCGCGTTGTCTGTCGTGGGCTCGAGCACATCATAATGAGCCGGCGGTAGAGCCGAGGAAGTGTTGGGACCGTTGTTCCAGGCAAGATCGACACTCGTGAGTCCGGCTAGAACGCCCGCTGCCAGCAACGGCTCCAATGCAATTCTGCCGCGCGCCCAGGCGAGCGCGAGCGTCCCTGCACCGAGAAAAAGCACGGCACTAAAGATCGGCACCCATACTCGGCCCACACGGCCGATCAGCAGCCCCACAAACACGGCCACCACGAATGCGGCCAGAACGATCCCGGCTAAAAGGGCGAGATGCTTCTGCGTAGGGCGATCCCACGGTCGGGAAAACAATAAATGCGCTGCATAGCCGGCAAGAATCGCTCCGAGAGCACCGACGAGAAACACGGCATCAGCCGGCCGTCGATACAGGTTGACGCCCGGCATGAGCGCATACATGAGCCGAAAGGCTGGTGTGAACCAACCAAGCGCATAGAGCAGCATGATGCTTGCGGCGATCAGGAAGAAGCGAACCTCCTTCTCCCATAACCGTCCGCGTACGAGCGCACTCATGACCAGCAGGAACGGAATGGCGCCGATGTAGAGCTGGCCCACATTCTGGGCGATGAACAGGTCCGTATCGCGCCAGGCGAAGCTCGGCGGTCCCCAATAGTCCTGCATGTCGCCGGCCGCGCCGAACACATCGGGCATCAGAGCTGTCAGCAGCAGCGCCGGGTGCAGGGAACCGCGCCCCGCGCCGATGAAGTCGATTGCCGGGCGGTTGGAGCCGCCGGCCAGCAGTGCGGTGAGCACTATGGGAATAGCAATCAATGCCAACCCGGTCACGGCGCCTATCCCGAGCGCGGCCACACGCCGAGCTAGTCCGGAACGAAGGTCGGCGCTCGTGGCCAACTGCCAGATCGCATAAGCCGCGAGCAGATAGACGCACAACAGCGCCACCTGGTCGCGACCGAGAACAATGCACCCGACAACGATGCCCGTCGCCGCACCCCAGGTTGCCGAGGCCCGCCCGATCGCCCGGTCGAGGCAGAGCAGCGCCAAGGGTAGATAGGCGAGGCTCAGCACTTGGCCGATGTGCTGGATGCGCCACGCCATCGCCCCTCCGAAGCTGAAGGCAATGGCCGCGATCAGCGCGCCGGCCCAGTGCCAGCCTCGGTCGCGAAACCAGGCGAGCAGAGCCACACCACCGCCAAACATAGAAGCCAGCACCGTGGCATCAACGGCCCACAGGCTCGGCCGAGAATTGGTCAGCGCCAGCAACAGGAACGGCGGGGAAAAAATCATCGACTGCGGGTCGGCGATCTGCACCTGACCGGAAAACACGAAGGGATTCCAGAACGGCCACTCGCCGCGCGCCAAGCTATCGGCCAGAAACTGGATCTGCGGCTGGAAATGGGCTTTGGCATCCCAGGGAATTCGTGACCTGCCCGGTAAGCCAAGGCCATGTCATGGCGACAAAGCAGGCCGTGAATGCAAGGACAACTGGCCACAGCAGCCAAGGCGAGCTCTTTTCCGGCCTATCGGCAAGGAGCGCGCCTCGGCCCGACAGCTCGCGCAAACCTACATCCGGCAACCGATGTCCGGGCCGCCTCATGTATCGTTCATCCCCTCCATGGTTTCATCAAACCGCCACGGCGCTTCTATAGCACTTGACTTGGAACGCCGGGCCGACTGTCTTTCGAACTCCGCCTTCAGGCTCGCCACGGCGCCCCGGGTCCAGCCAATGAACGATCGCTCCGGCGAGATGCCGCATCACCCGACCGCCGACGCCGCCATTGGCCGTGTGATGCAGGCGCCCCGCGATCGGCCCTTTGTCGTGGCGCAACTCGGTCAATCTCTGGATGGACGCATTGCGACGCTGTCCGGGGAGAGCCAGTGGATCAACCGGGAATGCGCGTTAAATCATGTACATAGCCTGCGCGCTGCGGTGGACGCGGTTGTTGTCGGCGTCGGCACCGTCGTTGCCGATGATCCGCGTCTCAACGTACGGCGCGTGGCCGGGCGCCACCCGGCGCGCGTCGTCATCGACCCGTCCGGTCGTGCACCGTTACAGGCCAAATGCCTCGCAGACGACGGCGCTCGCCGCATCGTGGTGCGCTCCGAGGGTGGCGCCGACATCGACGGCATCGAGGTCGTCCGGGTCATGCCGGAGAACGGCGTGCTGCCGCCGCGATCCGTCATCACTGCCTTGTGGAGCATTGGCCTCAAATCGTTTCTGATCGAAGGCGGTGCGCGCACCATCTCCGCCTTCCTGGATGCCGGCGCGGTGGATCGGCTGCATGTGCTGGTGGCCCCGGTCATTCTCGGATCAGGCAAGCCGGGGTTGTCACTCCAGCCGATCCAATCCCTGTCTCAGGCGTTACGACCAGTAACCGAAGTGCATGTGCTGCCGGACGGCGATGTGCTATTCGACTGTGACCTGAGAAATCAGCAAAAAGGGGGCTGACCATGGCGCGGACTTCGACCCAGGAAACTCAGGTGGAACTCTATAGTCCTACGGCGCGGCGTTTCCACTGGTGGACCGTCGTTCTCGTGGTGATCCAGGTGCCGCTCGGGCTCTACATGGCCTATCGCGGTAACGTGCTCGGTATCTTCGACGATCTCACCAACAATCTCTACAGCAGCCACAAGCTGATCGGCATCGTCATCTTCTTCGTCGTTCTTGCCCGGCTCCTCTATCGTCTCATACATGGCGCTCCGGCCGATGAGCCGACCATCGAGTGGTGGCAGAAGATCGCCAGCCATCTCAATCACTGGAGCCTCTACGCCCTGCTGCTGTTGGTGCCACTCCTTGGATACATCGGCATCTCCCAATACCCCGCGCTCAGTGCGTTCGGCATTTCTCTGCCGGGTCTCGTTTCGGCCAATCAGGACGCGGCCGGCGTAACCTTCTGGCTGCACTTCTGGTTTGCGATGCTACTAGTGGCCATGGTCGCAGTGCATTTCGGCGCCGCCATGTTTCACTACCTGATACGCAAGGACAATGTGCTGACGCGCATGCTGCCGAGCCTGCGCCGCTGAGCTTAAGCGGGCGTGGCCAGCGTGTCCGTGTGGCCGACGACCGCGCCCGTGCGCACGACCCGGCGCCACGCGTCGATCGTCTTGGTATCGACCTTGCCGGTTTCGGCAACTGCATCGGCGAAGCCCGAGGCGAGGTTGCGGACTAAGTCGATGTTGCCAGCGCTCAGCTCCCACGGGCTCTCGCCTTCCGAGACCGAATAGCCTGACAGGCGAAAGGCGTCGGCGAGGTGTGCCGGCGCGGTCGGGCCTGCTGATGACCCGAATCCCTTGTCGGTCATCTGATGGGCGTGGAAGGCGGCGATCATGGCGCCATCACTCGGCTGCCGCGGTGTCCACCGCTGAATGCCGTTGTACGTGAGCACAGTACAGAACACCGCCCGCCGAGCGGCAACCGCCCTGGCGAACGCCTTGATGAACGCGGGCGAGCACAGATCGAACAGCGCCGCCGCGGTAACGAGATCAGGCTTCAGCCCGAGTGCACTGTCGAGATCACGGTTGAGATCGGCGCGCTGGAACTGGACGGCGATCCGCTTGCCGTCCTTATCGAGCAGAAGCCCGTCAGCGTCCGCTTCCGCGCGGTCAGCCCAGTCCATCAACGTGCGTTTGGCGACGGCAAGCAGTTGCTCGTCAAAATCAACGAGCGTCCACTGCTGCTCGGAAGGCAATAAACTCATCGTCGCGCGCAGGTTAGAGCCGGTGCCGCAGCCGAGGTCGACGACCGTTATCTTCTGCCGTTTCTGAAAGCGTGCCGCCAGCGCCTGGGCAATATCGCTGCTGCGTGAGCGATGATCTACGGGCTCCCGCAGTGCAAGCCACTCCGGCGAAAATCCGCTCATGCGACTGCCCTCCGCAGAACCTCTGCAATCTGCTTCGCCGTCGCCTCCCACCGTGGCAGCGCCTGGCCCGCGGTCCAAGACGCCTCGGCCATATCCCGTCTCAGCCCCGGATCGCTCATGAGGTGGCCGATGGCGCCGCTGAATGCCTCGATGTCTCCAGGCGGGACTTTAATGCCGGCGGCATCAGGCACCGTGCTTGCAGCAGCTCCGCCCGTGGTGCAGACGATCGGCAACCCGCGCGCCATCGCCTCGGCCAGCACCATGCCATACCCTTCGTACAGAGACGGCATGGCGAAAATGTCGGCGGCATCATAGTGCGCATCGAGCTGCCCCTGGTTCGCGGGGCCGACCAGCATGATGCGATCCTCGAGCCCCCTCTGCGCGATCGCGTCCTTGAGCGTTGCCGGCGCTGCAACGCTGCGGTCCAGCGATCCGACAATGCTGAGACGCCAATCGAGGTCGGACAAGGGAGCCAGCGCATGCACGAGAACGTGGAAGGCCTTGCGCGGCACAACCGAGCCGACGGCTAGAAGCTGCAGCGGCTTGCCCGTTCCCTTCGCGCGCGGCGCTGCGTCCGTGCCCGGGACAGCAACCGTGATCCTGCTGGCCGGCACCCCAAAATCCGCTGTCAAGGCTTGTGCAGTCGTCGCGCTGGTAACGATGACATGCGCCGCTAAACGGAGTGCGCCTTGCTCCAGTGTGTGTAGCTCTCTTTGCCTGACCCGTGTCAAACCGGCTTCCAGGCACAGCGGATGATGCACGAGTGCGACGATCGGAGCGTTGGCGCGGCGGATGACATCAGCCGGCATTGCGCCATAGGCGAGCCCGTCGATCAGGAGCACGGCCTTTGCGGACGCGGTGGCGAGCCTGCGACCGGACTCGGTCAGATCGCTTTCACTCGGCGCGGGAAACGACCCCGGCAGCTCGAGGTGCTGTACCTTCACCCCCGCGGCCGGCAGCAGCGCCAGCACGCGGCGGTCGTAGGCGTATCCGCCCGTCGGCAGGTCGATATCACCGGGTATGGCGAAGACGGCGTCGGTCACGGCTCAGCCGATGGGCCCCTCGAACCAGGCGCGCGCCAGATCCGTCTCGCCGAGCGTCACGCGGATCTTGGAGAGGCCCTTGCCGTCATCCCCGAGCGCACCCTCGCGCGCTGCCTTGGCGACGGCATAGAAAATATGCCGGCAAAGGAATTCCGTCGTGGTCAGCTTGCCCTTGAACTCCGGCAACGCATCGAGGTTCTTGTACCCCAGCGGTTTCAGCGTCCTGTTCAGCACCTCCAACGCCGCACCGATATCGACGACAACGTTCTGCTTGGTCAATTGCTCGCGGAAGAATGCGACGTCGACGACGAAGGTGGCGCCGTGCATGCCCTGGGCTGGCCCGAAGAACGGATCGGGCAGGCTGTGGGCGATCATGATTCGATCGCGAACCTCGACGGCGTACATCTGCAAGCTCCTATGCTCCCGGATAGCGGATCACCGGCGCCAGCCCGCGGGCGCCCGGCGCCAACGCCGCCGGCAGCGCCTTCGGCGTGTCCTCGAATGGAATCTCTTCATTCACCAGCGCGTCGAGCGTGGGGTCTTGCAGCAGGCCCAAGGCCGCTTCAAGGCGGCGGCGATAGTCCCAGCGCGGACGCCGGGACGGCGACACCTGGCCGACCTGGGAGGAGACCAGTTTCAGGCGGCGGCTGTGGAACGCGCCGCCCAGATTGACGGACACGGAGCTGTCGCCATACCAGCTCACCTCCACAACCGTTGCCTCCATGCCGGCCGCGGCTATGGCCGTATCCAATCCTGCCGCCGTCGCGCTGGTGTGAAAGACGACATCGGCGTCCTTCGGTGCCGCCTCAGGTCCCGCAAATCGAACTCCAAGCTGCCGCGCCAGATCGGCCCGTGCCGCTGCGACATCCACCAGCGTGACCTCGCTGCCCGGCAAACAGGCTGCGAGGTAACCGATGAGCAGGCCGACCACGCCGGCACCAACCACCACGATCCTGTCCGCCGGACCTGCGCCTGAATCCCAGACCGCATTGAGGGCCGTCTCCATATTGGCGGCCAGCGTCGCCCGGCGGGGCGGAAGGCCGTCGGGAAGCGGCACCAGCATCGTGACCGGCGCGACGAAATACTCCTGGTGCGGGTGCAGGCAGAAAACCGAGCGACCAGCGAGCTCCTTCGGCCCGTCCTCCACGATTCCGGCGGCGCAATAGCCGTACTTGACGGGGAACGGAAACGCGCCTTCCTGCAGCGGCGCGCGCATGCGCTCACGCTCACCAGCCGACACCCCGCCATTGAGAACGAGACGCTCTGTACCCCGGCTGATACCGCTGAAAAGCGTTCTGACCAGCGCCTCATGGGGACCGGGCGGCGGCACCTGAGCAGTGCGCAGCTCGACGGCCCCTTTGCGGACATACCAGACAGCGCGTGCCATCCTCAACCGCCCGGCCGAGCGGCGCACGGATGTGTTGCTTGCTTTGGCCGCTTTCATCATCTATGCACGCGACCGCCGGGGCCGACAGGCCAAAACTGCATGAGTGAAACCATCGACACGTCCTCACCCGCCGGGCTCGCGCCGGGGGCCTTGACCCTTACGACACCGACTGGCCTACAAGCAAACGCGGAACTGGCCCGCCGGCGCCGAATTGTCATCATCCTCAATGTCGTGACGTGGCTGGCCATGATGTGGGCGGCCGGGCGCATTCTGGGCGCCGGCGGGTGGACGATTGTCGATGTCGTTCTTTACCTCTGCTTCGCCGCCGGTACTCCTTGGACCGTGCTCGGGTTCTGGAATGCGCTGATCGGCCTCTGGCTGCTGCACTTCAACAAAGGCTCGATGGCCCAGGTCGCCCCCTATGCTGTGGCTGGGGAAGATCCGGCTCGGCTGCGCATCAAGACCGCGATCTTCATGACGCTGCGCAACGAGGATCCTGCGCGCGCCATTCTGCGTCTCAGAACCGTCAAAGCCAGCGTGGATGCGACCGGCGAGGGAGGCACATTCAGCTATTTCGTGCTCTCCGATACGAACGATCCCGCTGTCGCGGAAGCCGAAGAGCAAACTGTTGCAGCCTGGCGTGCGGACGACCCCGATCGCGCGCGCATCACGTATCGCCGGCGCACCGACAACACCGGATACAAGGCTGGCAACGTGCGCGACTTCTGCGCCCGCTGGGGCAAGGACTACGAGCTGATGCTGCCGCTCGACGCCGACAGCCTGATGTCGGGACCGGCCATCGTCCGCCTCGTGCGCATGATGCAGGCGCACCCCAAGATCGGCATCCTGCAGAGCCTGGTCGTGGGCATGCCGTCGTCATCGGCTTTCGCGCGCATCTTCCAGTTCGGCATGCGGCACGGCATGCGCTCTTACACCATGGGGCAAGCCTGGTGGGTCGGCGACTGCGGACCGTTCTGGGGCCACAACGCCGTGGTGCGCCTCAAGCCATTTCATGAGCAGTGCGAACTGCCGATGCTGCCCGGCAAGCCGCCACTAGGCGGACACGTGCTCTCGCATGACCAGGTCGAGGCGACCTTCATGCGCCGTGCCGGCTACGAGGTGCGCGTCCTCCCGGTCGAGAACGACAGCTGGGAGGAAAATCCCCCGACCATGCTCGACTTCGCCAAGCGCGATGTGCGCTGGTGCCAGGGCAACATGCAATACATCAAGCTGCTGGACACGCCGGCGCTGTACCCCATGAGCCGCTTTCAGCTCGTGTGGGCGATTCTCATGTTCCTCGGCATTCCCGCGTGGACGCTGATGATCGCGCTGCTGCCGGCGGCAGCCTGGGAGGCCAGCAGCGTCGCGAGCTTTCCGACCGATCTGGCCATCGGCCTCTACATCGTGTTTTTCACCATGTACCTGATGCCGAAGATCGCCGGACTCATAGACGTGGTGCTGACACGCGGCGGCATGGCGCGTTACGGCGGTTTCGCTCGCTTCGCAGCCGGTGCGGCGATCGAGCTGGTGTTCTCCTTCCTGCAGGGTGCTGTCTCCACCATTCGCACGACCATCTTCATGATCGGCCTGATGTTCGGCAAATCGGTCGTCTGGGGCGGCCAGTCGCGCGATGCCTACGGCATTTCGTGGCGCACCGCGGTGGAGAACCTGTGGCCACAGACACTGTTCGGCATCATCGTCTGCGGGGCACTGCTACTGATAGAGCCTGCGGTGTTCTGGTGGAGCCTGCCGCTAACGGCGGGTTATCTGGTGGCTATTCCGTTTGCGGTGCTGACGGCCGCGCCGGCGCTCGGGCGGTTTTTCCAGAAGCTCGGTCTGTGTGGCATCCCGGAGGACTTCTCGCCTCCCGCAGAGATCAAGGCCATCGGGCTGGCAGAGAATGCATGAGCCGTACATGGCAGGCCGAACCACGATAGATGCGCTCAAGGGTGATCCGGCGTTCGCGAGCCTGAAGCGCTCTTTGGAGGTCTACTACGGGGATCCTAGTCGCGACGCGGCTATGGACGCGCTCTATGCCCGCTTTCTGGAGCCGGGCCAACTTGCCTTCGATATCGGGGCGCATGTCGGCGATCGGATCGGCAGCTTTCGCAGGCTGGGCGCCCGTGTCGTCGCGCTCGAGCCGCAGCCTCTATGTGCGCGCGCGATCAGGGCGATTTATGCCGACGACCCGGAGGTCACCGTACGTGAAGCGGCGTGTGGTCCTCGGCCGGGCACGCTCACGCTGCACATCAATACTCGCAATCCTACGGTCACCACCGCCTCCGCGGAGTTCCTGAAAGCCGCGGACGGTGCCGACGGCTGGGAGGGACAGGTCTGGGACCAGGCCGTCGATGTGCCGGTGACGACACTGGATGCGCTGGTCGCCGAGCATGGGCTGCCACAGTTCGCCAAGATCGACGTGGAAGGTTTCGAGGCCGACGTTCTGGCCGGACTTTCGGTGCAACTCCCCGCCTTGTCATTCGAGTTCACGACCATCCAGCGCGATGTGGCGGTGCGCTGCCTGGACCACATGATGGGCCTGGGCGACTATCGATTTGATTTGTCGCTGGGCGAGGACCACGCACTTAGTTTCGACCATTGGGTCACAGCCACCGAGATGCAGCTGCACATCGAGGGCCTGCCGCACGACGCCAATTCGGGAGATATTTACTGCGTGTTGCACAAGTAGGGGCGCATCCTGTCAGCCGGCGCTACTCCCGTATAGCGGTGCATTTGCGAGATCCGATTTCAATGCTGTGCAAAGTCATCCGTCTCGCCGTAGCTGTTTGCGTTTGCGCCGTGACCTTGCCCGCGCATGCTGCCTCGCTCGACGGCATTGCCGTCGAGGTGACCAATGCCAGCGAGCCTGTCCTGTGCGCCGAGAAGGACAACGTCACAATCAATATGCAGTCGAGCGACGTGCGCAGGTTTCGCATCGAAGCAGCGCATCCGGCCTACATCGGGACGTTGCAGCGCGACAGCTTCGAGGCCGACTGGACGGCCTGCGACATCCCGGGCAATCCGCAACTGCCGGCTGCCGCGCCGCCAAAGCGCAAGACACTTTATGAAGATATCGACATGTGGGTGGTCGGACTGACGTTCCCGACCTTCTGGCGGCCCGCGACCGCGACGGTGCGTATCGGTGACCGCATCGAGACCGGATTGCATCTGCTTCAGGTTTGGATGATCAGACCGATGGGGGGAGAAGAGGTGCTCGTCTTTTACCCACAGGACGGATACTGGCGCCTGCGCCCGCTGGCGCCCGCCGGTATGGCTCCCACAGCCTTCGGCTCATCTTTCCTTGTTGGCCCGGTGGAGATCGATGAGCGGCCGATCGTTCGCATCAACGAAGTCGCATTCGATCCGAAAAGCCGAACTTTCACGTTGCAGTTCGACCGGGGCGGATCGGCAAAGCTGGTGATGACGAAGTCGGATCAGAATCGCAATATTCTGGACGTTACGCTCGACCGACCGATCAGCGGCCGTCCCTTCGCAACACTGCGCTCCATGTTCGTGACGGAGTTCAACAACGATGTGGCGCGCATCGCCGTGCGCGAGAAGGATGCCAAAGGCTGGCGCGAGGACGGCATCATGTCCTTCAAGCGCGCGACAGCGACGGATGTCTGGGCTGGCCGCATCGCACCCTCGCGCCACAACACGTCCTCGCCCGACATGGTTTTCGGCGCGTTCTCGGACGGGCGGGCGCCTGCCGGAAAGAAGTGAGCCATTTCGGGCGGCAATATCGCATCACCATCTCAATTGAGTCATGGCGGCAACGGCCGGAGGAGCGCCTGAACGAAACAGGCCTGCCAGGCTCGCTGGATCGATGTCGGCCCCATTCATGATCTCGTGCCGATGGATGCCGCCGGCCACGAATAGCGCGTCTATGCTCGCTCCCTCAGCCGCCGCAAGATCGGTGCGCAGTGCATCGCCAATGGCGAGCACGCGATCCGGCGACACTGACGCTCCGCGCAATTCCTGAGCGCTTGCAAGAGCCGTCTGATAGGCCGCTGGATGCGGCTTCCCGGCCCAGAACACCGTCCCGCCCATCTGCTCGTAAAGCACGGCAATCGCTCCAGCGCAGGGCAGCCGCGCAGACCCGACATCGACGATCAGATCCGGGTTGGCACACACGAGCGGCAGGCGCAGCGCCAAGGCCTGCTGGAGGAGACCGCGGTAGTCCTCGGCTGTCTCCGTCCTATCGTGCACGAGGCCGCTGCACACGACCACCTCCGCGTCAGTAAGAGGAGTCCGGCGACCGGGCAAGCTCTCGAACAGGGCGCGATCGCGTGACTCTGGACCGATACAATGCACGCGAGTGTAGCCAGCCTCGGCGACATGACGCCTGGCTATATCGCCGGATGAAACAATCGCATCCCACGCGTCGCGGCGAACGCCTTTGGCGTCGATAACGGTCGCGACCCTGGCGGCGGGATATGGCGCATTGGACACCAACACCACCGTCCCGCCAGCCTCGCGGAACCTTGCCAATGCTTCCCCGGCCTCCACATACGCGTTCTCGCCATCATGCACGACGCCCCAGACATCGCAGAACACGACGTCATAACGCTTCAGGTAGGCCTCCGCATGAGTGATGATGTGTGGCGCCATGGGCAAACGATTGATCCTGCTTTAGACTCGCACGCGTTTGTAGCGCGGAGGACAAGTTGAGGGAACTGCACTACGAAAGCCCCACCACGGTGCATGAGGCCGTACGCGCTCTCGGCCGTGGGGACGCGCGTGCGCTCGCCGGCGGCACTGATCTTATCGTGCAACTGCGCGAAGGGCGGAGATCGGCTGCCTGCGTGGTCGACCTGAAGCGTATTCCAGAGCTGACCGCGATCACGCAGGACGCCGATGGGAGCTTCCGCATCGGCGGCGCCGCGAGCTTCACGCAAATAGCGGCGCACAGCAAACTGGCCACCGCGTACCCCGGCATCGCCGAGTTCGGCCGCCTAGTGGGAAGTCATCAGATCCAGAACCGTGCCGGCCTGGGGGGCAACATCTGCAATGCGGCACCCTCGGCCGACGCGGTGCCGATCGTCATCTGCCTCAGCGCCAGCGCCGAGATCGCCGGCGCGCATGGACGGCGGACGGTCGCCGTCGAGGACCTGTTTGCGGGCCCGGGACAGACGAGGCTCGCAGCAGACGAGGTGCTGACCTCAATCCGCGTGCCGCCGGTCCGTCCGCGCAGCGCGGGCCGGTATCTGCGCTTCACGCCGCGCCGCGAGATGGACATCGCCGTCGCCGGGAGCGGAACCTGGTTCTGCCTCGGCGCGGACGGCACCATTGCCGACGCGCGCATCGTGCTCGCGTCCGTGGCGCCGGTGCCCCTGCGCGCGAAGGCGGCGGAGCAATCACTCATCGGGAAAGCGCCTACACCCAACGTCTTCACCGAGGCCGGCCGGCTTGCCGCGCGCGAGGCGCGGCCGATATCCGACACGCGCGGCTCGACCGAGTACCGCCGCGAGCTCGTCGCTGTGCTGACGAAGCGCGCGCTCGAGGCCTGCGCGCACGACCTGCGCATCAGAATGGATGGACCATGAAGAGCATCGTGCGCTGCGAGATCAACGGCGAAGAGCACGAGGTGCTGGCGGACGGCCGCGACACATTGCTCGAGCTGTTGCGCGAGCGGGCCAGGCTGACCGGGACGAAGGAAGGCTGCAGCAATGGCAACTGCGGCTCCTGCACGGTGCTGCTGGAGGGCGCGCCGGTCAACGCCTGCCTCGTTCTGGCGATGGAGGCCGACGGAGCGCAGATCACGACGATCGAAGGCGTCGCCGCGAACGGTGCGCTGGATGCGGTGCAGAACGCAATGATCGAGCACGGTGGCACGCAGTGCGGGTTCTGCACGCCCGGCATCGTGCTCTCGGCCAAGGCGTTGCTCGCGCGCTCCAGCAGGCCCGACACAGACGAGATACGTGCGGCCATCGCCGGCAATCTCTGCCGCTGCACGGGCTACGATAAGATTGTCGCGGCAGTACAGGCAGCGGCCCAGGCGATGGAGAAGGGGCCGTGAACGCGCCCGAGCCCAAAACCGACCTGAAGGTCGTCGGCAAGCGTCTGCCGCGCATCGATGCCGGTGAGCGCGTGACCGGCAGAGCCGTGTACCCAGCCGATTTCAAGCGACCCGGCATGGTCTGGGGGCGTGTGAAGCGCAGCACGCAGGCGCATGCGCGCATCCTGCGCATCGACACATCCCGCGCGGCTTCACTCAAAGGCGTGCTTGCGATCGTCACTGCGGCAGACTTTCCCGAGGTGCCGATGGGCTCGAGCATCCCATTCGGCGAGACTGGGCAGGACCTGTGGGTGATCTCGCTCATCAACATGGCGCGCGAGAAGGTGCTGTGGATCGGGCAGCCGGTCGCAGCCGTCGCCGCCGCCGACCCGCACGTGGCGGCGCAGGCGATCGATCTCATCGAGGTCGAGTACGACCCGCTGCCGGCCGTCATGGACATCGAGGCGGCGCTGGCTCCCGGTGCGCCCATCCTGCACGGCCATCTCATAACCAAGGGCGTCGAGCCGGCCCCGCGCACCGCCTCGAATGTCGGCGCGCGCACGCTGATCGCCCGTGGCGACGTGGAAGCGGCGCTTGCCACGGCTGCAGCCACCGCCGAGCAGCAGGTTGTCGTCGACACGGCGCACCAGGGCTACCTCGAGCCACAGGCGGTCGTTGCCGAAGCCGACCCGACAGGCTTCGTCACGGTGTGGGCCTCCACGCAGGGCGCGTTCCAGACTGAATTGATGGTGGCGGGGCTGGTCGGCCTGCCGCTGTCGAAGATCAAGGTCATTCCGCTGGAGATCGGCGGCGGGTTCGGCGGCAAGATCCTGACGCATCCCGAGCCTATCGCCGTGCGCCTGGCGCAGAAGTGCGGCCGGCCGGTCAAGATCGTCATGTCGCGCGAGGAGGTGATGATAGGCAACGGGCCCCGCGGCTGCGGCGCGGATTGCGGTGCGCGTGGGAGCGGACCGCGATGGACGCCTGACCGCCATCGACGGGCGCTACCACATCGACACGGGCGGCATTCCCGGAACGGCAACGACACTGCTGATGCAGGCGTCGGCGGCGCCCTATCAATGCGACAACCTGCGGCTTGAAGGCTTTGACGTGGTCACCAACAAACCGCGCACGGAGGCCTATCGCGGTCCCGGCGGCATCCAGGCGGTGTTCGCGGTTGAGCAGGCGATCGATGCGCTGGCGCAGAAGCTAGACCTCGACCCGCTCGAGCTGCGCCGGCGCAATGCCGCAGTCACCGGCAGCCGCATGCCGATCGGCACGCCGTTTCCCTCGATCGGGCTGACGACGATCCTCGATCGGGTGGGCGCGCACCCCTGCTGGACCGATCCCATCGGCAGCGGCCGCTTTCCGCGCGGGCGCGGATTGGCGCTCGGCTACTGGCGAGGGACATCCATGACCTCGGCCTGCCACATCACGATTGCCGGCGACGGGCGGCCGATGGTGACCATGGGGTCAGTGGACTTGTCGGGCACGCGCACGACCATGGCGCAGGTGGCGGCGGAGCAATTCGGCCTCTCGATCGACGACGTGCATGTCGTCATGGGCGACACCAAATCCGCCGCCTTTTCCGACGCTGCCGCCGGCAGCCGCGTCGGGCGCACCATGACGGCCGCGGTGGTGGAGGCGTCTCGCGACGCCCTGGAGCAACTCAAAGCGCGCGCGGCGGAGAAGCTGCAATGCGGCGCCGGCGACGTCACCTATTCCGCTGGCGTGTTCGGCACGCAGAACGCGGGCGGCGCGTCGATCGCGCTCGCCGACCTGATGAAGGCGACGTTGACCGAGGGTGCCATCGTTGGCCGCGGCGTCTCGACCAAGCTGCCGCTCGGCGTCGAGGTTGGCGCTCACGTCTGCGATGTCGAGGTGGACACCGACACGGGGCAGGTCACGGTGCTGCGCTACACCGCGTTCCAGGATGTCGGCAAGGCGCTCAATCCGACTGCCGTCGAGGGACAGATCGCGGGCAGTGTGGCGCAAGGTCTCGGCTGGGCGCTGACGGAAGGCTTCGACTACGATTTACAGGGGCGGCTGCGCAACGCCAGCCTGCTCGACTACCGGATGCCGACCGCGCTCGACCTGCCGCCGATCGAGTGCGTCATCATCGAGACGCCGGTTCCCAACGTGCCTTACGGCGTACGCGGTGTCGGCGAGGTGCCGATCGTGCCGCCGGCCGCCACGGTGGCCAATGCCATCGCGCGCGCCGTGGGCGTTCGTATCGGGCACATGCCGATGACGCCGGAGCGTGTGCTGCGGGCGATCAAGGGCGAGGCGTTCGGCAAGGTTTAGGGAAAGTGCAGCGGCTGCTTCCCGGAATTCACTGCCGGGAAAGGCCCCGGATCATTCGCGCGTCGCGCGGACGCGCGATGTCCGGGGATGCAGGAAAAGGAAACGATCCTAAGCCGTGGCGCCGCCGTCAACGGCCAGGGCCGCTCCGGTGACGAAGGATGCCTCGTCCGAAAGCAGGAAAAGTGCGGCGTTGGCGACTTCCTCGGGCTTGCCCGGACGACCCATCGGGGTCTGGCCGCCGCGCGAGCGCACCAACTCCTCCTTGTCCATGCCGTGCGTCGATTGCTGATCGGGGCGGGCCACGAACACGCGCAGCATGGGCGTGTCGATTGGGCCCGGGCAAATGGCGTTGGCGCGGATCTTCTCCTTGGCGTAGCGCTTGGCGAGAGCGCGAACAAAGCCGACGACACCGTGCTTGGCGGCCGAGTAGACCGGGCTGAACTGGGAGCCGTGCAAGCCGGACGTCGAGGCCGTGTAGAGCAGGGAGCCGCCGCCACGGGCGCGCAGCTCGGGAAGTGCCGCCTCGGTCGTGACGAGCACCGAGCGCAGGTTGAGGTTCATGGCGAGATCGTAGTCCGCCATGTCGAGGCCTTCGATGGCCGCGGGACCGGGATGCCCGACATGGTTCCAGACGAAATCCAGGCCGCCGAAGTGCTTCGCCGTCTCGCCGACGATGCGACGGGAATCGGCGTCCTTGGTCAGATCCGCCACAATCCCCTTCGCCTTGCCGCCGGCACGCGTGATCTCAGCGACGACCGCTTCGATCGCGGCGGTGTCGATGTCCACTACGGACACGGAGGCGCCTTCCCGGGCGAAGCGAATAGCGCCGGCGCGGCCCATTCCCGATGCCGCGGCGGTGACAATGCCGATCTTGTTCGCGAGACGCATGGCGCTTCCTCGTTTTGTTGCAGGTTTCTACGACTGACCGTACATCGTCTTTCCGGGCGCGGGCAGGTCCGCGGTCAGAATGCTCCCGCTCTCCGACTCGGTCATGTAGAGCCGGTTGCCCTTGAAGGCGACGTTGGTCACGAAGCGCCCGACGATCGGATCGATGAAATGCGTCGGCCGCAGCAGCGCGTCGAAACGCCAGCACCCCATGCCAGCATGGGCCACGATCAAGCCGCCCTCCGCGTCGAGCGCCAGGCCGTCGGGACCGGCCAATCCGCCAGAAAGCTGGACAGCCAGGCCCACTTTCGTCACGCCGCCGTCGATGGCGAGCGGGATGCGCCAGACCGCGTTGGCGCGTGTCACCGCGACGAAGAGCACATTCTCGTGCAGGTTGAGCACAAGGCCGTTCGGGCTCGGAACCGTATCGACGAGGCACGTGAGCTTACCGTCGGCCGTGTAGCGATAGACGCGGCCGGTCGGGTCGTGCAGGCCGGTCTGGCCCTGGTCGGTGAAGTACAGGTCGCCATTGGCGGCGAAGTGAAGATCATTGACGCCCTTGAAGCTCTCGCTCCGGACCGTTTCCAGCAGCGGAGCGACCTTCCCGCTGGCTGGATCGAGAACCATGATGCCGCGCTTGTAGTCGGTGATGAAGGCACGACCATCCTTGTGCAGCTTGAGGCCGTTGGGCCAGCCATCGTACTCCGCCACCTGGATCCACTCCCCGGCGGGAGAAATCTTGAACACACGGCCGTGCGGAATATCGGTCACCCAGAGGTTGCCTTGCCGGTCGAAGCTCGGCCCCTCCAGGAAGCAGTCGGCGATCTGGCCCGCCTTGTTGAAATCCGCCCAAGCGGTGCGCACGCGCTTGCGCAGATGCTCCGGCATGCGCGTGAAGACCTCGGCCTTGATGGTGGCGGGCGGAGGATAAAGGCTCATGCGGCGTTCCCTCGGGCGGCTCCCAGGAACAGCGAGCGGGCTTTGCGCGCGATCGCTGTGCGTGCTCTATTCAGAGCATGGGTTTCGACGTGCTAACGAGTCAAGGCGACCACGCCGGAAGGATCACATGAGCGAGCAAGATCTGCCCCTGGCGGGCATCCGCGTGGTCGAGTTCTGCCACATGATCATGGGCCCGAGCTGCGGGCTCATTCTGGGTGACCTGGGCGCCGACGTGATCAAGGTCGAGCCGACGCCCAACGGCGACAATACGCGGCGATTGGCTGGCTCGGGAGCCGGCTTCTTCCCGGCCTTCAATCGCAACAAGCGCTCGATAGCGCTCGATCTCAAATCCAAGGAGGGTCTCGAGATCGCGCGCAAGCTGATCGCCTCAGGGGATGTGCTGACGGAGAACTTCAGGCCCGGCGCCATGACCAAGCTCGGGCTTGGCGCGGAGGATGCAACCGCGCTCAACCCGCGGCTGATCTATTGCTCGTTGAAGGGCTTTCTGTCCGGTCCCTACTCTCACCGCGCCGCGCTCGACGAGATCGCGCAAATGATGGGCGGGCTTGCCTACATGACCGGGCCGCCGGGCCGGCCGCTGCGAGCCGGCGCCTCGGTAATCGACATGATGGGTGGCATGTTCGCCGTCATCGGCATCATGGCGGCGTTGCGGGAACGCGAGAAGACCGGGCGTGGTCAACCCGTGACCAGCGCCCTGTTCGAGAACTGTGCCTGGGTCGTGGCCCAGCACATGATGCAGTACGCCATTACGGGCCAGGCCGCGCGGCCGATGCCGGAGCGCATCTCCGCATGGGGCATCTACGACGTGTTCGACTGCAAGGACGGGCAGCTCTTCGTCGGCGTGGTGACAGACACGCAGTGGAAGCTGTTCTGCGAGGCGTTCGGGTTCGAGGAGATGTGGCGCGACGAAAGCCTCGTCACCAACAACCAGCGCTGTGCGGCGCGGCCAACCCTCATTCCCAGGCTGCGCGAGATCTTCAAGACGTGGAGCAAGGCGGACCTAGAGGCGAAAGTGGCGGCGGCCGGACTGCCGTACGCCCCGATCACGCGACCGGAGCAGCTTTACGACGACCCGCATCTCAAGGTGTCCGGCGCGCTGCTGCCCATCACGCTGCCGGATGGCCGCAAGACCGAGATTCCAGCGTTGCCGTTCGAGCTGGGCGGCCGGCGCTTTACGGTGTGGCGCGATATTCCCGGTGTCGGGCAGCAGGGCGCCGAGGTGCTGGCCGACATCGGCCTCGACCGCGAGGAAATCGCGTCACTGATCGAGCGCGGTATCGTCGGCGCGCCGGATGGCCCAGCCACGAAGACGCAAGCGGCGGAGTAGACAGCAGGGAGACCAGCCATGGCCGAGCGCGCCAATCAGCGGATCGCCTACTACAACGGCAAGTACGTGCCCGAGATGGACGTGCGCGTGCCCTACCGCGACCGCAGCTTCATGTACGGCGACGGCTGTTTCGACATGACGCGCACCTTCAACGGCAAGCCGTTCAAGGCGAAAGAGCACATCGACCGCTTCTATCGTTCGCTGGCCTACCTGCGCATTGATATCGGCATGCAGGCCGGGCAGATGACAGAGATCACGCACGAGGTGCTGCGGCGCAACCAGCATCTGCTGCGCGCCGGCGACGACTACTGGCTCGGACAGCGTGTCTCGCGCGGCATCGCCGCCGTAGGAGACGAGGGCTGGGAGGACGACGGGCCGAGCATCATCGTCGATTGCCGTCCGTTGCCGTTCAAGGCCCGCGCGAAGCACTACCGCGACGGCATCAAGGTCATCGTGCCGTCGGTGCGCCGCACGCCGCCCTATGCGCTCTCGCCGCGCACCAAGACGCACAACTACCTCAACATGGTGATGGCGGACCTCGAGGTGCACGCACAGGACCCGGAGGCCTGGGCGGTGCTGCTCGACGAGCACGGCAACCTGTGCGAAGGACTAGGGTCGAATGTCTTCATCGCCAAGGACGGGCGGCTACTGACGCCGGGCGAGCGCCACATCCTGGCCGGCGTCAGCCGCGCCACCGTGATCGAGCTGGCGCGCGAGCTGAAGATCGAGGTGGTGGAGCGCGACATCGATCTCTACGACGCCTACACGGCGGACGAGATGTTCCTGACCTCCACCAGCCTGTGCCTGTGCGGGGTAGCGAGCGTGAACGGAGCAAAGATTGCCGACGGCAAGGTTCCGGGGCCGATCACGAAACGGCTGCTCGACGCCTACTCGGAGCTGGTGGCGTGCGATATCGCGGGGCAATACCTCGCGCGGCTGGAGTAAGGGCCTCCGTTGCGACGCTCAACCTTGGGCACCCAGGTATTTAACGACTTGATCGATCAGCTCCAGCATGTCGTTGGTCGAGAGCTGTGCACCTTGCGTCGCTGCCTCCCGACGGAATTCAGGCCTATCGCTTCCCGCAAAGATGAAGAATGGCACCTGACTGCCGCGATCACGTATCTGTTTAAGAAGATCGTAGCCAGCACGCATGTCCTGGCCGCGGCCCATGTCGGAAATTACCAAATCGAAAGATCGACGCTCGATTGCTGCAATGGCAGCTTCTGTGCTGGTCGTCTGCTCTACATCCAAATTTAGCTTTCTAAGAGCGCGTACAGCGAACAGATTGTTAGCCGGGTTATCATCGACCCACAAAATCGACTTACCGATAATATTGTTGGCAACTTCTGGTGCAAATGCCTTCTCAACAGTCGCTCGGATGCGCGGCACGTCGATCTTTTGATCAGGAACGGTTGCCTGCCAAGCGCGCGCAGCGATGGTTGCAGCCTCCACTGCCTCTTGCTTCAGCTTGAATGTAAACGGGCCAAACGAGAGGCTTTCAATACGTCGTCGGGCGCTGACCAAAATAACGGCTGCGGCGCACCAGCCAACAAGGTTGACAACGGAAGTAAGGGCGTGTGCGGCATCGAAGTAAGTCTTGTGAGCTTGTATAAAATTGAGGATTGCCTCCATGGCGCATCAACGTCCCAATCTACAAAGTCTGCCGTGATACTAACTCAGGGACCAAGTTGAAGCTATTGCAGTAAGTGCGGAGCTGCGGGTTCGCACAGGATGTTGCTCCGCCATAGACGCCAAACACAACTGGGCCTAGCATTCAATCTCGCTTTCGCTGCCCGGAGCCAACACAATGACCTCGCTGCCGCTCTCCCGCTTTCGCGTGCTCGACCTCACCGCGCATCGCGCCGGTCCGACGGCCGTGCGCCAGCTCGCCGACTGGGGCGCGCAGGTCATCAAGATCGAGCCGCCGGCGGAGGCCAAGGGCGACGTGGTGGGCGGTAACCGCCACGGCTTCGACTTCCAGAACCTGCATCGCAACAAGCGGGGGCTCACCCTCAATCTCAAGTCCGAGGAAGGCCGGGCGATCTTCTACAAGCTGGCGGAGAAAGCGGACGTGGTAGTGGAGAACTACCGCTCGGACGTGAAGTTTCGGCTCGGCGTCGACTACGAGACCTTGAAAAAGATCAACCCGCGTATCGTCTACGGCAGCATTGCCGGCTTCGGCCAGTCGGGCCCCGATGCCAAACGTCCCGGGGTCGATCAGATCGCGCAGGGCATGGGCGGGCTCATGTCCATTACCGGCCTGCCGGGACAAGGGCCCGTCCGCGTCGGCATTCCGATCGCGGATCTCACGGCCGGACTTCTGCTGGCGCAAGGCATCACGTTGGCCTTGCTCGACCGCGAGAAAACCGGTGTGGGCCAGTGGGTGCATACGTCCCTGCTCGAAGCTCAGATCTTCATGCTCGACTTCCAGGCCGCGCGCTGGCTGATTGCCGGCGAGGTGGCGCCGCAGGCGGGCAACGATCACCCGACCTCGATCCCGACCGGCGTGTTTCCGACATCGGACGGGCACATCAACATCGCGGCGGCGGGACAGGGGTTGTGGGAGCGCTTTTGCCGGGCGATCGGTGCGGAGGATCTGCTCAACGACCCCAATCACGCGACCGGCAAGCTCAGGTCGCAGCACCGCAAGTCGCTGAACGAGCGCATCGCGGCCATTACCCGCACGAACACGAGCGCGCATTGGATCGATGCCCTGAACAAGGCCGGCGTGCCGTGCGGGCCGATCAATACGATCGACAAGACCTTTGCCGAACCCCAGGTGCAGCACCTCGGGATTGCACGTGGCGTGACGCATCCGAAGCTCGGAGCGATCAAGGTGGTCGGTCAGCCGATCAACATGACCGCCGCACCGCAGCCGGCCGAATTGAAGCCGACGCCCGATCTCGGCGAGCACTCGGCGGAGATCCTCGGCGATCTGGGCTACGACAGCGCGGCCATCGCCAAGCTGCGCGAGCGCGGCGCGATCTGACGGCGCGGCGCGCGGCAGTCAGGTCCCGAAGGTCACGTAACCCTCGGGGCCGGGTCACGCTGGATTCCACGCGATCTCCCAGGCGAAGCCGCGCCAATCTCGCGATCAAGCATCGATGCGGTGCCCTGCTCCACAGCACTCAGCCTTTGTGGTGCAGCTCAAATCCGCTGATGCGGTTGTCCTTGAGCAGCTCCGGCCTGAACCGCAGCCCATGCCCCGGCACTTCGAGTGGCCTAAGCATGCCGTTCTTCGGAATAGCCGACTCGACCCAGATGTCGTCGTTCCAGTCCATGTACTCGGCGTAGTTGGCGTTGGGGATCGAGCACAGCACGTGCACCATCAGCTCGTGGAACAGGTGCGGCGCGATTTGAATGCCCCAGGTGTCGGCAATGACGGCGATCTTGCGCAGCTCGGTCAGGCCGCCGCGCATCATGTCCGGCTGCAGGATCGGCGTGCTGGGCGTGATGAAGAAGGGACGCATGTCGTAGCGCGTGAAATGGGTCTCCCCGCCCACTACGCGCGTCTTGAGCGCGGCTGCGACGCGCTTGTAGCCCTCGAAGTCCTCGCAGACGACGGGCTCCTCCATCCAGTACACATCCACATCGTCGAAGTGGCGGCCGGCCTGTATCGCCGTGTCGGCGGTCCAACCCATGTTGACGTCGATCATGATCTCGATGTCGGGACCGACCGCCTCGCGCATGGCGAACACGTTCTTCACGTCCTCGCGCCACGGCCGGATGTGCGCCGCCTGCATCTTGATGGCTTTCATGCCCATGCCGGTGAAGCGCTTGGCCTTGTCGATCATGCCGTCACGCCCGAGGCCACGCCAGCAGCCGGAGCCGTAGGCCTGGACCTCGCTGCGCGACTTGCCCCACAGGCGGTAGAGCGGCAGCCCGGCCCGCTTGCCGACGATGTCCCACAGCGCGATGTCGACGGCCGACTGGGCGAACACGGTGACGCCCATGCGACCCATCCAGTAGGTGCCCTTCCAGATCGACTGCCAGATACCCTCGATCTCCGTGGCATCGCGGCCGAGGATCATCGGCGCGATCATCTCCTTGAGGCAGGTGTCGATCGTGTCGATGCCGCCGCGCAAGGGCTGCAGGTAGCCCATGCCGGTGAGGCCGCCCTTCGTCATGATCTCCACGACCAGGTAGAGGCGGTCCTCTGCCGCCATGATGCCGTTCGGCGGCGGCTCACCCACCCATGGCACGCGCAGCTGGGTGGTCCGGAGGCCCGTAATCGTCGTATCCGTCATTGGCGCTTCCTCGTATTCTTCGAAGGTGTAGGCCGTTCAGGCCTTTTTCTTGCCGCGCACTTCGACGCCGGCCCACTTCTCGACGAGTTGGAAGATGGTGGTGAGGTCCTTGTCGCCACCGAACTGGGTGTTGGTCAGCTCCCACATGCTGCGCACGGCGGCACCGACGAACATCTGCGCGCCAATGGCTTCGGCTTCCTCCATGCAGAGCTTCACGTCCTTGTACATGAGGGCATTGCTGAAGCCGTAGTCGAACGTGCGCGTCATGACCGACCTCGGCACCTTGTCGCGGATGGCGGTGTTAGCGCCAGACCCAGCGTTGATGACCTGCACCATCATCTCGGGATCGAGCCCGCCCTTGACGCCCATCACTACAGCTTCTGCCGTGATGGCCATCGCGGCCGCAGACATCATGTTGTTGCAGAGCTTCATGGTTTGCCCGAGGCCGGGCTTGTCGCCGACGAAGAAGACTTTGCCGATGACCTCGAACGCGGACTTAAGCGACTCGTACTCGGCCTTGGGGCCCGACACCATGACGGCCACGGTGCCTTTCTCGGCACCGGCAACACCGCCGGATACGGGCGCATCCAGATGCAGGATTTTCTTGGCGGCAAGCTCCTTGGCGAGGGCAATCGAAGCCGTTGGACCGGTGGTGGACAAATCGACGAACCGCTTGATGCGTGTGCCGAGCGCAGCCCCGTCCTTGCCCAGCGTTACTTCCTTGATGATCGACGGCGTAGGCAGGCTGACGAACACGGTCTCACACTGATCGGCCACGTCCTTGGGC
The DNA here is from genome assembly GCA_963840425.1 of uncultured Alphaproteobacteria bacterium. Taxonomy (GTDB): domain Bacteria; phylum Pseudomonadota; class Alphaproteobacteria; order Rhizobiales; family Hyphomicrobiaceae; genus CADEFX01. The sequence goes on along the minus strand of CAWIYZ010000021.1, from coordinate 26,439 downwards.
GAGGACGCGGCCTTGGCGCCGAGCTGCACGAGGCGCTGAACCGGCTCACGCCGGAGGTCGAAGATCGTCAGGCTGTACCCGGCCTCGATCAGCCGCCGCGCCATCGGCAGGCCCATGTTCCCCACGCCGATGAAACCCAGTTCCTTGCTCATGTCAGCTCCCTGCAGATGTCGATCATTGCCTCTAGTGTGTCATCTTGCCGGACCACGCGTCGAGCCCTTCGTTGCGGGCCGCCACAAGTGGTCGTTGGGCATAGCGGCAGGCGCAAAATTTGGTCTAGTCTCGGTCAGCTAGAACGAGACCGCTGGAGAGATGCCCCAATGAGCGACGCGCATGCCGGACTGACGACCGGCCATTTTACGATCAACGCCGTGGAACGCATCATTTTCGGCAGGCCGGCCGCCGAGGCGGTGGTTTCTGAAGCCGCCCGCTACGGCGCTTCGCGCGTGTTCGTGACGTCCACCCGCTCGCTGGCCAAGCTCAAGAACGGTCCCCTGCAGCGTATCGAGCGCGCGCTCGGCGACCGACACGTGGGGACCTACACCGCCATCAGCGCGCACAGCCCGCGCGAGGACATCATTGCGGGCGCCAACGACGCGCGCGCGGCCAAGGCCGATCTACTCGTTGCGGTGGGTGGCGGCTCGGTCATCGATGCGACCAAGACGATGCAGCTCTGTCTATGGCTGGGCCTGGAGACAATCGACGCCATGGAGCCCTATCGCGCCGGCCTCGACGGCTCGAAGAGTGCGCCCGTAGTCATACCCGCAGATCCAATTCGCATGCTGGCAGTCTCCACCACGCTATCTGCCTCAGAGTTCACCCCGGCTGCGGGCGTGACGGATACCCGTACCAGCTCCAAGCAGTCTTTCGGACACCGCCTATTCGCACCACGCACCGTGATCCTCGATCCCGAGGCCACGCTCGACACGCCGGATTGGTTGTTGTTCTGCACCGGTATTCGTTCAGTGGACCATGCGGTGGAAAGCTACTGCTCCACGCTTGCCAATCCGGCGACAGAACCTTTGTCCCTGCAGGGCTTGAAGCTGCTGTCGCGTGCGCTGCCCGCGATCAAGGCCAATCCCAAGGACTTGAAGCCGCGCCTGGAAGCGCAGTTCGGCATGTGGCAGGCCATCGCGGCGTCCACTGCGGGTGCCGGCAGCGGCGCCAGCCATGGTATCGGCTATGCGCTAGGCTCTACGTTCGGCGTCGCGCACGGGCATACGTCCTGCGTCATGCTGCCGGCCGTGCTGCGCTGGAATGCGAAGGTGAATGGCGATCGTCAGCGCGCACTTTCCGAGGCGATGGGCGCGCCAGATCAGTCAGCGAGCGATCTTGTTGCGAAGCTGGTCGCAGGCTTGGATCAACCTGGCAGTCTCCGAGCCGTTGGCATCAAGCGCGAGAACTTGGACGAGTTGGCCAAACGCTCGCTCGGCTACAAGCCTGTGAAGGTCAATCCTCGCCCGATCAAGACGGTCGAGGACGTGCGCGAGATCCTCGAGCTGGCGTGGTAGTCACCGCCTACAGGCCGGGTGCCAGATCAGCGTGGAACGTGTTGCCGGCTGTCGTCGGCTTCACGTATCCGGCGCGAATGACAAAATCACCGAAGCGCTCCGCCTGATTGCGCTCCTTGGCGTAGCGATGCAACATCGGCTCGAGCGCGGCGACGATCCGTTCCTCATCGGCGTCGCGAGCATACAGCTTGTTCAAGCGCGAACCGTCGAAGGCCGCGCCGAGGTAGAGGTTGTAAAGCCCGGGTGAGCGTCCAACGAGTCCGATCTCGGCGACGTAGGGACGCGCGCACCCGTTGGGGCAACCTGTCATGCGGATAACTATGTCGTCCTCCTTGAGGCCGGCTTTGTCCAGCACATCCTCGATCTTGCCGATGAGATCGGGCAGGTAGCGCTCGCTCTCGGCCAGGGCCAGCCCGCAAGTCGGCAAGGCAACGCACGCCATGCTGTTGCGCCGCAAACCTGACAAGGTCTCGAGGCCGATGCCGTGCTCGGTGAGGATGGCGTCTATCCTGCGCTTCTGCGCGGGTGACACTTGAGAGATGATAACGTTCTGGTTGTTGGTCAGGACGAAGCTGCCAGAGTGAAATTCCGCAATCTTCCGGAGCGCGGCGCGCAACTCGTGGCCCGGCCGATCCTTGACCCGTCCGTTCTCGATGAACAGTGTCAGGTGCCATTTCTTGTCGGCGCCGCGCTGCCATCCAATCTCGTCGCCCGTACGCTCAAAGTGGAAATCGCGCGCGGCCCCGAGCTCGTAGCCAAGCCGGTTCTCGACCTCCTTGCGGAAAGCCTCAAGCCCCCGGTCCTCGATCGTGTACTTGAGGCGTGCGCGCTTGCGATCCTCGCGGTTGCCCCAGTCGCGTTGCACCGTAACGATCTTCTCCGCGACATCTACGGCCTGCTCAGGCGTGCAGAACCCTAGAACATCGGCAAGGCGCGGAAACGTGTTGAGCTCGCCATGGGTCATGCCCATGCCTCCGCCTGCTGTCACGTTGTAGCCTGCAACCTTGCCCTTCTCGACGATGGCGATGAAGCTAAGATCTTGCGCGAACACATCGACATCGTTCACCGGCGGGACTGCTACGGCGGCCTTGAATTTGCGGGGAAGATAATGGGCGCCGTAGATCGGCTCCTCGCTTGCGCCGGCTGGCCGGCTCGCATCCTCGACTTTCTCCCCGTCGAGCCAGATCTCGTGATACGCGCCTGTCCGCGGTAGCAGGTGCGCGCTGATCCGGCCCGCCAAGGAATAGGCATCCGCATGCGCCGAGGACAGGAACGGGTTGGCTGCCGAGAGCACGTTCCGGTTCACGTCTCCACATGCCGCGATGGTATCCAGCAGGGCCGCATTGATCGCCTGCATGGTGTGCTTGAGGTTGGTCTTGATGACGCCGTGGAACTGGAACGTCTGTCTTGTCGTCAAGCGCAGAGTGCCATTGCTGTAGTCGTCGGCGATGCGATCTAGCGCCAGCCATTGCGCCGGCGTGACGAGACCACCAGGCAAGCGCACGCGGATCATGAAGCTGAAGGCCTTCTCCAGCTTCTTCTTCGAGCGTTCGCCGCGCACATCGCGGTCGTCCTGTAAGTAAGTGCCGTGAAACTTAGTGAGCTGGGCGTCATCCTCCGAGATGGCGCCGGTCACGACCTCGCCCAGACCTTCCGCGATGGTGCCGCGGAGCTGTCGGCTCTGCTCCTTGATGATCTCGTTTCTGGAACGCTTGTCAGTCATCGCTCGTGCTCGTGGCTTGCCGCGCTCTTCCTCGCGGCGGCTCCGGCTCTTGGTGCCCTTGACCTGGGTATTCGACTGATCAGTAAACGTCGCGCTGGTAGCGGCCGGCCCGAACAAGATCGGAAAGCTGGGACTTGCCGGCAGCCGTATCGCCGTTCAGCGGCTCCGCCAGAATGCGTGCCAGCGTGGCGTCGACATCCCGGCCAAGGCCCTTCTCATCGCCACACACGTAGACGTGTGCCCCGTCGGCTAACCAGCCACGGATCTCGTCGCGCCGCTCCCAAAGTCTATGTTGAACGTAGATCTTCTCGGGTTGGTCGCGCGAGAAGGCCACGTCGGTGCGCCCCAGCGCCCGGCTCTTTAGGTAATCCTGCCATTCGAGCTGGTATAGGAAATCGTTGGTGTAGTTGCGCGCGCCGAAGAACAGCCAGCTTGGCGACGTAATCCCGGCCTCGGCCCGCTCCTCGACGAAGCCGCGAAAGGGAGCTACGCCTGTTCCTGCGCCGATCATGATGATCGGCATTGCGGAATCCTTGGGTAGTTTGAAGTGCCGGTTCCGCTTCACATAGAGCTTTGCGCTCTCTCCGACCTTGCGCCAATCAGCGAGCCAAGTGGAAGCGACGCCCGTGCGGTCGCGCCCATGCGAGCGCCAGCGAACGGCCGAGACAAGCAGATGCGTCTCGCCCGGATGCGCCTTGAGACTCGATGCAACCGAGTACAGGCGCGAGGGCAACGGGCGCAATAGACCTTGCAGCTGGTCAGCCGTGAGCTTTTCGGTGAAACCGGAGAACAGATCGATGATCTGCCGATCGGCAGCAAAGCGTTGGAACGCTTCCGCGTCGGCGAGCTGTGCCACATCAGTGCGGCCGGTCAGCCGGCCATAGGCTTCGACCAGGGGCCGTGTCAGCGTCGTAATGTCGTAGCTCGTCACGAGCTTACGCACCAGCTCTGCATCATCACCGAGACCAACGACCGTCGCCAGCTCGGCCGCGAGCCCCGCATCGTTTTCCGCGATCACTCCGATCGCATCGCCCGGCTCATAGGCGTAGCCGACCGCGTCGGTGGCCAGCTCGATGTGCCACGTCTCGCTGCTGGATCCCGTGCCATTCAGACTTATTGCGGAGGTGATCTCGGCTTCGAGCGGTGTCTCGGCCGTGAAGGCTGCCTCATCGGCCGCCTGTGAAGCGCCACGGAAATCAACCCGCACGACGCGTGCTGCCGCATCTGATTCTTCAGGTGCAAGCTGCGTCAGAATGCGCTCGGTCCAATCTGCGGCCTTCTTGGCAAAATCAAGATCCAGATCGACGCGGTCAGCCGCGCGCACGCCGCCTAACGCCTCCAGTCGAGCATCAATGGCCTTACCGACCGAACAAAAATTGATGTACGCCGTATCGCCCAGCGACAGCACGGCAAAGCGGACGCCCTCGAGCCGAGATACGCTGTCGGACATAAGGTTGGTGTAGAACTCTGCTGCGCGCTGCGGCGGATCGCCTTCGCCCCACGTGGCGGCGAACACGACGAGATTTTGCGCTTTCGCCAATGCGGCGAGATCAGCGTCTGCCATGTCCACGACACGTGCGTCAAAGCCCAGCCGCTGCGCATGCTTGCGTGCCTTCAGCGCGAGGCCTTCGGCATTGCCCGACTCACTGGCATAGAGAAGGGTCAGCGGAACGCGCGGGCGCGGTGCAACGGCTGGCTGAACTGCCTGTCCGCCGGCGGCCTCGAGCCCAGCGAGAAAGCCAGCCAGCCAGCTTCGCTGCAGCGGCGTCGAGCGCGCAACCACACTGTTGAGGGCCTCGATCTCCTCCGGAGCGAAGGGCGCCGTTCTTGGCAAGAGCGCGGTCATGCGGCTTTCTCCACGCTCAGCACAGCTTGATTGAAGTGCCGTGACTTTTCGGATTGAAAGACGTGCACGCGAGCCGGCCGGGACAGCTGAGCATCGCGCCAATCCAGCCCCAGGAAAATGATCGCAGGTCCGACAATGGCCTCTGTTTCGATGGCAGCTGCCAGATCAGCAAGCGTCGTCGCCACCGCTCGCTCGTCGGCGCGCGTGCCGTTTTCCACGATCACGACCGGCGTGTTGGAGGCTGCGCCACTGCCGAGCAGCTTACGCTGAACCTGTCGCGCGTTGCCTACGCCCATGTAAATGGCCGCGGCCTGGCCTGACGCCGTGAGCGCCTGTGCGTCCAGGTGCAACTCACCGCCCTCCGTCGCACCCGTCACGATGGAGAACTGGCGGACCTTGCCGCGTAAAGTCAGAGGTAATCCGATACTCGCGGCGCAGGCATGTGCAGCCGTGACGCCTGGGATGATCTCGACTTCGATGCCGGCGGCGCGCACAGCGACCATCTCCTCGGCTGCACGTCCGAAGATCATGGCGTCGCCACCTTTGAGGCGCGCAATGCGCTGACCCTTCCGGGCCTCACGTACGAGAATGCGATTGATTTCGTGCTGGGCGGTTGTCTCGCCTGCGGGCGCCTTGCCGACGCTGATGCGGACCGTGTCCCGCCGCGCGTAGTCCAGAATGGCCGGATTCACAAGGCGGTCGTAGACGAGCACGTCGGCGTCCTGGAGACGCTGCAGCGCCTTGAGCGTCAAGAGATCCGGATCTCCCGGACCGCAACCGATCAACGCTACGCTTCCTGTGGTGCAGCCTGCGGCAGCGCCAGCTTGCAATGCCCGCTCGGCCTCCGTATCGGCTGCGGCTGCGTTGCCGGAAAGAATGTGCGTACGAAACGGTCCGCGCAGCAGGCCTTCCCAAAAGCGGCGGCGTGCGACTGGGTCGGCAATGGCTTGCTTGACACGCGGCCGCAAGGCCGCCGCGCGGGCGGCCAGCTGACCGAGCCCGGCCGGCAGCCAAGCCTCGAGCCGAGCTCGCAGATCGCGAGCGATGACTGGTGATGCTCCTTCCGTTCCGATGGCCACGACGACGGGATCACGATCGACGATGGCTGGAACGATTGCAGTGCTGAGGCTTGGGCTGTCGACGATGTTGACCGGAACGCCATGCATCCTGGCCGCCATCGAAACTTCGGTATTGCTCTCAGCGATCTGTTCAGCGCCGACGACCAGCGCTGCCCCGCGCACGTCGCTCTGCGCAAACGGGCGTTGCTCCAGCCGCATCTGCCGAGCACGCGCAATCTCCACCACCTCCTCGGAGAAAGTCTCAGCAATGACCGTGATCCGCCCCCCGGTCTTGGCCAACAGACGCAGCTTTTGCGCCGCCTTCTCGCCGCCTCCGACCACCACCACGCGGCGGTCGTCGAGGTCGAGAAACACCGGGAAGTACCTCATTTCATTGGCTTTCCTTCGGTGGCGGCGCAATGGCGATGCGAAAATCCACTGCCATTGTCAGCATTTGGTAAATTAGAAAATTATTCCCGCAAACGTCAATATGAGCAGAGAAAAAAGCAAACTTGTTCTATATTTGAGAAGTTTCAGATGGTAGCACGTCTGCTGTTGGCCTTTCGACGCACGGTCACTTCCGTTGGCCTAGCCGAGGACGCAACGAGCGTTGCGTGACATGCGGGGTTCGTCCCCCTTCCCCGCCTGCTGCAGTCCTGCCTCCTTTGCTTGCCACATGAGCGCGACGGTTGCCCCTTGGCCGCTACGTTAGGCTCACTACCGACATTCGGCTTCGTCGTCGGCACGCGGCCCTTCGTGCCGTAGCCAATTCTCAGGGTGGGCGATTGCAAGCTGATGGAGGTAAACAGCCAGCTCCGTCCGAGCGGGAGAAGGGGTGCCACGTGATGAAGCTGCTGAAGTGGACCATCGCGCTGGCGGTAATGGGCACGGTTGCCGGCGTCGTCGCCTATGCCAGTCTCATGGACTCGCCCATCCGGCAGGGGGGCCGGCGCGCAGCCATGGACCGGAATGCGCCCGTGCCTGTGCTCGCAGCCTCCGCGCGCGTCGCTGACGTGCCGGTCTATTTCGATGGGGTGGGCACGGCCAGAGCCCGCAACATGGTCACGGTCAGGCCGCAGGTCGATGGCCGGATCGTCAGCGTGAACTTCAAGGAGGGCCAGGACGTCAAGCGCGGCGATGTGCTGGCGCGGATCGACCCCGCCTCCTATCAGGCACAGCTCGACCAGGCCATTGCCAAAAAGGCTCTGGATGAGGTCCAGCTCGCCAATGCGCGCCGTGACCTGGAGCGTTACACCAAGCTCGGCGGCAACATCGTTGCAGAGAAGACGATCGACACGCAGCGCGCACTCGTCGGCCAGTTCGAAGCGCAGATCAAGGCCGACGATGCCGCCATCGCCAACGCGAAGGCCTTTCTCGACTACACGACGATCGTGTCGCCACTCGATGGGCGCACGGGCATCCGGATGGTCGATGAAGGCAATCTGGTTCGCGCCTCCGACGTCGGTATCGTCGTCATTACCGAGATCAGGCCTATCTCCGTCGTGTTCACGCTGCCGCAGCAACAGCTTGCGGCAGTCAACAAGGCGCTGACCAAGGGCGCGCTGACGGTCGACGCTCTCGACACTGGCGGAAGGACGGCACTGGATACAGGCACGCTGCAGGTGGTCGACAATCAAGTCGACCAAACAACGGGCACCGTGCGGATGAAGGCCGATTTCCCGAATGCGAACCTGCAGCTCTGGCCAGGCCAGTTCGCCAACGTGCGCGTGCTCATCCAGACGCTGGAGAACGTTGTTGTCGTGCCGACGCCGGCTGTCCAGCGTGGTCCGAGCGGTCCTTTCGCCTACGTCATCCAGGCCGATGATCGAGTCGCGCTGCGCCCCATTACAGTGCAGCAGCAGACTGACACCCAAGCCGTCATCGCCAGCGGCATTCAGGCGGGAGAACGGGTTGTCACCACGGGTTTCGCCCGCCTCAAGGACGGCAGTCTGGTTGCTGTTTCGAATGGAGACAGCCAAACGCCGGATGCCGGGAGCCCGAACGCGGCAACTGTCAACCCAGTGACAGGCACAGCGCCCAAAGCGCTACCGCAGGGTGCGCACAAGAAAGGGGAAGGCCGACGCAAGCGCGATGGCGAACAGGGTGGGGCCATGCGTGGCGAGGGCGAGCGACGCACGCACAAAGCGGATGCAGGCCGCACCCAATGAGCGTCTCCGCACCGTTCATTCACCGGCCGATTGCGACCTCGCTCCTGGGCTTGGCGGTCTTGCTCGGCGGCGCACTCGGGTACTGGTGGCTGCCTGTATCCTCGCTGCCGCAAGTTGACTTTCCGACCATCCAGGTCACGACGCAGCTTCCGGGCGCAAATCCGGAGACCACGGCTAACCTGGTGACCGCCTCGCTCGAGCGGCAATTCGGGCAGATTCCGTCGCTCGTGACCATGTCGTCGTCGAGCTCCTACGGCATCAGCCAGATCACCCTGCAATTCACGCTCAACCGCGACATCGACGCGGCCGCGCAAGACGTGCAATCGGCCATCAACGCGGCGGGCTCGACCCTGCCGCGAAACCTGCCGTATCCACCCACCTACGCGAAGGTCAATCCGGCCGACACGCCGATCATCACTCTGGCGCTGACCTCCGACAGCATTGCGCTGCGGCAACTGTCGGACCTGGCCGACACGCTCATCGCACAGCGCTTGAGCTCAATCTCCGGTGTTGGCCATGTCTCGGTGGAGGGAGGCATTCGCCCCGCGATCCGCATCCAGGCCGATCTGTCGCGCCTCGCCGCGTACGGCTTGAGCATGACCGATCTCAGGACGGCCATTACCACGGCCAACGTCTCCGGGCCCAAGGGCTCGTTGGATGGCGCGCATCAGTCCTACACAATTGCAGCCAACGACCAGCTCGCGAGCGTCGAGGCCTATCAGAACGTCATCGTTACCTATCGCAATGGTGCGCCAGTCCTGCTCAAGGACGTGGCGCAAGTCGTCGATGGCCTGGAGAACACCAAGGTCGGCGGCTGGTACCAGGGCACGCCAGCCATCATCGTCGATGTTCAGCGTCAACCAGGCGCCAATGTCATCGAGACTGTACAGCGCCTCAAACGCGAGCTGCCGCGTCTGCAGCGCGCCATGCCGAGCGATGTCAAGCTCACCGTCGTGCACGACCGCACGGGCATGATCCGCGCCTCGGTGCGCGATGTGCAATTCACCCTGGTGCTGAGTGTCGCGTTGGTTGTTCTCGTCGTTCTCCTGTTCCTGCGGACCATCCGCGCGACCATCATCGCCGGCGTCGCGCTGCCGATGTCGCTGATCGCCACCTTCGGCGTGATGTGGTTCTGCGGCTTCAGCCTCGACAATCTGTCCCTGATGGCGCTGACCATCGGCACGGGGTTCGTGATCGATGATGCGATCGTCATGATCGAAAACATCGTGCGCCATATGGAAGACGGCGAGGGACCGATGCAGGCCGCGCTCGACGGCGCCCGCGAGATCGGCTTCACGGTGATCTCGCTGACGCTGTCGCTGATTGCTGTGTTCATTCCGCTGCTGTTCATGACCGGCCTCGTGGGCCGCGTGTTCCGCGAGTTCGCGCTGACCCTCACAATTGCCGTTGTCGTATCAGCGATTGTCTCTCTGACAGTTACCCCCATGATGTGCTCGCGCATGCTGCGGCATCAAGGAGGGGAGCAGGGCAACAGGCTCAAGCGGTTCTTCAATACCGCGGTGGATCGCACGGTGGCGGCGTATCACCGCAGCCTGGAATGGGTGCTGCGCCACGAGACCGCCACCCTGGCCGTGACGGTGCTCACGGTTGTCGTCACCGTCTGGCTCTATCTTGTTGCCCCGAAGGGGTTCCTTCCCCAGCAGGACACCGGCCTCATCACGGCCACCATGGAGGCCGGGCCGGACGTTTCATTCTCCGAGATGCAACGCCTCCAGGACACTGTGGCCACGACCATCCGCAAGGATCCCAACGTCGAGAGTGTCGTCAGCATCATTGGCGTCAGCGCAATCAATTCGACCCCCAACGTCGGCCACCTGAAGATCACGCTCAAACCCCGCGAGGGGCGGTCTGCGACCGTGAACGAGATCATCGATGCTCTGCAGCGCGAGACGGCAGTCGCGGCGGGAGTGACCATTTACTTCCAAGCTGTGCAGGACATACAGATCAGCACGCGAGTTAGCCGTGCCCAGTATCAATACACACTCGTCGGCAGCGATGCCAACGAGGTGGGCACGTGGGCCAGCCGCCTGATCGACAAATTGGGCTCGTCAGGCGTCCTGCGTGATATCGCCTCGGAGGCGCAGGACGGGGGGTTGCGCGCGATGGTGCGCGTCAACCGCGAAACTGCGGGCCGCCTGGGCGTCTCCATGCAAACGGTCAACGATGCGCTCAACGATGCGTTCGGCCAGCGCCAGATTTCTACTATCTACGGCCAATCCAATCAGTATCGCGTCGTCCTGGAGGCGATGCCGGAGTATCAGAACGATCCCGCTGCGCTCTCTCGAGTTTATCTGCCGGGTCGCAACGGCGCACAGATCCCGTTGAGTGCGGTGGCACAAATCGAGCACCGCACGGCGCCGCTGGCGGTCAATCGCCAGGACCAATTCCCGTCCGTGACGATCAGCTTCAACCTGAAGCAGGGCGCGGCGCTCAGCGAGGCCGTGGCCGTGATCTCCTCGGCGGAGGAGGAGATCGGCATGCCAACCTCGGTGACCGGGAGCTACTCCGGAGACGCCGACGAATTCGCCAAATCATTGGCCGGCCAGCCTTGGCTCATTCTTGCAGCCATCATCACCATCTACATCGTGCTCGGGGTGCTTTACGAGAGCTTCATCCATCCCTTCACAATCCTGACCACACTGCCATCAGCCGGCATCGGCGCGGTCCTGGCGCTCACGATGTTCGGGTTCGATCTGTCTCTTATTGCTTTGATCGGCATTGTGCTGCTGATGGGGATTGTGAAAAAGAACGCGATCATGATGATCGACTTCGCGCTGGAGGCAGAGCGCGGTCAAGGTCTCTCGCCGCGCGAGGCCATCGTACAGGCCTGTCTGCTGCGTTTTCGCCCTATCATGATGACGACGCTGGCCGCGCTGCTCGGCGCGCTACCGCTGGCGATCGAAAGCGGCACCGGCTCGGAGCTGCGCAACCCTCTCGGCGTGACGATCATCGGCGGTTTGTTGCTCAGCCAGCTCCTCACGCTCTACACCACGCCCGTCATCTATCTGGCGATGGAGCGGTTGAAGGTGCGCCTCACGGGTAGCTCGTCCTCGACCCGACATTCGATCGACGGCCCGGGCGCAACGGAGCTGTCGGGCCGGCCGGCCGAGTAGCGCGATGAACTTCTCCCGCCCATTCATCGAACGGCCGATCGGCACAGCGCTTCTGGCTTTCGGCTTGTTCTTGGTGGGGCTTGTTGCCTATCAGTTCCTCGCGGTCGCCAGTCTTCCGACAGTAGACTTCCCCACCATCAATGTGAGTGCGAGCCGGCCGGGTGCGGATCCGGCCACGATGGCGGCCACGGTTGCCGCTCCACTGGAGCGGCGCCTCGGCGAGATCGCAGGCGTGACGGAGATGACTTCGGTCAGCTCGCTCGGCTCCACGCGCATTTCCATCCAATTCGATCTCAACCGGAATATCGACGGCGCCGCGCGAGACGTGCAGGCCGCACTCAATGCGGCCGCCGCGGACTTGCCTAGCGATTTGCCCACGCTCCCACGCTTCCGCAAATCCAATCCCGCGGCGGCCCCAATACTCATTCTGGCACTTACGTCTAAGACCATACCCGCCAGCGAAATGTACGATATCGCCGACAGCGTCGTCGCCCAGCGCATCTCTCAGGTCGAAGGCGTTGCCGAGGTCACAGTCAGCGGCGCCGAGCAGCCGGCCATTCGCGTGCGTGTCAATCCGACACTGCTGGCCTCGATCGGCGTTTCCCTCGAGGACGTCCGCACCGCCATAGCCAATGCCAACGCGTTAGCACCGGTCGGGATCATCGACGGGCCGAGGCAGGCGATCGCAATCGAGACCAATGCCCAGCTCCGCACGCCTGAGGACTACAACTCGCTGGTTGTCAAAACATCGAACGGCAATGTCGTTCGGCTCTCCTCCATTGCCACGATCGAGCGCGCGACACGCAACTCGCGCTCATCCGCCATGTTCAACAAGGAGCCGTCGATCCTACTTATTATTACCAAGCAGGGCGATGCCAACGTCATCGATACGGTCGACAGGATTCGCGCCCTGGCTCCGGAGATCAAGCGTTGGATTCCGCCGAGCATAGAGATCTCCGTACTGTCCGATCGCACCGGTACGCTGCGCGCCAGCATTCACGACATGCAACTCACGCTCGCGCTGGCGATCGGCCTGGTGATGCTGGTGGTGTTTCTGTTCCTACGCCGAACGACGCCTACCATTGCCGCCGGCATAACCGTGCCGCTCTCGCTGGCTGGTACGTGCGCGGCCATGTGGTGCGCCGGCTTCTCGATCAACAATCTGACACTGATGGCACTGGCCATCTCCGTCGGGTTCGTCGTCGATGACGCTATCGTCATGATCGAGAATACCTTCCGAAATCTGGAGTCCGGGATGCGGCCCATGCGCGCCGCACTCGAAGGCGCCAGACAGATCGGGTTCACCGTCATATCCATTAGCGTCTCACTGGTTGCCGCTTTCATCCCGCTCCTGTTCATGACCGGCGTCGTGGGCCGGCTCCTGCGCGAATTCTCAGTCACGCTCGTGTTCGCTATCGCCGTGTCGACCGTCGTTTCGCTGTCGGCGACGCCGATGATATGCGCCCATTTCGTGCGCAGCGGCCCCAGCCGCGATGCCACACGCTTCGACCGCTTGGTCGAAGCCGTGCTCGGCGCCTTGAACCGCGCGTACGCAAGCTCGCTGCAGGTGGCGCTCAGGCATCGGTTTCTGACCATCCTGGTCATGCTGACCACCATCGCGCTGACGGTTCATCTCTATATCAAGACGCCGAAGGGATATTTCCCGCAAGACGACACAGGCTTGGTATACGGCTCGACGCAGGCTGCCCAGGACATCTCCTATGAGGCCATGGCCAAGCTGCAGGCACGAGCCTTGGACATCGTGCTGGCTGATCCGGCCATCTCCGCTGTCGGCTCATCGATAGGTTCATCGGGCTTCAATGCCTCGGTCAACCGCGGCCGCTTTTTTATCAGTCTGAAACCGCTCGCCGAGCGCGGCGGACTGACAACAGCGCGGGTCATCGACCGGCTGCGAGCCGCGCTCTCCGGTATCGAGGGATTGAGCGTTTACATGTCGCCTGCCCAGGATATCCGCACCGGTGCCCGGCAGAGCAGCTCGACCTACCAGATCACGCTCTGGAGCCCCGAGATCGATGAGCTTTATGCTTGGGTTCCCAAAGCTCTGGATGCGTTGCGCGACGTTCGGGAAATTGTCGACGTCAACAACGACCGTGAGCAAGGTGCTCTTCAGGCGAGCGTCACGGTAGACAGGATGACCGCAGCGCGCCTGGGCGTGGACATTCAGGATATCGACAACGCACTCAACAACGCGTTCGCGCAGCGGCAGATATCGACCATCTACACCGCGCGCAATCAGTATCAGGTCATACTGGAGGTCGACCCGCGCCTGCAGCGTGAAATCGCGGACATCGATCGTGTGCATGTGCCCGGCCGGGACGGCGTGCAGGTCCCGTTGGCAAGCGTCATCAAAATCAATCGCACGCTGGCCCCCTTGGTGGTCAATCACCAGGGTCCGTTTCCGGCCGTTACCTTCTCTTACAACCTGCCGGCAGACGGCAACCTCGAGGAAGCAACAGCGGCGATTCGCGATGCACTCGCCAAGCTGCATATGCCCGATTCGATCCGCGTCGAGGCGGCGGGCGACGCCAAATCTTTTGCACAAGTGGCCAATACGCAGCCACTTCTCATCTTAGCTGCTCTGCTTGCGGTCTACATCGTGCTCGGCGTGCTCTACGAGAGCCTGGCGCATCCCCTGACGATCATCTCGACCCTCCCTTCGGCGGGATTAGGAGCTCTCATCTCGCTGCGGCTCGCCGGCATGGAGCTTTCGATCATCGCCCTCATCGGCATCATTCTGCTGATCGGCATCGTCAAGAAGAACGGCATCATGCTGGTGGACTTCGCGCTGGAGGGGGAACGCCAGCGTGGCCTCACACCCGAGCGGGCCATCTATGAAGCGTGCCTGGAGCGCTTCCGGCCCATCCTGATGACGACGATGGCCGCCCTGTTTGGCGCCGTTCCTTTGGCCCTGGCTGCCGGGCCGGGCTCGGAGCTGCGCAGGCCGCTCGGCGTGGCCATCATCGGCGGTCTCCTGGTGTCGCAGGTTCTGACGCTGTACACGACGCCTGTTATCTACCTGCTGCTCGACAGGCTGCACCATCGTCTATGGGGGACAACAACTCCTACGCCGACGGCTAGCGCGCCGTCAGCTGCCGAATGATCGGAGCAGCGGGATCTGCGCGCTCCCGATGCCTGCCCGATGACCGGCATCCAATGTCGAGATCGCGACGGGCCGGCTGTCGGGGTCGCAAGTTCGAGTTCAGGTCCTGCTCATTCCTGGAGCGCTGGCCTTTGCAGCAACAGCGACCGGTGCCGTCAAAGTGATCTTCGGTTGACGATCTCACCCTCGGACTGCTCGCCCGTTTTTGCCTTCCTGAAGCAGATCACGCGCTCGTACCCGAGGTCCTGCAAGACCGTTCCCGACACGTACTTCCTCCCTTTTAGGAGGGCGCTGACGAAGGCGCAGGAAATACCGAGCCGTCTCGCATAAGAGCTCGGACCGCCGCTCCGGCAAATTTGCTCACGAAGGATTTCGATGAGCGCATCATTGGTGATGATATGCATCGGTTCACCCCTTTGGCCATAAACGCAGGCTTCACACCTGTGTCGCGGCAGGGGGCGGTTTGGTTCAACTGTCGAAAAGGAAAGTATGCAGCGAGACATGCTTGACCGCACATGCCGTGCGAGGCCCAAGCCAAAGCTCGATAAGATGGGGAAGCGTCATCGCGTTCGCGGCTGAGCTGAGCGAGCGCCGACCTATGGCAACCGCATCTTATTATCGACCCTGAATTTTACGCGCTCGTCGTTGACGCGACGGCATGTGCGAGCCCATTCGCTTTTGGTCATGTGGGTGCCCGCGTCCCAGTGTTTCATGCAATCCGCATAATATTGAGCACTCTTTTCCTGGACCGTTTTTTCGCTCGGAGTTGGTGCCGTCGGCGACGAGCCAGATTGGGCACTCGCCGCACCGCCCGCAGCAACCAGCGAGACTGAGCTGACAAGAAGCAATACGCGCACCGGATTTTCCATCGGAGTCCCACGCCTGTTGGACACTCACCCTTGGCTACCACGCCGGAGTGAGCAATCCGGGTAACCACCTAAGATCGACGCGGAACACCCCGCGCCGGGGAAACGCGGGGTGCCAGTTCCAATGCGAGCGACAAGGGGTAAAGCGCGCAGGTCGGCGCCGTAGGGATGGTGTGCGAGGGAAACCGCCGACCTGTCCGCAAAACACCGAACCCGGCGCGGTCGTTCCCTAACCAGAGCAAGAATCCTGGAGGCAGGGGTCGTTCCGGCTATAGGGCAAAGAGAAACCCCACGGCCGTGGGCGACCGTGGGGTTTTGTGTGCGCCCATGCCTACGGGGGAAGGGGGAGGCATGTTCGACTGTCGATGGACAGGGGGGTGCCGCATCGACATTGTTCTGCTAGAACACCCAGCCGTGCCGGTCGCTCCGGGTGTCTGTGTATTTTGCTAGGGGACCTGCCCGAGCCGCCTGGTTTCCTGGCGACCGTGGGGGCTCTCTCCAGGCGTACTGGAGCAGTGTCAAAGGAGGCAACATCTGCCCCACACTAGCACCCGGCACGGATCCTTGTTGTTCCCTATAAGAGCATAACGGTGGGGACACCAATTTTGCATCTGGAACTCCCCCACAGCCTAGGCGTTGGGGTGCGGAGGCAGACCATGCGCGCATGCCAGACCATAGCTCTGATCTCGATAGGCCTAGCGATTGCCAGCTGCTCCGCTGACCCCAAGTCCGCCGTTGGTGCATCACTCAGCGGTGGGGTTCGTTTCGAGCACCGTGCCCACGAGCGCAACGACGGCAAGACGATGCTGATCGTCACCCCTGTACGTGGTGTGGCCCAGGATCAAACGATCATCGCAGACGAAGCCCGGACCTATGCCGAGGCTTTTGCAAACCGAACCTGCCCCAAGGGGTACAACTTCTATGGCGACAGTCCCGTAGGCAGCAGCAGGAAGGGCGAGCACACCTATACGTTTCGGTGCACCCAATGAGCGGCAATCAGGAACAACCCTCAGGCTGCCGAGTTATCTAGGTGGATCGCTTGTATGCGTGATGGCGATCCCAGTTCCTACCCAGCGAAGCGTCGGTCCGCTCCCTCCCCTTGAGGACCGACGCTTTTCTACGTGAAAATGGCCCGCATTGTAGGATCGCGGGCGGTGCTGAGGACACATCGCCCGATGCCACTCTAGTTCAAAAGAAAAGGCCCGCATCTGATTAGGACGACGGGCCAGTGGAGGTAGCACCGGAGGAAAGTGGCAAAACCGGCGGTAGCTCCAAAGACCAAGACTCCGCTGCTACCGGATTTATTCCAAGGCCAACTCTCGTCGCGTTTTGTGAGTGTCAGGGAAACGCCCTAGCTGAACTGTTGCTCCGCTGGCGATCCCCTCCTTGGTTTGCTGTCTTCCGATGTGGGTGTAGCTCAGGGTGTCCGACATCAGCACCTGTGAGACAGATTTAGCAGCTTGAGGAAGGGAGGATTTCTGGCTCATCGTAGCCCTCAGGAGAGCGAAGATGAGACAGAAATCCACGCCACCGCCCAGTCATCCGAAGAGATCGTCAAAGACATCCGCCGGGCGACGCGCAAGCACCACTCGGCCGAGGACAAGATCCGCATCGTGCTGGAGGGCCTGCGCGGCGAGACGAGCATCGCCGAGCTGTGTCGCCGCGAAGGGCATCGCCGAGAGCCTGTACTACAGCTGGTCGAAGGAGTTCCTGGAAGCCGGCAAGCGGCGCCTCGCCGGCGACACGGCCCGTGCCGCCACCACCGACGAGGTCAAGGAGCTGCGCCAGGAAGCCCAGCGAGCTGAAGGAGGTCGTCGCCGAACAGGCGCTCGAACTGCGGCTGCTGAAAAAAAGCATGATCGCGGATGGGGGAGACGACGCATGAGGTTCCCCGCCGCCGAGAAGCTCGAGATCATCCGCCTGGTCGAGCAATCCCATCTGCCGGCCCGACGAACGCTGGAGATGCTGGGCATCCGCCGGTCACGTTCTATCGCTGGTACGAGCGCTATCGAGCCGGCGGCCCGAGGCGCTGGCCGACCGGCCCTCGCGGCCCGATCGCGTCTGGAACCGCATCCCCGACGACGTGCGCAGCGCATCGTCGACCTGGCGCTGGACGAGCCGGAGCTGTCGCCGCGCGAGCTGGCCGTGCGCTTCACCGACACAGCAGCGCTACTTCGTCTCGGAAGTCTCGGTCTACCGCCTGCTCAAGGCCCACGACCTGATCACCAGCCCGGCCTTCATCGTGGTCAAGGCGGCCGACGAGTTCCACACCAGACCACCGCGCCCAACCAGCTCTGGCAGACCGACTTCACCTACCTCAAGGTCATCGGCTGGGGCTGGTTCTACCTGTCGACCATGCTCGACGACTTCTCGCGCTACATCATCGCCTGGAAGCTGTGCACCAGCATGCCGGCCGACGACGTCACCGACACGCTGGAGCTGGCGCTCACCGCCTCGGGCTGCGCAGCCGACGTCGTCCACAAGCCGCGCCTGCTCTCCGACAACGGGCCCAGCTACATCGCCGGCGAGCTGGCCAAATGGCTCGCCGACACCGCCATCGACCATGTCCGCGGCGCGCCCTGCCATCCCCAGACCCAGGGCAAGATCGAGCGCTGGCATCAGACGTTGAAGAACCGCATCCTGCTCGAGAACTACTACCTGCCCGGCGACCTCGAAGCGCAGATCGAGGCCTTCGTCGCCCACTACAATCACCACCGCTACCACGAGAGCCTGCGGAACCTGACCCCGGCCGACGTCTACTTCGGCCGCGGCCAGACCATCCTGCTCGACCGCGAACGCATCAAGCGACAGACCATCCAGCAACGACGCTTGATCCACCAGAGCAAAGCCGCCTAACCTGAAACCGCAACCGAGCCAGAGCCTCCCGTTCACGAAAACCTCAAACTGTCGCAAAGCACCTGACGACGGACATCTCGCAAGCGGATTGCGTCTACATGCGCTTGAGCCGCTTCGCCGCGAAGCAGGCACATTACGAGCGACGCCATGAGTGCTCTTTTTGTTGGGAGGTGTAGGCTCACGTTCTGTACAAAGTCATTCCCGTGAGCCTCGCCCTCGCCATTTGGCTGAAGAAAGTGGACGAAGACTCCCCCCCTGATCCAGGATCTCTGGTTTGATCTGTGGGAAAAGCACGGCTACAGGGCCAAGCTTGAAGCAGCGCCTCTTTGTATCGAAGCTTGGGGCGGCCGGTCATGACCTCCACAGCAACAAGCAACGCCATCCTCGACGCTGCGCTGCCTCTGTACGCCCGCGACGGCGTGCGCGTCTTCCCCGTCAACCCCAAATCCAAACGCCCTCTGATCGCCGATTGGCCCAATGCCGCGACGACTGACGAAAGTGCAAGTCCGCGCGTGGTGGACCGTGTCACCCACGGCGATGATAGGGGCTGCCACGGGGCTGGCTCGGGCTTCTGGGCACTCGACATAGACCCCAAGCCTGGGAAGGACGGCTTTGCGTCTCTCGCAGCGTTGGAAGCAAAGCATGGGGCGCGACCTCAGACGTTTAGAGCGACGACGCCAAGCGGTGGCGAGCACTACTACTTCAGGTATCCTGAAGGTGCGCGGCTTCGCAGTCGTGCCGGCGATATCGCACCTGGCATCGACACACGCGGCGGCCGGGCCGATGGATCGAGCACAGGTTATGTGAGCCTGCCGCCGTCGACGCGGGCGGATGGGAAGTCGTATCAGGCGGCCTTCGGTAGCGACCTCCTGTGGGAGATCGGATCGGGCTTGCCCGGCGCGCCCGCGTGGCTGCTGTTCGTCGTTATCTTCAGCCGGCGTCAACGCGATCAACTCGTGAAGGTCGGCATTGCCGACGCCAGCGCCTTCAATGATGCGCAGCCGAGTGAGTGGTTGCGTCTCGCTGATGAAGCCCTTGGGATCGCGTTCAGTGGTGCTCAGTCGGCTCCCAGTCAGCCGCTCGATACGAAGACCTCAGACCTTGTGCTCAACTACATCAGCTCGGCGATCAACAAAGAGATCGAGGCGATACCGGCTGCCGGCAATGGGGAGCAGGAGCGCACGCTCAACAATGCGGGCTTGGCGATCCACTCGCTGATCAGTGGCGCAAAGCTGCGCGGCGTCGACGCTCAGGCACTAGCTGAGATCGAGACGAAGGCCGGAGAGCGCTACTGCGCAGCGGCGATTGCGCTACCGGCATTCAAGCTCGGGGATCCCTGGACGAAGGAACAGGTGAGCGCCAAATGGCGGCACACACAGGAGGATGCTGAGCCTCGCAACTTCTGGCACGTCGGCGCGTCGGATGTAGACAGCGAGTTCCGGGACTGCATCCAGTCCGAACTTGAGAAAGATGTCGAGCGTCTCGCTGGCCTACCACCGCTCGAATACGATCGCGTCCGAACGGAGGCGGCCGAACGGCTCAACGTGCGCGTCGGCACGCTCGATGATGAGGTGAAGGCGAAGCGACGCGAGGTGCAATCGAGTACCGAGCAGAGCGCCTTCATGAAAGAGCCGGCCGCTTGGCCCGCCCCGGTGGATGGTGCGCAGTTGCTCTCGCGGCTGGTCAGCACCATCAAGGCGCACGTCGTGATGCCGGACTACGGCGCGGAAGCGGCAGCCCTGTGGGTGCTCCACGCGCATGCTCACGACGCCGCGGAAATCTCGCCGATACTCGCGATCGAAAGCCCTGAGAAGCGGTGCGGGAAGACGACTGCTATGAACGTGCTCGGGGAGCTGGTGCCGAAAAAGCTGTCCATATCGAATATAACACCCGCCTCTCTCTTCCGATGCGTTGAGAAGTTCAGCGACGCTCCTGATCGATGAAGCCGACACGTTCCTCGATGACAATGACGAGCTGCGAGGCGTGCTCAACTCCGGTCACAATCGCAGGTCGGCCTGGGTCATTCGAACCGTCGGTGATGAACACGAGCCCACGCCGTTCAGCACGTGGGCTCCGAAGGCCATCGCCAAGATACGGGAGTTGCCCGATACACTGCGAGATCGTGCCGTGGTGCTTCGTCTCCGCCGCAAGCTGGATGGGGAAACGATCACACCACTGAGGATGGATCGCACAGAGGCGCTTGGCGAGATCCAGTGCATGGCGTGGCGCTGGGCGCAAGACAATCTGGACAAGCTCAGGCAGTGCGACCCTGTAATGCCGGCTGGTTTGAACGATCGCGCCCGCGACAACTGGCGCGCCCTGCTAGCCATCGCCGAAGTAATTGGCGGAGGCTGGACCGACGTAGCAGAAGCGACGGCGCTGGCGCTGTCCGGCGTTTCAACCTCTGACGATGCCGAGGCAACCCCAGGCGTGGCGCTGCTCGGGGATATTCTGTCGATATTCAAAGAAAAGAAGGTGGAGCAGATCACCCCGCAGGATTTGCAGGAAGCCCTCGTATCGATGGAAGAGAGCCCTTGGAGCGACTATCGGATGGGGCGATGTATTACGACGAAGGGAGTTGCCCGGTTGCTGAAGCCCTACAACTTGCGCTCACACCGCACGATGGATCGGCGATATTACGCAAAGGCCGATTTTGCTGAGGCGTGGCAGTGCTACCTACCCCCTCCCTGAGCCGACACCCACGCCTCACAATTAATAATGCTGAGGCGCGGTATTTATCCAGACGCGCATCCATCGTGCGACACACCTTCCCCAGAGACCCTCTTTTTACCCGTCATATCCGTCATATCCGTCATAGCGCCTATTTTACGGGGCTTCTTCACATCGCATCGGTCATGGGCCATGACGGATAGAGGGCTGGGAAACCGCCTAAAACCGGGGGTATGACGGATATGACGGGTCTCTGGGGAAGGTTTGTGGGTGCCGACAAATGGCGTTCCAGATGGGGATTAAATAATTCGGTATCGGATATTTGCCTTCCTGAGCGTAATACAAATGCCTCCTTCCTGAGCGTAATACAAATGCCTCTGACCCCCGACATCATAGAGCGGTACCCGCATACCCCAGCAGCTCGTACGCCAATCAGCCCGTACGCCAAATCGGCGATTTACCGCGCCCCGCTAGGGAACCTCTGAATATCACGCTCGGCCAGTGGCAACAGCGATGATCGTCACGATTTTTAGCTGTTTGAGCGGCTGTCGGGCGTCGAGATGGCGCGGTTCAGCTCGCATTCTCCCTCAAGTGGACGCAAGTCGGACGCGCGCGAGATAGAGATTAGCGAGCGCGAAGAGCGAGAACACGTGCGCGCCGTTCTTGGCGATGCCGCGATAGCGGACCTTGCGATAGCCGAATTGGCATTTGACGACGCGAAACACGTGTTCGACCTTCGCGCGCATTTTGCCGAAGCGGCGGTTGCGAGCGCGCTGCCGCTTCGTGAGATCGCGGCCCGGTTTGGCTTTTTCCTTCACGGCCCACAGCACGCCGGCGGCTTCCGCCGCGCGCTTCTTCTCGTCGCTTGCGTAGCCCTTGTCGCCGTACACGGCCGTGTCGTCCTCGCGGATCAGATTGGCCATCACCTTCGCGTCGTGAACCTTGCCCGTGGTCACGCCCGCCGTGTGCACGAGCCCGCTCTCCGCATCGACGCCGATGTGTGCCTTCATGCCGAAATACCACTGGTTGCCCTTCTTCGACGACGACATCTCGGGATCGCGCTTCTGCTCTCTGTTCTTCGTCGAAGGCGAGGCCGCGGTTCAGCGTCGCGTCCACGATGCGCTCACCGCGCAGCAATTCACCTTTTGCCGCGAGATGCTCTGCAACGGCCGTGAAGATCGCCTTCGTCAGGTCATGACGCTCAAGCAGATGGCGGAAATTGAGGATCGTGGTCTCGTCGGGGATCGCGTCGCGGCCGAGTTCGAGGCCGCAGAACGCGCGCATCGACTGGATATCGTAGAGCGCTTCCTCGGCGCCGGGATCTGACAGGTCGTACCATTGCTGCAGGCAGTAAATGCGCAGCATGGTCGATATTGGGAATGGCCGACGCCCGCCTTGCGGCCCGATCTTCGGATAATGCGGCTCGATCACGGCTTCGAGCGCACCCCACGGCACCACGGCCGACATCTCGGCCAGGAACACCTCGCGCCTCGTGAGCTTCTTCTTCGCCGCGAAATCGAGCGACGCAAAGCTCAGCTGGTCCCATGGCGTGCACCCCTCGAATCAATGCCACCACTGTGCCATGCTCGCGGGGTTGATCAGAGGTTCCCTAACTCCGTCGAACCCTTCCGCTGGGTGCGTTCAGTGGTCTCGATGACGACAGTGCCCCACTGGAGCGTGACCCTGATCAGTCTATTCAGAAGGGCGCGTTCAACATCGGGGTTCTTCAGCAGCCTGTTGAGATACGGCGATGACCGATGCCGATATCTCGGCAAATCCCACCCTTACACGCCGACCGTTCCCCTGCGTTGGCAAGCGAGCGCGATCGCGTCCACTAACCGACCCTTATTCCCCTTGAGCGTGATGGCTGGTGTCCATTCGCAACCTCGGCATCTGGGAATACACGTGAGAGCAGCGCTCTCGGTATGCCAACGCCCTTCCTCGCAGAGAAAATCGCATAGAGATGGCATCCTGGGTAACACCCACCGTTCACGCTCTTCCTAACGGCACCGCTAGTGGCGGCCTGCAGAATGTGGTGCGCTACCTCCCCGAAGCGCGTCTGCTGAAAATCATCATCGGAAAAGGCTTCCTCGTTGCCCATCCTCTTCGCGCTTCTCCCCATCGCCTCGATCTGAGCGGCTGAGTACTGAAGAACCCCCGCCAAGACCACATGTTTGATGTCGCTGTACTCATTGGTGGCAGTGTGTCGTCCCCAGTTCAGGTATTTGACACGGCTCTTGTCGCCGACAATCAGCTTACCTATCTCGGCCTCCATGTCGGGCAGAGAACCGCCCGGCTTAAAGTGGACGACAAGCACTTGCTCATGTCTCGGAATGGTCCCGTTGATCGCAGAGGCTACGCCCCGAGCAATCGCTTGGCCGTCCTTTTTGTGGGCGTCCTTGCCCGCCCCACGGTTCCAGTGATGGATCGTCAAGCCCTTATAACTTTTCTGGGGGCTCTCGAAACGCTTAGCTTGCCTCTGCCCTTGAACCAGAACTCATACGTCCGTCGTTGCTGTCCGCTCGCGTCGAGTATGAGCATTGGTGCGAGATCAACGGGCAGGATATCCTCATAATCCAACACTGCGACGTGCTTGTCCTTGCGAACTCTGACCGATCGACCCGAAAGGCCCCATAACGCTTCAACTGTTTTCATGTCTTCATCATTGCCGTTAACCCACGACAGAGCATCCTCTAGCGCGACGTCGTACTTTTCGAGATCAGGCACGTCGACCAAGTCGCCGCTAGCCGCCTTCTCCAACCTATCAAAAACCACTTTCAACTCATCCGTCAGTGCCGCGTTCTCTCGACTGAAGCGCTTAAACAAGTTGCTGATGTCGTACTGCCCCACGGTCAGTATGCGACTGGGAAGGATAGCCTCGTCCCACACCCGAACTTGTCTCGCCTTTCCTCGAAAGTAGAATGCTTCCATGTCCCGCCAACTTCTTGCCCCCCGCACTCCGCGCCTCGAGCATCTGCTGAGTCGTGAAGGGTACCCTGGCTTCGGTCTTGTCGCCCTGCCTGCCGAGTGCGTTGAACTCGTCATCTTCCCTCCCGACCACCACTGAATAATCGTCAGCTGCCAGTCCCATTTCGTCGGCTAGTTTCTGGATTTCCTCACATCGCGACAGGAAGACGATGACGCCGACATGATCGAGCTGTTTCGTCTGCGACCAAATGCGGATCGCCTCCACCAACATTGACGTCTTCCCCATTCCTGTCGGAAGGAACGAGACGTACAAACTGTCATCCACGTTCGGATCAATGCTCTTGATATCCGGGTGTGTGTGAAAGCGAACCGCCATGGTCTCAATCGCTTTCGCAATTTGACGAAGACCCTCCCAGTGCGACTTAGATGGGTGGTGACCTCGCTGCCGAAACTTCTCTCGGACAATTCCAGACCGCCCTATCGGCAATGTCTAGCGGCGTCTCGTCTGGCCCGACCCAAAAGCGATGTTCGAGTTTGCTAATGGGATGGACAGGGAGAGGGTCAGCAGGCGCGTCAGGCAGCTCGCGCCATCCATTCTGCTTGGCATCTGAATAAATGCTGGCAAGCGTTGTCCGGTTCTGACGCTGGCTGGGGAATTCCTTTGTCCAATAACGTTGCTGATCTTTGGCGTTGTAGTTTCCCCTTTTGGTTGTTCTCGACCAATCATCCCATACTTTAAATCCCTCCTCCGAACCGCCACTAGCGTCGTAGATAGCTCCGCCGTATGGAAACCATTTGTCACGATCATCAGAAGGAATGTGCGTTAGAGCTCATTTGAGCCGGTCATAATCGACTTCCCACTCTGTGAGTTCGTGCACAACGACCGAGACCGGACGAATTGTTTGCTCCGGACAGGTCAACGAGGCTTCTCAACGTGAAATCGGTTGGAAGGCTTTCGCTAGTACCCAGAACGATATCTGGTGCCAGTCGCCTCAGTGAGCCTGCCTAGCGTGGGTTCTTTCTTATTGTGGAAGAAGCCTGGTACCCTCATCACTCTAGTCAAGTTTGCGGCACCCTTGTCACTGCCGTACGTTTGGATCATTCGCGCCATGAAGCCATCGAACATCTCCAATTGGCATAGGCGGGTGCGCCGTGAACAACCAATAGCGATGAAATTTTCTAGGTGATGTCTCGACGACGATTGATGGCTTTAGGGGAAACTCTCCGCCGAACCCAGCATCATCATCCTGCCAGATCGCTCGGATGCGCGTGATGTTTTCCTTCTTGACGGCCCTTAAGATCAGTCTCGTTGACCGTGACGAAGATGCCGGTTCCGCTGTTGTTGAGCGCCACTAGCTCTTCGGCCAGTTTGTCGAATGAACCGTGACGGATGCACCTCAACTCAGCCGCGTCCTTCGACCTGCCCTCACCGAAGGTCTGAAACGTGAATTCCGCGGCTTCTGGATCCAACAGTCGCAGAAATCGCCTAGCTTGATGCAAGTCCGTCACGGTGCCTCCAGCGAGGAGACGCACACTAGGCGGGTCCTTAAACTGATTTGGCTACTGCCCGAAACCCATGACCACTTAAGACTGTGGAACTTGCCCGCCTAAACCCCTGGGTGGACAGAGCTAGTGAAGGCAACATGGTGTCTTCCGATTCCTGGAGAGCCTGCCATCTGAGCCGTTGCCGACGCGGGTGCAGGCAAGCTTCGGAAACGATCGGAAAGATCACGCAAGCGCCGGGAAAACTTGGAAGATGGCCCGGAAATAAGGGGCTGCTCTAGCCTGCAAGGCGTGAGTTCGACACACGCCTTTCTGGAGAGACACCATGTCAGCCCCGGCAGCCTGGAAGAGCAAAGCCACACTGTGTCAGCAGGCGACTTGCTCCCAAATCAGCCATGCTTCCATACCCCAAGCCACCCGCACGGTCGTCCAAGTTGAGCACTCGGCGCGCCTCACCTTGTTTGGCGATATACGATTGCAAATCGGCGGTCGCGAAATAGCGCTGAATTGCCGCAAAGCCAAAGCGTTGCTCGCATATCTGTCGCTCACGCCCGGAATGAAGGAGACGCGCAGCCGATTGGTTGGATTGTTGTGGAGCGAATCTGATGAGACAAGGGCCCGCGCCTCGCTACGGCAACTTCTGCATACGGTGCGGGAGACCTTCGATCACGAAGGGGTCGTGGGCTTCTCCGCTGACAAGCTGCAAGTGGGGCTCGATGGCTCAATCACCACTGATCTGGACCATGCCCTGGCGAGCATCCATCGGGAACGCCCGAATGCCTAGTCAACGAGATGCATATCTCGGAGACACTGCTCGCCGGCTATGACGATATAGATCCCGGTTTCACTCATTGGGTTGGAGTATTACGCGAGACCGTACGTCAACGCTTGGTCCGCGCCCTCGAAGCTCAACTGTGTGAGATGTCGCATCCCATCATGCAAATAAAGCATATCGCCCGTGCACTGTTTCAGGTCGATCCGACACACGAGTTAGCTTGCCAGAAGCTAATGCGCGCCCATGTCGAGACCGGCGACGTCGCAGGCGCGCTCGTGGC
>CAWIYZ010000020.1:0-199542 GCA_963840425.1 uncultured Alphaproteobacteria bacterium | reverse complement strand
AGACTGGTGCGCTAACCAGGCTGCGCTACGCTCCGGTGCGCCCCTTTTGCCCCCTTCCGCACGCCCGGTCAACCGCGGCCCAGCGCCAGCGTTTCCAGGGCGCGGACCTCAATTGGCGATGAAGGGAATGTGCGCAGGTCGATCTCGGCATCGCGCGGCACCGCGATCGCGGCCACGGCCTGACCGTCCAACATCAAATCCTCCACGCGCAAGGGTCGGCCTTCCGCGACAAGCATCGTCTCTGCAGACCGCACCTGCCGATCTTCTAGGCCTGATGCTGGACCCGTTATGGCAAGCTCTGTGAGAACCTGCCCAATGCCAGTGCCAGTAGCCTTGGCCACAGCCTCGAGCCTAGTCCACGCCTGCAGGAAACGTTGCACAACACTCGACGAAGGAAGGGGCGACTGCGGGGCGAGTGCAGTCGCCGCGCGCTCGATCGCTATTCGGCGTCGTTCATCCATCGCCACTGTCGTCCTGGTCTCGATGTCCACCCCCAGCGGCCCGCTTGAGGCAACCGCAAGGAGCAGCAGCCCACCGCTGTGGGACAGGCTGAACTCGGGACCTGGCAAAGCAAGGCGCGGCTTGCCGCGCGGCGAGACGACGAGCGGCGCGCGTGCTTGCTCCAACCCCACATGTGTCGCTAGCACAAGCCGAAGGGCGATGCGCGCCCTACGCCATCGCCGGCTGAGGATAAGGTCATCCATGCTCTCTGCACGGGCTCGCTCCTCCGCAGGAAGAAGCGTCAACCGCGCGTCCAGAGCGTCGAGTATCGACCCGGCGGCGCAGAGATCGGCAAGCCATACATCGATGCGCGCTGGCGGCAGGCACGTACTCCAGAGGTCGAAAGCCGGAAAACAGATGCCACGCTGACCGAGGCCACCCGCCGGCCCATTAAGCTGTCAGGCTGCGTCCCCACGCCGTCGGCGTGCGTTACCAGATGCTGTGCCGGAGAGCAGAGCCCTGCATGCCTCCAGCTCGGCAATGGCAGCGAGAAGCCCCTTTTCCTTTTTGCCGGCAGCAGGCTCGTGCGTGCGGCCGCGCGATGGACCACCAGCACTGACGCCCCGGCGTCGAACTCGCTCCTCGGATGCCCGCTGCCGGCCCGCGCCTCTGGCCGGACCAGCAGTATCCTGCGACTGCCCATCTCCACGTTGCTTCACAGCGTCAACGCCCTGCTCACGCAAAATCTTCTGCACGCCCTTGATCGTGTATCCTTCGCGATGCAGCAGATGGCGGATGCCGCACAGCAGCGCCATATCCTCCGGCCGGTAGAGCCTGCGCCCGCCACCGCGCTTCATCGGTCGAATGTGCGCGAACTTGATCTCCCAGAACCGCAGTACGTGCTTCGGTACACCGAGTTCATCGGCGACCTCGCTGATCGTGCGGAATGCTTCCGCCGATTTGCTCATCGCTCACCACCCCGCTGCCTGCAGCCAGCTTCCCGCAGCCCCAGCAGGAAACTGGACGTATTGAACCTTACCCTCCGCCGCTACTCTGCCGCGCGACGACGCACAAGTCCGTTATTGATGCGGTCCTTCATGATGTTGCTCGGACGGAACACCAGCACACGCCGCGGCGTGATGGGCACCTCCTCGCCCGTCTTCGGGTTCCGCCCGATGCGCTGCCCTTTATCCCGCACCCCGAAGGAACCGAACGAGGACAGCTTGACATTCTCGCCGCGCGCCAAGGTTAACGAGATTTCACCCAATACCAGCTCGACCAGCTCCTGCGACTCGTTACGTGGAAGCCCAATCTTGCGAACAACCGCCTCTGCCAAATCCGCACGCGTCAACGTTCTGCTTCCCATGTTTCGAGCCCTCCCGATCCTCGCCCTTTTCGCCAAATGCTAGCCATAGGGTCGAGTGGGGTCAATGCTGTATGAGATCAAGCAGCTGAAATTCAAGCAGGAATTGTGGCGCAATAGCACTTCGCGAAGGTGCGGCAGGCGGAGCAGGAACGGTTACCAGCGCGCTAGAACGGCGCCCCAGGTAAATCCGCCGCCCATGGCTTCCATCAACACGAGACTGCCCTCCTTCAGGCGATGTCCCTCGAATGCCTCATTGAGCGCGAGGGGAATGGAGGCTGCCGATGTATTGCCGTGGCGCGAGAGCGTCATGATGATCTTGTCCGGTGCGACGCCGAGTTTCTTGGCGATGCCGTCCAGGATGCGCTTGTTGGCCTGATGGGGCACGTAAAGATCGATCTCGTCTGGCGCGTAGCCGCTCATGACGAGCGTTTCCTCGATGACGCCAGATATTTTCTGCACGGCATGACGGAACACCTCGCGCCCGTTCATGCGCAGATAGCCTGTTGTCTTAGTCGAGCCCGGACCGCCATCGACGTACAGGAGATCTTCGAAGCGTCCATCGGAACGGATGCGGGTTGCGAGGATGCCGCGGTCCTCACGACTACCGTGTTGCGTTTGCGCTTCCAGCACAACGGCGCCGGCGCCGTCCCCGAACAGCACACAAGTGCCGCGGTCGGACCAATCCAGAATGCGCGAGAACGTCTCTGCGCCGACGACCAAAGCCCGCTTGAACTGCCCGGCCTTGAGAAAGTTGTCGGCAGTTGCCAACGCATAGACGAAGCCCGAGCAGACCGCCTGCAGATCGAAGGCTGCCCCCTTGGTGACGCCGAGGCCCGCCTGAATGCGCACGGCGGTGGCCGGAAACGTACGGTCAGGCGTGGCCGTCGCGCAGAGGACGAGATCGATGTCGACCGGATCGATGCCGGAGCGGACCAAGGCTTGCTTGGCGGCAGCAATGCCCAGATCCGAGGTGAGCTCGCCCTCCTGCGCTATATGGCGTTGCTTGATGCCCGTGCGCTCGGTGATCCAGGCGTCGCTGGTATCGACAATGCGTGCCAGATCCTCGTTTGTGACGATGCGCTTCGGGAGATAGGCCCCGACACCGCGGATCACCGAACGGATCACTGCCACGTGCTCACCTCATCGGGAAACGGTTGCGTATGACCGTTTCGTCTGTGCCCAGTGCAGCCAATCAACCGCTGCTCAACTGCTGCCCGGGCTCTACCAGCTTACCGTGGAACGCCTCCAGGTCGGCTGCCAAGCGTGCCACCAATTCGCTTTCGGCCATCTGGTAGCCCACACCTATTGCGCTGGCAAAGCCTAGCGCATCCGTACCACCGTGACTCTTGATCGCAACGCCATTGAGACCGAGGAATGGGGCTCCATTTGAGCGCCTGGGGTCCATTTTTTCCTTCAGCTCTGCAAATCCGCGCCGCGCCAGAAGGGCGCCCAGCCGCGATGCCCAACGGCGGCCCATGGCAGACCGGAGATAGCTGCCGACCTGGCGAGCGGTGCCTTCCGCAGTCTTCAGTGCAATGTTGCCGGCAAAGCCCTCCACCACGACTACGTCGACAGCGCCCTGGCCGATCTGATCGCCCTCGATAAAACCGCGGTAGTCCAGCGGAAACTCCATATCCAGCTCTTTCAGCCAGGCGTGCGCCTGCTTGACCTCCTCTACGCCTTTGATCTCCTCGACACCGACATTTAGCAGCCCAACGCTTGGCCGCTCCAGCCGGAAGAGCGCGCGCGCCATGGCCGCGCCCATCAATGCGTAGTCCGCGAGTTGGCGAGCAGACGCCCCGATATTGGCGCCGACATCGAGCACGATGCATTGGGTCTTGATCGTTGGCCACAGCGCGGCAATGGCCGGGCGCTCGATGCCGGCCATGGGCCGCAGCACCAACCTGGCCATTGCCATCAGGGCACCGGTGTTGCCGGCGGAGACCGCAGCATGCGCGTCACCCTTCTGCACGGCCTCCAGCGCCAGCCACATGGACGAGCCCTTGCCGCGGCGCAGAGCCTGGCTCGGCTTGTCGTCCATGCCGACGACACTGTCGGTATGTATGATTTCCGATCTGGCCTTGAGGTCCGGATAGCGCTCGAGCTCGGCGTTGATGCGCGCCACATCCCCGAAAAAGATGAAGCTGACAGCCGGATACCGCTCAAGTGCGAGAGCCGCGCCCGGGATGACGACCGTGGGTCCGTAATCGCCGCCCATGGCATCGAGCGCGAGTGTTCGCGGCGCTGGCATTTGGTTCGCCTGCCTGCCGATGTCCTAGAATTGGCTGCCGCGAGCGGACAGCACCTGCCCTGATTCCCCCGAATGCAAGGGCCGCCCGAAGATAGCCGTTTGCCGCACCCGCACAACCGAATTCTCGGGCAGGGCTCCGGCGCGCAAAATGCGTGGCAAAGGCGTCAGCATTACGAACCTCGACCAAAGTTCTTCAATTTGGCGAATGGATTATCCGATCCCTTGGATGCAGCCTTCTCATCAGTCCAGGAAAAAGTGGCTCCAGGACTGCGTGGATAGGGATCGATCAGATCAGCGAGGCGCTCCAGCACGACACGGCCGACGTCGATGGTTCCATTTTCGACCGGCTCGATCACATCATCGGCCAGAGCATCCAGCGTACCGCCATCGGAGGCAGGCAAGTCGCCGTCTGGCCACAGCTCGACGGCAAACGTTCCCCTGAGACGGGACTCGACCGGCTCCAGTGAGACCACGCAGGATTGCGTGATGTCAGCCTCAAGATCGCCAGAGAGCGTAGCCCGACCCTGGTCAAGAGGTCGCAGGCTGTAGCGCACTTTGAAACGCTCGCAGGAGAGAAGCTCGAGGTGCGCCGCAACAGCCGCTCGCTCCGTGGGGTCGGCTTCACGCGCAACATCGAGCGCTTGCTTGAGGTCGCGCATATCATGTGTCCACTTGAGCGTGGTCATCGGCTTCCACTCTGCCCAGATGTCGGTGCCTCAGAGATACCGGGAAACGCAAGCTGTCCATCGAGCAGAGCTTGCGAGGACTGCCGATCGAGGGCGGCACTGGCATGGTGCACATAGCGCGCGAGCTGTGACGCCAGGTTGGGATTTGCAAAATCCTGGCCGTAGACGTGCTCACCAAGAGCCTTCGGCAAGGCGTCGGACGGATCTGTTTCATGCTGCGCTGCGGCGTAGGCGCGCGAGCGCTCGAAAAGCGCAGCCGCCGCACGTTTCACGCGGCGCGGCACGCCCAGGTCGGCGATGCCAATCTCCCGCATGCTCGCGTCCATATCTGCCACGAACGCCTCGATCAAAGCACGGCTCAGAGCCTGGCCGACATCCCCTTCGCGCCGCAACCGCTCCAGCACAAGATACGTGTGCAGAACAATCAGCTCGAACCGACCCTCCATCGTATCGGGAACCCCTAGCTCTTGGTAAAATACCTCCGTACGCGACTGCGCCACAATCGAGTTGTAAAGCACACGCCCTATACGCTGCGTTCGCGCTCGGTGTCGCAGCCATCGGAACATCACGTGCTCCATGGCGGGCCCGCGCGTGACGGGGCAACGCTGCCGGGGATCGCATCCTCGCAGCCGTTGCCAGCCCTGCGGCGGCGCGCTAGTCGGTACATCGGGTTGCACACACCTCGATTCTCACCTGAAACAGTCATCATGCGCTCTCTCGGTACCCCGCACCAACGTCTGTCCATGCAAGTATCGCCGTGGAGAAGCATGGCCAAATCGCTGCTCGCCGTCGCCATTGCTGCCGCCCTGTCAGCCTGTGCTCCCATCACGACGAAGCATGGGCACCAGTTCCAGGAAACTGACATTCAGCAGATCCAGCCCGGCATGAGTTCCGATTCAGTCCGCTTGGCGCTCGGCACTCCGGCTACCACGTCGACGGTCGCTGGCGGCAACACCTACTATTACATCTCCAGCACGGAGACGCAGTCGGCGTTCTTCAAGCCAACTGAAGTCGACCGCAAGGTGCTGGCGGTTTACTTCAGCCCCACCGGCAGCGTCGAGCGCGTAGCGAACTACGGCATGAAAGACGGGCAGCTCTTCGATTACGTCAAGCGCGAGACCCCGAGCCACATCCGCGATCAGGGCCTGCTGAAGCAAATCTTCCGCGGCATCGGCCAGCGTCAGCTCTTCGAATAGTCCCAACAGCATCTGGCGGCAACGCCCTCGCACATGGCGAGGGCGTTGGAAAGAAAGCGCTGCGTGGGCGTTCAGTGCGCAAGCACGGCCAACAGCAGCAGCGCCACGATGTTGGTGATCTTGATCATGGGATTGACGGCCGGGCCGGCGGTGTCCTTGTAGGGATCGCCCACCGTATCGCCGGTAACCGCCGCCTTGTGCGCCTCCGAGCCCTTGACGTGCTTCTTGCCGTCCTTATCCGTGAAGCCGTCCTCAATGACCTTCTTGGCGTTGTCCCAGGCGCCGCCCCCCGCCGTCATCGAGATGGCGACGAAGAGCCCCGTCACGATGACACCGAGCAGCATGGCGCCGAGCGCAGCAAAGGCGTTGCCCGTGCCACCGATCCACTTGACCACATAGAAGCAGACGATCGGCGAAAGCACCGGCAGCAGCGAGGGTACGATCATCTCCTTGATCGCAGCCTGCGTCAGCAGATCGACGGCGCGCGCATAGTCGGGCTTCTCTGTGCCCTTCATGATGCCCGGCTTCTCGCGGAACTGGCGGCGCACCTCCTCGACGATCGCACTGGCCGCGCGGCCGACGGCCGTCATGGCGATGCCGCTGAAGACGTAGGGCAGCAGGCCACCGAACAGCAGGCCCACGACGACGTACGGATTGGACAGAGAGAAATCGACCTGCAGATTGTGGAACAGGGATCCGGGTTTGGCCTGACTGATGAAGAACTTCAGATCCTCGTTGTAGGCGGCAAACAACACCAGCGCGCCGAGGCCGGCCGAGCCGATGGCATAGCCCTTGGTGACGGCCTTGGTGGTGTTACCAACGGCGTCGAGCGCATCGGTGGTCTTGCGGATCTCCTTCGGCAGTCCGGCCATCTCGGCGATGCCACCGGCATTGTCCGTCACCGGTCCGAAGGCATCGAGCGCCACCACGACGCCGGCCAGCGCCAGCATGCTGGTAACGGCGATGGCGATGCCGAACAGCCCGGCAAACTTGAAGGCCATGATGATGCCCGCGATGATGATCAACGCCGGCAGCGCGGTGGCCTCGAGCGAGACGGCGAGACCCTGGATGACGTTGGTGCCATGCCCTGTCACCGAAGCCTGGCTGATGGACCGCACAGGCCGATAGCTGATGCCCGTGTAGTACTCGGTCACGACGATGATGCCGGCAGTCACAGCGAGACCGACGACGCCGCACCAGAACAGGTCCATGCCGGTGAAATTCGTGCCGCGCGCCGTGAATGTCGTGTCCATCCCGAGCAGACTGCTGGTGATCGGATAGAGCACGATCAGCGAGAGCACGCCGGTGGCGATGAAGCCCTTGTAGAGCGCCCCCATGATCGACTGGTTGGCGCCGAGGCGCACGAAGAACGTGCCGATGATCGAGGTCACCACACACGCCGCGCAGATCGCGAGCGGGTAGATCATCAGGTTGCCGACGACCGGCTGCCCCGTGAAGTAAATCGCAGCCAACACCATGGTAGCCACCACGGTCACCGCATAAGTCTCGAACAGGTCGGCCGCCATGCCGGCGCAATCGCCGACGTTGTCGCCGACGTTGTCGGCGATAGTGGCCGGATTGCGCGGATCATCTTCTGGGATACCAGCCTCGACCTTGCCGACGAGATCACCGCCAACATCTGCCCCCTTGGTGAAGATGCCACCACCGAGACGGGCAAAGATCGAGATGAGCGACGCGCCAAAGCCGAGCGCAACCAGGGCGTCGACGACCGTGCGGCTGGTGACCTCATACCCCAGTCCGCGCGTCAGAAAGGCGAAGTAAACGGCGACACCGAGCAGCGCCAGGCCCGCTACCAGCAGTCCAGTCACAGCGCCCGCACGGAAGGCCAACGAGAGGCCTTCAGCAAGCGATTGTGTCGAGGCCTGCGCCGTGCGCACGTTGGCGCGCACCGAGACGTGCATGCCAATGAAGCCAGCCAGACCCGACAGCATGGCGCCGATCAGAAAGCCGATCGCCACGAGCCAGCCCAGCAGAACGCCGACGATGACGAAGATAACCGCACCGGCAATGGCGATGGTCGTATACTGGCGCGTGAGATATGCGGTGGCGCCCTCTTGGATCGCGGCGGCAATCTCCTGCATGCGCGGAGTGCCCGCATCGGCCGCCATCACGGCCTGGATGGTCCAGGCTCCGTAGACGATCGACAGCAGGCCGCCCAAAATGATCGCCCACATCACCGTATCCATGGGTATTGGTCCCCCCGAGTTGCTAAGAAGTGCCGGGCGGCACTGATGGCAGGCAGCAGCCGAAACCTGTCGCTTGTTGCCACCGACGGCCGCTGATTTGCGCGGGACCATGCCAAAACCGCGGTGCCAAAGCAACACAGTGTTGCAAGACCTTGGTTTGGCCTGTGCGGTCAGGTACCGCTATCGTCGCGGTACAGGTGCTACGGGACGGCATGCGCCGATTCCTTCGCGCCTTCACGCGAAATGGTCCCAGCCGGCTCGGTCGAACGAGATGGCTGTTCCGTCAGGACGCTCGACGGTCACACCTGCCCCCTCCGCGATCTCGCCGATGAGCGTGACGCGAAAGTCGAGCGCATCGGCATCGGCCAGGAATGCGGCAACGCACTCCTCGGGAATGGCAGCCAGGATCTCGTAGTCGTCGCCACCAGTCAGCGCCTTGAGATGCCAATCCGTACCGGCTCTCTCGAGCGAAGAAGAAAGCGGCATGTCGCGCTGACGCAGTCGCGCACCGACGCGGCTGGCCGCGCACATGCGTCTGCAGTCTTTCACCAGTCCGTCCGAGAGATCCATGGCAGCGCGAGCATGCGCGCGCAGCAGCGGCGCCAGCGCCAGTCGCGGCTGCGGGCGCACATGGCTCTGAACAAGGGCCGCCACCTCAGCATCCGCCAGCAACAATCGTTTGGCCAATGACGGAGCCTTCAAAAGCTGCAGTCCCAGCGCGGCATCGCCCAATGTGCCGGTGACGAAGAGCTGATCGCCGGGGCGCGCGGTGCCGCGCCGAACCATTTTGCCGGCAGGAACAGTGCCGAACGCGGTAATCGAGATGGTCAATGGTCCTGGCGTGCGGTCCGTGTCGCCGCCGATCAGATGGCAACCGAATTCACGCTGCGCCTCAGCTAGACCAGCGGTCAAACGCTGCATCCAGGCACGCTGCGGTGCATGCGGTAGTGCGAGCGCCATGAGATAGGCAACTGGTGTTGCACCTTTCGCCGCGAGGTCAGAGACATTTACCGCGAGCGCCTTCCAGGCAATGTCCGCCGCGTCGGTGTCTGCCAGGAAATGGACACCGGCGATAATGGGATCGGTCTTGACCACCAGTTCTGAGCCAGGCTCCGGCGCCAGCACCGCACAATCATCTTGCAAGTCGAAAGCGCCCGAAAAGCCAGCCGCCAGCGGCGCCAGGAACTCCCGGATGATGCTCTCCTCGCTATGGATGGCGTCGTCGCTCATTGTATCGGCCGCGCGTCGAGCCTCCTCACGAGCCGGCGCTCACGCCTGCTTCACCAGCTCCGCCAGCGTATCTCCTAGCTCTTTGCACATGGCCTTGCCGCCCATGTCGCGCGTGCGCACATCTGTCTGAGCCAGCAGCTTCTCGATGGCGGCGACGATGGAGCGCGCCGCTTCTGCGTGCCCCAGGTGCTCCAGCATCATGGCGCCGGACCAGATCTGGCCGATGGGATTGGAGATGCCTTGGCCAGCGATGTCAGGCGCACTGCCGTGCACCGGCTCGAACATGGACGGGAACTCGCCCTCCGGGTTGATGTTGCCGCCGGGTGCGATGGCGATGGTGCCGGTGGTCGCCGGACCAAGATCGGAGAGAATGTCGCCGAACAGGTTGGAGCCGACGATCACATCAAACCACTGCGGATTGCGCACGAGATGCGCGGTCAGGATGTCGATGTGGTACTGACTTGTCTTGGCTTGCGGATACTCCTTGGAGATGGCGGCGAAGCGCTCGTCCCAATAGGGCATCGAGATCGAGATACCGTTCGACTTGGTGGCGGATGCCACCTCCTTGCGCTTGCGCGTCATCGCCAGGTTGAAAGCATAGCGCATGACGCGATCACAGCCGCGTCGCGTGAACACGGCCTGCTGGATGGCAGCCTCGTACTCCGTGCCCTCGTACATGCGTCCGCCGATGGCGGAGTACTCGCCCTCGTTGTTCTCGCGCACGATCCAGTAGTCGATGTCGCCGGGCTTGCGGTCGGCGAGCGGACATTTGAGGCCTTCGAACAGCCGCACCGGCCGCAGATTGATGTACTGTTGAAAGCCGCGGCGGATCGGGATCAGCAGGCCCCAAAGCGAGACGTGATCGGGCACACCGGGG
Source organism: uncultured Alphaproteobacteria bacterium (assembly GCA_963840425.1). Classification (GTDB taxonomy): domain Bacteria; phylum Pseudomonadota; class Alphaproteobacteria; order Rhizobiales; family Hyphomicrobiaceae; genus CADEFX01. The sequence continues at coordinate 189,288 of CAWIYZ010000020.1, read as the reverse complement.
AATCCGACGGCGCCTAGATAGATTGCGTCGCTGCCGCGTAGCTGATCCAGACCGTCGTCTGGCATCATCTTTCCAGTCTTCTTGAAGCGCTCGCAGCTCCAGTCGAAGTGCTGCCACTCGAAGGCCAGATCGAACCGGCGGCCGACCGCCTCCAGCACCTTGATGCCTTCGGGCACTACCTCGTTGCCGATGCCGTCGCCAGGAATCACTGCGATCTTGAGCGTGTTGGATTTTGGTTTCATGCCTGCCTTCGCGATTGGTGCCTGCCGGAGATGGCAGCCTCAATAGTTGTACCGATCTTCCCCCGACGGCTGCGACGCCAGCACGAGCAGGCCACCGACAACCGCCAGATTTTTCATGAAATGATTGAACTGATTCATGTACTGCGTCGCATCCGCAGCCCAGAAATCATGGAAGATCACGCCGGCCGCAATGGTGAAGGCCGCGAGCGCCACCGCAGCCACCTTAGCGCCGAGGCCGGTGATCAGCATCAGACCACCGACAATCTCGAGGGCGATGACAGCAGCGAGGATGATCTGAGAGGCCGGATACCCATAAAAATCAGTCACCGGGAATCCGCGGGCTTGAATATAGCCGAGCGTGCCCTCCCAACCCATGATCTTGCCGGCTCCAGCGACTACAAACAAAGCTCCGAGGAGCAACCGGCCAAGTCCCATCGTCAGCGTCTGCATGGGCGGTACCCTACCATTGTCGAGCGCAACCTTAGCGCCTGTTGAAACGCCCCCTTGTCCATACACTATCGGTTCCGCCGCAGTTTTGCCAAAGCGCCTATCCAGGTCTTGGTTATGTCGCGCACGGCACCAAAGCGGGGTATCGCCAAATTGCCGTCAGCCTTGCCTGAGTGTGTTGAAGCCGGCACTACCATTTTTGGTAGATGTGAGCGCCTGCAAGTTGAGCCTTCAGCAAGAAAAGTGGCATGGTATCATGTAGGCGGGCTCGCAAAGTGCGGGCCCGTTGCATGACACGCGGCTGCAAGTCAGAAGGACACGTCCATGAATGTCGGCATCGAACCGAGCAAGAGCAAGGCAGCCGCACTCGACGCGCGCTACGGAGCGGATGCCGCCCCTGCTGCCGGCCCCTGGAATGACACGCTCGGCTTGCTCCTCGATCACCGTTCGATCCGCGGCTATAGGCCGGACCCACTACCGATAGGGACGCTCGAGACGCTGATTGCAGCCGCGCAATCGGCGGCGACCAGCTCGAACATGCAGACGTGGTCGGTCGTTGCCGTCGCCGACCCGGAGAAGAGAAAGGCCCTGGCCAAGATCGCCAACAACCAGAAGCACATCGAGCAGTGCCCGCTGTTTCTAGTCTTCCTGGCAGACCTGTCGCGGCTCGATCGCATGGCCGCGACCGAGGGCATAACTTTTCAGGGTCTGCCGTATGCGGAGACTTTTCTGGTGGCCGCCATCGATGCTGCGCTTGCCGCACAGAACGCTGTGATCGCGGCAGAGTCGCTCGGCCTCGCCACGGTCTACATCGGCGCTCTGCGCAACGATGTCGAAGCCGTTGCCAAGGTGATCGGCCTGCCCAAAGGCGCCGCCGGCGTGTTCGGCCTATGCGTCGGATACGGCGATCCCAAAGCCGCGGCCGAGGTTAAGCCGCGCTTGCCGCAAGAGGCCATCGTACATTTCGACAGCTATGTCGTACCCGACGAGAAAGGCCTGCGAGCGGCCTATGACACGAGGCTCGCAGCATTCTCCAAGCGCAACGAGATGGCGCAACAAACGTGGACGGAGCGGGTGATCTCGCGTCTGGCCGAAACGAAGGCGCTCAACGGCCGCGATCGCCTGCGCGCGGCGCTTGGCGCACTGGGTTTCCCACTGAACTGATCGCGCCGCCGGCCCGGTCTCACACCGGTCGATCCAGACTTTGTCGATCCAGACACTGAAGCACGTGGGGCAGCATCTCGGGCAGGTCCTCGGCAATCAGTCCACGCCCGAAGGCATTGGCGCATTCGCCGTGCAGCCAAACGGCTGCACACGCCGCCTCGAACGCCGGCACCTTCTGCGCCAGCAGACCCGTCACAAAACCCGCGAGCACGTCGCCCGAGCCGGCGGTTGCGAGCCAGGGCGGCGCATTCTCATTGATGGCCGCGCGCCCATCCGGATGGGCGATGACGGTGTCCGGCCCCTTCAGGACCACCACCGCTCCGCTACTTACGGCGGCGGCTCGGGCGCGGGCCAGCTTCGAGCCGGTGAGCGGCCCGAGCAGACGCTTGAACTCGCCCTCGTGCGGCGTCAGCACGACCGGGGCTTCTTTCGCCTTGATCAACTCGAAGAGCCGCTCGGCCGTCGGGCCGGGCTCGGCGCTGCGCACCACGAACCCCAATCCAGTGGCTTGAATCGGCGCCTCGTGGAGTGCAAAGGAAGTCAGGGCATCGGCATCGAGCACGACGGCTGCAGCCGAACCGAGGGCCGTCATGACAGCCGTTGCGGTCGCCGCGCCTACACCCGCCCCTGGGCCGAGCAGAATGGCGTTGCGACGCAGATCGGAGAGGAATTCATCCAGCTCGGCGTCCGAACCCAGCGCTTTGACCATGATGGCCGTCAGCTGAGTGGCATTGATCGCAGTCGCCGCAGGAGTTCCGACGAGCGTCACCAGACCCGCGCCCATGCGCAGGGCACCGCGAGCACCGAGCCGGGCTGCACCGGTGCTGTCGGCTGGGCCGGACACGACCACCGCGTGCCCGCGCGTATACTTGTGCGCTTCGTCGACGAGTTGAGGAAACGTGGCTCGCCACAGCGCCGGTGCGTTGGCATATGCCCTCACACCAATGGCGCCGAGCACCTTATCGGGAATCCCGATATCGGCGAGCACGACAGGTCCGCACAAGCGCCGGCCCGGATACAGCAGATGGGCAGGTTTGCGGCGGAAGAACGTAACAGTTTTGGTGGCCTCGATCACCGGACCGGACGCCTCGCCAGTGGTCCCGTCGAGACCGCTCGGAACGTCAACGGCAAGTATTGGCGCGCCGGAGCCGTTGGCATCCCCGACAGCGCTCGCGGCCTCGCCGCTGAGCGGGCGCGTCAGGCCGGCGCCAAATAGGGCATCGATGATGAGATCGGTTTCGCCTCCGACGCGTGTTTCGATGCTCTCGACCGGTCCGTTCCAACGCCCGGCCATGATTGCGGCATCACCCGTGAGCCGGTCGCTGCTCCCCAGCAGCGACAAACGTACCCGGTACCCGCGCTCCCGAAGCAGGCGCGCCGCAACGAACCCGTCGCCACCATTGTTGCCAGGACCACAGAGCACGGAAATCCGGCCGGCGGCGGGCGTCATGCCGACTGCAACATCGGCCACCGCGCGCCCGGCGTTCTCCATGAGCACGACGCCCGGTGTTCCGGCATCGATCGCCAGCCGGTCGGCACCCCCCATCTCGTCGGTCGTCAACAGCTCGAGCACTGACGCCTCGTCTTTCGCGCGGAGCCGCAACTCTGTCGCAATACCCTCATCTTCGTGCAACGCGGGAGTTTTGTCCTTTCAGACCACGCTTGGTGCTGGCATTCCGGTGCCCAAGGGATGATCAACATCGGAATGCTATTGCCTAAAAATAGTGCATCATGCCTACTTAGCGCTCACGAATTGGTCGGATACGACCGTCAGACAGCATCATCGGCACGGCGCAATCTCTTGATCGATCATGCTTTTGCTAGTCCGGTAACCAACTGGCACATCGTGTGCTTCATAGGGCCGGAATCGCATGGGGCCGCGCCAACCGCCCAGGCCATAAGGATAATGCGCGCATGAAGAAGATTGAGGCCATCATTAAGCCATTCAAGCTCGACGAGGTGAAGGAAGCCCTGCAGGAAATCGGTCTGCAGGGCATCACCGTCATCGAGGCCAAAGGCTTCGGGCGCCAGAAGGGCCACACCGAGCTTTATCGCGGCGCCGAGTACGTGGTGGATTTCCTGCCGAAGGTGAAGATCGAGGTGGTCCTGCCCGACGAGATGCTGGACAAGGCCGTCGAGGCCATCCAAAAGGCCGCGAAGACCGGTCGCATCGGCGATGGAAAGATCTTCATATCCACTGTCGAGGAAGCAATCCGCATCCGCACCGGCGAGACCGGAACGGATGCGATCTGAAAGTTGCTTGCATCGTCCTTGCGGTCTGCACGCGGGACGAGTGAGTTCGAGTTGTTGACACAAACAGGGGAGCCAAGATGGCAGACAAGGCAATGACTGCAGCCGACGTGCTCAAGATGATCAAGGACAAGGACGTCAAGTTCCTCGACCTGAGATTCACGGACACGAAAGGCAAGATGCAGCACGTGACCGCCGATGGCTCATGTGTCGACGAAGCGATGTTTGCCGAGGGCTACGCATTCGACGGCTCCTCGATCGCCGGCTGGAAGGGCATCGAGGCGTCCGACATGACGCTGATGCTTGATCCCTCATCCGCACATATGGACCCGTTCTTCGCACAGACCACGATGGCGATCTTCTGCGACGTCATCGAGCCTTCGACCGGCGAGCTTTACGAGCGCGATCCGCGCGGCATTGCCAAGAAGGCCGAGGCTTACATGAAGAGCACGGGCGTGGGCGACGCCGTATTCTTCGGCCCGGAGGCCGAGTTCTTCATCTTCGACGACGTGCGCTTCTCCTCGGACCCCTACAACACCGGCTTCAAGATCGACGGCGCCGAGTTGCCCTCGAACATGCCGACGGAATACGAGATGGGGAACCTTGCGCACCGGCCGCGCACCAAGGGCGGCTACTTCCCGGTGCCGCCCGTCGACAGCGCCCAGGACATCCGCTCCGAGATGCTGTCGGTGATGGCGGAGATGGGGGTCGTCACCGAGAAACACCATCATGAGGTGGCCGCCGCTCAGCACGAGCTCGGCATCAAGTTCGGCCCGATGGTGCGGATGGCGGATCATATGCAGATCTACAAGTACGCCATCCACAACGTGGCCCAGGCTTACGGCAAGACGGCCTGCTTCATGCCCAAGCCCGTGTTCGGCGATAACGGCTCGGGCATGCACTGCCACCAGTCGATCTGGAAGGGCGGCACCCCGACCTTCGCCGGCAACAAATATGCCGACCTGTCCGACACGTGCCTGTCCTACATCGCCGGCATCCTGAAGCATGCCAAGGCGATCAACGCCTTCACCAACCCGACCACCAACTCCTACAAGCGTCTGGTGCCGGGCTACGAGGCGCCGGTGCTGCTCGCCTACTCAGCGCGCAACCGTTCGGCATCCTGCCGCATCCCGCACGTGACGAATCCCAAGGCGAAGCGCGTCGAGGTACGCTTCCCCGATCCGGCAGCCAATCCGTACCTGGGCTTTGCGGCGATGCTGATGGCCGGCCTCGACGGCATCCAGAACAAGCTCAATCCCGGCGAGGCGATGGACAAGAATCTGTACGACCTGCCGCCGGCGGAGCTCGCCAAGATTCCGACCGTGTGTGGAAGCCTGCGCGAAGCGCTCAACTCGCTCGACAAGGACCGCGCCTTCCTGAAGATGGGCGGCGTGTTCAGCGACGACATGATCGACGCCTACATCGAGCTCAAGATGGCGGAAGTGGAGCGGTACGAGATGACGCCGCATCCCGTCGAGTTCGACATGTACTACTCGGTCTGAGAACCGAGAGCCACGTTCGGACAACACCTGGGGGGCGGTCTTCGGGGGAGGGCCGCCCTTCTTTCATGCTCAGTCCAACTTCGATCAGTAGAGCATCATCACCGCGGCAGCCGCTGCGGCGATGCCGAGCAGCGTGCGCGGCAGAGAACGCCAGCGATAGATCCACATGATCGTGGCGCCGGCCGCGAAGCCCATGGCAAAGGAGAGGTAATCGACGGCGATGATGGCGCCTTTGAGCGTCGCCGGGGCAGCCCCGCTCTGAGCCATTTGGCCCACGGGGGCGTGCACCATGATGGCCGCCGCGCCCGCCAGCATGACAGCCAGAACAGTCAGAATTCCGAGCAGCTTCCGCATCGCACCGGACCCCACGCAAACTTGGCGCCTCCGGGCGAAAGGCTAGGCCTTTATAGCAAATGAATTATTAACGAGCCCCACGCTGGCAGCCCTGTCAGTCCCCTCGTCCACCGGACAGTTGCGTGGCCACGACTGAAATGGTCCGGGCATAGACCTCCGCCTTGTTCCACTGCTGGATGACGCCATAGTTGGCTGAGCCCGGCCCCCAACCCTGGCCGGCCTTCCAGCCGTGCCCCTTCAGGAAGTTTGCGGTGGACGCCAGGAAATCCGGAACACTGCGATAGAGATCCTTGCGGCCGTCGCCGTTGAAATCGACGGCATACTTTACGAACGCCGTGGGCAGGAACTGCGTCTGGCCGATCTCGCCAGCCCACCCACCGCGCATCTCGGCGGCAGACATATCTCCACGGTCGACGATCCGCAGCGCGTCCAGCAACTGACCCTCGAAGAACTGCGAGCGCCGGCAATCGTAGGCCAGGGTCGCGAGCGAGCGCACGATGGCGTGGCGACCGCTGCTGTCGCCGCCGAAGTTGGTCTCCAGCCCCCAGATCGCGATCAGGACCGAGCCGGGCACGCCGAAGCGGCTCTCGATACGATCGAGCGTCTGCTTATGCGTCTGCATTAGGCGCTGGCCGTTGCGCAGCAGCGCCGACGAAACGCGGCGGGCATAGAACTGCTCGAAGCTCAACTTGAACGAGCGTTGTGAGCGGTCGAGCCTCACCACATTCGCGTCATATGTGACGCCAGCGAGCGCAGCGTTGATGGCCCGGCTGGATATGCCTTGCGATGCGGCGCGCGTCTTGAAGCGGGCAAGCCAGGAGTCGAAGCCGCCAGCATCGTTGCCGCAATCGGCGCTGTATGCTGCGAGCGGCACGGCCACCAATACGACGCTTACAGCGACGACTCGCGACCATCTTACTGCGTTGGTGCTCAAGAACCGCATTGCTCACATCCGTATGCCGGCTTCCGCTTCGATGCCGGGCCGGCGCTTATTTCACGCGCCCGCCGGGCCCCGCCATGAATACCGCATTGCCCTCGATCGCGGCGATTTCCTCCGCCACCGAGGTAAATTCAGGGTCCGATGGGCCGAAAGTGCCAATGAGCTTCTCCAGCTCCGAGTTCTTCCGCTTGCCCCGCATCTTGTCGAGGTAGATGGCTGACACTGCCGGCTGGAAGAACATGTCGCGGTCGCTCTGGGTCAAGATGAGGCCGCGCAGCTTGGTCTCGCCGGTGCGGAACTTGTGCAGGGTGACGAGCCGCAACGCGCCCTGAAAGGTGGTCAGCAGGTGAATGATGCCGGTGTGCGGGCTGATATGCACGCCACCGGCGTGGGTGTTGGACACAGTCTTGGTGTCGGTGATGCGAAAGCGCTGCAGCTCGAAGAACCGCAGCCGGCGCATCTCATCGTCCCAGTCGATCTCGTAGACCGAGCGAAAGAAGGCGTTCTTCTCCGAGAAAACCCGGCGGTAGGCAAAGTAGGTGCCGACGTAGTGTGCATAGGCGGAGCGCAGATAGCCGCCGTACTCCTCCGGCGCCCTGCCCTCCTCGCTGTCCGGCTCCGGCGCGCTGCCGCCGCGCCCATCGAGGAAGTCTTCCAGGTCGATGCCCAGCACGCGCGCGATCTTGCCGACGGTGGCGTCGCGCACCGGCTGGCCGGCCAGCAGATTGCCGAGCGTGCGCTCCTTGCAGGCCGCCCGCTTGGAGAGCGCCTCGCGCGTCAGACTGCCTTTCGCCATCTCCAGCCGCACGCGGCGCACGAATGCGTCGCGCTGGCTGTCGGACATCAGCGAGGCCATGCACTCCCTCTCTTGGCGCTATCGGAAACCGAAGCTATCCGCCCCGAGCATTGACCTGCAAGCACCGCAGGTCCTTCAATGCGACGAGCCCGCCGATGCAGGAGAACGAGCCATGGCCAGGAAATCCGCCGCACACTCCGACCGCGTCACGCCGCGCCCCATCACCGACGCACTGCGCAGCCAGGTGCGCGAGGAGCTGCCCGAGATCGGCCTCATTTCCGATCAGCAGCTGCAGGAGAAAGTTGTAGAGGCCTGGGCCTTTGCGCTGGCCGGCTCCAGTTTCAAGTCCATTCGCGAGATTCCACCGGCCGGCAACCCCGGCACCAATGAGGCCGTGCGCGGCGATCAGACCGATCACCTGCGCGGCGTGACGCGCATCGCATTGCAGGTCGCCGACGAGTTCATGGCCAAATATCCGGAACTCGAGATCGACCGCGATACGGTGATCGCCGGTGGCCTCGTGCACGACGTCGGCAAGGCCTGGGAGTTCGATCCGGTGAACCGGAAGCGGTGGAAGGCGTCGCAGAAGCGCTTCGGCAAGCCCTCGATCCGCCACCCAGCCTATGGCGCGCACATCTGCCTGACAGTGGGTCTGTCGGAGGAAATCGCGCATATCGCCATGGCGCATTCCGGTGAAGGCGAGCTGCTCGTCCGGAGCCTGGAGAACACCATCGTCCACCATGCCGACTATACGTTCTGGTACGTGCTGCTGGCGGGCGGCATGATCAAGCCAGAAACCGTGCGCGAGAAAGACCTGCGCTACGTCCAAGACCGGGGGTACTGAACCGGAGAAGAGCCGTGGCCCACACCGTTGCTGTCGATATCACCAGTCATCCCCTGAGCCGCGAGGAGAACGGCGTCACATTCACGGTCATGGAGGGCGATGCGAAATATGGCGAGCTCGTCGTGAGCAAAGGCGGCCTGCGCTGGCGGCCGAGAAACAATCGCGATCACCACTTCATGAGCTGGAAGGACTTGGACACGGTGATGCGGGAGTATCGCCGACGGTAGCGCGGCTCAAATCAGGCCCAACTCGGCCAGCTCCTTCCTGAGCTTGGGTGGCATCAGCGCGAGGCCGTTGGCCTTGCCGCCGGCCAGATCCTCCGGCGCCTCATCGGACGCGAGATAGCGCCAGCCCTGAAACGCGCGGCGCGGCACGGGACGCACGGGCACCAACTTGCGATCCAGGATTAGCAGGCAGCATGGCGTCCCGTCGGGCTTCTTGCCTTCGCGCAGGTCCATGAGCTTCTGGCGGACGGTCACGATGCCTTTGATGACCCAATAGAGCGAGCCGCCCGCAAGCAACTCGTCGCGGCGCTTGGGCATCTGAAAGGTTCGGTGGAACAGCTCCGGCTTGATGCCATCCGCTTTCATCTGCTTGAGGCGCTCGGCCTGCCAGCCGGCCAGATCCTCGATGGAGTCGCAGCCCACGCACAGCTTGATCAGATGCAGCGTCATGATTTACCGGCCTCCTCGACGAGCTCAGCCACCAGCGCCCCTTGGTTGACCTGCTGCCCCTCTTTCACGGCGAGCCTGGCGATGGTGCCGTCGCGGCCGACATGCAGCACGTGCTCCATCTTCATGGCCTCGATCACGGCGATCCGCTCGCCCTTGGCGACTGCCTGACCTTCGCGCACGAACACCTTCGCCACCTTGCCGTTGATGGGCGCCCGAACCGCGTCGCCTCCGTGGCCGTCGCCCTCCCCGCTCGCATCGTGCTCGGGCCGGGCGATCTCGATCTGGGCGAGATCATCCAGGACCAGCACCCGTCCCGGGCCGTCGCTGCGGACAGCAACCTGTCCCGTTGCGGCGCCAGGGACCAGTCCGTCCCACATGGGCAGCACGATGGCAATATCGGCCTTGCCGTCGTGCACACGATCCCAGGTTGCAGAGACTTGCCGCTCCGCGCCAGCGATGATGACGGGAAACGGTACCGTGCGCGCGCCGCCGAGCTGGAACGCATCGCGGCTCCCCCAAGGATCGTGCCGCTGCGATGCGGAGGCTTGCGGCTCGCCCCGAAGCAGATGCGCGACGCCCCTGGTGACGGCGTCGACATGGACCGTGCTGTCCGCCAGCGCGCCGAGCTTGCGGGCGATAAGGCCCGTGTCCATGCGGCCAGCCGCGACGTCGCCATCGACAAGAAGATTGCGCAGAAAGCGTGCGTTGGTGCGCGGACCCGCCACCACCATCGCGCCCAGTCCGGCGACCAGCGTCGCCAGCGCCGCCTTGCGATCTTTCCGTGCGGCGATCAGTTTGGCGATCATGGAGTTGTAGAAGGGCGAGACCTCGTCCCCGGCACGGACGCCAGTCTCGAGCCTGATTCCCCCAACATCCTGCACCTCGAATGTCACGATGCGGCCGATGCTCGGCATGAAGCCCGCGGCCGGGTCCTCCGCGCAGAGCCGTGCCTCGATGGCGTGGCCGCGCATGGCAATGCGATCCTGTGTCAGCGGCAGCTTCTCGCCGGCAGCGACGCGGAACTGCCACTCGACGAGGTCAAGGCCGGTGATTTCTTCGGTGACCGGATGCTCGACCTGAAGGCGCGTGTTCATCTCGATGAAGTGCCACGGCGCGTCGGCCTCGAGCCGGCCGCCTTCGACCAGGAACTCGACCGTGCCTGCGCCCTCGTAGCCGACGGCTTTTGCGAGGGCGACGGCGGCGGAGGTCATCTTGGAACGCAGCGCCTCCGACATGCCCGGCGCCGGCGCTTCCTCGATCACCTTCTGGTTGCGCCGCTGGAGCGTGCAGTCGCGCTCATAGAGATGCACGGCGTTGCCGTGCGCATCGCCGAACACCTGCACCTCGATATGACGCGGTGCGACGACCAGCCTCTCCACCAGAACACGCGCATCGCCGAAGGAGCTTTGCGCCTCGCGCTGCGCGCTTTCCAACGCGGTAGGAAAGTCGGGCGCACGCTCCACGAGCCGCATACCGCGACCGCCGCCGCCAGCCACCGCCTTGATCATCAGCGGATAGCCGATTCGGCCGGCCTCAGATTGCAGGATTTTCAAGTCCTGCCTGTCGCCGTCATAGCCGGGCACCACAGGCACACCCGCGGCCCGTGCGACGGCCTTGGCCGCAGCCTTGCCGCCGAGCTTGCGCATCGCCTCGCCGGATGGGCCGATGAACTTGATGCCGGCCTTGGCGCAGGCGTCAGCGAAGTCAGCATTCTCGGCCAGGAAGCCATAGCCGGGGTGAATGCAATCAGCGCCCGCATGCTTCGCAGCGGCAAGGATGCGATCGATGCGTAGGTAGCTCTCGGTCGCGGGCGAGGGACCGATGTGCACCGCCGAGTTGGCGTCCGCGACATGCTGCGCACGCGCGTCGGCATCGGAATAGACCGCAACCGTGGCAATGCCCATCCGCCGTGCGGTGCGGATGACGCGGCAGGCGATCTCACCGCGGTTGGCGATCAGCACTTTCCTGAGCATGCGCCGTTATGGCAAAGCGCCCAGAAGGCGGCAATCGGCATTCCACAGGGATCGCTGGATCAGGTCGCGCGCACGGCCTGCATGTCATTGCCGCGCCACGTGAACCCGCGCCCGATCCAGGCCGAGATCCACAGCAGCGACAGCAGCGCATCGCGCAGCACCCAAGCGAGCGGGGAGCGCCATGACAGGTGCCACCCGCCAGCAGCGGCGACGAGGGCCTCTGCACCGTACCAGACCAAGCCCAACGCCATGGCGGCGAACATGGGCTCAAGGTCCCACAGGTCAGCCGCGAGGGCTGCGCACGCGACCGCCGGCACACTGCCGGTCAGAACTTCGGGCAGGAAGAACAGCGGAAAACTCGCGCGCCGCAGCCGCGCCCAGCGCACCTGCCGGCTCCACACGTGCGATAGCGCACGTACCCCCAGCGGCTGGAACGATGCCCGGTCACAGAGGCGCACGCGCAGGCCGGCAGCGCGCACGAGCTTGGTGGCAGCCGCATCCTCGGCCGGCTCGCAGCCGAGTGCGCGCACGCCGCCGAGCCGCTCGAGAGTGTCGCGACGCCAGAACAACGTCTTGCCCTGCGCGAAGCCCAGCCCGGCACTGTCGGCCGCGTACTGCCAGCTCGCCTGGTAGGTGTTGAGGAAGGCGCATTCGAGCTCAGCCGCGAAGTTGCCGGGCCACATGCCGACGGGCGGCGCGCACACGAGTCCGGTGTCCTCACGCCAAGTGACGGCAAGGCGCCTCAGGTAGTCGGGCGGCATCAACACGTTGCTGTCGGCCATCACGATCCAGTCGTGCTGCGCCGCTTCCCAACCCTTGACGATGTTGTTGAGCTTGGGGTTGTCGGAGACGGCATCGTTGCCGATCAACAGACGTGCGCGCACATGCGGATGCTCGGCGATGACACGACGGGCGAGCGGCACCACACGATCGCCGGCCGAAGCACAGCAGAGAATGATTTCATAGTCCGGATAGTCGAGCGTGAAAGCCGAGCGCAGCGTCGCTTCTTCATGGGCATCGACGCCGCACAGCGGACGAACAATGGTAACAGGCGGCAACGCCGTGCTCGCGCGCACTGGCAGGCGGCCGCGTGCGCAGCGCCACAGGGTCAGGGATTGGGCGAGCAGATGCGCGCCTGTCGCCAAAACACAGAAGGCCGCTGCGAAGTGCGCAAGCGCGGTCATCGGCTCCCCTTAGCCAGATCAAATCCGGCCGACAGGTGCCCGAGTTCATATTGCGGGTGTGTGACAGGTGTTGCGTCACATCCGGAACACGCCGAACTTGGTGTCGGCGATGGGCGCGTTGAGGCAGGCGCTGAGAGACAGGCCCAGCATGCGGCGCGTCTCGGACGGAGCGATGATGCCGTCGTCCCAGAGCCGCGCGGTGCCGTGATAGGGGTGGCCTTCGCGGTCGTACTGCTCCAGCACCGGCTGCTTGAACGCCGCCTCGTCAGCGGCGCTCCACGTTTTGCCCTCGGCCTCGATGTTCTCGCGCCGCACCGTTGCGAGCACGCTCGCCGCCTGCGGGCCGCCCATCACCGAAATGCGCGCATTCGGCCAGGTGAAGAGGAAGCGGGGCCCGTAGGCGCGACCGCACATGGCATAGTTGCCGGCGCCGTAGGAGCCGCCGATGATGACGGTGATCTTGGGCACGTTGGCGCAGGCGACCGCCATCACCATCTTGGCGCCGTGCCGGGCGATGCCGCCGGCTTCCGCTTCGCGGCCAACCATGAAGCCGGTGATGTTCTGCAGGAATAGCAGCGGGATGCGGCGCTGGCAGGCCAGCTCGATGAAGTGGGCGGCCTTCTGCGCCGTCTCCGAATAGAGAATGCCGTTGTTGGCGAGAATGGCGACCGGCAGCCCCTCGATGGCCGCGAAGCCGGTGACCAGCGTGGTGCCGTAGTTGCGCTTGAACTCGTCGAGCTCGGAGCCATCGACGAGGCGGGCGATGATCTCGCGGGTGTCGTATTGGGTCATCAGCGAGGCGGGGACAACGCCGTCCAGCTCGGCCGGATCGTAGGCGGGAGCGCGCGGGTCTTTCAGCGCGATGTCGCTGCGCTTGGTGGTGGTGAGGCCGGCGACGATGCTGCGCGCGATCTCCAGCGCATGGCCGTCGTTCATGGCGTAGTGATCGGCAACACCCGACAAGCGCGTGTGCACGTCGGCACCGCCCAGATCCTCCGCCGACACAGTCTCGCCAGTCGCGGCCTTCACGAGCGGCGGGCCGCCGAGGAAGATCGTGCCCTGCCGGCGCACGATGATGGTCTCGTCGGACATGGCGGGCACATAGGCACCGCCCGCCGTGCACGAGCCCATCACCACAGCGATCTGCGGAATGCCCTCCGCCGACATGCGCGCCTGGTTGTAGAAGATACGGCCGAAGTGCTCGCGATCGGGGAAGACCTCGGTCCAGTGCGGCAGGTTGGCGCCGCCGCTGTCGACCAGATAGAGGCACGGCAGACGGTTCTCGATCGCAATTTCCTGTGCGCGCAGATGCTTCTTCACCGTCAGCGGATAGTAGGTGCCGCCCTTGATGGTCGCGTCGTTGCAGACGATCACGCACTCTCGGCCCGAGATGCGCCCGACGCCGGTGATGAGGCCCGCTCCATGGATGTCGTCGCCGTACATGTCCCACGCCGCCAGCTGCGACAGCTCGAGAAACGGCGAGCCGGGATCGATGAGGCGCATGACGCGGTCGCGCGGCAAGAGCTTGCCGCGGGCGATGTGGCGCTCCTTGAGCCGGTCGGGTCCGCCGGCCGCAACGGTCGCGCGCTTATCGGCGAGATCAGCCACGAGCGCCTGCATGGCGGCGCGGTTGGCCTGGAACTCGTCGGAGCCCGTGTTGATGCTCGATTGCAGCTTCGGCATGGCGTCCCTCGGTCGGGCGCCACCCTAGAGTGCGATCGGCATATATGGAAGCAATGCCGCTTCCATATATGCCGTGAATCGCACTCTAAACTTTAAGTGTAGAGCAGGGCGTTTGCCGCTTAGCAAGGCACCCTTCTGTTCAACGAGATCGCTGGGCGGCGCGCGGCGGCTCTTGCGGCGCACCGCGCTCGCCGTCGGGAAGCAGCTCGCGGATGTCCTCAATGAGCCGCTGCAGATCGTACTCGGCGGCATCGAGCTCTGACAGAGCATCGTCCCGGTTAGCATCCAGCCGCAGAGCGTGCCGACGCGCTTCATCGGTCAGATCGAGGAGGCGTTGGAGTTGCTGCTTGATGTCCATGGGATGGCTCCCGAGAGCCAAAAGGTAGCGCGAGTCGGGATTGCTGAGGCAGTGCGGGCCTGTGGAAAAACCTGCTCGACTACGCCGGCGTAGGCTTCGTGCCAGACAGGGCATAGGACAGAAGCTTGTAGGCAAGCGAAGCCGCCAAGTAGTCGCAGGCGTGCAGACCCGGCAGCGGCGACAGCTCGACGAGATCGCCGCCGACGATGCTCGCGACCTCGGCCGTGCGGCGAAGAATGGCAAGCGCCTGGGCGTACGAAATGCCGCCGGGCACAGGCGTGCCCGTCGCCGGCATGATGCCGGGATCGAGCGCGTCGATGTCGAACGTCACGTAGACGGGGCGTCCGCGCAGGGGCGCGACGATGTCCTCCACATCCCACTGCGCTTGCTCCTTGGCCCAGTGGATGCGGATGCGCTGGCGATTGGCCTCGTAGTACGCGACTTCTTCCTTGGATACGGCGCGGATGCCGACCGACACCAGGGAGACGTGCGCATGATCGAGCACGCGGCGCATGGCGGAGGCGTGCGAATAGTGCTCGCCAAGGTAGCCATCGCGCAGGTCGGCATGGGCGTCAAGTTGCAGAACCACAAGATCAGGATAGCGCGCCGCGAACGGACGGATGGCGCCAGCCGTCAACGCGTGCTCACCTCCGAGCACCAGCGGGAAGCGGCCCGCCTCGGCGACCCATGCGACCAGATCGGAGAGCTGTCCCAGCGCCGCCTCGATCGGCCGCGCGATGACCGGCTCGCGCAGCGCCGCGATGCCGTAGTCCAGGTACGGCTCGCGCATCAGCTCGTCGTCGTACAGCTCGAGCTGGTGACTGGCCGCCAGAATGGCCGCGGGTCCGCGTGCAGTGCCGCTGCCGTAGCTGACGGAGGCCTCCAGGCCGAACGGTATGATGACGGCTCGCGCGCTGTCGGGGCGGTCGGCATCCTCACGCAAGGGATCGAGGAAGCTCTCCGCGCCGGGCAGATAGTCTGCTTTCACCGCGCTCTGTCCGGCCAACGCTCGCGCCTCACGCCTGCAATTCCGTCTCGCGCACAACCCTTGCGAGCGGGGCATCGCCATACATTGTGAACATTGGCTCGTCGCGCAGGATGGCCTGCTCGTATTGGCCGTAGCCGTTGAAATGGCCGGCGATGGCACGACCATAGGCCCCCGTGTTGCCGACCTCGATGAAGTCGCCTTCCTTGACGGAGGCTGGCAGCAGGAACGGCCCCTTCATGTGATCGATGGAGTCGCAGGTCGGTCCCCACAGCTCAAACGGAGCCAGCACATGCGGCTCCTTCACAGCCCGGCCGATGAGCCTGACCGGAAAATTGAAGCCGAGATGGGCTGCATCGAACAGGATGCCGTAGCTGCCGTCATTGATGTAGAGGTCGTTGCCGCGGCGCGCATCGACGCGCACGATCAGGCTCTCCGCCTCCGACACCAGCGCGCGGCCGGGCTCGCACATCAGGCGGCAGCGATCACCGACCGGGAGATCGTCAAAACCTTCCTTGATGACCTGCATGAAGTCCGCAAGGGGTGCGGGCTCCTCGTTCGAGTAGCGCGAAGGGAAACCGCCGCCGACATCGAGCCGCTCCACGACCACGCCCGCCTTGACAATGAGCTTGTGCACCTCGTTGAGCGCAATGGCATACGCCTCGGGCGTGACCGTCTGCGAGCCGACATGGAAGGTGATGCCGAGCTCCTTCGCGGCCTGCCGAGTTCTTGACGAGCAAGCGGGCAGCGCGCGCGCCCGCGATGCCGAACTTGCGTTCCAGCGGCAGACGACTGTTTTTCGCGGGCACGGCGACGCGCACCCACAGGACCAGATCCTTGGCGTGGCTCGTCTCCTCGAGGATCTTCTTGAGCTCGTCCTCGGAGTCGAGCGAGAAGCTGCGGCAGCCGAGGCCGAAAGCGCGGCGAATGGCGTGCCGCGACTTGACCGGATGCATGAAATGGAAAGTGGCGTCGGGAATGGTCCTCGCATCCTCAAGCTCGGGCAGCGAGGCGACATCGAAATGCCGCACGCCGGCGCCGTACAGCGCACCGAGCAGGAACACCGAGCTGTTGGCCTTGTAGGCGTAGGCCACGTCGCCGGGAAAATTCTCGAGGAACCAGCGCGCCGCGCGTCCCGCCGCATGAGGGCGAAAGCAGACGACGGGCCTTTCCGGCTTCCGGACCGCGATCAGCGCGGCAGCAGAATCGAACGTGTCCATCTCATGGGACCTCCACCAGTCAATCGGGACCGGGCGAGCTGCTAACCAGCAGAGATCGCCGAACGAATAGCGCGTTGAGATAGGGTCTAGGGGTCCCCATGTAAAGGGCTATTTCAGAACTCGGAGCGGTAAGTTTGATGTTGCTGCACGACGCACATGCTCCGTTGGCGGCGTGTCACATTTTCGACGACCGATAATACTCCCGCAAGATCGCAACCACCTCGGGCCGCGAGAACTCCGCCGGGATGTCCTCACCCTGCTCCAGCCGGCGTCGCAGCTCGGTTCCCGACACCGACAAATGGTGCGCTGAATCGTGCGGGCAGGTCTTGCCCGTCGCCATGCCGGCGCACTTGTAGCAATAGAACGTCACGTCGATCTTGAGCGGGCTTGCAGAGCAGCGCGCCCTCGGGAATCTCGTCGAAGATTTTCTGCGCATCGAGCGGGCCGTAGTAGCTGCCGACGCCGGCGTGATCGCGCCCGACCACGAGATGCGAGCAGCCGAAGTTCTGCCGGATGAGGGCATGCAGCAGCGCCTCGCGCGGGCCGGCGTAGCGCATCTCGATCGGGTAGCCGGCCTGGATGGCGATGTCTGGCTTGAAGTAGTCATCGATCATGGTCTGGATAGCGCGCGTGCGCACCTCGGCCGGAATGTCGCCAGCCTTGAGCTGGCCCAGCACCTGATGGATGAAGACGCCGTCCGTCACCTCGGCGGCGATCTTGGCCAGATGCTCGTGCGAGCGGTGCATGGGATTGCGCGTCTGGAAAGCCGCGACGCGCCGCCAGCCGCGGCGTGTCGAATTCGGCGCGCGACTTGCTCGGGGCGCAGATAGAGGCTCGGATACTTGGCGGGGTACTCGCCCTCGGAGAGCACGCGCACCGGCCCGGCGATGTTGATCTCGCCCTCGCCCAGCACCTTGGCGACGCCGGGATGCTTCGGATCGGCGGTGCGAAAGACGGTCTCGCATTCGAGCGTCTTGTCGGCGCGGTACTTCTCGCGCACCGTCATCGTGGCGAGTATCTCACCGCTCTCGCCGTCGGCGAGCGCAATCTCTTCCCCGACGGTGAGGCTGCCAGCAATGTCGCGCGCCTAGCGAGAGCGTGATCGGGATCGGCCAGAAGGTGCCGCGGGCGAGGCGCATGTCGCGCGCGAGCACCCTTCCAATCGTCGTGGCCCATGAAGCCGTCGAGCGGCGTATAGGCGCCCATGCCGAGCATGAACAGGTCGGAGACCTCGCGCGAGGTCAGGGGAATGACCTTGAGCGCGTGGGCACGAGCCAGCATGTCCGCACGCTCGTCAGCCGCAGCCAGCAGCGGCCTCAGCACCGGGCTGCCATGCGGGGCGACGAGTTTCGACGGCATGCCTGGCGTCACGAACGGCTCCGTAGGGCTCAGGTGGTCGCCTTGTTTATAGGCGACGAGCGTGTTTCATTCCAAACACGCCATACAGACGCAACAGGAACGGCGCGGTTATCGTGAACCGGAGCCTTCTCACCAGGACAGCAACGGAACCGATCCGGTGACCGGCAGCAACTAGCCGAAGAATTCACATATTGCCTTCAGTCCCGCGCGATCTGGGCATCGCCGCCGATCAACGCATGCACGTCGATGTCCGGGGGCGTGTCGACGCCGCTGCCGGGCGGATTGCGCTTGAGCTGCGCCAGCGTGAAGTCCATGCGCGCATCGTAGACACGATCGATCTGGTTGCGCAGACGCCGCTGTGCGCCATACCAGTCCCGCTTCACGGCCCCGTCGGGGCAACTCGAAAGCTCCCGGGCCGAGGTGGCACCCCAGCGCCGCTCGGGGCACTGGTAGGGATCGAACGACAGGTCGAACAGGCGCTCGACCACATCGCGAAACGTCAACGTGGTTTGGGCGCCCTTGCTTGCCTTGTACGTGACGGTGCAGTGCTCGGTCTCGCTCCGGTAGACCTCACGCAGCTCGCGGCGCAGATCGGTGCCCGTATAGCTGACCTCGTCGCTGTCTTGCGCGGACAGATCGAGGAAGCGGGCAATCTCGTCGCGCAGCTCCTTGAAGTTGGTCCGCAGGCGCGCATCGCGCGACGGCGTGGAGTAGATCTCCCACGGACCATCGGTACCGTAGATGTTGTAGGGCAGGCGCGCGGGCGGAGAACGGCGATGCATGCCGGCCTTGATGGCGAGATCGACTGCCTCGCGTCGGTAGCCGATGTCGCGGCACAGATTACGCAGCATGGTGCGCGTCTCCGCGATCGGATCATAGCGAAAGCCGGGGCGGGCGAGCCGAAGGCGCACGAAGTGATAGTAGCTACGCTCGCCGCCGTTGATGGCGAAACGGGCCTGGCGCCAGTCCTTCGGACGCGGTTCCTCGGTGCCGTAGTACTGCTCGTCGGACCAATCGGCGAGCTCGCGGTCAGGCACGAGCTGAATGCGCCCACCGACAAAGCCGCCATCCGCCTGGCGTGTGGCGCCGA
Organism: uncultured Alphaproteobacteria bacterium; assembly: GCA_963840425.1. Taxonomy (GTDB): domain Bacteria; phylum Pseudomonadota; class Alphaproteobacteria; order Rhizobiales; family Hyphomicrobiaceae; genus CADEFX01. The sequence goes on along the minus strand of CAWIYZ010000020.1, from coordinate 170,223 downwards.
CCAGCTGCAACGGGCGCCAGCGCTTGAAGCCGCCGCCGACCGCAGGCGGCTGGCGATGGAAAGCACTGCCGTAGAAGTCCCGCGTCAGCGAGTTGTCGGGATGGGAGTCGATGTAGAGCACTCGACCCTCTGGCGTGACGTCGTACACGACAGCGATGTGGCCGTAGGCATCGTAAATGACCGTGCCGGGCTTGATACTGTTGCGCGTGACGGCAACCGGATAGTGATCGGGCAGCAGCGGGGAGCTGTAATCGGGCGCCGTGCGGAAATGCGCGGTGGTGACGAGCGCTGTCACGTCTGGAATGACGCGCCGCGCATCGATGGGCGCGGAGACGAGATCGGAGCGCGCGCCGACTTTGTTGCCGCCGGTGTTGTAGCGCAGGTCGCCGGGCGAGCCGAGCGAGTGCATGCTGCGGGCATAAGAGAAGGGCAGGCCGTTTTTCCACGCGTAGTAGGTGCGCAGCATGTAGGGCAGATCGGCGCAGTCGGCGAAGAAGTGCATGCCCGGCGGGTTGGTGGCATGGAACGCCGGATTGGATTGAGGGCTCGTCAGGCACTCGTGCATGGAGCCGCATTCGCTCTCGCCGATGCGGTGGACAAAGACCTCGAAGCCCTTTTCGTCGGCATCGGTCCATTCAGTCTTCACGACGCGCCACTGCCAGGTTTCGATGGAACGCGACGCCGTGGCTACGGCGGGGCCGGCGTCCGTCACCACGCCGAGAGCGGCAGTTTCAGAGCCCCGAACGGCCGGGCGCACCGGCAGCGGCATCGCTGCCTCCGCCGACCAGGCCGTCTCACTCTGATACGGTTGTCCGCGACCGGCACGAACCGGGGTGTCAAAGACAGCTTCCGGCACTCGATCGTCGCTCGCCACGGCCGGATCGGCGGCAAGACAACCAGCCAGCACAAGGGCACGGAGGGCAGACTTCATAGGCTCCCCGGGGGGTTAGGACGCCCGCCAACCGGGCGCTACCCAGGGCATTTGCAAAATATTCGCCATCCCATTCGAAGGAGTTCGCTGTGGCCCAGAGCGACCGACGTGGCGCTGAAGCAACGGGCTTGACAGAGTTGACGAATAGTTGCCCCTCGGCTACAAGGGCGCAACTTTCGGAACTGATTAACGCCGCGTCGGCGCCGGCCGCCAAGCTGGGATGCCGGCCCATGGGCGTTTGAAGCTCAAGAGGGAGCCTTGCCGACCGCCCCGCCGCCGGTCGGACTAAGGGTTGTGCTGCGCAAATAGTGGCAGGCTGGCTTGGGGCGGCGTCAAGTCTTTCGGTGGTGCACCGAGACGTTCAAGGAGAGATTTGTGGCTCGTATCGCAGGTGTGAACATTCCGACGCAGAAACGCGTCGTAATCGCGCTGCAGTACATTCACGGCATTGGGCCGAAACTTGCCGGCAGTATATGCAGCAAGGTCGGCATCCCGGCCGAACGGCGTGTCAACCAGCTGACTGACGCGGAAGTCCTGCAGATCCGCGAGGCGATCGACCGGGACTTCGTGGTCGAGGGCGATCTGCGCCGCGAGGTCGCCATGAACATCAAGCGTCTCATGGATCTTGGCTGCTATCGCGGCCTGCGGCATCGCCGCGGGCTGCCGGTGCGCGGCCAGCGCACGCACACCAATGCGCGCACCCGCAAGGGGCCGGCCAAGCCGATCGCCGGCAAGAAGCAGGCAACGAAATAGACGATAGGGCGCGAGGCAGCGCACGGCAGGTCTGGCCAGCGCCCAGTCCTGAACCTACGAGTTTGCGGGAGCACTCCGAGACATGGCTAAAGAACAGCAGCAGGTCCAGCGCGGCAAGGTCCGTCGCCGAGAGAAGAAGAACATCTCCTCGGGCGTCGCGCATGTGAATGCCTCGTTCAACAACACCATGATCACGATTACCGATGCGCAGGGCAACACCATCGCCTGGTCGTCGTCCGGCACGATGGGTTTCAAGGGCTCGCGCAAATCGACCCCGTACGCCGCACAGATGGCCGCCGAGGACGCCGGCAAGAAGGCGGCCGAGCACGGCATGAAGATTCTCGAGGTCGAGGTCAGCGGACCGGGATCCGGCCGAGAGTCGGCGCTCAGAGCGCTGCAGGCGGCCGGTTTCCAGATCACCTCGATCCGCGACGTGACCCCGATCCCGCATAACGGCTGCCGGCCGCGCAAGCGTCGCCGCGTTTAGCCTTTTCTCCGGCCGCAGCTTTAGCAAGCGCGGCCGGGCGTTTTCAGCGTGAGCCCGCCACCAGAGCGCGGGCAGACCGAAGTCGAGAGGTATCCCCCCGTGTTGCAAAAAAATTGGCAGGATCTGATCAAGCCGAACAAGCTCGACATCGCGAGCGGCCGCGAGCGTGGCAAGGTTGCCACCATCGTGGCCGAGCCGCTGGAGCGCGGCTTCGGTATGACGCTCGGCAACGCGCTGCGCCGCGTGCTGTTGTCGTCGCTGCAGGGCGCGGCCATCACTACCGTGCATATCGACGGCGTGCTGCACGAGTTCTCCTCGATCCCCGGCGTGCGCGAGGACGTGACCAACATCATCCTCAACATCAAGGACATTGCGCTGCGCATCCATTCCGACGGCGTCAAGCGCATGGTGTTGAAGAAGGAAGGCCGTGGGCCCGCCAAGGCCGGCGACATCGAGACCAGCTCCGACGTGGAGATCCTCAATCCCGAGCATGTGATCTGCAATCTGGACCAGGGCGCCTCGATCCGCATGGAGTTCACCGCGTCCACCGGCAAGGGCTACGCGCCAGCCGAGCGTAACCGGCCCGACGACGCCCCCATTGGTCTCATTCCGGTCGACAGCCTCTACAGCCCGGTCAAGAAGGTCTCCTATCGCGTCGAAAACACTCGCGAGGGCCAGATCCTGGACTACGACAAGCTGACCATGACGATCGAGACCGACGGCTCGATCAAGGCCGAGGATGCCGTGGCGCTCGCCGCACGCATCCTGCAGGATCAGCTCGCCGTGTTCATCAATTTCGAGGAGCCCAAGAAGGCCGTCGAGGAGCGCGCCCACCCCGAGCTCGCCTTCAATGCCGCGCTGCTCAAGAAGGTGGACGAGCTGGAGCTCTCCGTGCGTTCGGCCAACTGTCTCAAGAACGACAACATCGTCTACATCGGCGACCTGATCCAGAAGACCGAGGCGGAGATGTTGCGCACGCCCAACTTCGGCAGGAAGTCGCTGAACGAGATCAAGGAGGTGCTGGCCTCCATGGGCCTGCATCTCGGCATGGAAGTGCCAAACTGGCCGCCCGACAACATCGAGGACCTGGCCAAGCGGTACGAGGACCAGTACTGAGGTGGTGGCAATAGCGAAATAGCAAGTGGCGAATAGATTAGCTGATTTCTATTCGCCATTCGCTCATCGACTGAGGTGAGGCCGCAGAACCTCCCCACGAACAACGAAAGGGTTTTGTGATATGCGACACGGCAAGCTGGGACGCCGCTTTTCCCGCGATAGCGGACACCGCCAGGCCATGTTCTCAAACATGGCTGCCGCACTCATCAAGCATGAGCAGATCGTCACGACGCTGGCGAAGGCGAAGGACCTCAGGCGCGTGATGGACAAGTACATCACGCTCGCCAAGCGCGGCGATCTCAATTCGCGCCGGCTGGCGGCCTCGCGTCTGCGCGACGAGGACATGGTCAAGAAGCTGTTCGACACGCTGGCGACCCGCTACAAGACCCGCAACGGCGGCTATACGCGTGTGCTGAAGGCCGGCTTCCGCTATGGCAATTCCGCACCGCGCGCCGTGATCGAGCTCGTCGATCGCGACCCTTCCGTGAAGGGCAAGGACGACAAGGCGCGGCACGAGGCCATGAAGGACGCCCAGGACGCCACGGCCGCCTGACGGGTTGCGCAAGGCGCAAGCGTCCCGCATCGTGACGGGGTATTGCTCGCCGGACACAACGGCCTGCTCCCCACCGCGCCGCCGACAACCTTACTCGTGGCGCTCCACTACGGGCGCGGATAACGCCCGTGGCAAGCTGATGGGTGTGGCTCAAGCTCATCAGGGTTGCGCGATTTACGCTCCACTGACCGGCGCGCGTCGTATTCATCCCATATTCATCAGCTACTTGCGCAGTGTTGCAGGCTGGTCATGCCTTAGCGTGTGCCACTCGCCGGCCCCTCGCAGTGGACTTGCCCTCGAGTGCCAAGGGCGAGACGCTGGCGTAGGAGATAGGGATCGATGCAATCCACTGTGGCAGCACGCGCACGCCATCGCCGCGTTTCGGGTTTTCCCGGCGATCAGCTTGCCGTGCTGTTCTGCCTGCTGATGCTGCTGATCTCGGTGCCGATCTGGACGCACCAGGTGCCGCCGCTCTCCGACTACGCCAATCACCTGGCGCGCATGCACGCTATCGCCAAGCTCAGCACCGACCCGACGCTGGCCCAATACTATCAGGTCAACTGGCAGATCATTCCCAACCTGACCATGGACCTGATCGTGCCGCTGCTCGGCCGCTTCATGCGCATCTATCTGGCCGGACAGCTCTTCATCGTCTTCACCTTCGTGCTGATCGTCTCGGGCGTCATGGCGCTGAGCCGCAGCTTGCTCGGCCGGTGGTCAGCCGTGCCGCTGATGGCAACGCCGCTGCTCTACAATTATGTGTTTCTCGTCGGCGTCATGAACTACATCTTCGGCATCGGCCTCGCTCTGTGGGCACTGGCCTGCTGGATCTGGTTGCGCGAGCGCGCCTGGCCATTGCGCCTCATGATGGCGACGGTCTTCGTCATCGCCCTGTTCTTCTGCCATCTGTTTGCTGTCGGGCTATTCGGCATCGGACTGCTCGCGCATGAGCTGTGGCGCCTGTACCAGAGCTCCGACAGGCCGATCGGCCGGCGCCTCGCCGTGTTCGTCTCGGGTGGGCTTCCCTTCCTGCCGGTGCTGCCGCTGCTGTGGGCCAGTCCGACCATGCACCTCGTCAGCGACGTGTCGTGGGAGCCGCGCGGCAAGATCGACGGGCTGATGTACGTCATCGAGCTCTATTCGGACATCGTCGCTTTCGTCATAGCGGCGACAATCGCGGGCGCGGTGACCTGGGCTGCACGTCGCGGCCTGCTGCGAGTGCATCCGATGGCATGGGTGCTGCTGCTGGTCGGCACCGCCGTCTACCTGGCGCTGCCCCGCATCATGTTCGCCACCTACATGACCGATCAGCGCCTGCCGATAGCACTGGCATTGATGCTGATCGCCTGCGTGGACGTGAGCCTGCAGCATCGCCTGGTGCGGCGCGCGTTCATTGCCGTGCTGCTGACGCTGGTGATCGTGCGCGTCATCGAGGTGAACGTGTCGTGGGCCAACCTGTCGACCACGACCAGCGAGTTCCGCAATTCCATCAAGCGCATCAAGCCAGGCTCGAAGGTGCTCGTCGCCTATGGCACGGCGACGGGTGGCGACGATGTGTCGGACTTGGGGCTGGTGCATGCGGCCTGCCTGGCCATCATCGAGCGCTCTGCTCTCGTCACCACGGCCTTCACGGTGGTGGGCAAGCAGGTGCTACACGTGCGGCCGGAATACAGAGCCTTGGTCGACACCGAGGACGGCACGCCGCCATCGATCGACAAGCTCCTGCTGGCCGCGGAAGATCCCCCCGACGAGGATGAGCCTTACTGGTACGGATGGCCCGGCCGCTACGACTACCTGTACATCCTGTTCACGGACGATGTTACAGAGAACCCGGACCCTGACCGCCTGACGCTGGTGCAGAACGGCAGCCGGTTCCAGCTCTACCGTATCAAGGCCCCGCCGCCGCCGATGGCGCAGCAGCAGTGACAGACGGCAACCGCTCGATCTCCAGCGCCTTGTAGCGCCGCTGCACGTCGGTGATGTAATCGCGGGTGATCGGCACCGCGTCGCGCTTGCGCGCCAGCTGCATATGGAAGACGAGCTGGCTGCCCGTTCGGAACATCATCTCGGCGCTGATCAGGTAGAACTCCCACATGCGGCAGAAGCGCTCGTCGTACATCTGGGCGACCTTGGCGCGGTTGGCCTCGAAGCGCCTGTCGCCAATGATTGAGCGTCATGGCGTAGTGCAGGCGCAGGAATTCGAGATCGGTAACCCACAGGCTGGCCTGCTCCACCGCAGTGAACACCTCCGACAGCGCCGGCGAGTAGGCGCCGGGGAAGATGTATTTGCGCAGCCACGGGCTCGCCGTGCCGGGCGGGCTCATATGGCCGATCGAGTGCAGCAGCATCACGCCGTCGTCCTTCATCAGCGCGTTCACCTTGGCGAAGAACTCGCCGTAGTGATGCACGCCGACGTGCTCGAACATGCCGACCGAGACGATGCGGTCGAAGCGTTCGGGCACCTCGCGATAGTCCTGCAGGCGGAAGCGAACACGGTCCGATAGACCCAGCCGCTTCGCCTTCTCGTTGGAAAGCGCGTGCTGCTCCTTGGACAGCGTCACGCCCGTGACATCGACATTCTCCATGGCGCCAGATACAGCGCCATGTCGCCCCAGCCGCTGCCGATATCGAGGATTTTGAGGCCGGGCCGCAGCGCCAGCTTGGAGGCGATGAGCCGCAGCTTGTTGCGCTGCGCCTGCTCCAGGCTCTCGCCGTCGTTGAGGAAGTAGGCGCAGGAGTACTGCATGCCCTCGTCGAGGAACAGCTTGTAGAAGTCGTTGCCGAGATCGTAGTGGTGCGCGACGTTCTTCTGCGCCTGGCCAATGGGATTGGCCTGCTGGAAGCGCTTCAAGCCGAGCGACACCTTGCGCAGCACTTTCTGCATTGGATGCGCGCCGAGCGACAGCCGGTTGATGGAGAACAGCGTCAGGAAGTCGCTGAGCGTCGAGTTCTCGAAGCTGAGGCGGCCGTCCATGTAGGCCTCGCCCGGCATTGAGCTCGGGATTGAAGAACAGCTTGCGGTAGAGCGTTGGATCCGTGAGGCGCATCGTCACCTCCGGGCCACCGGGCGCACCCGCAAAGACGTGCGTCTTACCGTCCGCATCGATCACACGTCAGGGTACCGGTACGCACGAATGACTTCAGCATGTGCGAGAGTGGAAACATCGGTCGGCCCTCCACGGTTTGCCCCACCTTCCACAGCAGGCCCTGCGGATCAAGGGGTTCGTGCATGCGCTTGCACCGCCGTCGTGGATGCGTCTAATTATTGTAGAGAAATAGAATATAGTTTTTGGAGACCAGAGCCGTGGATAGACCGCCCGCTATCGATCGAAACCTCGTCGAGGAGATGGTGCGCAAGGCGCACGGCGACCTCGACCGCGTCAAGCAGCTGGTGGGCGAGAAGCCCGCGCTGGTCAATGCCACCTGGGACTGGGGCGGCGGCGACTTCGAAAGCGCGCTCGGCGCGGCGGCTCACGTGGGCCGACGGGACATCGCCACGTTCCTGCTCGAGAACGGCGCGCGCCTCGATCTGTTCGCGGCGGCCATGCTCGGTAAGCTCGATGTCGTGAAGGCGGTGCTTGGCGCTTTTCCCGGTGCGATTAAAATCCCCGGAGCACATGGCATTCCGCTGCTCGCGCACGCCAAGGCCGGCGGCCCCGAGGCGCAGGCCGTGTACGAATACCTGCAAGGGTTGGCGTGAGCGATTACCGGCGCCTGCCGTGTGGCGACGCCGCAGCATGGCGCGTCCCACTCGACTGCGCCACTGGACCGCCCATCTCGACCGGCAGGTCGATGCCGTTGAGCGTCCGGTTGCAAGTCTGCCGCCATTCGGCGCGGGTCATGTGCGTGCCGCGGTCCCAGAAGCTCATGCAGGACGCCAGCGTCTCGGCGCCGCCACCGTAGTGATCGACCGTCGCCGACCCGCCGCCAGAGGCGAGGGTATCAGGCACGGGTGGGCTCGGCTGACCGATTGCCGGATCCGTGCCACCGGTCAGGGCCGGATTGCGCCCCGCGTTCGCCGGCGAAGAAGGCACCTGGGTCTGTGTCGGCACGCTGATCGCGGACTGGTCGATCGCACTGGCTGCACTCGACTTGCTCGTACCGGAACCGCGTGATCCCCCTGCCGGTGGGCGGTGATGCCGGTGGCTGCCTTGACCCATCTGCGTGGGATCCGATCGCATACCGGTGCCACCCGCAACCGGCGATAGGGCAGCTGAGCCAAGCGAGGCGCGCGACGCCAATGACGGGATGCCGACCGGATGGGGCTGAATGGCATCTGCGGAAAAACCGCCATGCGCGACGCCGAAGCCACCTCCGCCGCGGGCACGAGCGCTGCTACCGAGCGGCGCGAGCAGACCGAGAACGAGAAGGCCTGCCAACAGGCTCTGACGCTGGGACAAGGAAATCATGACACTGACCCTGGACCGTGCCGCTGCGCCCGCCTTACCGCAGCGCTAAACGGACGATGGGGTCCAGCGTTCCGGAAAACACCGACACGTGAATGTGCATCCACGCGACTGGCGCATGGTTGTCGCTTGCGGCGCGAGTATCGAGTAGCTAGCTTGGCGTAGTGTGGAGATGCTTCGCGGGACACTGATCGTGGCACGCTGGTGTCGCGAGCGAGCTGATTGGTGTTGCACTACGGCCACTGCCGCCGATACGGCGGCATGTTGGCAGCATCCAAGTGGGGAGCCCAAGTGTTCGTCGCCAATCCCTTCGCGGAGCTTTCGCAGCTCGTATCTCCGTCCGTCATGCAGTGGTATGTGGTCGCGATGATCCTGCTCGTCGCGGGCGGCACGCTGTTCGACATCGTCCACAAGGGCAGCGCGACATACTTCTTCGACAACTGGCGCAAGGCGCAGAGGAAGGGGTCACGCCAGATAGCCGGTGGCGAGCTGATGTCGGTGGCCATGCGCACCGCGGTGGAGGATGTGCTCGCATCCGGTGAGTTCTGCAATCCGCGGCGCAGAGTAGCCCACCTGCTGACGATGTACGGCTTCCTTGCCTTACGTCATCACGACCTTCATCATGGTGTTCTGCTATCCGACGCCGAGTAACGCAACGCCGGCGATCCTGCCGTTGCTCTGGACGCTCGGCGCGCTCATGGTCTGCGTCGGCGGCTACTGGTTCTGGTTCTTCATCCGCGTCGACGTCTCCGCCGAAGGCAATTCGCCGTTCCGCCTCGTGCGCGCCGACCTGTTCATCCTGTCGCTGTCTGGGCAGCGTCACCTTCGGCTTGATCTGGGCGTGGCTGCAGTCGGCAGGCTCCGGTTGGTCAAACGTGTTCCTCGGCCTCTACCTCATTGCCACCACGGTGCTGTTCGGCTCCGTGCCGTGGTCCAAGTTCTCGCACATGTTCTTCAAGCCGGCCGCTGCCTTCCAGAAGCGCATCGAGGAGGCCAACGGCTCGCGCAGCAACCTGCCCGCCCCCGCCGACAACCCCGAGATCTTCGGCAGCGCACGGCGGGAGCCCCGACACTACTGACAGGACCAACACGCGTCTTCGACAGGAAAGCGAACGGAGCATCATGCCGACATTCGTCTACATGACGAGATGCGACGGCTGCGGGCACTGCGTCGATATCTGCCCGTCCGACATCATGCACATCGACAAGACCTACCGCCGCGCCTTCAACATCGAGCCGAACATGTGCTGGGAGTGCTACTCCTGCGTGAAGGCCTGCCCGCAGAACGCGATCGATGTGCGCGGCTATGCCGACTTCGCGCCGCTCGGCCACAGCGTCCGCGTGCTGCGGGAGGAGGAGAAGGGCATCGTCTCGTGGAAGGTCAAGTTCCGCGACGGGCGCGAGAAGAATTTCGTCTCGCCGATCCGCACCACGCCGTGGGGCTCGATCAAGTCTCCGGCCGACTACGAAGCGCCGGCCGCCGACGCGATGAAGTCGCAGGAGCTCGCGCATGAGCCCGAGGCGCTGAATGTCGACAAGCTGCCCGCGCTGCGGCGCGACCAGCTCAAGCAGGGCGTCGTCTGATGGCGCTGTTCGCGCGCAGAAAGACGGTATTCGTCGATTCCGACATCCTCGTCGTCGGCGGCGGCATGGCCGGCTGCGGCGCAACCTACGAATCCAACTACTGGGGCCGCGACCTGAAGATCGTCTGCGTCGAGAAGGCGAACATCGAGCGCAGCGGCGCCGTCGCCCAGGGCCTCTACGCCATCAACTGCTACATGGGCATGCAGTGGAACGAGAACCAGCCCGAGGACCACGTGCGCTACGCGCGCAACGATCTGATGGGGCTGGTGCGCGAGGACCTCGGCTACGACATCGCGCGGCACGTCGACTCCACCGTGCACAAGTTCGAGGAGTGGGGCCTGCCGATCATGCGCGATCCGGAAACCGGCCGGTATCAGCGCGAGGGCAAATGGCAGATCATGATCCACGGCGAGAGCTACAAGCCGATCGTCGCGGAGGCCGCGCGCAAGGCCGCGAACGAAGTCTACAACCGCATCATGGTGACCCACCTGCTGATGGACGCCACGAAACGGCAATCGGGTCGCAGGCGCCGTGGGCTTCAATGTCCGCACCGGCGACTTCTACGTGTTTCGCGCGAAAGCCGTCATCGTGTGCGCCGGCGGCGCATCGCACATCTTCAAGCCGCGCGCGGTCGGTGAAGGCATGGGGCGGACCTGGTACGCGCCGTGGAGCAGCGCATCGGCCTATGCGCTGCCGATCCTCGCCGGCGCGAAGATGACCCAGATGGAGAACCGGATCGTCCTGACGCGGTTCAAGGACGGATACGGCCCGGTCGGCGCCTACTTCCTGCATCTCAAGACCTACACCCAGAACGGCTTCGGCGAGGAATACGAGTCGAAGTGGTACAATCACACCAAGGAGCTGGTCGGCGACTACATCGACCGCCATCCGGTGCCGACCTGTCTGCGCAACCACGCCCTGCTCGAGGAGGTCAAGGCCGGCCGCGGCCCGATCCGCATGGTCACGACGGAGGCCTTCCAGGATCCGCACAAGGAGACGGTCGGCTGGGAGAATTTCCTCGGCATGACGATCGGTCAGGCGGTGGTGTGGGCCTCGCAGAACATCGACCCGAAGTTCACCAATCCCGAGCTGACCACGTCCGAGCCCTACGTCATGGGCTCGCACGCGACCTGCTCCGGCGCCTGGGCGAGCGGGCCCTCGGACTATGCCCCGGCGGAATACCAGTGGGGCTACAACCGCATGATGACCGTCGACGGCCTGTTCGGCGCCGGCGACACGATCGGCGGTACCGCGCACAAATTCTCCTCGGGCTCGTTCACCGAAGGCCGCATCGCCGGCAAGGCGGCGGTCAACTACGTGAACGACCTGCGGCGCGAGCAGCCCGAGGTCAGCGAGCGCGGAGTACGAGAGCCTCAAGAAAACCGTCTACCAGCCGCTGGAGAACTATCGCGTCGGCAGGAACGAGATCACCGCCGGGACCGTGTCGCCGAGCTACATCCTGCCGCTCCACGGTCTGCAGCGGCTCGAGAAGATCATGGACGAGTACGTCGGCGGCATCAGCGCCCACTACACGACCAATACGCCGCTGCTGAACCGCGGATTGGAGCTGCTCGCCATGCTCAAGGAGGACCTCGATCACCTTGGCGCCGAGGACCTGCACCAGCTGCAGCGGGCGTGGGAGCTGCACCATCGCGTACTGGCGTCGGAGGCGGTGACGCAGCACACGATGTTCCGCGAGGAGACGCGCTGGCCGGGCTACTACTATCGGGGCGATCACCCCAAGCTCGACGACGCCGACTGGCACTGCTTCACCCTGTCCCGCTACGATCGCGAGACGGGCAAGTGGGAGCTGGAGAAGGCGCCCATCTATCACATCGTCGATTAGAGTTGGGGCCTAACGCTGGACGCACGGCATCATCCCGCCTCCCGCCGCTGCCCTTTGCCGCGCAGGCCAGTCAGCGTTCTCCGCAGCACTTCAAAAATGACAGCCGTCGACCAGCCAAACAAGAGCACGCCATTCATCGCCGTCATCGGTCCAAGCAAGTGCCAGCGCTCCACGGGAGTCACGTCGCCATAGCCCAGCGTCGTGTAGTTTACGAAAGCGAAATACGTGAAGTCAGTGCCCGGAGGCACAACGTGAACCACTGCGTAAGCAAGTGCCCAAGTGAGCACCTCGACCAAATGCGCAGCCATCAAGACCGATGCCGTTGCAGTCATGACGGTAGTAAGTCGAAGAGATTGACGCGACGTTGCGCGCTGACTGGCGATGCGCGCCACCCATATCACAGCGACCGTCACCACGGCGTGGATCGCAATGTTACAAATGCTGATGGCAGTGCCCACGAGAAACTGGCGCAACATGGGGAGACGCTCCGACTAGAGGCATGCTGTCACTGGAGCCTGGGAGGCAACAGGTAGAGCGTCATGGCGAAAATCAGGTACACCATCACTACGAGCGCTCCGACAAACCAAGCCGAGCGCCCGCTGTTGGTCACGAGGGATGCGGTCATAGCGGCGATCAGCATCATGACCACCGCGCCCGGCCAGAATTGCAGATCCATCGGCGCTGGGCCGATGACATAGCTGAGCAGCACGAGAACGGGAGCGACGAAGAGCGCGATTTGGGACGCGCTGCCCAGAGCGATACCCACACTCAGGTCGAGCCGGTTTTTGCGCGCAGCAGAAAACGCTGAGGCCATTTCAGCCGCGCCGCCCACCAGCGCCACGACAATGAAGCCCACGAACGCTGGAGTCATCCCAAACGCCGCTGCTGCATGCTGCACTGACTCGACGAATACCTCGCTCACCAGCGCGACCAGCACCGTGACGCCAACCAAAGTGGCCAGCGCCAAGCTCAACGGCCACGGCGTTTCGCCTGTCTCCGCGTGTTTCGCGCCGGCGAACAACTCGCGATGTGTTTTGAGTGAGAACAACAGGCCCAATCCGTAGGCGGCGATGAGCAGCACAGACAGACATAGGCTCAACTTCTCGACGGACACCGCAGCGGAATCGGCTTGAGAGACGACCGCGGGAACCAGCAGCGCGATTGTAGCGAGAAAGAGCAGACCTGCTTGCAGGCGCGCGCCGGCCCGATTGTATTCCTGCACGTGGTGCTTCAGTCCGCCGAGCAGAAACGACGCTCCCAGCATGAACAGCGTGTTGGTGACAATCGCACCGGCAATGGATGCCTTTACCAGCGTATATTGCCCAGCGCGAAGCGCGGTCAACGCGATGACCAACTCGGTCAGGTTCCCCAGCGTAGCGTTCAGCAAACCGCCGACCGCATCACCCGTCTTGGCGGCCACGGATTCGGTGGAGTGACTGAGTAGAGCGGCCAATGGCACGATAGCCAGGACGGACAGCACAAAATGCAGCGTGTGTGCTTCGGGCTGGGCTTTGTGCGCGATGAAGACCACCGGTACGAGCGCTAGCAGCCAGAGCAAGGGGTTATGTCGTATCTCTTTGGCTAGGACGTTCACGGGGCACACCAAGAAGCAGACAGTTTGATCATGCGCTGCGGGGTCCATTTCGCGTCTTCGAGCGGCTTAGGCGATCAGGCAGGAAAGCTGCCGACGCAACGTGGCTCGGCTAGACCTTTCCGACTTGCCCAGCTCCTCCTCCGCTTACCCCTAGGGAGAATACAAACTGACCCGACGCCACAATCCGGATAATCCCGCATGTCCAATGGGGTGAACCCCAAAAGGATGGACCCACCGCACATGGCGACATACGCGTCGTAATCACACGGCGGGCACAATCGGCCGACAGCCAGAGCAAGGTCCGGGTCTGGCTGCGCCCTCGGACCTCAAGATAGCGATATCGGGATTTGGCGGCGCGACGGACGTTCCTCGCCCAGGAAATACCCGACGACCTAGCCCGGATGCACCGCCCCATGCCCGCGGCAGGCGCGGATGAGCGCCACCACCGCAGCAAATCCGGTGACAGCACCGACGCCGGCAAGGACCAGGGCAGCGGCCGGGTGCACGCGGCTGATGGCAGCCGCAAAGATGATGGGCGAAGCGGCGTTGACGATGTTCTGCGGCACCATGAGCAGGCCCATGTAGTAGCCATACTGCTTGGCGCCGAACAGGATCAGCGGCAGCGTATTGCGCCCGACGGCATACAGCCCGTGGCCGACGCCGAGGCAGAGACAAAATAGCGCCGTAGTGGTGAGCGTCAGGCCGAACGGTAGGAGAAACATGAAGCTCAGCGACGTGAGGCTCGCCGAGGCAAGCGCCACCGCGAAGATCGAATAGCGGCCACCGAACACGAGATCGGTGAAACGCGCACTGGCCTGCGCGGGACCGACCAGGGACCACAGCGCCACGGCGGCCACGCCGCTCAAGCCCAGTTCTTTGAAGACGTCGATCACCTGCATGTAGAGCCCCCAGGTGATGAGGCCTTCCGTGCACGCCCACAGCGCCAGCATCACGAACGCGGCACGCCGGCGCTCGGGGGGAAGCACGCCCTCGGCCGGCGGAGCGCTGGATGAGCCATAGGGCGTGCTCACGTCACCGCTCGGCCGGCGCAGGACCAGCGCATGGATCGGCAGGCAGACGAAAATGTGCAGGGCCGCGAAGATCAGGTAGCTGTCACGCCAGCCGATGCGTGCCTGGAGCCAAGCGCACGCCGGCAAAGCCACGGTCGAGGTCAGGCCGTTGATGAGCATGAGCGCGGTGATGGCGCGCCGCGCGTTCGAGCCCACGACCTGCACCACGCCGGGCAGTGCCGTGTTGCTGAGCATCATCGGCATGGCGATGCCGATCAGCACCCAGGCGAAGTAGTAGGAGACATAGCCGTGCGCGGCCCACATCGCCAGCATGGCGAGCGTGGCGATAACGGAGCCGACCATCATCACCGGCCGCGCACCGCGATGATCGACGATGCGGCCGATGCGAGGCGCCAGCGCGGCGCTGACCAGCAGCATGAGGGTAATGCCGCTGAACACGACCTCCCGCGCCATGCCCAGCTCCTCGCCCATGACTGTGCCGAAAATCGTGATGGGCGAGAACGCCGTGCCCCATCCGATGATCTGCGTCATGCCGAGCCCGCCGATGGCAAGCGCCGCGCGCCGATTGGCAAAAATGGGAGGCGAGGCGATCTGTGTCGTCAAGGCTCGGGCCAATGGGAAAGGGATGCGGTAGGCAGAGCGAAAGCTCATGATAGTGGAAGGAGCCGACAATACCCACATCGCAGCGCCGGAAATGGGGATAACAGGCCTGCGACGCCGCAGACCTGATGCGCATTGAAGGGGATGCCGGTTTCGTATATTGGGGTGCGAAATCGGCGCGTGTACGGTTGGTCGGCGTACAGTCTGGCGGCAGAGGTCGCGAAGCCGGTTTCTTCAGTCAGGGTGCTTGCATGAGCGCGTTGCGCGACATAATCGCGGCGAACGGACCGGTTTGGCTGGCGATCGGCGGCCTCGTCATCGGCATGGCCTTCGGGGCCATCGTCTTCGCCACCAACTTCTGCACCATGGGCGCGATCTCCGACATCGTGACGCTGGGCGACTGGCGGCGCTTCCGGGCCTGGCTGCTGGCAGCCGCGACCGCACTGCTGGGCGCGCAGATTCTGCATTGGGTCGGGGCGGTCGATCTCGCCGCATCGATGTATCTGTCGCCCACGCTCAATTGGACTGGGAACATCGCCGGCGGGCTGATGTTCGGCTTCGGCATGGTGTTCGCGGGCGGTTGCCCCAGCCGCAACCTGGCGCGCGTCGGCGGCGGCGATCTGCGCGCGCTGATGGTGCTGCTGGTGCTCGGGATCTTCGCCTACATGGCCATGGGCGGCATCCTGGGACCGCTCAGGGCGGCGCTGGAACAGACGACCAGCATGGCGCTTGCGGCGCCGACGCAGGGCCTCGGCGATATTCTTGCCGGAACGTTCGGCGCGACCGCGGGTACGGGCAGGCTGGTGGCGAGCGCGGTCGTCATCGCCGCCGTTCTCGCTTATTG
Organism: uncultured Alphaproteobacteria bacterium; assembly: GCA_963840425.1. Lineage (GTDB taxonomy): Bacteria > Pseudomonadota > Alphaproteobacteria > Rhizobiales > Hyphomicrobiaceae > CADEFX01. Next base: position 154,478 of record CAWIYZ010000020.1, on the reverse strand, counting down.
CTTCGGTGGCGCGGGCTTCCGCACTTCGCCCGTGCACATCTGGTCTGGGATCGGCATCGGCTTGTGTGCTGTCGCCGGCTGGGCGCTGACGGGGCTGGCCTTCGACGAAATGTCCGACCGGCCGACACAACCGATCTCGCTCACCTACGTGCGGCCCACGGCGGACGCCATCGAGTGGTTGGAGCGGTACACGGCCGCACGTCTGCCGGGCTTCGGCGTGGCAACGGTGTTCGGCGCCATCCTCGGCGCGTTTCTCGTGGCCGTGGCGAAGGGTCGTTACCGCGTGACCGGTTTCGCCGACACCAGCGACATGCTGCGGAGCCTGATGGGTGCAATGCTGATGGGCGCCGGCGGTGTCATGGCGCTCGGATGCACCATCGGCCAGGGCATCACCGGCGTTTCGACTTTGGCGCTCGGCTCGTTCCTCACGTTCGCGGCCATCGTCACCGGTGGCGTAGCCGGCGTGAAGGCGCTGGAGCGATGGTTGATGGCGCAGTGAATGGACCGCGCGCACGGCGCGCCCTCGTCTCGTCCTCGCGGGAAGGAGCTGAATGCTCCGCTGAGAAGCAAAACTTTTCTTGCGTCATCGAAGCGCAAATACGCTAGTTATTACTGAAGAAGAGCAAATCGATACCGCCTTTGGGGAAACGCCTGTGACGGCCACATCGCGCCCGCATGAGTTGCAGCGTGTGCTCGCGCCGGACGGCGTGTCGATTTCCGTCGGCGAATGGGGCAATCCTGACGGGCCGGAGATCCTTTTCATTCCCGGTCTCGCGCAAAGCGATGCTGTCGTTCAGGCGGCAGATCGACAGCGAGTTGTCGGGCCGGTTTCGGATCATCGCCTACGATCCTCGAGGGCATGGCCTATCCGACAAGCCGCTCGGATCCGGCCTACTACCAGGACGGCAAGCGGTGGGCGGACGAGGTGCATGCGGTCATCGCCGCCAAACGTCTGCGCAGGCCGGTGCTGGTCGGCTGGTCGCTCGGCGGGCGCGTCCTGCGGCACTACCTCATGCACCATGGCGACGTGCGTCTCGGCGGCATCAATTTCCTTTCCACGCGGCCGATCGAGGACCCGAGCATCGTCGGCCCGGCGCTCGAAGGCCATGCAGGAGGACACGTCGCGCGACCTCGCAGGGCCGCATCGCCGACTATGTGGCCTTCCTGCGTGCCTGCTACGAGAAGCAGCCGACGGAGCCGGATTTCATCGCGGCGGTCGCCTATCAACTTCATGCTGCCGTTCGAGGTCCGCGATGCGATCGGCGGCTGGTCAACCGATCCGGCGGCTGGTGCGCAAGGCATTCGCCGGCAGTCACGGTGCCGACGCTCATCACGCATGGCCGGCGCGACAAGCTGATCCTGCCGCGTGCCGCCGAGATGACTGCGGCTGCGATCAAGGGCGCTGTCGATCTCGCTGCTACGACGATTGCGGCCACTCGCCGTTCTACGAGGACGCCGCGCGCTACAATCGCGAGCTGGCGGCACTTCGTCGCCAAGGCCTCGGAGGTCGCCGTGGCTGAGAAATCCGTTGCGATCGAGCACGGTTTGGCCGCGCGTCTCGATCGCGCGCATCGGCGGTTCCTGGAAGCGACAACCGCCGTGCTGGTGGTCGCCGAGATCGTCATCCTGTTCGTCGGCATCCTCGCGCGCTACGTGTTCCATCGCCCGCTCGTGTGGTCCGACGAGCTGGCATCGATCCTGTTCCTGTGGCTCGCGGTGCTCGGCAGCGCGCTGGCGTTCCGTCGCGGCGAGAACCTGCGGATGACGACGCTCGTGAACAAGCTGTCGACTGCGGCGCAGCAGCGACTCGAGGCGATCGCGCTCGCCGCCAGCCTCGCCTTCCTGGTGATGATCCTGCCGGCCTGCGATCAAGCACGTCGAGCTCGAGTACGATCGTCATCACGCCGACGCTCGAGGTGTCGATGACCTGGCGCACACTGGCCATGCCGATCGGGATCGGGCTGATGATCGTGCTGGCGTTGCTGCGCATCCTCGACCAGCCGCGCCGCGAAATGCTGCAGGCGCTGGCGCTTGTCGCTGCGGTCTGCCTGCTGCTGTGGCTCGCAACGCCCATCCTGATCGGGCTCGGCCGTCTCAACCTGGTCATCTTCTTCCTGGTGCTCGTGCCGCTGACCGTATTCGCCGGCATTCCGATCGCCTTCTGCTTCGGCATTGGCGACGCTCGGCTACCTGCGCTCTGGCGACGCGGGTTTCGACCTCGGTGCTGGTGGCGCGGCTCGACGCCGGCATGTCGCATCTGATCCTGCTCTCGATCCCGCTGTTCGTGTTCCTCGGGCCTGCTGATCGAGATGACCGGCATGGCGGCGGTCATGGTGCGCTTCCTCGCCAACCTGCTCGGCCACGTGCGCGGCGGGCTGCACTACGTGCTGGTCGCCGCGATGTATCTGGTCTCGGGCATCTCCGGCTCGAAGGCCGCCGACATGGCGGCGATCGCGCCGGCGCTGTTTCCCGAGATGGAGACAGCGCGGCGCCGACCGCGGCGACCTGGCGGCGCTGCTGGCCGCAACCGGCGCGCAGACCGAAACCATTCCGCCGAGCCTGATCCTGATCACGCTCGGCTCGGTCACCGGCATGTCGATCGCGGCGCTGTTCACCGGCGGGCTGCTGCCCGGCGCAGTGCTCGGGCTGGCGCTCTGCGCGGTGGTGTGGTGGCGCTCGCGCCGGGACACGCGGCCGTTGCCGGCGCGCGCCGAGCGGTCGGGAGATCGGCCGGAGCTTCCTCATCGCCGCTGCCGGCGCTGGCGCTGCCCTTCGTCATCCGCAGCTCGGTGATCGAAGGCGTGGCGACCGCGACCGAGGTCTCGACCATCGGCATCGTCTATTCGCTGATCGTCGGCCTCCTGATCTATCGCCAGTTCGACTGGTCGCGCCTCGCGCCGATGCTGGTGCAGACCGCGTCGCTGTCGGGCGCGATCCTGCTGATCGTCGGCGCCGCCACCGCGATGGCCTGGGCCATCACCCAGTCCGGCTTCTCGCAGAACCTGGCGCACGCGATCGCGCCAGGTGCCGGGCGGACGGTGGTCGTTCATCGTGCATCTCGATCCTGGTGTTCATCGTGCTCGGCAGCGTGCTGGAAGGCCTGCCGGCGATCGTGCTGTTCGGTCCGCTGATGTTCCCGATCGCGCGCGAGGTCGGCGTGCACGAGGTGCACTATGCCATGATCGCGATCCTGGCGATGGGCGTCGGCCTGTTCGCGCCGCCGTTCGGCATCGGCTACTACGCGTCGTGCGCGATCGGCGGCTGCGACGCCGACCGCGCACTGCCCCACATCTGGACCTATCTGGCGGCGCTGATGGTCGGCCTGGTCTTCGTCGCCGCGATTCCCTGGATCTCGATCGGCTTTCTGTGAGCTCGGGCCTCGGCCCTGAAAACAGAAACAACGGGAGGAACGACATGACGAAGACATCAGAAGACTGACGCGGCGCGCGCTCATCGCCTCGACCGCGGCGCTCGGCGCCGCCGCGGTCCTGCCGCGCCCGCGCACGCGGCCGAGTTCGAATACAAGATGGGGCACAGCACGCCCGCGGTGCATCCGTTCCACAAGCATCTGCTGGCGGTATCCGAGCGCATCGGCAAGGAAACCAACGGGCGCATGGAGCTCAATGTCTTTCCCGAACAGCCAGCTCGGCGGCGACAACGATCTCCTGTCGCAGGTGCGCAGCGGCGCGATCGAGATCTGCCAGCCGGCCGGACTGATCCTGGCGTCGATCCTGCCGCTGACGGCCATCAACGGCATGGGCTTCGCGTTCGCCGAGCTACGACAAGGTCTGGCCGACGATGGACGGCGACCTCGGAAAGTTCGTGCGCGGCCAGATCGCCGCCAAGGTCGGCCTGGTGCCGATGGAGCGCATCTGGGATCTCGGCTTCCGCCAGATCACCAACAGCATCAAGCCGATCAAGTCCGCCGCCGACCTCGCCGGCATGAAGCTGCGCGTGCCCGGCGCGCCGGCGCTGGTCTCGCTGTTCAAGGCGCTCGGCACCCATCCGGTCAGCATGCAGTTCGGCGAGGTCTACACCTCGCTGCAGACCAAGGTCGTCGACGGCCAGGAAAATCCGATGTCGATCATCGACGCCGGCAAGTTCTACGAGGTGCAGAAGTTCTGCTCGCATGACCAACCACGTCTGGGACGGCCACTGGATCACGCTTCAACAAGGCCGCCTGGGACCGCCTGCCCGACGACATCAAGACCGTCGTGGCGCGCGCCTTCAACGAGGGCGCGCTCGCGCAGCGTGCCGAGCTCGCGCAGCTGAACAACACGCTGCAGGGCGACCTCGAGAAGAAGGGCATGAGCTTCAACACGGCCGAGACGCAGAGCTTCCGCGAGCTGTTGAGCAAGGCCGGCTTCTACAAGGAATGGCGCGAGAAGCTCGGCGACGAAGCCTGGTCGCTGTTGGAGAAGCAGGTCGGCAAGCTCGGGTGATCGTCGGCGCAGCATATCGCCCTGTGGCCGTTCCTCTCCCGCTTCAACGGGAGAGGAAGGAGGCACAGAGGCTATTCGCCCTGCCCTACTCCGCTGCCACCTTGTAGCGGCGCGCATATTCGGTCAGCGCATTGTCGGCGCAGGCCTTGATCGGCGTGAAGTCGCGGTGGGCGATGAACTCCGGCCGCTTGAACTGCGTGATGTGGTTGGAGACCGCGCACAGAGTGAGATAGACGATCTTGCGCGGATAGGGCGTGATGTTGGCCGGCGAGGCGTGCGCCAGGTTGCCGTGGAACATGAGCACGGTGCCGGGCTTGCCGGTGGGTGCGACGATGCCGCCTTCATTGACAAGGCGCGTCACGGTCTCGTTATCGAGTGTCCATAGGGGATAGCTGGTGGTGGCCTTGTCGTGACCGGCGGCGAGCGTGCCCTGCTTGTGGCTCTTGGGAATGAACATCAGCGGTCCGTTGATGGGCATCACCTCGTCGAGAAAGACCGAGATGTTCATGGCCCGCGCCTCGGGCATTCCGTCATCGCGCTTCCAGGTGCCATAATCTTGATGCCACTGCCAGACCTCGCCGTCGAACGGCGCCTTGGCGTTGATCTTGAACTGATGCATGTAGACCGGCTCGCCGAAGAACTGCTCCAGCGGCTCGATCAGGCGGGGGTGGCGGCCAAGGATGCCGAATGCCTCGTTGTAGGTGTGGGCGGCAAACGCTGTGCGCGGAGCGCCCGACTTCTCGCGCCAGACTTCCTCACGGCTGGATTTGTAGATTTCCTCCGCTTCCGCACGCAACACCGCCATCTCCGCATCGGAGAAGCAGTCCTGCATGACAATGTAGCCCTGCTCGTCGAAGTCTTTGAGCTGTTGCGGTGTGAGTTTCATGCATTCCTCCTGTTACTTCGGCGTGGCTGTCAGTTTGAGACGGTCTTCTGCTCCAGCCGTCTTGCAGTGTCTTCCCGTGCCCGGGACAGGTGGCGGCGAACAAGGTGCTCGGCGTCGGACGGTCTGCCGCCGAGGACAGCGTCGAGGATGGCCATGTGCTCCGACCACACGCGGTGGCGAACATCCGTCTCGATCAGCACGAGGCCCATCGAGCGCATGAAATGCGGCCACTCGTCGGCCACGGTCTCGGCAATGGCGGCATTGCCGGATAAGCAATGCAACACCGAGTGAAATGCGACGTCGGCCTGCACCAAATCGCTGATGGTGGCGTGAGCGCCGAGCGCCTTACCGCGGGCGAGAACATCAGCGGCTTGCGCACGTTCCTTGTCTGAGATGAGACCGGCCCTGGCGCGGTGGGCAGCGAGATTGGCGGCCAAGCCTTCGAGCGCCTCACGCACCTGGTACAGGTCGCGGATACGCTGCGCGTCGATGGGGGCGACAGCCAGTCCCCGCTTACCGTGCTCGATCAGCAGCCCGCGGTGCTTGAGAAGTTGCAGAGCATGGCTGACAGGCTGGCGGGAGACACCGAGCCGCAGCGCAACGCTTTCCTGGGTCAGGCGCTCGCCAGCAGCGAGTGTGCCGTCGATCACGGCAGCCAGCAGCCGATCGTGGACCTGGGCGATGAGATCGGGTGCAGACTTGAGCGGGTCCAGGGCCACGAGTTGTACCTCAGCCGTGCTCCTGAGGCAGCATTATAGAATTCTGAATTCAGAATGCAATAGGCAAGTTGCAGGCAGGCCGGGGACACGAAACAGCCGGGCCGCACACATGGCGAGTTGCGGAAAGTCGAGTGCGGCTGCGCGCGCCGAATTAGGCTGCCGCCGGCACGTCGGGCAGGTAGCCACGCGTCGTCAGCAGATGGAACCGCCACACCAACAGCACCGCATAAACGGCGAGCCCGACAGATAGCCCGATCCAGACGCCGACCGCGCCCCAGCCCATCGGGAACGCCAGCCACAGGCAGCCGGCAAAGCCGATCAGCCAAAAGCTGACGGCGGCGAAGATCAGCGGGACGGTGGTGTCGTTGAGGCCGCGCAGCGCGCCGGCCGCAACCGTCTGCACGCCGTCGGCGATGAAGAAGCTCATGCCGAGCAGCAACAACAGCGCCGCAAGCGCGACGGTCTCGGCAGCCGCCGTGGAGTTGGAGCCCAGAAACAGCAACGGGATGTGATGCCGCGTCAGCGCGACGAGTGCCGTGGCGCCCGCCATGAACACGACGCCGAGCCCGATGGCGACCATGCCGGCACGCCGCGTCGCCTCCGCATCGCGACGCCCGACAGCCTGACCGACACGCACCGTGGCGGCGAGCGAGATGCCGAACGGCACCATGAACATCACGGCGGCCGTCTGCAGGGCAATCTGGTGCGCGGCAAGGGCCGTGGTGCCAATGTTGCCCATGACCAAAGCTGCGGCGGCAAAGGCGCCGAACTCGAGCAGGAAGGACCCGGACATCGGCAGGCCGACTTGAAGCAGCTTGCCGAACAAAGACCAGTCGGGCCGCCAGAAGCGACCGAGCACGCGATACTTCTTGAAGGGATGGCGCGCGTAGCACACCCATACGGCGGCCACGCACATGCCGACGTTGACCAGCGTCGTCGCCAGCCCAGCGCCCAGCAGATCGAGCTCGGGCAGGCCGAAGGCGCCATAGATCAGCGCGTAAGCGAGGATCCCATTCGCAGGGATGGCGGCGAGCGTGATCCACAGCGCCGGCTCAGGACGATTCACTGCGCTCATGAAGTTGCGCAGTGCCATGAAGGCCCAGGCGGGAATGAGGCACCAGCCGAGGCCCAGCAAATAGCGGCCCGCCAGAGCCGAGGCTTCGGGCGTCTGACCAAGGGCAAGGAGGATATCCTCACCCCACAGCTGGATGGCGGTGAACGGAACACCGGCGATGAGCGCCGCCCACAAGCCGACACGCAGGGCGCGCCGCACCATGCGCGGCTGACGTGCTCCGAAGCCTTGAGAGGCCAGCGGCGCAACGGCGCCAACGAGACCCATACCCAGCGTGAACGAGGCAAAAAGGACGGTGTGCGCGAGCGCGGTCGCAGCGACGACTGCATCCCCGAGGCGGCCGAGCAGCGCCAGATCGGTGGTCATCATGGTGACCTGTCCGAGCTGAGTGAGCGCCATCGGCGCCGCAAGCCGGATCGTCTCGATCAGCTCGGTGCGAAAAAGCTGCCCGCCCGCGGACGCATCGGCGTCCGCGGCTGTCATGCCGTCAGTGGATGTCATGCGGGCAACATAGGCAGTCGTGACCAAAAGGAAAGTATCATCGTGGTCCCGCTGATCACGAATAGTTGGCAATGGGATGACATTCGCGGATGTTGCGCACGGTCGATTGACGCAGCGTGCGCAGGCGCGGGATATTTAGTCCAAGCGGTGCCGCAAAGCCGCATCCAGCGGAGGAGGCGAACTCATGTCGCTCAAAGAGAAGGGCGCCATTACCGGCGTCGGCGAGACGGCCTATTCGCGCGCCTCGGGCAAGAGCGTGCTGGCGCTGCAGCTCGAGGCCTCGCTGAAAGCCATCGATGATGCGGGACTTACCCCCAAGGACATCGACGGCATCATCGCCTATGCGCCGAGCGCCGTAGTGGCGGAAGATTTCATCACCAATTTCGGCATCCCGGACCTGCGATTCTCGGCGTCCACGCCCATGGGTGGGGCGAGCTGCGTGGCGGCGGTGCAATGCGCGATTGCGGCGATCAGCGCCGGAATCTGCAACCACGTGCTGCTTCCGATCGGCCGCAACGGCGCCTCGGGCGGGCGCATCGCCACGCGCGTGCAGCAGATGCCGCAGTTCCGCACCATCGGCGAGTTCGAGATGCCGCTGGGCGCCATCGCGCCGGCACAGCTCTATGCGCCCATGGCACGACGACATATGGAGCTCTACGGCACCGCCAGCCGGCATCTGGCCGAGATCGCCGTCAACACGCGCACGCACGCGCTGCTCAACGGCCGCGGCATGATGACGAAGCCGCTCACCGTGGAGGAGCATCAGAACTCACGCATGATCGCCGATCCGCTGCGGCTCTTCGATTGCTCGCTGGAGAGCGACGGCGGCTGCGCCATCGTGGTGAGCGGAGCCGATCGCGCGCGCGACATGAAGCAGCGGCCCGTGATCGTCATGGGCGTGGCGGAGGGCCACCCGGATTCACCCAGCGCGATTACGCAGCGGCCCGATCTGACGCGACTCGGCCTCGCCAAGGCGGCGCCCAAGGCCTTCGGCATGGCCGGCGTCACACACGCCGACATCGATGTGGCGGAAGTCTACGATTGCTTCACCTACATCGTGCTGTGCCAGCTCGAGGACATGGGCTTCTGCAAGAAGGGCGAAGGTGGCGACTTCGTCATGAACGGCACCATCTCGCTCGACGGCAAGCTGCCGCTCAACACGCACGGCGGATTGCTGAGCCAGGCGCACATGGCCGGCGTCAACCACGTGATCGAGCTGACGCGGCAGTTGCGTGGTGAAGCCGGCAAGGCACAGGTGAAGGACGCCGAGATCGGTGTCGTCACCGGCTACGGCGACATGGGCGATGGCTCCATCGCCATTATGCGCAGGGGATGAGCATGACCGCGGAAGCCTACCTCAAGCCGGTGCCCGAGCCGACGCCGGAGTCCAAGCCCTATTGGGATGCGCTCAACGCGGGACGCCTGGTGTTGCAAGCGTGCGGGAATTGCGGGCGGGTACGGCACTATCCGCAGCCGCTGTGCGATGCCTGCTATTCGTTCGAGGTGCGGTGGATCGAGGCAAGCGGCAAGGGCAAGGTGCACAGTTGGACAGTGGCACACCATGCCTTCAATCCCGGCTTCAAAGCCGAGCTGCCGTATGTGCTGGTGACGGTCGATCTCGACGAGGGCGTACGCCTGCAGGCGCCTCTGCGTGGTTTGACCGACAAGGACATCAGGATCGGGCTGCCAGTGCGCGTGACCTTCGAGCGTGTGAAGGAAGGGCTGACGCTGCCGGCGTTCGTGGTAGACGGTGGGCCAACATGAAAGTCGACATTGAGGCGCTGCGCAAACACATCGGCAAGACGATCGAGGAGCACGACCTGGCGACGGCGGGCCCGCTCGGCGGGATGATCGTCACGTTCGACCGCGACGAGCCGCTACCCAAGGACGGCGATATCGTGCAACCAGGCTGGCACCTCGCCTATTTTCCGCAGATGTCGCGCAAGGCAACGCTCGGCGCCGACGGCTTGCCCACGAGCTCCGGCCTGCTGCCGAAGATGCCGTTTCCGCGCCGCATGTATGCCGGCGCCGGGTTGAAATTTCCGGGCGACATTCGCGTGGGTGACAAGTTGCGGCGCGAGACGGAGCTGACCGACATCTCGCTGCGCTCGGGCGGCACCGGCGACCTCATCTTCGTGACGCAAACGCGGCGCGTCTTCACGCCACGCGGACTGGCCGTGATCGAGGAGGCGCACACGGTGTTCCGTCAGGAGGTGGCGGCAGGACAAGGCGGCGCGCCGCCCAAGCGCGAGATGCCGCCAGCTGGACTGCCATGGCTACGCACCATCGAGACCGACCCGGTGTCGCTGTTTCGCTACTCGGCGCTGACGTTCAATCCACATCGCATCCACTATGACCGAGGTTATGCGACCGGCGTGGAGGGCTATCCGGGCCTCGTAGTGCACGGCCCCTATTCGCAGCAGTGCTTGTTGGATTTTGCCCGCGACCACATGCCGGGCCGGCGCATGATGGCGTTCTCACAACGCGCGCGGGCGCCGCTGTTCGACACCGCGCCATTCAGCCTCGCCGGGCGGCCGACACCGGACCGCAAGGGCACGGAGCTGTGGGCGCTGACCCCGGAGGGTACCGTCGCCATGCAGGCGACGGCGACGTTTGCGTGAGTTGAGCCCTAATCTTCTGGAGACTTCCAGTTCAAGCCGGAGTCGCCCCAGCCTCTCCACCTGCGTTCCCGGAAGCGCACTGATCTTTTGCTTGCGTGCCTTCGGCACGACGCGCGCGCTATCCGGGATCTTTCACGCAGCGGTTGCTTCACTGCGCTCGCCGTGCATGCCACGAGCGGGAAGGGCCCCGGCTGGTGCGCGTCTGCGACGCGACCACCGGGACGCAGAATTTCAAAGATCGTACGCTCACTACCAGCGGCTGTGGTAGCGCTTGTAGCGGCACACGCGCTTGCCGTGCAGGCCGTAGGCGACCTTAGTGATCATGTTGACCGGCCAGGAGTGCATGCGGCACTTGCGACCGACGACATAATCGACGCCGAGGTAGACGCCGACGCCGATCAGCACGCCGCCATCGGCTTTCGCCTGGTGGACCGGAGCCATGGCAAGCGCTGCGGCCAACGCTGCACCTGCAAGGCCTGCCGACAAGAGCTTCATGGGTGTCCTCCACGGTTGGATCGGAACACGAAACGCGGCGAATTCTCAATGTGAATCACTTTAGACGATTGATACGTCCAATGTGTTTGGCGGGCCGCGAGATCCAGCCGTCAGGCTCGATTGGTTCGTCTGTGTGCCTTGTCAACAACAGTCGTCCTGAGCACACCCTGATGACGCGCTGCCCCTCGCCCCGTGTACTGGCGGACGACGCGTAGCTGGTCCGCAAAGCCGCTGGAAGCTGATCGAGTTGCTGGTCTAACGCTGCACCGGGCCGAAGCCGGCAGACGCATCGCGCTGGCGTGCGCCCCGCCGGAGAGGCTGCCATTTGGCGAAGGCGGCGCGCTCCTCGGGCGTGAGCACAGCCGCGATGGCCACAAACAAGACCTGCGCTTCACGGCGGAAGGCCATCTCGGCCTCGAACACGCGCGTCTGTGCTTCGGCAAACTTCTGCTTGTCGAACGGCTGAGCCATCAGCACGGCCCGCGCTTGCGCGCGCGCCCGGCGCACGTCCTTGCGCAACGGGCGCAGCGCGCGCAGCTCATGGCGGGTGACTTTCCAGATCTCGAAACGGCGCTCGTATGGCAGCGTACGCGTGAAACCCAGCATATGAGGCCCGCCGCTGCGCCCGGTAACTGCGGGGCCGTGCCGAGAGGCCCAGATCGAGCCGCCGATGGTGCCGAGAATGAGCAGATTGAGCGCCAGCGAGGCGACGAGCGCAATCTTGATCCAGCGCGGCGAGCGTTGGGCCTCAGATGCCGCCTCCGATGCGCGATCCGTCATAGCAGATCCTCATCGAGCACCGCGGCCAGTCCGTCGCTGGCCATCGCAGCCGCCAACTGATCCAAATCAGTATCGTACTCGACCGCCGTCATGAGTTGATCGACGGACGCAGGCGCCAGATCGAGCGCACCGATGAATACACCCAGCGCCAACGATGCGGCCAGAAGACCTGCAGCCCGCCACGGCGCTCTATGCGCAATCGCGGCCACAGGCTCGCGCGCTGTACGCCGAGCGGCCCTCGGCCAGGGAATGACGATGCCCGACGACCCGCCAGCGCCGGCGCCGATAACCTCCGGCGCGCGGCTGCGCGCTTCAGCGACGATGCGGTCGGCCAGGACCGCATGACGCTCGGACGCCGGCAGTGGCGCACGCGCCAGCACCGCATCGAGCGCCTTGGCCTCGGCCAGCATGTGGGCCGCCTGCCGGTCGGCGCCGAGGACGGCTTCCGTACGTGTGCGCGCCGCCTGCGGCCAGCGCCTCATGTCCGCGCCATAGGTCTCGAGCAGGCCCTGCAGCTCGTCGAGCCCGGATTTCGACCGATCGTGTGTCATGCCAATATCAAGACGTCCGCCTTGCCTCTCATGTGCCTTCGTCCGGCAGCAACTGCTGCCAGTCGTCTTTCAAAACCGTCTTCAACGTGCGCCGCGCCCGCGCCAGCAGCGACTTCACCGCCTCGTCGGAGACGCCGAGAATCTGCCCCACCTCGATCTGGCTCAAGCCCTCATAGTGGAAGAGGGTCAATGCCAGCCGCTGCCGGTCGGGCAGCTCCTTCAGCGCAGCGTCGACCCGCCCCGACAGCTCGCGCTCGCTGAGACTGCGCAGTTGCCCCGCCGCCACCGGCTGCTCGGGTACCTCCTCCACCACACTGGTATTGCGACTGGCACGCATGCGATCAATGCACAGGTTCGAGGTCACGCGCGTCAACCACGGGCGCAAGCCTCCCGGTCCTAGCTCCAGCGAGGCTGCGTTGCGCCACAGACGCAACAACGCCTCCTGGGCGATATCCTCAGCCTCGGCGTCGTCGCGCAGCATGCGCCGTGCGACGGCCAGGACATGTGGCAAATGCCGATCGACGAGCATGCGAAATGCACCGGCATCGGCCCGCGCGAGCCGCGTCAGCAGGCTGGCGTCTTCGCCATCCCGCGCGCCCGGCCCAGGCTCGCCCTTCAATGCCAATGCCATCCTCATGCGCGACGGCCATTTCCGGCCCCTCGTGTTTCCAGCTCGCGGCCCCGCAGGGCGAGGGGCCACTGACCGGACCTGCCGATAATAACGGCAGCATCCCGATCCGACACAGCAAATCGCAGTCTGCCGGGTGCGGATCGGGATACGCCGCCCGCACGCTACTTATTCCGCGGAGCGGGATCGCCCTGCTCCGCCGGGGTTTCATGCTCCGGTCCACCGCGTCCATGCCCGCGATGGCCCTTATGCCGGCCGCGCTCACCGCGCGAGAGGGTGCCGTCCCCGTCGCGGTCGAGGCGGGCGAAGCGCTCCTTGGCCTTGGCGAAGAACTGGTCTTTTGTCACCTTGCCGTCACGATCGGCGCCGTAGCGATGCATGAAGCGCTGGACGCGATAGTCCGCTGTCTCCTTGCGCAGCACATCACCGTCGGCCTTGTCGAGAGCGCCATCCTTGTTGCGGTCGAGCCCAGCGAAACGCCGCTCGGCGGCGGCCAAGGCTTCGTCGCGGGTGATGACACCGTCCTTGTTGGCATCCGCCTCGCGCAGCAGCGTGAAGACGCGACGGCCAATTCCGCGCCTCGGGGTGTCGGCGTTGCCGGTCAGAATACCGCGGCCACGCATGGCCGGCGGCAGATCCTCCTCGGTGATGCGGCCATCGTTGTTGAGGTCGAGCTCGGCGAAGCGCGCGCCCACGTCCTTCATGAATTCGTCTTTGGTCACTTTGCCGTCACGGTCAGCATCGAAACGGCGCAACAGGCGCTCGCCCGTGCGCTCACCTCGGTTGCCGTGTCTGGCCGCACGCTGCGCCAGCGCAGCCTCGATCTCGGAGGCATCGATGACTCCATCGCTGTTGCTGTCAAGGCGAGCGAAGCGGGCGCGGGTGTTGGCGTCGAACTCCACCTCGGTCATGGGCTGGCGCGACCAGCGGCCCTTGCCGCCCATGGCCCCATCACCCCAGCCGCCGAACATCGGGCCCATGCGGTGGCCGCGGTCACCGGGGGCCGAGATCGCTGCCACCGCGCCGACGGTCAGCAGCGCGCCGGCAATGATCAGAACTGTCTTGCGTTTGGACATAGAAACTCCTCGCATCCGGACCGGACCCCCGCCGGTCCGGGCCTTCCTTGCCCATCCACTGGGCCTAGCAACGCTGGAGCGCACCCCGATCCGTCGCCGGCGCAGTAATCAGGCAACAATGATGTCGAAAAGCCCCGCCACCTCGGCGAGCGTCGCGCGCAATGCCCCCTCGAGGCGCGTGAAATCGGGCACCTCGCCGGCGCGCGCGAGCAGGTCTTTGAGCCCGTCTGGCGCGGTCTCGGGATTGAAGGGCCCTTCCAGGCACAGCCGCAAGACCTGCGTCAGGTTGTTGACGAGGCGCGCGGCCGGGATCAGGACGTCGGCATGGGCCGGAGGCAAGAGGCCGGCCTCGGCCAGCTTGCGCAAGGCTTGAACGGTGTTCTGGTCCAAAATCTCGGGATGGCTGGGCGCGTGGACGAGTTGCAGATACTGGGTGATGAACTCCAGATCCACGAGGCCGCCGCGTACCTGCTTCAAGTCCCAGATGTCCTCGGTGCCCTTCTCCTGCTCGATGCGACGACGCATGTCGCGGACGTCGGCGGCAAGCTTTTGCAAATCGCGCGGGCGCAGCAGCACATCACGTATGGCCGCCTCGACGCGCGCGCGCAGCTCAGGCGTGCCACTGATGGCGCGAGCGCGTGTCAGCGCCATGTGCTCCCAGGTCCAGGCGTTCGTTGCCTGGTAGTGCACGAAGCCCGAGAGCTGGGCGGCAAGCGGGCCTTTCTGGCCCGAGGGGCGCAGGCGAAGGTCGACCTCGTAGAGCCGGCCCTCGACCGTCTGTGAGGTGAGCGCGCTGACGAGGCGCTGCGTCAGGCGCGAATAATACTGGCTGGTGGCGAGCGGCTTCAAACCGGTCGACAGCGTGGCTTCTGCATCGAAATCGTAGACGAGAATGAGGTCGAGATCGGACGCCGCCGTCATCTCGCGCCCGCCGAGCTTGCCCATGGCGAGCACGACCGCCCCACCGCCAGGGACGCGCCCGTGCACACGCTCGAGCTGCTCCTCGACGCGTTCCTGCAGGGCGGCGATCAGTCGCTCGGCGAGCATCGCATAGGCGCCGCCGGCCTGGCCCGCGCCAATGGTCCCGGACAGCACGCGCACGCCAATGAGGAACGCCTGCTCGCTGCCGATGACGCGGGCGCGATCCAGCGCCTCCTCGAACGAGGCGGCACCGCCGACCTCGGTATCGATCATGGCCGCGAGCACATTCGGGCCGGGCAGGCTGCCGAAGAAGCCCGGGTCGAGCACGGCATCGAGCACGCGCCGGCGGCGACTCAGGATGCTGGCCAGGCGCGGAGCGGAGCCCATGATCTCGGCGACGAGGCGCAGCAGGCTCGGGTTCGCACGCAGCAGCGAGAAAAGCTGCACGCCGGACGGCAACTCGGACAGGAAACGGTCGAAGCTGATGAAGGCGAGATCCGGGTCGGCGGTCTTGGCCAGCGCGTCGATCAGCAGCGGCTGCACTTCCGTCAACAATTCTCGTGAGCGCGGACTGCGTACGGCGGGATAGCGGCCGTGATGCCAGCCACGCACTGAGGCGATGACCTGGGACGGGTTGGAAAAGCCCATCTCAGACAGCGCCGCCGCGGTGACGGGATCATCGGCCTCGCCGGCGAACACCATGTTGGCGCCGCCACGAGTGAGCTCGGGCGTGTCCTCGAACAGGGCAGCGTAGTGGCGTTGCACGCGCGTCAGCTCGGCCGTCAGCGCCGCGGAAAATGCGGCCGTATCATCGAAGCCCGTGAATTTCGCAACACGCTCCAGATCCTCATCTGCCGCTGGCAGCGTCTGCGTCTGCTCGTCGGCGATCATCTGCAGGCGATGCTCGATCGTGCGCAGGACGCGGTAGGCGTCCGTCAAGTCGCTCTCCACCTCGGGCTTGATCCAGCCGCGCGCGGAGAGCTTCACGAGCGCCGCGAGCGTCTGCGGCACGCGCAGGTCGGGCTGGCGGCCTCCCGCGATCAACTGCTGCGTCTGGGCGAAGAACTCGATCTCGCGGATGCCGCCGCGCCCGAGCTTGATGTTGTGGCCCGCGACCGCGATCTCACCGAAGCCCTTGAAGGCGTGGATCTGCCGCTTCATGGCGTGAATGTCGGCGATGGCGGCGAAGTCGAGGTACTTGCGCCAGATGAAGGGGGCCAGCTCGTCGAGGAAGGCATGACCGGCGGCGAGATCGCCGGCAACCGGCGCGCGCCTTGATGAGCGCGGCGCGCTCCCAGTTCTGGCCGTAGCTCTCGTAGTAGTTGAGCGCGGCCGGGATCGACATGGCGACGTGGGTGGCGCCGGGATCCGGCCTGAGCCTCAGATCAGTGCGGAAGACGTAGCCGTCGCCGGTGCGCTCCTGCAGCAGGCGCACGAGGTCGCGCGTCATGCGCACGAAGAAAGCGAGCGGCTCGAGGCCGGGTTTGACGCGCGCCAAATCGGGATCGAAGAAGACGATGAGGTCGATGTCGCTGGAGTAGTTCAGCTCGCCCGCACCGTACTTGCCCATGCCGAGCACGATATAGCCAGTGCGCGCATCGGGCGCGGAAGCGTCGGGGCTCAGCCAGTCGCCACGCGTGGTGGCCTGAGCGAAGAGGAAACGCACCGCGACGGCAACTGCAGCATCAGCTGCGGCGGTGAGTGCCGCCGTGACCTGCATAACGGACCAGACGCCACCCAGGTCGCAGAGCGCGACGAGCAGCGCCACCTCGGCCTTGTATTGACGGAGGGAGCGCATGGCCTCGGCGAAGGACGGCGCAGCAGTAACGGAGGACTCCAGCCCGGCGGCGAGCGTCTGCAAATGAGCTTCAGGAGCAGTCTCGAGAATGCGCAGCAGGCGGGCCGGGTCGCGCGTGATGAGACCGGACAGATAGGGCGAGCAGCCGAGCACACCGGCGAGCAAATCGCGCACCAGCCGATCGCGCAGCAGCGTGTCCAGTCGGGCGAGCTGCGGATACTCGCGGCTGCTAACGAGAAGATCGGCGAGTTGATCGGCGGCGCGCCGCGGGATCGTGGGCCCGCGGCGCCGTGCAAATGCGCACGCTGAGGGGCTGCGCCTCTGCCGCTGTCATGCGTGCACCGTATCACCGGGAGCTGGAGATGGCTCGCTCGTGCGCACCTCCGGCTCGGCTGAGGCCAGCGGCAGCACGAGCACGGCCCGCAACCCGGGTGCGTTGTCCTCGAGCCGCAGCGTTCCGCCGTGCATGTGCGCCACGGCCGTGACGAGGCTGAGACCCAGCCCGGTGCCGGGCAGCGAACGGCTCTCCTCGAGCCGCACGAAACGCCTCAGCACGCGCTCGCGGTCGACGGCGGCGATGCCGGGACCACGGTCGGCAACCGTGACTTCGGCGTCGTGTCCGGCGGCGCGCACGCGCAACAGTAATGGCGCTACCGGCAGCTACTGCCGGCGGAATACTTGATGGCGTTGTCGACCAGGTTGGCGACGGCCTGGCCGACGAGCTGGCGATTGGCGCGGATCGGCACGCGGCCGGACACGGAAAGGTTGAGGCCAAAACCCGCCTCCTCGGCCGCCGGCCCGTAGAGATCGGCCACATCGCGCACGATCTGGGCAAGATCGATGGGCTCGAGGCTTTGCTCCAGCGCACCAGCCTCGAGCTTGGCGATCAGCAGCAACGCGTTGAAGGTCTTGATGAGGTTGTCGGCCTCCTCGATGGTGCGCTCCAGGCCCTCGCGCCACACGCGTGCTGCCGCGCTCATCGCGCAGCGCCGCCTCGGCCCGGCTGCGCAGCCGGTTGAGCGGCGTTTTGAGGTCGTGGGCAATGTTGTCGGAGACCTCGCGCAGCCCGAGCATCAGCCGCTCGATGCGCGCCAGCATGGCGTTGAGGCTGCCGGCGAGCCGGTCGAGCTCGTCGCCTGTCCCACGGCTCGGGATACGGCCAGACAGGTTGCCGGCCATGATGGCGCGGCTGGCGCGCGTCATGGCATCGATGCGGCGCAGGATGTGGCGGCTGAGCAGCAGCCCGCTGCCGAGACCCAGCAGGGCAACGCCGATCATGCCGCCGAGCAGGATGCGACGCACCCGCTCGATGTGCGCGCGCTGCTCCTCGATGTCGCGAGCCACGATCAGGATGCTGCCGTCCGGCAGCGTCCGTTGCGCCCCGGCCGCCAGCCGCTCGGGCGCGACGCCTAGTCTGCGTGCGTAGCGGAAGATGTAGCCGTCGGCCGTCTCCGCGTGATCGGCGGCGACGTAGGATATGTTGCCGCCGAGCACGGTGCCACCCTTGCCGCTCAGCAGCAGATAAAGGCTGTCGCGGTCGGCCTGTGCGCGCTCGTCGATGGCAGCCAGCACTCCGCTGCGGCCCGACCGCTCGGACTCTTCGCTGAGCGCCGCGAGATCGGCCGCAATGGCGCGCGCGACCTGACGGCTCAGAACGGCGTTGGTCTCGGCGAACATCCAGCCGATGAGCAGCGCGAGCACGGCAAGCAGAACAGCCACCGCCAGCAGGGCGAGCCGCAACGGCGTTGCATCCAATAGCCTAGTCTGTGCCATCGCGGATCATGTAGCCGGCGCCCCGCACCGTCTGCAGGAGCGGCCTGTCGAAGGTCTTGTCGATCTTGGCTCTGAGCCGCGACACATGCACGTCGATGACGTTGGTCTGCGGGTCGAAATGATAGTCCCACACGTTCTCGAGCAGCATGGTGCGGGTAACCACCTGCCCGGCGTTCTTCATGAGGTACTCGAGCAGACGAAACTCGCGCGGCTGCAGCAGGATGGGCTCGCCCGCGCGCGTGACCTTGTGCGTGAGGCGGTCGAGGACGAGATCGCCGACGGCATAGCGTGTCTCTTGCTCCTCGGGCGCGGAGCGGCGAGCCAACGCCTCGATGCGCGCGAGGAGCTCTGATAGTGCAAAGGGCTTGGTCAGATAATCGTCGCCGCCGGCTTTCAGGCCCTTGACGCGGTCATCGACCTCGCCCAGCGCGGACAGGATCAGCACTGGCGTGCGATAGCCCGAGGCGCGTAGCGTCTGCACGACGGAGAGACCGTCGCGGCGCGGCAGCATGCGGTCGACGATCAGCACGTCGTAGTCGCCCGAGCGCGCCATCTCAAGGCCCGCCTCGCCGTCATCGACGAGATCGGCGCCGTGACCGCTCTCCTTCAGGCCCTTCTGAAGGAAGTGGGCAATCTCGCGGTCGTCCTCGATGACGAGAACACGCATGGGAGCCTCTCTAGTGTCCCGATCGCGAAGTTCGTCGGATCTCGCAGCAACCGCTGAACGAACTTCGCGATCGAAAGGACACTAGCAAGTTTATAATTCTAGTGTGATTTAGATCGAGAAATTCGCTCAACGGGGGAACCGCGAACACCGGCGAATTTCTCGATCATCACACTAGGGCCAGCACCCGCGGAAGCGGAGCGCTTCAAGCATCACGGCGTACCCGGTATTTGCCGGATACGCCATGCTGCACGCGTTAGTCTAGCGCCGCTCTGGGCCTCTCCCCAATCTTCGTGGGGAGAGAGTTAGTGAGATCAGGCCGGCTTGAGCTGCACGGCGACGAAGCGGACGGTCTCGCCCGACTTCACGCGCAGCAGGACGGCCTTGCGGCCAAGCTCCTTGGCCTTCTTGACGCCCGCCTCCACGTCGGCTGGGCTGGCCACCTGCTCGCCCTGCACCTCGAGGATGACATCGCCGGTCTTGAGGCCCTTGGTTGCCGCGTCCGAGCCGTCCTCGACATCGCTGATGGCGACCCCGTCCTTGGCGTTACGGCCGCCTGTGGCAGCGGCCAGCGAGATACCGAGCTGGCTGAGCTCTGTTGAGGCGGGCTTGGCCGGCTGGTCCTGCTCGAGCTTCGCCAGCTCCTTGCTGCCGGGGAACGTGCCGAGCTTGACGGCGATGGTCTGCAGCTTGCCGTAACGATGCACCTCGACGTTGACGCGCGTGCCAGGCGAGTATTCGGCAATTTTACGTGCCAGCTCCCGGCTGTCGCGGATCTTGTCGCCGTTGACGGAGAGGATGGCATCGCCAGCCTTCAGGCCTGAGTCGGCCGCCGGGCCGTTCGCGGTCACCTCGTTGACGAGCGCACCGCGCGTCTCGCCAAGGCCGAGACCGGCCGCCTTGTCGTCATCGATGCTCTCGATCTTCACGCCGAGCCAGCCGCGCATGACGCTGCCGGACGACTTGAGCTGCTCGATCACCTCCTTGGCGGTCTTGGCCGGCACGGCGAACGCAATGCCGACGTTGCCGCCGGACGGGCTGTAGATGGCCGTGTTGACGCCGACGACCTCGCCATCGAGGTTGAAGGTCGGGCCGCCGGAGTTGCCGCGGTTCACCGCCGCGTCGATCTGGATGAAGTCGTAGGGGCCCGAGCCGATGTCGCGGCTGGAGGCAGAGACGATTCCGGCCGTGACGGTGCCGCCGAGACCGAACGGATTGCCGACCGCGACCGCCCAATCGCCGACACGAACCGGCTTATCGGCGAACTTCACGAACGGAAACGACTTGGAGGCCTTGATCTTGAGCAGAGCCAGGTCGGTGCGCGGGTCGGTGCCGACCACGTCGGCATCGAACTTGTTCTGCTCGTCGAAGCTGACCTGAACCTTGGAGGCCCCGTCGACAACGTGGTTGTTGGTAACCACGAAGCCGTCGGCTGAAATGACGAAACCGGAGCCCTGCGCCAGCGCGGGACGCGGCGCCATGCCCTGGCCGCCTGGATTGTTGCGGAACTCCTTGGGCAGGTTCTTGAAGAACTCGTTGAAGGGATGCTCCTCGGGCAGATCGGGGAACGGGCTGCGCGGACTGCGGCCACCGGCGGCCCGCGGGCTGCCGCCCGTGACCTGCACGCTGACGACGGCCGGTTTCACCTGGTCGACGATGTCGGCGAAGGTGAGCGGGGCGCGGCCGAAGGGCGTCTGCACGCCCACCACGTCGGACTTGAGCTGGGCGACGGTCGGCGCCGATGGATACAGCACGGAGGCGCCGATGAGACCGGCGCCGACAACGGCGCCAGCAATGGCATAGCGGCGGCCCACGCGGGGTGCGCGACCGGTATTCGGACTGGATGGAGAAGAGTGCATGTGGCTCGGACCCCTTGGCTTGGCGAAACCGCACATTTCCTGTGCATTCGGTGTCGGAGCTTTAACGTCCCCTGCCTTACGATGACCTTTCTGCCTTATTAAAGTTTGGTAATATGCTAAGGTACCATTCCGGAATTCGCTCAGGGGAATGCAACGGCGAATTTCCCGGTCACGCGTGGAATGTTTTGTAGACGGGGTTACCTGCGGATGTGGGCAATCCGTTCGGATGCAACTGGCTCCGGGCTTGGCTGGGCCCGCAAGCGCCTGTGGAGCCGGCTGCTGCCGGCAGGCGCGCTCGTACTGTTGCCGGTAGCACAGGCCGCAGCGCTGCAGCTGCCAACCGTGCACAGACCGAATCCCGGCGTGCAGCGGATCGCGGTGTTCGGCAGCGACGAGCGTCAACCGGTGCCGCACAAGTACAATTCGGTGGCGCGGGCCGTCGGCATTCTGTTCAACAATCGCACGCGCACCGTGTGCACGGCGTTCTGCGTCAGCGACGCGATCATCGCCACGGCGGCGCATTGCCTTGCCAGCCCGGCGACGGGCCAGCCCAACCGGACCTGGGACTTCGTGTTTGCGCGCCATCACGACCGCTCGAAGGACCTGGTGCGAGTAGACGGATTTGCGAGCCGGTCGTCGGCGCAGAACGTGGTCACGGGAGATTTCGCGCTGCGCGTGCGGCCGCCCATCGACGCCGCGCACGACTGGGCCCTGATGCGGCTGGCGCGCCCGGCTTGCACCAAGCACGAGCTCGCGCTCAAGGTGTTCTCGCCGGCCGAGCTGATCGTGGAGTCTACGCGCAGGCCGCGTGTTCCAGATCTCCTACCACCGTGACTTCACGCAGTGGAAGCCGGCCTACTCCAAGCCGTGCGCGGTGGCGCGCGATTTCGACAACGCAGAATGGTCGACCATCGCGCCCGATTTCCTCGAGTTGGAGCGCATGATCCTGCACACCTGCGATACGGGCGGAGCGTCGTCGGGGTCGCCGCTTCTGGTGGAGACAGCCGATGGCCCAGTGGTGGCCGGCATCAACGTCGGCACCTATGTGCAGTCCAAGGTGGTGATGCAGAACGGCCAGGTGACACATCGCCAACGTGCCGAGACGGTGGCCAATACGGCGGTCAACGCCTCCGCCTTCGCCGACCGGGTCGGCATCCTGCGCACCGCGCATATCCTGGCGTCGGGCAATCCCATGAAGACGCTGCAGGAGCGCTTGCGCCAGCAGCAGTTCTATGCCGGACGGATCGACGGCAACTACGGCCCGGCGCTGCGCACGGCGATCGAGGCCTACGAGAAGGCCAACACGCTGCCGGTGACGGGACTGGCCACCCAGGGGCTGCTGCTGCGGCTCTCGGGCCAGCAGACGCCGGATGCGGAGATGCCGCCGGCGCTGCCGCAGCAGGCGCAGCGCAGCGGTGCGAAGCGCTAGCTAGCTAGGGTCAGGACTCATTGACCGAGCCGAAAGATAACGGCCGCGATGCAGATTGCGCTGAAGTGTGCGCAGCGGTCGTAGCGCATTGAGACACGCCGCCAGTCTTTAGCCTTGCGAACATATTCTCGACCTTTTTGCGCTCTCGATACAAGGTCTTGCAATATGTTGCGGGCGACCGGCGCTTGGCTCGCGGTGGATGCGAGGCGTGATGTGCGTCCGGCGAGCCCTGGGGTGGAGATTTTGCAGCATGGCTAAGCTCGTCTTCGGAATGAACCAGTCCCTGGACGGCTACGTCGACCATATGGCGTTTGCGCCAAGCCCCACACTCTTCCGCCACTTCATCGAGGAGGCTCAGCGGCAGGCGGGCAGTGTGTACGGTCGCCAAATGTATGAGGTCATGCGTTACTGGGACGACGAACATTCTGAGTGGGGTGCAGACGAACGCGCCTTCGCGGCGGCGTGGCGGAACCAGCCGAAATGGGTCGTCTCGCGCTCGTTGAAGTCGGTCGGCCCCAACGCCAGGCTTGTTGAGGATGATCTTGAGGGCGCGATCCGCGAGCTGAAGGCCGAGCGCGACGGAGAGATCGAAGTTGCTGGCCCGGACTTGGCGCAAAGCCTCACCGAACTTGGCCTGATCGATGAGTATCGAATCTACCTGCACCCCGTCGTACTTGGTCACGGCAAGCCATATTTCGCCGGTCCCCGCTCGCCGCTCCGCCTCGTGGCCAGCGATCGAATGGACGAGAACGTGATCAGGTTAACCTACGTTCCTGCTTAATCACGCAACTCGCCCGACGGACTGTGCCGACCCGTCAGGTCCGCTTTGGGACAAACCGGACATCGACCGGTTCGTCTTCAATCTCGGTGAGTTTGCCTTGACAGTTTGCCAGCCCCGCAGCCGATGATTTTCGCGAAGAGGAGCTTCACGATGACCATCACCATTACCGCCTTTGAACGGTCACCCGATGGCGGCAAGGGACTGGCGCGTGATACGCGCGTTCGCTGGGCGCTGGAGGAAGTGGGCCAACCTTACGAGGTTCGTCTTGTTTCGTTTCGTGCGATGAAGGAACCCGCGCATCTGGCGCTGCATCCTTTCGCGCAGATTCCGACCTACGAGGAAGGCGATCTCGGCTTGTTCGAGACGGGGGCGATCGTGTTCCATATCGCGCAGCGCCATGCCGGCCTGCTGCCAGACGATGCGAATGCTCGGGCGCGCGCGATCACATGGATGTTCGCCGCGCTCAGCACGGTGGAGCCGCCGATCCTTGAATTTGCGAACGCAAAACTCCTTGAGGGCGATAAGCCCTGGAGTAAGGAGCGCCTGCCTCTGGTCGCAGATCGCGTTCGCGACCGGTTGGGCCAACTTTCTCGTCGCCTTGGCGATGCCGACTGGCTCGATGGTTCGTTCAGCGCGGGCGACCTGATGATGGTGTCGGTGCTGCTCAGGTTGAAAGCGTCGGGCATGCTGGACGAATATCCGAACCTCTCCGCCTATGCGGCCCGCGGCGAAGCGCGGCCCGCCTACAAGCGTGCCTTCGACGCTCAATTGGCGGTTAACAAGCCACCGGCCGGCTGATTGAGGTCCGGCTCGAAGTCGTCATCCGGGTTCTTCGTTCAGTTTATGGGTCCTGACCCTAGAGCAGGATCGCTTCGGATTGAATCACTTTACTGCAATCGAGACGTCGCGGCCGAAGCGTGAATCCTGCTCTACACTTATAGTTTAGAGTGCGATTCACGCGTCGCGGCGGAGCCGCGCTACGCGCGGACACATGGAAGCGGCAGTGCTTCCATGTGAGGCGATCGCGCTCTAGGACCTCACTCGCGGTCGCGCAGGATCTCGTCGAGGCGCGCCTGCTCCTCGGGCGACAGCGTGCCGGTGCTCTGGCCGACTGACGTCAACTCTGCGCGGCGGCGACGCAAGTGGAGGGCGAGGACGATGCCGATGCCACTGAGGACGACGAGCGGGGTCGTCCAGAGCAGGATGGTGTCGAGCCCGAGCGGAGGGCGCAGGAGCACGAACGTGCCGTAGCGCGCGACGATGAAGTCGAGCACGGCGTCGTTGCTATCACCCGCCAGCAGCCGCTCGCGCACGATGAGGCGCAGGTCCTTGGCGAGCGGCGCGTTGGAAATCGTCGATCGACTGGTTCTGGCAAACGAGGCAGCGCAACTCTGCCGACAGCCGGCGGGCGCGCGCCTCTAGCTTGGCGTCCTGCAGAACCTCGTCGGGCTCGACCGCCGACGCGCCGCCTATCGGCAGCAGCGCAAGGAGAACGAGCAGAAGCGCCGCAGCGAGTTTCACCGGATGCCTGCGCGCTCCCATCGGCTACTCCGCCGGCACGGGATTGGGTGCGGTGCGCGCCCGGCGTGGGGCGCCGACGCGCAGGCGGCGGTCGCTGAGCGAGAACAGGCCGCCGAGCCCCATGACCAGGGCGCCGAGCCAGATCAACCGCACCAGCGGATTGAAGTAGAGGCGCACCACCCAGGCGCCGTCCGCCGTCTCGTCGCCGAGCACGACATAAAGATCGCCGAGCCAGGCGGCGTGTATCGCAGCCTCCGTCGTCGCCTGCTGCGGCGCATCGTAGATGCGCTTGGAAGGCGACAGCTCCGCAATGACATTGCCGCCGTGAGAGACGGATATGAGGCCGATCCGCTCACTCCAGTTGGGGCCCTGGTGGGGAGCGACGCCCCGCAAGGTCATATCGAAGCCCGCGAAGGCAACGCGCTCGCCGAAGCGCACAGTCAGAATTTTTTCCTCCTGCCAGGCCGTGGTCGCGACGATGCCGATGACCATGATACCGACGCCGGCATGGGCCAGCGTACCGCCCCACGCCGCGCGCGGCAGATTGACGAGACGGCGCCCGACCTCGGGCAGCGGTGCGCGGCCGAGCTTCACGCGGAAGGCGAGATCGGAGACTGTGCCGGCGATGACCCACAGCCCGAGACCGATGCCGAAGGGCGCGAGCCAGGGCCCGCGGACATACAGGGTGAAGGTACCGACAACAACAATGAGAGAAAGGGCAACGGCGAGAAGAAGGCGCTGGAGCGCAGCGGTCAGATCACCGCGCTTCCACGCCAGCGACGGACCGAATGGCAGCGCCAGCAGCAGCGGCACCATGAGCGGCGCGAACGTCATGTTGAAATAAGGTGGCCCAACCGAGATGCGGGAGCCCGTTACGGACTCCAGCGCCAACGGATAAAGCGTGCCGACCAGCACGGTGGCCGTGGCCGTGGTGAGCAGGATGTTGTTGAGGACGAGGCTGCCCTCGCGGCTCAGCGGTGCAAACAGGCCGCCTTGCTTCAAGATCGGCGCTCGGCTCGCGAACAGGGTGAGCGCGCCGCCGATGAACACGACCATGATGGTCAGAATGAAAATGCCGCGCTGGGGGTCGACGGCGAAAGCATGCACGGAGGTGAGCACGCCGGAGCGCACCAGGAACGTGCCCATCAGCGAGAGCGAGAAGGCGAGGATGGCGAGCAGCACCGTCCACACCTTGAGGGCCTCGCGCTTCTCCATAACGAGGGCCGAGTGCAACAGCGCGGTGGCGGCGAGCCACGGCATGAAGGAGGCGTTCTCGACGGGGTCCCAGAACCACCAGCCGCCCCAGCCCAGCTCGTAGTAGGCCCACCACGAGCCCATGGCGATACCGATCGTCAGGCAAATCCAGGCAGCGAGCGTCCAGGGGCGCACCCAGCGCGCCCAGGCGGCGTCCGTGCGGCCCTCGATCAGGGCGGCGATGGCGAACGAGAAGGCCATCGAGAGGCCGACATAGCCGGCGTAGAGGAAGGGTGGATGGAAGGACAGCGCCGGGTCCTGCAGGATCGGGTTGAGGCCGCGGCCCTCTGGCTGTAGCGGGATGCGCGTGAAGGGGTTGGAGGCGAAGGCGACGAACAGGAGGAAGGCGACGGCGATGCCGGCCTGCACGGAGAGCACGGTGGCGCGCAGTGTCTCCGGCAGATTTCCGCCGAAGAGAGCGACGGCGGCGCCGAACACGGCAAGGATGAGGACCCATAGCAGCATGGAGCCTTCGTGATTCCCCCATACGCCGGAGACCTTGTAGAGCATCGGCTTCAGCGAATGCGAGTTGGCCCACACGTTCTCGACCGAGAAGTCGGACGTGACATAGGCATGGGTGAGAGCCGCGAAAGCGACGGCAAGGAGGCCGAGCTGGGCAAGGGCGGCGGGCTCGGCGACCTGCATCAGGCGGGCGTCACCCGTGCGGGCGCCCCACAGCGGCAGCACCATCTGCACCAGCGCCACGGCCAGGGCGAGAAGGACGGCGAAATGTCCGATCTCGATGATCATTTCTGTGCGCTGCTCTTCTGCTTCGCCTCGCCCTGCCAGTGGCCCTGCTCCTTGAGCGCCTTGGCAACCTCGGGCGGCATGTAGGTCTCGTCGTGCTTGGCGAGCACGGTGTCGGCGCGAAAGCGCCCGTCCGGCTCCAGCCGGCCTTCCGTCACCACACCCTGCCCTTCCCGGAACAGATCCGGCAAGACCCCTCGGTAGACCACGGGAACCGTGCTCTTGGTATCGGTGACGACAAATTCGACCTGGGTGCCCTGGCCGCGCTTCAGGCTGCCTTCGGCGACGAGGCCGCCGAGGCGGAAGCGCTGGCCGGCGGGCATGGGCTTGGTGGCGATGTCGCTCGGCGTCTGGAAGAAGACGATGGTGTCGCGCAGCGCGACGAGCACGAGCGCAACGGCGACACCCAGCACTGCCAGTGCGGCGCCGATCAAGACGGTGCGGCGTTGGCGGCGAGTCATGGGTGTGTCTCTGCTCCAAACACTACGATCCGAGCCCCAGTTTTTTGGCGAGCACGTCGAGCTGCTCCAGCGACTTGGGTTCTGCAGAGAAATTGCGGCGTGCTTCAGACAGGGCTGTGACAGCGTCATTGCTGCGTCCGAGCACCACATACGCACGAATGAGGCGTTGCCAGCCGGCCAGATCGCTGCCGTTCGTCTTGAGACGCGCGGCAAGCCCGCTCACCATCTGATCGATGAACTGGGCGCGCGCGTCCGGCGTCAGCGACGCAGCAGCGGCAATATCATCGCTGGTCGGACCGCGCTCGACAGGCTCTTTGGCCGCACCGGCCGGCGCCAGCTTGCCGCGCACAGCGGCGAGACGCTCCGACACCAGCGTGCGCCAGGAGGCGTTGTCGTCGGCCTCACGCAACAACTTCTCGTATGCAGCGGCCGCCTCGGCATACTGGCCACCCTGCTCCTTGGCGAGCGCCAGCCAGAAGCGCGGCTCAGGGCGTTGCGGCTCCAGCGCGGCGAGCTTCTCGTAGGCGAGACGCGCTGGCTCAGTGACGACGCCGTCGTGGGCGAGCACCGCCGCTTCCGCGAAGCCGGCGAGGCGGCCAGGTGACTGCCCGAGCAGCGCAGACGCTTTGTTGTACGCATCGGCCGCGTCGGCGTAGCGCCCGTGCTTGAGATAGACAGGTGCGATCACGTCCCAGCCGTTGCCGTCCTCCGGATGCGCGCGCAGGCGCGCCTCGACCTTGGCGATGAGCTCGGACAGGCGCGCAGCTTCCACGGGAGCTGGCGCGCGCGCCGACAGCGGCTGACCCGGCATGTTCGGCGCACCGAGGAAAAGATAAAGCGCGACTGCAAGCAGCGGCGTTACCGCCGCAAGCGCAATGGCCGCAGTGCGGGACGTACCGTCGGGCAGGAGGGGGGGTGTAGCGGAAGCTTCGCTGACGCGGGCGGAATCGACGCTGGCGAGCAGGCGGCGAGCGATCTCGGTCTTGGCCGCAGTAGCCTCGGCCTCGCCGATAAGGCCGCGGGCGCGGTCGGCGTCTACCTCGGCAAGCTGGTCGCGGTAGACGGCGACATCGGCTTGTGCGGCAGCCGGTTGGCTGTCCACCGGACGCAGCAGCGGCCGCAGGACGGCGATGAGCACCACCGCCGTCAAAACCGCCAAGGCAAGCCAAAGCTCCATCCGTGCTTTCCGCGACCGTCAAGGGATTGCCCACTCAATAGGCAGCGCGGTGCAGGGTGACAAGCGGATGAGGCGAAATGGGGGATTTGTCGCGGGTGGGGTGGTGCGGTGGAGGAGCGCACCAAGACAAGCGGGTCTGTGCCACCTGGACTTGGGGGCTGCCGCGCCCGGGAATAAGGGGATATTGTTTGTCGCGGCCTAGCATGATGATCGAGAAATTCGCCGTTATCCGCAGCAGGTCCGTGGGCGAATTTCTCGATCTGGATCACGCTAGAAATCGTAGGTTTGTTAGTGTCCTTCGATCGCGAAGCTCGTTCAACGGTTGCCGCGAGATCCGACGAGCTTGCGCGTGGGGACACTAGAGGAGATCGCTGGTGCCCAGCTCGCTCGACATGCTTCTGCGCGACCTCGTGACCGCGAGCCACATTCTCGCCAACGAAGGGATCGTCGACAGTTTCGGCCACGTGAGCGTCCGCAATCCCCAGAATACCGGCCGTTTTTTTCTTTCGCGCGTCCGCGCGCCCGCACTCGTGACGAAAGACGACATCCTCGAGTTCGACCTCGAGTGCCGGCCTGTCGTCGCGACGGATGTGCGCCTCTTCGCGGAACGTGTCATTCACGCGGCCGTCTACAGGGTGCGCTCCGATGTCATGGCGGTCTGCCACCATCACGCCCCTGCCGTCATGCCGTTCTGCGTCACGGGCGTGCCATTGGTCCCTGTGTTCCATCTCGGCGCCACCATGGGCGTGACGGTGCCCTTCTGGGACAGCCAGAGCGAGTTTGGCGACACCAACATGCTCGTCGCGACCGAAGCGCAAGGACGTTCCATGGCGAGGGCTCTCGGGCAAGGTTGGACTGTTCTCTTGCGCCGCCATGGAGCAACGACCGCCGGTCGTTCGCTGCGCGAGCTCGTGTTCCGGACCATCTATGGCGCACGGAACGCAGACATCCAGGCTCGCGCCATGCAAATCGGCGCGCTAGGCCAACTCACGCCTGGGGAAGCCCGCGCGGCCGAGGAGTTCAACTTGACACCGATCGCCCTGGATCGTGCCTGGGAGCATTGGTGCTTGGGCGTCAGCGCTCGCTAAGGCAGGACCGTTGCGGATTGAATTGCCTTGCCTCCCCCGAGCGCCTCGGCTGAAACGTCAATCCTGCTCTACATCACAAGTTCAGAGTGCGACCCACGCGTCGCGGCAGAGCCGCGCTACGCGCGGACGCATGGATGCCTTGTTGCTTCCATGCGAAGCAATCGCGCTCTAGAGTTCGTGCAAGGACAGATCGGTTCATATCGGGAGGAAGTGTTCGATGTCGCTCGTGTCACGTCGCGCAATTGCAGGCAGCCTGGTCCTTTCCGCTTTGCTGCCGGCGCTCGCGGCGAACGCCCAGACGGGCTCCACCTACCCCGACAGAGCCATCAAGCTGATCGTACCGTTCCCGCCCGGCGGTGGCTCGGATTTCCTGGCCCGGCTGCTGGCGCAGAAGATGAGCGAGACGCTGCGCCAGCCCATCGTCGTCGACAACAAGCCGGGGGCGGCCAGCACCATCGGAACCGACGCCGCCGCCAAGGCAGCACCCGACGGCTACACGCTCCTGCTCGTGGTGCGTGACATGGGCATCAACCCCAGCACCCACACCTCGTTGCCATTCGATACGCTGAAGAGCTTCGCTTGGATCGGCATGGCAGCCCTCGGGCACTATGTGCTGGTCGTCAATCCTTCGGTTCCCGCCAAATCCGTTGCGGAGCTTGTCGCCTTGGCCAAGGCGAAACCCGGCGGCTTGTCCTACGGCAGCCTCGGGATCGGCAGCTTGGGACACATCAACGTGGAGGCGCTGAAGCAGCGCCTCGATATCGACCTCCTGCATGTTCCATACAGGGGGGCTGGGCCGGCACTCAACGCAACAGTAGCCGGAGAGGTCGGCGTTACGCTTGCCGCGTTCACGGGAGCACTCGGGTTCGTTC
This sequence comes from uncultured Alphaproteobacteria bacterium, assembly GCA_963840425.1. GTDB lineage: Bacteria > Pseudomonadota > Alphaproteobacteria > Rhizobiales > Hyphomicrobiaceae > CADEFX01. The sequence goes on along the minus strand of CAWIYZ010000020.1, from coordinate 124,362 downwards.
GCGATGGGCGCCTGCGCGCGCTGGCAGTTGGAGCCGAGACGCGCGTATCCCAATTTCCGGACGTCCCCACGATCGGCGAGGCGGGAGGAGGCACGGATACGCTCTTGCCCACATTCTGGGGGTTCGCCGCGCCTGCGGGAACGCCCGCACCGATCATTGCAAGACTGAATGGCGAGCTGAAGCGCGCCCTCGCGTTGCCCGACGTGATGGAGAAGCTCGAGCAAAATGGCCTTGTTCCGGCCTACAGCACACCGGAGGCCCTGGGCACGACGATGGCAAACGACATCGCCCACTTCGGCAAGCTGGTGAAGGCGATCGGCATCACGCCGCAATGAGGCACGCGCCGCAACTTACCACGCAGCTCACAGGGCTGATCTCTTTGCGCGACCCTAGCAAACACACTAAGGGGCCGTCATATGCGTGGGGAGCAACATCACGGAATTTCATTTAATCGCCAACGCAGATTGGAGCGCGGGTCTCGCGCATCGTATTACGGCAAAATGCGCTGTGCATTTCGAAGGTTTTTCGCAGTAGAATGCAACTAAAAAGGAAAATAAACCTGAGACGGACATAAATAAGTGCTATGTTGACTTTTCATAAAGAGAAAAGACCTCAAAAATAGGACGTTTCCGTCATGGACCGCAGCACCACAGATCGAGCTTGGGATTTTGGCAAGGGCGCAGCGGCTGGTGCGATCGCATTGGCTGCCATCGGCTTCTGGTGGGGTGGGTGGACCACCCAGGGCTCGCATCTGACTGCGATCAAGGTTGCGTCGGAGGCAGCCACAGTTGCGGCTCTCGCACCCCTCTGCGTGGACTCCTTCTTAAAGGGCGCCAATGCAGGCGAGCAAAAGATCGAGATGATGAAGGCCAGCTCGTGGAATCGAGGCTCTTTCATCGAAAAGGGCGGATGGGCCACGCTGCCAGGCGCCGCGACACCGAACACAGCTGTCGCAAAGGCCTGCGCAGACCTGTTGGCTAAGTAAGTAGCAAGATCCGCTAAAGGGGGCGTCCGGCGGCTCTGAAATCGCTTGTCCGGCCGATCCGAAAGGCGTGCACCAGGTGTGTGTCCCATCTCACCGCGCTGGCGGCTGAGGCGGCCATAGATACGCACGCACGCCGATCGAGAAACGCAGGACATCATGGCGTTGCCATGCGTCGCCCGCTGCCGAGGTTCCCTCGGCCATGCGTGCTATCCGATGCGGGGTAATGAACCGCGGCTATTGATTGCAGCGATCCACAAGAAAGCTGGGAGCTAATCGCTCATTCAATTCCACACTCTGGAAGGTGCAGATGAATGGAAGATCCCCCAGTCATTCTTGATCAACATCGAGGCATGACCGCACAAAAGGCTACGGAGCTGCGGCGTCTTCTCTCGGAGGTAGAGGAAAACGAAGCCACCTTGCGACTGCGCCAGCGTGATCTCGAGACCCAACTTGCTTCCATACCGGCCACCAGCTGGTGCGAGGCTGCGGAGAAAGCGCGCTATCTGCTCAAAATCTTTTCCGAGACATCGGCAGCACGCGATCCGCGCCGGCAACTGCTGATCGCAAACGTCCTGGAAGACTTCATCCGCCTTGCACGCGATGAGACGGGCGAGAATTCACGACGGTAGCGAACACACAACCCTCAAAGGAGCGACCTGAGATGGCAAAAGGCCAGAGAAGCAATCGCGAGAAGAGAAAACCCAAAGCCGATAAGCCGAAACTTTCTGCAGAGCGTACATCGCCTTTTGCGCCAGCGCCGGGAATGGCCAAGCCGAAGGTCGGCTTCTCAAAGAAGGGAAGATAGTTCCAAGGCTGGACGGGTCGAGGCGTGTGTCGCGCCAAAGGCGGGTCCGGCCAAGCGCAAGATCTCCCTGCAGAAGCATTTAGGCGTGTGCGTCGATTGCAGAGACGCACGCGCCTTTTCGCGACAAGCAAGGCCCATGGAGGCACGTCTTGAAGCTGAGGATCGGCTATGAGCTGCAGTATTTTTTTCCCCAGCCCACGCCCGTGATTATGATGCTGAACATTCACCACACTCGCGCCGCTGACCTCGATAAACCGGATTTCATTGTTCTCGATCCTCCGGTCCAGATTTCGCGGTACCAGGACAGCTTTGGCAATTGGTGTAGCCGGATTCTCGCTCCCACCGGGGCTTTGTGCATTTCGAGCGACACCGTCGTGAACGACACCGGGCTGTCCGACCCGATAGCGTCAGAGGCCGGGCAGATGCCTGTGCAAGAGCTTCCGGAGGACGCTCTCGTGTTTCTGATCGCCAGCAGGTATTGCGACAGTGACCGGCTACTGGATCTGGCGTGGACGCTGTTTGGCAACTCCGGCTCTGGTTGGGCACGCGTGCAGGCGATCTGCGACTTCGTGCATGCGCGCATCGCGTTTGGCTACGAGCACGCGCGAGTGACGCGTACTGCATCGCAAGCTTACGAGGAAGGCCGCGGCGTCTGTCGCGACTATGCCCATCTGGCGATCGCGTTCTGTCGTGCGCTGAACATTCCGGCACGCTACTGCTCGGGGTATCTGGGTGATGTTGGAACCCCACGCCCCTATCCACCCGGTGACTTTGCGGCTTGGTTCGAAGCCTACCTCGGCAGCCAATGGCATACATTCGATCCGAGGAACAATGTGCCGCGGATCGGCCGGGTTTTGATGGCGCGCGGCCGTGATGCTGCGGACGTGGCCATCACGACGACGTTTGGTCCAAATAGTCTGAACGGCTTTCGCGTATGGACTGACGAAGTCGGTGGCATATAGACCCGTGGTGACCGGTGGGTGGCGATGAACGCGAAGATGACATTGGCTCGCGCGCTCGCCAGAAATACCGATCTTGCGGCTCCGGAGAAGCGGCGGCAGTTGAATCAACTGACAGCCGATGTGAGGCGCGACTACGATGACGAGATAGGCCGCATCCGTCGCGACATAGCGGCCCTTGGCATGACGGGAACAAGTGCCGCGTGGAGGACCCTCGTGGGTGTCGTAACCGGCGTTCCGTTCAGTCGAGCCGACGGCGCAGCATCGATTGCAAGACTTCGCGTTCAGCTCGCCGAAAAACATACGGCCAAGTTCGCGGCGATGGCCGAGCTGAAAATTCTGAAGACGTTGGCTTAACCTCAGTCCCACCCACGGGTACCCCCGCGGAAGAGGCCTACAGTGTTGCCGGGCGTGGTGGAGAAGCTCGAGGCGCCAACAGCTGACCTAGCCACTCTGATCAAATGCCGCTCATACGGGCAAAGTCCAACCCCTTGGGTTTTTCACCTCCGGGCTGGGGTTATTCTGATTCGGCGCTTCGGAGCCTTCAGTCACGACGGTCCGTGCCACTGGCGTGAGACTAGGGACAGCCGTGGAGTGGCCACCGAGCGTGCACGACCTTGCTCAAGGCTCGATCAAGTTGTTGCGAACGGCGTAACGGACCAATCCCGCTGCAGAGTGGAGGCCGAGCTTGCGCATGACGGAGGCGCGGTGCGTCTCGACTGTCTTGATGCTGAGATTGAGGACGGTGGCAACCTGCTTGTTGCTATGGCCCTCGGCGATCAATTGAACGACACTTTGCTCCCGGTTGCTCAGGGTCTGCTTGATCCGATGCGCCTTGCTCAGAAAGGTTTCGAGCAGAAGCTCGGAAGCTCTACCGGTGAAGAAGGGCCTGCGATCGGCCAGCGCCTGTATGGCCGAAGTCAAATGCTGCCCGGCATCCGACTTCAACACGTAGCCACGCGCTCCAGCCTCTAACAGATCATGCAACAGGCTCTCATCGTCATGCATCGTAAAGATGAGGATCTCGACGCTCGGCGCACGCCGACGGATTTGGCGGGTGGCTTGGATGCCATCGAGCAAGGGAAGCCTGTAGTCAAGGATGGCCACGTCTGGGTTGGTGGCTATAGCTTTGGCGATGGCGTCGTTGCCGTCCGCAGCCTCGGCGACAACGGTCCACCCAGCGTGACCTTCAATGATGCGCCGCACACCCGAACGCACCACGTCGTGGTCATCAGCAATGAGGATGCGGGTCATGGTCGATACGCGCAATTCCACGGGCGAAGACTCATGAGAGACTTCTGGGCTTACAACCATCCGCAACCGCCCGGATTGATGGCGCGGCGAACCTTGAGGCGCGGCAAGCGACTGCCACGTGCACATCCCACCGGCACCGATTGAGGGCTGTTGCCCGAAGAATTCAGCAATAGTCCCGATATTGCGGGCACGCTCGAAAGCCGACTGTGCTCCGCTACGTATTCTGATTTGCGCAGCTGCCCTATCGTGCTCTGGGCCGCGATTGGACACAGAGGGATCCATGGCCAACAACATCGTCTCGACCATTTCCAGTTTTTTGACGCCGGAAGTCGTGGGTAAAATAGCATCCGCTTCGGGTCTGGATCGCTCCATGGCGCAAACCGCGGTGAGTGCTGCCGTACCCACCATCCTGAGCGCTCTGGCCGGCGTTGTGGGCAAACCCGGCGGCGCCTCGAAGCTGGCGAGCGCCGTTGCCGCACAACCCACCGATCTCCTAGGAAACATCGCCAGCAGCCTGACCAACTCGACGCAGATGGCCACCAAGGGTGGCAGCCTGCTGTCGTCGCTACTCGGCGGTGGCGTGTCCAGCATGCTGGCTACGACAGTCGGCAGGTTCCTAGGTATCGGCGATGCAACCGCACAAACCGTGATGGGACTGCTTGCGCCCGTGATCATGGGCGTCCTTGGGCGCGAGCAGCGCAGCAACAGTTTGGATGCCAATGGCCTCGCCCGCATGCTGACCGGACAGAAGGAGCAGATTGCTGCTGCCATGCCGGCAGGGCTGGCCAACCTTCTCGACAACAGCGGCCACTACGAAGGCATTGGCAGAGCCGCATCCGCGGACACGGGTACTTACGAGACACCTCGTGCGGAGTACGCCGCAGCAAGCCCGCACCGGATAGTGCCCGAGACGAAGAGCGGCACCAACTGGCTCTACTGGGCGTTGCCGCTGCTCGCCCTTGGCGGCCTGCTCTGGGCCTTGTTGCCAAGAGGCCATGAGGCCGAGCCGGTGCGAACGTCTCAACCGGCGCCCAAACCATCGCCGATGGTGGCGGGCAGCCAGCAGCAGCCCGTTTATCTCAGACGTGCGCTTGACGGCTGGACCTCGATCGGCAGCACCGCCAACGAGTATGTCAACCAGGACATCTACAACAAGGCTGGCGAGCGGCTCGGCACCATCAAGGACATTCTGAAGGCACCGGACGACAAGATGGCCGCGGCTGTCATCAATGTCGGCCGCTATCTCGGCATCGGCGACAAAGACGTAGCCGTATCCTTCTCTGCACTCCAAGCCGAACAGCGGGATGGCCAACGTCGCATCGTCATCGATGCAACCAAGGACGCCCTGCAAGCAGCACCGGCCTTCGAGAGATAGACGTTGGCAGCGTCAAAGGTGTCGCTAGAGCGTGTTGGACAGCCTTGCGGCAAGTCCGAGTTAGTTACCCACTCAGCGACTCTTACTAGACGCGCGTCGTGACGCTAAATGCTGCCCTCAAAACGGCGCTCAGCTCGAGTGCGAAGGCTTCGAGCAGCACAGCTTGTGGCTGCACGGCGAAGCTCGAGGAGGGGACGCTAAGCAACAGTTCCGACAAGGCGTAATAGCAGGGCAAGGCAAAGTCGCCTGGAATCCGCGAGGGTTTATCCGGGCTGTTTCCTACTGAGTCTTACCGATAGGCAACGCGCTATCTAGGGGTGACATATGCAGTGGAGCTCCGTTTACGATAACGGGCGATCTGCTTAGGGAATTTTAGGCACTTCGGAAATTGTGCTGACAACGCGCCTTGCGGCAGCGCGATACGGTCGGCTGAGGGGCGAGAGATGTTTGGGGGAACACCCCATCACAAGGGCCGCTGGTCCAATTTCATCACGCGTTTTGGCTCGGCGCCACCACGCGTGCTGAGCGCCCTGGGTCAAGCGCTAGCGCTTGTTGTGCTCACTGCAATGATGGTGGTGCCAGCAAGCAGTGAGGAACAGCAACGACGCGTGCTCTTTCTATACCCCAATAGCGAAATTCCCTCTGCCACATCCGTCAGCAAAGGGGTGCAAGAGAAGCTCGAGGAGCGCCCTGATCTCAAGATCCAAGTGCATCGTGAGTTTCTTGAACTTTCTCGGTTTCCCGGCGAAGCGCATAGAAAGCGCCTCCTGAGCTACCTGGCCGACAAGTATGCGTCTGCACCACCGCATGTGGTGTTTGCACTCGGCTCAGATTCTCTCCGCTTTGCCATCGACAATCGCAGCGTCTTGGCACCAGCGGTGCCAATCGTATTTTGCTGCGCATCACCCGCCACGCTCGCCAGCATTGAACGGCCAAGCGACGTGACGGGTATTGTCAGCGATTTCGACATCTCCAAGACGGTGGATCTGGCCCGGCGGCTGCAACCCAATGCGCGCGAGATCGTCGTGATAGCGGGCGCTGCGCCCTTTGACCTGCGCTGGGCCGAGATTGCCCGCCAGCAGCTCGCTCCGCACGACCACGTGCAGACGCGTTTCCTCGTGGGGTTGCCACGCGAGACGGTTCTGAGCGAAGTGGCACAGCTGCACCGCGATAGCACTGTGATCATGCTCACCATCTTCAAAGATGGTGCCGGTCGTGACTTCGTTCCTGCTGACATAGCGGCGGAGGTCGCAAGCGCATCGAGTGCTCCAATCTATGCCCCCTACGCCCCCTGGGTAGGCCGCGGCTTTGTCGGTGGGCATTCTGATACCTTCGAAGACATCGGGACGCAGACAGGGGATCTCATACTGCGCGCATTGGACGGCGAGGATATGAGCAAGCTTCCGCCACTGCGAAGCACAACGCAGGCATTCCGGGTGGATGCGCGACAACTCGAGCGTTGGGGGCTTTCCGAGACAAGTCTGCCTCCCGATACGATCGTCATGTTCAGAAAGGCCTCGATTTGGCAGGAGCATCGAAATCTGGTGCTCGGCGTGATCGGCGTGGTTCTGGTGCTATCGGCCGCATCGGCTCTGTTGTTGCTGCAAATGAGCAAGCGCAGAAGGGCGGAACGCGAGCTGAGGCAGAGCGACGAGCGCCTGAACTTCGCAGCCGCGTCAGCGGGCATCGGTCTGTGGCAATATGATCCTCGTGCAGACCATCTCTGGTCTTCTGAGCACTGCCGGGCCATGTTTGGGCTGCCTGCAGATACGCCGCTCACCACGGAAGCCCTGATCAACGCCGTCCACCCAAACGATCGCCGCTTGGCGCTGGCTGCGGTTCGCGCCGCCACCTTTGGCCACCTTGACGATGCTGTGAGCGAGTTCCGCGTTGTCGACGCCAAGGGACATGATCGATGGCTCGAGGCGAGGGGTCGTACCAGCGTAGACCACCACGCCAACTCCATTCGGGTCAGCGGTATTTTCCGAGATATAACGGCGTACAAGGCGGCGCAACTTGAAGCGAAGCAGTTGTCCACGCGCGTCCTGAATGTCCAAGACGAAGAGCGGCAGCGTATTGCCCAAGAGCTTCATGACTCGACGGCGCAGCACCTTGCTGCGATCGGCCTCAACCTGATGGCCTTGGAGGGGAAGCGCGACGATCGGAACCAGGCGTCCAAGATTTTCAAGGATATCCAGGACGCGCTGAGCGAAGCGACACGTGAGCTGCGAGCCTTCACCTATCTGTTGCATCCGCCAATGCTGACCAAAGACGGTCTGAATGCGACCCTGCGCCGATATATCGAAGGCTTCCAAAGGCGGACCGGCATACGCGTTGTTTTCCGCGCCTGGGACATTGCGGACCGATTGCCGCCGTCGCAGCAGCAAGGGATCCTCCGTATCGTCCAAGAGGCTCTGGCGAATGTCCACCGCCATGCGTCAGCTTCCCGGGTGAGTGTCCAGCTCAGATCCGCGTCCGATCGCCTGCATTTGGTCATTAGCGATGATGGGCGCGGTGTGGGCATAGATCGAGGCCCGCGTTCCCTGGATCTTGCGTCGCTTTCGACAGGTGTTGGACTGACCGGCATGACCGCTCGCGTCCGACACTTTGGTGGCACAATCGACATCCGCAGCGGTCCGCGGGGAACGTCTATCCACGTTGTGCTGCCAATCGACACCAAACCCGCGCAACCACCTTTCAGTACCCATGCAGAACCGCATGACGGTTCAACCCGGATCCTAGCTAGCCATCACCACAGCTGAAAAAAAGTCATCGATAATGCGCCGCTCGATTTTTGAGCATGCTCAGGACGACGAGCAACGGGCGCAGAGTTGCGGATGCGCATTTGAGTTCCGGCCCATTTCCGCGGAGCGTGGCGGCGGCGCCGCTCCGCGCGGACAGGCACGCGCGGGGCCGGAATGACGACAGTGATTAGGCGGCCGTTGCGCGTCAGGCCACGCTGCGCCAGGTGCCGTCGGGATTGCGGCAGGCGGTGCCCTTCATGGTCTGTGGGCGACCGTCGATGTAGACCGTGTGCACGTAGCGGCGGCAATCCAAGTCGCCGCGGCGATAGCGCGCCTCGGGAATGACCTCGCCGTAGCGACCGCTGTCCGGATTGCGCCAGGGCCGGCCGACGCCCGGCGGCCCGCGCTCCAGCGCCTCGAACTCGGCCTCCTCGGCCATGCGCCGGTCTTCCTTGTCGAGCGAGCGGCCGATCTCGTTGCCGATGATGCCGCCGGCCACCGCGCCGATCGCGGTGGCGGCCACGCGCCCGCCGCCGCGTCCAAACTGGTTGCCGATGACGCCACCAGCGATGGCGCCGACGACCGTTCCCGTGTCGGCCTTGGAGGGGCCATCAGGGCCGCAGGCGGACAGGCCGAGGCAAAGGCTCAAGGCCGTGGCGGCGATCATCTTGTGCATTCAAGTTCCCCCGGCCGGCCGGGCCGACCCATCGAGCGCCGTTCCCGCACGGCATTGGGCGCGCCCGCGGCACGCCTTGCATAGGCCCTTCTTTAGGCCGATTCCGGCGAAACGGTGGCATGGGCTGGAGTATCCGTTGACCTCAGTATTCCCCGGCGCCTGGCGGGAAGGGGGTGATGTGGGGAAAACACACAAGTGTCGCGCGTGTTGCTTCACCCCACCTCGCCCTCACGTGTGCCAACCGCGGGAGAGGGTCGCTCTGCTCCCAGATAGCGGAACATTCGGTGCCTCGCTAGCACAATGCTGGCTCGGCTCCGACCAGTTCCATTGCCGCTCCTCGCGATGCCAACTCCTGTCAGAGAAGGCTCCAAGCCACGAATGCGGCAAGCAGGGCGAAAATGAGATAGTCCGAGATCATCGCCGTGCGCTCGAGAAAGTTACCGCCGCCGCGCACGTGATGCCCGACGCCGGCGAGGCCGTAGTAGAGGCCGCCCGCCACCGCCGCCGGCACGACCCAGCCTGTGTAGATGAGACTCGCCAGGCCGATGGTGCCCATGGCGAGGTTTCCGAAGCCCACCTCGCGTACGATGCCGAACACGGTTGGGTCCTTGATCTCGAAGATACGCTGCGAGGTGAAATCGGGCCGCGCCACCTGCATCACACCGGCCATGAACAGGCGCACGCCGACGGCCCAGAACACGAACCAGCGCCCGACCAAGGGCATCCAGCCGGCAGCGCTCTGAAAGACGAGCTTCTCGGCCAGGACAGAGGCGGTGGGCAGCACGAACAGCAGCAGGAGAACGGCGGCGAAATACATGGGCAGTCTCTCAGCACCGATTAGCGCCCTGCGAGCCCTTTTCCTCCAAATTCTTACTTTGCTTTCGGAGCCGACTACCGCGTGCAATCGCACCCAGTCTTACGCATGTAGTCCATTGTCCGCGAGCGGTGATACATTGCTACAATTGTACATCGCCACCGCAGTCATGGGAATTCCGCAGCAGCAGGAGAAGACGATGGACGCGAGCACGTTTGCGACCGAGCTGGAGCGCGATGGCTATCGCGAGATCGAGACCAAGACGCTGGAGCCGAGGCCGGCCAACGGCGATCACGGCCACCACTTCTCCGTTCGTGGGCTGGTGCTCGACGGGGAATTCATCGTCGCCTTGGGTGGTGTGCCGCGCAGCTATCAGCCGGGTGAGGTGTTCGAGGTGGCGGCGGATACACTGCACAACGAGGCCATCGGCCCGCAGGGCGCGCGCATTCTGACGGGGCGGAAGTATTAGGGGGATGGGGTTGGGTTCGGATGCGTTGTTTCAGGCGCAGCCGGACTTCTTTCGCGGCGCAACGAAGCTCAGCAGGCGAATGTGAGCGACCGTTGCAAGGTGCGAGCGGATGGGCAGAGTGCCACTACTCGCCAGACCCTCATGCCTTCCGAAGGTGCACTAGGGATTTCGGTGTTGCCGCACGTAGGCATCACCCGCCTCTCCACCTGCGTTCCCGGAAACCGCGCCTCCGAGAGGCGCGGTTCATCCGGGAGCTTTACACCTCACGATAGGAGCACTGCGCCTGAGCGCACACCACGAGCGGGAAAGGCCCCGGATCATGCGCGTCGCCAGTCGCAGCGGAGCCGCGACTGGCGCGAACGACGCGCATGTCCGGGGACGCAGGACTGATGGTTGTTCCGTCCAAGTCGGAAAACTCCAGCGGCGACTAGCCCGCGGCCCTCACGTAAAGCTATGGATGCGGCCGGCAGCCCCTCACGCTGCCGGCAGCTCCAGGCGGGCGCTGAGGCCGCCGAGCGGGCCCTGCTCCAGCTTGAAGGAGCCGCGGTAGGATTGCGCGAGGTCGGCGACGATGGAGAGGCCGAGGCCGGAGCCGGGCTTGGTCTCGTCCAGCCGGCGTCCGCGGGTGATGCCCTGGGCGCGCTGCTCGGGGGTGAGGCCCGGGCCATCGTCCTCGACACGGATGTCGAGCATGCTCTGTGCGGCAGAGCGCGGCGGCTCCGCAATGACGACCTTGAGCACCACGCGCGAGGCCGCCCACTTGCAGGCGTTGTCGAGCAGGTTGCCGAGCATTTCCTCCAGGTCCTGCTTCTCGCCCAGGAAGTGCGCAGCCGGCGGACACTCCACTTTCAAATCGAGGCCGCGCTCGCGATAGATGCGCTCGAGCGCGCGCACGAGCGCATCGGCCACCGCGCTCACATCCGTCTGCCGCCCGACCAGGCCGCCGCGCGCTGCCATGCGCGCGCGGTCGAGGTAGTAGTTGACCTGGTCGTGCATGATCGTTGCCTGCTCGGCGATCTTGGGCGCGGGGGCTTTCTCGTCGCGCGCCTCGTTCAGGATGACGGCGAGCGGCGTCTTGAGCGCATGCGCGAGGTTGCCGACCTGGGTACGCGCACGCTCGACGATGTCCTGGTTGGATTTGATGAGCGCGTTGAGCTCGGTCTTTAACGGCTCGATCTCCGCCGGCAGCTCGCCCTCGAGCTTTTCCGCAGCACCCGACCGGATGGCCGTGAGGCGCTTCTCGATCGCCTGCAGCGGCGCCAGCACGAAGCGCACCTGGAACATCGTGGCGGCGACGAGACCGAGCCCGGCGAGCCCCAGCGCGATGGCCAGCGGCAAGCGGAACACGGCGTTGACGCTGTCGGTGGTGTCGGCGTCGCCGGCGACGAGGAAGGAGTAGAAGCGCGGCGATTCATCCTCGCCCGCGTTGTAGACGTTCTCGGCCATGCGGATGGTCTCGCCGACGGGGCCGGTGGTCTCGAACCAGCCGATGTTGTTGGCATCGGGCTTGATCTTGAGGCTGGACGGCAGGATCAGCGACTCGCCGGCGAGCGAGGCGGACACCATGCGCCGGCCGGGCGCGTTGTCGAGCGGCGTGATCTGCCAGTACCAGCCCGAGTGCGTCAGCTCGAACAGCGGCTCGCCGATGATCTTCGGCACGCGCGGCTCGTTGCCCTCGTGCAAGGTCGAGAAGGCGATGATCTGGGTGAGAATCTGGTTCAGCCGCGCGTCGAAGGCGGCGTCGGCCTCGCGCTTGTGCACGTAGTCGATGACGACGCCGGCAATGGCGAGCACCAGCAGCGTCCACAGCGCCGCGGTCGCAAACAGGCGGAAGGCCAGCGAGTTAAGCGTCATCGCCTTCGCGGGAGAGCCGATAGCCGAGACCGCGCACGGTCGTGATCATGTCCGGCGGGATCTTCTTGCGCAGACGGCCGATGAAGACCTCGATGGTGTTGCTGTCGCGATCGAAGTCCTGGTCATAGAGATGCTCGACGAGCTCCGTGCGCGACACGACGCGGCCGTTGTGGTGCATGAGGTAGGCCAGCAGGCGGTACTCGTGCGAGGTGAGCTTGATGGGCTGGCCCGAGAGCGTGACGCGCGCCGTCTTGGTGTCGAGGCGCAGCGGACCGCACTCGATCTCGGCGCGCGCATGGCCGGCCGAGCGGCGCACCTGGGCGCGGATGCGCGCCAGCAGCTCCTCCATGTGGAAGGGCTTGGCCAGGTAATCGTCGGCGCCGGCGTCCATGCCGGCCACCTTGTCGCTCCAGCGGTCGCGGGCCGTGAGAATGATGACCGGCATGTTGCGGTTGGCGCGCCGCCACTGCTCCAGCACGCTGATGCCGTCCATCTTGGGCAGGCCGACATCGAGGATGACGACGTCGTAAGGCTCGGTCTCGCCCAGGAAATAGCCTTCCTCGCCGTCGGTGGCGACGTCGACGGCATAGCCCGCATCGGCCAGCGCGGTCACGAGCTGGCGCTTGAGATCGGGATCATCCTCGACGACGAGAACACGCACCTGTGGCACCCCAGAGGATGGGAAAGGACAGGCGCAACTATAGTGGGCTTCGGGGGTGAGGCCTAGCGGATGGTGACGGCAGATGGACGTCTGAGACAGCGGCCTGGCGGATTGGTCTTGGCCAATTTGGTTGATTATCCATGTCCGACAGGATTGGGAGGCGGCTGGCCAGCCATGTCACCCAACCGGGATTCTTTCAAGATCGTCGAGATTTCCGCCGGATCACTATGGCGCGGTGTCCGTGTGGGGCTCGAACTGAGGCGCAAGCTAGTGATCGAAAGGCTTGCGGGCGTCGACGGTGACCGTGTTGAGGCGGCCGCGGGCATCGCGCATCAGCAGCCGGTAAATGTAGCGGTCGCCTTCCTGGCAGAGCGTGATGCGCACCAGATCGCCCGGCAGGCGCTGGCGCGCCAGCGCGTGCAGCTCCTTGGTGCCGAGCAGGCCCTCCTGCAGCATGACGGGCGCGGCGTCCGACCAGTCGTCGAAGCAGCTCGACGCCTCTGCCGGGGCCGCGCGCACGGGCAGCGCCAGAACGAGCGCGAAGGTGGCAAGCTTGAGGAACCAGATCAGCACATACATTAGGCTGACAAAACGCCATTGACCTGAACCTCAGATGAACGCGGCGATCACGGTTTCGGGAGTGGGGCGTTCTCTTTGCGGGCGTGTCGCGATTTGCGATCACAGAGTCCGCGGCGCTGGGCCTGGGTTCCCTGCCCATTTCCGCATGTGTCTTCGTGCTGAGCACGGCTTCGCCATGAGTTTGCCGCTGCTCCTCACCCCGACCCTCTCCCCGCTTGCGGGGAGAGGGGGAAATATGCAGCGCGTGGCGCGCGCACTCGCGCCCTACAGTTTCAGGCGCACGGGGCGGCGCTCCAGCAGCGTGGTGGCGCGCACGCGGCCGAGAATCGTGAGGACAGTGCCGATCACGCCGCCCAACGCCTGAGCCAGAAGCACGATGTCCTGGCCGAGGCGCTGGATGAGCTCCGGCGTGAGGTCAAGGCCGAGAATCGGCCCGAGCAGGGGCAGCACCGTCGACAGGGCGGTCAACAGCGCGCCCCAGATAGTCATGGACTGACCCCACCACTTGCTGTCGGTAGCGGGCTCCGTGGCAGGCGCAGGGACGGAGGGAAAATCGGTCATGCGATCGGCGGGCATGGGTTGCATCTCCTGTGCCGGGGTTGACGTGCGTGGTGAAGCGGAGTGGGCGGCGCGGCGCGCTGCTGCGGAGCCGCGCTTCGCGCGGACGCGCGCGCGAGCGTGACATCGACGCGGCGCAGCCAGCCCTTGCCGAAGCGCCAGAAGTGCGCGAGCGCGCGGTAGCGGCGGCGGCGGATGGCGGCGTAGACGTCGAGCGCCGTGCGTGCGAGGGTGGCGCGTGCGGCAGCGAGCGTGATGGGGCCGATCTCGCCGTCGATGTCGACGCCGAGCGCTTCCTGCAGCATGCGCGCGGCGCCGGCGACGCCGTGATTGACGGCGGCGTCGAAGTGCATCAGCGCCAGCGGCGGCGGCAGATCGGGACAGCGCGCCGGACGCCAGTAGCGCTCGAGATAGATGTCGCGCACGAGTGCGTCGGGGATGGTGCGCAGCTCGGCCTTGAGTTGTGCGTACGATTGCGCGGTGACGGCGATGCCCTTCTCGCGCGCGTAGTCGGCAAGCGTGATGCCCTTGTTGGTGGGGCCGCCGGGATCGAAGGGGTCGTCGCTCCAGCCGCCCTCCATTTCCAGTACGTGTGCGAGCGCGGCGGCGAAGATGTCCTGCCCGCTCGGCGGGCGTACGACGTCCTCGGGGCGCGGAGTGCGGAAGCCGAGAACGCGGTTCCGCGCGAAGGCAGCGACGGTGACGGCGTTGCTCTGGTTGCCGCCGAGAAGGATGACGCTGACGTTCGTCATGCCAACGAGAAAGCCGACATGACCCAGCGCCGGATCGGCGCCGCGCGAGAGCACGGCGATGGCGCCGATCTCGGGCGCGGCTGTGCTGCTGCCCCAGTCGAGATAGGAGCGCGCTTTGAGCGAGCGCGTGCTGGCGAACCCGCCGCGCTCCAGGCACGCGCCGACGAAGGCCGCGCACCACGCGGTCTCATCATCGGAGATGGCGTAACCGGCCTCGGCGAAGTAGTCGCGGATGCGCGGATTGGTGGCGGCGCCGGCGCGCTCCGACTGGCCGAGCTCGCCCCAGGCGACGGCCATCCATGGCGGCTGCTGCATCGGTGGGGAGTTCGTGTGAAAAACGAGAATGCGCAACGCACGCGGCCGGTCCCCCTCTCCCCATTTTTCATGGGGAGAGGGTTAGGGTGAGGGGCGGAGGCAAGCTCCGAGTATGTTGCTGCCCCCTCACCCCGACCCTCCCCCGTAAGAACGGGGAGAGGGAGAAGTGGAGGCGCGCTTCATTTCAGATTGCGCGGCACAGCTTGTGGATGCGCGTCTGGGTCCCGGACCATTTCCGCATGCACGCGGCAGTTGTTTCCGGCGCGGCTCCGCCACGACCGCGCATGCGGGTCCGGGATGACGCCAGGGCGGTAGGTTGGGTTAGCCGGCCCGCATCCTCGCAGGAGCGCTCGGCGGCGATCGGGCGTAACCCAACATCGCGTGGACCCGAGGCATTGGGTTACGCGCCAGATGGAGGCGGCACCAGACCAACAATGTCCGGGCCGGCGCTAACCCAACCTACAGTTCTCACTATTCGCTAGACCACCGCGTCGCGGGGCGTGCCGCGACCGTAGCCGGCGGCGAGTTGGTGGACGCGGATAGTGCAGGCGGACTGCGGGGTGCCGAAGTCGGTGGTCTGGTCGGCGGCAGTGTAGATAACGCTCGGTGAGGTGGCTGCGAGCGTGCGCACAATGGTGCTGCCATCGAGGATGTCGATCTCGTACCGCTCACTCCCCTCGGCAAGGGGCACCTCGCCGGCAGTCCAGGCGTCACCGTTGATGCGCGTGCGGCGGATCCAGGAGATGACGAGATCGCCGCTGCCGTCGCGTGCGCCGCGCACGTGCACCGGGCTGAAGGGACGAAGACCGACGCCGGAGAAGGTGTGGGTCGCACTGGCGTAGGAGGCGTGACCGATGTCGCGCGCGGCGGGACCGAAGCGCCAGTTGAACGTGAGGCCGATGTCGGCGGGCGCCATGTCGACGGGCGTCAGCGCGCGATCCAGCAGGACGAAACGCGCGCCGGCCGCAAGAGAAGGCAGCATGGCGCCGTCAGTGCCGGCTTGGGCGCGGAGCAGCGTTGACAGCTCATAGGTGGCCGGTGCGACGAGAACGGCGGTCTCGATCTGCAGCACCTCCCAGTCGCCGTTGGCGTTCTGTACCGCGGCAGCGTTGGCGCCGGACAGCAGAGCCGCGCGAGTGACGGACGCAAGCTCGCCGCGATCTAGGCGCACGCGGACGCGTGACGCAAGTCGATGCGACCTTCGGGTCCGGCAGGAAGTGCATCGAGCGTAATGCCGGTGGTGGCGGCCGTGGTGGCGAGCGCACGCAACATGAAGCCGGCGTTTTCCGGCGAGCGGTGGAAGGCTACGGCCCCGGGCGAAGGCGTCTGTGCGGCGGCAACGTAACCCACATGCGGCTGCTCGGCGCCTGTCAGCAGCGGCAGATCGAGGAAGATCCCGAGCGGCTGGCCAGCCACCACATCGGGCGGCGGTAGCTGCGGGCGCGCGCCGGCATCGACCCCCGTGTAGACGTCGGGGTCGAGCCCAAGCGCCTCGATCTCGCGCGCGCCGTGATCGCCGATGCCGGAGATGCGCAATAGGCGCGAGCGGCCGGCGACCTCGACGGAGACAATGTCGCCTGGCTCAACGGCGAGACGGCTCGGCGGCAAGGTGAAGGCGGCGCGATCGCGCGCGGCCCACGCCTCGAACAGCCAGGACTTCGGCAATCTGCGCGGCCTGATCGGCTTCCATGACGACGGGCAGCTCGGCCAGCGCCACACGTCCGCTGGCGCCAACGAGACGGCGCGCCTCGGCCACGGCCTGGCGGTAGTCGCTTTCGCAGGCGGAGTAGCCGATCTTGGCGGAGGCCGGCAGGTCGGTCTCCTGTGCGCGCGTGAGCGTAATGAGATCGGCGCCGGGGCGCGGCTCGACCAGATCGTCGGCGGTGAGATCGGCGGCGATGGCGCCGCCGCCGCGCTGGCGGAAGCGGATGCGGCGCGCGCCGCTCTCCACCGCGTCGAAGAAGAAAGCGAGCTCCAGCGGCTGGATCGCCTCGCGCGCGGACATGACGCGATCGACGACGAAGCCGGGCACCATGCCGTCGAGCTCCGCCGTGTCGAATTCCGTGAAGCCGAAGTCGGCGAGCAGCGCGGCGATCAGTGCCGGCAGCGGCTGGCTGGCGATGCGGCCGTTGAGCCAGTGGCCGAGGCGCCAGTTGGCGCCATCGCCCCACGCGTTCAGGTTGGCAGGGAAGGCGGGATACGGCCGCGCGTCCCAGGCGTAGACGTGGATGCGCGCGAGATCGACCATCGGCGCGGCGTAAATCGACGAGGTCGGATTTGCTCCGGCGATGTAGTCGGGATGCGCAGGATCGAAGGCCTCGTGGATAGCCTGCAGATAGCGGCGCTGGACGAGATCGTCGCGTGAGCCACGCGAGTAGTAGGGCAGCGCGGACTCCGCGCTCTTGGGATCGACGAAAACGTTGGGCTGGTTGGCGCCTTTGTCGACGGCGGGACAGCCGACCTCGGTGAACCAGACGGGCTTGGATTGCGGCACCCAGGACGTGGGCGTGCCACTCTCGGTGCCGCCGGGGCGATCATAGTGCGCGCTGCTCCACCAGGACTTGAGATCCTTGAAACGGAATACCCAGGGCTTACCGGCGCCGTCGGTGATGGGCGTGCGCGTTTGCGCATCGCGGTCGGCGCTGCTGGCATAATACCAGTCGAAGCCTTCGCCGCCGGTGATGTTGGATTTCAGATACGCAAGGTCGTAGATCGAGCGCGCGCCGGCTTGTGCGTCGAGATGAGCGTTGCCGTCACGCCAGTCGGCGAGCGGCCAGTAGAGGTCGATGCCGATGGCGTCGATGTCAGGCGACGACCACAGCGCATCGAGGTGAAAAAAGACATCGCCGGAGCCGTCCTGTGGCTGGTGACCGAAGTATTCCGACCAGTCGGCGGCGTAGGTGACCTTGGTGCCGGGGCCGAGCACGCTTTTCACATCGGCGGCGAGATCGGCAAGCGCGGCGACGAAGGGATAGGTGGAGGCGTCGGAGCGCACCTGCGTCAGGTCGCGCAGCTCCGAGCCGATGACGAAGGCAGCGACACCGCCGGCAGCAACAGCCAGGTGTGCGTAGTGCAGCACCATGCGGCGCAACGACCATTCGGCGGGGCCAGTGTAGATGACGGATTGGCCGGAGACGGAGAAGTGGGCGGGGGTTGCGGTGCCAATGAGCGCGGCAAGCTGGGTGGCGGCGGCGGAGGACTTGTCTGGCGTGCCGGGCTGGCCCGGCGCGGGATCGACAGTGATGCGGCCACGCCAGGGATAGGCGGGCTGGCCCGTCTCGCCAGTGTAAGGATCGGGGAGCGCATTATCCGGCGCGATGTCCATCAGGATGAACGGCGTCAGCATCACATCGAGGCCGCGCGCGTTGAGATCCTGGATGGCGGCGACGACGGTCTGGTCGGACGGCGTGCCGCCGTAAGCCGCACGGCCGTCGATGCTGCTGACGACAGAAGCGATGGCGCGCGTGAGACCGGCAGCACTCCAGGGAAAAGGGCTCGTCTGCTTCTCGGCGATGTCGACTTTCGGTCTGATGCTGCAGTGGCCGGCGCGCAGATCGTCGCCGAACCAGCTCACCACGAGCGAGACCGACTGTGCACTAGGCAGCGTCGCCTCGAGCTGATCGAGGGCAACATGCCAATCGGTACCGCCCTGGCGCGTGTGCGTGTTCTCGGCTTCCGATTGCGCGAGCCCGACGACGCGCGTGACGGGCTCGGTGGCGTAAACGAACTCGCCGGAGCCGGGAATGAGCACCACTCCCCTCACCTCGCTCTCGAACGGGTCGACGTTGCGCTGGACCTCGAAGGAGAGCTGCGGCAGGCGGTTGCCGAACGCCTGCAACGGCATGCGCTCGAAGACGATGTAGGCGATGCCGCGATAGGCCGGCGCATTGCCGGCGCCGAGGCGCGCCACGATCAGGCTGTCGGGCACCTGGTCCTCGGCTCCGGTGTAGAGACGCCAGGTGTAATCGGAGAGGTCGAGCTCCTTGCCGTCGGCCCAGACACGGCCGAGGCCGGTGATGGCGCCTTCGCACAGCGCGACGGCGAAGTTGGCGTAGTAGAGGAACCGCTCGGTGCCGCCGCTGCTGCGCGGCGCACCTTTCCCGCCACCACCGGAGGAGACGCGCTCCTCCTCGAGGTCGGTGGCCCAGATGATCTGGCCGCCGAGGCGCGCGCGGCCGTAGAGCCGCGGCACCGGCGCGCCTTCGGTGGAGGCGGTGACCTTCAGATCGGAGAGGCGCGGGCCGGAGACGGCGCGAGCGCGGCCGGAGGCGGCAAACAGCGATTGATCGATGAAGGAGCCGGCGAGCGCGCCGGCCTGTGCGCCGAGCGTGGCGCCGGTGAGCGTGGCGCCGAGCAGCGTGATGCCGCCGGGCAGCAGCGCACTGCCGGCAGCGGCGCCGACGGCGGCGAGAGCGAGCGTGGCCATCAGAGTCTTTCCGATTGAGGAGGGGATCAGCTCTCCACTGCGTTCCCGGGGGCCGCGCGTCGGCGCGGCTCTCCGGGATCTACCGTCTGTTTTGTCAAGGCGGTTTCCGGCGTGACTGGATGGTTTCAACGGGCGGCGCCCGCCATGTGGCAGGGTCGACCGCTGGCGACGACGGCATTGAGGATGACGAGCAGCTTGCGCATGACGGCGGTGATCGCCGCCTTGAAGGGTCTGCCTCTGGCGATCAGGCGATCGAACAGGGCCTTCAGATGGGCGTTGTGGCGGATGGCGACGGTCGCGGGCATGTAGAGGGCCTGGCGGGCCGGTGCGCGTCCGGCGGCGACGTGGCGTCGCCCCGTACTCGTGCCGCTGTCGCGATCGAACGGCGCCAGGCCGGCGAGGGCGGCGATGGTCTCGCGCGAGACGGCGCCGATCTCGGGCAGGTAGGCGAGCAAGGCGAGCGGCGTCATCGTGCCGACGCCTTTGACCGAGCGCATCAGCCGGCAGGCCTTGGCGAACGTCGCATCGCTTTCGGCAAGCTCGTCGAGCGATGCCTCGATTCGGCGCTTCTGCATCTCGAGGGTCCGGATATGCGCGGCAATCATCCGCTCGATGTCCTTCTCTTCGACATGCTCGAGCCGGCAACGCTCGGCTTCGATCAGGTCGCATACCTGGCTGCGCCGATCGATCAAGGCCCTGAGCCGCTTCTGCTCGGCGCGATCGGGCACATGCAGGGCCAAGCCCTCGCTCGCCAGAGCGTAGGCGCCGACCATGCCGACATCGATGGCATCGGACTTGGCGAGTTGCCCTTTGAAGCGGGCGAAGGCACGCACGCGCGAGCCGTGGGCGCGGTGCATGGCGACACCGAGCTGGTGCGCGACCTCGACGATCTGCCTGCCATAGCTGCCGGTCGCCTCGCAGACGACGAGCAGCGGCCCGAGCCCGAGCTTGCCATTGCGGGTACGCTCCCGCCGGATGGCCTTGGCGATGGCGGCGCGCCGGTTGGCGATACGCAACGGCCTCCCGTCGGGAAAGCTTTGCACAACAAGTTCGGCCTTCGATACCTCGAACGCGATCACATGCTTGAAGCGGAGGGGAATCGCGGCGAGGCTATCGATCGTCATTCGAGCATCCATGATTGCATACGACCGTCACAGGTCTCACTACCGTTCGGATGGCAGGACGCGGCGGTGTGGGTCCAGATCCCGGGCAACCGCAAGGGTCGACCTTCACGCGACCGTGCACCACCGGCTGGGACGGACGGCCATCCGTCCCAGCCAGCCCATGGTCCGCGAGTCGTCGCTGAAACGAGACCCGCCAAACCCAGCCGTGCACAAGATGCAACCTTCACACGCGGCGTGGTGCGCTTGCCATGCACTGCATCAGTGGGAAGGGCCCCGGCTCATTCGCGCCAAAGGGCGCGATGGCCGGGGACGCAAAATTGAGGGTTATGGTGGCGCCTAAAGCTACGACTACGTTTCAGCCTGAAGCCGAAAGTGGCGGTTCCTCAACTCCGGGGAAGGCAAACGCACCAGCGATACGGCGGCGCCACCAGGAATTGAGCGGCACCTCGGCGACGGCAGCGCCCTCCAGTGCGTGGATCATGCTGGCGGGACCGGACAGGATGGCGGCGTGCTTGGCCATGGTGGTACGGCGAAAGCGGAAGATCAGGATGTCGCCAGGGCGAGCGTCGGCGGATGGGATTTCCACGAGATGGCGGCGCGCGGCGGCGAGCATGGTTTCCTCGCCCGTAGCTTCGGCCCAATCGCGTGTGTAGGCGGGGAGTACCTGCGCCTCACGGCCGTAGAGCGCGCGGAAGACGCCGCGGATCAGGCCGAGGCAGTCGGCGCCGACACCTTGTGCGCTGGCTTGATGATGATAGGGCGTGCCGATCCAGGCGCGCGTGTGGGCAAGGATGAGGGAGCGGGTGGGTGTGTTGGGCATGGAGCTGAGTGAGAGCTGTGAAGAGCGCGAGCTGAGATCGACATAACGACAGTGGTTGGCCAGCCGTGCCAAAACCTAAAGGTGTCATCCTCGGACTTGGTCCGAGGATCCAGCTCTCCGCAGATTCCGAGGCTCGCGAGCATGGGGCGCGTCTCAGCACATATCGGTTGCAGCGACCCGCGGCACGATGGGTCCTCGGGACAAGCCCACGGCTGTCCGGTTGAGTTCTGATGGACAAGGCGCATGGCGCTGATTCTTCTGTGATTCGAGAGCTTGCCGGCTTCCTCGGACACAGAAAGGGGTCAGCGCCATGCGCCACCACAATAGCCTCTTGCATCAGCTGTTGCAGGTCGTGCTCAGTTCGACCGGCTTGTGGATCATTACGCGTCCGATGCCCGCGTGCGCCGGCTGAGGTCGAAGAGCCAGCTGATCGCGCTCCTCTATGCGCAACTCTCAGGCGCCCAGAGCCTGCGCGAGGTCGAGCAATCGCTGAAGAGCCATGGAGGACAGCTCTACCACCTTGGTGCAACCGTGCCAGCCCGCTCGACGCTCGCCGACGCCAATGCCAAGCGGCCCGCGCAACTCTTCGCCGATCTGTTCGCCGTGCTCACCGCGCAGGCGAGCCCAGGCCTGCGCCGGGCCACGCGCGAAGCGATCCACCTCGTCGATGCGACGAGCATACGCCTGACCGACATCTCGCGCGCCTAGGCCGACTACGAGGCGCACGGCACGCTGGTGAAGCTGCATGTCGACTTCGACGCCGATTGCGAGATGCCGGCGAACTTCGCGATCACACCGGCGCGCGTCAACGACGTGAGCATGGCTCACACGTTGCCGGTCGAGCCCGGCGCCACCTATGTCTTCGACCTTGGATATTATGACTTTTCCTGGTGGGCCAGGCTGCACGGTGCGGGGTGCCGAATCGTGACCCGGCTCAAGACGCATACCCGGCCGCGCGTCATCGAGACCCGCGCCGTGGCCTCCGGTGGCCCCATACAGTGGGACCGCGTCGTCGTCATCGACGGCCGATTGAAGTCGGCGCGGGAAGCGCGTCACCCGCTCAGCGGCATCACCTTACGCGAGATCGCCATCGTCATCGACGCTGGCCGCACATTACGCCTCCTGACCAACGATCTTGGCGCTCCTGCCGAGCGCATCGCCGAACTCTACAAGGTGCGCTGGCGGATCGAGCTGTTCTTCCGCTGCGTCAAGCAGCACCTCAAGATCAAGCGCTTCCTCGGCACGAGCGAAAATGCCGTCAAAACGCAGATCGCCATCGCGCTGATCGCATTCCTCATCCTCAGGATCGTTCACCGGGCGAAGGCATTCCACGGGAGCCTGCTCACGTTCGCCAGGCTCGTGAGGGTCAACCTCATGCATATCCGCGCGATCGAAAATCTCGCTCGTCCGCCACCACCGATCCAGCCCGATCCGCGCCAGGCGGAGCTGACCCTATGCTGAACCGGACAGCCGTGGGACAAGCCCGAGGATGACTTCGAATATGGTGCGAGGTCGCGCGCCCCTCGGTCATCCGGGCGCACCAACAGCCGGTCTGAGCCGCTCAGCGATCAGGGAAGCGTTGCAACAGTGCGTCGAGGTCGGTGCGCGAGAGCGGCTGCTCGCTTGCAGAGACGCCTAGCACGCCGCGGAGTGCAGCGGCGAGCTCGCGCGGCGTCATGGACCAGAACTGTGCGGGCGGCAGGCGCAGCAGGCCCAGGCCCAAGGCCATCACATCGTCCCAGGGAAAGGGGCGGTTGTCCCCTGCCCCTCCGTCGATGCGGCAACGGCAGAGGGATCGTGTGCCTTGGCGGTTCCAGTGCCGCCGGTATCGCCGAAAGTGGCGGCAAGCAGGCGCGCGACGATGTCGACGAAGCCCGCCGCCCCGCCCTCGCCCTGCATGCGTGCGACGGCCTCGTCGGTGATCTCTTCGCCGCCGCCGCGCAGGCCGGCCCCGATGATGCGCACGGCATCGCGCGCGCTGAGCCGTCCGCTGCTGAAGCGCTGCGCGAGTGCCAGCATGTCCTCGTCGCCGAACGCGGCTTCGAGCTCGGCGAGAGCACCCAGTGTGAGGCACAGGCGATGCGGTGCGCCGTCGAGGCGCGCCTCGATCTCGCCGCGGTGGAGGTTGGGCATGGGCAAGGCTCCGCTATGATCACTGTTTGTGTTTGCGACTTGCTATCGGGCGTCGCTCAGGAGACGCGGGAGATCGAAAAGCGATGCTGTCGTTATTGCGATGCTACTTTGCGCGCCGGCTCGCGGCACATTATCACCGCGTTCACGACCAGAATCCGGTTGGAACGGATGCCACGTTCGGTGTCATGGCCAGGAGTAGATGCGCATCACAACGACTGGCTGATCGTGCGGACGTCCGCTCAAGGGGGTAGATGACGGTGGCGAGGCCGTTGCGCCGACAGGCAAATTTGATCCACAAGCGACATAGACAACCGCTGGTTCGGAACGCGTCTCACGGGACCCGTACGCCGCGCAAACCCGCCTCGGCAATGGCGCTCTGCACAGTGCCGTCAGATCGGATTCGATTCACAAACTCGTCAACGGTGGGAAGCGCCGCGGCGGCTCGCTTGCGCACTCCGATCGCCATCTGCACAACGTTGAAGCGTCCGGGTAGCACGCGTGCACCGGGCAACGCATCAGCGACACGGTGGGCAAGGTGCAAATTCTCGCCATAGACGTCGGCCTTCGCTGTCGAGAGGGCCTCGCGCGCCGGTTCGAACCCACCCGGGATCGGGACAATCTCGGCGCTCTTGATGAGACGTTGCAACACGGTGTGGGGCGCGCTCCCTTGCGCGACAGCGATCTTCACGCCGACACGGTCGACCTCCTCTGCATTCGTCGGTGTCGCGCCAGGGCGCGCAACATAGCCGTTGTCCACCTCCAGGAAGGTCGCACTGAACGCAAGGTGCTCGGCACGAGAAGGATCGCGCGCAGCGAGCCCTATGTCCCAGTCATCGGTTGCAAGGCTTTCATTGTAGCGCGCGGGATTGTCGTAGGGCTTCAGTTCGATCGGAACGCCGAGATGCGCAGCGAACGCTCGGGCAACGGCAACCGAAACGCCGCCGAGACTGCCGTCGGCGCGGCGCGTGACCAGGACGGGATTGGAGGCGATCAGAGCGGCGCGCAGCTTGCCGGTTGGATACAAAGTGGCGCCGGGTGATTGCGCCCGCGCCCTAGCGTGCGTCCAGGTTGTGGCCAACGCGTGATTGCGACCACAACCACCTCTCGCCGCGTCCACATTGCACGCCCCCGGCTTTGTGATTTTTCCAAGTACATGATCTTAGCCCGCCTGCCAGAAACGCGACAAGGCTGTCAGGGCCAGATGGGTCCGCACCATCAATCCCGGTAATGTCTGGATTTGGCACGAAGTCACCGAGCAGGATCGGTCGTCGGGTCGTCCGCTCTTGGGGCTAGGCCGGACATGCCAAAACCGATGGCGGAAAGCGGGACGCCGCTCACGCGCTGCAGCGTGCGGCTCGGTACGACAACCGCACAGGAGTACCGAAGAGCATCCTGTGCTACCGTGAGCATCAAACCGTTGAGGGAGCGAAATTCGCCATGCCGACTCGTGTTCTGGTGCCGACAGGTGCGCTTGGCATCACCTTCGACCGCGCCGCCCTTGCGCGTGGCATCGCGGCAAAGCCGGATATCATCGCGGTCGATGGCGGCTCGACGGATAGCGGACCCTTCTCGCTCGGCTCCGGCACCTCCAAATACTCGCGTGCGGCCACAAAATCCGAATGGCGCGACCTGATGGTGGCGCGGGCTGAAGCCGGCGTGCCGCTCGTCGTCGGCACCTCGGGCACGTGCGGAACCGACAGCACCGTCGATTGGATGTACGACATCACGCGCGAGATCGCCGCCGAGCTCGGCCAGCGCATCAAGGTCGCGCGGCTCTATTCCAGCCAGCCGGCCGACCGCGTGACGAAGGCGCTGGCCGCCGGGCGGGTGCAGCCGCTGAGCCCGGCGCCGCCGATCTCGGCCGAGACGCTCGCCACCATGCGCAATATTGTGGCGCTGGCCGGCGCCGAGCAGGTGCAGGCGGCACTTGCCACCGGCGCCGACATCGTCATTGCCGGACGCACCACCGACACGGCCATCATCTCGGCGCTGCCGCTGGCGCGCGGCGAGCATGCGGGCGCCGCCTGGCACGGCGCCAAGGTCGGCGAATGCGGCGCGCTGTGCACGACGAACCCGACCGGCGGCGTCGTGTTGATCGAGTTCGACCGCGAGGGTTTCACCGTCGAGCCGCTGGTGGAAGGCGCGATCTGCACGCCGGATTCGGTGTCGGCGCATATGCTGTACGAGAACTCCGATCCCTTCATCCTGTACGAGCCGGGCGGGCATCTCGACGTGACGGCGGCACGCTACGACGCGCTCGACGGGCGGTGCGTGCGCGTGACCGGCTCGCGATGGGTGCCGGGCCGCTACACGGTGAAGCTCGAAGGCGCGGCGCTCGTGGGCTATCAGACCTCGATCCTCGCCGTGCTGCGCGATCATCGCTATGTCGCGAACGCGCAACGCTGGGTCGATGAGCTGCACGCCTATCTGACGGACCAGATCGCCAAGCGCATGGGCCTCGGAGCGGAGGCCTATGCGCTCGAGTTCAGGCTGATCGGCATGAATTCGGCACTCGGCGACATGGAGAACCGGCAGGGCGAGCCCGTCGAGGTCGGCGTGCTTGGCCTCATCACGGCGCCGACGGCGGAATTGGCCGAGGAAATCGGCAAGCTGATCAATCCGTATGTGCTGCACTATCCGCTGACCAAGGACGAGGAGCTGCCGACCTTCGCGTTCCCCTACTCGCCCGCCCAGTCCGAGCGCGGGCCGTTCTACGAGTTCGCGCTCAATCACATCATGGAGCTTGCCGATCCCATGGAGGCCTTCCGCCTCGAGGTGTCCGAGGTCGGATATGCCTAAGCTCGGCGAGCGGGTGCTGCGCGTCCGCTCCAAGAATGCCGGGCCGTTCTGGGTCACGGTCGATATTTTCTGCGGCACGCCGGAAGTCTTCGGTGAGCTCAAGACGGGGCTGCGGACCGAGACGGTGGCCGCGCTGTTTCAGCAGCCGAGCCAGCTCGTCAAACGCTTCGACATCGCCGATCTCAACGTCATCAAGTTCTCCTTCCCGCGTCCGGTGGTGCAAGGTGCCCGCGCCGACCGCGACATGCACGGCGCGCAATGGGCCACGCTGCTGGCGGAGCTTGATATGCGGGACTAAGCCACGGTGGTGGACAAGGGGACGCCACCACGCGGTTATGAGCACACACCCTACGCCGATTTCATCGCTGCCAATGGCACGGTGCTGAGCCGTCTGGCGGCAGCGAGCTGGATGCAGATGGCGATGCCGTCGGCTGCGGCAGTGACTTCCTCGAGGCTGGGGAATGAGGGAGCGATGCGCAGATTGCGGTCGTTGGGATCGTGGCGATAGGGAAATGTCTGGCCGCCCGGCACCATGGCGATGCCGGCCTCCTTGGCCAGCGCCACCACGGCCTTGGCGCAGCCGTCCTGAACATCGACGCTGACGAAGTAGCCGCCCTTGGGCTTCGACCAGCGCGCGATGCCCGCGCCGCCGAGACGGCGCTCGAATATCTTGTCGATGGCGGCAAACTTCGGTGCCAGCAGCGCGCGGTGGCTCTGCATAAGTCGCTGCAGACCGGCATCGTCGCGCAGGAAACGCACGTGCCGCAGCTGATTGAGCTTGTCCGGCCCGATCGTGCGCTTGCCGCTGCGGGCCGCGAACCACTCGATATTGCGCGCCGACGCTGCGAAAAGACCGAGACCGGCGCCGGCGAAGGTGATCTTGGATGTCGAGGCGAACACGAAGGCGCGGTCGGCATTGCCGGCCTCCTCGCACAGCTCCAGAATGTTGGCGATCTCGACGGCTTCATCGGTCAGGTGGTGCACCGAGTAGGCATTGTCCCAGAACACCCGGAAGTCCGGCGCGCCCGTCCGCATGCGCGCGATGCGCTCGACGGTGCTGCGGGAGTACGTCTCGCCGGTGGGGTTGCTGTACTTGGGCACGCACCACATGCCGCGCACGGCCGGATCGAGGACGAGGCGCTCGACCTCGTCCATGTCCGGGCCTTCTCCGGTCATGGCGACGGACACCATGCGGATGCCGTAGTCCTCGCAGATCGCGAAATGCCGGTCGTAGCCCGGAGAGGGGCAGAGGAACGTGATCGGCTGATCGGCCGACCATGGCCGGCTCCCGCCCGGCACGCCCTTGAGCAGCGCGTAGACGATGCAATCGTGCATCAACGCCAGGCTGGAGTTGTTGCCGACGGTGATCCGCTCCGGCGGCGCCCCCAGCATGCGAGAGAACAGCGCGCGGGTCTCGGGCAGCCCCTGCACGCTGCCGAAGTAGTTGCGCGCGTCGCCACCGTCGGCGAGGAAATAGTCGCCGTTGCCGGGCAGCGTCAGCATCGCCGACGACAAGGCGAGTTGATCGGGTCCCGGCTTGCCGCGCGTCATGTCGATGCGCAAGCGCTTGTTGCAGAGCGCGTCGTAGTCGCGGCTTGCACGCTCCGTATAGGCCGCCAGCTCAGGCGCACTCAGAGAAGCGATGGGAAGCATAGAGCGCACCTGCATCGGCATCGGGTGACAACGGAGGCGGCTACGCCGCCCGCGGCCCCTCAATACATGAAGGGCTGGGCATTGGCCCAGCCGGATTTTGGTCGCACGCGCTAAGCCGCCGCGAACGTCAGCTCGCCGGCGGAGTCGAGCGCCAGCTCGAACGCCACCTCGCCGTCGTGGCGCCCGGAGAGATCGAACGAGCTGATCTGGAACGGGCCTTCCACCGTGCCGAAGTCGGGGATCACCACCTGCCAGTCGCGGATGGTGCCGTTGAACACGTATTGGCGCACGGTGGCGTCGGAAGCAGCGTCCTTGAAGATGCCCGCGCCCGTGATGCGGGCGTTGCGGGCGCCGGCGCCGGCCAGCAGCTCGCGCCCACTGGCCGCGATCGGCGTGCGTGATGTCGACCGTCTCGGCGTTGAAGGCGATGGTGCGCGAGCGCAGGCCGGCGACCGTGGTGAACGTGCCGGCGCCGTCGCTGTCGACTTTCAGCAGCAGGTCTTTGCCTTTCTGGGCGGCCATGTTGCGCGAACTCCTGTTGGGAAAAGTCGAAAATGCGAGGCAGTGGGCGGCCGAACCATCGGCCGCTGCCCATGATTGTCACAAAGTCAGACCCGCAGAATCCGACCCCATTCACGGATGGCGCACGAGTATTTGAACCATCGAGTTCCTTGCCGCGACAAACCGGAAGAAGGGTGTGCCCGTATCCGCCTCATACAGCGTGCCACCCAGCACACGCGGAGGAGCTCGTTTGGCGGATGAAGAGTGTCCACATGGTCCGGCTCGGCATCGCCCTGCTCTCGTTCGTCAATGCGACGGCGGCAGTCGCTGTGCCAAGGGTCCTCGCTCACGGTGGTGACCGCGTGCTGCCGTCGATCGAGGTTGCCGGCCCACGTGGATTGCAGGTGCGAGTGCAGCGGCCACCTCGCGTGCCGCGCCGCGAGCCATTCGTCACGGCGCCGTCTGACGTGGCGGCGGGGTCGGTTGAGTAGGTGTTCCGGTTGACCTCGACGTTACTCCGGCTCGGTCACGGCGCGGTAGCGCACGATGCCGTGGTAGGTGTCGCCGTCAGGATCGCGGCGGGCCTCGGAGAGCTCGTGGCGGATGTTGACGAGGCGGTGGCCGTCGAGGTCGAGCGGCGCGTCGTGCAGGGCTGAGCGCAGCGCACCCATGATGGCGTGCGTCTCCTTGCGGCCGGCGGCGCGCGACCACACGTGCAGCGTCAGCACGTGCTCGTCGCCGGCTTCGCTGCCCGTGCTCCAGTCGCGCAGGGTGGACTGGCCGAAGGTGAGATAAGGGAAGGCCGTGCCTGGCGGCACGTCATCGTAGATGCGCGGGGCACCGAGCAGTGCCAGCACGCCGGTATTCGCGGCGAGCGTGGCGTAGACGGACTGCTGCAGCGCCCAGCCGGAATTGGACATGGGTTTGGTCTCCCTTGTGGCGGGTTGGAAATGGCGGACGGGGGTTGACGCTGGCCCACAGGCGACGACGTCAACTACAGGTGTCGTTCGCTGCGATTTCGCAAGGCTCGAGACTGCAGACAGCTGGATCCTCGGACCAAGTCCACGGCTGTCCGGTTCGCTATTTTTGCGCCGAAGGCGCTTCCCCTCCCCCTGGTGGGGAGGGGCTAGGGGTGGGGGGAATCCCAGCATCGATTGTTGAGCTCAGGAAAGACGTTGCTGCATTCAGCGCTCTGCAATCCCCCCACCCTGTCCCTCCCCCACCAAGGGGGAGGGGACGATGGAATTGATGCTTTCGGTTCCAACCCCCGGCCCGTGTCCCGCGGCGACTTCAAGCCCGCGACGTGCAGCAGATTTAATGTCGTGCTGTTGGCACTTCAAAACTGAACCGGACAGCCGTGGGATGAGCCCGAGGATGACACTCGGAAGCCGGGCCACGATCATGGGCGGCAGAATTTCGCTCGCAGAACAGCGCGGTATTAATCCTGTAACGGCTGCACCACGGTCGTTTCACCACTCACTGGAGGTTTGCGAGACCGCACCTCCGAGACCATGTGTGCACGCGCACGCAGCAGTGCCTCGAGGCGCGCGTTTGCGGCGGCGCGGAGCGAGGTGAGGCCGGAGAGACGGACAGAGAGCTTCACAGGTCGCGCTCCAGGCAGAGGCATTGCAAACGGTGGCGAAGGTTGCCGGCCTCGAGCACGGCGCGGATCTCGAGGATGCGGCCGGCATGCTGGAAGCGCATGGCGGGCGTCACGCCCGGCCGATATCTGATCCACACCTCGTGCGTGATCCGGCCCGTGAGCGCGTCGGCGGTCAAGCGCTCCTCGCCGCCGACCGGTGAGACGGCAGCCCACAGCTCGGCGACGGTCTCCCAGGTTTGGATCGCGCCGCCGCCGCCATCGTCGACGTGCACGGGTTGCTGCAGCACGACGCGATGGCGCAGCGCGCCGGCTGATGCTCGCCTCACAGGCGCCTCCCGCGATAGGGCGCCAGCAGGGCCGAGACCATATGCGGGACCTCGATGTCGGCGGCGCCGATCTCGACCGGATTGCGGTAGTCGTACCAGTGCGCGACCAGCAGCAGCAGCGCCTGGCGTAAAGGCTCGGGAACATCGGTGGCAGCTGCACCGTAGCCAGCCTCGAGGCCGATCTCGATGCCGTTGGCGACGCGGCCGGGAACAGGCATCGGCGATGCACCGTGCCACACGAGGCGCGGCGGTGAACCGAAGCCGTCGAGCAGGTAGGACGTGGCGGGAATGATTTGCGACGTGCCGTCGGCGGCCCACAGGCGCACCTGCGCCACCGATAGGATCGGCTTGAGCGGCAGCACGACAGCGCGGCCCTTCGGCCAGCGGTCGATGAAGTAGGACCACGACTGCGCGATGAGGGCGAGACCCAGCGCCGCCTCGATGTGCAGGCGCGAGGTGATGATGAGGCTGGCGATCAGCGCATCTTCCTCCGCGCTGTCGATACGCAGGTGCGCCTTGGCCTCGGCCACGCTGACAGGCTCGAGGTCGGGACCGTTGGTCATGACGAGGGTCATGGCAAGCCTCTTCGGCAGTAGGCGGTGGGCGAGCGGGGCCGCGTGGGGAGGGGCACGCAGCCCCGCTCGCGTGACGCGTCCGCAGGTCAGGCCGTAACCGGGCGGCCGATCGGCTGCCGGCCGGCGGGACAACCGGCAAGCCGCTCACGATCGTGCGGACGCGAAGGTGTTTCAGGGCGTCAGTCTCGGGTTTGCTTGCGCGAGCACGTTTTGCACGCGCCCCGACAATCCATCGGGCCATGGCGATGACGCGTGGCGAGCAGGCAAAGCCCACAGCCGTATGTTCCAAAGCGCTGATGATGAGGCACCGGAATGCTCCGTACGCAGGCAAATCCGAGGCTGAGCGAGAGGACGGGCAAGGTGCCCCCGGAGGGTGCTACGACATGTCCCAGGGCACGCCCGCCGACTGTGGATAAGTATCAACGTGAGGACATCGGGGACGCTATCTATCTATTTGAATAACCTTGCATATCTGTCGTGAACGCCCTTCACAGGGCGATCATCCAGCGTTGCAGGGCGCACGCATGACACACGAATGCCCCATGTGCCCGCCCTACTCCCGGCCGTCAGACAACGAGAACCGCCATGAGAAAAAGAAAAGCAACGGCCGGCACAGCCTCCCGTATCCGCACCAAGGCCTCCCTCGCTCCCGCGCAACCCTTCGACCACCGCAACGGCGGCTGGCGCTGGATCGTCGATGACCGCATGCGCAACTATGGCGACATCGATTTCGAACGCCGCATCATCCGCATCAATCGCGCGATGCACATACGCGAAGGCGAGCTGCTGATCGACACGCTGTTCCACGAGGAGCTGCATCGCATGTTCCCGCAGCTCAGCGAGCGCGCCATCTGCCTCATGACGAAGCTGCTGCTGCCGACGTTGAGCGTGCGCTATCGGCGGTATCTCTATTCGCGCATTCGCGGGCAGTAGGGGGTAAAGGCCCCGGCTCGTACGCGCCGAAGGTGCGACGGCCGGGGACGCAGAAGCATGAGTAGCAGCGCGACGCGAGCGAGCGCATCTGCCGCGCATCAATCGCCGAACTTGAGCAGCTTGATGGCGTCGAAGTCCTGCACGCCGCCGCCGACGCGCTTGGTGGTGTAGAACAGCACGTAGGGCTTGGAGCTGTAGGGATCGCGCAGGATGCGGATGCCGACGCGGTCGACGATCAGATAGCCGCGGCGGAAATCGCCGAACGCCACCGCGGTGCTGTCGGCCGCCATGTTCGGCATGTCCTCCGATTCGGCGACGGGGAAGCCCATCAGGGTCGAAGGATCGCCGGCCTTGGCGGCGGGCTGCCACAGGTAGTTGCCCTCGCCGTCCTTCATCTTGCGGATCGCGGACTGCGTCGAGCGGTTGAAGACGAAGGTGCCGTTGGCGCGGTAGGTGGCCTTCACCGTGTAGACGAGGTCGATCAGCTTGTCGCCCGGATCGGTGCCGGCAAAGGCACCGTCGGCGCCGGTCAGGATGAAGCCGATGTTGCCCCAGCTCCAGCTGCCCTGCGCCACCTTGGTGTAGTCGAGGAAGCCTTTCGGCTTGGCGGTGCCGTTGCCGGTGACGAAGGCGGTGCCCTCCTGCTCGGCGAAGGCGGAGCGCACCTCCTCGGCGATCCACTCGTCGATGTTGACGGCGGAGTCGTCGAGCAGCGCGGAGGTCGCCGCCGGCATGGCGTAGAGCTCCATGGTCGGGAAGGAGAGCTCGGCCAGCGTCGGTGCGTCGGTCTCGGGCCGGGCCGCGGTCTCGGCCACCCAGCCGGTCTCCGCGCCCGTGATGGCGAACGGCTTCTTGTAGACCGAGCCCGACACCTGGCGGACGCCGGCGATGGCGCGGATCGGCGAGATGTTGCGCACGGCGGAGTTGACGGTGCGCTCCAGCTCGTCGGGCACGAGGTAGCCGCCGTCCGGATCGGAGCCGACGGAGAGCGCTTTGCCTTCCAGATCGCGCAGGCCGACGGCGTTGCCTTGGCGCACATAAGCCTCGAACGCGGCCTTGTGCTGCAGGGCGAGGCCCGAGCGCGGCGCCGTGATGCCGAGGGCGGGGCGCGCGGACTTCAGCGCCAGCTCGTCGACGATGCGCTTGTTGTCGTCGAGCGCGCGGTCGATGCGGGCGAGCTTCTCGGTGGTCAGCACGTCGGCCGACTGGCGCCGCTCGATGTCGTCGAGGCGGCGGTCGTTGGTGTCCTTGAACGCCTCGAAGGCGCGCAACAGGTCGTCGATGGCGAAGCCGAGATCGGAGGCGCCCTTGGTTTCGATCGGTGTCGTGTGTGTCATGTCAGACAAGTCCTTTGCGGGTGATTGGTGCTGCGCAGGAGACGCGCGACGGCCGCCAGGCGGGCTGCCAGCATCGCGTCCGCGTTCGGCTCGCCGCTGGGCGGCTGCTGCTTGACGACGGCGACGCGCGCCTCGGGCAGCATCGGGAACGTGACGACGGAGATTTCCCACAGGTCGATCTTCTCCAGGCGGCGCACGCCGCTGATGCGGTCGCGCCGCGCTTTGACGGCGCGGAAGCCGATCGACAGGCCGTCGACGGCGCCGGCGCGCATGAGCGAATGAATCTCGCGGCCGCGCGCGATGTCGAGCATCAGCCGGCCGCGAGCGTAGAGGCCGCGGGAGTCCTCGGCGAGATGCTGCCAGATGCCGATGGGCTCGTTCGGGTTGTGCTGGAACAGAAGCTTGATGCCGGTCGGCCCGCGGCGCGTCAGGCTCTCGCGGAAGGCGCCGGGCAGCACCATGTCGCCGCTCATGTCGGCGCGGTTGAACAGGCTGGCGTAGCCTGCGAAGGCACCGTCGTCGCTGACCGCCTTGAGGTCGAGCGCGGTGAACTTGGCTTCGAGCGCGAGCGCGGTCGTGCTCGGCGCGGCATGGGGCGTGAGCATGGGCGTGGCCTGGTGGGTGTGGTGGTTAGGTCGTGCGCTGCGTGAGGCGCGAGTGAGCGTGCGAAATCGAGAGGGTAACGCTTGTGGCTTCACCCCCACCCTAACCCTCCCCCGTCAAGGGGGAGGGAAAAACAAGTGGAGAGGCATCGAACTGGACCACCGACGCAATTCGCGTTTGTTACGCGTCCCCTCTCCCCATCCTTCATGGGGAGAGGGTTAGGGTGAGGGGCGGAACCTTGCTCCGAATATGCCGCTGCCCCTCACCCCGACCCTCTCCCCGCAAGAGCGGGGAGAGGGAGAAGTGGTGGCGGCACGTCGTCATTCAGATTGCGATGCAGAGTTTGCGGATACGCGTCTGGGTCCCGGACCATTTCCGCATGTGCGCGCACGCACATGCGGGTCCGGGATGACGTTGATGGGTGGGCCTACTTCCGAATGCGACCGAGAAGACGTCCAAACATCGGCGATATCGGGCTGGTCCTGGCGAGCAACCTTTTGGCATAAGACTCGGCTTCAGCTTCTTGTTCTGGGTCCTGCCCGAATTCCTTATGCCTGTGCGCGTGGTGCCCGATCTCATGATAGAGCGTGTGCTTGTGAACCCGGTGCATGAGCCAATTCATCACGTTTCCCGGAGTGAAAAATGTCTGCCACACGACGGTGACGACATTCAGCATCGGCAGGTAGGTGCCGAGGTAATCGAACTCCGGTTTGGTTCGGACAATGTAGACGCGAGAGATCCCCTTCAGCTCCTCGGGCGGAATACCGAGTAGCCATTCCTTTATGTGTGACGTCGCGTCGTAGTTCGCATCCAAAGCCGCTTCCTCGAAAATACGCACGTTATTGAAAGCTGATATGCGGAATTTGGAATTCGAGTAGCGCTGGATCGCTCGTAGCGCAGATGCGAGCACCGGGTTCTGTTTGAAACGTAGCGCCTTCTCGATAAAGACGTTGGAAGCAAGCTCATCAATGTCGTGCAGCAGAGCCGTCAACCCAACGACCGATGACATCGCTTCGCGACGCATGGTTTTGCTCAAGTCGGCGCGATCGAGCTCCCGCTGCAGTAGCGGTATTGCAAGATTCCCGGCTTCATAGAGTTGCTTATACGCGGGCAGCACGATTCGGTCTGATTGCGTTATCAGGCCCTGGATCAGCCTTCTGATTTCCTTTTCTAGCGCTTGCTCTCGGTCAACCATCATCAGCGCGCGCCCAACGAGCGCAGGCGCGGGATCGCGCCTCCGCATCGCGCAGTTCCGTTCATTGCACGGACTTATGACCTTTCGATTACTGGATTGCTAATTTGAGACCACTCGGGCTGCGTGCACTGCCGGTACATTGGAACCGTCCGAAAGTGCCTAGTCGGGGTTGTATTTGAGCGAGAGCTCGTCGCCGCCGCTGAGCGGGCCGTAGCCGGTGGCGGCGCGTTTCTCGTTCGCGGTGAGGAAGGTGGCCTTGTCGATGCGCGTCCACAGCGCTTCGCGCTCGGTGCTGAGCGCCTCGATGGCGTCGAGGTCGGGGCGCAGCTCTATCGCTGAGCCGTAGGCAGGAGAGAGCCAGCCGGAGAGTGCCTTGGCCGTGCGGTTGACCAGCGGCAGCACGGTCTGGCGCCAGAACGAGCGCGTCGCCTCCTGCAGATTGGAATAGGTGTTGTCGCCGGGAATGCCGAGCAGCATCGGCGGCACGCCCAGCGCCAGCGCAATCTCGCGCGCGGCCGCGTGGCGCGCCTCGATGAAATCCATGTCCTTGGGGCTGAGGCTCATGGACTTCCAGTCGAGCCCGCCTTCGAGCAGCAGCGGCCGCCCCGCGTTGACGGCGCCTTGGAAGCCGCGCTCGAGCTCGGCCTTGAGGCGCTCGATCTGTTCAGGGCTCAGGTTGCCGTCGCGCGCGGCATAGACGAGCGCGCCGGAGGGCCGCGCCGAGTTGTCGAGCAAGGCCTTGTTCCAGCGCGAGGCGGCATTGTGCACGTCGATAGCGGCGGCCGCTGCTTCGAGCGGGCTCATGCCGTAGTGGTCGTTGGTGGGGTGGAACAGCTTCATGTGCAGCACGGGGCGCACACCCGGCGCCACCTCGCCGGCAAGGCGAATGGAGCGGCCGGCGACGGCGTATTCCCACGCTTCGGGCCAGCCGTCGCTGCCGGGCACGACCTTGATGCGATCGGGACGCAGCGCGTGCAGCTCGCGCACCTCGCCACCGATGGCGACGGCTTCGATGTAGGCGTTGCCGGCGACGAGCAGGAAACCGTACCAGGCTTCGAGGAAGTCGGGGCCGCACTGCGCCGCGTTCGGGCGGGCGATGAGCTGGGAGAGTGGATGCTCGTCGATCTCGTCGGCACCTTGATACGTGAGCAGCGGCACGGAGGCGGCAGCCTCCGCGATCATGCGCACGCAGCGGTAGACGATGGCATTCTGCGCGAAGCCCTCGCGCGCGAGTGCGTGATAGTCGCGCGGGCTCCACACCGGCTGGCGCAGGGCCTCGAAGGCGATCAGCGGCGCGGTGGCGCTGGCTTTCGCTGCGGCGGCCGTGGGCAGCAGGCGGGCGCTGACGACGTGCGCAAGCGCTTGCCGCAGCCGCACGGGCAGCGATGGTGGGCGATCGGTGCGGAGCATTGGGGGCTCGTGAGGGTGCGCGTGCGATTAGAGTCTTTTCGATTTTGGCTGGATCGTCTTTGCAACCACGTGGATACCAATAACCCTCAACTCTGCGTCCCCGGACGGCGCATCGTCCGCACGAAGCGCGGCTATGCCGCGACGATGCGCCATGCCGAAGGCGTGTCTTCGACACGACTTCGGGGTCTTTCCCGTTGGTGGAGTGCATCGTCGACGGCGGCACGCTACGGAGGTGCGTGAAGATCCCGGATAACCGCGCTGACGCGCAGTTTCCGGGAAGGCAGCGGAGGGGTGGTCGGCCTCGATCGAAAAAGCCTCTAGCGTGGGGCACGTGCTCTCGCATGGAAGCGAAGTGCTTCCACGCGAGACGCTCTAGCAGCAGTCATGCGCAACGGATGCGAGCGCTTCGGCGACAAACGCATCCTTTGCGGCCCGGTAGTCCTCCATCGGCTGCCCGTCAAATCTGCTCTTGAGACAGTTGTATCTCTCCACCAGGTGGGGATCGCGCTGCAAAGCATCGACGAACAGATGGAAATCATCGTACGGCCCATCGACAGCCGTAAGCTGGATGCCAAGAGGCGGCGACGCTTCGGTGTCCTCGAACGCTGAAAATGCACCTGTCCGGACGGATCCCGTATTTCGGGCGAAGCGCTGTGCCAGCAGCTCGTCCGCTCGAGCGAAATGCTGCTGCTCGACGCGAACGACGATGTCCAGATCGCCCTTGGTCAGGCAGCCGGGTATCGCGGTCGCCCCTATGTGGCGGATCTCGGCGGATGCCGGCAGCAGCGCCCGCAGCGCTGAGGCTACTTGCGTGAAAAGCTCCTCCGCCGCCGCACGCACGGCTGCAGTGTCGGGGTGAATTGTGAAGTTGGGCTCAGCGGACATGCCGCGAGCATGTATCAACGGTCGTCTGGCGCTGCAAGGACCGCAACGGGGCGACTTTCCAGCTGTCTTGGCTGTGCAAAATTGGCACTCCCAGACTTGATTTTCGGCGTAGCCGGGCGCCTACAGAAGCAGAAACCTTGTCCCGACCCGACGCATTCGATTAGGTACTGGCCGGGACCACAACATCGGCGAATTTATCGACTATCACGCCAGCGCCAGAAGAGCTCGGGGGAACAATGAGCTTTGCCAGGACTGCATTGCTGGGCATCCTCGCGGTGACCGGCGCGACGTGGGCGGCCTCTCAGACAAACGCGCAAGCTCAATGGCAAGGCAGCACACCTGTCTTTCAGGGCGACGCTGAGCAGCGCCAACGTCAACTCGAGGAGCAGCGCGCCGAGCGCCGCAAGGCCTATAGCGTCGCCTATCCCAAGTTCATGGATGGGGGCGAAAAGCCTGTCATCGCACCGGAGAAACCGCCGGTGGTCTACCTGGAAAAGAATGAGCAGCCGGGTACGATCATCGTCGATACCGGTGGCCGACAGCTCTACTACGTGCTTCCCGGCAACCAGGCCTACGCTTACCCGATCTCTGTCGGACGGGACGGCTTTACCTGGACAGGAACCGAGAAGATCAGCCGTATCACGTCCTGGCCATCCTGGACGCCGCCGCCTGAGATGCGCCAGCGCCAGCCGGGCCTGCCCATCACGGTATCCGGCGGCCTCATCAATCCGCTTGGAGCGAAGGCGCTCTACCTCGGCAACACCATCTACCGCATTCACGGGACGAGCAACGAGCGTTCGATCGGCCGCGCCTCTTCGTCCGGATGCTTCCGGATGCTGAACCAGCACGTGACGCATCTGGCCACGCTTGTGCGCGTGGGAACAACAGTGCGTGTCGTCGCGAATTATTCAGGGGTGAGTACATCCGCTCCGCTGTCCTCACTGTTCTCGGGATTCAGCTTCGGCGATGAGGCTCCCCCGAAAAAGCGCAAAGTGAACTGATGGGTGCACTACAGCTTCTCCACGATGTCGTTCTAGGGCTTGTCCCACGGCTGTCCGGTTAAGTTTTAGTAGGAAGCATGGTTTTGCTTCTTCTACGATTTGAAAGCTTGACGGTTGGATCGGACACGGAAGGCCGAACAACCGTGTGATGCTTGCCGCCAGTCTCGCAATCTTCCCGCCCTCCCCCTCGAGGGGGGAGGGCCGGGGTGGGGGTGACCCCACAAACTCGGAAAGCGGGGCGTACCCCCCACCCTGACCCTCCCCCGCAAGGGGGGAGGGGACGAAAGTGGAAGGGTCGGCGCACATCTTCGGCAAGAACGCGCTGAACCGGACAGGCGTGGGCTTGTCCCGAGAACCCATCGCGCTGCCGGCGTCGAGTGCGCGCAGGTCCATCCGCCACTGCAACATCCGAATGTGTGGAAAGATGGATCCTCGGACCAAGTCCGAGGATGACGCAGAAGATGGGGCAACGGCTCGCAATCCAGTATTCGCAGAGTCCGACTAGGATGAGGGGCAGACCCTTGCTCTGTGCCGCGTTGCTGCCCCTCATCCCGACCTTCTCCCCGCAAGCGGGGAGAAGGGGAAGTGAAGGAGCGGCGCATCGTGCTGCAGATGGGAAACGCCATCCGGACAGTCGTCACATTTGGTGCATGTGCGGTTCGGGCTTCTTCGTCAGCATCAGCTCGGTCAAGGCCCACACGAGCGCATCGAGGCGGTCGGGGCTTTTGCCGTTGGCGAGGCCGTCGGGACCGAAGGCGCACATCTGTGCTTCCAGCTCGGGCCACTCGCCGACATGCGAGATGCTGCCCTGGGCATAGAGTGTGGAGACGGGCTCAGCTCGCATCCACTTGCCGCGCGTGGCTTTGACGCCGACGACCGGCACGTTCTCGTCGACCTGGCGGATGACGGCGAGCACGAGGTCGCCGCCCTGGTTGGTCTCGGCCACGACGCGGTCGGCGGCATAGTCGCGATAGGCGGCGACCACCGCACGCGCCCACACCACAGGCTCGCGGCCGCGAATGCTGCGATCGGCCAGCACGTAGCCGCGCTTGTCGGCGCCGAGACCGACGACGACGATACCGCAGGCATCCGAGCCAGCGTTGGCGCTGATGGGCGGATCGACGCCGACGACGATGCGGCCCAGGTCCGGCGCGGCAGCGACGCGATGCGCATTGAGCAATTCGTAATTCCAGTAGCTGCCGGCACGCTCCTCGACGATCTCGCCCTCGAGCTCCTGGCGGCCGAGCGCGGTGTTGCCGTAGCGCTCGATGATCTGGCGCACGAAGCCGGGCGCCAGATTGATGGCATTGTCGACGGTGCGCGAGCGGCTCATGACGGTGGCCGGATCGTCGATGATCTTTTTCAGGACCGCGAGATTGCGCGGCGTCGTGGTGATGACGGCTTGCGGCTCGGTGCCAAGTCGCAAGCCGAACTGCAGCATGTCCCAGGCGTAGTCGGGTCGGCGCCACTTGGCGAACTCGTCGCACCAGGCGGCATCGAACTGCGGGCCGCGCAGACTGTCGGGCGCGTCGGCGGCAAAGAGCTGGGCGATGGCGCCGTTGCGCCAGACGATCTCGTTGCGCGACACCTCATAGCGCGGACGCTCGCGCGGCGCGTGCACGCCGAGCAAGCCCGAGACACCTTCCACCATGACGCTGCGCACCTGGGAGATGGTGAGACCGATGAGCGCGATGCGACGGGCGGGAGGGCCAGGCGCAACAGGATAGCCGATCGCCTTGGCGCGCACCCACTCGGCACCCGCACGCGTCTTGCCCGAGCCGCGGCCGCCGAGCAGCAGCCACGTCTGCCAGGGTTGGCCGCTGGCAGTGGTGAGCGGCGGGACCTGATCGGGGCGGGCCCACAGCTGCCAGTCGTAGATGAAGTGGGCGAGGAGATGGGGCGGAAGCTCGGCGAGAAACCCGTCGCGCGCTTCACTCGACAGGCGGGATAAGGCGCGCAAGCCTTTCCGCCAGCTCTCGACGGTATCGCTCTGCCTCGGCGGCAACGATGGCGAAATCGTCTCCCTGTCCGGCGGGTCGATCGAGGTCAGCTTCGTACTCCGAGATTTTTGCGAGCTGGTTGATGAGGCCGCCGATGGCGCGCGTGTCGCGCTCGTGATCGGCGGCGCTCTGGATGCCGTCGTCGTTCTGCATCTCTTTCTTCATGCGTTGCTCCATCTGCTTCAACTTGGTGTCGATGGCTTTGTAGAAGCGCTGGATCAGCGCGCGGCGGGCATCGGCGGGCGTGCGCGGCGCGCGTTCGATTGGCGGTGGCGGTGGCGGCGGCGGCTTGAGGCCGGGGCGCCATTCGCCCCTTCGGGCGTGCAGGCGCAGCGTGCTCTCGGCCACTCCCGTGCGTTGGGATATGGCGTAAATGGAGAGCTTCGTGGTGCGGACGAGACGCTCGATCTTCTTCCAGTCGGCGTCGACCGATCGAGGCATCGCAGGATCAGGGATGTAAGAGAGAGGCTTTGGCCGATGGCGCCACAAGCGCAACTGTCGGACTGTACCTAAAATATACCGAAGCAGCGTTGCGCTGTCAATGCTAATATTGCATCTATGCAGAAATTTATTTGGGCCATCTCAAGATCTAGAAGATGATCTCAAGGTATTACTTCGGTGAGACGAGTTTATCACGGGTTCGGAGGGCGGGGATAAGTTTGGTTGAGCGATGCGATGCGCCCGCCTCACGACACTGATGTTTGCGCCCCCGACCATTGTGCCTATGCCGCGATGAGGCGGGACCTTTCCGGCTGGTGATGCGCAGTGACGCGGCGAGCGCCGAGGCGTACGGCGCCGGTACACAGCCAAGCCCGCGGGTTTGCCACACCTGGATCGGGTACTAACCCGAATGGAGAGTCTTCTCCCTCGAAGCAGACGATGGCTTGCGACGCGGTGACCGCCTTTCTCAACGCACGAGGGAAGGCTTGATCGCCTGACGTACCCCAGCAGTCGTTTCTTGCGCGCCTTCGGCAGTCGTTTCTTGCGCGCCTTCGGCGCGACACGCCGCGCCGTGGTCGGCGGATCGCAGGCCATGGAT
Source organism: uncultured Alphaproteobacteria bacterium (assembly GCA_963840425.1). Lineage (GTDB taxonomy): Bacteria > Pseudomonadota > Alphaproteobacteria > Rhizobiales > Hyphomicrobiaceae > CADEFX01. Next base: position 83,199 of record CAWIYZ010000020.1, on the reverse strand, counting down.
GCGCAAAGCTGCGCAGGAAACCGGGTGGATCTGAAGATCCTTTCGGGTTTCCCCCGAGTGTTGTGCGGCCGAGCAACTGATATTTGTTCAGATCCAGGAGTATCCGAAAGGAGTGATCAGATGCGTATACGAACAATTGTCGCCGCCTTGGTGGTCGCAGCGCCTCTTCTTGCGCTTGAAAGCCCCCAAGCCGCAGCTTTCGGTTGTTGGACTACCGGACATGGATATACGGCCACTACTGCCGCCACACCCGTAGTACCTCGTCGTCGTTACGGTTACACGGGCTACGGCTATTCTTCGCCTGGCTACTACTACGGTGGCCGTGTTGGTTACCGGGGTGTGGGTTGGCGCCGTGGCTACGGATATGGCGTTGGCGTTGGTCGCGTTGGGGTTGGCCGCGTAGGCGTCGGGCGCGTCGGGCGCTGGAGGTAGAAGCCCCTCCGGTTGGTGATGCTGACGAAATCGCGCTTGCGTCGATCGGGCTTGGCAGCAGCCGTGAAGCACCATGAGCTACGTTCAGCGCGTCTTGCAGTCTGGTGAGCAGGTCCGGTACATCTCGTCCATTCATTGGATAGTGTACTGGCTCGGCGTTGCGGTTGCACTCCTAGCAGGGGTCGCTTACTGGCTCAGTGAAACGCGGTCCTTGACGGGAGTTTGGCGGTATGCGGCATACGCCCTCGCTCTCGTTGCGGTCGTTCTCCTGATCCAGCAATGGTTCCAGTGGTGGATCACCGAGATTGCAGTCACCAACCGGCGGGTCATCTACAAGAAGGGTCTCATCCGACGGCAGACCAACGAGATGAATATGGACAAGGTCGAGAGCGTCCAGATCGATCAATCAATCCTCGGGCGCATGCTCGACTATGGCGATGTGACGATCCTTGGCACTGGCGAAGGCTTCGAGACACTCCGCACCATCGCCAGCCCGCTCGAGCTTCGCAACAGCATCACCGGAACGATGCACAAAGCCTAGGGTGCACACCGAAGCTGACAACGGATTCGCTCCGGCCGGTACCCGAGAGCCGCATAAAGACCAGTCGCGTTTCAGCGTAACCTAAGCCCGCCGTCGGGCAGCTTTGCGGGCCGGTTGTTGTCTTCTGGCCGCGCCATGATCGGCGGGGCCGATGATGTAGCGCTGCATGGCCGACAGCTTGACGCCCTTCTCGCTGCGCGCCCATTCGCGCACCGACACGCCGGCGGCGTGCACGGTCTCGGGCGAGCCCGAGATCAGCGGATGCCACCAGTAGAGGTCGCGCCCCTCCTCCACCAGCCGGTAGGCGCAGGTCTCGGGCAGCCATTCCAGCTTGCGCACCGAGGCCGGGTCGATGGTCACGCAGTCCGACATGCGCGCCTTGCGGTTGGGATAGTCGGAGCAGCGGCAGGAACCGATGTCGAGCAGGCTGCAGGCGAGCCGGGTCAGATAGCAGGCGCCGGTGTCCTCGTCCTCAAGCTTGACCATGCAGCAGCGGCCGCAGCCGTCGCACAGCGACTCCCACTCCGCGGACGACATATCGTCGAGGGTTTTGGTTTTCCAGAACGGCGGATCGGCGGTGGTCAACGGTGGTCCCTTGCGGCGCCTTGCGAGTTCGGGCTTGTAGCACACCTCCGAACGCAGAGCTTGTGGAGTCGCGCCTGGGTCCCGTTGCCTATGGCTTCCAGCCTTTGGTGCCGAGCAGAATGCCGTGGTTTCTGCCCGCTGCGTTAAGGCCGTAGATTTGCAGCTCTTTCCAGTCCAACACGTGTTGAAGATCATCGAGCGAGGCCGGGTTGACCTTTTCGTACACCTGCGTCGCGAACAGGAGCTTCCGATCCGGATACAGGCGCCCGATGCCGCCGATGATGTCAGTGATAGGTGGCGTGGTGCGCCGCAAGTCCAGCCCAGATGCCTCGTCGAGGGCTGTACCCCAGGGTGGCGCAACGAACACGATCACCCCGTGGTCCGGCGGAACATATGAGACCGTCAGAAGCGATCGATAGTCGCCCTGCACCAACTCGATTGTCCGGTCGAGAGCAGCAACATTGCGCTTGCTCAAGGCATAGACTTGCGGATCGAGCTCGAAGCCAAAGCCCTTGGCTCTCGGTACGTGCCGCAGAATCCAATAGAGCGTGTTGCATGAGCCAGCGAAGGGATCGATGACCGTGAATGGCATGGCCGAGGGAAGATTTGCGGCGACGCTGGCAATATCGCGTCCGATGGCATCGCCCAAGGCGTCGCGCGTGCACTCGACGGCGGTGCGGCCCAGCAAACGAATGCCGCGACTGTACCATTCCGACGGCGACATTCCGTAGATGCGGACGTAGTCGGCATCCGAGAAGCTGTCGATGCCGTATTGCTGCACCTCGGACAAGGTGAGCACCTCGTCTCGCTTCGGCCCATAAAGCAGCAACTGCCTATCATGGATGGGCCGATGCTCGCTTGGTACGCCCATCTGGAACCTCCTAAGAACAGACGCGGTCGGCCAGTGGGAGGATCACAAGTCAATCCCCGCCCCTCTCGCGTTTTGGGGTGCCCGGGTGGTAAATAACCACAATTCTGCAGTCTCTTCGACTCGACGGAGCAGCCCAGGCGCTGCACAAGGCGTTGTGCAAGAGATATGATCGGTCGGCAAGTTGCAGCACAACGTGAGGACAAGGACGCGTGAGCGACTGGTTCTTCAAAGAGAGGCGCGACCAGCTCATCAACTGGATGGGCATCGATTCGTGGATCGATTCGAAGTCTCGCCTCGACTTGGCAGGGGCTGCAGGAGCGCTATAACGCGGCCTCGAGCTTCTTTGCCCGCTTCCGCCTCAGCGGCTGGAAACGGGTGGCGAATGAATTGGGCTCGGAGGCGCTGACGCTCGGCGCCGGCGGCTTTGTGCTCATGTATGCGCTGGCGCTGCCGGCGTTCCTCGAGATCGACGAGAACAAGGCGCTCAACACCGGCAAGTATGCGGTCAAATTCCTCGATCGCAACGGCCGCGAGATCGGCCAGCGCGGCATCCTGCACAACGACGCCATCTCGCTCGAGGATATCCCCGACCACATGATCAAGGCGACGCTGGCGACCGAGGACCGGCGTTTCTTCGAGCATTTCGGCATCGACCCGCTGGGCACCGGGCGTGCGCTGCTGGAGAACGCGCGCGCGGGCGAAACGGTGCAGGGCGGCTCGAGCATCACCCAGCAGGTCGCCAAGAACCTGTTCCTGTCGTCGGAGCGCTCGCTCCAGCGCAAGGTCAAGGAGCTGTTCCTGTCGTTCTGGCTGGAGTCGCGCTTCTCAAAGCGCGAGATCCTGAAACTCTATTTCGATCGCGCCTACATGGGCGGCGGCGCCTTCGGCGTGGAGGCGGCGGCGCAATTCTATTTCGGCAAGTCGATCAAGAGCGTCACGCTGGCCGAGTCGGCCGTGCTCGCCGGGCTGTTCAAGGCACCGACCAAGTACGCGCCGCACATCGACCTGCCGGCGGCGCGGGCGCGCGCCAACGAGGTGCTCACCAATATGGTCGAGGCGGGCTACATGACGGCGGGACAAGTGCATTCCGCGCGCCTCAACCCCGCCAATCCGATCGAGACACGCACGGCATCGAGCCCCGACTGGTTCCTCGACTGGGCGTTCGAGGAGATCCAGCGCGTCGCCGAGGGGCGCGGGCACTACGTGCTGACCGCGCGCACCACCATCGACCTCAACCTGCAGCAGGCGGCCGAGCAGGCCCTGACATCGACCATCCGCCAGCACGGGCGCAACCAGAACGCGCGCTCCGGCGCGCTCGTATCGATGGAGCCGGACGGCGCCGTGCGCGCGCTCGTCGGCGGCACCGACTACGGCGAGAGCCAGTTCAACCGCGCCACGCACGCGCGCCGCCAGCCCGGCTCCTCCTTCAAGCTCTACGTCTACGCCAATGCGGTGGAACGGGGCCTGACGCCGAAGTCGATCGTGCGCGACGTCAGCGTCGGTTGCGGCAACTGGTCGCCCAAGAACTACGACGGCGGCGGCGGGGGCGGCGGCAGCATGCCGGCGGGCATCGCCTTCGCCAAATCGCTCAACACGGTGGCCGTCGACCTGTCGCTCAAGTACGACCGCGACCGCGTGCTGGAGATGACCCGGCGATTAGGCGTCGAGGGCGTCAAGAAAACCTGCTCGATGGCGCTCGGCGATACCGGCATCACGCCGCTGCAGCACACGGCCGCCTACTCGACCTTCGCCAACGACGGCATCCTGACCAAGCCGTATGCCATCCTCGACATCACCAACTCGCGCGGCGAGCTCATCTACACGCGCGACCGCGACGAGCCGCCCGCCCCGCGCGTGCTGTCGCGGCGCGTGGTGGAGCAGATGAACCAGATGATGCATCAGGTGGTGATGGAGGGCACGGGACGGCGCGCGCAGCTCGACTTCACGTATACGGCCGGCAAGACCGGCACCAGTTCGAGCTATCGCGATGCCTGGTTCGTCGGCTTCACCGGCCAGTACGTCACGGGCGTGTGGATCGGCAACGACGACTACCGGCCCATGAACAACGTCACCGGCGGCACCATCCCGAACTCTCGCATGGCACAGCTACATGAGCGTGGCGCACACGAACATGGACATTCCGCCGATCCCGGGGCTGGCGGTGCACCCGGCCCAGATCGCCGAGCGTCAGCGCCTGGAGGAGCAGAAGCGCCTGCAGGTGATCGCGCAGCGGGACAACCCCATTTACACCAGCCCCGCGGCGGGAACGCAGCAGCGGCGCTCCAACAGCCTGATGTCGGACCAGACGCGCGAGGCCTTGAAGCGCGTGGCTCAGGCCATGCGGACCGCAGCCGGGCTGCCGGGCGAGACGGCGCCGGCCGCACCTCAGCAAGGCAGTCCGCCAGGCCAGGGCGGTCCGCCCGCCGCCGGCCGGCGCGCCGACGGGACGAGCGGAGGCGCCGGCACGCTTTCCAGCGCGACCGTGACCAGTGGGGCAACCGCGGGCACGTCACCTATCGGCGACAGGCGCTGAGCAGGGCACGGTCCGCCGGCCTCAGCTTGTCGCTCCGCGCCAGACGGACTTGGCCTGCTCTGTGCCGAGCGCCGACATGCGGTGGTTCATGCTCCCTCCACCGTATGATCCGAAGACGCGCCGGCATGGCTTCGCCACCCCTCTCCTCGTAAGACCAGGATCGGAAGTGGCTGCACAGCAGATGACGGACGGCGGTGCAGCGAGTACAAGGTCGGACAGAATCGCGTGTGAGAGGCCAAAAGCGTGATTGCCAACGTCCTGGTGTTCGTGGCCATAGCGGTGGCCGGAGGGCTCGGCTCCTCCTGGTACATGATCGAGCGGGGCTCAGCACTCACCACGCGCTCACAGGGGCCGTGGGTGACGTGGACCGCGGCCGGACGCGCGGACGCCGATCCCTACACGCGCGCACATTTCACCCGGCGCGGCGTGCTGCCGATGTCCTCGACCATCGCCCTCGCCTACGAGGCAACGCGCGACAGCGACGGGCGGCGCCTGTTGTCCGGCTGCGATTACGTGGTGGAAGGCGAGGACCCGGCGGCCGCCTGGTGGAGCCTCGCCGTCTACGACGAGGCCGGCCGGCTGATCCCGAACGCGGCGGAGCGGTACGCCTACAACAGCGCCACGGTCATGCGCAGCCCCGGCGGGCGTTTTGCGATCACGCTGGCGCGCAGCGTGCGGCCGGGCAACTGGTTGCCGACCGGCAGTGCCGGACGGCTTACGCTGGTGCTCAATGTCGAGGAGCCGCACGCGTCGGGTCCCGCACCCGACGACGCTGGCGCCGTGCCGCTGCCGCAGATCAGAAGGATCGCCTGCTGATGCTGCCCGGCTGGCTCAAGACGGTGAGGTGGCAGGTCGTGGCCGTGGCGCTGGTGTGCGGCGGCATCGTGCATATCGCGGCGACCTTGCTGGTGCCGCATCTGGCCACCGGCAATGCCGTGCAGAGGCTGTTCGCCGATCTGCCGGCAAACCGCATGCGCGTGCTACCGGCGACGCGCCCGGACAGCCAGTCGCTGCCGTTCATGAGCCCGGACGCGCGCTATGCCGTGTGCCGCTTCGATATCGGTGGCGGCCCCATCGTGGTCAGTGCGCTGCTGCCGGACAAGGGATGGAGCTTCGCCCTCTATACGCCCGATGGCGATAATTTCTATGCCGTGCCGGCGCCGGACGCACGCCGCGCCGAGGTCAGCTTCGTACTGGTGCCGCCGGTCGAACGTCCGACACTGGGGTTTCTGCATCTAGGCCGTGTTGCAGCCGATACCCGCGCCTCGGAGATCGCAGTGCCGCAGCGCGAAGGGCTGCTGGTCGTGCGCGCCTCGCTCAGGGGCCAGTCGTATACGAACGAGGTCGAGACGCAACTGGCGCGTGCCAGCTGCGGCCTGCGTCGGGGGTAAAAGGCAAGTTGCGATGCCCCGGGTCCCGGTCTGCACCGCAACGGCTGCAAGCCGCTCTATTCGAGGAGCTCGAGAGTGTCGCGCTCGACCTTGCGGCCGGATCCGGTCTTCGCAGCGGAGGAGTCGTCGTGGCGCTCGTAGCGCACGCCGGGGAAGATCACGATCTCCGCGGAGCGCCGCCGGCGCCGGGTTCCCTTCGCCGGAACTTTTTCGATGTCACTGCGGAACTCGAGGATAGTAGCTGCCATGGTGTTCCCCGGCCGATCGCGCGCACTCTGCGGGCGGCGACTGTCCGCCTGCGTGCATATCTGGCAAGTGCACCGGTTAACGACCGGTTAACGTCCGTTAACGTGGGACAATGCTAGGGCAAGCCTAGCGCAACGTTAGCGCAAGACTGGTGCAACATTGCCTCATTTGGAGGGAGATGCGTCAGCCCTCGGCGAGTGTCCCGATCGCGAAGTTCGGTTGACTTCGCAGCAACCGCCTAACGAACTTCGCGATCGAAAGGACACTCGCAAGCTTATATTTCTAGTGTGATTCAGATCGAGAAATTCGCTCCAGAGACAAGCCGCGAGCACCGGCGAATTTCTCGATCATCACACTAGCCAGCCATCGAGAAAGTGGCGGCCCTGGCGATCCTCGATCTCCACCACCCAGAGATCGGGATCGAGTCGCGCCTCGCGCACCAGCCGCGCCTCGATGTCGGCGTCGGCGACTGTCTCGGCGATGAGCGACCAGCGCCGGTCGGTGGCTTCTTCGGCAAGACCCGCGGCGGCGGGCCCGAACAGCGCGGCTGTGCCGTCGAGCCGGCTCACCTTGATGTAGATTACGCCGGAGTTGGCGTCACCGCGCCGGACCACGACACAGGGAATGCCTTCGCCTGCGCAGCGGCGCAGATACGCCTTGACCCAGATTTCGGATTTGAGCCGCATGACGTGGCGACTCTAGACTGAGCGAGCGACGATGCAAGTGCAGCTGCGTTCAACGCGTCGATGCTGTCGTTGCGGGCCGGCGCGGTGCGCGCGCTTTCTTGCGGCGCTCGGACCGCCGCGACGACGCACTGTTGTTGCTGGCGGTTTCAGGTTGCATGCGCGGAGCAGAGGCAGCAGGCGGCGATTTCGTTTCCGGACCTTGGGAGGCGGCCGCGCGCGCGCGCGCCGGAGCTTCCGGAACAGTGCGCGGTGTCTGAGGTTTTATCGACGCCGTGGCCGTACGCCTGTCCTGCAGCAGCAGCAGATTGGCCGCGATGCCGGCGCCGATGGCGAGAAAGCCAACCAGGGCAAGACGCGCTTGCCATTGTGTTACCATCGCACTCCGCCCACTCAAATGGCTCGACTGGATCACGGCTAGTGTCCCGATCGCGAAGTTCGTCGGATCTCGCGACAACCACTGAACGAACTTCGCGATCGAAAGGACACTACTAGTCTATGATTCTAGTGTGATTCAGATCGAGAAATTCGCTGAGGAGCCAAGCCGCGAGTGCGGGCAAATTTCCCGATCATCACACTAGTGATGGTTGAGGCAAAGAGTTAGCAATTCGTTAAGAACGGAGCAGCTATCTGCGCATCGTGCTCGGGTATGAACGCTGCACCTCCTGAAAGAGGCGCCGTCTCGTCAGTCATGTTCCGATGTGCGACAGGCGGAAACAGCAAGGTCGGCAACCCGCGGCCAAGTGTGCGGCCGGATATTCACGATATCTTGTCAATCCGACTGCTAGAACGAGCGTCAAAGATCCACGACGGGATGGGTGTGATGTTCCTGATCAGGATCGCGTTTTGGGTGGCTTTGATTGCGCTGCTGCTGCCGACCGATCTACGTCAGCAAGAGAAACTGATGTCGGCTGCCACCGAGGCGGCGCGGCGCGCTGCGACCTTCTGCGAGCGCAACGCGACGGCCTGCGAGCGTGGCGCTCAATATTGGGCCGTGTTCAAGCAGAAGCTCGACTTCGGCGCTCGCCTTGCCTACGACATTGCCAGTGAACGCATGTCGGGCAAGGCCGTGGCCGAGCAGCCGGCACCCCCCCCCGCATCGCCTCCTGCCCGCATTGACCGCGCCAAGGGGACGCTCACGCCCTCGGATTTGGCGCCCGACTGGCGCATCAAACCCCCCAAGGGCAGCGGGGCATAGACGCTCCGGCCTTGCGCAAGGCCGCCTCGCGGGCCACTTCATAGCTATGCCGAGTCGGGTCTGGCAGTGTAAGAGATGGACCGCCGAAAAGCGGTGGTTCATCGGCTGATCCGGACGTGAGCATTCGAGGCTCGACACGGCCAGCTCGCTGCCGTCGAGCCGGTAGAGGCGCATGACACTCGATACGATACGCTCCGATTTCGCCCTGCTCGACGACTGGGAGGACCGCTACCGGTACGTCATCGAGCTGGGCCGCGCCTTGCCGGCACTGCCCGCGGCGGAACATGTCGATGCCAACAAGGTCCGCGGCTGCGCCAGTCAGGTCTGGCTGGTGACCGACGTTGCCAATGGTGACGACGGGTTGCCGCGCTTGCACTTCCGCGGCGACAGCGATGCCCACATCGTGCGGGGTCTGATCGCAATTCTGTTTGCTATCTACTCGGACCGCACTGCCAAGGACATCGTTACCACTGACGCGGAAGGGATCTTCAGCGAGCTCGGCCTGCGCGAGCATCTGACGCCACAACGGTCGAACGGCCTCAACTCTATGGTCGAGCGCATCCGGAGCGACGCGCGCCGGGTGATGTGAAAGGCCTGGAGGCGTCAACGTTCTGGGATGCATGGCACTAGCGCCAGCTCTCGAGATTGGGACGATAATCCTCCGCTCCCCAATGCCGCAGTCGGCGGCCGATCAGTACATCCTCGTCTTCAAGACGAGTGAGGCCGTAGTGCCGCGCCAGCCGCGTCAGCGCGTAGCGCAAAATGAACTTGGCCGACCGTTGCGGCCATCCCTGGCTGCGCTCGAGCTGCTCGAGCTCCTTCAGATGGCCGCACACGTCGATCAGCAAACCGGCATACTCTGAGCCGACCGCACGCAACGCCCGATGCACACGTTGCCGTGCCGCCACGACCCTGTCGGCGATGTCGATACCAGCACCCGGCGCCGATCGCCGCTGACGTTGCACGGGCGCGGTGCCCGACCAGTCCGAGGTCACGCGCGGCGTCATCTGCGCACGCCACAGGTCGGCGCGCAGCCGCTCGCCGGCCTCGAACTGAGCGGACGTGATCAGCGCACTGCCGTTCTTGTCCTTGCGCCGGCGCAACCAGACCAGCGGGCTCTCTGCATCATTGAAAATGGGAATGCCGGGAGCGTTGCGGAGTGCGGTTGGTCGTGTGCGTTTCACGGAGCGCATGGGTGGTTGCCAATTGTGTTGTTGTGCGGCGGCTAGCAGCACTCAGTTCAAGCACGATGGCCTTGGCAGCGTCACGTGCGCCAGGCGGCCGACGACTGCCTCCAGCAGGTCGATCGTACGATCGACACGAGCATCATCGCGGCGATCCTCGATCTGGCCGCAAGCATAAGCGACGGTCGTGCGGTCGCGATGGAAGATGCGCCCCGTGTCGGTGAAGGACAGACCGCAGGACACGTGTGTGAGATACATGGCCGCCTGGCGTGCGAATGCTGTCTCCGCCGTGCCGCGGGAACGCGACCTCAGATCGCACGCCTCGATGTCGAACACGACGGTGATGGCGTGCTCGATGATGCGCTTGAGCGCGAACGGCGCGCGCTGACCGTAAGCCACGCATGAGAGCTGTGCACCGAGGCCTGCTTCCACGTTATGAGCGTGCATTGCCGTCTCCCTTTTATTTGCTGCCGTTTCTTGTTTCGTATTCCTCTGCATATATCGCGCCACTCCCGCGTGAATGATATTCGAAACGATATAACAGTATTTGATAATCGGGAGGCGGGGATAATTTGATGCGGCATTTCCGCGGACGGGTTAACGGCTGCCGCCGCGCCCGCCGTTGCCGCACGCTGGGCGTCATGCCAATGTCCCCACCGCGAAGAGCGGGAGCTCAGCCAACGGCACGCGGTCCAGCGCCTGACGGGGCGGCGCCAGGGCCTTTCAATGGGGGCAGGAAACCATGATGAAGCCCGAGGACATCATGCGCGGCTGCGAGGGCTTGGTTGCCGTGTGGCTCTCGGTCGAACCCCGGCACGAGGAGGAATTCAACGCCTGGTATCGCTTCGAGCACCTGGACGACATGATCGGCCTGGAGGGCTTCTACAGCGGGCGGCGCTACGCATCGGATTGGCTCTACCCAAAGTATCTAGCGCTGTATGAAACGGATAATGAGAAGGCAGAGACCGGGCCAGCGTTCACGCACATGATCAAACATCCGACGTCTTGGTCGGCGCGCATGCGCACCTACTACGGCCAGGATCGCAAACGAGACAACTACAAGCGCATTAGCCTCGCGATGCGCAACGACAGTCCCTACGGAAACGCACTGCTGATGCTGCACGCGAGCGCGGCACCGGACAAGGCAGCCGACGTGGAGAGCTGGTACGCGACGAACGCAACCGCTGCGCTCGAGGTGCCGGGCTGCACAGCGGCGCGTTTCTATCGCACTGTGGCCGGCGCGCGCGGATACCTGGAGCTCTACGATTTTGCGGACTCCGAGGTGCTGGGGACGAGTGAGTGGTATCGCTTTCTGACCGAGCGTCGGCGCGGTGTGGCACAACACCTCGTCGATTCCATCCAGCAGCGATACCGATCGCTCGGCATGGAGCGGACGCGCTAGTGTGATGATCGCCCTCTAAGCGTCGTCGATCAACAACAAGAGCACACCCATGGATCCTTTCAAGCAACGCCGCGTGGCCAACACGGATTTCATGGTCACGCAACTGGGCATGGGTGGAGCGAGCCTCGGCGACGCTCGCGAGATTTATCCAGAGCACCAAGCCGAAGCGACGCTCGAAGCCGCGCACGCCGCTGGCATCGGCTATTTCGATACTTCGCCCTGGTACGGCAACGGCAAGAGCGAGCTGCGCTTCGGCCGCGTTCTGCGCACCAAGCCGCGCGACAGCTTCGTGCTCTCCACCAAGGTTGGACGCATTCACCTGCGCCCCGCGGACCCTGACAATTACGCGCATCCGCGCTGGATCGGAGGGCTGCCGTTCGAGCCGCGCTTCGACTACACGCGCGATGGTGTGCTCAAGAGCTACGAGCACAGCCTCGTGCGCCTGGGCCTCAACCGGGTCGATGCGCTGCTGATCCACGATCTCGATCCACGGCATCAGCAGTCGCAGGAAGGCGTTGCACGGGCGCTCCATCAACTTTGCAATCAGGGCGGCTACCAGGCGCTGGCCGATCTCAAGGCGCGCGGCGAGATCAAGGCCATAGGTGCCGGCGTCAATCACGTCGGCATGATCCCGCGCTTCCTCGAGCGCTGCGATATCGATTTCTTCCTGGTGGCAATGCCCTACACCTTGCTCGAGCAGGAGGCGCTCGACGGCGAGCTGCAGCTCTGCCAGGAAAAAGGCGTCTCGATCGTCATCGGGGCTCCCTTCGCCTCGGGCATTTTGGCGCGCGGACCGGCTCCAGGAGCGCTCTACCGTTATCAGCCGGCGGAGCCAGAGATCATCGACAAGGCAACCCTGATTGCGGCCGTCTGCGCGCGGCACAATGTGCCACTCGGCGCTGCGGCCCTACAGTTTCCTCTCGGCCATCCAAGCGTGGTGTCGATCATTCCTGGACCCGTCATGACCGAGGAAGTGCGGCTCAACCTCACTTATATGCGCGCAGAGATTCCCGACGCTCTCTGGGACGAGTTGAAAGGTGAAAAGCTGATCCGTGTCGATGCGCCGACGCCGCGGCGAGCTACAGGCTGAAAGCGATTTCAGGCGCACTCTTCTCCACCATGGCGACACTGCCTGCCGGCGACAGTCGGCGGCGATAGAGCGGCGATCGCTCGCCGTCGGGAGAAATCTGCGTGACCGTGTCACCACGCCACCGAGTTGTATAATCGACGTCGAGGACCGTTTCCCGGAGTGTCCTCTCTCGCAAGGGAAAGCCGACGCTGACCGTTGCTCCCTTGGCAACGCTGGCGATGCGCGCGAACTGCGGTGTCACGAACGATATCTCCACCTTGGCGCCGGCCACATGCGCATCGAGCGTGCGGTGATCGACCCAACTCGGGACGCGCACCAGCATATCGCCATCGCTGTGCGGCGTGATCTCGAGACGGCCCTCGTGCGGCAGCCAGCTCTTCACTGTGGCGTGGAGGCCGATGTGGTTGATCAGCAGGTTGATCCGCGTCTCGCCGTTGCCGGCGGAGACGGCGTTCGTCCAGGCATTGAACAGACCCCGTACGCCCTGGGCGCTGCAGCACGTATAGAGGTCCCACTTGTGCATAACCTTGGAGAGAAGATCGTTGGGCTGCGACCAGCCGGCAAAGCCGCCGAGCGAGCGGCGGGCGACGCGATACGTCGTCTCCCATTCCGGATCCGCACCCGTGCCCGCGCTGTCCTCGAGCCCATCGAGAGTCGTGACTTGCGATTCGAGGAGCTGGTTGCGCAGGTAGCGTTCGGCCGTCTCCCAATATTCGGGATAGCCGGTGCGCGCCAGCCAGATCGCAGCCTCCATCATGTCGACGACGGCGCAGGTCTCACAACCATGCGCGCGGCTTTTGACCAACCGCTCGGGAAACCAACCGAAGGATGTGCCGTTGCCGCAGGCCGTGTCGAACACTTTGCGGCCCCATGCCACCGCGCGTGCATCGCCGAGCCCGTGACCGTAGCGGATGACGCCCAGCATAGTGAGGGCGCGGCTGTGGAAGTGGCCCTCCCTGAACTCCATGCCGGTGGCGAAACTGCCGTCGGGCAGGTAGGCACTCGAGTGGTCCATGACGTGACGCGCATAGGCGACCGCGAGATCCCGGGCATTGCGATCACCCGAAAGCTCCCACGTCCGGGTGAGCCCGAAAAGAAGCCGGCCGTTGGTGTTTGCCGGATCGACACCGAAGCTCAGAATATTCCAATCGCCCCGCGGCCAGCCGTCGGGCAGATATTCCACAGACGGAAAATAGGCGAATCCCTCGCGCTTGATGGAGACGTCCATGAGCGCGTTGGTGAGCCCGGCAAGCCGCTGCCGCGCCACATCGGATCCCTTGACGAGAACGAGAGCGAGCAGTCCGTTAATCACAGAGCGCTGATAGTGCATGTTGGCGTGACGGAAGCTCCATGGGTTATCCGGCGTATAGTGTAGTCCGTCCTCGCCGAAGCCGTTGAACAGAAGCCGCTCGAGCCCTGCCAGCTCTTTGTCGCCTTCCTGCGATCCGCTGAGTGTCCGCGCCAGCAGCAAGGCGTCAATCACGCGCGCCGTATGATCGGAATAATCGAATTGCGTATGCGCCATGCGCGGCGGCGAGCCGGTCAGATCCGTCAGGCAGTAGGGCAGGAAATCCTTGTCCGGGTTGAGACACCCGGTCAGACAATTGATGGCGAGACGCGCCCGATCGGGCAGGAAGACAGTGTCGGGCATCAGTTCAGTGCGCATCAATCATGCCTCGGGATTTCCGGTGCTCGCGAGCGGACACCTTCCACGCCTCGGGCGGTCAAGCTCAAATCGCCAGCGCACCAGCCGCACCGAAGATCAGGAGTGGAACGTCAAGTTTTCAGCTGATGTGGCAGGGTATTCGCTATTCCAGCTTGATGTTGGCGGCCTTGATGATGTCAGCGTTACGCTTGCTGTCTTCCCTGAGAAAACCAGCCACTTCCTCCGGGGATTGCAGTGGCACGACCACGTTGATCTCCCGCATTCTGGCTTTCATCTCATCGGTAGCGGCAATCTCGACAATCTTGGAATTGAGCTTGCCAATCACGTCCTTGGGCGTGCCTGCCGGCGCCAGGATCATGAAAGCGATGGGCACGTCCGAGTCCGGATAGCCGAGCTCAGTGAGCGTAGGCACATCCGGGAAGTCCGGATGGCGGCTCGAGTGATTGATGTTGAGCAGGATCAGCTTGCCCGCCTTCACGTGCGGAAGAACGTTGATCTCGTTCATCATCTGCACGGTGTTTGGAAGCAGATCGTTGAGCGCATCGGCGCTGCCGCGATAGGGCACGTGCAGAATATCGATGCCAGCGCGATATTTGAGCATCTCGATGCGAAGATGCGTCGAGGTCGCGAGGCCAGCCGAGCCATATGCGAGCTTGCCGGGGTTCTTCTTGGCGTAGTCGACCAATTCCTTGAAGGTCTTCACTCCGACTGCCGGATGGATGACGAACCCGCTGACGAGGTCGCCGACGCGGGCAACAGGATCGAAGCTCTTGAACGTGTCGTAGGGCGCCACGCGAAGATTGGGTATCACCGTGACCGTGGCAGCGGGATTGAGCAGGAACGTATAGCCGTCGGGCGGTGACTTGGCGGCCGCCTCGGTGCCAATCATCCCGCCGGCGCCGCCGCGGTTCTCGATGACGAATTGCTGGCCGAACGCCTGCGTCAATTTCTCGGCCCAGGGACGGCCGATGAGATCGGTGGCGCCGCCGGGCGCATACGGCAGGATCAGCTTGACGGGCTTGTCTGGCCAATTCTGCGATTGCGCTCCTGAGACAAGGGATGCTGCCAGGACAATTCCTGTCAGCGCACACATCAGACAACGCCGTAGCATCGCTTTCTCCACTCTCATTTTCTTGCTGAAGCCCGATCGCCGTGCCCGATCATTCGCGAAATGCGACCTCGCGCGCTTTGCGCACGTTGGGCAGCACGATGAACAGGAATAGGATGGCCGCGATCGCCAGGAACATCAGCGACAGCGGCCGCTGCAGAAACACCCATGGATCGCCGCGCGAGAGCAACATGGCGCGGCGCATGTAGACCTCCATCATCGGTCCGAGCAGGAATCCAAGCAGCAGCGGCGCCGGCTCGCAATCGAGCTTCATCAGCACGTAGCCGATCACCCCGAAGAACGCGATGATGAGCACCTCGGTGGCCAGATTGTTCAGGCTGTACACACCGATACAGCAGAAAAACAAGATGGCGATGGCCAGCAGCCGATAGGGCACGAGAAGCATCCGTACCCAAATGCCGATCAGCGGCAGGTTGAGCACGATCAGCATCAGGTTGCCGAGCCACATGCTGGCGATCATGCCCCAGAACAGGCCAGGCTTCTGCTCGATGACCTGCGGACCTGGAACGATGCCGTGAATCATCATGCCGCCGATCATCATGGCCATCACGGCGTTGGACGGGATGCCCAACGTCAGCATCGGGATGAAAGAGGTTTGGGCCGCCGCATTGTTAGCGCTTTCCGGCGCTGCTACCCCTTCGATCATTCCGGTGCCGAATTTTTCCGGCGTACGCGAGAGCTTTTTCTCCACCGTGTAAGCGGAGAACGAGGCCAGCACGGCTCCTCCGCCCGGCAAAATGCCGAGCAGACCGCCCAGCGCCGTGCCCCGCAGGATCGGGCCGACCGACCGCTTCAGGTCTTCGCGCGTCGGCATCAAGCCGGAGACTTTCGAGCTGGCCAGATCGCGCCGCTCCTGATTGGTGAGATTGGAGATAATCTCGGCGATACCGAACACACCCATGGCGACCGGCACGAACCCGATGCCGTCGAACAGGTCGTCGATACCGAACGTGAAGCGCGTGTTGCCGGTGTTGACGTCTGTCCCGACAAGGCCCAGCAGCATGCCGAGAAATATCATGCCTACGGCCTTGAGCACCGACCCGCGCGCCAGCACCACGGCGAACGTGAGACCGAGGACCATCAGCGAGAAGTAGTCGGCCGGGGCAAACTGCTGGGCGAGCTTGGTCAGCGGCGGGGCGGCAGCCGCGATGGCAATAGTCGCAACGCAGCCGGCAAAAAAAGAACCGATCGCGGAGATGGCGAGCGCTGGACCGGCACGACCCTGCCGCGCCATTTGATACCCATCGAGGCACGTTATGACTGAGCTTGCCTCACCAGGCAGATTGACGAGGATCGCCGTGGTGGAGCCGCCGTATTGCGAGCCGTAGTAAATACCCGCGAGCATGATGAGCGCGCCCTCGGGCGGCAGGAAATACGTCGCCGGCAGCAGCAGCGCCATGGTGGCCGTGGGGCCAAGGCCCGGCAGAACGCCGACGGCCGTGCCGATGAAAGCGCCTGCCAAGCACCAAAAAAAGTTCTGCAACGAGAACGCAACCGAGAACCCGAGGCCAAGGTTGCTGAGGAGATTGCTCAATTCCATGGCAGCACCCTCACCGGCATGCCGAGGCCATAGATGAATAGGGCGACCCCGATGACCACCATGATGGCTGAAAAGCCCGCGTATTCGAGCCACCGTGTCTGCGGTGTTCCGAGCGCCGTCAGGGTCATCGACACCAGCATGGTTGCAACCAGGCCGATGCGATCGATCAGCAGCGCGAACGCCACGGTGGCCGCAGTGACCATGATCAGCGGCCGCCAAGCCCAGCCGGATAGCCCGGGACCTTCAGTGAGAAATGCCTTGATCCAGAGTAGACCGCCGCAGCCGAGGAGACACCAGGCCAGAATGCGCGGAAGCACGCCCGTGCCAGGACGTTGCGCCGTGCCCATCGCGTAGTCGGCGCCGACCCAATACGCCCCAAGGCCGATAGCGATGAACAGCAGACCGGTCGCGAAATCCTGGGCACCCTTAATGCGCATACTGCGCGTCCTCCCCTTGTTCTTTGTGACATTGTCGCAAATCAGCGTACACGCAACAACAGCGAGCGGATAGCGTTGCTTAAGGGCTGCGCCGATGCAGGCGCCGGATCGTGTGCCTACCATTCAATTCCGGCAAGGAATGCGGTTATGGTCTCGGCCACCAGCGCTGGTGCCTGCCAAGCCATGAAATGCGCGGTCTCGAGTACCGCATATTGAGCGCCGGGAATGGATCGCGCGACAGGCTCCACGACCGCGGGCGGACGCGAGCCATCGTGCCGCCCCGCCAGCACCAGCGTGGGACATCGGATGCCTGAAAAGGCGGCACGCATGTCGAGATCGAGCAGCATGCGATAAACAGCGGCTTGGCTGGCGGGATCATTGCCGAGGCGCTGCGCACGCACAGTCTCGAACCGAGACGTGTCGCCGCGCATGGCCAGTGGGTAGCTCAAATCGAGGGCAGCGGCCATGCCGGGGCGCACACCCCGGCGCTCCATCTCATCCGCTATCGCGGAGGTAGCGGCACGGCGTTCCGGGGCGATCCCGACCGCTGGGCTCATGGCGACGAGCGCGGCCGTGCGAGCGGCATGGCGGGCCGCGAAGTGGATGGCGATAGCTCCGCCGACGGCGATGCCAGCAATGGCCACCTTGCCGCCGATCTTTAGCGCGTCGAGGAGACCGGCAACATCGTCCGCCATCGTATCGATCGAGAGTGCACCGCGGACCTTCTCCGATAGGCCCGCGCCGCGCGTGTCGTAGCGCAGCACGCGGTAGGCTCCGACTAGCTTCGGCACGACGTCCGACCAACTCTCCAGCGTACCGCCCATCTCGTGTATGAGTACGATGGTGCGCGGCCCGTTGCCTGCAAGCTCGTAGCGCAGCACAGCGCCGTTGCTCTCGATCCATTGCATGGGGTTCTCAGCCTCCCTTATGTTTCGCACCTATTCAGAACCGCCCGCGCTTCATCGACAAGATGATTGTTTATCTCAAAGAAACCAGGACAAGCCCAAGAATGACGCTCGCAGACGGAGCGGGCGCCACGTGCTGCTGTGGCACACCAAGGGGTAGGTGAACATCTTTTCTCCTCACACATCCGCTAAAGTTTCAGCTCGTGATTCGTTTGTCATCACTGCACCATCTCTGAAGCATCTCGGGGGAGCTGCCTTATGAAGATTGCATCGGCCATCCGCACGGCACTTGTTGCGCTCGCAGCTTTCGCCGGCCTATCCACTGCGAGCCACGCCGACAGCGGGTCCGTGACGCTCACGATCTACAAGGCCGGATGGATCATCGGCGGCTCCGGAGGCAGCGGTGTCCTCTACTTCCACGGCAGGCGCTACGGCCTTTCGACAGGCGGGATTGACTATGGCCTCGTGTTCGGCGGGTCGAAAACCGTGTTGCATGGCAGGGTGAGCAACATCTGGCGGCCGTCGGATGTGGCGGGCGTCTACGGCGCTGCGGGCGCGGGACTGGCGGTCGGTCGTGGTGCGCGCGCCATCGTGCTGACCAATCAGAAGGGCGCCGTGCTGGAGCTGAGCGGGCGGCAGGTCGGTCTGCTGGCCAACGTGGACCTGAGCGGATTGGCAATTACCCTGAAATAGGGAGCGCCAGGCACGCAAAGCACGTGGGACGCGCCTGGGTCCCGGCCCGCTCGTGCACGGGCATGCATTTGGCATGACACACGAGCGGCACCGGGATGACGAGCAAGAGAGAGGCGCGACGGACCTCCCTCAGCGCGGCGTGCTAAGCCGGCGAGAACACGGGAACCGGCTGGCCGTTCTCGCTGGCTTTGAAGACGACCTTGACGGGCTGATCGATTCTCACCTTGTCGAAGTCGCAATCGACGATGTTGGTCATCATCGACACACCCTCATCCAGGGTGACGTAGGCGATGACGTACGGCTCTGGCGCGCGGCGCATGACGCTGTAGGTGTAGATCTTGCCTTTGCCGGATGCCCGCTTCCAATCCAGCTTGTCGGAGAAGCAGTGCGGACACAACCCGCGCGGATAGTGATGGACGCGATCGCAGGACGTGCAGTGCCTGAGCAGTAGCTTGCCGTTGCGCGCGCCTTCCCAATAGGCCTCCGTGCCGGCGGTCGGCTCGGGAGAGGCGATCTTGCGTTCCTTTGCAGCAGCCATGACGCTTACTCCCGTTCCATGATGAGCGTTGATCCGCAGTGGCGTGTGCCGAGCGACCCGCCCGTGCCGTGTGCCAGCGCAAGATCGCAATTCTTCACCTGCACCTTGGGATGCGCCTCGCCGCGAAGCTGGCGCACTGCCTCGATTACCTTGGTCATACCGCCCCGGTTGGCGGGGTGGTTGTTGCAGAGGCCGCCGCCGTCCGTGTTGAAAGGTAGTTTCCCAACGCCAGAGATGAGATTGCCGTCGGAGACGAACTTTCCGCCCTGCCCTTTCTCGCAGAATCCCAGGTCCTCGAGCTGCATGACCACGGTGATGGTGAAGCTGTCGTAGATCGAGGCGTACTTCATGTCTTTCGGAGTGACGCCCGCTTCCTCGAACGCGGCTTTGCCCGAACGCACGCCGCCCGTGTAGGTGAGGTCGATATTCCCGGCCATCTGATGCTTCACAGCCTCGCCCGCGCCGATGAGCTTGACCTTCGGTCGCTTGAGGCTCTTGGCGATCTCCGGGCGTGTGAGGACCAGGGCGCCGCCGCCGTCGCTGATAACGCAGCAGTCGAGGCGGTGCAGCGGGTCGGTGACCATCGGCGAGTTGACGACATCCTCGACGGTGACGACATCCCGCAGCATCGCATGCTCGTTGTGCTGAGCATGGTGGGAGGCAGCAACCTTGACCCAGGCCAGTTGCTCGCTGGTGGTACCGAACTGGTGCATGTGGCGCATGGCGCACATGGCATACATGTTGGCCGTCGCCGGCGCGTAGGGAAACTCGAACTGCAAGTCCGGCTGATTGGGATTGCCGGCACGGGGCGCGGTGCCCGTCGCCATGCCTTCGCTGCGCGGGCGCCCCGCCAGCGTAACCAGCGCCACGTTGCATCGGCCGGCGGCAATGGCCTCGGCCGCGTGTCCGACATGCACGAGATAAGACGACCCGCCGGTGTCGGTGGTGTCGATGTGGCGCAGCTTCAGGTTCATGTAGTCGACCATCGACAGGCCACCCAGGCCCGGCGTGTCCCCGGAGGCGCAGAAATAGCCGTCGACATCGTCCTTGGTTAACCCGGCGTCCTCGAGTGCGCCCTTGGCGACCTCGGCGTGCAATTGCGCAAGCGACTTGTCGGGCGCCTTGCGTGTCGGGTGCTCGTAGGCTCCGACGATGTAGGCCTTGCCTTTGATGCTCATCGACTGAATTTCTCCGTCGTCTTTGCTCTCTTCTTCGAAACGTCGCTCCCCATCCCTCGTCGACGCGCACAATGTGCACCGCACGAGGATCGGCATTGGCGCAAAGCATGCCCTTCCCACACGCCGGCCGCAATCAGAACGTGCCTGCTCGCGACCTGAACGCGCTCAATAGACGTCGACATGCTGGGTGGATTGAAAGGAGGGACGAGCATGAATCGCCTCTGCCCACGCTGCGAGGCGCGGGCGTCCCTGCCGCCAGACTACGTCCGCGAAGCGGAAGTCGGCGTAGCCCAGCGCACAACCGATGGCGACGTGCGCGATGCCGAATGGTGCGCGCCCAAGCGCATCGGCCTCGGTTTCTAGCGCATCGAGGGTGGTTTTGAGTTTCAATCGGCAGGCCTCGATCAGCGCCGGCGACTGTTGCTCGGCTGGTCGAGATCGCTCGGACAGCCAGACCAGCAGGAAATCCATCATGCCGTCCCCCAGAGCCTGCCGACGCAAGGCGTCGAGGCGGGCGGCGCCTGCGCTGGGGAAGAGCTTAGGGCCATCGTGCAGGCCATCGAAGTATTCGCAAATCACGGGCGAGTCGTAGAGGGCACGGCCGTCATCCAGCAGCAGCGTCGGCAGCTTGTTGAGCGGGTTGAGCGCCATCACCTCGGCATTGGGCTTGGCTGGCGCAACGACGGTCTGCTCACACACGATACGAGAGACGAGTCCTGTCTCATGCGCCGTGACCATGACCTTGCGCACGAACGGCGACCGGGAGGACCAGAAAAGCTTCATGGCGCACAGCATCCGAACGCCTCGCCAACTGCAAGCGTCGGCAAATGCCGCCAGCGCCACATTGGGCCGTGACAAGTCTCAACCATAGGCGTTCTCCCCTTTCCCACCCCTTGCGGGGACCAGCTTTTCTTCAAGCGGTAGTCGCGCAGGACGCGCACGATCATCGTCGCTTGTGCGCCCGCAAATCGAACATGCCGGGCAGGCTCAGAAAATCCGAGCCTGCCGGGAAGATCTGGTGCTTTTGGATCTTCTGGGTGCCGGTCGTCGGCAAGCTTGTCGTGAAATAGATCCATCCAGGCGCCTTGTAATAAGCGAGGCGCTCGAAGCAGTACCCGAACAGGTCTTGCGCCGTCGCAGCATCGCACGCCTGCCCCTCGCGCAGCACAATGCAGGCTAGCACTTCCTCCTCGCGCACTCGATCGGGTGCTGCAAGAACGGCGACCTGCTTTACACTCGGATGCGCCTGCAGCAAGGCCTCGATCTCGGCCGCGGCAATATTTTCTCCAGAGCGGCGGATGATGTTCTTCTTGCGATCCACGAAATGCAGCATGCCGTCGGTGCCACGCCAGACCGTGTCGCCAGTGTGGAACCACCCGCCGCGCCAGGCGGTCTCGGTTGCCGACGCATCGTCGAGATAACCTGAGAAAAACCCCGCCCGCGGCGTTTCTGCCGAATGCCGGATGACCATTTCGCCGGGCTCGCCGTCGGGAACGTCCCGATCCTGATCGTCGACCACGCGCACATCGACGCCCGAAACGGCGCGGCCGAAGGCACGCGTGCCGACCTGGCGAGGCGCGCGATCGTCGGACAGAATGCGCACCATCTCGGTCATGCCCCAAACCTCGATCAGGGGAAAGCCGAACCGCTCCTCGAATACCGCATGCAACTGCGGCTCGACGCCGGCACCCAGTCCGAAGCGCACCTTGTGTTTGCGGTCCTCGGCACTCGGCGGCTGTCCCAACAGCAACGGCACAACCACGCCCAGATAGTGGACAATCGTTGCCCTAGTCGCGGCGACCTCCTGCCACCAGCGCTGCGGCGAGAAGCGATCAGGCTGAACTTGGCAGTTGCCAGTCAACATGGCTCCGAAGAACGAGAGGATGCCTGCGTTTACATGGTAGAGCGGCAGCGGATTATAAATTCGGTCTGCCCCTTCGCGAAGGGTGGCGAGGCCGCCAAGCCTGGCGTACCAAGCCCCGGACGTCAGCTCGTAGCTGTGCGAGAGGACGCAGCCCTTGGGTCTGCCGGTCGTCCCCGAGGTGTAGAGAATGCTGGCCTCGGTCTCAGCCGTGACGGGCCCATCCTTTGGGGGCACCTCCGGGGAGACGAGTTCCGCCTCCAGGCGTTCCACGCTCGCAATCGGAATCTGCCGTGCACATTCCGCCGCGCCCGCCCGCAGATGCTCCCTGCGGTCATCCACGACCAGCGCCAAATCCGCCTTCGAATGTGACAACAGGTAGGCGATTTCCGATGGTCGGTAGTCCGGATTGATCGGAACGCAGCACGCGCCGAGAGTATTCAGGGCGAGCTTGTGCAGAAAATGCTCGGGCCGGTTCTCCAGCAACATCGCCACGCGGTGGCCATGGCCGATGCCCCTGGCCCCATAAATCGCAATCAGACGCTCGACCTCCCGACCCGCTGTTGCGAAGTCGATCTCAAAACCATCCCTGTGATAGCTGCGAGCGCCGTTCGCCGGGACCGCCAGAAAGGCATTGGAACTATAAGTCTCAACCGCGCGGCGGAAAGCGCCACCGATCGTCGTCTGATCGTCAATCGCGATCATGGGCCACCTGCAGGCGACGGGCGCATGCAAAAGTGGCGTCTTGCGGGCGGCATTCCCTTCCCCGGCATTAGTCTTTTTGCCTAATCAATACGCTAGCGTAGAGTGCGGGATTGCGCTTTACTTCGGATCAACGGGCCAAGGCTTCCGGGACCATCGGACTTCAGGCCCAACCGTCACTTGTACAACAAATAACAGGCGGAGAAAAATCCGCCCACCGCACCGGAGGAAATGCATGGCCAAGCAAAAATTGAGCCGTCGGCGCTTCGTCGCATCCACGGCGGCTGCATCTGCAGCGCTCGTCGCCGCGCCCTATGTGCGCGGCGCCCACGCGGCCGGCAAGCTGTCGATCGGGTTCTGGGACCACTGGGTACCGGGCGCAAACGACACGACCACAGCCCTGGTCAACGCATGGGCGGCGAAGGAGAAGGTCGAAGTCCAGATCGACTTCATCACCTCGCAGGGGAACAAGATGCTGCTCACCACCGCCGCCGAAGCGCAGGCCAAGTCGGGCCACGACATCATGGCGATGCCGACGTGGCGGCCGGGAGAGCATTCAGCTCTCCTCGAGCCGGTCGACGATATCATGGCCGATCTCATCAAGGAGCACGGCGCAGTCAACGAGACCGTCGAGTACCTCGGCAAGATCAACGGCAAATGGGTGGCTGTTCCCGCCACCGTCGGCAGCCAGATGAAGGGACCCGTCTCGCGCCTCGACCTCATGAAGCAGCATGCGGGCATCGACATCAAAGCCATGTACCCACCGGGCGAGCCACCGAAGGCTGACGCGTGGACCCTGGATGCATTCCTCAAGGCCGCAGAGGCCTGCCACAAGGCCGGCCACCCGTTCGGTATCGGCATGGGCACAACATCCAATTCCGTCGATACGATGGGCACATTTTTCAACTCGTTCGGCGCCGTCCTCGTCGACGAGCAACGCGAAGATCCTGGTCAAATCAGACCCAGTCCGCCAGGCGCTCGAGTATTGCACCAAGCTGGCGAAGCTCTACCCGGCAGACTCTCCGGCATGGGATGATGCCTCCAACAACAAGTGGCTCGTCTCGGGCAAGGGCGCCCTGATTATGAACCCACCGAGTGCCTGGGCAGTCGCCGCGCGCGACGCGCCACAGGTGGCGGAGCAATGCTGGCATCACGGCATGCCGGCAGGACCCAAAGGTCGCTTCGGACCGTTCCTGCCCTACTTCTGGACCGTTTGGTCGTTCGGAAAGAACAAGTCGGCTGCTAAGAGCCTACTGCGGCACCTCTCCACTGCGGAAGCGGCCCAGAAGATGGTGGAAGCCAGCAAGGGCTACGACTTACCGTCTTTCGAGAAGCTGACCACCTTCAATACCTGGGCTGAGATCGGGCCGCCCAAGGGTACGCTCTATCACTACCCGAACCCGCACAACCATCAGATCCTGTCGATCGCCGCAGCGCCGGCCCCGCACAAGATCGCGGTGCAGATCTACGTGCACGGCCTGATGACGAAGATGGTGGTGCGCCACATGCAGGGCGAGACCATGGAGAAGACGCTCGCCTGGGCCGAGAGCGAGCTCGAAGGGTTCATGCGGAGCTGATAGGCCCGATCGCTTCCCGACTGTCGTTCCGATTGGAAGGGAAGCAACTCCGAAATTGGGATGGGCGCGTTCAGCAACGTGCCCATCTCTGGTGAAAGACCGGAGCGCGATTCACAACCGTAAGCACATCCTGAACGAGACACACGAGGCCACCCATGGTCGACGCAGCAATCGAGGCACCGAGGCACACGGCAATCCGTCAGCCATCGAGCCTGCGCAGAACCATGCAGCGCAAATCGACCGTTGCGTTCTTCATGGCGCTGCCGCTGATCCTGCTGATCGCCATTCTCGTCCTCTATCCGGCCGCTTATTCGATCCACCTCGCCACGCTCAACAAGTCGATGGAGCGTTTCGTCGGCCTTAGCAATTTCACATTCCTGTTCAATCGCCAGACATTCTGGATGGTGGTGCAGCAGTCCTGCATCTTCGCTATCACCGCGGTTGCCTTCAAAGCGTTGATCGGCTTCATCGTCGCGCATTTCGTGCACAACATTCCGGCCAAGGGTCAACGCAAGTGGCGTGGCATGCTGCTGGTTCCCTGGGTCATCCCGCCCGCCATGAGCACGCTCGCCTGGCTGTGGCTGTTCGATCCCTCTTACAGCGCCTTCAACTGGGTGCTGGCGCTTTTCGATGTTGGGCCGGTACCGTGGACGGGTGACGCCTATTGGGCTCGGTTCTCGGTGATCCTGGTCAACATCTGGATCGGCGCCCCGTTCTTTATGATCATGTACTTGGCGGCGCTCAAGTCGGTGCCCGAGCAGCTTTACGAGGCGGCCAAGATCGACGGTGCCACCTGGTGGCAGACCATCTGGTATGTGACCTTGCCGATGATGCGCAACATCATCGCCATCACGGCCCTGTTCTCGCTCATCGTAACCTTCGCCAACTTCGATATCGTCCGCATTCTCACGGCGGGCGGCCCCATCGACATGACGCATGTGTTCGCGACCTGGTCGTTCCGCGTCGGGATCGAGGGCGGCGACATTCCACTCGGCGCCAGCGTGTCGCTGTTCATGGTGCCGATCCTCACCATCGCCGCGATCTTCATCCTTCGCGACATCAACAGGCGCGGGAGCGAAGTGTGATGGCCACCGTATCCGCCACTGCCACAGCCGTTCCCGCAAGCCGGCCGAGATACGGCAGCATGAGCCGCGACCGCCAATGGGCGCTGCGCTGGTCCTATTTCTTCCTGGTGCTGTTCGCGATTTTCTTCCTGCTGCCGCCGATCTACATGCTCATCACATCTCTAAAAACGAGCGCGGAGATCTCGGCCGCAACCAACCCCTGGTGGGTCTACCGCCCGACACTGGATAACTACAGGGAGCTGCTCACCTCCAACCAATACCTCACTTATTTCCTCAACTCTGCGATCGTGTCGGTCGTTGTCGTGTCACTGACCATGCTGATCTCCGTGCCCGCTGCGTTCGCGCTCTCGCGCATGAAGTTCTGGGGCTCGGCCACGCTCGCGACTGGCGTGTTCCTGACCTACCTCATTCCCGAGACACTGCTGTTCCTGCCACTCTTCAAAATGTTCGCCGTGTTCAACGAATGGACGGGCATCGCACTGATCAACCGGTGGTGGGTGCTGCTGATCCTGTACCCGACGCTCACTGTACCGTTCTGCACCTGGATCATGATCGGCTATTTCGCATCCATTCCAAAGGAGCTGGACGAAGCCGCTCTGATCGACGGCGCCACCTGGATGCAGACGCTGACCAAGATCTTCATTCCGGTCGCGCTGCCGGGCCTGATCGCCGCGACCATCTTCGCCTTCACCGTATCGTGGGCGCAGTTTCTGTATCCGCTCGCCTTCACGACCTCGGCCGATCAACTCGTGCTGCCCGTCGGCATCATCACATCGCTCATCAAGGGCGACGTCTTCAACTGGGGCCAGATCATGACAGGCGCCCTGCTCGGCGCTGCCCCGCCGCTCATCATCTATGCGTTCCTCATGGACTACTACATCGCCGGACTGACCGCCGGCGCCACGAAGGGTTGATCTGCATGGCCGATGTCAGTCTGCGCAAGATTCTGAAGAAGTACGATGAGGTCGAAGCGGTGCGCGGCATCGACCTCGAGATCGCCGACCAGGAATTCGTTGTTCTGGTAGGCCCGTCCGGCTGCGGCAAGTCGACCACATTGAGAATGATCGCCGGACTCGAGGACATTACCGGTGGCGAGATCCTGATCGGCGGGGACGTCGTCAACGACGTCCCGCCGAAGGACCGCGACATCGCCATGGTGTTCCAGAACTATGCGCTCTATCCGCACATGACGGTGTCGGAGAATATGTCCTTCGGACTGCGCCTCAAGCGGTTCCCGAAGGCTGATATCAAGAAGCGTGTCGACGAAGCCGCCCGCATCCTCGATATCTCGGAGCTGC
Organism: uncultured Alphaproteobacteria bacterium; assembly: GCA_963840425.1. Classification (GTDB taxonomy): domain Bacteria; phylum Pseudomonadota; class Alphaproteobacteria; order Rhizobiales; family Hyphomicrobiaceae; genus CADEFX01. Next base: position 56,434 of record CAWIYZ010000020.1, on the reverse strand, counting down.
TCGAACGCAAGCCGAAGGCTCTTTCCGGCGGCCAGCGCCAGCGCGTCGCCATGGGCCGCGCTATCGTGCGCAACCCGAAGGTGTTCCTGTTCGACGAGCCCCTGTCGAACCTCGACGCCAAGCTGCGGGTGCAGATGCGGACGGAAATCAAGAAGGTGCACCAGAAGGTGCGCACGACTACGGTCTACGTGACGCATGATCAAGTGGAAGCCATGACGCTTGCCGACCGGGTGGTGGTGATGAACCAAGGCCTGATCGAACAGGTGGGCCCTCCGAACGAGCTCTATCATTCACCGCAAAACGCGTTTCGTGGCTGGCTTCATCGGCTCGCCGGCGATGAATTTTCTCCCTGCGCGCGTGGAAAACAACGGGAGCGGCTTGGCGATCCGGCTGACCGACCAACTGACGTTCCCCGTGCCGGACGCGCGCCGTCGCCGCTACGAGCCCTTCGCAGGAAAGACGGGCATGCTGCTCGGGCTCAGGCCCGAGCACATCACCGAGGTGCGTCCGCATCTGGAGCCCGGACAGGTGCCATTCGATGCCGGCCTGGAAGTGACCGAGCCGATGGGCATGGAGACGCTGGTCTATTTCCATGTCAACGGCACTCAGGTCTGCGGGCGGGTGAACCCAAACGCCGGCGCCAAGGATGGCGCGGCTCTGCGCCTCGCCGCAGATCTCAACAACATGCATCTCATTGACGAGCAGACGGGGCGGGTGCTTTAGGCTCGATCGCCTCACACGGAAGCACTACCGCTTCCATGTGAGGCGTAAATCGCCCTTTAAGCTCTAAGTGTAGAGCAGGATCACGCTTCGACCGCGACGTCGCGATTGCAGCAAAGTGCTTCAATCCGAAGCGATCCTGCTAGGCCCGGGATAGCGCCCCCGCCGAGCGCCGCTACTCGGCGGCGCGTTGCTTTCCAGCCTCGGGCGAGAAGAACTCGGCGAGCGCGCCGATATCTTCCTTGTCGCCATTCTGGTCGTCCGCAAGCTGCTGGTAGAGATCGGCGATACCCTGATAGATGTCCCGTCCGGCGTCTGATGTGGCGAAGCTCGATATCTCCTCCATCTCGCCGACGAAGCGATAGGCCTTCACGAACATGTCCGGCACGCTGCGTGAGAGAAACGCGAGCAGCTGCGGCTGGCTATCGGCGAGCTCGCGGCGCAGGGCGTCGGCAGCACCTGATCGGCTCGAGGCCAGTATCGAAACGGAGCCGAGGGCCGTCAGGCCCTTGGTGATGGCGGCATAGGACATTTTCAATGCCGAAGCTGCACCGACCGGCCCGTCGATGACCGGCACTGACAATCCGTGAGCGGAGAGCACAGCGACGCTGCTCGCCGGCACTCCCGAAATATAAAGATTGGGGCCATTGTAGCCCGCGCGCGGAGGCCCGCCGATAATCCCACCATCCGCGAAAGGGCATCCCGTCTCTGCGATGACCGCCGCAACAGCCTTGGCGGTTTTGGGACTGACGGCATTGCAATCGACATAGAGAGGTTTGTGGGCGGCGGCGCGCAAGACGGGCGCAAGCCGCTGCGCAAGGCCCAGCGCATCGCTGGGCGGAACGATAGAGAGGATGATGCCAGCGTCGGGTATCTGCGCATCCGATACGGCGCGCATCTGCGCTTTCTTGGCCCGCTCGGCGCTGGCGGCACTCCGTCCAGCGAGGGACGTGATGACATCGGCGCCCTTCTCGGCAAGGCGCGCTCCGACGGCCGCTCCCATAGCGCCGGGAGCTATGACCGCGATGACCGGCTTTGCCATGCTATCTCCAATTCAAAAATAACCTCACATGCACGGCCCTTATACTCGCAAGCCGTACACTCAGCACCTCCTCAAGGTGGCAGCCAGCTCCTTCATCTCGGTCTTTTGCTCCGGGATCACCACGATGGACTGCTCGCAGTTGGAGCTGACGACAGTCATTTTAGCCGTGAAAAGGCTTCCGAGGAGCATGATATCGAAACCGCTGTCCGTTACCGTTCCCGCCACGGTTCCGGACAACGAATAGATGTTGTCCGTCCATTTGCCCTTCACGCGCCGGTCCTCGATGTTCAGATGCGTCGCGGCATCAAATCGGTAATTCACGCCCCGGCAGCGCAGGTTCTGCTTAACCTGAGACCCATCTTCGCTCGGGAAATAGGTGATGACACATTTGAAGCTCTCGGACGGGCCCGATGACGGTGTGACGATGCCTTGCCCCGCCCAGCGGCCAGCAAGTTTCACAATCGGCTCGTCGGCCTGGGCAACGGACCGGGCATCAACTGCCGAGCCCCACAATAAAGCAAGTACAACGCAACTGAGCGTACGCATCATATCGAGCATTCCCCGTACACGGCGCCCGTGTGGCAGCCTCAACTACCCTCTCGATCAAGGAAATAGGCATATTTTAAGACGGATCGGCATGGGAGCTGCGTGCAAACGTGACATGCCGATGGCCCAGATAGTTCACCACCGCTCCAATGGCGATACCCATCATGTGTGCCAGAGCGCTTGCAAGCAACGCACCAAAACCAAGCATGAGGAGAACTTCGCGCAAGAGCACTGCTGCCAGGAACATAGCCAGCTGCCCGGCTAGGTTGACCAGCACGAAGTCGCGAATTTGCTGCGTTAACGGACGATCAGACCTCGGAAAGACCCAGCCCTGATAAAGCAGGAAACCGCAGGTCATGCCGATGGCCGTGGCGCCCAGAAGGGCTGCGGCAAACGGCAGCACGATTTCCAATGGGAAGCGGGCAAGCCAGTTCACCAGCGCCGCGGCACCGCCCGCAATTAGAAAACGGCACGATGCTCCCAATTGCACCTCAAGAACTCCTTCTTTCAACCCTACCAAGCTACCAACGGGGTTACACACAGGTTTCTGGCTTTGACGAATTGCGGCAACAGCCTTGCGTGGCGGATGCTGAGCATATGAGCAAATTCCTTACGGCATACGCGCGTTTGGCTGAAACACAGCCGCTTGCGCTCGCCCGGCAGGAGAAATGCGCCTCACAGTCATCACCGGTCACTCGCACGCACCCTGGCCTGCGCTGTGTATCGACCTGTGAGGATGCCGCGGGACCGGTGACGGATCAGGCTCGCCGGGCGAAAGCGCCAAAGACGAGCACATTAGCCAGATTGTTTGCATTTCTGATCGGCGGCTGAACCGCACGGCTCGTAGCGGGCTTCAACCATCGAAGGTGCAAATCAAATCAGCCGCGCTGCGGAGAGTTTCCACGCGCCAGCACGCATCGATCGCGGTGCAAGTACGCGCGGGCGAGAGAATGCCTTCGGCAAGCCCCTCGAACTTGATCTCGAGCTCCCGATCGGTCATCGGGCGGTCTTTGCTGCCGATGCAATGTCGCACGCGCCGCACGAGCGTTTCGCTCGTCTTTGGGATGGGGACGATCGGTCAGCGGCAGATCTTTCGGCGAGACCCCGACGATGTAGCTAGCGAGCCGGTTGGTTGCTTCAATACGCGCGGACACGGACTTCGTCCTTTGCTGTCAGGGCCATATTGGTTGTGCATAGCACGGGTCTAGGATACCACTCCACGCAGCATCGCAGGATTGAATGGGAGCAAGGGAATGGATCTTGAGCTCGGCGGCAAAACGGCAATCGTGACAGGCGCGAGCCAAGGCATCGGAGCGGCGATCGCCGGTGTCCTGGCCGAGGAAGGCGTCGATGTCTGCCTCGTAGCGCGCAACAAAGAGAACCTGGAAAACGTCGCCAAAAACATCAAGTCTCGCACCAATCGCCGCATCATCACGCATTCCGCCGATCTGATGGATGCGAAGGCGTGCGCAGATGCGGTCAAATTCGCCGCCGATACGTTCGGCAAGCTCGACATCCTGGTCAATAATGCCGGCGCCACCAAGCGCGGCAGCTTCTTCGAGCTGGCCGACGAGGATTGGGTGGCGGGTTTCGGGCTGAAATTCTTCGCCACCATGCGCATGACGCGCGCAGCATGGCCGCATCTGCGCAAGAGCCAGGGCGCCATCGTCAACATCATCGGCGTCGGCTCACGCGTCGCTCAGGGCGACTACACGATCGGTGGCCCGGTGAACAGCGCACTCGTGAACTTCACGAAGGCAACCGCCGATGTAGCGCGCACCGAGGGCATCCGCATCAATGCGATCAATCCGGGGCACATCAGGACCGCGCGCCTCGAGAAACGCATCGACACGGCTATGGAACGGTTTGGCACCAAGGATCGCAACGAAGCCGAGCGCCGGCTGGTGGCCGAGTACAACATCAACCGCTACGGCGAGCCGCACGAGATCGGCTGGCTGGTCGCCTATCTGTGCTCCTCGCGCGCCGGGTTCATGCACAGCTCCATCATCGACATCGACGGCGGGATGACGCGGGCGCTGTGACGGCGCCTTCTTGGTCTGCGCTGCCGCGACACCTCATGCAGGCGCGCTGGCAGCGTCCAACTGTGCGACCGACCGAGCATCGAGCTTGATCTCCGTGCTCTTCAGGATCTCGTGCAATTGAGGAACGCTGGTCGCGCTGGCGATGGGTGCGGTCACGCTCGGCCGCGCCAGCAGCCAGGCCAGGGAGATTTGGGCTGGAGTTGCCTTGTGTTGCTTGGCCACGTCATCGAGCGCCTGCAGGATGCGCTGGCCGCGCGCATTGAGATACTTCTTGATGCCGGCGCCGCGCTTGCTCTTGCCGAGATCGGCTTCCGACCGGTACTTGCCGGTCAAGAAGCCGCTGGCCAGCGCGTAGTAGTTGATGACACCCACGCCCTCTTTCAAACATAGCACCTCGAGGCCCGCCTCGAAGTCTGCGCGTTCGTACAAGTTGTAGTGGGGTTGCAGTGTCTCGTAGCGCGGCAGGCCGGCGCTCTTGTTGGCAGCCAGGGAGTTTGAGAGGCGCTTCACGTCGAAGTTGGATGCGCCGATGGCCCGCACTTTCCCCTGCTTGATGAGCTGAGCGTAGGCCTCCAGCGTCTCCTCGACCGGCGTCACCATGTCGTCGCGATGCGACTGATAGAGATCGATGAAGTCCGTCTGGAGCCGCTTCAGCGAGTCCTCCACGCCCTTGAGAATATAGGCCTTGGTAAGCCCCTTCTTGTCGGGCGCCATCTCGTTGCCGATCTTGGTGGCGAGCACGATCTTGTTGCGCGTGCCCCGCTGCTTCATCCAGTTGCCAAGAATGGTCTCCGACTCGCCACCCTTGTTGCCCGGTGCCCAGCGCGAATAGACGTCGGCGGTGTCGACACAGTTGAATCCGGCGGCGAGAAAGGCGTCGAGCAGCTCGAAGGACCGCGCCTCGTCGATGGTCCAGCCGAACACGTTGCCGCCGAAGACCAGCGGCGCGATGGTCAATCCCGAGTTGCCGAGCTTGCGGTGTTCCAAGGTTATGTCCCCTATCAATTAAATGTGGCTCTGGGCGCCAATCGCCTATCGTAGCATCAGCGACGTGGGGGGTGGCAACTTGCAACGAAGGAGTGACGCATGGGCGAGCTCAAGATCACGCGGGAGGACAAGCCTACGCGCGGCCGTTACGTGGCAACCATGGACGGGATCGATGCCGAGGCCGAGCTGACGTTCAGCCGCGCCGGCGACACGCTGATCATCGCCGATCATACCAGCGTTCCCGATGCTTTTCGCGGACGTGGCGTGGCGCGCGCCCTCTTTCTCCGGCTCGTCGGCGATGCCCGCGCCAACGGCGTCAAGATCGTACCGCTCTGTCCATTCGTGAACGCTGAACGTCAAAAGCACTCCGAATGGAGCGACGTGTTCCAGACCTGACCCCGCCCTGTGCGGCCTTGGCCTCTGGTCATTTGCGCCCACATGCTGAGGAGGCGCGTAGCTTGAAAGGAACACGGCATGGCAGGAATCACGAGAACCGCTCAGGTGGAATGGCGCGGGGGCGGCAAGTCGGGCAAAGGCACGATGTCCACGCAGAGCGGCGTGCTCTCCTCGTCACCCTACGGCTTCAATACCCGCTTTGAGGGGCAGAAGGGAACCAACCCGGAAGAGCTGATCGCTGCCGCCCACGCGGGGTGCTTCTCCATGGCGCTCGCGTTCGCGCTGGAACGCGCGGGCTTTACGCCGACGCGGCTTGCAACCTCGGCCGCCGTGACGCTCGAGCCCGACAGCGGAGGCTTCAAGATCTCGAAGTCTACGCTCAACCTCGAGGCTGAGGTTCCAAACATCACCCAGGAGCAGTTCGGCAAAGTCGCAGAGGAGGCCAAGGCAGGATGCCCTGTCTCCAAAGTCCTCACCGCCGACGTCACCCTCGCCTGGCGCCTTGCCTGAAGGAGGACCGGATCAGCCCTATTTCTTCTGAGCCGGCGCAGCAATCGGCTGAGCTGGTTCGTCGACGGTCCGTACTACGCTCGCCGTTGGACGATCCACTCCTGTCATCGCGCCTTTGATTTCGCCCCTGGCCGCCTCGTCCCAACGCGCAAGCGTTGCGATGGGTGCCTTGGCCTTCATGTGCACGACTTTATAGCCCTTGGCCTTCAACTCATTGAGCAGGTCGGGCATCGCCTTGGAGGTCGCCTGCTGGAAGTCGTGCATCAGAATGATGCCCTTGCCCTTCTTGTCGAGCTTGTCCATGACCGACTTGACGATGTCAGCGGGCTTGCGTGCCTTGAAGTCGAAGCTGTCGAGATCGTGCGAGAAGACGGCGACGTTGCGTGTACCCAGGTAGGTCAGCTGCTCTTTCGGGTCCTGCAGATAGGGGAAGCGAAAGAAAGGCGAAGGCGCCGCGCCCAGCGCGAGCTTCACCGCGCTGAAACCTTTCTCGATCTCCTCGGTCGCCTTGTCACCCTTCGTCTTGCCGAGATTTGCGTGCGACCACGTGTGGCCGCCGATCGTGTGGCCCGCTGCCGCAACCTCCTTGAGGATGTCGGGGTGCCACAGGGCATGCTTGCCGATGGGGAAGAAGGTGGCCTTGACGCAATGCTGCGTGAGAGCCTCGAGCACAGCGCGCGTGTTGTTCGGCCAGGGGCCGTCATCGAACGTCAGAACCACCTCCCGCATCTGCAGGAAGTCGTGTGTCTTGTACTGCTCGAAACCGAAGCCGGCACCGCCGGTCGTATCGATCTCGACGGTGCGGACAACCCCCAGCGCGTTTGGATTGGCACATGGGGCGGCGCGTTGCGCGGCGGCCGGGTCCGCGCCCAGCAATGACACAATAACCAACGCCGCGATGGAGCCCCACAAGCGCATGTTATCCCCCGATGACATGAAGCGCGTTCTGAAGATGCCATACCACAATGCGCGGTCCGATTGCGGGCCGCAAGGCCAAGTCGACGCGACGCGGACTCAAGGCTGCAACCGCCATCAGATTCTGCGGCTTTTACGCAATGATAAGCGTCCGTAACGCAGAAAGGGGCGGCCCGAGCCGCCCCTCCCGCATTGCAATCTTGTGCAAAGCGTCACTTCTTGGGCGGGAAATAATGGTCCGCCGCCAGGGTATAGGGCGGAAACATGAAGCGCTTGGCCGGAACGACTTTCGCCGCATAGGCCTTTTGCGACTCATACACCTTCTTGAAGAAGGGGTTCTTCGCCGATTCCTCGGCGGCCACGGCATCCCATGCCTTCAGGAACTCGATATTGATCTCCGGCGGCGTGGGCAAAATCTTCACGCCGTGCTTGGTCTGCATCTCCTCGATGGCTTCGGCGTTTTGCTTCTGCCAGCTGATCCCCCACCGTGTGATGGTTTCCAGCGTCGCCGACCTGATAACCTCCTGCTGGACAGGCGTCAGGCTGTCCCAGATCTCCTTGTTGATCATCATCTCGCCGACCGAAGCCGACTCGTGCAGGCCGGGCGTATAGTGGTTCTTCCAGATCAGGTGCAGGCCGAGGCGGAAGTCCTCGATGCCGCCCACCCACTCCGCGCAGTCGATGGCGCCGCGCTCGGCGGCCGGCGCGATCTCGCCGCCCGGCATGTTGACGACGGCCATGCCCATCTTGGCATAGATCTCGGCCGTAATACCGGTCTGGCGGCACTTGATGCCTTTGAAGTCGGTCAGGCCGGTGATGGGCTTGCGAAACCAGCCCAGCGCCTGGGGACTGGGTGCGTGCAGCGGGAAGGCGACGAGATTGAGCTTGAGCTCCTTCTGGTAGAACTCCCACCACAGGTCGAGGCCGCCGCCCTCATAGATCCAGCCCAGGTAGTCGAACAGGTCCATGCCGGTGATCCCGGCCGGCGTGTTGGAGAACAGCGTCGCCGCCTTGCTCTTGCCGGTCCAGTAGTAGGAAATGCTATGGGCGCCATCGATGACCTTCTTGTGCGAGGCATCGAGCACCTCGAAGGCCGGAACGAACGTGCCCGCCGGATGCGTCTCGATCTTGAGCTGGCCGCCGGTCAGCTTGCCGACCCGGTCCGCGAAAATGACGAAAGCCTCTTGAGCCGTCGCGTTCTGCGGCCAGCTCGACTGCATTTTCAGCACGCGGGGCTGCTGGGCGATTGCGGCCTGACCGAACGCCACCGCGCCGGCAACCGCCGTGGCAAGCACCGCCCCGGTCCGCAGCAGCCGCCTCGAAGCGGCCACCTTTTTGGGGGCACCGCCCGGACCGGGGTGCCATGCATCAATTCTCATAGTCCGTCTCCTCCGTACGACACAATCACGGGCTCGAAGATCCCAAAAAGTTTGATCTTACCGATAGCCCTGGCTGCCTGCCGGACAGGAGTGTAGCCCAAATGCGGAGAGATCGACCACATTCGGCCGCGATGTGGGCTTTTTTGACGCCCTCATCGCGGAGACGTGTTTTCCACAGGCCTCCTTCTTGTGCGAGATATTCAGCCCTCGTTCATTGTGGCATCAATAGTGTGATATCAGTTTACGGAGGAGGAGGGAGCCATGCCGAGAGCCGTACGTCTCATCGAAGCTGCGACCTTCGATCCGGAAGTTGTCAGAACAGTCGGGGCCGTTTTCGATGCCGAGTGGAAGGCAATCGCCCCTGCATTCGAAGGCTGGCAGCCGCCCGCGGTTGAAGCGGCCCGCACGAGCCTTGCCAAGGTTGCGATCCATTTTGCCCGCAATGGGGTGACCGACCCCGACGCGCTGCGGGAAAAGCTGCATCGCGTCATGCAACGCTCGCACGCAGCGCTTGCGGACAGGCGCTATCACTGAAGCCCGAGACTTCCTCACTCGGCATCATGAAAGATGATGCCGAGCGTATGGCGCAAGCCCGTCCGTACGGTGCTGACGCCGTGCCGCAAGTTCACGCGGTAGATGCCTTTCGACCCGCGCACCGGGCGGTGGTGCACGGCGAACGCGACGGCATCTCCTTGGCGTAGCGGAACCACGGAAGCCCTCGACTGCATACGCGGCCGTTGCTCGGTCAGGACGAATTCGCCTCCGGTGAAATCCTCACCCGGTTGTGACAGCAGCACGGCAACCTGCAGCGGGAAGACGTGAGCGCCGTAGAGATCCTGATGCAGGCAGTTGTAGTCGCCGGGCACGTACTGCAGGAGGAGCGGTGTGGGCCGGGGTTGCCCCGCAGCATGGCATTGATCCAGGAATGCCTTGTGCCGTGCTGGATACCTGGCATCAAGCCCCAACGCCGCATTCCACGAGTTCGCGATTTCAGCCAACCGCGTATAAACAGCCGTCCGCAACTCTGCAATCAGATCGGGAAGAGGATAAGCGAAGTACTTGTACTCGCCGCACCCAAAGCCGTGCCGTGCCATGACGACGCGGCTGCGAAATCGAGCATCGTCTGGATACAAGCTCGATAGCGCGCGGCACTCGTCGGCTGCCGAGAAACCCCGGCATGATCGCATAGCCCTGCTCGTTGAGATCTGCCCCAACGCGATTCCAATCCTGGGCAACTACATGACGCGACACGCCTGTGGCCTCGGAGGAGGCGACCTCCAATCCTGGCATTTGGGTCATTGCAACATCCAGAAACAGTTGTAGCGCTCGACTCAGAATAGGAGCGTTCGCCGGCAGGTGCATTCCGATACATGTGCTCTGAATTTACGCACCCGAGCGCGACTTGCGCATCATCGTCAGGATCACGGAGCGTAGAAGGAAGCCGAGTGAGGTCCACGGAACCGCTGCAAGAAACCCGACCGCAAGCCAATACGGCCGTATCGGCCAACCGCGCACAAGCATCAGTGCGAGTTCCGCCAGAACTGCCGTCACGGCAGCCATGACCAGTACGCCCAACCGAGACCATGCGACCACGCCGACGACTATGCCGACGGCAATGGTCGGCCAGTCGAAGAGCCTGGCGACGAACAAAAAAAGCGTCTCTTCCACGATACGCTTCAACCTCTCACCACAGCAACGCCCGCCCGCCTGCTCCGATCAAATAGCTCGCCGCCGAGTAAAAAACGTTAGCCGCGATACCGGTGACGAAGTATGTGACCACCTTGGTGCTCAGTGTGACAGCGGGTGACCGCAGCGGCCACAGCTTGGCCCAATCGTCGATGGTCAGGCCGGCAGCCGCCAGCAGGATGAACCATCGCGGCGCATCGGCAAAACCGGCAATCGCCGCAACCAGCAGCAAAGTCCATTCAAACAGGCGAAGGTGTCGCGGCACGTGTTGGTCGTTGCAAGTCGGGCTGCACCGCAGCCTACCACCATCCGGCCCGTCGTCCGCATTGTTTGCAAACAGTGGAGCAGCCGAGCCGTTCGAGGCCCGGCCGCCCTGATCTCATTGCACGGAAATCGTGTCAGCACGGAAAGCTGAACTTGCCGAAATCCTTGACACTGACCGTGCATGTCTTCTGCTTTGCACCCGCCGGGCCCTCAGAAAACTTCAGCAACGCGCCCAAGGCATCCTGAATTGATTGTGGCTCAGCGCGAGGATTGTCAGTGCCCGGGATGAGCTCCTGCTGCTGCGCCACCGCCGGTGGCCTCGAAGAGTTCTGCTCAACTTCGCGCTGCGGGGCTGGCGACTGCGCTTGCATTTGTGGCTGAGGCTCGACCGGCCGGACCGCTTCGGCCGGGACGGCAGTCTTCTGCCCACATCTCTTCAGGTCAGCCGGCGCGCGCGTCCAGGTCATGGTCTCGCCGAACAGCTTCATGCCGGCATAGCCATGCACTTTCAGCTTCTGGTCACCGATAGGTGTCAGCTCGACATCGAATTTCGATCGCCGCTCCGGATCGTAGATCCAACCGCCGTCCCATTTGCCGCCCGCAACCGGCTTGACGTTGCCGATGATCTGCATGTCGCAGCCTTCCTCGTCCCCGGCATCTTTGACCCAGACGACACGGCCACATAGGGCTCCGTTGCAGTCGGTGATCTCCACAGCGCCGCGGCCGGTGTGGTCGATCCACGTGCCAAGCGGGCTCGATGCCGCCAATGCGGCGCCTGCGCCTGACATCAGCACAAGGGGGAATGCGACAAGTGCACGTTTCATGTTTGCGATCATTGTGAGGCCTCTGGATTGCACCTCTCCGGACATTGCCCATTCCAGACATCGAAACGAATGAGCGCGAGGTTCTGTTATTGATGAAAACGAGATCCGACGCTGTTTCCTGAGATACAAGTGTGCTGCTTGTCGTGGGGCAACGTCAGACGTTCAACGCTCCGCGATCGCACCACCAATCATCCAGAGCCATGGCGGCTGACACGGACCGTGCCACGATGGACCGGAATGGCTCGGGGGGCATTGGGATGGAGCGCTGATTGACGAACCACAGATCGGTGAGCTCGGTCTTCCGGCCCAACAGAAGGTCGCGAATGATGCGGCCGTTCATCTGGGTCAGGGCGACTCCATGCCCGGTGCAGCCCACCGAGTAAACGGCAGCTCGTCCGTGAATCAGCCCGATCTGGGGCGTGAAATTCGGTGTCATCGAAAACGCCCCGCCCCAACGATGCGCGATGCGGACGCCATGCAGCGCCGGAAACGTCTCGGTGATAAATCGCTCCAGATGGCGCCAAGCCGGTTCGGAGGCATCGTGGTTCATGCTGCTTCCGAATGGTACAAATCCCGGGCCGCCTCCGACCAGTAGCCGTCCGTCCCGCATCATCCTGCAGAAATGCATGAAGCTACGGCCATCCTCGATCGTCTCACGGCCACTCCACCCGATGGCTGCGCGCTGCTCCGGCCTGAGCGGCTCCGTTGCAATGATGTAGGCAAATGCCGGCATCTGCTTCAGCCGCATGCCCGGGAGGAGGTGCGTGTATCCATTGGTGGCATAGACGACGCGCTCGGCGTTTACCGAGCCTCCGTCAGTCGCGAGCCGAAACCGGCCGGCCTTGCGCTCGACACCGGTCACTCGGGTGCCTTCGAACAAGCGAGCGCCTGCGCGGCACGCCAAGCCCTTCAACCCATCCAGCCATTTCACTGGATTGATGCTGCCGCAGCCGGGTTCCCAGCATGCTCCAAGGAAACCCGGCGAGCGGACGCGCGCCTGAAGCCAATCGCGATCGACCCACTCCTGGCCCTCAATTCCGAGCGACTGAAAAAACTCTAGCTCCTTGCGAATTCGAGTTGCATAAGCGGGCGCTGTTGCGACGCGCAGAAACCCGCTCCGTTCATACTCGCAATCGATGGCGTGCTCACTCACCATCGCTTCGAGCTCCGCAATCGCGCTCACCATGAACTCGTGCGCCTGACGTATCCGCTCCTTGCCGTGCAGCACACGCATGAGACCCACTGACGAGCCGAACAGCGTCATGACGAAACCGGCATTGCGCCCGCTAGCGCCGAAACCCACAGTCTCGGCTTCGAGCACCACCACGTCCAAGCTGGGATCAGCCTTCTTCAAGTGATAGGCGGCGGACAGGCCCGTGTAACCGCCGCCGATGATCGCCACGTCGGCTCTGATATCCCCGCCGAGCGGCGGAGCCGCTTGGCCAGGAGCCCTGCCGAGCTGCCAGTAGCAGTTCGCTATGCCATCGGTACGGCTGGTCATTGGTCCGCTCGCATCGTCCCCGACTGGTGCCATCGTCCTATGCGGCTGCAAGAGCATCCGCGCCGCATGCACTGACGTTGCCCGCCGCGGAGCGCGCCTCCCTGACGATGCGATCGACAAAGGCACGCGTGTAGTCGACGACGACCTGACGCTGCTTGTCGAGCGTCACCATGTGGTAGCTGTCTTCCAGGACGACCGTATCGACCGTTCCACGCAATGCGCGCTGCAGATAGGTAGCATTGTTGAGGTCGGCATAGTCGTCCTCTCTGGAATGCATGATCAATGTCGGTTGCTCGATTCGCTTCAAATCCCGTATCGCAGACTTCACCATCCAGCGGTGCTCCAGCACCATGGCAGCGGGGGTTCCAGTCGATCCCATATCGGGACCGTCCGCAGTTGCCAGTGCCGTGCGCACAAACTCGCGAACGCGCGGGCACTTGATACCCAGCGTCTCCGCATCCGGGAAGTGCATGAGGCGTGCGACCCACTTGGACCGCACGAGATCGAACAACTTCATGTACCACGGCATAGCCCACCCATTGATCCATAGGGTGGGGGCGAACAGCGCTACACCTTGAACCTTGTCAGGTTGGTTGATGGCCAGGTGCAGACCGAGAATGCTACCAAGGCACAGCCCACCAACGATCACCACGTCGCATTCCTTGCGAATTTCGGTAAGTGCGGCATCGGCGCTGCGGTACCAGTCCTTCCATCCTGTCTGAACGATGTCTTCGCGACTGCCGCCGTGACCAGCGAGCTGCGGGCAGTGCACGGTGTAGCCGGCCCGACCCAAGCCGGTCGCGACATAGCGCACCTCGGCCGGTGTGCCGCAAAGGCCGTGAATCAGAAGGACGCCGACCTTTCCGCCGGCAATCTTGTATGTCGTGCTTGGTACCGTCATTTTCAGGGGCCTCACCTTGCAATCTCACGCCACATTAGGACCGGCGGCCTCCAGCGGCAGTTCCGTCGGGAACACACTCACCCCTCCGCCTGCGCCGACTGGGCTGGGGATAAGCTTTCGGCAGCGAGCCGGTGTATCTACGCTCGCAAACTCGAGTCGATATGCTGAATGCGCCCGTGGACCCCTGCGGGCGGACCACGACTAGCGAAGAGAATCAATGTCTATGCCTTGCTGTCCCGCGTCGTTCGGCACGTTCCCAGTGACCCGCCTGCAGCACTACGTCACCGGCCTCGGCCGCACATTGCCGCGCAACCGCGTCGGCAAGCGGATATCGGGATGGCTGCGGTCGCTCGCACAGGGAACCGCCGCCGGACCTGTCGATATGGAGGTGCTGGGCGTCCGCATGCGGCTCTACCTGGACAACAATGCCTCTGAGCGCCGCCTGCTCGTGACCCCGCACTTCTTTGATCCAAATGATCTCGAGATTTTGGCGTCCCACATCACCCCAGGCTATGCCTTCGTCGATCTGGGCGCCAATGTCGGCATCTATTCGTTGTTTGTTGCCCGGTTGGCTGGGCCCGATGCGAAGATCCTCGCTGTCGAGCCGCGCCCTGTGGCGGTGCAGAGATTGCGCGACAACATCGCCCTGAATGGCTTCCGCATCAGCGTTGCAGAGATGGCCGTCGCCGAACGTGACGGCCTGCTCGAGCTTGCCGTCGACAGCAACAACATCGGTGCGACAACCGTTCGCGGTGGCAGGCGTGTGCGGGGCCGCCGCGAGCAGATCACCGTTCCTTCCTGCACGCTGCATCGCCTCGTCGCCGAGCACGGCTTTCAACGTATCGATGCCCTCAAACTCGATATCGAAGGGGCAGAAGGTCGCGCCCTGCGACCCTTCCTGAAGACGGCACCTCGGACGCTATGGCCGCGCCTCATCTTGCTCGAGTCGCATGTTGCGTCCGGAGAATGCGATTTGATGACGGAGTTGGAGGCGCTTGGATGGCGCCGCATCTCCCATCGCAGGACAGACAATTACGTCTTGCAGCGCACGTGAATCCGATCTCACTGGACTGACCCCTACCGGCATTCCAGTCCCTGGCAGCACCCCAAGTCACCAGCAATTCCTGTTCGGCCTTGTTTCAACGCCAGAGCCTTGGCACAACGAACTACTGCCGACGATCCGGAACCGTTAGGACTACCGCTACCCACTATTCTTGTCGTTCGATTTATTCACGTTGACCTTGTCGGCGCCCACGCATGTCGCCGACGCCAACGGAGAAGCCTGCCACCCCCATGCCCCTTGAACGGCGCGTGCTGATCTGGATGTGTGTGCTCGTTGCCGTGAACCAGCTCGGCTTCGGCGCAATGGTGCCTTCGCTACCGCTCTACGCCCAGTCGTTTGGCGTTCCCACCTCGGCGATTGGACTGGCCATTGCCGTTTACGGTTTGGCTCGCTTTGCTTTGGCGATTCCAGCGGGCCAAGTGTCGGATTGGCTTGGCCGACGACCAGCATTGGCGATTGGCGGCTTGGTGTCTGGTCTTGGCAACCTCTGGTGCGCTTGGGCGACCAGCTATCCCGAGTTCATCATGGCGCGCTTCGTTGCCGGTGCTGGCGCCGGGCTCATTCTCACCACCGGTCAAGTGGTCCTGGCCGACATCAGCACACCAGAGCGGCGGGGTCGCACCATCGCCATCTATCAAGGCACCTTTTTGTTCGCGGTGGGTATCGGTCCCTTTCCTGGCGGTCTCCTGGCCGAGTACGCCGGTCTTGCCGCGCCGTTTATGGCGTACGGCATAGCCAGCCTGCTCGCGACCGCAGTGGCATGGTTCGCAGTCAGTGAAACTCGCAACTTGTCGCGCAGCTCGAGATCCGGCAGCGACAAAGCTCCCTTGCCCTTCTCCAGGCAATTGAAGATTCTGATGGCAAATAGCGGTTTTATTCTCGTCAGCCTGATTTCGCTCATGAACGCGGTGGTGCGCACAGGCGGTCTGTTTGCCATCGTCCCAATGGTGGCAACCGCCAGCCTGGGCCTTTCGGTTGCTGAGATCGGTTTCGCCCTTATGATCGGCAGCGTTACTGGCCTCATTGCAGCCTACCCAGCAGGCTGGCTAACGGATTGGTTCGGTCGCAAAGCGGTCGTCGTACCGGCGACGGTAATGACTGGCGCCTCGATGCTGCTGTTCTGCTTTGCCCCGTCATTTTCTTGGTTTGTCGCAGCTTGCATCGTTTGGGGCATCGCCAGCTCGGTGGGAGGCGCTGCGCCCGCGGCCTATGCGGCGGATTCGGCCCCGCCGGGCATGAACGCGGCGGCAATCGGCGCTTTCCGCATGACCGGCGATGCCGGGTACGTGATCGGCCCCCTAGCACTCGGGCTCACCGCTGATTTGTATGGGCCGGTTGTGGCACTGCTGGCCTCGGCATCTCTGCTAATTCTGGTCGGTGTGGCTTTTGCGGTCGTCGCTCCAGAGACCTATCGCGGCCGGCCCCGAACCTGAGGCAAGCTTGCCCATTCCAGCGGCCAATTCACGCCGTGTCGCCTGCGCCTCATCTGCCAACCAGCCATGAAACGCACGCAGGCTTGCTGATCTCATGTGCTCCTTGGGATAGATCAGAAAGTAGGCAACGCTACCTTCGAGCCTGACGGAAACCGGGCATGAGAGGCGACCGGAGCGCAGTTCATCAACTACAAAAGCAGCATGAGCCATCGCCACGCCCAACCCATCCATGGCGCCCTGGTAGGTCATGCCCGAGTTCTCGAATACCAAGGACTGCTTGATCTCGACATCGGGAACACCCGCCGCCGCAAACCAGCGGGACCAATCGTCGGGCCGCCGGAATGAATGCAGCAGCATTTTGCTCGCAAGATCGCGTGGAGAGCACTTGCTGGCCCTAGTCACGGGACTCGCACGCTGCACGGGGATGAGTATCTCATTGAAGAGGCGCTCGCCACGAAATCCCTTCGCGATGCCATCTCCGTATTGGACGGCCGCATCGACCTCGTCGTTCTCGAAGTCGGCCTGGGCATGTGACGTCGTGATCTGCACCGAGATATCGGGATGATGCGCATGGAAACGACCGAAGTCTCGGCACCAGCCAGCGCAGGGCAAAGGTCGGAGGCAGCTTCAACCGCAGCACTTTGTCGTTCAGGCGGGTATCCAGCGCCGCCGTGGCATGGGCAATCCGCGCCAGTCCCTCGCGAATGTCGGCGAGATACATTTTCCCGGCCTTGGTGAGAACAACCTGCCGATGCCGGCGCGCGAACAGGCGGGCGCCCAGAAAGTCTTCGAGGTTTGCAACCTGGCGGCTCACCGCGCCAGGCGTCACGCACAGTTCCTCCGCGGCCCGTCGAAAGCTCAGATGGCGTGCGGCAGCGTCAAAGGCACGTACAGCATTCAGGGGCGGCAGATGCATGGGTCGCATCTCGATTGACTTTTCCTCACGTCAAAAACCAAAAAAAATCGCTCGCACAGCGACAGCGCATCCTCTCTGATGGTAGCTGCGCCAGACTGTCACAGGTCTCGGCGGCATACAATGAAGGTGGCCATGCATAACCGATTGCCGGCCATCCAAGAAACATAGTGTCTGCTTGAGAAAACCTGCGGTCAGCAGTCAAGCTGGCGGGCGGTGTTCCCGCTAGGATGCAAACGATCTCGGACTAGGGACGGAACGCGATGGTCATGGATGGACCGGAGCCCAGGGTCAACGCACGCGACTGGGGGAGCGATCCAATTGCCGCCCTTCTCCGCGCCCTGGACCTCGAATACATAGCCCTCACGCCTGGCGCCAGCTTTCGCGGCCTGCACGACAGCTTAGTCAACTATCTCGGCAACACACGGCCGGAGCTGCTTTTGTGCATCCACGAAGAAAGCGCCGTGGCACTCGCGCATGGCTATGCGAGAGTGACCGGGCGCCCAATGGCCGTGGCACTGCACAGTAATGTCGGGCTCATGCACGCCACCATGGCGATCTTCAACGCCTGGTGCGACCGCGTACCGATCCTGATGCTCGGTGCGCAGGGGCCAATGGATGCCACGCAGCGCCGGCCGTGGGTCGATTGGATCCACACCAGCAGCGATCTCGGCGCGCTGATCCGCGGCTATACCAAGTGGGACAACCAGCCAGCCTCCGTGACCGCTGCCCTCGAAGCCGTTGTCAGGGCACATCGCATCGCCACCGCGGAACCCAAAGGGCCCGTATATGTTTGCCTCGACGCGGGGCTGCAGGAGGAGATGCTGCAGGCTCCAATCGAGCTGCCCGAGCTCAAGCGTTTCCCAACTCCACAGCCTCCCGATCCGCCGCGGGAGTTTGTGGCCGACGCAGCGGCGTTGCTCCAGGCTTCCCGCAATCCGCTGATCATGATCGGTCGCGTCTCCGCACGGCGCGAGGACTGGGACCGGCGCGTCGCGCTCGCCGAGCGCTGCGGCGCGCATGTGCTGACCGATATCAAGACCGGCGCCAGCTTTCCAACGCTGCATCCGTTGCATCCCTTTCCACCCAGCCTCTACGTCACCAACGAGGCGGGTGTCCTGATCCGCGACGCGGATGTCATTTTGAGTCTCGATTGGATCGATCTCGCCGGCACCATGCGGCAGGCCTGCGGTGGTCGGCTCCCCAACGCAAAGGTCATCCAGTGCTCACTCGATCCGCATCTCCACAACGGCTGGAGCATGGACTACCAGGCATTACCGGCCACCGATCTTTACACCCTCGCCTCACCCGACCGCCTAGTCGAACGTCTGCTCGAAGCGGTGGCGCCGGTCCCGGCGCGTCCGGTAGCGCAGCCTCGGAGACCGGAAGAAAACCCGGGGCCTGATATGGTGGACGGCCGACTTTCCATTGAGGGCATGGCGCGCACGACCATCGGGTCCCTGGCCGACCACAACCCATCCTATGTGCGCCTGCCGCTCGGATGGCCGGGTTCTTGCTGCCGCTTTGCCGATCCTCTCGACTACATCGGCTTTGACGGAGGTGGTGGCATCGGCTCGGGCCCCGGCATGACCGTCGGAGCAGCTCTTGCGTTGCGAGACACCGACCGTCTACCCGTCGCGATCCTGGGCGACGGCGACTACTTGATGGGTGTAACGGCGCTTTGGACGGCCGTTCGTTATCGCGTTCCGCTGCTCATTCTCGTATCCAACAACGAGTCGTTCTTCAACGATGAGCTGCACCAGGAGCGTGTGGCCCGAGTGCGCGGCAGACCCGTGGAGAATCGCTCGATCGGCTTGCGCATGAACGATCCGCCACTGGACCTTGCCACGCTGGCGCGTGGCCAAGGCGCCGTCGGACTGGGACCGGTGCGCACGCCGGCCGATCTTGCCTCAGCAATCGCCGCTGGAATTCAGGAAACTCGATCCGGCAAGGTATGTGTGATCGACGTGCATGTCGCAGCCGAGTATGCGCGCGCCGTGTCATCGAGCCTGCTGCGTCAGATTCCGGCGCGGTCGTAGGGAGCCGCATAAAGAACGTGGCTGTTACCTTCAGCCATATACGCACTGAACTAGATGCGAGGTAATCGTACCGACCAATTCGGCGCAGACTGAAAATGCATCGATAGGAGGAAACCCATGCAACGCCGCCATACTTGCCGAGCGCTCTCATCGCTACTCATGCTAGTGCTCGCCTTTTCACAGCCGGCTGGGGCAACGCAGATCGCGGTCGGCAACTTCGGCGTTGCCGCCAACGGCATGCCGTTCGCCGTTGCGCTCGAGAAGGGATATTTCAAGGAAGAAGGTATCGACGTTACCGGGATCATCACGTCGGCCGGCGGCGGCACCTCGCTCCGCAATATGCTGGCCGGCGGCGTCCCCTATGGCGAGGTCAACCCTGGCGTTGTGATCGCCGCAATCCAGCAGGGAGCGGACCTCAAGATCATCAGCGACAATGTCCTGACCGTCGCCGAGTTCGTCTGGGCGGTAAAGCCGGACTCCCCGATCAAGACGATCAAGGACTTCAAGGGCAAGAAGATCGGCTACACCAATCCGCGCTCGACCAGCCAAGCGCTCGCGCAGATGCTGATCAAGGAGGCTGGGCTGCAACCCGACGAGGCCGAGATCGTGCGCACCGGTGGCTTCGGCGAAGGCCTCACCGCTCTCGAGACAGGCTTGATCGATGTCGCCGCCATTCCAGAGCCGCTGTGGTCCAAGTTCAAGGGAAAGTACCGGGCCGTCGTTACCGCTACCGACGTGCTGCCGCCGCTCGACAATGTCGTGGGCGTGACGACGGCCAATATGGCCGCCGAGAAAGGCGATTTCATCCGCGCCGTCATACGCGCTCGGCGCAAGGCGGTTGAGTTCATGCACAAGAACCCGGACGAGGCCGGCGATCTGGTTGCCAAGCACTACAATCTCGAGCCGGAGGTCGCGCGCAGCGCTGTACGCAACCTCACATCCAGTCGCACCAATGGCATTCCGTATTGGGGCACCGGCCAGATCCACATGGACGGCCTCAAACGAATGATCGAATTGCAGCGGGGCCTCGGTACCATCAAGGGCGAGGTCGACTACGCGCAAATCATCGACACGCAGTTCCTTCCGGACGACATCAAAGCGCTCAAGTGATGCAGGTTCGCGACACCATCGGTGCCGTGAGCCACCAGGACACTGCTGCGGCCCCGGCGCATGTGCAGCTTAGAGGCGTGACGAAGATCTTCCCCCGCCCCCAGGGCGGGGGTGACTTGCATGCGCTCGGGCCGATCGATCTCGACCTGATCAAGGGTGAATTCTTTGCCGTCGTCGGCCCGTCCGGATGCGGGAAGTCCACGCTGCTCGATGTTATCGCCGGCCTGACGCCGGTGACCGAAGGCAAGGTCGAGTTCGAAGGTAGACCGATTGCCGGGGGCGTGCCCGATGGCGTCGGCGTCGTATTTCAGGAAGATGCCTGCTTTCCCTGGCTGAACGTCGTCGACAACATCGCCTTCGGTTTGCGCAAGGCCGGGCTGTCGGCCGCCGAGACGAAAGCACGAGTGGAGCGCGCGCTGGAGATGATGGGGCTCACCGGCTTCGCCAGGAGCTATCCGGCCCAGCTCTCGGGCGGCATGCGTCAACGCGTCTGCATCGCACGCACGCTCGTGATCCAGCCGCGCCTGATCCTCCTCGATGAGCCCTTCGGCGCTCTCGACCAACAGACGCGGCTGCTGATGGGCGAGGAGGTCCTGCGGCTCTGGCGCCAGACCGGTGCCACGGTGTTCCTCATCACTCACGCACTCGACGAGGCCGCGATGCTGGCCGACCGGATCGGCGTCATGTCAGCGCGCCCAGGCGTCCTGCTCGACATCGTGGAAACAAGCTGGCCGAAGGAGCGCGACAGCCGGGTTGTGGAGGACGCCAGCTTCGGCGCCATCACGGCACGGCTGTGGCATTCGCTGCGAGAAGAGTCGCTAAAGGCGATCAAGAAAGGTGTCGAGCGGCCATGAGCCGGGTTGCCCTGCTCCGCATTGCTGTTGTTGTTGCCTTCGTGGGCCTGCTCGAGCTGCTGTGCCGGACGGGCGTCATTGACAATTTCACCATGCCGCCACCCACGCGCATCTTTCGCGATCTTGGCGCCGTGCTGGCCTCCGGCAAGCTCATTCCGGCCATTCTGAAGACCCTCGGCAATGCCGCCACCGCCTTTGTCATGGCCGTTAGCGCCGGCATCATCGCCGCCGTCGCCATTCACAACCTGCGCCCCTTGCGCGAGGCGCTCGATCCGCTGTTTGCGACCTACTATGCGATTCCTGTCCTGGCCTTCTATCCGCTGCTCATCATCCTCTTCGGCCTCGGCGACATGCCCCAGATCCTGATCGCCTTCATGCTGGGGGTGGTGGCCGTGATCGTGAACACGCTGAACGGCCTCGACCGCGTTCCCCGTGTTCTGCTCAAGACGGCGCAGATCGCGCGCATGGGCCGGGTCGAGACCGCGTTGAAGGTCACGCTGCCCTATGCCGTGCCGTATGTCCTTACAGGCGTCAAGCTGGCCATCGCCTATTCACTTATCGGCATCATCGGCTCGGAGTTCATCATGTCCAAGGGCGGCATGGGCTTTGAGATTGCCTTCGCATATATGAACTTCGACAACGCCACGATGTATCCCCTTATTCTACTCATCCTCGTCATCTCAATCGCGGCCAATATGCTGCTCGGCATCTGGGAGCGCGTGCTCCTGGCGAGAAGAGGACAACGATGACCGGCGCGGCCAAAGCGCAGGGGTGGCGCGGGCCGATCCTGCTGGTCCTCGGTCTCCTGCTATCCTGGCAGGTGCTATATGTGTTGGCTGGCGACATCGCATTGCGATCGCCCCTTGCCACTCTTGACTACACGGTCTCGTTGCTCGCGCGCCCGACGTTCTGGCCGCATCTGCAGGAGTCCGCGAAGGCCTTCGGTGCGGCACTCGCAATCGCCATCGCGATGGGTCTCGCCATTGGCCTGGTGCTCGGGTTCAACCGGCTGGCCGGCGATGTCATGGAACCCATGTTCGTGGCGCTCTATTCCATCCCGAAGGTCACGCTCTACCCAATTCTTCTGCTCTCGTTCGGGCTCGGCATGTCGGCCAAGGTCGCCTTCGGCGCCATCCACGGCATCATCCCGATCGCCCTCTTCACCATCAACGCCGTACGCAACGTGAAGCCCATCCTCATCAAGACCGCCCGAGTTATGAAGCTCAACAGCCTGGAGATGGCCACCAGGGTTCTATTGCCTGCGGCATTACCGGAGATTTTCACAGGCATCAGGATCGGCTTCTCGCTGACGCTCATCGGCACGCTTCTTGGCGAGATGTTCGCATCCCAACGGGGGCTCGGCTACATGCTGATGAATGCCATCGGCCTGCACAACGTCGACATCATCATGGCCGTCACTTTCCTTCTGATTGTATTTGCAGCCTTGGTCAGCTCCATCCTGCTGCGCATCGATCACGCTTTGCATCGGCGTTTTTGATACGATCCGGTCAGTACCGCGATTGTACAGTTCGCCTAAGGCTCGTCAGAGTGCACGCTGCGCGTTACAGACAATGCGAGCAGACGACGCAACTTCATTGGGGTGAGATAGATGCCACAGATCACGACCGATGACGGTGTGAAGCTCTATTTCGAAGAGGTGGGTCAGGGCGATCCAATTCTTTTCCTGCACGAGTTCGGCGGTCACCATCTGAGCTGGGAGCCGCAGATGCGCTATTTCTCGCGGCGCTATCGCTGCATCTCCTATGCGGCGCGCGGCTGGCCACCCTCCGATACTCCACCTAGCCCGGATTCTTACTCTCAAGAACGCGCCGCCGATGACGCTGCCTCGGTTCTCGAAGGCCTCGGCATCGCTAAGGCCCACCTGGTGGGCCTGTCGATGGGTGCCACCGCGGCCATCGAGTTTGGCATCCGCCATCCCGCCAAGGCGCTTTCCCTGACCGCCGCAGCCGGCGGCAGCGGAGCATCAACGGATCCCGAAGCCAAGCGCAGATTTCAGGAGGAATGCGAGTTGTTTGCGGCGCGTATCGAGCGCGACGGCTTGCCGGCCATGGCCGAGTTGTATTGCGCCGGCCCCGCCCGCGTGCAATTACGCGACAAGGATCCGCGTGGCTACGCTGAGTTCAAGCGCCAGTTCGCCGAGGGCTCGGCCAAGGGCCACGCACTCACCATGATCGGCATACAAAGCCGTCGAGCTCCGCTGTTCGAGCGTAAGGCAGAGCTAGCCGCGATCCCAGCACCAGTGCTGGTTATTGCCGGCGATGAGGACGACGCCACTCTCGATCTCGCCGTGTTCCTCAAGCGCACCATCCCCCGCTGCGGCCTGCTGATGCTGCCGAAGACCGGGCACGCCATCAATCTGGAGGAGCCGGCCGCCTTCAACGCCGCCGTGGAAAATTTCATCCACGCCGTTGAGCGCGGTCGCTGGGGCGTCAGCACCACTGTCGCTGGAGAGGACTACACGCTCGTACCGCGCCAGGAGAAATAGAGCCCAGCGCGGCAGTCTCGACGGTCAGTCAGCTCTGCCGGGAACTCGGTTACCCGCGCGTTCCCGGAGACCGTTCTAGAATTTATAAGTCTACTCTGCCGCGTCAGCCTTCGGCGTTTCGACGACACGGGTGGCGAAGTTGGCCGGGGAGACGATCTCGAGCACCTCGAAATCCTCCGAGCAGGCGATCTCACGATGCTTGATACCGGGTGTCTGCAGGATGGTGTCACCCTTGCGGATCGTTTTCTGGCCCTGCCCTTCATACTCGAACGTGGCCCAGCCGTTCATGACGTAGACGAACTGGAACGTGCAGTCGTGCACGTGCCACTTCTGCACCTCGTCCTTCACTTTCTTGCCGTTGTGGCGAATGAGATGGGCGACGAAATCGCCCTTTGTGCCGTCCTTGATGCCGAGATCGCGATACTCGAAGATCTCGCGCAGACCCGGCGTCCACTGCGCGTCGGTGGCCTTGTCATGCACGAAGTTCCATGTCGACTTGGTCATCACGTCTCCTCCGCGGTTGAAAACGATCGAGCGTTCTTGTGTCTTGGCCCGGACTATAGCGTGGGAGCGGACTGCATGGAAAGCAGGCGTCCAATGGGCAGCGCAGCAAAATGCCCACGGCCACAGACAATCCGGCGTCACCGAACTGTACCGCCTACCCGCAATATAGGCGCCACCCCGCCAGCGGACCGGCTCATTGTGCTCTCTCAGTACGGGCTGCGCGGCGGGAAAGCGGGCGTACGCTTCTCGGTAAGCGCCTTGTGACCCTCCGCCAACTCCGGCCCGCCGAACCCCATGAATTCGAGAGCCAGAGACGCATCGAACGTGGGGCCAGCCATGCGCAACCAGTTATTCAGCGAATGCTTGGTAAACCGGATTGCCACTTGCGCTCCGGCCAACAGTTTGTCGCAAACGCCCATGGCAGCGTCGATGACCTTGTCGTCGTCGACTGCGAGGGAAACGAGACCGATGCGCTCGGCTTCTTCGCCCGTCACAGTCTCACACAGCATCAGGTAGTATTTGGCCTTGGCCATTCCGCACAGCAAAGGCCAGATGATTGCGGCGTGATCGCCGGCCGCCACTCCGAGCCTGGTGTGGCCGTCGATAATCCGCGTCTTGCGGCCGACGACTGTAATATCGCACATCATCGCCGCTGCGAGCCCTGCACCGACAGCCACACGCTCGAGTGCCGCCACGGTCGGCTTCGAGCAGTTGATCACGTTGTAGACGATATCGTTGGCTTCCTTCCAAGCCCGCATGCGCGTGTTCCAGTCGCGGGCCATCGCATCGACGAGCTGCAGGTCGCCGCCCGCGGAATAGACATTGCCCTCACCGCGCAGCAGGACGACGTCGACGGTGTCGTCCTTGTCTATATCGCGCCACACCTCGGCCAGTTCCCGGTGTCCGTCGGCATCGAGCGCATTGAGCTTTCCGGGTTGCGAAAGAATAACCTCCAGCAACCGCGGTTTCGGCCGATTGAATTTGAGCGCTTTATAGAGGCTGTAATCGACCGGCATGCCAGGTTCTCCTTCAGTCGCTTCCCAAAGGCAGCTTAGCCGCTGGACTGACCAGCGGTGAAACGCCTCAAACTTTGGGCACGATCTCCGTGACGAAGCGGTCGAGCTGGCGCTTTTGCTCGTCTGCGCCCTGGCCACGGTAGCGCACGATCACGCGTGTGAAACCCAGCGCAAGAATACGTTTCAGATCGTCGATGATCTCGGCAACGCTGCCGGTACCGGGCTCGCGTGCATTAAACCGGCTCTGTTTGGGCTGGCCGATGCCGAGGAACATCTTGTAGCTGAGAGAAAGATCCTCGTAACGACGACCGTTCTCGGCGGTCAACCGCTGCAGGGTGACTAAGCTCTCCTGGAGCTTTTCTGGACTGGCCGTAACTGCCAGCCAACCGCTGCCGTACTTCGCCACGCGCCGCAGAGCCGGGACCGAAAGCCCGCCAATGAGGATCGGCGGGTGCGGGCGCTGCACGGACCCGGGGTTCGCGAAAACAGGCGCAAACGCGTACGTCTCACCTTGATAGCCGACCTCGCCACCAGCCGAGATGACCTTGAAAATCTCGATGTACTCGTCGGTGACGCGCCCGCGCTTCTTGAAGTCGTAGGCACCGAGCGCACTAAACTCCTCCTCGAGCCACCCGGTGCCGGCGCCGAAAATCATGCGTCCCCCAGAGAACTGGTCGAGCGTCACCATCATGCGCGCGAGCAGCAACGGGTTGCGGTACGGCAGGATCAGCACGGCGGCGCCGATCTTGACGCGCCTTGTAGCTCCCACGAGCACGCCCATGGTCGCGACCGGCTCCAGGAGAGGATCGGAAAGGCGGGACGGGAAATCACCTTTGGCGCTGTAGGGGTACTCCGATTTGAAGGTCACCGGAAACGCGATGTGATCGGCCACCCAAATCAACTCGAACCCCATCGCCTCCGCCTGCTGCGCGAGACCGACGACTGTGTCCGGTGTCGCAAGCGAGCCATAGATGCCGACATCCAAGCCAAAGCTGCCGATTTCAGCCATGCGCGCTGCCTATCCTGCGCAGTACATTGCCCGAAGCTGTAACCCTATTCATTGGGCCATGGCCGGTGCACCGGCATAGATAGCGTCGTCCGCAACCTGGGCAAGCGGCTTCCAGTTGCGCGAGCGCACCCAGTCGGGACGCGGGTTCTCCACATCGCGCGGCTGGTTTGCAACCGTGTTGTAGCAGAAGTACGCCTGCCAGCGATCTTGCGCCGAGAGATTGTGGCCTGACGCATGCAACAGGTTGCAGTCGAAGATTACAGCCGAGCCTGGCTTGCCGAGAATCGGCACCGGCTCGCCATGCTCGGCGATCAATCGCTTCATGTCAGCCGGACCGACCGACCAGACCTTGTAAGCTGTCGAAGTATCTAGATAGGGATCGAGGCGCCCATGCCGGTGGCTGCCGGGGAGGAAGTACAGACAGCCGTTGATCTCGGCAGCCGCATCCAGACTGATCATCAGCGTCAGCAAATGCGGATTCTCGATGCCATCGCGCGCCCAGGAGCCATAGTCCTGGTGCCACGGCCAGACCGACCCTTCGATTGCCGCTTTGATGTTGACCTTGGTGTGATGAAGGTAAAGCCGATCGTCACCCATGAGCTGCTGGGCAATTCCGAGCGTGCGCGGCAGACGCACGGCTGCATGGAAGGCCGATGATGCGGTGGGGCCATCACTTTCGTGCAGACGGAACATGGCTTTGGGCACGCGGCTCTCGCCCTCCCGCACCACCATCTCGCTCTCAATTCTGGATACGCGAGC
Source organism: uncultured Alphaproteobacteria bacterium (assembly GCA_963840425.1). Classification (GTDB taxonomy): domain Bacteria; phylum Pseudomonadota; class Alphaproteobacteria; order Rhizobiales; family Hyphomicrobiaceae; genus CADEFX01. The sequence continues at coordinate 29,515 of CAWIYZ010000020.1, read as the reverse complement.
GATCTCCCGGCGAAGAATGGCAACCTCGTCAGCCGAGAGGAGGTCGGGGAACTGCAGGAAGCCGTCGCGGTGGTATTGCTCGATTTGCGATCTTTCCAGCCTCATAGCGTCTACACCCTCTAGCTACTGCGTTCGGAAGCCATTCTGTCCTATTCCCGAGGTCACAGCCAGAGCGTCCACACAGCAACGGCTCGCGCGCCTCCGTCGGCGCTGCTAGCATTGAGGGCAGACAAGGCCGGCGATGGAGCAACCCCGTAATGCGCGTTGGAGTGGAGGTGGGAGGCACATTTACGGACCTTGTTGCCATTGGTGCCGATGGCATCCGGATTACCAAAGTCCCAAGCGTCCCCGCACGACCCGATGAAGGCGCCTTCAATGCACTCGTACAGAGTGAGATACCGCTCTCCAGCATCGAGGAGCTGGCGCATGGATCGACCGTCGCCACCAATGCCGTGCTCGAACGCAAGGGCTTCCCGACAGCCTTCGTAACCACCGCAGGGTTTCGCGACATCCTCGCGCTGCAGAGACATGGCCGCTCGCGCATCTACGATCTCGAGTACCAGAAGCCAGTACCAGTGGTCGATCGCGCGAGCAGTTTCGAGGTCGCGGAGCGCGTGCTCGCCGACGGCAGCATCGAGGAGCCCCTGGACCTAGAAGTGGCCGATCGCATGCTGGTGACGGACCTGACACACGGTCAATTTCAAGCCGTCGCTATCTGCTTGCTCAATGCCTACGTCAATCCAGTACACGAAATAGCCCTGCGCAAGCTGATCCAGGCCAAACTCCCTCATATGCATGTGACAATTTCGTCCGATGTAACGCGCGAGTTCCGCGAATTTGAGCGCGCATCGACTACAACCTTGTCGGCCTATGTGCAGCCCGTGATCGAGAGCTATATCGCCAGATTCTCCAAGCGCCTTTCGGAGCACGGCTTCAAGGGACGCTTCTCGATCATGCAGTCGAACGGCGGCCGTTTGCCCGCCGACGCCATGCATGCAAGCGCTGTCAACGCGCTGCTCTCGGGCCCGGCGGCCGGCGTGATGGGCGCGACCCGGCAAGCCGGACGCTCGGGCTACAAAAACCTCATCACGTTGGACATCGGTGGCACGTCGACGGACGTGTGTGTGGTGACAGATGGCAAACCGCAATTGACGACTGAGTTCTCGATCGATGGCCTACCGGTGCGCATTCCCGTGCTCGACATCAACACAATCGGCGCGGGCGGCGGATCAATCGTCTGGGTCGACGAAGGTGGCATGCTTCGGGTCGGACCACAGTCCGCTGGTGCCGATCCCGGACCTGCCTGCTACGGCCGCGGCGGCCAGGAGCCGACGCTGACCGACGCACACGTGATCCGTCAGACCGTGCGCCCCGAAGCGTTTCTGGGTGGCCGCATGGCCATCGACGCGGACGCTTCGCGCCGGGTGTTCGACCCTATCGCACGTCATTTCCAAATGAGCATCGAGCAGGCCGCCGACAGCGCAGTTCGGCTTGCCAACGCCAACATCGTGCGGGCCATTCAGCTCATCTCGACCGAGCGTGGCCACGATCCGCGCGACTATGTGCTGGTTCCGTTCGGTGGTGCCGGACCACTGCACGCGGCGCATATTGCCGCCGACCTGTCACTCAAGACAATCGTTGTGCCCCCAGCGGCCGGCGTCATCTCCGCGTATGGCCTGATCGCCTCGAACTTCATGCAGTTCGAAAGCCTGACGCGCCGCCGCCAAGTCGATGAGGATGCGGGCCAGTTCGTGCGCACCGTGTTTGCCGAGATGAAGGCACGGGCGTCCAAGCGGGCGCATGATCTGGGCCTCAAGGATCGCCTCTTGCTCAACTTTGTCGCGGACATGCGGTTTGTCGGGCAAGCGTTCGAGGTGCCGGTCGAGCTGAGCGAGAAGGAGCTGGCCAAGATTACGGCCCGCGGCGTCCGCGCGCGCTTCGGCGACGCGCATCAGCGCGTTTATTTCTTCGGCGGCGAGGCCGAGAAGCCAATCGAGTTCGTCTCATTCCGGTTAGGCGTGACGGTGCCTCTGCAGGAGCTGCCGCTGCTCAGGGAGGATGAGGGAACGATATTGAAGGCGCGCAAAATCAAGATGTTCGATCAGCGCGCCTGGCGGGAGGGCCAGCTCACGAGCCGTTCGGCCCTCAAAGTCGGCAAGACCATCAGCGGGCCGGCATTGCTGGAGGATCCCACCTCAACGCTGCTGGTGCCTGACGGTTGGGCGGCGTCACGCGACAAGAGCGACAATACGGTTCTCCGACGGAAGGGCTGACCATGCAGGAAAAGGTTGTCCAGAAGGTTAGACCACGCGGTGCGAACAAAACTGCCAAGCCCGTGAAACTCGATCCGGTCGATTACGCCGTGATCAGCCAAGGTTTGATCGCAGCCGCGCGGGAGATGGGAACCAAGCTGGTGCGGTCTTCCTACTCCAACATCGTACGCGAGGCCCAGGACGCGTCTGCGGCGCTGTTTGATCGAGAGGGCAACGTCATCGCCCAGGCCGAGCTGATACCCATGCAGCTCGGGCCGATGTCGGAGATCTTCCGTGCTTGCGCCGCCGTGCATCCGGTCCACACGCTGCGTGAAGGCGACTTCTACATCAACAACGACCCATACGGCGGCGGCCAGCACCTGCAGGACGTATTCATATATTCGCCGATATTCTACAAAGGCGCGCTCGTTGCCTTCGCAGGCACCACGGCGCACCATCTTGACCTTGGCGGCGGCAATCCTGGCCTGACGCCGGATGCCGTCGATGTACACGCAGAGGGCATCATCTTCCCACCGTCCGTCTACAACTATGCACGCGACTGGAACGGCGGACCGCTCGAGCGACTGGTCGCCGCGAACGTGCGCGTGCCGTCGCAGACCATTGGGGATTTCTACGCGCAGTTCGCCGCCAACGCGATCGGCACGGAGCGCATTCGTCAGCTTTGCGAGCGCTATGGAACAGCTGTCGTGCGCACCGCCATGGGCGACCTGATCGACTATTCCGAGCGCCGCTTCCGCGCGGCGCTGAAAGAGATCCCGGATGGCGTGTACCACGGTGAGGACGCGGTCGATGATGATGGGCTTTCCGACAAGCCGCTGACGGTCAAGGCGACCGTCACCGTCCGCGGCAGCAACATCGCCGTCGACTTCACCGGCACGTGTCCGCAGGTTACGCGCAACCTGAATTGTCCCTGGGCTTCGACCATCTCAGCGAGCATCTCGGCCATCAAGTCGGCACTCACATCCCCCGACATTCCCTTCAACGAGGGAGTGAAGAAGCCCATCAAGGTGACAGCGCCGAAGGGTTGTCTCGTCAATCCGAACTACCCGGCCCCGGTGCGCGCGCGGATGCTCTCAGCCTATCGTTGCTTCAACGCCGTGCTGAAGGCGCTGGCGCAGGTGGTGCCGGATCGTGTCATTGCTGGCGGCAACAACTCCACCGACGTGACGGCGATCTCCCATCTCGATGGTGGCAAATACCGGGTCTATCTCGAAGTCTATGGCGGCGGATACGGAGCTGGCCCCCGGCTCGACGGTTGCGATGCTGTGGATAGCCCCCTCTCGAACTGCACAAATACGCCAGTCGAGGCGACCGACATGGACTTCGATCACTTCCGCATCATCGGCTATGGGCTGTTGCCGGATAGTTGCGGGCACGGCAAGCAGCGCGGCGGCTTGGGTTTCTTCAGACGCTTCGAGATCCTGAAAGATGGGGTCAACCTCGCGATCTATGCCGATCGCGTGCGGCTTGCGCCATATGGATTGTTCGGCGGCACCGATGCGCAAAGGGCACGTTGCGAAGTTGAACGCGATGGCGAGAGAATCGTGCTGCCGAGCAAGGGCCGCATGGACTTGCGCAAGGGTGACGTGCTGACTCTCTACACGGCAGGCGGCGCCGGTTATGGGCCGGCGTCAGAGCGTTCCCCGAAAGCCGTCCAGGAGGATGTTCGACAGGGATTTCTTAGTTTGAAAACTGCCGAGGCCTTCTATCCGAATGCTCGCTAGGGATTGAGGCGATCTTGCAGCCGCTTCCAGCCGATCGCCAGCGCGATACCGGTTGCGCGCCAACCGTGGAATGGAATGCGCTCGACTGGTGTCGCCGGCAGCGGAATATCGTCTGCGCGCACACCCGCCACACGCTCGGCCAGTAGTTTTCCCATCATCGTCGACATCGCCACGCCGCGACCGTTGTAGCCGAGGCCCGCGTAGAGATTGGGAGCGAGCTCGTTCAGATGCGGCACATGGTCGGTCGTGATCGCTACGTTCCCCGCCCAGCGGAATTGTATGCGCGGCTCGCCGAGAATCGGCATCATGAATTTGAGGCGCGCTAGGACCGGATCGAAGGCCTGAGGGGCCTCTGTCTCCTGCTGATTGGCGCGCCCACCGAAGACGAGACGCCCCTGTCCATCGATGCTGAACCAGTTCAGCACGCGGCGCGTCTCCGACACACCCTCTCGGCCCGGCAGAATGACTTTGCGCAGGTTGTCGGACAGCGGCTCCGTCGCCACGACCGAGGACAAAACCGGGATCACCGTCTCGGCTAGGCCCGGCCAGAGGTGGTCCGTGTAACCATTCGTGCACAGCACCGCATGCGGCGCAGCCACGACACCGTGCGGCGTCGACACCTTCCAACGCTGGCCGACTCGCTCCAGCGCGAGCGCCGGACTATCACCGTGGATTTTGGCCCCCGCAGCGGTTGCAGCCCGAGCCAAGCCACGCGCATAGGATAGAGGATTGAGAGTACCGCCGCGCCGGTCGAGGAAGGCACCAACGTAATCTCCGCCTCCGATCCGCGCCCGCACCTCATCGGCATCGAGTACGCCGACATCGGCGCCCTCGGCAGTCCATTCCTCAGCGCGATTGTGCACCTCTGCCAACCCTTTGGGACCTGGTGCACCCTGGATCCATCCAGCGCGATTGGCATCGCATTGGATCCCATGTCTCTGAATGAGCTCGAACACGAGATCGGCGGTTGCGCCGACTGTTTTGGTTAGCCGTCGACCACGCTCCTCACCGTACTTGGCGCGCATCTCGGAGGGATCGAGCTTCAGGCCGGGAATGACTTGCCCACCATTGCGGCCCGACGCGCCCCACCCAGGCTCATTGGCCTCCAACAAAACGGTTCCGATGCCGCGACCCGCCAGATGCAACGCTGTCGAGAGACCAGTAAAGCCGCCGCCCACGATCACGCAATCAACCGTCACGTCGCCACTGAGCGGTGGGTAGGATGTGGCCGGCGTTGCGGTCGAGGCCCACAAGGACTTGGGAAGAGGCTTCATTATCCTGATCTAAGCTCCCGGCTTGCATTGCCCGCGTCGGGCTCACACAGCATGTGCTGAGCCGAGGCCGCCGTGGCGATCCTTCAATCATACTTGCAGGCGCGCGGGAATGCCCGATAGTGCATGCGAGAGCAGCAAGGGAGACCGGCATGCCGCGTCGCATGATCCGCGCAGCCCACATTGTCGCCTATCAAAACGGAGGGCACAGGCACCTGCGTGATGGGGTCGTGGTGTGGGACGGCAACGAGATCGTACATGTCGGCAAATCGTTCGAGGGCGAGGTCGCTGAAACCATCGACGCCACTGACAAGATCATCACGCCCGGGTTCATTAACACCCACGCGCATCTGACCAACTCGCCCCTCGACAAGAGTTTCGTCGAGGATCGTGGCCCGCGGCAATTCTATCTCTCCGGGCTGTTCGAGTTCCTCCCAGCGCGCGATCGCACGACCACCCGGGAGGCACAGCGGGCCTGCGCCGCCTTTTCCATGGCCGAGTTGATCCGCACCGGCACGACGACCGTCATGGAAATAGGCGGCCTCGGTGAAACTGTCGTCGACTTGGCTGTCCAAGCAGGCCTGCGCGCCTACGTCGGCCAGAGCTATCGCTCGGGCCGCTGGCTCACGCGTAACGGACGCACCGTCGAGTACGACTGGTTCGACGATGACGGCCGCACGGCCTTCGAGCGCGCCGTCGAATTCATCAAAAAGCACGAGAATACTCATGGTGGGCGCATCAAAAGCTTCCTAACCCCATCGCAGGTCGACACGGTCTCCGAGGCTCTCTTGAGACGCTCGCGCGCCGCCGCTACCGACATGCACGTCCCACTGGCCCTGCACACTTCCCAATCCGTCCCAGAATTCCAGGAGATGACGCGCCGGCACGGCAAGACGCCGATCGAATGGCTACGAGACATCGGCTTCCTTGGCCCTGACGTGATCCTCGGTCATGCCATCATCCCCGGCGGCAGCAGCTGGGCCAACTACCACGCCGACGACATCGGGATCCTCGCTGACACCAGGACCAATGTCGCGCACGCTGTGTGGGTGTTTGCACGCCGCGGCATCGCCATGGAAAGCTTCGCCCGCTACCTCGCCCGAGGCATCAACATGACGCTTGCCACCGATACCTGCCCACAGAGCATGATCGAGGCGCTGCGTTGGACCGCCGTTGTCAGCAAAATCGTCGACCGGCGTACGGAGGTGGCAACGGCCGCTGACGTGTTCAATGCCGCCACGCTCGGCGGCGCCAAGGCGCTCGGCCGCGACGATCTCGGCCGTATCGCAGCCGGTGCTAAGGCTGATATGTTGCTGTGGGACGCACAAAGCCTGTTCATGACGCCAGTGCGCGATCCAATCCGCAATATCGTCTACTCCGCCCAGGCAGAGGACCTCGATAGCGTCCTAATAGACGGCGCGTGGATCATGCGCGATCGAGCGATCGCTGGACTAGATCCTAGCCAGTTGGCAGGTGACGTGCAGCGTGCTGCCGAGCAGATGTGGGCCGGCATCAGCGCCGGTGATTGGGCAGGTCGCGACATTGACCGCCTGTCGCCTCAGAGCTTTCCGCCATTCTCAACGTAGAGCAAGGAGAGCACAGCGTGAATTCGGGACGTCAGCAGCTGTTGGACTGGATCGAGCGCGACCGTGACGATCTCGTGCGCTTTCTGCAGGAATTCGTGCGCCACAAGAGTCCGAACCCACCAGGTGATACACGCGGCACCGCCAAGTTCATCACCAGCCTCCTGACTCAGCGCGATCTTCCGTATCGCATCATCTCGCCGCATCCTGAGATGCCCAACATCGTCGGCAGCTTCGATTGCGCCGGCGAAGGCCGGCATCTCGTCCTCAATGGACACATTGATGTTTTCCCGGTCGCCGATGACGGCGCCGGCTGGTCCAAGGACCCTTGGGGCGGCGAGATCGCCGACGGCAAGATCTACGGGCGCGGCGTCGCCGACATGAAGGCCGGCACCACTGCTTCGATCTTCACGTATGTCTATCTGCATCGGCTCAGAGAGCACCTCAAGGGCAAGCTGACATTGACTGCCGTCTCCGACGAGGAGACGTTCGGACCCTATGGCGCGCGATACCTCATGGAGCATCATCCTGAGGTGCACGGCGATGCACTGCTCAACGGCGAGCCATCGAGTCCCTTCAGCGTCCGGTTCGGCGAGAAGGGTCCGCTCTGGCTCGAGATCACGGTCAATACTGCGGGTGCGCATGGCGCCTATACGCATGCCAGTAAGAGTGCGACCAAGACCGCGATGGCAATCGCTGCCGAGTTGGAGAAGCTAGGTGAGATCAAGCCGCAGCTTTCCGACAACGTGCGTACCGCCATCGATGCCGGGCGCACCACAATGGATCGCGCCATGGGACCGGGCGCGGGGGCCATCGTCGACAAGGTGACGCTCAACATCGGCACCATCAAAGGTGGCGTGAAGGTCAACATGGTGCCGTCGAGCGCAACGTTCGAGCCCGATATCCGCCTCCCCTTGGGCGTCACGCGCGAGCAGGTGTTGGCCGAGGTTGACAAGCTCATGAAGGCCTTTCCCGAGGCCACCGTCAGGGAAACCAACTGTAACTTGCCCTCATGGGTCGACCCGGATTGCGAGATCATTCGCATCGTGCAGAAGAACGTGCAGGAGCTGCGTGGCTTCACTCCGCAGCCGATCGTCAGCCTAGGCGGCACCGATGCGCGGCTCTGGCGCTATCGCAACATCCAGGCCTGTGTTTATGGCCCTTTTCCGCACGGCATGGGCTCGTTCGACGAGCATGTCGATATCGAGGACTTCCTGCACATCGTGCGCACGCACGCCCTGTCGGCGTACGATTTTCTCGCCGCCTGACCTGTCAGGCGCCCACGTAGTACTCCGGAGCGATGCGGCTCAGCACCTCGGCGCCGGTCCCGGTCACCACGATCGTATGCCCGAGCGACATGGCGAGGTTCTTCGGGGCGTCGATCAGGATGGCGTGCAGGAAGAGCACCATACCCGGTGCTGCCAGCATGGGATTGCCTGAGTAGAGCATCGGCGGCACATCCATCCATGTCGGCCGGTACAGCGCACCAAGCGAATAGCCGCAGGCCGCCATGCGGGCATGCCCGAAGCCCGCGTCGTCGTAGACGCGGCGGTGCGCGTCGTCGATCTCGCCCAGCGGCCGGCCCGGCCTTGCCGCCGCTGTCATGGCGGCGAGCGCATCGCGCGTCACCTCAAACATGTTTCGCTGCCTATCATCGGCTTTGCCGATCGCGATGGTGCGCATCAAACAGGCGCAATAGTGCCGGTAGCTGGCGGCAAACTCCATGGTGAGCTGATCGATGGCATCGAGATGGCGAAAGCCTGTTGCGCTGCGCACGAGCAAGGCGCGATCACCCGAGCCGAGCACCGGACCTGACGGTGGCGGATCACCGCCGCCCGCCAGGATCGGCACGGCGCCTGCTGCGGCAATATCTCCTTCGAATGCGCCGGGTTTTGCCGCTACCAGCATCGCATCGAGCGACTGGTCGGCGAGCTCGGCGGCACGCCGCACATAGGCGATCTCTGCTGGCGACTTCACCACGCGCAGGCCGCGGATCACATGGGAGGCATCGGCCAACTCGCACCATCCCTCGAGCCGCCGCCGCACCAGATCGTACTTGTCGGCCGTCAGGCCGAAGGTGCGAAGCTCGACGCCGACGCGAGCGCCTGCAAGTTTCTTCTCCTCCAGGATCGCCTTCAGCTCTGCGGAAGGGTCCGCGTCCTCACGGTCATACCAGAGCCGCACGTCCTCGATGGTCGATGTGCGCCGAGCCTGTTCCAGATCTGGCCGGCGCGTCAGCAGCACGATCTCATCCGAACCCGCCGTCAACACGACGCATTGGAAGAAGACAAAGCCGCTCGTATCGAAGCCGGTGAGGTAGTAGAGAACTCTCCTGCGCGAACAGAAGAATGGCGTCGAGCTTCTCGGAGCGCAGCGCTGCGCGTGCGCTGGCGACGCGCGCATCGAACTCGCTCCGCTCGAAATGCAGGGCCATGAACCCGAGCTCCCGCGGTCGATCAAGCAGAGAGCTTGCTCCCATAGCAACGGCCAAATCAATGTGCCGTCTTTGCGCTCTGATGACCGAAAGGCGTGCAATTACTCGATTTCGGCCTCCTCCGGCCCGGCTTTGATACCTGCAACCGCTTGATTTCCTTGACTTGCAACAGAGCAATGCGGTGAACTTCGCTCACAAGCCCATGAACAAGGCGCCCGGTCGGCACATGCGGAGGGTCCAAGCTATGAGGAAAACCGTCGTTGCAACGGCAGCGCTGCTCAGCGCCGTCGCCATGCTCGGCTCGGGCGAAAGCGTCGCCCAGCAGAGCATCACCATTTCGTCGTGGGGCGGCGCCTTCCAGAAGGCGCAGCGCGAGGCCTGGTTCAATCTGGTCGAGAAAGAGCTCGGCATTACCATCAAGGAGGATACCACCTCCGGCGTTGCCGACATCCGCGCCCAAGTGGCCTCCGGCCGCCCGACCTGGGATCTGTCGACGCAGGGCGCTCATACCTGCGGCATCCTCGAGAAGGAGGGCAAGCTCGAAAAGCTCGACGCAGCCATCGTCAACGACGCCGGCGTGCCCAAGGATCTCAAGACCGAGTACTGGATCTCGCAGATCGTCTACTCCATCGCCATCGGCTGGCGCACGAAGGCGTTCGGCGACAAGAAGCCGGAAGGCTGGGCAGCCTTTTGGGACACCAAGGGCTTCCCGGGTCAGCGCTCCATGCGCCGCCACCCGATCTACAACCTCGAGGCGGCGCTGATCGCCGATGGCGTGCCGATGGACAAGCTCTATCCCATCGACGTCGAGCGGGCGTTCAAGAAGCTCGAGAGCCTCAAGCCGCACGTCCTCGTCTGGTGGAACTCGGGTGCCCAGTCGGCGCAGATCCTTCAGGACGGCGAGGTCGACATGGTCGGCGCTTGGAACGGGCGTATCCAAGCTGCCATGAAGGAGAAAGAGACGAAGGGCGGCCCACTCGCCATCACGTTCGACCAGCAGATGCTGGTCTCGGATTGCTGGCTCATACCCAAAGGCGCGCCGAACAAGGATCTGGCCATGAAGGCGATCGCCATCATGATGCGTCCCGAGGTGAACGCGCGTATCTCGCAGTACATCAACTATGCGCCGGCGAACCTGGCGGGCTTCGAGACCGGCGTGATTTCCAAAGAGCTCGCGGCACAGCTTCCCAACTCGCCCGAGAACGTCAAGAAGGGCTTCTTCCTGAACGTGGACTGGTGGGTCAAGAACTCCGACGAGATGGTGAAGCGCTTCGACGCGTTCGCACAGAAGTAGCGCATACGACATGACCGGACGACCGGCTCACCTCTCCAAGTCGGCAGGAGACGAGGGCCGGTTCAGCCGTTGCGTTGTCCGTCCGATTGGCAAGCCGAGAGGCGCACGGCCACTGATCCCTACATGAAGAGCGCGGCGACCATCTCCCTGCCGATCTCGATCCGCGACGTCACCAAGACGTATGGACGAACGGCCGCGCTCGACACCGTCAGCCTGGAAATCGCCAGCGGCGAGTTCATCACGCTGCTCGGGCCGTCCGGCTCGGGTAAGACGACCTTGCTGATGGTGCTCGCCGGATTCATCCGCCCCGACAGCGGCGAGGTCCGCTTCGGCGAGCGGGACGTCTCGCTCGTGCCGCCGCACAAACGCGACGTCGGCATGGTGTTCCAGAACTATGCCCTGTTCCCTCACATGACCGTGGCGGGCAACCTTGCCTACCCGTTGAAGCTCCGCGGCGTGTCCCGCGCCGACATCGAGGATCGCGTTCACCGCGCCCTCGACATGGTGCAGCTTGCCGGCCTCGGCGAACGCCAGGTCGACCAGCTGTCGGGCGGGCAGCGACAGCGGGTGGCGCTGGCTCGCGCCATCATCTTCGAGCCCCGCATTCTGCTAATGGACGAGCCGCTCTCGGCTCTCGACAAAAAGCTGCGCGAGCAGATGCAGATCGAGGTGCGCCACCTGCACCAGCGGCTCGGCATGACCACGGTCTACGTGACGCACGACCAGCGCGAGGCGCTGACCATGTCGGACCGCATCGCCGTCATCGACCACGGACGTTTCCGGCAGATCGGCAAGCCACGCGACATCTACGAGCGGCCAGACAACCGCTTCATCGCCGAATTTATCGGTGAATCGCATTTTCTCCCGGTTCAGGTGAGAGACGGCGCGGCCTATCTCGGCGATCAGCACATCGAGCTTGGGGAGCCGCCGCGGCATACGGCGCCATCGCAGTTTCTTGTGCTGCGCCCGGAGAAGTTGAAGGTTGTGGATGGTACGGGCGGCGCCGGCCTCAACGGCCTCAACGTCTTCGCCGGAGAGGTGAAGGAGCTCGTCTACCAGGGCGAAAGCTCGCTACTCTATGTGTCGCTAGCCAACGGCCAGCCGATCGCGTTGCGCCACCCTGCCGGCAGCGCCGAGCGCAGCCTGCCGCCGCCAGGTGCGCCGATAACGCTGGGCCTAGCCCCTGGCGACACCATCATCGTACCCTCGGACGAGGCTTGACGCCGATGGCCTCCGTCGCCGACCCTATGCGCGCCGATCGGCTTCGAGATGAGGCCGCTCCCAATGCCGCAGCCCTCAAGGCGCAGGAGCGCAACGAGCAGTGGCTGCTGGGCAGCCTGGCATTGCCGGGCCTGCTGCTGATCGGCATCGTCGCTCTCGCCCCTATCGCCTGGCTGTTCTGGCTGTCGTTTCGCGACGCGGACGGATTGACCCTGACGCACTACGCGCGACTGCTGCATCCCTCCTATCTCATCACGCTGCAATCGACTTTCGAGCTGTCATTCCTTGTCACCATCATATGCGTCCTGCTCGGCTACCCGCTGGCCTACGTCATCGCCCAAGCTGGAGCGCGTATCGCCGCGTTTCTCCTGCTACTGGTCTTGTTTCCGATCTGGACCTCGCTGCTGGTGCGCTGCTACGCGTGGCTCGTGCTGCTGCAGCGGCGCGGGCTCATCAACACCTGGCTGTCCGACATGGGACTCATCGACGGCCCGTTGCGGCTCGTGCACAACTTCACCGGCACCGCCATCGGCATGGTGCACATCATGCTGCCGTTCATGGTGCTACCGCTCTATGCCTCGATGCGAGCGATCAATCGCGACTACATGCGGGCCGCCGCCAACCTCGGCGCGTCGCCCGTCCGGGCGTTCTGGCAGATCTTCGTGCCGCTTTCCCTGCCCGGCCTCGCCGCCGGCGTGGTGATCGTCTTCGTGCTCTGCCTCGGCTTTTATGTCACGCCGGCTCTGCTCGGCGGCGGCCGCGTCATGATGTGGTCGATGCAGATCGAGCGCAATGTCTCCTACTACGGGGACTGGGGAGCGGCCAGCGCGCTCGGGGTTGTGCTCCTTGTGATGACGCTTGCCATCCTGTGGCTGTTCGGTCGCGTGATCGGCTTCGACAAGCTGACGGGGGCACGCTGAGATGCTGTCAGGGCCGGCAACCGAAACGCAGATCACGCACCGCCGCCGCCTCTGGCTCTACGTGCTGGTCGGCCTCATCGTGCTGTTCCTGATCGCACCGAGCCTGCTGGTCGTGCCGCTCAGCTTCTCGGACTTCTCGATATCTCACGTTCCCGCCACCGGCCTGGTCCACGCGCTGGTACGCGGCCTATTTCGGCGCCATCGAGTGGCGCGAGGCAACCTACGTGTCGTTTGCGGCAGCGATCCTGACCATGCTGCTGTCGACGATCTGCGGCACGCTGGCGGCCTACGGTCTGCACGCCCTGCGCAGCCGCTGGGCCACGCTCGCCTACGCCGCTTTCACACTGCCGCTCGTTATCCCCGCGATCCTCATCGCCATCGGCATCTTCCTGTTCTATTCGCGGCTCGGGCTCAACAGCACGTTGACCGGCATCGTGTTGGCGCATTCAGTGCTGGCGATCCCCCTTGTTGTCATCACGGTCGCCTCCAGTTTGAAGAGCTACGACATGAACCAGGAGATGGTCGCGCGCAGCCTCGGTGCCAGCCGGCCTTGGGCCTTTTTGACAGTGACCCTGCCGCAGATCAGGATCTCGGTCGTCTCCGGCGCGCTGCTGGCCTTCATCACCTCACTCGATGAAGTGGTAATTTCGTTGTTCATCGCCGGCGGCGACAAGGCGACGCTAACCAAGCGCATGTTCAATGCGCTCCGCGACGAGATCGACCCGACCATTGCCTCGATTTCAACGCTACTAATCGCACTGTCGGTGCTATTACTCGGCCTCAGCCAATTCGCGCAGTCTCGCACCCGCTAGCTGTCATGGTGACCACGACGCGATTTCTTCTCGTAGGCGTGCCAAAGCAAATCGGAGGAACGCAGTGAATCTTTCGCCCGACAAGCAGCGCGAGATGTTGCGCCAGATGCTCACCATTCGCCAATTCGAGGAGCGTGCTTCGGCCGACTACCATGCTGGCAAGATCTATGGGGTTGTACACTGCTACATCGGCGAGGAGGCAGTGGCGGTCGGCGTATGCGCCGCCCTCGAACGCGAAGATACCATCATCTCCACACATCGCGGGCACGGCCACTGTATAGCCAAGGGCGCCGATTTGAAGCGCATGACGGCGGAGCTCTATGGGCGGCAGACCGGCTACTGCAAAGGCAAGGGCGGCTCCATGCACATCGCCGACTTCGGCATCGGTATGCTCGGCGCCAACGGTATTGTGGGAGGTGGCATTTCGATTGTGACGGGTGCAGGTCTTGCGGCGCAGATGGACGGAAAGAACCGGGTGGCAGTCTCGTTCTTTGGCGATGGCGCATCGAATGCTGGCCCCTTCCACGAATGCCTCAATATCGCCGCGAGCTGGAAGCTCCCCATGATCTATGTCTGCGAAAACAATCTCTACGCCGCGCAGACGTCCGCTGCATCTACGCACGCGTTGAGCGACGTGGCAGCCCGTGCGGCGGGCTACGGCATTCCAGGTATCATTGTCGATGGCAACGACATCTTTGCCGTCAATCAAGCTGCGTTGCGCGCCGTGCAGCGGGCCCGCGAGGGACATGGCCCGACGCTGATCGAATGCAAGACATTCCGTTGGCGCGCGCATACCGAGCGCAAGAACCAACCTGACTACCGCACCGAGAGCGAAATTGAAGCCTGGAAGAAAAAGGATCCCATCGCGCGGCTACGCGCCCAGCTCCAGGAGCAGCAGCAGCTGAGCGAGGCCGATTGGCACGCCATGACAGCAGCAGTGCAGAGCAATATCGAAGACGCCGTCGCATTCGCCGAGGCGAGCCCATTTCCGTCGCCCGAACAGGCGACCGACGACGTCTTCGCGGCTTGAGGGGATGACCGCTATGCGTGAGTTGACCTATGCCGCCGCCGCGATCGAAGCCGTTGCCGAGGAGATGCGGCGCGACCCCAAAATCTTCTACATGTCGACTGATCCCATCGAGCCGCTTGTGAAGGAATTTGGCGACAAGCGCATAAGGGCAACGCCGATTTCGGAGGGCGCGCTCACCGGCATGGCCATCGGAGCGGCCGGCTCAGGCTACAGACCTATCATGGACTGGCGGCAGGTCACGTTCTCGTTCGTCGCTATGGATCAGGTCGTCAATCAGGCTTCGAAGATCCACTACATGTTTGGAGGCCAGAGGACGTTCCCAATCCTGTATCGCGCAGCCGTTGGCGGCGGCACGAGATTGGCCGCGCAGCACGCTCAGTGTCCCTACTCGATGTTCATGAATCTCGCCGAGACTCAAGATGTTCCTCCCATCGACTCCCTACGACATGAAAGGGCTGTTGAAGGCTGCGATCCGCGACAACAATCCGGTGATCTCCTTCGAATCTAACCGTCTCATGGCTATGAAAGGCACTGTCCCGAACGAGGACTACACGATCGAGCTCGGAAAAGCGGACGTTAAGCGCACAGGTCATGATGTGACGGTCGTTGCTATCGCGTGGCTCGTGCACGAGGCGCTCGCTGCCGCGGACGACCTTGCAAGAGACGGGATTTCCGTCGAGGTGGTTGATCCGCGAACGCTCGTGCCGTTGGACAGCGAGGCAATACGCGTATCGGTACGGAAAACAGGACGGCTGGTGATAGCCGATGAGGCTGGACCAACAGCGGGCTTCTCGGCCGAAGTAGCTGCCGTCGCCACCGAGGATCCGGCAACGTTTGCCTGCCTCAAAGCGCCGGTGAAACGGGTATGTGCGCTCCAGGTGCCAATACCCTACAGCCCTGTGCTCGAAGACCACGTTTTCCCGGATCGCAACCGCATCATCGCCGGGATCCGACAGGTTCTTGATGGCCCCCAGCGCTTCGCCGGTCAGTAGCACATCGACTTCACGGTTGGCACCCGCAACAACTTGATTCCACAGTTTGTTCTAGGCCTGCCAACACCCGGTCGCCGGACGAGGTTGGAAGCTCTTTGGCTGTCGTCCTGCCCAGATCATGCCCAACGCGCGCGCTGGGGAAATTACGGAGGAGAAATAGTGAATCTGAGCAGCCGCCGCTTCATTCTGCCGCGCAGCGGAAACGCGCAATCCCGCTGATCGGTACGAATTTTCCATTGCAATTATCTGTCCCCCGCCCGATTTACAGGCCTTCCGGCCGCGCTCCAGGCGCAGTTGCGAAAATTCTCCACAATGAGAGGTTGTATGAGAGACGAGCGTAAGGTCATTCGGCTGGTCGATACCGCCAGCCCCCGGACGACTTCGCAAACAATGTTTACAGCGCTGAAGCGAGCGGTAATCCGGCTGGGACTGTACGCCCGCGGAACGATCGGCGACGCCGCACGTGCAGTGGCGGATGCATGTGGGGCACGCCCCGAAGCCGGTCGCCTTTCAACCAGCGAGACTAAGCAAGCTCTCTACGATCCGTCGCAAGTCTCAATGAGCTTTGCGGACCTGCCTCTTTACCGAGGCATACTCAAGCACAAGGAGATCGGACGGCTCTTCGATATCGAGGATCCCTTTTATCGATGCCATGAAGCCCGGCAGGGTGTCACAACCCAGATCGCCGGGCAGAGGTACGTGAACTTCGCCTCTTATGACTACCTGGGCCTCAACCAGCATCCCGCAGTGGTTGATGCCGCCAAGAGGGCTATCGATAGCCTCGGCACGTCAGTGTCGGCGAGCCGCATCGTCGCCGGCGAGAGGACGATGCACGGAGAGCTCGAGCGCGCAGTTGCTGGTTTCTACGGTGTCGAGGCGGCGATTGCCTTTGTCAGTGGGCACGCCACGAACGTCTCCACGATCAGCACGCTGATGACGCCCGATGATCTCATCCTCTACGATGAGCTGTCGCACAATAGTCTGCTGGTCGGAACCAAGCTTTCAGGCGCAACGGCGTACGCCTTCACACACAACGATGCCGATGCGCTCGAGGCCCTGCTGCAGAAGCACCGCCGATTTCCACAAGCGCGCATTGATCGTGGCCGAGGGTCTGTACTCCATGGACGGCGATGTCGGCGATCTGCCGGCATTTGTCGCTCTCAAGGAGAAATACGGCGCGTGGTTGATGATCGATGAAGCCCACGCCTTGGGCGTCCTCGGAGCGACCGGCCGCGGCTCGGCCGAGCACTTCGGCATCGATCCGGCCCGCATCGACATCTGGATGGGCACACTCAGCAAGGCGCTGGCGAGCTGTGGCGGCTATATCGCCGGCAAGCGGGAGCTGATAGACGTGCTGAAGTACCAGGCTCCCGGATTGGTCTATTCGGTCGGGCTGTCGCCTCCGCTCACCGCAGCGGCGACCGCATCGCTCGAGCTTCTGAAGGCCGAGCCGGAGCGGGTTGCACGTCTCCAGGCGAACGGAAAACTCTTCCTGTCGCTGGCGCGCGCCGCCGGGATGGATACCGCCACGAGCGAAGGCTATCGCGGTCGTTTCCGTCATCGTAGGCGACCTGGTCAACGCTGGGCGCCTGGCGGACCGCATGCTGGCGCGCGGATTGAACGTGCTGCCGATCATCTACCCCGCCGTGCCGATCAAGGCCGCGCGACTTCGATTCTTCCTCACCTCCGAGCATACGCCGACGCAGATCCGCGAGGCTGTGCGGACGATGCGCGAGGAGCTCGATGGTCTAGGCAAGAGGCAGAAACGGGCAGCCTAACGTGGGACCGATCACCGGGGTTTCGCCGGTAATCGTTCGACGAACAGGTCTACGCATATGTTGAAACGGTCGTCCGCTGCCGTTGTACTGGTGACAGGTTGCTCGTCGGGAGTAGGCAAGGCGATCTGCGACCATCTGGCTGCAAGCGGCATGACCGTTTACGGAGGCAGCCGTACACCCTGCACGCCTTCTCAGTGGACGCACGTTCCGCTCGACGTTACCGAGCAAAGCTCCGTGGATGCAGCCGTGGCGGAGGTGTGGCGGCGCGAGTCGCGACTGGATGCTCTGATTGCCTGCGCCGGAGTGGGCCTGGCTGCGTCGCTCGAGGACACTGAGGACGACGAGGCCAGGCGGCATTTCGATACGAATTTCTTTGGAACGGCGCGTATGATCCGCGCCGTGCTCCCGGCCATGCGCAAGCAGTCCTCCGGCAAGATCATGGTGATCGGCTCGATCGGTGGACTTATCGGCCTGCCCTTCGTTCCCTACTACAGCGCTTCGAAGTTCGCCCTGGACGGGCTGGTCGAGGCCTTGCGGGGCGAGGTCGCGCCGTTTGGTATTCAGGCGACCATCATCCATCCTGGGGACCTCAACACGGGCTTCGCTACCAACCGTGTCCTAGGGCGTAACGCTGGCGCAACGTCGGCCTACCATGGTCGTTTCCAGAACACCCTCCAATTCTACGCGGCGCAGGAGAACAAGGCTGCGTCGCCGCAAGCACTGGCTCAGCAAGTAGAGAAGCTTCTCTCCAAGCGATCACTTCCGGCGCGCGTGATCGTAGGCACGCCATTGGAAAAGCTCGGGGTGTCCGGGAAGCGCTATCTGCCGGGTCGCAGCTTCGAATACCTGATGCGGAAAGCCTACGCGCCGTAGATACGCTCGTTGCTAAATCTATTGCAGCAAGTCAGCCCACTGCGATGTCGAGCCAGCCATGAGTCGTCGTGCGTGCGCGTGTCCGCCGGACGCAGCAGCACGGTCGTGGTCGGTGATTCGATCACTGCCGCACCAGCGATGGTCTGTCCTGGGGCGAGCTCATCGAGCGCATAGACTGGCACATCGCGCCATTGGCCGAGGTAAATCCTGCGATGGGCTCGCGGCTACAGCGGGTGGCCGTGCTGGTCAGGCTCGGCTCCTGCGGCAGGTCCGGCAGCTCGCCGACAACCGCGACACGCGCGTTGACCAGCACCACCTCCTGATCGGGCAGAGCAGTACGTGTAGAGCTCCTCGTGTCGGAGATGGAATGCGCTGGCCATGCGAGCACGAGATCGCGGGTCGTCGAAGTCGAGGTCGTCGAGCGCCACATTCACCTCGAATATCTGCTCGCCGTAGCGCATGTCGGCAGAGCGTTGCACGTGGACCGGCCCGGCGTGAGACGCCGCTCTGAGGCGAGTGCGGCCCTCCGCCTCCATCTCCCGGAAGGCGGCGCGCAGCTTTGCCAGCATCGAGGCGGCTGGCATCGCCGATGTGGGTGCGCGCGATCTCGTAGCGCAGGTCGCAGGCGAGCATGCCCCATGCCGACAGGACGGCGGCGAGCCGCGGTACGATCACGCGGCGCAGATCGAGTTGGCGCGCGACGTCGGTGACGTGCAGGCCGGCGGCACCGCCGAACGACAGGATCGCGAAGCGCCGGGATCGACGCCGCGCCGAACCGAGACGAGCCGGATGCCCTCCGCCATGCGCGTGTTGATGACGCGATGAATGCCCTCGGCAGCGGCCATACGGTCGATGCCGAGTTTTCCGCGCAATAGGTCGACAGCGGCTTCGGCCGCGCCGCGGTCGAGATGCGAGCGCCCGCCAAGGAAATTGTCCGGATCGAGGAAGCCGAGAACGAGGTTGGCATCGGTGACCGTCGCCTGCGTCCCGCCGCGGCCATAGCAGGCGGGCCCTGGCGATCGCGCCGGCGCTCTCTGGACCGACGTGCAGGACGCCGCCGGCATCGACCCGGGCGATTGAGCCGCCGCCGGCGCCGATGCTGGCGATATCCAGGCTCTGCAGGGCGACGCGCTGGCCGGCGAGGCGGCGGTCTGACGTGATCGCGGCTTCGCCGCCGACGATGAGCGAGATGTCGGTCGAGGTGCCGCCCATGTCGAACGGGATGAGATCGCCATGCTGCGACGAGTCGCGCCGCATAGCGGCTGCCGGCGACGCCACCGGCCGGTCCGGAAAGCACGCTGCCGGCCGCCAGCCGTACAGCCTCGGCAATGGTGGCCACGCCTCCATGCGATTGAATGATGAGGACCGGGCCTGCGAAGCCGGCTTCGCTGAGCCGGGTTGCCAGGCGCGTCAGATAGCGCTCCAGCACCGGACCTACATAGGCGTTCACGATGGTGGTGCAGACCCGGTCGTATTCCTTGATCTGCGGCAGAACCTCGGAGGAGCGGCACACATAGGCGTCCGGCATGGCGGCGCGCACTGCTTCCACGGTCGCGCGCTCATGGGCGTCGTCGCGCCAGCTGTGCAGGTAGCAGACCGCGACCGCCTCGACGCCTGCGCGCGCCAGCGCCGCAATCGCGGTCTCGAGCGAGGTGCGATCGAGCGCGAATCTCGGTGCGGCCATCGGAGCGCATGCGCTCGCGCACGCCGAGCCGCCGTTGTCTCGGCACGAGCTGGACCGGCGGCGGCTGGCGCAGGTTGTAGCGATCGTCCTTCAGTCCCTCGCGCATCTCGACGATGTCGCGATGTCCCTCTGTGGTGAGCAGGCCGACTCTCGCGCCCTTGTGCTCGAGCAGCGCGTTGGTCGCGACCGTGGTGCCGTGCACGATGATCTGCGTGCGTGCCAGCATCGTTGCGCAATCGAGCGACAGCGTCTCCGCGAGCCGGTCAAGGCCGTCCATGACGCCCAACGACTGATCGGCGGCGTCGATGCCGCCTTGGCGATGGTCGACCCCGCCTCTCAGCGTCCACCGCCACCAGATCCGTGAACGTGCCCCCGACGTCGATGCCGATGCGATACATTCCGCGACCCTCAGGACGAGACGAAACCGAGCTCGACATCGCGCGCGCGTTCATCTGCGGTGCGCTCGGCGGGTGCTCCCCATCCGCCGCCGCCGCCCGAGTGGACGTGCAGCACATCGCCAGGGTGCAGCACGACCCCTGTCTCCTTGGTCTTGAGCGGCCGATCGGGGCGGCCTTCGAGACTGCAGCCAGTAATTGTGCGGCATGCCGTCGTGGCCGCCGAGCAGCCCGCAGGCGCCGTACTTGATGCCGTCGCCCGCCGTATTGGCGACAGCCGGCTGCTCCGTCTCGATCGTCATCTCGAGCTCCGCTCCCGGCCCGCCGCGATAGCGGCCGTCGCCACCGCTGTCGGGGCGGAACTCGTGGCGGCGGAAGAACAGCGGAAAGCGCACCTCGTGCACCTCGATACTGCCGAACTTGATGCCACCTGCCGCCTGCCACTCACCGGCAGCAGGCCAGCCGTCGCCGGCGGAAGAGGCGCCGCCACCTGGCCGGGCCTGGAACAGATGCCAGATGAAGGGCTTCGATGTGCGCGGATCGACGCCTTGGATGGCGACGCGGAAGCGCCGCCCCCAACCGGCCATGGCGCGCTCCGGACAGGCGGGCGCCAGCGCGCGGATGATCGCCTCGATGATCTCCTGGCCGCAGTGATTGGTGCACAAGGTGACCGGCGCGCCGGGCCGCGGCCACACCACGGTGCCCTCCTTGAGTTTCACCTTGAGCGGGCGGAACGCGCCGTCGTTCTTGGGTGTGTCCGGATCGATCAGATAGGCCAGCGCCACCACGACGGCCGAGTGCGTATTGGCGAAAGACGAGTTGATGAAACCAACGACCTGGGGATGGCTGTCGGTCAGGTCGACCTCGAGATCGCTGCCGCGCTTGGTGATGCGGGCGCGGATATGGATGTCCTTGGACGTATGGCCGTCGTCGTCGAGGAACGCCTCGCCCTCGTAGATCCCATCCTTCCAGCCGCAATGATGGCGCGGACCTGTCGCTCGGCGCCGTCGAGCACGGCCTCGACCGCGGCATGGGTGGTGGCCGAGCCAAACTCGGCGAGCAACTGCGCGAGCCGGCGCTCGCCGATCCGGGCCGAACCGATCATGGCGGCGAGATCACCCCTGAAGTCGCGAGGATGGCGCACGTTGAGCACGATCATCTCGTAGACGTCCTCGCGCCGCGTGCCCGCGTCGTACAGCTTCAGGGGTGGGACGCGCAGGCCTTCCTGGAAAATCTCGGTGGCGCTGGCGTTATAGGCGCCGTGCGTGGCGCCGCCGATGTCGCTCTGGTGCGAACGATTGATGGACCAGAACGCCAGGCGCTCGCCGTCGAACACCGGCACGAATGCGGTCAAGTCCGGCAAGTGATTGCCGCCACGATAGGGATCGTTGAGCAGGTAGACGTCGCCGGGACGGATGGTGCCCTTGAAGAAGTCATGCACGGCCCTGGCCGCATAGGGCAGAGCGCCGACGTGTATCGGCACATGCTCGGCCTGAGCGATCAGGCGACCCTCGGGATCGCACAGGGCAGTGGAGAAATCGCGGCTCGAATTGAGGATCTGGGAGTAGGAGGTGCGCAGCATGGCCTCGCCCATCTCCTCGACGATGGCGCGCAGGCGATGCTGGATCACGGAGACGGTGATTGGATCAACGGCAAGGCTCATGCGTGGTCACGTATCCCTGATAGAGCGGAGCGCTCAATAGTCGGCTGGGCATAAGAGACAATGCATTGGGCGGATGGCGCCGGTCAACGCGCCTCGGTTTCGAGCCTGAGAGTCGCGAGCTACGAGCTGGTCGAGACGAAGAGCGACTAGGGTCTGGGCTGCGCGGATCACAACCAGCTCGGGCCGGCAGCATTGGATGGGCTGCCTTCGCACGTCCGTCATTTCTTTGTTCACTGTGATCTCCAGCACAGCCAGCACTCGCGACAGAGTCCATCATGCTCGGGCGATCAAGCGACGACACTCCCCAGTCGTTCGCATCGCCCACAAGCTGGAGGTCCGTCATGAAGGTTATGGTGATTGCATCTGCGCTGCTGCTTGGTGCTCTGACCGGCGAGGCCCAGGCTCAAAAGGGCATTTTCACCCAGATCAGTGATACCGCCCCGCGGTCAGGCGTGTTTGAGGATCTGAACCTGACGGCGCCCAAAGAGCGTCTTCGAGACGCTCAACGACACCGCGCCGCGTTCCGACGGTGTCTACGGCGAGCTCGAGAAGAACGCTCCGTGACTGACGGCAATACCTGGCGCCATCCGGGCTCGATCTCGCCCGGATGGCGTCCAAGCTCTTCGTCGTTACTTTGGTGACGTCTAGCCACCGCGAAAAGCGGGCATGACCTCCTTGGCGAACCGCTCGAGCTGTTCCAGCGCCAACGTGAGAGGCGTGCCGAGCGCCAGCGAGCAGCTCACACGCTCCAGGCCCGGATAACGTTTCTCCACCGCCTTCAATTGCTCGATGATGTCCGCCGGGGTCCCGGTTAGAAACCCACCGGCCTTCACCGCATCTTCGATGCGCGGCAGCTTGGTGTTGGGGACCAAGCGCGGATCGCGCATGGCCGCAATCTGCTCCTCGGTGATGGCGCGTGACAGGCGCAACTCACCGAACATTTTCATGTTCTCCTCGTAGTAGATGCCAGCTTCTCGCATCCCTTGCTCGCGGTTCGACGCGATGTGGAACTGGTAGCCAAGCGACAGGCGCTCTCCTGGCGCCAAATTAATTCCGCGACGTTTGTAGGCATTGCGGAAGCCATCCATATGCCGCTCGACCGCACCACCCTCAGCCGAGCCGCCGCCGATGACACCGCAAATGCCGTGCTTGGCCATGAAGTCGAAGGCGCGATCAGTGCCACCCTGAATCGGCTGCCAGCACTCCACCGGCCGCTTTAGCGGCCGTGGCACCAGCGTCAATTCCTTCAGTGTGTAACCGCGGTACGGCACTTCGGGCGGACAAGTGAAGTACTTACCCCGATGGGAGAATCGCTCCTCGTTGAAGGCCTTGAAGATGAGGTCGCAGCCCTCTTCGAACATCTCGCGATTGGCGGCCTGGTCGATGAGTGGCGCGCCGAACGTCTCCACTTCGCGGGTGTGATAGCCGCGTGCCACGCCGAACACGGTACGTCCGCGCGTTAGGATTTCGGCCGTCGCGTAGTCCTCGGCGAGCCGTAACGGGTGCCACATAGGCACAACATTGAACCCGCAGCCGATTTTGATGTGCTTGGTGATACCCGCCAAGTGCACGGCCATCATGAGCAGATTGGGAATGCACTCTGTACCCTCGGGCTGAAAGTGGTGCTCAGCCATCCAGAAGGTGTGAAAGCCGAGGCGGTCCATCGTCTGGGCATACTTCTCAGACTTGTAGAGGGCGCCGGCCAACTCCTCGTTCGAGTAATGTCGATCATTGATCGGAGTGCCGAGATAGCCACAGTTCTCCATATCGACCGTGCCGACGTAAGAACTGTCGAAGTACTTGAGCATGGATCCCTCGGAGGGTTTCGAGTTTGGTGGGCAAACCTATTGGTGGGAGAGCTATCCATTCAGAGCTTGTTCTCGCAATTATGGCCGATAGCGCGCGTTTGGCCGAGCGGCATTTTTCTTGATGGTCACGCACCCTCGATCTCCTCCCGCCGGATCTCCAGCTCGAGCCATTTCTCTTCCGCTGCCGATAATTCCAACTGAGCGGCTGAGAGTGCTTCGGACGCTTGATTGAAAGCCGGTCGATCGCGCGTGTAAAGATCAGGATCGCCAAGCTGGCGTTGCAGGTATGCAATCCGCGCCTGCAATGCTGCAATCTCCGTCGGCAAGGTCTGAAGGGCATGCTGCTCGTGAAAGCTGAGCTTGCGTCTCGCGGCTTTGGTCGGTGGTACTGACGCCGTGATGCTCGCAGCGACGGGTGCCGGCTTGGACTTGGCCGCGCTCAAATCCGCGAAGATCGCCACCACGCTGGGCCAGCATGTCGGTATAGCCGCCGGCATATTCGACCCAACGCCCCCCGCCCTCCGGAGCTACCACGCTGTCTACCACGCGATCGAGGAAGTCGCGGTCGTGGCTGATGAGAATGACGGTACCGGCATAGCTGCCGATCATCTCCTCGAGAACGTCCAGCGTCTCCAGGTCGAGATCGTTGGTAGGCTCGTCGAGCACCAGAAGATTGGATGGCTCGGGCAAGAGCACGCGCCAGCATCAGGCGTGCGCGCTCCCCACCAGATAGGACCCGCAGCGGGCTGCGCGCCTGCTCGGCCGCGAACAGGAAATCCTTCATATAGCTGACCACGTGCCGCGAGCTGCCGCCGACTCGTTACGGTATCGCCGCGCCCACCGGTTAGTGCCTCGCTCAATGTCCAGTCGGGATCAAGGCTTTCCCGGTGTTGATCGAGCGTCGCCATTTCCAGGTTGGCGCCAAGCCGCACCGCTCCGCTGTCAGGAGCCAGCACGCCGGTCAGCATATTGACGAGCGTAGTCTTGCCACTGCCGTTGGGTCCGACGATACCGACGCGATCACCGCGCAGGATGCGCGTGGAGAACTCCTTGACGACCTGGTTGGCGCCGAATGCTTTGCTGACTGCCTTGGCTTCGACAACAAGCGTACCGGACGCCGTGGCTTCCGCGGCGTCGATCACGGCCTTGCCAGTCACCTTGCGATGCTCTCGCCGCGTCTTGCGCAACTCCTGCAGCTCAGCCATACGCCGCACGTTGCGTTTCCGCCTCGCGGTGACGCCGTAGCGCACCCAATGCTCTTCGCGCACGATCTTACGATCGAGTTTGTGCTGAGCGACCTCCTCCTCGGCCAGTTGCTGGTCGCGCCACGCCTCGAACTCGCCGAACCCCAGATCGATGCGGCGTGTCCTTCCTCGATCGAGCCACACGGTGCTGCGCGAAAGGTTTTCCAGGAAACGGCGATCATGACTGATCAGCACAAGCGCCCCGAGGCGCTCGGCGAGTCGTGCTTCCAGCCATTCGATGGCCGGCAGATCGAGGTGGTTGGTCGGCTCGTCGAGCAGGAGGATGTCGGGGGCCGGGGCCAGCACCCGGGCCAGCGCCGCCCGCTTGGCCTCGCCGCCCGAGAGATGAGCGGGATCCTCGTCACCCTCGAGGCCCAGTTGCTGCAGCAGGTAGCGCGCCTGATAAGGATCATCGGCCGCGCCAAGGCCTGTCTCGACGTAGGCCAACGTCGTCACATGCCCGGAAAGATCAGGCTCTTGCGGCAGATAGCAAATTGAAGCGCCCGGCTGTGCGAACTGCTGGCCGCGATCAGGCTCGATCAGCCCAGCGGCAATGCGCAGCAGGGTTGATTTGCCGGACCCGTTGCGGCCCACGAGGCACACGCGCTCCCCTGCCGCGACCGAAAGCTCAGCGCTCTCGAGTAGAGGCGTGCCACCAAAGGTGAGCC
Organism: uncultured Alphaproteobacteria bacterium; assembly: GCA_963840425.1. Classification (GTDB taxonomy): domain Bacteria; phylum Pseudomonadota; class Alphaproteobacteria; order Rhizobiales; family Hyphomicrobiaceae; genus CADEFX01. Next base: position 3,848 of record CAWIYZ010000020.1, on the reverse strand, counting down.
CGATATCGGTCAGCTGTACGAGAGGAGGTGCTGCTGTCATCGCGGCTCGGCGCCGGCGTCTGACGTAGCCGAGCGTCAAGCCGCCTTGATGTTCGAGCGTTGCACGTGATCCAGATTGCGACCTTCGATACGCACCAGCTTCGTGGGCCCGTTTCGCTTCGGCGAGTGAACCATGCCGACATCGTAGAAGTGACTATCGCCTGGCTTCAAGACATAGGTTTGCTCAGGCATCGACTAGGGTCGCCGCATCGCCCTCGCCTTTCTTGACGATACGCCAATCCGTCATTTCCGTGTCGCCAACCGCCAGGCCGTAGATCGCCCAGCTGGAGCCGTGATCGTGCGGAGAGCCGTGCGCGGCGTTCTCGTAGACATGGCCGCAAACGCAGAATCCCAGCTCCGGATCCTCGTACAGCACCTTGCGCGGGCGGCACTGTTCGGCGGTCAGGTGCTTGGCGATGAACTCCTGGTCGAGCAGCACTTTCGACACGAGTTTGCACACCGCCTGCTTGCCTGCGACCCCGGAGTCCTCTTTAAGGGCCTTGCGGATATCTGCACTCAATTGCTCAAGGCTATAAGACATTCGTTCTCTCCGACTTTTCGCGTCACCCTGCGGCGTTCCACACTATGCAATGAGCCGCTAACCGAGAGCAATCCCAACGAGGGCAGTCCTTGGAAACTCCGAACCCGCGCGGGACGGTCTACCGTACGCACGCCTATGCGAGCCGGCCCGGATTGTCGCGCTTGGCGCCCTGGATCGCGGCCCACACACGGGCGGGCGTCGCCGGCATCTCGATATGCCGGATGCCGAAGGGCGAAAGCGCATCGCAGATCGCGTTGATCGTGGCGACCAGCGAGCCGACAGTGCCTGCCTCGCCCACCCCCTTGGCCCCGAGCGGATTGGCAGCAGTCGGCACGGCACGCGTTTCGATGCGCACCGGCGGAACGTCATCGGCGCGCGGCATTTGATAATCCATGAACGAGCCACTTATGAGCTGCCCGGACTCGCCGTCGTAGGTGATGACCTCGCCCAGCGCCTGACCGACGCCCATGGCGACGCCACCCTGGATTTGGCCACGAGCAAGCGTCGGATTGAGGACGTTGCCGATGTCCTCGACGATGACATAGTTCACGATCCTCACCACGCCGGTTTCGGGATCGATCTCAACCTCGACCATGTGGCAACCGTTGGGAAACGTGACGGCCGGCGGCATGAACTCGGCGGTCTCACAAAGGCCGGTCGGACGCTTCTCCTCCGCATAGCGAGCGACATCCGCAAATCCGACCGAATGGTTGCTGGCCTCTAGCCGAAAGCGGCCGTCTGCAAAACCAATGTCGTCCAGTTTGGACTCCAGCATCTCGGCGGCAAGCGCGCGGCCGGTCGCGATGACGTTCTTGGCGACTTTCTGCGTTGCGCTTCCCCCAACCACCGTCGCACCCGAGCCGCCATTGCCGCGCCCATCGGGCAGATCATCGGTATCGCCGGCCCGATAGCGGATGGCATCTCGCGGAAGGCCGAGTGCACCGGCGACGAGTTCGGTCAGCGTCGTCTCGATGCCCTGTCCGGTCGACATCGAGCCGGCGTAGAGTGTGGCCGTGCCGTCGGAATGGACCTGAAGCTTGGTGAGATCGTTCCGCGGCCTGGTAAACGGCCCGGCGGCCACCTCGATCGGATTGGCCATGCCGAATCCCCGGAGCATGCCGCGTTTCGCGGACTCCTGCTTGCGTTCCGCGAAGCCTGCCCGGTCCACGAGCTTCGCCGCACCCACCATATTGGCCTCGAACTCACCGCAGTCGTACTTGAACATGAACCCGGTGTCGTAGGGCATAGCCGACGGCGGCACCAGGTTGCGTCGGCGCAACTCGAACGGGTCGAGCCCAAGATCACGCGCAGCGATGTCGATCAGCCGCTCGATGACATACGTCGCTTCGGGTCGGCCGGCGCCGCGATAGGGCGCGTTGGTCATCGTGTTGGTGAAGACGCCAGTGACGCCGGCCTCGATACTCGGGATGCGATAGACACCAGCAATGCCGCCGATGTTGTTCAGCAGGAACAGCGATCGGCCCGAGAGATAGCAGCCGACGTTGACCGTGAATTGAACCTTCAACGCCTGGAAGCGGCCATCAGCGTCCATGCCCAATTCGGCATCGACGGACATGTCGCGGCCATGATCGTCGGCCAGGAAGCTTTCCCGCCGCTCCGAGACCCAGCGAACTGGGCGGCCGAGCTTGCGCGCGGCATAGAGCACGAGTACGTCCTCGGGGTATGCCCCGCTCTTCATGCCGAACGAGCCGCCGACATCCTTGGCGACGACACGGACCTGATCTGGCGGCACTCTGAGCAGCCTGGCCAGCGCGCCCTTCAATATGTGCGGGCTCTGAGTCGAGGCATGCAGTACGAGGCGGCCCGTCTCATCGATGCGGCCGAGGGCGCATCTTGGCTCGAGGGAAAGCGCCGCGACGCGCGAGATGTGCGACGAGACACGCGCAACATGCGGGGCACGCGCGATGGCATCGCCCGCATCGCCCTTCGTCCAAACGAAAGCGATGTTGTCGGATACCTCGTCCCAGACAGCGGGCCTAGCCGATGCGAGAGCTGCTGCTACCGTAGCGATTGCGGAAGCATCGTGCGTTTCGACAACAACGAGCTCTGCTGCGGCTTGGGCCGCGTCCAAAGTCTCGGCCACGACGAACGCAACCGGCTCGCCGGCGGCACGGATGCGATCGCGAACGAGCACGGGACGTCGGGCTTGATGCGCCTTCTGACCATTTGGACGGCTCAAATCCACGCCACACGGAAAATCCGACAGCCCATCGGCAGCTAGATCTTTGGCCGTGTAAACCGCCAGCACACCCGGGGAAGCGCGAGCCGCCTCGATATCGACCGACGTGACGCGGGCGCTCGCAACTTGTGTCCGAACCACGACGGCGTGCGCCGTCCCCTCATGAACGATATCGGCAACATAGATACCCAGGCCCGTTACCAACCTGTTGTCTTCGATCCTCCCCTGAAACTCACCCCACTGGCTCATGCATCCTCGCTCGGCATCACTTACACATCACAACTAAGGCTTCACTTGCACTCTGCATGGAGCAGAACGTGGCCGCCATCGACAGCAGTCACGCTTAGGGCAATCTTCCAATTGTTGCGGATCGCTTGGGCCCAGAGTGGGCTCGCGCAATATGTTCCATTCCATTCCGCGGCCTTGCCCGCCTTCCACGCTCCATCCAGGGAGCTGGACGGGCTGTAAGTAAATCTGCGGAACTCGACGAGCTTACGGTCGCAAGCAACCGCCACGCCAGCATTGCGCGTCTTGCGGTCGACCCACACGCCCACGTCACCATCGGCGGCCGCAGCTAATTGCTTTACGGCAACGCAGAAATCCGTGTCATCGAAGGCAACTGACGCACCACCCAGTGCCACCACCGATGCAACGATCATCGCAAGGGGCGATGCCCAGCGCTCGAGCCGCACGCTTCCCTCTCGTCAATGCACGAACTCACTCAATTCAATGGACAACAAGATTGCAGCTTGCAAGTACTCTCTATGCGACGGACGCATAGGTGCAGATCACGTCAGGCTCACCCCCGAAGTCTGCCAAGAGCTGACCGGCGCTCTATTCGACGAACGCAGCGTGGCGTGCACAAACAACCGCTCGTCTCACGCAATCGAAGGTGCGTGGCACCTTGAACGACGAGACGCTCGTGGTTCGAAAGTGTCATTAACGGGAGACAACGCCATGCGCCTTATAGAGATGGCATCAAACGCTATTGGGCTGGGATTTTCGTGTTCATGATTGGTGTGATTACGCCATGCACATGATATTTGTGGCACAGTAGACAGTCTTGAC
>CAWIYZ010000019.1:0-208966 GCA_963840425.1 uncultured Alphaproteobacteria bacterium | reverse complement strand
TTCGGCCGCGCTCCGTCCTTACATAACCGACGTGCTACGGCGCGGAAAGCCTACCGAAGGGCTTCGCACGAGCAAACTTACTCAACAAGCCGTTCAGTCAGCAGCATCTCGTCCTGGTGTGGTCCGGTTGAGGGAGTAGTCCGCTTGCGGGCCAGTTTGGTGGGCACTCGCATGTCCGTTTTTGATGCTGTGGACGGCTCCTCCACCGGCACGTGAGTGCCCAGTACGTGGTTGCTGTTGAGGTGACCACGATTCGGAGGAGCCAGCATGCAAACGGTTACCATCGGTCTAGACATTGCCAAATCGGTGTTCCAGGTCCACGGCGTTGATGCTCAGGGCACCGTCGTCATTCGGCGGCAGTTGAAGCGCCGACAGGTCCTGCCATTCTTCAAGAAGCTGGCTCCTTGCCTGATTGGGATTGAGGCGTGCGCAACTTCGCACCATTGGTCGCGCGAGCTGCGGAGGCTTGGTCACACGGCACGCCTTATGCCGCCAGCCTATGTGAAGCCGTACGTGAAGCGGCAGAAGAATGATGCCACCGATGCCGAGGCGATCTGCGAGGCCGTCACGCGCCCGAGCATGCGGTTCGTCGAGACTAAGACCGCTGAGCAACAATCAGTTCTGGTGCTGCATCGCACCCGGCAACTCTTCATGAAGCGGCAAACATCGCTGATCAATGCCATCCGTGCGCACCTTGCCGAATTCGGCATCGTCGCTCCTGTCGGACGCGCAACGGCGTCGAGGATCTGCTGTACGTGATCGCTCATCCCGACGACGAGCGCGTGCCGGAAGTTGCTCGTGAGTGCCTCGCCGCGTTGGGAGCCGAGCTTCAGCGTGTCAAAGCGCAGCTTCTGGAGTTCGACCGCATGATCATGGCATGGCATCGGTCAAACGAGGCGAGCCGGCGACTTGATGCCATTCCCGGCGTCGGACCGGTGCTGGCAACAGCTCTCGTGGCGAGCGTTTCAGATCCAAAAATCTTTCGCTCGGCGCGCGACTTCGCCGCCTGGATCGGTTTGGTGCCGAAGCAGAACTCGAGCGGCGGCAAGGAGAGGCTTGGTGGGGTTACCAAGCAAGGCGATCGCTATCTGCGAAGCTTGCTCACGATCGGTGCGCTGGCGGTAATCCGTCGAGCCAAGATCAACGGGGCCGAAGCACCGCCCCTTCGGCTCAGCGCTCTACTGGCGCGGCGGCCAACCAAGGTGGCCGCGGTCGCGCTGGCCAACAAGATCGCTCGCATGGCATGGGCGATGATGGCCAAGGGCGAGCGCTACAAGGAACCTGCCGCGTTGGCGGCTTAACAGGATCGCGTCGGGCAGCCGGCGTGATGGGAAAGTTGGGAGGGGCGAACAGCACGTAATGCAGATCCGGTCGATCCGGAGATCAGGACAACCCACTTGTGCCAGCGCATTGTCGAATGCGGGCTTTTGACCGGGACCTGATCCGCGGAGGGCATTATGGCCAGCGGTCATGCGCGCCGCATCAACAGGCCGAACACATGGCTGCTCCGACCAGGCCGGCGACGTGAGGAAAGTCCTTGCCAACACGGAGCCGTCCACACATGGCACTTTTGCGACATTGCAATCGGCCGCGCTGACGTCCGATCATGGGGCATGAGCGGACCAAAGATCCGACGCGACCTAAGGGTTGCCAGGCGGTTGATCAAAGCCGCCAATTTATGAGTTCACGGCCTAGGGGCGACGCTTGCCGACGCGCGCCAATAGGTCCATTACACCCAGTGTCCACTGCTCATCCGCAGCAACCTCCTGGGCTTCGAGGCGACGATAGGTTGCCCAATGCATGCCACGCGGCCGGGGCGGGAATTCCTCCATCAGGCAGTCGGAGCCGCCGAGCCGCCGCCGGATCTTGCGGGCGCGTCGGTTGGCGCGCTGGGCACGGCTTTCAAACTGGCCGGCCGCTGAACCTTCGCGTCTGACAGATGGATCGGATGGTTGGCGCCGCCCTCAGCGGTTGCCTTCCCGTGATCGTTCAGCGCAATGCCGATGTAGGCGATGCGGCCGGTCCTACTGCACCGGCCCTTTTCCAGTCCGAGACGCGTCAGCGCCCGGCCCAGCGCTTGTTGTGAAGCTTCGGGAATGCCCTGGCGCTGGCAAGACCGCCTGAAGGCTTGATACAGTTCGGTGGCGCCGCACGTTGCGCCTTCAACGCGGATCGTTCGGGCCTTAAGGAAGCGGCTCACTTCGTCCTGAAGATTTGCAGACTTCCCTGGCCCGAGTTTTATCGGCCAATCCGCCGGGCTCTTACACGCGCTGGGCTTCTTCCGTTGTCTGGGGCGCCAAAGGGTCGTTACCGCGGGTAGGAAAGAGGCCCGGGCTGGCATTAATGTGGCTCGGGCGGCCGAAGGCACCGGCACTGCTCTTGTCGCCAGGGCAGTAATCGCGAAACCGAGGCTGGAGGCTAGCTCGACAATTCCAGCTAACAACAGCGCCAAGTTTGTCCTTACGCTGGCCTCGTCAACTCCAACCAGCTGCGCTAGTGCCGCCGCCTGAGGGTCAACAGTGCTCGGCGATGCAACTAGGTGTTGCCGACCCGACTGCATGTGGGCCTCAAGCTGTTCTCCGACTTCAGCAGCTGCGAGTTCCCTACGGAGCTGGAGCACACGAGCGCACGCTGCGAAAGTTTCGGGGAGAGTAACGTCCTGGCAATGCTTGCTTCGGCTCCAAATTGCTGGCGGCACAGCCAAAGATGAGATTTCAGCCCGAATTATCGAGGAAGGTCGATACTCACCTAGCGACTCTATCTGCTTCTCGGCGCGGTACACGGTCGTGCGCCAGTCACGCTGAACCTCGGCCTCCAATCGGCGGCTTGCCAGCACCTCACTCCTCGTCGACAGCGCGAATCCTGTTGCAGATGCCAAAGACCAAGCTGCGCATGCACACCAGAGCGCCATGCTTGCAAGCGCTAAAATGTAGTGCCGGCGCCACCATAGGCACGTCGCCGCAAGCGGCGCCGTCATCTTAAAAACGTCGGCGGCGACACCGGCCACAGCATAAATAGTCTTGTCGGCTTGGTTCACGCCGAGCGTTGTACTGAAGGCGAAATTGGCAGCGATGCTCACGCCACAGAATGCTACCGCAGCCCCATAGCCGGCCAGTTTCAACAGCAGCCGATGGCTCTGACCGTCCGAAAAAATTGGCGCTGCAGTTCCGGTCAGCATCATGTCTCACATTGCGCTCATCGCACTGCTGGATGTCACATCATGCAGTTGACGAGAGTTACATGGGTTACGCGCGTTACGTCGCTGTCAGCTGGTGCAAATTCGGTCCTGGCTGGCAAGTTCATCCTCCGGGTGTGAGGTTACAGACGCCGCCACCGATTGGCCGGTAACCTCATATTTGAGTGAGGCCGCACAGCTGTTCTTTCATACGTTTCAATCTTGTAACGCTCGTAACTCTAGTAACCCTGCTCAACAGTAGGCACCAACGCAGTCGATCGCGTAGAGACAAGCTCGGTTGTCAGGACGTAGCAGCGGCTCGGACCGCTTGATTGAGGGAGCCGCACAAGCTTCGCCTTCTTATCGTTGCCCAATTCGAGCATGCCGCGGCTCGCCAGAGCTTGCGCGATGAGCCCCGGATCTTGTCCGCCGCACGCCTCGCGAAACGCATGGGGGAATAAGTAGTATGTGCTTCCATGCTTTGATGTCTTCACAAAGCCGGCACGATCTCGAATAGGGGTGTCGGGCTTGTCCCAGGGAGCAAAACGGCTAGTCCCATGCCGTTCTATGAACGAGCGCACGTGGCTGATCCCATTACGGATCTCCGTCGGCTCTGTGCCGCCTCGCCCGAGTAGCCAATCGGCAAAACATTTGCCTACGCTGGCCGCTGCTGTTCCGCTCTTCCAGCCGGTAATATCCCACTCCGTGGCAAGTTCGCCGGCTGCTGCAATGATCGCGAAGCGCTGCGCCACTCGTCGAACCTGCCCATCTACTTGCTCTGGGCAGTGCTCCCGCAACCAAGCGTCAATCCGGGCGCGCAGCTTGTCACGTGTACCTGCCAAATCCTCAGATACGCGTCGCAAGAACTCTCTTGAGGGATGCCCATAATTCTTCGCCGAGGCCGACCTGAGGTGATCGGCAAGATCAGAAGGGCGATTGAAGCCGTGAAGGGTCTCAAAGATCCCTAGCTGCATTCCAGCGTCTGCCGGCAAGTCGATGACCCGAACTTCCTGCCCGGCGGTAGGTCGCTTGCCCCCATCTTCACTAAGCTTGTCGGCGAGACCAATCTCGCCGGTGCTGATGAATAAGAGACGCCATTCGCGAGCCGGCCGCACATCGCCGGATCGACCCGCTCGCATCTTGCCTTGCCCGTTGGCGAGCATGTAGGCAGCCTTTGCCGCAACACCAGGATCGACTTCCGCCATTTCATCCAGCGTCAAAAGGGTATCGCAATGCAATAGCGCTACGCCCTCAAGCGCGTTGTCAGTTGTGCGCCAGCGCCGTAGGTAGGCGTTCACACCGCCGCCACCCCAAACGCTGCCCGCCGTATGCAACAGCGTCGTCTTTCCGATGGTAGAAGGACCACGAAAGTGGAGCCCCCCACCCTCCATTTCCGAGACGCGCAACAGCGGGGCCGCAAATGCCGCAGAGATCGCGAGCGCGACGCGACTATTGCCCACGGCAAAACGTGCAATCTCCACTTGCCAAGCATGCAGCGACCCTGCCGTCTTGTAGGCGTGCTTGGTGGGGACCGAGGGCTGAAACACGACGATCTCGTCACTGTGTCCGATCGCTTCGTCGGGCAGCACGAAGAGCTCACCATGCCAACCGACCTGAGGCACGGAAAGCGCGCGGCTGGTTGGCTCAGCACCGTTCAAGAGGCGCAAGAGCGCCCATTTTGCTTTTGTACCAATCGCAAAATGCAGGCCCAGATCGAGCAAAATACGACACAACTCGTCGCCTGACCCCGCGAAGAGCTCGCGCGGCAGCGCCTGCCTGTGCCAAAAGCCATCGGGGGTTCGGACGCGAAGGAGAATGCCCCAAGCGCGTTGGTCGCCATCGCGCGTCGCCGCTAAGATCTCAAGAGGAGAGCACAACCAAGCCCATTGCGCTTCATCATCGTCATTATCGCTGACGAGGTGCTCGATGCCGCGCTTGCCGTACCTATAACCCGGTGGCAACGGCGGCCGCTGAACGGTGGCATGGTGATCGAATTCTGGAACTTCCGAGAGGATACGATCGAGTGGCCTTGCCTTGGCGATCGCTTGATCAAGCCGGCTAAGGAAGCGTTGAGGACAGCTGACGTGCAGGTCCGAGACATCCTTGAAGTGATCCAGCACGGCCACGCGAATTTCGGCTCGGTGGTCGGACCGAGATAATGCCTTTAGCAGCGCCAGTCCCCCAGCGTCCTGTTCCAGGAAGACGACTGGTTCCCTTCCCTCAAGATGGGCGTCGTCGCGGTCAGGCTTGAACGCGGATGCACCGGGAACACCGAGAGCGGTACGTCCGTGCATCCACAGAGTGTGCGTATCGCTCTCGCCCTCTACGAGAAGTACTCTGCCGCCCGCCTTGGGCAGCCTGTGGAGACCGTACAGGATCGTTCCGCGCCCCTCGGGTTGAGAGTCCCACATCATCCTTTGATCATGACCCTCAACTGGTTTGAGCAAGCCTGTTCGAACGCGAAATCGATGTAGTGCAGCGGCCTCATTAAAGTACGGGATCGAAAGGGCGCGACGGCGCGGATCCCAGGGGTTCGCAATCGTCCGAAGTCCGAGTTCTCGAAGAAACGCCGGCTCAAGACTTTTCGCCGTGGCATACGCTTCAAGCGTGCAGTTTCGCACCAGATCCAGCGACGCAGAATTGGTGGAGCATGCTAGGGCACTATGCGCGTTCATGCCGAAGCTCCATCTCTATCTGCCTGAGAGCGTCCAACTGACTGACACGGTTGAGATATGCAAACAGCGAGATCAGGTCCCCTCCGCCCTCCCCGGTGGCAAAATCAGCCCACCGCCCGGACCTCATATTGACCTTGAACGAACCCGGCCGCCGATCATCACGGGTGGGATTGCGCGCAATCCATTCCGCGCCTGACTGGCGACCATCGGGCAACCATTTGGATACAAGGAATGAGATCCTTCCCAAGGCTCGTCGAGACACGCGTTGAGAATCATGCGCCGGATAGGCTTTGCGGCGTGAGATCTTCATGTCCGCGCCGCCCCCGACCGGCTCGCACTCCGAAGTTTCTCTGCATAGGCCCGCACGTCGGCGACGCTGAGAAAACTGCTCTTGCCGTCTTTAATAAGGGTGAGTTCGCCAGAATTGACCCGGCGATAGAATTTGCTCCGCGAGATGGCCAATACAGCCAGCGTCTCGCGTACCGAGTAGAATTCCGGCTCCGGCGCGCACGATCGGGGTTGCTGCGGATTTGCCCCGCGCAAGGCGCTCTCAACGCCTTGGCGAACGGCCTCGGTGATTGCGTGCTGCAGCTCGCGGGCTAGTATTGGGGAAGGTGTGGACGGCATGCTCTGAAACCCCCTGCTATGGGGCAGAACAAGCCGTTATTGTGCGTCAAAGCGCAATACCTCTCCGTTGGCGTTAGCCTACGCTGACGCCTCATCGGTGTCAAGAGGCTCTTGACATGATCCCATTTCCAGCGTGTTTCATGATGTTAGTAGCTTCATTCGCGGCCGACTATTGGTCTGCAAATTGTGGTGGATAACCGTGGTGACCTATTCGGTCCAGCGCCAAACACTCGCCATCCGCACCCAAGAATCGGGCGATTCGCCGAATGTGGTGGCCAACGCTGTCGTCACGTAAGGCGGCGGCTACACGACCCATCCGGCTGCCTCCAATCGCTCGCCAGCTGTTAACGGCCGTGCTGAAGGGTGGGCACGACCTTGGCTCGCAACGCTGGCGTGGACCGCTGAATTGCTCTTGGGGGGTCATTTGGGGGATGCGGAGATCACAACGGCACGTTTTGCTAGCCAACTGTGCCTACTTCGAATCCCCCCGTCTCCGCCAAGCAGATCCTCTATCATATTGATATCACGCCTAAAGATCCAGTGGTCGTCCGACGTATCCCACATTTCCACCCACATGCACATTCGTTCTGTTGATTGAGCCGAGCGGCTCCGTGTCACATTTTGCCGACAACGCCAGAGCAGCGGCGGCCCGCGAGAAATCTGCACTGCAACATCTTCCGATGCAGTGGCATGCGTCATCCCAGATAGCGGTTTTCACGATGCCAGGTGAGCGCATCCTGAGAAGGCAACGCTTCCTTCGCACGAGGCGGCCTTAGGAGGGTCCCATGTAGGTCGTAGTAATGCCGACCGTTGTCGAAATCCGCCTTAAGCCTCCTGCTAACTTCAAAGTGCCCTTCTGAACCGACGGTAACGTAACCGAGATCAAAGAGGCGATGAATGTCTGTGCGAAGCAGGAGACCGTTGGAAGGCACATGTTGGCCACCTGCCGCGTAAGAGCGTATGTGAGCGGCATCCAGGATCGGTAGCGTCTTCTCACCCGTGACTGCACAGCGCCGCTCGTAATGGTCCGTGACGGAGAGGCGAAAAGCCCCCTGCCCAAGCCGAGGCAATATGAGCGTCGGCTCTCCATAGCGTGCTGCTTCCTCGTGCGCTTGGGCCGCTTGCGCGACACGGCGCTCAACTACGGCGCGCCAGAGATACTGCCCGTCGCCTGTGTCGGTGCTAAAGCCCTTCCCGCTTACGATGTTGGGTGACCAGCTTTCAGGGACTCTGACCCACAGCTCTCGTGACCAAAAGAATGGTTAAGTCACTATTCGGCAGCCCACCAGGGGATCGTGTCGCTCGTCCAAGACGTTCGGGTCTCGTCGGTAGTGAGCTATTCGAGCACGCATGGCGGCAAGACTCTCAACACCGTTCTTCGTGCCGAAAGCTTCCCACGCCAGGGACAGTGGTACGTTCGAAGCGTGACTGAATACACCGCCTCCAGCAATGAAGTTATTAGGCGCATGAAGCTTGAAGAGAAACAACTCGCCAGCAGTCAGCGCCTTGAAGTCTCGACTTCCGCTCGGCTGCCAAAAATTGACTTCGTCGAGCGATGCCATGGCGCTCAACGCATCAAACCAAGCTTGATCAGTTACCCCGACAAATATTCGGACCATGACAGGTCTTACCATAACCGAGCCTGCCATGCCGGGGCGGCAGGAAGCTCGGGGTGTTCCGTGCAACGTTCAACGGTGCACGGAACATTTCAAAACACTTCGTTGCGTCTCCCGACGGCCATAAGCCGAAGGCGGGCATTTGCTGATTGCGCCAAACGCTCGAATAGCCTCACGGACTCACCACCCCGACGTCAGTTCAGGGAGGCAGGCCATTGTCAGCATTCTCCACAGCGCACAGCGTTGGCGCAAGACAACAGTTAGGAAGCCCGTTTGGTGAGCTTTGCAATAGCTTCCCGCTTGCGTTGTCGTCGAGCCTGTTCTCAATGGGCAGCACGCCGACTTATCACCAGTGGCCATCGTCATCGACTGCGAGTGGCGCCACGACTTAGAAAGATCGCCGTGCGGAAGCCGGCCGCGGAGGTAGTGGCGTCAGGGCGTTGGCAAGACCCGAACCCTACGGAGGGTCAGCTTAGGAATCTTCGCAGCTTCCAAGATGAGTGACCAATCATCGTCCCTGGCGCTTGCGTACTGCGTCACAGGAATCCCGAGCTCTTCCCCCAAGTATGCGAGTTCTGCGACGCTCATGATGGCCCACCGATCGACCATGCGACCGGGTGCCGATTCGTCTATTTCGAATGCAAGCACACTCGCGAACCAGCGGCGAAATCGTTGGATTGCCTGAGTAGCCGCCGTCCCAATAAGCCTCTCCGTCGATCTCGACCGCTTGGAACATGGTCGGCAGGCAGGCCGATGCGAGGAGAACATCGGGCGTGATCTCGCTGTTGCGGAAAACGCGCCCGCGCCCGGTGCGCACGTTCGTGGCTGTGATGAACAGCTTGATCGGACTGGACGAAAGGCTAGGGGGACACCAGCCGGGCCATCAGATCGGTGGCGACGCATATAGGGGAATAATCAAGGGACCAGCGTCCAAGCATCCGGTCCAGCGGGCTCCGCTGGAATGGACTGAAGGTGGCGGTGAGAGATACGCGCCGCCAAAAATCTTCGAGCGCAGCGCGCGCACCATCGCGACCGCCGACAAGCATACCGTGCGCGAACACCGCGGCGTTCATGGCGCCTGCTGATGTGCCGGAGATTCCCTCGACGACGACCCATGGTACTTCGAGAAGCCGGTCGAGTACCCCCCACGTGAAGGCCCCGTGGAAGCCGCCACCTTGCAGAGCGAGGTCAATGAGAAGTGGTTCGCTTCGCTTAGCGGAGCCAGGTGCGCGTTCAGACATGGCTCTAAGCCTTTTGAAAGCGAAGGCTCCTGGCGTGCATAGGCCCTACTCAGCGGTCGCCGGCGCGCAGCACTCTGGACGGCGGCGTGCGCCCTGCCGGCGCAGGCTCCGGCTTCGCCTTTCCTCACGTCAGGGCTTGCCGAGACTCATCATTGGGCAGAACGGCCCCCTGCTCCATCCGGATTTGTCTGTAGTTCGCTGTCGAAAGGTGACGGACATCTTCGCTGCAGCCCCGAGGCAATTGCTGTGCCGGTGTTGGTGGAGGTCGACGCCACCAAGGAAAGCCTAAAAGTGCAACGCTGGCGCAGGGCAATTCGGTCGAATGCGCTGGAACCGGCGAGACGACAGCGGTACAGTTGAGCGTCCATCTGGACTGCCTAGGAGGAAAATCTTCAGGAGAGATCACATGCCCATCTACATCTCGCGCGGTCGTTTCACCACAGACGCAGTCAAGGGCATGATGGCCAAACCCGAAAATCGCGAGGAAGCCGTCTCCAACCTCTTCAAGAGTGTCGGAGGCAAGCTCATCGGCTGGTACCTGACCTTCGGTCCCCACGATTGGTTGGTCATTGGTGAATTCCCCGACGACAAGGCGGCCGCCTCTGCGGTGCTGGCCGCGGCGGCAGGGGGTAGCCTGTCCGACATCGAGACGACCGTCGCGATGTCAGCGGCAGATGCTACGGCCACCTTCGAAGCTGCCGGCCAGGCTGCAAAGGGCTTCAGGAGCGCTGGCAGGTCGTAGGTTTTGGCGCATGACCGCTGACGCGCGGGTTGGAGAGCCAATTTTTGCGGGACAACGTTTTGTGCCTGCGTCCCTGCCCTTTATCCAGCCCTGCCAACCTCGCCCGGCCAAGAAGCCGCCGGCAGGCGACCGTTGGCTGCATCAACCGAAGCTCGATGGCGGGCGCGTGCAAGGCGTGAAGCGAGGCAGCGACGTCGCTCTGTTCAGATATATCCAGTGCAAGCCGTTCTGTTTTTGGTGGCAAGTTACGCCGAGGATCAACGCCCAATTGCGTGAGATGATCCGGCGGCACTCGGCGAATTCGTCCGATGGGATGCCGAGATCTACGGGCGCGCTAGCACGGCAAAGACGATCATGATCGACGCCTCCCTTGCCGGTGAGAGACGAGCAGGTCGCTGCTGTGTACAATGCCGGCACATACAATTTGTCAGGGAGGACGTTATGGCGGTCATAGCAATGACCCGCGAAATGGCGACGCTTGGCAGAGATGTCGCGGCGGGTCTTGCAGAGCGGCTTGGTCTCCACATAGTCCACCATGAGCTCGTCGCGCAGGACATCGCTAGCCGTGCTGGTACCCGCGAAAGCGAAGTGCAGCGCTTTCTTGAGGGCGGAGCTACTTTCCTTGATCGTTGGCGCGTCGACACGGCGCGCGTGTCGCACTACACCGCGGAGCAAATCCTCGATCTCGCCTTCAAAGGCAACGTGTTAATCAGAGGCTGGGGTGCAACCTATCTGCTTCGCAATGTACCCCATGTGGTCTGTGTCCGCATCTGTGCACCGATGCCGGATCGCGAGCGCGTCCTCATGCAGCGGCTCGGCATCAACGATCGGGCAACTGCGCGCCGCGAGATTGAGCGTAATGACGCCGCCCACAACGGTACTATGCAGCGCCTGTTCGGCATCGACTGGACGGACCCGGCACTCTATTCATTGGTGCTCAATACGGCTCGCATAGAGGTGGCGGATTGCATCGAGCACATCATCCGGGTCGTGCAGACGCCCAAGTTCCAGGAGACGCCCGCATCGCGTATGTCCCTCAATGACCAACTAATCCTCTCTAAGGTGCACTCCGCGCTCGACCGGCGCTTCGGCAACTCAACATCCGCACTCGGCATAGCAGCGGAGGTTGCGTCTGGGCAGGTCGTACTCAAGGGTGCTCTCAGTGACGAACGTATGATCGCGGAAACGGTGCGTCTGGTGCACACTATTCCGGGTGTACAGAGCGTCGAAAGTCGAATTGGCCACATCGCCTTCATCCGAGATGACGGGTAAGGACGGCTTCGACAAGTTGTCGAATGCTCCGTGCGCGCCTACATCCGGCGCGTGTCCGCGTCCGTGCCCTTCATCGAGCCCTGCCGTCCCCGATCCATGAAGCGCCTGCCCACGGGCGATGTTTGGTTGCATGAACCCAAGCTCGATGGTTGGAGGCTGCAGGCCGTGAAGCGCGGCAAGGATGTCGCGCTCTACAGCCGCCACGGCCGTGAGTTCACCCAGCGCTTTCCTGTGATTGCCGAGGCTATCGCTGTGAAGCCGTGGCATTGGTTCGCACTGAAGGGAGATGACTCGAGGCCCTTATTCGCCTTCGCCGGTGTCTGGCGTCGGTACAAGGGGCCGATCAAAAAGGATGGGCCGAGCGTCGAGTTGGAGGTCTACAGCTTTTTGACGACCACACCCAATCCGCTAGTCGAGACCATCAACCACGAGCGAATGCCGGTCCTGCTGACGACCGAGGATGACTTTGCCACCTGGCTCAATGGCACTCCGACTGAGGCCATGTCGCTGGCGCGGCAATACCCACCCGAGGGCATGCGCATCGTGCAGGAAGGCTTCACGAAGCAGGACATGCTTGAGGCGGCCTGAGGTTCTCAGCCCAATTTGCCACGTTCCCGGCATTGGTTATCCACGACCAACTCTTGAAAACCACGCCATAGGTCTCGTCCGTTCTTCCACGGCCACCGCCTCTGGCGTCCACCTTCGGAGAGGCACCTTTTCTCCGTCCTTTTCTCCGTCGTGCACAGCTCGCTCGCATTTCCGTTTTTGGGGGTAAACCAGACGTGCTGAACCAACGAGCACGACGGGAGAAGATGACCCAAGTCGGACGTAGCCATCATGCCGACGCTCAGCACTCTGTAATGCTTCTTGTCGGAGCCTCTGCTACCCGTCGGTTCCCGAATTAACCGATCTGCGGCCTGCAAACTCTCAGCCAGGCAATATCAGCATAACTTCTGATACCCACGCATCACTTTGAATGCCTAACGATCCTTTTGGGGCTTCCTAAACCACGTACGCGTTGGCCTGAAGCGTAGTTATACGCCTAGGACCGATTGGGTGTTGAGGGATGACGCCGATGCAGAGCCCGTTGCAGCACCGATCCGGTACGTCGTCCAGGCCTAGGACGTGGTCGACATTGATTGGCCCAATGGGGCTCGCCGTTGCCGTCGGGGTTGCGTACTTCCTCGCCGCTCAGCTCAGTCTGGCCCTGCTGACCAAGCCCGATGGTGTGGCGGTGTTCTGGCCCGCTGCCGGTATCTCGTCGGGCACCCTCATTGCACTGGGGTCGCGGGTGCGAGTGCCGGTGACGGTTGGAGTTCTGACCGCAAGTGCCCTGGCAAGTCTGCTGGGTGATAGAAGCATCCCCGCTGCCACCATTTTTGCCCTGTGCAATGCCGGGGAACCTTTCCTGGTGGCCTGGCTGATCAAAAATCGGTTGGGCACTGAATTCAGGTTAGAAAGTCTGGCCAGCGTGCTCGGTTTTTTTGCGGCAGCGGCGATCGCGCCGGCGATCTCGGGAAGCATCGCCACGGTAGGCTTCGTCCTCTTCTACAGCTCCAATGCACCACTACTAACGACTTGGCTAAACTGGTTCGCTTCCGATGCACTAGGCATCATCATGGTGGCGCCGCTGCTTATCGGCCTCGCCAGCATCAGGCACGAGTTTCCGCACAATTGGGAGTTGGCGGCAGGCACGTCGACGCTTGCAGCGCTCGTCATGGGGACCGCAATCGCCCTTGGCTCGCCGGAGCAATATTGGCACACGGCTCTCCCTTTCGGAATGCTCCTGCCTGCGCTACTGGCCGCCTATTGTCGGCCGGTATTCGCCGCGGCCGCCGCGTTGATTCTCAGCTTTGGAGTAGTCTGGGCTACGACGTTCGAGGTCGGCGACTTTGGAGGGCCGACGGACCTGCATGATCGCGTATACGCCGCGCGAGCAATGTTGCTAGCAATCTCGGCCGGTACGTTGCTGCTCGCTGCTTTGTTTGCCGAGAGGCGCAAAAGAGAAGCGGTGCTCGCGGAGACCAATGAGCAGCTGAAGGAGACCAATGGTCGGCTGCAGGAAAGCGAGCGATCGCTGCGTGACCTGATGGGGGCACTGCCGGCCGCCATCTACCTGACCGACGCTGCCGGCCGCATCACCTATTGCAACGACGCTGCGGTCAACCTCTGGGGCGGCAAGCCCAAGCTGGGAGAGGACAGATGGTTTGATGTTGCCCGCTACTACCACGCCGATGGCACACCCATGGCCTTGCAGGATTGTCCGACCGAGATCGCCCTGCACCAGGGCCGAGCCGTGGAAGGCCGTGAGGCGCTTCTCGAACGCGCAGATGGCAGCCGCGTTCCGATCGCTCCTCATCCAACGCCTCTGCGTGACCGCACAGGTGGGGTGGTTGGCGTCATCAACATGACCGTCGACATCAGCGAGCGCAAGCAGGCAGAGCAGATGCTGGCCGAGCGCAACGCGCAGCTTACGCTCGCCGGCAAGTTCGCGCTGGTTGGGACGTTCACCTTCGATGTTGACGTGGAGCGCATGCAGGTGTCGCCGGGTTATGTGGCCATGCACGGCTTGCCCGCAGGAACCGAGGACATCAGCCGGGACTATTGGCGCGCGGGGGTTCATCCCGTCGACCTGCCCGGCGTGGAGGCCGGCTTCAAGCAGGCCATGGCCGCCCGGCGGCGCGAGCACTATTGCGAATACCGCATCGTGCGTGCTGGCGGTGACGTACGGTGGATCAATTCACGCAGCTTGATATCCTACGATCGTGAGGGGGCGGCCCGTGTCATCGGGGCCAACATCGACGTCACGCAGCGCAAGAGAACGGAGGCTGCGCTCGAGGCGCACAAGACCAGCTTGGCGGATGCACTGACAGCGGGGCGTGTGATGGCCTTCGATTGGAATGCCGTCACGGGTCGGTCGCGCCGCAGCGACAACGCAACGGCGATTTTAGGTATTGAGGATCACCGGGATGGCGGTTCAACCCGCAACGACTTTTTCAAGCAGGTCCATGCAGACGATCGAGACAGTGTCAAAGCAAAGATCCGCCAGCTCTCTCCCGGTAATCCCTCCTATGCTCTGACTTTCCGCTTCTGCCCACCCAATGGCGCGCCGGTCTGGCTGGAGGAGACAGCCAAGGGCGAATTCGACACGACCGGCAGGCTCCTGCGCGTCAAAGGACTCACTCGAAACATCACCGAGCGAAAGAAGTCTGAGCTGGTTCTGGAAGAGCGTAATATCCAAGTCGCGTTAGCGGAAAAGGCGACTCTGGTTGGCAGTTTTGCGTACGACATCAACACTGAGATCATGCAGATTTCTCAGGGCTATGCGGCCATTCATGGCCTTCCTGAGGGTACAACCGAGATAGCACGCAGCCAATGCCTGGTCGGCGTGCACCCCGACGACAGTGAGCGGGTGGACCAAGTCCGTAGCCAGTCGTTCCGTGCGCGCCGGCGTGAATACAATGTGGAGTATCGCATTACACGTGCCGGTGGGGAGGTGCGTTGGGTCGAGACGCGCTGTTTCATCTCGTACGGAAGCGATGGCCACCCGCAGCGGGTGCTCGGTGTCAGCATCGACATAACCGAGCGGAAGCACATGGAGCAACAGCAACATCTGCTGGTTGCTGAACTCGACCACCGCGTCAAAAATGCGCTGGCCACAGTTGTCGCCATCATCGCTCAGACCCAGGAGGGACGAAGATCTTTGCCAGACTTTGTGGCCGCACTCGATAGCCGGATTCAGGCGTTGGCGCAGGACCCATGAATTGCTAAGCCGCAGCCACTGGACTGGCGTGTCATTGCACGACATCGTTCAACGTGAGTTTGCGCCCTATGACTCCGGCAATGTGGAGATCGATGGTCCTCATGTGGAGCTGAAGGCGGAAGCGGCCCAGGCCATGGCCACGGTTCTGCACGAGCTGGCCACCAACGCCGCAAAGTACGGGGCATTGTCCAACCGCAGCGGGCGCGTGCAGCTTCGCTGGTGGTGGCTGCGCAATGGTTCATCCGGCCGGCTCGCCATCGAATGGCGGGAGATCGATGGTCCTCCCGTTCAGCCGCCGAGCCAAACTGGCTACGGGATGAGCGTCATCCGAGAGCTTGTACCGTTCGAGCTCAGCAGCAAGGTCGATCTCGACTTGGCGGTCGGACGGTGTCAGGTGTCGAACGGAAATTCCACCCGAGTGCATCAGTGAGGGCCGCGCACCGGCCCCAAGTCCATTGCCCAGCCTCCAGCCGATGCCGTGACGTCCGAAAGTGGCACCTTTCTGCCATTGGCGAATTAAGGTGCCACGTCGGTTATCGAGAGGAAAACCGACATCGCGCGGCGGTCGCCGCGACTGCCGCTTTTGACCCGGAACCGACCTGACTGTGCGCCGCAGCGCCCACGTTTGTAGGGCTCCTCATTGGGGTGCTGGAATCGCGCCCAGGCGGCTCAGCGCCGCGACCCGCTATCTGATTGGCGTGGTAGCGGATGAGGAGCACGTGTGGGCCGTGCTCGACGCGGCGTTTCGCGAGTTCGGGCTGCCCAAACGATACGCTCCGAGGCTCGCCGACGCCTTCAGCGCCTGTTTGGTGCAGCCGCTGAAATCAATGCGAGGTCGCTGCTTGGGATCTTCCGTCAGGTGGCAGCGGGTAGTGCGACTTAAATGCCGTCGGTAGATCGTCACCAGCGACCTTTTCGAGCGGGAATTCGATCCGGCACTGCACGCCGTCGGTCACGTCGTTGATGTCCACCGCACCGCCTAGCTCGTAGGGAATAAGTTCGCAGATCACGCTCGTGCCGTAGCCGCTCCGGGTTGGAGCTCTGACCGGCGGACCACCGATCTCCTGCCACCGGATCGCAAGTATGGATTGCGAGCTTCCATTAGACCGACATTCCCAGTGCACACGAGACCCGACCACGAGGCGTCGACAGCGCGCCGTACTTGGCAGCGTTGGTGACCAGCTCGTGCAGCACCATTGCCAGTGCCTGTGTGGCCTTCTCGGCAAGCAAAACCTCGGGGCCCTCCACTGTTGCCTCACATACGCCGATGCATGGTTCCAACTTCACGGCGCACGAGGTCTCCAAGGTACACCCCTTTCCAGCGGCCACGGCTCAGCAGAGTATGCGTGTTGGCCATTGACTGGATACGCCCATCAAGGACATCGAGGAACTGATCCATCGAGCAGCTGCTTTCGCGTGCGCGCTGCGCGACCACGACCACACGTGCGAGCACGTTCTTGACGCGATGGTCGAGCTCGGCGATCAGCAGATTTTGCTGCTCTTCGCCTGCCTCGCTGCGGCGATATCGCGAAGATAGGCGGCTGTCCGTCGTCGGTCCCGTCGGTCGAGCCCAACACCAACCAGCGTCAGCGTCGGTATGGCGAGACCCGCTATCGCGACGCCGACCGCCATCCAACCCGGTGGTATGGCGGACCCGGCCACTAGTATCGTCGGATCGCGCACGATCGACGCTGCCCCCATCGCGGTGAAGTGGAGGCTGAAGATCGCAAGCGTGAGGAAAAGCGCGCCCTGGAGACGGTAAAGAAATGTCGTGTTGCCGGCTCCGACGACCAGCGCGGCGGCGCCCAACCCGCAACCGAGTGCGATCGACGCCGCAACCAGTGTCTCGTCCCATACGATGAAGCCGGCGACGCTGAACGCTGCCATGCCGGTATAGTGCATGGTGGCGATGCCACCGCCCACGAGAGCCCCGCCGAGGGCCCTCATTCGCAAGCCCCCGTCGATCGCCGTAAAGTACGCGAATCCTGTGATGGCAATGGCCGCGACGAGCGACAGGAGCGTGAGGACGGGATCGTATCCGGTTGGCCCGTCGGGACTGAAGGCAAGCATCGCAATAAAATGCGTAGCCCAAATAGAAAAGCCGTTGGCCACCGCCGTTGCGGCAAGCCAACCCCAACGGCTACGCCCTTGCGCAACGTGTACGTGATTGAGGAGAGTGATCGCGCCGTAAGAACCGAGCGCGCACGCAGCAAAAGCGAGCACTACAAAGCGATAGTCGTGCTGCTGCGTGAGGCAATCCAGTACTCGGAGCACGACTTTCCCCTAACGTGATCTACATCTGTGTCACGGATGGCTCGGTTAACTCGTATGGGAGCGCGTTGTGGCTTCCCGATTTAGGGGAAACGCTTGGCGTACGCAACCGCACCAACATTTTTGTAATATGCCGAAATGTACAGGGTTCACCTGATTTCATCTGCGGTGAGGTAACCGAAAATCACCTGGGATTTTGCGAACGTAAAAGAGGCGCACCAATTTACTTTGTGCGATTTCTCGACGGTTGACCGGTCGCTGGATAGCCAGGCGGATCCAGGATTTCGGTAGCGACAGATGGCGCCCATCCCCTGGTCTTGGTTCCCCACAGGAGACAGCGGTCTGATGCGCTACTACGGCTTTTTCTCGGTGGCCTGGCTAGTCGGTTGGTTCGCTGGTTTTGTCGATACTGTCTCGAAGCTGTGGTCCAGCGAAGTACCTGCCTCCTTCGTCTTCTGGGTCAAAGCGTGGACCCGCAAGTGGAACCGATCAGACATCTGTGCGTTGAGTGCCCGTGCTGCTGCGCCATACAGGGGGGACCCCGCACACTCCGTTCTTGGCTAGTGTCGCACAGGAGCGCCGGTCATCAGCACAACTCCGAGTACCAGGCCCGCTGCTACCAACGCCGTCAGGCGCGGCGCCATCCTTCCGCTCGCCATGACCACTCCTCTAACAGTCGCTTCAACCTGGCGCTGACTGTGGACTTAGATTTGGCTTCACTGCGCCGCAGCTGGCTGCTGGTCCGTTGCTATGCCTGTACTTGCGATGCATCGCCTCGATGATGGCCTCGTACAGCAGCCGCTCTGATGAGGGGAAGACAAGCCTCCATCCGTGGAACAAGCGCCGGTCGCAGGAGAACGTCACACGCTCATAGAAGGTCACGTCTCCGGCCACGCCGGACAGCACAAACCACGTGTCGCGCAGTGGTGCATAGTCGAATTTCGCATTCGCGTAGCGTTCCTCAATCAGCACGGCTCGATACTGAGTCAGTGTCCTTTCAGCCAGGTTGGGCGTCCCAAAAATCTGCATGACCGCCCCGCCATCGCGGGAGACGAAGCGCCTGACATTTTCGTCGGATTGCTTCGGGTCGGCGACAAAGATGTCCGCCGGATAGCCGAGGGCAAAGCCGAAATGGGTATTGCGATAGATCGCCCAGTTCGCGGCGTCCTTCCCAAGCGGGAGCGCCGGCGCCAACGCCGTTCTTCCTGCACGACCAGCCTCCGGCGCAGCGGCTTGGGTCTGGGTGACCTCCTCAGTACTCCTACCGCCGTCAGACATGGTCAATCGACCACCAGCTGGGGCCGGTCTCTCGCTCTCTTGCAGGCGGGCATCGCTCCGGAAAGCCCGCTCCACCGAGTTCACGTCCCCCAAGTTCGGGGACCGCGTGTCGACCAACGTACTCTCAATCGACGTCTGCGCTGCGGTGGATGTTTCGATGTGACGCTCTGAGCTTGGCAGGGCGAGCGGCTCTGCTCGATTGCCTTGGACGGACGTGGTTTCATCTTCTAAGACCGCAACGGCCCGCCGACCTTGGTTCGTGAGAGACTTGGTCGACAGGCGGTCTGCCGAACGCAGGAGCAGACCGTTCTCATGCTGGCGCCACACCATCGCGGTTGAGATTAGCGTCACGGCCAGAACAAATGTCGTAGCCATGATCGCAGCAGCATTGCGAAAACGCTGCCGTTTCAGCGATCGCTCCTGTGACAGGCTTGCATCATATGTCGCGCGGGCGTGTGGATCGCTCAGGCGCGCATGGGCCTCATTGATCTCTTTAAATCGCTGCTCCGCCCTCTTGTCACCAGCGTGGAGATCGGGATGGAACTGCTTGGCCAGTTTGCGGAAGGCCGCCTTGATCTCGCCTTCGCCCGCCAGTGGCGATACGCCGAGCACTCCATACAAACTACGCGCCACGCTGTACCCCGCTCTGTGCGGCGTTGAAATTACGCTCCATGGCATCTGCTACCGGTACCCGGGCCTATTGCGACCGGCTGCCGTGTAGTACGACTGAAAATCGACTTCGGATTAGCCCGCCGCGAACGCTCCACAAAAAACATCTCACCCGGCAATCGACCACGGACCTGTCGACGCGGCCCACAAATCAGCTGCAGCAGGGTTCGACGCGCAAGATCTCGCTCAACGCACCAACGACAAGCTCAGAATGGAATGGACCTGCGGACATGACCGACGTCGGGCTGCGCTGCACGGGTGACGCGTCCCGCTGAGTGCGAAGGCACCCTAACCGGGCTGGGACAGGGTGCCTTCAGGGCGTGCAATTCCCTGGGGGAGCCTTGCACGCCTACCCCCGTCCGACAACGCGTGACGAGGTGTCTTATTCGCTGCTGATGGGCACAATCAGCAGCGTGTGTCGAGGAGGCAACGTCGTCTGTGTTGGCGTGGCATTCTTTACGCCGTGACAGCACTGACCCCATGGGAAAGTCCCATCGTTTCCAGTGCAAGCGCATGGAAAACAGCGGTTCGTCGTTGGTGCGTGATCGTCATCTCGGCGCGAGGAGTATCGCCATATGGGGCGACACTCCTCGCGCGTGCCGCGCGATCTATTCGCCGAAGTACTTCAAGGCAATCTGGATGCCCTCGTCGTACATTTTCTGATACTCGGGTTGAGACGTCTCGCCCCGCTTGGTGCTGCGGTGAAAGAATTGCACCACATTGGCGATGGGGGTGCGCCGCTGATCCAGCGCATCGATACGCGTCGTCGATCCGACGTCGCCGAGGCCGTCGAGATCATAGTCCACCATGTAGTAGTAGAGTGCGCCGATATAGACGCCGCGAGATGGCTCATTGCGGATACGCAGCATCTCGGCGCGGTTGCCTTCAGGCGCAATGTGCTCGTAGCACCAGCGCCGCTCCTCCATGTGCAGGCATCCGGTTGTCGCGCCGGCGCGATCGAGCCACACGCGCTCAGTTTTTGCCCGGTTGCGCGAGAGGCTCTCCGGATAAGGCATTTTCACCGATGCCACCAGGTTGATGACTTTGCGCACGTCCTCCCGTTCGGCGGCCGCAACCGGAGAACCCCCAACCATGAGCAGCAGGCTTGTCAGCACCAAGCACCTTGATGTCTGGAACATTGGCAATGCCTTTCCACAAGAGCCTCAGTCATAGGGTCACGCCGGGCTCCCCCTCTCATGGAAGCCCAGGGACGGAAATCTGATTGCTGGGGAGGATCGCCGCAACGATCAACTCAGGGTATCGAGCATTGAGACGAGCCGGTGTGGCGCGTCCGCATTGCTGCGGTGGAACTGGCGCGCGCATCGACGGTCTGCGCCGACGTGAAAAGACGGCTGTGACGCTGGACGCCCAAAGTCCGCGAAACCATCAGGTCAAGTGATTGCGATCACAAGGACAAAACGAGCAATCCGGCGTGGGTGAGCGCCTATTCACCGAGGTGCTTGAGCGCGACCTGAATGCCGTCATCGAAAAGCTTCTGATATTCGCCGCGCAGCTGGTCTCCGCGCGCGGTTCCGCGATGGAAGAATTGGGCGATGGCTGCTACTGGAGCGTGCGCTGGAGGATCCATGCGCGTCGTGCTGCCGACGTCGGCGAGGCCGTCAAGGTCATAGTCGACAACGAAGTGGTACACGTGGCCGACCTGGATGCCTCCTACCGGCTCATTGCGGATGCGCAACATTTCCGCGCGCGCTCCCTGCGTCGGGATGTGCTCGTAGCACCATCTCACTTTGTCATCGAGGCGCAAGCACGCAACCGTGGCGCCGCGTGCGTCGAGCTGCACATGCTCGGTGCGCGCCACGTTGCGCTCGAACCGCTCCGGATACGGCATCTTGATCGAGGCCATGAGGTTGATGACTGCCCGCACCTGCTCGCGTTCGGCAGCGTATGCCGGGGCGCAGACAAAGCCGGTCATCACCGCGCATACCGAGCACGAGTACTGCAATCCGTTGGTCAGTGGTCATGTTCGCATCCCCCTTACCGTTGATATGACACAACATTTCGCCGTGAATCTTCCATGATCCGGGGTGTAGTCCAGTGTACGAATGCGGACCCTGAATGCCACGGGGATGCCAATGGGTTACGATCAGCGACGGCAAATCCCGTACACGCCACGGACACCGGAACACCCCCTTCATCCGTGCCGCTTACACGTCCGTAAGCAGGGTCTGAGCCTTTGAGACGAGACTAAAGACTTTTTTATCTCGTTCGGACATCGGGTCACGAGATGTCACCATCGTCCTAATCTCGTTCAGCAAGTCCACCATCGCCTTCTTCTGGAAGTCGGCGTGCTGGCGTAGGGCAACCTCTATCGCTTCCACCCGCTCGGCTTCGGATACATTCCTAGCTCGAAGGTTGTGCAATGTTTTGTCGAGTTGCCTGGCTTGGGCCGTTACCGAGATAGCCATGATGTCCCCCTATCCCCGGTGATATGTCGAAACATCAGTTGCTTAGTCGAGGCGCTGTACTGAAGGGATAGCCAACAAAGAAAACGCCAACCTCAGAAAGGCTGGCGTCAGGTAGCACTGAAGATCACCACTCACTAGGTTCGTAGCGGGGATAAACCAAGTGAGTAGCGGCCTATCAACTCACAAGGGCGACATTCGTTCCACGTTTTCTTTGTGCGATTTCTGACCAACATTTCGCCGCCTGAGGCGCTGTGGACGCATTAGACTGCTCATCCGGGTATTTGGCGGGGGCAATGTCTCAACACTTGGCCATGCCTTTCGAGACGGAGGCATCGGTTGAGTAAGCTCGCAACATCATCGCCAAGTGTCTGCTCCATTATGCGATGCAAACGTTGGGAACACGCCTTTCACAAGGTTGTGGTCTGAGCTGTCAGCACAGCGGCGCCTGCCGTGGTCATGACGGCCGCCGTGTCAACCGCGCGTTTGAAATGCTATTGTGGATGACCCTGGATGACATCCAACAGGCCATCGCGAATCTATCGCCCGAGGATCGCGCCAAATTACGTCTCTGGTGGGCGGAGTTCGAAGCCGGGCTGGCGGAGCAGCGCGATTCTGAGACAAAGGCGTCGAAGCTGGGGCGGCTTGCCGGTCGCGCCGTCGCGGACTTCCGCAGACGTATGCGCGAAGTCCTAGCCCCGCGGCCAAGAGCGCTGCGGTAGTTATCGGGGCTGGCCGAAAATGGGCGGCGCACTATTCGTTCTGTTCGATGACGTGGCCCCAAGCGGTCGCCAGGACGCTCCTGATGCCGTGTTTACGGGACGTCTGCTTGTGGCACGAACCCACCGTTCGCGTGCTCGCACAGCCGGCGTTCCGAACGGATGCCGTAGCAGTAGCCGACGATGAGCATGCGCAGCATCAGCTCCGGATCGACGGAAGGCCGGCCGATGTCGCTGTAGTGCGGCTCAAGCTGCTTGTGGAGGTCAGCCAACGCCGCCTCAGCTACTCTCGTCAGATGACGTGCGACTACGCGCCGGAGCCCATCACGCGCTTGATGCCGAAGGCGCCGTGGCCTGCCCCACGTAGCGATACCAAGGATTACGTTAGAATCCGGCCGCTCGTGGCCAGCGTCTGGGCTGGCCGGAGCGCAGCGTAGGCCGGAGTAGACGCTGGCGGCAAGATCACCTCGGGCGCCGGTGGGCGATAGCCGAGCGAGGAATGCGGCCGCACCGTATTGTAGTGCCGTCGCCAGCGTTCGATCAACACTTGCGCCTCATGCAGCGTCGAGAACTGCTCACCCGCCAGCAGCTCGTCGCGCAGCTTGGAGTTGAAGCTCTCACAGTAGCCATTCTCCCACGGGCTGCCAGGCTCGATGAAGAGTGTCGTGACGTCGATCCGGCCGAGCCACTCGCGCACGTTGCGGGCAACGAACTCAGGCCCGTTGTCCGACCGAATGTGCTCCGGTGTCCCGTGGGCAACGAACAGGTCTGTGAGGCAGTGGAGCACGTCGTCGGACCTGAGCTTGCGCGCCACGACGATGGCCAGGCAGCGACGCGTGAACTCGTCGATCACAGTGAGCATGCGAAAGCGTCTCCCGTCCTCGGTGCGGTCTTGCATGAAGTCGTACGACCAGACGTGATTGGGCCGCTCCGGTCGCAGGCGGATGCAGGAGCCGTCATTGAGCCAGAGGCGCCCGCGCTTGGGTTGTTTCTTTGGTACCTTGAGCCCTTCCCGCCGCCAGATGCGGTAGACCCGCTTCACGCTCACGTGCCAGCCCTCGTCGAGGAGCAAGCGGCGGATGCGCCGGTAGCCGTAGCGGCCATACCGTGTCGCAAGCCGCACGATCGCCTCGGTCAGGGCCGCTTCGTCAGCGCGAACTTTCGGCTGTCGGCGTTGCGTCGAGCGCGACTGGCCAACCACCGAACACGCCCGACGCTCCGATAGCGTGAGCTGCGAGCGTACGTGATCCACGCACGCCCGCTTGCGGGAAGGGCTTAGTATTTTCCCGACAGAGCTTCCTTCAGGATCTGCTTGTCCAGCGTCAGCTCCGAGACCGCCTTCTTCAGACGCTCGTTCTCGCGCTCGAGCTCTTTCAGACGCTTGGCCTGATCAATCTTCAGGCCTCCGTACTCGCGCCGCCATTTGTAGTAGGTCTGCTCCGAGATCCCTGCGCCACGGCAGATCTTGCCCGCAGTCTCCCCTTGCGCGAGCCGCACTTCGGCTTCACGCAAGAAGCCGATGATCTCCTCCGTCGACTTCCCCTTCCGTGCCATGTCCAAATCTCCTGCTGAGACTTCGGAAATAGCCGGATTCGCAATTAGGTCCCGGTATCACATCTGGGAGGCAGGCCAGGCGACCGCGTCTCTCAACGCAAGGGGGAAATGATCGCCTGACGTACCCCACCACCAACATGTAGGAACACAGCCATGTCAGCGCGTCGACCTACATTCATAGCCCTGGGAATCTCAGCATTGGCGCTTGCCGCCTCCGTGCCAAAGCTTGCCATCTCCGCTCAAGAACGAGTTCAACTTGGCGCTCTCAGCGCCAGCGAGGAGATTTACATCATCGGAGAAGTGGCGTTGTCAGGGGAATTGCGAAGACCGATCCGGCGGCGGATATCGTGAAGCAGAATGAGGTGCCATCTTCATTCGCACCGGCGACAAGCTCTACCTTGTGGACGCTTCCGCGAAAGGCTTGCACAGCGGCTGGGCCGCAGAGGCGTTCGCGGGCAATTAGTTCGCACGACGGAGATGACTACGGCGATTTTGCGTTGCCGTAATCCTGGTCTGCGCATGGTCTGCCTCCGCCGGTCTCCGCGCCCCAGGACTAAGCTGCCGGGGAGTCACAGGGTCAAAATTATAGCTAATGGCGAGGCTTCGATCGAAGTTACTGGGCTTTTACTTCATTTCCAGCACACACCGACGATATCGTACGCTCTGTACGCGGCACATTCATTCGGAGTTCCTCATGGCCTCGATCACGGAGACCGCAGAGCAGTTCTTTCTAGCCTGTGAAACGGGCAAGGGCTGGGAGGGATGCAAAGTCTATTGCACGCCCAGCGCGACGTTCTCTGCCCAGGCGGAGCCCCTCGCCGATGTCCAGACGCTCCAGCAATATTGCGACTGGATGCGAGGGCTGCTCGGCTTCGTACCCGATGGTCGATACGAACTGAAGTCGTTTGCGACCGATGAGAAGCGTCACAATGTGTCGGCATACGCCGTCTTCAAAGGTACGCATTCAGGACAAGGCGGACCATGCCCGCCGACAGGGAAGAGCGTTGCAACCGACTACGTGTATGTCATGCAGTTCGAGGGCGACCGGATCGCCCACATGACAAAAATCTGGCACTCAGGATTGGCGGTGAAACAACTGGGTTGGGGCTGAGGCAAAGGAAGCTGTCGTGAGGCTGCTGCTGACTGGTTCCCGCGGGAATTTTGCCTGGGCGCAACTGCTCGCTAGTTCTTCTTGGTATTGCGTTTCTTTCGATCTCTTGCGCTCTCGCCTATGTACTGGACGGTTACGATGGACGCTCCACTCTTGTCGGTCTCGTCCTCTACATGTACGGAGATCATTTTGTCCGGGTGAGCGGCGATCTCCTTGAGACGTCGGTCCTCCGCGATCTTCTGCTTTTCGTCGACACCAAGCCTGCGCTTTGGCATGTGGCTGCCTGCTTCGCCAACTGGTTCGTGTCGCGGGGGGCGTTCCTTCTTCGAGGAAGTTTGCGGACCACTGCGAGTGGCGCCGCCTTCGTTTTCCCACCGGTCGATGGACTTCTGGGAGGGTTTCCTGGGTGAAGTCATCACAGCCTCTGCTTGGCTTGACCATGCGTGAGACCAAAGCTTCTGACACGAGCGGCGGAAAGTTCCTGGACCGCCTCTATCCTCTCACCGCTCGCCCTGATGTACTTATGGACCTCTTTGACTGCTTCATCGGGGTCGGACATTGCGACGTCCCAAATCTCGGGCTCTGGCGCACCGCCGCCCATTTGTTCGGGCGCTGTCACGCGTTCTACCCATCCAGACTGGCTATGAGACGCGCTATCGGCCATGCATGAGATATGGCATGCGAGAAGGACGATCTCTAGGTGTCGCAATCGCATGAAAACACGCCGCAGGAAGCCGACCTCGGCCTTGGGGTCTGAGGCGGCGGGGATCGACGACAGGCAGGTGCTGCGTCTCAAGGAGCAGGGATTGCCGGGTTCCGACGGAAATCGGGGGACGCGTACGTCGGGCCGGACGACCCGGCGCTGCTCGCTGGCGCCGAAGTCATGCCGCAGCTTTCACATTGACGATGCAAGGTATCTAGGAAGCAACAAAGGACGGTGATCGGTTGGCCACCTCACCGTCCTTTGCCCCGCCCACGTGGCACGAAGCTCACACGATTGGCGGTGTTGACTTGGTGCGATAACGCACAATATGGGCCGGCGTTCCGGCCTGAAGGACAATGGCCCGCTCCACGAACGGACCGAGTTTGAGCTTTCAGCTAGCGCTTGCCGTCGGGCTTGCGGCGTTCCTTAGATCGTCCAAAGCGCGTAACGACTGCCGCCATCCACTCATGATCCGCGGCCGCCTCCAGAGCTTCGAGGCGTCGATAGGTTGCCCAGTGCAATGCCGCGCGGCCTGGGCGGGAATTCCTCCATCAGGCAGTCGGAGCCGCCGAGCCGCCGCCGGATCTTGCGGGCGCGTCGGTTGGCGCGCTGGGCACGGCTCTCGAATTGGGACTTATACGACAGGCCATGGCAGAGCCGGCAGCGGAAACGAGGCCCGTACAGGATGCGGTCAGATGCCTACCACCGTCCTCGGCCTACAGGCATCTATTGTGACCACGCAATCGCCCCACCGCGGCAGGCCAGACCTTGGTCCACTCACGATGAAGTGGTCCGACCTCTAAGCAGCCTCGCTATTGGGTCGGACCATCCGATGAGGGCCGACCAAGCCCTTGTCAGTGTTGCGGCAGGGCTGGACATAGCCGATTACAGTTGTCAACGATGGCAAATTCATTTGGGGCCTGTCGAATGAAACAACACATGAATTGTCGTCGTTTCGTCATCGGTACCGCCACGACTGCACTCGCAGCCGGAGCGGCATCGGCCCAGGAAACCTATCCCTCGCGCGCTATCACCATAGTCAACGCGTTTCCGCCAGGCGGACTAAACGATATTGTCACGCGGCCGCTGGCTGCTGCCCTGGAGCCGATCCTCAAGCAGCCAGTCGTGATCGAGACCAAGGCAGGCGCCGCTGGACAGGTCGGTGCGCAGGTGGCTGCCACGGCCGAGCCCAATGGCTACACTTTGTTGTCGCACAACGTCGGAATCTCCGGCTACGCAGAAGTCGATAGGCTGTTCGGTCGTCCGGTTAAAGTCTCGCGCGCCGACTTTGTCCCGCTCGCGCGCCTGATCGCAGAGCCGATCTTGCTTCTGGTCCATGAGCAACAGCCCTATAAAACGCTTAAGGAGTTCATCGAAGGTGCCAAGGCCAAGCCGGACACGCTCGTCTTCAGTTCAGGCGGGCTCTATGGAGCGAGCCACCTGCCGCTAGCGTATCTGGAAAAGGCTACCGGCCCGTTGAAGCTGCGTCATCTTCCGACCGCTGGGGGCGGTCCGGCCATCACCGCTATCCTCGGTAACAATGCCCAGGTGACGGCGCAATCGGTGGCGGCGACACTGGCGCACATTAAAGCCGGCAAGCTGCGTGCGCTGGCCAGTTTCGGTGGGACACGCTCCAAAGCGTTGCCGGATGTCCCAACGCTCAGGGAACTCGGTTACGACGTGGAATACTACTTGTGGGTTGGCATATTTGCGCCCAAGGGCACGCCGCCCGCGATTATAACGACGCTGCGCGGCGCGCTCGGCAGGGCGGTACAGTCAGATGGGTTTGCGGCCGCGCTCGCCAACACCGGCCAGGAGCTCGCCTATCTCGACGGACCGGACTTCCAAAACTTCTGGGACGCCGACGGCAGGCGCACCGACGAGGCCGTGATCTCGATCGGCCGCCAGATGATGGAAGGCCAGTGAATAACCCGATCGAAATTCGCATGGGCGGATACGGCCCGGCGACGACTGGCTTCTCGCGTGCGCTAAAGCTGATGGGCGATCGGCTCGAAACCGAGTTTGGCGCACGCGTCTGCGTCAAGTATGTCTGGAACATCATGGACCTCGGCTATCGCGCCGAGGATATTCTGTGGTTAGTCGAGCATGGGTTGCTCTCACTCGGCTATCAGTCGTCGAGCTACTTGACGGATCGCGTTCCTGAACTCGGCTTCGTCGATCTGCCGTTCTTGTTCGACGACAACGCACAAGCCCGTGCGGCGATCGATGGACCGCTCGGCGCCCATCTTGCGGGCCTGATCGAGGAGCGCGTCAACTACCGCATCCTCGGATATTTCGAGAACGGCTTCCGCCACATTTCCAATCGGTTGCGCTGCGTTCGCAAGCCTACGGACTTGAAAGCGATGCGTATTCGAGTGTTACCGAGCGACGTGCATAAGAGGACCTTCGAATTGCTCGGCGCCGCGCCAATGCGCATGGATCTGACGGAAGCAATCAAAAAGATCCAAGCCGGCACGATCGATGCGCAGGAAAATCCGTTCGCCAATACCGCCACCTATGGCGTCCACAAGTTCCACTATTTCCATACCGTGACCAGCCACTTCTATGTATCGCGACCGATTTTCGTGCATCGACCGACCTTCGATGCATGGCCCAAGGACCTACAGGAGGCCATGCGGAGGGCGGCGGAAGCGGCAGTCGCGATGCAACGTGGGCTGGCGGTCGAAGAGGACAAGGCGGCGCGGCAGACCATCCTGGCCCAAGGGTGTGAAATCGTAGATCTGACGAAGGAAGAGCGCGCCGCCTTTGTTGCCGCCGTCCAACCGCTCGTTTCCGACGGTCGAGTGACGTATGGACGAAAGATGTTCGACCTGTTGCAGGTATCCTCAGCGGAACCATCGACTAAATGACCATGGTGCATCGCGGCAGGTCTGGTCGGCGGCGAAGCATTCTCGATCGACGCCATCCTGATCAAGGCCGACGCCAACAAACAGCGGTCGAGCCAAGAGTACTACGGCCAAAGCTTCCTCGAGCTATCGATTTGCATTGCACGTGTCGTTTGCTTTCGTACAAACTTGGGCGCCTACTGCGGCGACTGCAGGCTGCCAAAAGAAGGGAGAAACCCGATGAAAAGGTTGGCTCTTTCGCTAGCTTCTGTGTTGGTCACGGCAACCTTTGCATCGCCGGCCAGTGCTCAGTACCCAGACCGCGCCATCAAGATGGTTGTCCCGTGGGCGGCCGGCGGCGACACCGACAACATCTTCCGCCCCTTGGCGCAGCAGCTACAAAAGCATATCGGCCAGACGGTGGTGGTCGCCAACGTCACGGGTGCGTCCGGCACGGTCGGTGCGCGTGAGGCCAAGGGATCGCCCGCCGACGGATATACCGTCTACGCCATGCACGACTACATCCATCTCGTGCATTACTCTGGCCTCACCGACATCAGCTACAAGGACTTCGAACCGATCTGCCTCGTCTCAGCCACGCCCTCCGTGCTGACCGCCAGCCCGAAGACGCCTTGGAAGGATTGGCAGGAGTTCCTGGCAGACGCCAAGAAACGCCCCGGCGAGATCACGGTCGGCGCCACGCTGAGCTCCACGAGCCACATCTTCCCCGCTACCATCGAGAAGGCCGCCAGTGTCAAGTTCAAGTACGTGTCCTACGAGGGCCTGGCCCCGCGCATGACCGCCATCCTCGGCGGCCATATCGACCTCACCGATTCCAATCTTACCCAGAAGGGCAAAGTCGACGCTGGGCAGCTGAAATTCCTAGCCATCGCCACCGAGCAGCGCGACCCAGAGATCCCCAACGTGCCGACGCTGAAGGAGCTTGGGCTCAACATCGTCTACGAGGTCGTGCGCGGGCTGGTGGTGCCGAAGGGCACGCCGGCGCCGGTGCGCGCCAAGATTGTCGAAGCCTGCGGCAAGGCCACGGCCGAGCCCGCCTTCAAGGAGGCGATGAAGCTGCAGGGCACGCGCGTCGCCTTCCTGGACGACAAGCAGTACGGCGCGTTCCTCGACAAGATCGACGGCGAGAACAAGACGATCATGTCTGACCTCGGGCTTCTCAAGAAATGAGGTTCGGGCGGGACGGGTTCGCGGGGCTCATCGGCCTCGCCACTAGCCTCCTTCTTCTGCCGCTGAGCCTCGGCCTGCCGAAACTGCCGATCGTACCTATCGGTCCAGGATTCTATCCGGCAATTGTGCTGGTCTTCATGGCCGCGACGAGCGTCGTGCTCGTGATCCAGGACATCGTGGCCCAGCGCGCGACGCCGCCGCGAGAGGAGCGGAAACCCGAGCAGCCAAAGCGGGCCTACGGTCTGGTCCTCGCTGCCTTCATCATCGTCGCAGCGTATAGCGGGTTGTTGCCGCTACTCGGATTCCGCATCAGCACGGCGCTGTTTGTCGCGGTATTTCAGGCGGCGTTGGAGCGGCCGACGACGCTGCGTCAGTGGGCGACCCAACTTGCCATCGCCGTCGCCACCGCGGCAATCACCTATTTCGTCTTCGAGCGATATCTCTCGGTGCTGCTGCCACGCGGGCGTTGGACGGGCTGGTAATCCATGCTGGAACTGCTGGGCAACGGCATCGTCACCATACTGCAATGGAAATACATGTTGCCGCTGTTGCTGGGGACGCTGGTCGGCACTGTCGGCGGTTCGCTTCCCGGCGTGACGATTACCATGACGGTGATCATCATCCTGCCCTTCACCTACGGGCTCGACCCTCTGGCCGGGCTGGCGGCGATGACCGGCGTTTATGTGGGCGGCTCGACCGGCGGGCTCATAACCTGCTGCCTGCTCGGCATTCCGGGCTCGCCGTCCTCGATCGCCACCACCTTCGACGGGTTCCCCATGGCGCGCAACGGGCAGCCGGGCCGCGCCATCTGGCTCGGCGTGTGGGCGTCCGTCTGGGGCGGGTTGCTCGGTGCGCTCTGCCTCGTGTTCCTGACCGGGCCGCTGGCGGCCATCGCGCTCGAATTCGGGCCGTGGGAATATTTCTCGCTGTTCGTGCTGGCGATGGCGATGGTGGCGGGACTGACCGAGGCCTCCCTGGTCAAGGGGTTGCTCTCGACCGCCATCGGCCTCCTCATCACCATAATCGGCACGGACCCGATCGCCAGCGTGCCGCGCTTTACGTTCGGCTCGGAGTTCATCGGCGGCGGATTTCCATTCCTGCCCGTGCTGATCGGCATTTTCGCCTTTGCCCAGATCATGACGGACATCGAAAAGCTGAACGACCCGAAAATCAGGGTGGCCAGCGCCGTCCACACGAAACTCGAACGGTTCTCGCATCTCAAGATTAATTGGGAGATCATCCGCCAGCCGTTTCTGCTGCTTTGGGCGACCATCGTCGGCCTCGTCATCGGCATCCTGCCGGCGATCGGCGGAAGCGCGTCGAGCGTGATGGCCTACGACCAGGCCAAGAAGTTCTCCAAAACGCCGGAGCGTTTCGGCAAGGGCCACCCGGAGGGCATCATAGCCTCGGAAGCCTCCAACAACGCCAACGTCAGCGGCTCACTGATGACCATCATGGCGTTTGGAATTCCTGGCGACGCCGTCACGGCCGTGATGCTCGGCGCAATGACCATTCACGGCATCCAGTCCGGCCCGCTGTTCATCTCGCAGAACCCCGGCCTCTCCTACGGCATCTATGCCGCCTACATTCTCGCGCACCCGCTGATGCTGATCATCTGCTGGGCGTTCATGCCGATCATGCTCCGCGTTACCAGCGTGCGCCTGGCGGTGCTGGCCCCGGTCGTTTTGGTGCTGTGCGTCCTCGGTGCCTATGCGCTCAATAACACCATGAACAGCGTCTACGTGCTGCTGATCTTCGGCGTGTTCGGCTACGTTCTGGTGAAGGCCGGGTTCCCGCTGGCGCCGCTGATCCTGGGGCTCATCCTGGGCGACCAGATCGAGATCAACCTGATTCGCGCCGTCATGACAGACGATAATCCGTGGCTGTTCTTCACGCGGCCGATCTCGGGCGGGTTGCTGGTTGCAGCTGGCGTTTCCGTGGTACTCGCGGTCTGGCAGCATCTGCGCCATCAGAAGCGCACCGGCCGCGAGGAAGATACTGACTTCTGAGCCGTTAACAGGAAAGCGAAACGACGACTCTCATGCGCTCCGGCGTCGAAATCAAAACCGGGTTGTGGATGCGCGCGTTGGGCACGCACCCACAACGGGACGGTCGTTCGATGGTGCGGGCGACCCGCATTTTTTGCCGCAATTGCTCACGGCTGCTTTTGATGCTGTGGACGGCTCCTCCACCGGCACGTGAGTGCCAAGTACGTGGTTGCTGTTGAGGTGACCACGATTCGGAGGAGCCAGCATGCAAACGGTTACCATCGGTCTAGACATTGCCAAATCGGTGTTCCAGGTCCACGGCGTTGATGCTCAGGGCAGCGTCGTCATTCGGCGGCAGTTGAAGCGCCGACAGGTCCTGCCATTCTTCAAGAAGCTGCCGAGTATCCGGAGGGTGTGTTCTATGAGACTTACGCAAAAAAGATAAGGCTGCTGCTGAACGGCAACCAACGTTTGGGAGCCCCTCAAGCGGGCACCCCAGCTAAGAGCGCGCTATGATTAGCTGCCGACGTTGCTGGCTGCACCAGAGCTCGCCAATATCGCAGCGACCAAACCACGGGCGTTCGTTCAATCGCGGTGGAGTATGGGATGCCGGTCGAGAAGACAGATACGCTGGTCGTGGGCGGCGGGCAGGCCGGCATTGCCATGAGCGAACATCTGACCGCAAACGGCGTGCCACATCTCGTGCTGGAGAGGAACCGGATTGCTGAACGCTGGCGCACGGAAAGATGGGACTCGTTGGTGGCGAACGGTCCCGCCTGGCACGACCGCTTTCCAGGTCTCACTTTCAGCGATGTCGACAACAGCGTTGGGTCGGACAAATTTCCCCACAAGGACACCGTAGCAGATTATCTGGTCGCTTACGCGGAGAAGATTGCGGCACCCGTCCGGTGTGGTGTCGAGGTCTTGAAGGTCGAGAGGAAAGTCGGGCAGCGCGGCTTCCGCATAGAGACGTCTACGGGCGTGATCGAGGCCCACAACGTTGTGGCCGCCACAGGCGCGTTCCAGCGGCCGAGCGTGCCCGCCATAGTGTCCGCCGAGACAGGCGTGCTGCAGATCCACTCGACCGGATACCGCAACCCGGCACAGCTTCCCGAAGGCGGAGTGCTGGTCGTCGGCTCGGGCTCTTCAGGGACTCAAATCGCGGAAGAGCTTCTCGAAGCGGGGCGGAAGGTCTTTCTTTCGGTGGGGCCGCATGATCGCCCGCCTCGCGCCTATCGCGGGCGCGACTACTGCTGGTGGTTGGGCGTTCTTGGAAAGTGGGATGCGGTCACCCGGGAGGCCGGGAAAGAGCACGTGACGATCGCAGTGAGCGGAGCCGACGGGGGCCACACAATAGACTTCCGCCTCCTGGCGACGAAAGGAATGATCCTGGTGGGCCGCACGGAGGCTTGCAGAAACGGCGTAATGCGGTTCGCGCCGGACCTCGTCGAAAACCTCAAGAAGGGAGACGAGAATCTGCTCTGCGTGCTGGACGAGGCCGACGCCTACGTCGCACGAAATGGGCTCGATCTGCCGGAAGAACCTGGAGCGCGTCGTACGGCACCGGATGTGGACTGCGTGACAGAATCCCATCCTCTCGCTAGACCTCGCTGGCGCCGGCATTGCGACGATCATCTGGGCGACCGGCTTTACGACGGACTACGACTGGCTGAAGGTCAACACCTTCGACGAGAAGGGAAGGCCTCGGCACCAGCGCGGGGTCTCGGCGGAACCGGGGATCTATTTCCTGGGGTTGCCCTGGCAATCGCGCCGAGGATCCAGTTTCATCTGGGGTGTATGGCACGACGCCAAATATCTCGCAGACCAGATCAAGATCCAACGTGACTACATCGCTTATCACGAAGCGGCCGCACGCCGATGAGGCGCAACTTTCTGCCGGCTGATATTTGACGCATGAACGTCACGGAGGCTCAGATGGCCCATAAACGCATTCGCAAGTTCAACACAAAGGATACATATCCCGAGCAGAACCTCGACAATGATCTGGCCCACGCGGTGGTGACGCAAGGGGGCAAGATCGTGTGGTTGCGCGGACAGTGCCCGCAGAACCTCGACGATGCTCTCAACATCGACAGCCATGATCCGGTGCAGCAGACCCATAAGGTCATGCAGAATATAGGGCAACTCATCGAAGAAGCCGGCGGCAAGATGGAGCACCTCGTCAAGATTGTGGTCTACATAACCGATATTCGTCACCGAGAAGCTGTGTATCGTACGATGGGCGAATACATCAAAGGCGTGCATCCTGTTTCGACGGGCCTCGTGGTCCAGGCGCTGGCCCGACCCGAGTGGTTGGTCGAAATCGATGGTACGGCCGTCAT
The DNA here is from genome assembly GCA_963840425.1 of uncultured Alphaproteobacteria bacterium. GTDB lineage: Bacteria > Pseudomonadota > Alphaproteobacteria > Rhizobiales > Hyphomicrobiaceae > CADEFX01. The sequence continues at coordinate 174,760 of CAWIYZ010000019.1, read as the reverse complement.
TCCGGATTGAACACCCAAGCGGACCTCAGAGTGAACGGAAAGTAAGGCCATGACCTTCTCGTTGGTCGCCCGCTGTCGGGAATCCGGCATGTTCGGCGTTGCTGTGGCCTCGTCCTCGCCGGCGGTTGCGGCCCGCTGCGCCTATGCGCGGGCAAGTGTCGGCGCTGTAGCCTCGCAGAATGTGACGGACCCTTCGCTTGGTCCGCTCGCTCTCGATCTCATGCAAGGCGGCATGAGCGCCGAGGCCGCGATCGCAGAAATCAAGAAGCAGGGCAAGTTCATCGATTATCGGCAGGTGCTCGCGGTCGATCGGCGCGGTCTGACGGCCATCCATTCGGGTCCGAATTCCCTCGGCATCTGGGCTGAAGCCCGGGCCGAAGACGTCGCTTCGGGAGGCAATCTACTGGCCAACGATGGTGTGCCGCAGGCCGTGGTGGACGGCTTTCTCGCCAGTTTCGGCCATCTGGGCGATCGCCTGATTGCCGCGATGCACGCCGGGTTGGCAGCCGGTGGCGAGGCTGGCCCGATCCATTCGGCAGGACTCAAGATCGTGGATCGCGTGAGCTGGCCAATCGCTGATTTGCGCTGCGATTGGACGCAGAATTGCCCGATCGAGGCGATTGCAGCCCTCTGGGACATGTATAAGCCGCAGCTCGACGCCTATCTTCAGCGCGCCCTCAATCCGCATCAAGCACCAAGTTACGGCGTTCCCGGCGACGAATGATGTTTTGCGCAAACCGATGCGTTAGCGAGCACTCGCAGACGCGGCCATGCGGTCGGTGATCTTTCGGCTTCCAGAGGCCATGGGCTCGTGTGGTGCCCGTCTTTAATCGGCGAGGAAAACTTGTCCGATGGCCGCCTCGGGCGTCCCCATCCTGGCGCCGAACAACCGATTGTCCGCTTCCCGGAGCCGTCGGCAGACTTCCCGGCCCATGTTCATCTGTATGAGCGAAAACTGCTTAAGATCCTGCGCGTACACCTCGTAGAGGTTGGCGGCTGAAATACGGATTGCGATGCAGTCTTCGACTGCACGTACGGAGGCGCTGCGTGGACAGTAGTCCATGACTGCCATCTCCCCGAAGCAGTCGCCCTCCTTCAGGGTTTGGAGGAGGTAATCCTGTCCGCGACAGGATTTCAGCACGGTAACTTTGCCCACTTCAAGGACGAACATCGAATCGCCTTGGTCGTGCTCGCGGAAAAAGAACTCGTTCGTAGGGACCGACACAATCGGACACAAGGCGAGCAGGAATTGGAGGATCTCTGTCCGGACTCCGCCAAAGATGGGCATTCGCTGCAGGAGTTCGATTCGCACTTCTTGCATGGCGCACTCCAAAGTCGTCGTGACTGGATCTGCCGCTCGTAATTTAGCACGCTTGTGTCGGTAGCCCCTTCGGCCGAGCTAAAATCGCTTGCGCGATTTCATGAGTTGGCAACCAACGCCCTCAAGTACGGAGCTGGGCATCCCCCAGCGGTCTGGTCAGCGTGGCTTGGCGCGTCGTCTGCTTGTCCCCTCAAATCAGACCCTGCGGCAATCACGGCGAACCGCGATTGCGGCGAGTTGTCTTCGGCGCTGTGACCTGGGCCCGTCGACAGCAGCGGCGGACAGGCGATTTGCCTACCCTCGCGGGGAGCGCGGCGGCGGTTTGCACCAGATGTTGCTGAGGTCAGCAACAAGCCAAGACACCGCGATTACTGCGACGCCGCCCACGACGAAGGTGAAACCTAGCCACAGCGCGCGGTCGGCGACGTACGCGTCTGGGGCGTCGCGGCTCATTGCGAGCGAAGTTGCTCCGACTGCGAGAAAGCCCATGCCGAGCACGGTCGCAGCCACCCGCGTGCCAAGTCCGGTTGTGTGGATATTCACGGGACCACTCCACGCGTTGGACCTTCAGTCACGTCTTGAATGCCGTCAGTTGAACTCCTGGAGTAGCCCGGGCCGCTGCCGCATCCGGTTCAATGCGCTGTCGGATGTTCATGACCTACCTCGTCCAGGAGCACATCGCTATAGCTTCCCGGCGCAATGCGCGGCCACGCCATGTGCCGCCGGACGCGGTCGATCTGCCCTTCGAACGCGCCGATATCTATGTAGCCCACATGCCGCGCTGATCCGATATATCGGATGCCGCCTTGGAGGTCGGGCCGATCGCTCCTCACCAAGTGCGCGAAGCGGCTGGCCACTTCTCTTCCGCTGCCCTGCGCAAGCAGCGCTCGGGCGATGAGATCAGCCCAGCGACGCCGATCTCATCGACGTCAGTGCCCTCCAGCACCGATGCAGCGGATGCGGCGTCGCTGCCCGTGTGATCGATGTTGGGCTGCACCGGTGCGCGCGACACCGGTGCAGCGGGTGAACGGAGGCGACGGACAAGCGAGCGCAGACGCACGGCGACGCACCTCGACGATCAAGGTTGGGCGGATGGGGATGACAGGCTTGGGCAGTCGTGCGGCCGGGGCACGTCAGCCCGGGGACTGCCGGCGGCATCGATGCCTCGGGTTGCGCGATCAGGGCCTTGATGGCCTCGACCCGCCAGGCCGTGATGCGCGGCCCCAGTTTGACCGGCTTGCGGATAACGCCCGGTGCGCACGCCCTCCCACCACGTGGACTTGCTGACCGGGATCGGGCGGCCGGGGCCAATGATGTCGGCAAGACGAACGAAGCCGGATCTCGGCAAGCCCGTATGGCCCCTAGCAACACGACGACCCATCGTTACCCTCCATCGGCAGCCGACTGCGGCTTCTGAGGATTGGTATCCAATCAATTCGCAGTGTTGTCGTGGGCAGTAATGGGTCCAAAAATGGTTCCCAAATTGCCCATCTCACATTTGCAGCGGCTACAGTGTGGCGGTGATGACTTAGCCAGATGGCAGCTGGCTGCCCATTTTTGCCATTTTGGCCAAACGCTTTCGCAGTGTTTCCCCGGTGACCGAGCCGCCGGCCACTTTAGCCACAACGGCTTGGATGAAAACCACGACACCGGATCGGTTGCTCAACGTGCTCGGTCGTCGCAGTACATTCAGCCAATAGTGCCAAGCATAATCGATCAGCTCTTCGGTGCTCGGCTTTGCGGCGGACAGCTTGCCAAAGTATCCCGCATCATACGGGTTAGGCTCGCGGACATGTTCACCCGCAAGCTCCAAGCGCTTTTGCAGCTTGGCCACAGCTGCAATCTCGTGCTTGAGCTCGTCCCACGCCTTCAGAAACGTTGGTGCGTGATGTCGCCCGCCTCGTACCTGATAAAATCAATGTCGAGATAGTGCTCGACCTGCGGATGTCGGAGTACGTCATGCAGTGCCGCTGCGAACCGTTCGGCTTTGGCCAGCTTTCCGCCTATCTGTTTTGGCGTCAGGTCGGTTGCGAGGCGCGCCTGCTCTTGCAGAAACCAGGTGTCAATCCCCGCCAGCCAGTTTCGAAAAGGTGGCTCCTGGTCCGGCTCAAGCTTTGCCGCAGCAAGAATGATCCGAACGGCGTCCTCCTCCAGTGGGGTAAGCCGACGTGGTTCTCTCGGTCGCGTCACGTTTGACCCGCTGCATTGCCAACGGCGCGCGGAGTGCTTTCAGTCGTTCGGTGACGCCGATTACCGGGTGACCGTCGGGCGGTGCAAAACGTTGCCCATGCTTCCATGAGCTGTCGGCGCTTGGCGAAGAGATCGCCGCGCCGGTACGCCGCCTCGGTCTTGTCGCCGACGGAGTGCGCCAGGGCCATCTCACACACCTCGCGCGCAAAATGTGTGGTCTCGGCTGCCCAGTCCCTGAACGAGGAGCGGAAGCCATGCACCGTCACCGGCAGCTGCATGCGACGCAACAGCATCAGGAACACCATGTTCGACATCGGCTTCGATGGCGAGGTGCCTGGAAAGACGAGCGGACTGCCGCCACCCAGCGCACGCGCACGGTGCAGGAGCTCGATGCAGACCGGCGTCAGCGGCACCCGGTGCTGTCTGCCTGATTTCATGCGCTGGGCCGGAATGATCCAGCTGGCGTCATCAATGTCGATCTCGGACCAGGCCGCATGCAGGACCTCTCCGGTTCGCGCGGCGGTCAGGATCAGGAACTGCAACGCAAGCGCTGCCATGCCGTTGTGCTGCTCGACGAGCCGGGTCATGAACTTAGGCACATCCGCGTACTGCATGGCGGCATGGTGTGTCTTGTTAGTAGCAGGCCTAGGTAGCCCCTTGGTGACGCCATCGACTGGGTTGTCGTCGCTACGAAAACCGGAGGCCTTCGCCCAGTCCAGCACGACCTTGATGCGTTGTCGCACACGTCGTGCCGTTTCCGGCTTGGCAAGCCAGATCGGCGACAGCGCCCGCAGAACCTGCGGCGTGTCGATTTCGTCGACGGGTCGATTGCCGAATATCGGAAACACATAGTCGCGCAGCGTGTTCAGCCATTGCGCGTTGTGTTTGCCGTTGCGCCAGGCTGGTGCGTGCTCCTGGTGGACCAGGTGTGCAGCGGCCTCGAACGTCGGAATTGTCACGCGCTGTCGCCGGCGCTCGGCCAGCGGATCACCACCCTCCCGAGCAAGACGCCTATAGCGTGCAGCCGTCTCGCGGGCGTCGGCAAGTGCAACTAACTGCGTGCTGCCGAGTCCCATATCGCGCCGATGGCCCTGGACAACGGTGCGTAACACCCAGCGCTTGGCGCCGGATGGATCCACGACAAGATAAAGCCCGTTGCCGTCGGCGTAGCGGCCTGGCCGGGCCTTGTTCCGGATGGCGGCAGCACTCAGCGACTTTTGTGGATGCCCACCCGAACGCTTCATTGCGAGCCCTCAACTCATCCCACATTCCATGTGGGATGTCAGAGGATGATAGCGTTCAATGTTGGACGAGTGATGGCCCGACAGGTTGAGGTGTTACAGTAATTTCTGGATCTCGTCGGACCGTAGTGGACCCTGAGTTGGCGGACCCCGTCTCCGCCAAGTGATTACCTTAGCCTACTGATTGGACCAAAATAAAATGTGGAGGCTGCGAACCAACCCGTCCTTTGATCCATGCTCTGCGGTTTACTGGCTGCCCCTAACGCGCCACACTTTCTCTCAGCCGCTGGCGCCAGCGCTTCACACCCTCGGCACTAACATCGTGAAGCACCTTGGCTCCGTTCCCCCATCAATTTCATAGGAACCTCGTGTTGCCCGTAGCAGGCTAGCAACGGCTCGCCTTTGATCCTACCTCCGTGGCGGGTACACGCCATTGCGCTGCCCGCTTGGAGTGCCAACGCGGGTGCATGGATGAGGCAGACAGGCTTGCTGCGGAAAGCCGGTCCATCCCCAGTGCATGTTGACCGAGCTGAACACCTAGGGGCTGCGCGCAACCTAGCCGCCGCGCAGGTTGGATCTGCCAAAAAGAGACTCAATCTCCGGCGGCTACCGAGCCGTTGCCTGTGGCTTCGCTCGATTGATCTCGGGCCGCCGTTGCTAGATAACAGACACACGGACATCCACATCAACGTCGCGCCTTAGTTGAGCGGGCTTCATCTGAGGGAATTCGTCATGTCGCGTCATTTCGGGATCCTGGTTCCCTCCACCAACACCACGTGTGAGACCGAGTTCTGTCGCTTGGGGCCGGATTTACAAATGCACACGGCACGCCTTGGCAAGGGTGGCCCTACGCCGTTTTCGCCGAGCCTCGATGCTGATGTAGCCTACCAGGCGAAAATGCTGGGTGACGCGCGGGTAGAGGTGATCGCGCTGGTGCAAACCTCCGCCAGCCTCTTTGACGATGACTACGACGAGGTGACGGTGAGGCGCATGACCGAGGCGTCAGGCGTGCCATCCTTGACCTCGGCCCAGGCCATCGGCCGGGCGCTGCGCGCGCTCGGAACGCTGCGCATCGCGATGGCGACGCCGTATTCGGATGACGTCATCGCGCGGGCGAAGCGCTACTACGAGACCAAGTACGGGATGACCGTCGTCGCCTCGGAAAGCCTGGGTGCGACCAACTCCTACGCCATCGGCAAGATGGACGCCGGCGTGGCCCAAGCTGCATTCAGCCGGATCGATCGCCCGGACATCGACGCGCTGGTGGTACCGGGCGGCAACTTTCCCACCATGGACCGGATCGCGGCATGGGAGCAGCAGTTCGGCAAGCCGGTGATCACCACCAATCAGGCAGCCCTTTGGGGCATACTGCGCGCGATGCGGATCAGCACGCCTCTCTCCGGCAAGGGGCGGCTGCTGCAGCAGATACCAGAGGGTTGAGGCACGCAGCCCTCACTGCGGCGTTAGGCCGATCGCCTTGATAAGCTTTCCGAAGTGGGTGATGTCCTTCGCCACCGTGTCGCCCAAAGCTTCCGCCGTGCTGTAGGCTGGAACAAGACCGCTCTGAACGAGCTTGTCCAAGACGTCAGGCAGGCTCATCACGCGCTTCAACTCGGCACTCAGTCTGTCGATGATCGGTTGCGGTGTTCCTGCCGGCGCTCCAAGCCCGAAGAATGTCGGACGCACCGTATCGACGCCACCACCCGCCTCGCTGACCGTTGGCACATCCGGAAACAAAGGATGGCGCGTCTCGGTCCCGACGGCCAATGCACGCAAGCGCCCTTCGCGAACGAACGGGAGGGCACCCGTCGTTGCCACCAACGTCACCGGGACCTCTCCTGCCACCGCCGCATTGAGCGCGGGCCCGGCCCCCTTGTAGGGAACCTGCAGCAGGTTGATGTCGAGATGCCGCATCAGGGCTTCGACATTCATATGCGCCAGGCCGCCGACAGCGAGATTGCCGTAGGCCACTGTGCCCGGCTTGGCTTTAGCCAGGGCCGCGAGCTCAGCCAAAGATTTTGCCGGCACCGAGGGATTGACGACCAGGACGAAGGGCCCATCGGCGGCCTTGCCGATCCACGCGAAACTCTTGAGCGTGTCGTACGGCAGGCTCGCGTAGGTGCTGGGGGCGATCACAATATCGCGGTTCACCTGCAGCAGCGTGTAACCGTCGGGCGCTGCCTTGGCCACGGCATCGTTGGCAATAGTAGTGCCGGCTCCTGGCTTGGTATCGATGATCACTGGCTGGCCCAGGCCTTCGCTCATCTTTTGCGCCAGCACGCGTGCCGTAAAGTCCGAGGCCCCCCCTGGCGGGAATGGCACGACCAGCTTGATCGGCTTGACTGGGTAGGTTGCGACCGTCTGGGCGCTCGCTATTACCGCAGGCGACAGGCCTGAGAGGGCGAGGCCAGCCGCAAACGTGCGCCGTGAGACGTGTGGCACGGAAATGCTCCTCCCGTTGTTCTTCTTTTGCCGGCTTCCTGTTGCGCGGTGGTCGCCTGGGCTTTCAGCCAGACTAACCAAAAGCGCTACGACTGTCAGGGGTCAAAAATTCGTCGTTTGATCGTACTTATCAGGGGCTTCAACGCGGCTGCTATCGGCCGATCATCAACGCCGGCAGCCAGGTGACGCAGCGCGGAAAGGCAATGATCGTACAAAGCACGAGCAGCTGAAGGCCGATGAACGGCCAGATGCCGACGTACATGTGGCGCAACGTGATCTCCTTCGGCGCTATGCCGCGCAGATAGAAGATCGATGGCGCCATCGGCGGCGTCAGATAAGCGGTTTGCAGCATCACGAGGAAGACCACGCAGAACCACACCACATCAAAGCCGGCGCTCACGATCAGAGGCGCGGTGATCGGTACTATGATGAGGATGATGACGAGCGGATCGAGCATAAATCCTGCGAGGAAGGTAATAAACATCACGACGCCGAACAGCCCCCAGGGGCCGACATTCGTGGCCTTCATCATGCGGTCGATCGTCTCCAGGCCGCCCGAGCCGACGAAAATGGACGCAAAAATCGATCCGCAGGTGACGATGAACAGGATCATCGCCGTGATGCGCACCGTGCGCAGCGTCGAGTTCGACGAGTGTCGGCCATGTGAGCCGTCCGTAGGCGGCGGCCAGCAACACCGTGCCCAGCGCGCCCGTCGCGGAGGCCTCCGTCGGTGTGGCGATGCCGGCCATCATCGAGCCGAGCACGGCGATGATGACGATCACGGGAGGGATCAGCACCTGCACCGTAAGCACCAGGCGATCGGCCAAGGGAGGCACGGGCTCGCCCTCGATGCGCGGGCCATCTTGCGGCCGCAGCAAGCAGCGCACGAAGATGTAGACAATGTAGCTGGCGGCCAGCATCAGCCCCGGCACGATCATGCCGATCAGGATCGAGCCAACCGAGGCATTGGCCACCGGGCCGATCACCACCGCGAGAACGGACGGCGGGATGATGGTGCCAAGCGAGCCGCCCGCGCAGATCGTGCCGCAGATCAGGGGCTTGTTGTAGTTGTGGCGCAGCATGGCCGGGATGGCGAGCAATCCGACCACGGTTTCCGTCGCGCCCACGACACCGCTCGTTGCCGCGAACACGACGCACATGAGGACTGTCCCGATCGCCATGCCGCCGGGAATGCGGCGGGTCCACATGTGGATGGCCTCGAACAGGCGCGAGGCGATGCCGGATGCCTCGAACATAGCCCCCATGAAGATGAAGAGCGGTACGGCTGCCAGGACCTGCGCTGTAGCAACCTCCTCGATCTTCAACAGCGACTGATGCAGCAGGCCGACCGTGCCGAACGATTGCAGGCCGAACAGGATCGCCAGCGTCAGCATCACGAACGACACGGGAAAGCCGGTCAAAATACCGGCGAGCAGGGCCGGAAACATCCACAGTGACGACATACAGTCCTCTCGGATCGGCCGCGCCATCGGCCGGCAAGGTTGGAAGTGTTCGACGCCGGTCGGCTCGCGGTCGGATCAGACGGTGGCCCGTTCCTCCTCGGCCTCTCGGACGAGCGGGCGACCCATGATCGAGTAGACCCGCTTGATGATCTCGGCGAGGATCTGCAGCGTGAACGCAAGAAAGCCGACGAAGAGAATGAGGCGGAACGGCCAGAGCACCGGGTTCCAGGCCGACGAGCCGGATCGCTCGCCGGTGCGATAGGCCTCGAAGAAATAGTGCCAGAGCCCCCAGGTGATCCAGGCCGATGCCGGCAGCAGGATCAGCGTGAAGCCTATGACATCGACATAGCGCAAGCGCGGACGCGTCTGCGGCGTGTAGAGCAGGTCGACGCGCACGTGCGCGTCGTGCGACAGCGCGTAGCCGATCGACAGAATGAAAGCCGCGCCCATCAGCCAGGTGTTGACGTCGAACCCCCAGAGCGTGGGTGCATTAAACCCGTACCTGAGAACGACGTCATAGAGCATGAGGATGATGAGGACGATGACGAGAACTGCGGCAACGACGCCGCAGGCCCCGCTCAAACGGTCGATCGCTCGCACCAGATTTCGCATGAGGAACCTCTACGCGGGCTTCGGCCGATCGACGGCCGAAGCCTTCTTGTGTCGCAGTCTTGCGACAGGCGGATGCCTCACTTGAATTCCGAGCGATAGCCCTTGGCCCCGTTCCACCGGGCCTCGAACTCGCGCTTGCTTTCGAGCGCCTTCTTGAACCAGGCATTCTCCGCAGCGGTCTTGTCCTCCCACTCACGCGTGGCCTTCCGCACGGCTTCCGTGTAGCTGGGCTCCACGTACAGCACCTCGGCGCCATCCTCCTTGTATTTGCTGAGCGCGCCCGTGTCCTGATACGTGAGCGACATCCACGACTCGAGCGTCGTCTTCTTGGCAGCTTCCTCTAGAAGCACTTTGGTATGGGCATCGAACCCGTCCCAGAGCCCTTTGTCGAAGATGCACTCCTGCACCGCGGCCGGCTGATGCAGGCCGGGCAGGATCACGTATTTGGCGATCTTGTGAAAGCCGAGCGGCAGATTGATCGCGGGCGTGCCCCATTCGATCGCATCGACGACGCCGCGCTCCAGCGCCGGATACACCTCGCCGCCGGCCAGGATGACCGTGGATGCACCGAGGGAGGCCGCCACCTCCGCCCAGGCGCCGGCAGTGCGCAGCTTGAGCCCTTTCAGATCCTCGGGCTTTGTCACCGGCTTGCGCGAGTGCATGTGGATCTCGTCCGAGTGCGCCCCGCAAGGCAGCGCCACCAGCCCGAACTTCTCCATGCGCCACTCGGCCCACATTTTTGCGCCACCTGCCTCATACAGCCAGTGCAGGTGAGCCTCGATGCCGGGTGAGCCGACGTAGCCGGCAAAGATCACGCCGGCCTTGTCCACACCCCAGTCGTAGTTCGGCGATGCGTTACCCGACGGAGCGATCTTCTTTTGAACCGTCTCGGTGACCTTCAGCGCCGAGCCAATCGTGCCGCCCGGGAAGACTTGGAACTTGACCTTCCCGTTGGTCAGCTTCTCGGCGTTGTTGGCAAAACCTTTGGCGAAGGAGTCGAGAAACAAGCCGCCCGGCCAGCTCGTCGCCATTCGGATGCTTTCCTGGGCGAACGACGGCATAGTAGGCGCAACCGCAATTGCCGCGGCGCACGCGAGTGCGCTCGCCTTCGCGCGAAGTCTCATGAATTCCTCCCGGCGTTCGTATGTCGTTGGGATACTAGGTATTTGACCTTCCGCTTGCCGCGTTCATTGGTCAAGAGATTCATCGACTGGTGCAAGGCTAACGTCGGCCGTTAGGTACTCTGACCGTAAGCACCGGCACAGCTTAGCTAAGCGATTCGGAGCGCCATCATGCCGTAGCGCCACGAAACTTGTGCGAGCATTCGATGCTGCTGCACGTGCACGAATCATCTATCTCCACCCTCCTTCTGAGAACAGGGTGGACATGCCGCAATTCCTTGCAGTGTCAAACCGGAAGGGTGGAGTGGGCAAATCGACCCTGTCCATCATGCTTGCACACGCGTTTGCCGCCTGGTCTGGGCTGCGTGTCCTGGTGATGGACCTCGACACGCAGTGCAACGCTTCGTTGATGCTGATCGGTGGCGAGGAGTGGCAGCGCGCATGCCAGCGAGGTCGCACAATCTCGGATTATTTCTATGATCGCTTTGACAAGGTCGCCGACGACAAGTCGGCCTATGTGTTGAGCGACGTTGGCGACATAGCGCACTCGCGTGGGAAATGGCTGACAGCGTTCCGGTCTACGCCAGGTCGGATTTCCCTGCTCCCCGGGTCCCAGCAGTTGGAGGACATTCAGGGTGAACTGCTGCTGAGACATGCCAAGAAGGACCTGGATGCGGACGCGGTGGCTGTACAAATTCGCGCACGCATGAAGCGGCTGATGAGGCATTTCGGTATGGATGCCGACCTGGTCGTTCTTGACTGTCCCCCAGGCCTTTCCTTGGCGGCCCTTGCCGCGCTTGATCTTGCCGACCACGTGCTGGTGCCATTTCGAGCCGACTACGTTGCACAGTTCGGGCTCGACCGCGTCGCGATGTTGATCGAACGCGCCGAAACGGCCGAACAGCTCGCGACCATCCCGCTCGAGCGGCGGCGCTATTCTTGCCTACCGAATTGCTGGTCTGGCGAGGGTCACGAGCGGCTCCTGATCGATCAACTCGCTCTCGATCACCCAATGCTGAGGACGCGCATCCCAACTCTTTCGAGCATTGCACGCGCCTCCGATTGGGACGAGACAAAGAAGACGATGGAAGTAAAGTACGGAGATGCGCTGCCTCACCTACGCGCGCTCCACAGCGAATTAGCTGGTGGGTTAGGGCAGCTGGCCAAAACCGCTTGATAGCGATGGGAAAGAAAACCAAAGCTCTGTCGGGCGCTTCATTGGAAGCCTACTTCCGGCGCGTTTTGCAGGCCATCGATCTGTCGGATGACCAACGCACCTGGATAGTGCAGCGGCTCCGTGGAGACATCGCGTTACTGCGCGTCCGCAAAGGTGCGCACGCAGAACCGAACGAGGACAGCCTCGCAGATTCCTCGGTGGCGAACTTGGTTGGGGCTGCCGTGGCGCCAAAGTTTGATCCATTCACGCCCAATGTCATTGTCGTCCTGCGCAAAGAGGGGCGCGACGCTGCACTTGCAGCATTGGCTACGATCGAGAGTGCTCAGGACCTACGCTCACTAGCGCGCGAGCAGCGGCTCCATATCGACGGCGATCTGTCTTCAAACGCTGCAATTCGCCTCGCCATCGTCACAGCCGCAGAGCGCCGTATAGCCAATCGCATGGCGGCTGCGACGTAACGGATCAATGGGCGTCAAGAATCACGCGCGTCAGCGCGACCCTCAACGCAGTGATGATGCACAGACTCGGCTACGATCCGCTGCCGGGCCAAGCGGATCCATGCAGTCTTGCGGCACTCGACGCTCGAGCTGTTTGCAGCTGTTTGCATGCCTGGCACGGCTGCCCCATAAGACGTTCGTGGCTGCTGATTCCTCAGTTTTCCTGGATCGATTGCCGGCGGCGGCATCCCTCGATGCCGCGCGCGCCATCCTGCGCAGGACGTTCGGTCACACCGAGTTCCGCGGCCTGCAGGCCGGCGTGATTGGCGAAGTGCTGGCCGGCCGCAGTGCGCTGGCGGTGCTGCCGACCGGCGGCGGCAAGAGCCTGTGCTACCAGATCCCGGCGCTGGTTCGCCGCGGCCTCGGCCTCGTGATCTCGCCGCTGATCGCGCTGATGGCCGATCAGGTTGCAGCTCTGCAGCAATCAGGCGTGGCCGCCGAGCGGCTCGAACTCCTCGACGAGTCATGAGGCCCGCGGCGATATCTGGCGCCGCGTAGGCGAGGGTGCGCTGAACTTGCTCTACCTGTCGCCGGAGGGCCTGATGCAGACGTCCATGCTGCAGCGCCTCTCCGGACTACCGCTGGCCCTGGTGGCCATCGACGAGGCCCACTGCGTCAGCCAGTGGGGCCACGACTTCCGTCCGGAGTACCGCATGCTAGGCCGGCTGGCGGAAATCTTTCCGCAGGTACCGCGCCTAGCTGTCACCGCCACCGCCGATGCACGCACGCGCGAGGATATCCGCATCGAGCTGCAGCTTGGGGCCGCGCGGGAGTTCGTCGACAGCTTCGCGCGTCCCGAGCTCGCCCTCTCGGCCGAGCGCAAGCGAGGGCATGGGCATGGCCGCGTGCTAGAGCTGGTGGCCGAGCGGCCCAAACGCTCGGGCGTAATTTATGCCGGCTCGCGCGACGGTGTCGACAAGCTGGCGGAACGGCTGGTGGCCGCCGGCGTACCGGCGCTGGCCTACCACGCCGGTCATGACAAGGATGTGCGCGCGACGCGGCTCGAGCAGTTCCTGGAGGCGGACGCTGCCGTCATGGTCGCGACCATCGCCTTCGGCATGGGCGTCGACAAGCCCGACGTCCGCTATGTCATCCACGCCGATCCGCCGGCGGCGATCGAGGCCTACTGGCAGGAGGTTGGTCGGGCCGGCCGCGACGGCGCCGTCGCTGAGGGCATCACACTGTACTCGGCCTCCGATCTCGCCTGGGCCATGCGCCGGATCCACAGCCGCGATGTGGATGCCAGCGTCAAGTCCGTGCAAATCCGCAAGTTGCGCCAGTTCTACGCCATGCTCGACGGCGCCGGCTGCCGGCCGGCCGCCGTGCGCCGCTATTTCGGCGAGACCGGAGTGCAGCCGTGCGGGATATGCGACCTCTGCATCACTGCGCCCAAGGCCACCGACGTGACCGAAGCGGCGCAGAAGGCACTTTCGGCCGTGCATCGCCTGGGCGGGCGCTTCGGCCGCGGGCGCATCGTCGATCACTTGCTCGGCAAGACCAAGGATGCACCGTCTTCCGAAACCGCAATGTCGACCTACGGCATCGGGGTCGAATTCAGCTCCGGCGGCTGGCGCGATCTCATCGATCAGCTCCTGTTCGAAGGCCTGCTGTGCGAAGACCCCAACGAGGGCCGGCCGCTTATCGGGCTCGGCGAGGCCGACGACGTGCGAGCGGTCTATCGCGGCGAACGCCGTGTCGCGGTGCGCCGGATGCCGGCCGGCGAAAGCGCGGATGCGGCCAGCCGCTCGGGCCGCGCACGCAAGCGCCGCAGCGACGGGCCGGCGGTGGATGCCGCAGACGCCGCCCTGTTCGAGGCGCTGCGTGCGTGGCGGCGCGACCGCGCCGCCGAGCAGCATGTGCCACCCTATGTGATCTTTCACGATGCGACGCTGGCCGACATCGCGCGCCGACGTCCGGCGAATGCGGAAGCCCTCAAGGGTGTCAGTGGCGTCGGCCAGAGCAAGCTGCAGCGCTATGGCGCCGAGGTTCTGAAACTGGTGAGAGAAAACTGATCCGGTCTAGACCCAATCGGACATTCGTGGGCATGACCGACGCCGGAAGGGGCTGCAGCACACACACTCCCCTAGGCCGTAGCTGTTTCGAGCAATGCACTCGCAAACGTATGTCGACCGAACCGTTAGGTCCGCTCTTCCCTTAGCATCGGGCGTCTGAGCGCCGCCCGATCGCAATGTCGGCGAAGTGCTAGAACAGACATACCTTTCACACAGCTCGCATGCGCCGTCGGCGCCACATCATGGTCTGATTTCGCACATTCGTGCTAACAGAACCGATCATTTGCGGTGTCAGACGGCTTTCACTTTTGCGGCGTGTAGGTACCGTTGCTCTTTCTTTCCAACCTGGCGCGGTTGAGGATGCTGTTCCGGCCCCGGCGTGCCGCGATCAACCCATCTTGTTCCAACGCCTGCACGGCAAGCGTGACTCCCGACCGCTGCACGCCCAACATCAACGACAGGAACTCGTGTGTCAGCGGCAGCTCATCGCCGTCGATTCGGTCATCGGCCATCAGCAGCCAGCGGGCGAGCCGCTCCTCGATCTTGCTGCGACCGTTGGCGAGGGCCGTCTGCGTGACCTGCGTCTGGAAGGCATAGGCCGCCTTGAGCAGCTCGCGGTGCAGCGAGGTACTCCTGTCGATAGCCCGTCGCAGGCTGTCGGCGGCAAGGCACAAACCGCTGCCAGCGGCCTGTATGTAGGTCTCATGCGCGGGACGGTCACTGCCCAAGACCACGGCTAAACCGCTCATGCCTTCGCGGCCGATAAGACCGACCTCGATGCTCGGCCGCGTGGAGCCATTGGCCACCACCGAGGCGAAGCCGCTCTCCATGAAGTAGATGGTTCTGATCTTGCGGTTGCGGGCTTCCAAGGCCTTGTGCACGGGCAGGCGGGTCGTATCAAGGTGCGGTTGCAGCAGGCCGAAGTCGTCATTTGACAAGCGCTTGAGGATGAAATTGGAAATATCGCCGCGCGTGATGGGCTCTGGCATGGCTCGATCCCTGGTTCAGGGAGAGCACCAGCCGTCTCTCTGCCGCCTGCGTCCCATGTAGATGCAGGCGATGCCGCACCCTACGCCGGATCGGTGCAATCACCTAATTTCTGAGGTTTTGTTTGATTTCGTACATTTCTCGGAACAGAGTGCATGATCCGCCAGTTGAGCGGTCGAGTTGGATGCTCGCGGCGATCGGCTAGACCCACTACCCGGAAAGGACGTGGCCCGTGCCTCGCACAGGGCAGCCGGTGGTACTTGTCGTCGAGGATGACTGGCTGGTGCGCGACTTCATCGTCAGTCATCTGCGCGGCGCTGGTTGGCGCACTCTTGAAACAGATAGCGCCGAGCAGGCGATCGCCATGCTCAACGCACGCCAGCAGATCGATATTCTTGTCACGGACATCCAACTGAGGGGTGAGTTGACCGGCTGGGATGTGGCGGAAGCCTTTCGTGCGGCGCAGCCGACGATGCCCGTTATTTACGTCTCAGGGAACGTACCCGTGCCCGCACGGCTGGTGCCGCAGAGCCGGTTCTTCAGCAAGCCCGACGATCCGGCAGCCACCCTACAATCTTGCCAGGGCTTCGCGTAGGCAGCCGGAGGTGGCGATGACAGACCTCTACACGGAGCTTGAAGATGCCAATCGGCAGGTAGCTGAGTGTGACCAGCGCATCGAAGACCAAATGGCCCGCATTCTGAAATTACAGCGTGAGGGTGAGGATCCAACCGAGGCCAAAACCACAATGCGCAAGTTCGAGCTGCTGCTGGCGCGAATAATCGAGCATCGCAAGCATATCTTGCACGCACTGGTATCTATGCAACGTTGAACAAGACAGAACCGAGGACGGCAGGTCTTTGAAAGACCGTTGTTTGCGCTGCCCGCTTGGAGTACCCGCGCGGCGGGCTCATGAATGAGCCAGACAGCCTTGCCGCGGACAGCTGGGCACGCATCTCCAGTGCGTTTTGACCGAGCTGGAGCTGCGCGCAACCTGGCCGTTGGATCTGCCGAAACCGTCAAGTCCATGAGCGCTCGCTTTTCTTGCTGCCCCTCCCGCCCTATCCCACTTTGAAATGATCGGGGCGGCCGGTGGGCCATGGATCGCCCCAACATTGCTGACCGCCATCGACGGTCAGCACCTCACCGGTGATGAATTTGGCCGAGGGCGCGGCGAGGTAGACGCAGGCTTCGGCTACGTCCCAGACATCGCCGGGCCTCTTCATAGGATTGGCCTCCACGTACGTCTTGAGCCCCTCCGGCGGATAGTGAGCGAAGCCTGAGGTCTCGAGAACGCCCGGTGCAATGCAGTTGACGCGGATATCGAACGGTGCCCACTCGACAGCAACGCTCTTCGACAAATAGGTGACGCCGGCGCGTGCGGCGGCCGTGTGCGCAATGCCCGGCATACCGCGCCAGAAATCGGCGACGATATTGACGATTGATCCCGTTGCCTTGCGCGCAACCCACTGCTTGGCGGCAGCCTGCATCATGTACCAGGTGCCGTTGAGGTTGTTGTCGATGACCGCATTCCAACCTTTCGGCTTGAAGTCGAGCGCCATCTGCGCGAACTGACCGCCGGCATTGTTGATGAGTGCATCGAGGCGTCCGAGCTCGCGCCAGATGTTGGCGATGTAAGCGGTGCATCGCTCGTGATCGCGGATGTTTACGGCTTCGGCGTAGACCCGTGCACCAAGGGCCTCAAAGTAGTCCTTGGCATGTGTCAGTCGGTCCTCGTTGCGCCCCAAAACGGCAACATCGGCGCCCAGGCGCGCAAACAGTGTTGCGATAGCGAATCCGAAGCCGCTGCCAGCGCCAGTGACAGCCACGACCTTGCCCTTGAAGAGGTCGTCGCGATAGACCGTCGGCATGGTGCGCAGCTGCTCCTCGGTCAGTCCAAATTGCCGTGCGTCTGCGACTGCCATGATTGTGCCTCCCCTCTCGTGGCCCCGTTTCCGGAGCGAGACGGAGGGGCATCGCCAATGCGAGGTCCTCCGCGTTGTGAATGCCAAGAGTAGCCCAGGCGGCATGAGCTGTGCCATCGCGAGCCTGCGGGCAGAGAACGTAGTGTGATCCGGCCTGCCACTGGTCCAAGACCGCTTCTACCAATGCAGCTTGCCGTCATCGACGGGCACCGATATCGTCGCATGCACGATCGCGCGAGACGATCATCTTTGGGAGGCGCATGAAGGCTCGTTTGTTCCGCTCCGAGCGCCCTTACGCGCTCGCCGAAGTGTTTCGGCTGCAAAGCGCAGCATATATCGATGCCCAGCTTGCCGCTCACCCCCAGGGGCCAAGCGACGCCGGGACCGCAGTCGCGCCAACCACAATCATACACGCAGTCAATGACGCGTTGCACCCGTGCTGCGCGCAAGCCTTCGCGCAATTGTCCGTACCCGAGAGCATCTGGCAGCCGCTAGCCGTGCCGAGACGCTGACCGGCGCTTTACAAGGAGGACCCAATGCGTGAGCTGACCCCCGAGACGATCACCGAGGCCGTCGTCGAGCAGATGGCGTCCACGTCCGATCCACGCCTGAAGGAGGTTATGGCCGCGGCCGTGAAGCATCTGCACGCTTTCGCCCGCGAGGTCGAGCTGACACCGGCCGAGTGGCTCAAAGGCATCGAATTCATGACCGCCGTCGGCAAGATGTGCACGCCGGAGCGGCAGGAGTTCATTCTGCTGTCGGACACGCTAGGGCTTTCCGCGCTGGTCAACGGGCTGCACGACCGCACCGCGCTCGAGGAGGCAACCCACACGAGCCTGCTCGGCCCGTTCTTTCGGGAGAATGCGCCGCGGCTCGAAGCCGGAGCACAGATCGCCAATAAAGTCACACCCGGCACTGAGGTCGCGCTGTGGGGCAAGGTCACCAACGTTCGCGGCGAGCCGCTGGCGAATGCTCAAGTGTCGGTCTGGCAGACGGGCGCGGACGGTCTCTACGACATCCAAGTCGATGCCAGCGGAACGGACTATCGTGGTGTATTCACCACTGATACGCAGGGGAACTATGCGCTGCGGACCGTGCGTCCGATCGGCTATTCAATTCCGATGGATGGCCCCGTCGGCAAGCTCGTCAACGATCAGGGCCGCCATGGCATGCGGCCGGCCCACATCCACTTCCTCGTCAGTGCGCCCGGCTATCGCGAGCTTGTAACTGCGCTCTACGTCAAAGGGGACGCGCACATTGCCGACGATGTGGTGTTCGGTTCCTCCGCTGATCTCGTTGCCGAGTTGAAGCACAACGATCCAGCTTGCCCCCTGAAAGCCGTCCCGAGCCTGCGCTTCGACCTGGCCCTTTCGCGCGAGGGTGTAGCGGACAAGAAAACCGGGCGCGTGGGTGCGGACCCCGCGGCAATCTTTAAGGCAAAGGCGAACGATGCCGCTCCAGCGGCTGAGCCAGCGCGGAAGGGCGTGCTTGGCTCGCTGTTTGGGCGATAGCTGAAACGAGCCGACTAAACGATCAGCAAGTCGGGAGTTTGAAAGCCCGGCCAAGCAACACACGGGAGGACACCATGAGACGCAGAAACGTCCTTGCGGCCCTTGGCTTCATGTTGGCAGTGCCGCTTTGTTGCGCTCCTCCGGCAATCGCTCAGCAACCGATCAAGATCGGCATGAGCATGCCGGCAACCGGCGGACTTGCCGCCGGCGGCAAGTCTTCCCTGATCGGCATCGAGATTTGGCGCGACGACGTCAACGCCAGGGGCGGCATGCTTGGCCGCAAGGTGGAGCTGTTCGTCTATGATGACAAGTCCAGTGCAACCGAAAGCCCGGTGATCTACGCCAAGCTACTCGACGTCGACAAGGTCGACATCCTGTTTGCTCCCTACGCCACCGTGCAGACCGCGGCGATCATGCCGCTCGTCAGGGAGCGAGGCCTGCTGCTCATGGGCAATTTCTCGTTTCAGGTGAACAGCAAGGTCAAGCACGACATGTGGTTCAACAATGCGCCGTGGGGCCCTGCCGACAGCTGGGCCAAGTCCTTCATCGACATCGGCACCAAGGCCGGCGCGAAGTCCATTGCGATTCTGGCCGCCGATCAGGAGTTCGCGCAGAACGTAGCAAAGACCGCCAAGGCCGTCGCCGCCGAGCGCTCGATGTCTCTCGTCTATGAGCAGAGCTATCCGCCCAATACGGTCGAGTTCTCGGCAATGATCCGGGCGCTCAAGGCGGCGAAGCCCGACATGGTATTCGTTGCATCCTATCCGCCGGACTCGGTCGGCATCCTGCGTGCCGTAAACGAGATCGGCGTCGGTGAGAACGTCAAGGTCTTCGGCGGCGGCATGGTCGGGCTGCAGTTCGCCTCTAATCTGGAATCCATGGGCTCGCTTCTAAATGGCGTGGTCAACTACAACAGCTGGTTGCCGGAACCGAGCATGTACTTCGACGGCACGAAAGAGTTCTTCGCCAAGTACACCCCGCGTGCCATCGAGGCCAAGGTCGATCCGCTCGGTTACTACCTGGCACCGTTCGGCTACGCGAGCGGCCAGATGCTCGAAGCCGCTGTAAACGCCACGAAGGGTCTCGATCAAAAGGCTATCGCCAAATACCTGCGCGATAACGAGCATAAGACGATCGTCGGGCCAATCGCGTTCGGGCCAGACGGCGAACGCAAGGTCTCCGCGACACTGCAGGCGCAGTATCGCGGTGTGATCGACAAGAACCTCGATCAATTCAAGACTGCCGGCAAGCAGGTGATCCTGTTTCCCGAGAACTTGAAGACAGGCGAGGTCGTAGTGCCCTTCGAGAAAGCCAGGAAGTAATCAGACAACCGTTTCGTTCACACGGTCAGGCAGAGGCTAGGGGTGAGGAGTGGCAGTAAGCGCTCAGCGCGAGCAGCGGCTCCGCACCTCGGCCCTCCTCATCGCGAATGCGATGGAGAGAGGGGATTGGAGCGTGCATGTTCTCCCTCGAGCTGCTTCTGGACGCCATCGTGCTCGGCGTGCTGGTCGGCTGCTTCTACGCAGCCGTCAGCATCGGGCTATCGGTCTCGTTCGGTCTTCTCGATGTGCCGCACGTTGCCCATCCAGCTTTCCTCGTGCTCGCTGCCTATGGGACGTATGTCTTCAACCAGATCGGGATCGACCCCATCGTTGCCGGACTGATGCTGGCGCCCGTGTTCTTCTTGTTCGGCATCCTGTCCTACCGCCTCTACTACGAGACATTCGAGCGTCGCGGTAGCGATGCGGGCGTGCGCGGCATCGCCTTCTTCTTCGGCGTCGCCTTCGTCATCGAAGTGGCAATCATCCTGATGTTTGGTGTCGATCAGCGTTCTGCGCAGGCGCTCTATATCGGCAAAAGCGTCGAAATCGCCGACATGCGCATTCCCTTGCGTCTGCTTGTCGCCTTTGCTGTCGCGCTGACTCTGACCGCGCTGCTTACACTCTATTTGTCACGCACATTCACGGGCCGAGCCATTCGCGCCGTCGCGCAGGACGAGATGGCGCTGCGCCTGATGGGCGCCAACCCGATCGCGATCAAGCAATGGGCCTTCGGCATTGCAACCGCAGTGCTCGGGCCCGCGGGCGCTCTGCTCATCATCGTGTCGCCAGTCGACCCGACGCTTGATCGCGCCTACATCGGGCGCACATTCTGCGTGGTCGTGATGGCGGGCCTCGGCAGCATGACGGGAACGCTGGTCGCCGCGATCATCCTCGGCGTCGCGGAATCGATCGTCCTTACCCTATACGGTGCCTCGTGGGCGCCCGCCATATCGTTTGCGATGCTGCTTGCTGTCCTGGCTGTGCGCCCGCAAGGCCTGTTCGGGAGATAGAGCGCGATGGGGGAAGCGCAGCGCGGATGGACGTTCTGGGCGGTTGCGGCGCTCTTCATCGTCGCCGCAGCGAGTGCGACATTTCTGATCAAGAACGAATACCCGTTCTTTGCCGGCTATGTGATCTTGCAGTTCATCATCCTCGCGACCGCCTGGAATATTCTTGGCGGCTACGCGGGCTACGTGAACTTCGGTACGAGCGCATTCTTCGGCCTCGGCGTCTACACCGCTGTTTTTCTGTTCAGGTGGATCGGCGCACCGCTTCTGGTTCAGATCATCGCTGCCGCTGGGGTTGGCGCCCTGCTCGGCTTCCTGGTTGGACTGCTTACGCTCAGGATGCGCGGTATCTTCTTCTCGATTGCGACCATTGCCCTCACGATCATCATCGAGACCTTCATCATCAATTGGAAATTCGTCGGCGGAGCGACCGGCATGCAGATGATCCGACCATCGGCGACGGCGCCGTTCGACAGCTATGTCAAGATGCTGTTCGTCGGGAGTGCCGTCATGGTGGTAGTGGCCGTCGCGCTCGCCCGCTTCATTCAAGGCTCCTGGATTGGTCGCGGACTGCAGGCGCTGCGTGACGACGAGCTTGCCGCGGAATGCACGGGCGTGCCGACATTAAGGCTCAAGCTCCTGGCCTGCGTCATCTCCGGGGCCCTGATGTGTGCGGCTGGGGCGCCGAATGCGATGTACCTTTCCTTTGCCGATCCCGCCTCGGCATTCAATTTGAACTACTCGGTCTCAGCACTCGCCATGGCGCTGATTGGCGGCACCGCGCATTGGATTGGACCTATCCTTGGCGCCCTACTGCTCGGCGCGACACAGCAGCTCCTCACGGTCACCATCTCGTCGGAGGTGAACGTGCTCGTGCTCGGCCTGATGCTCGTGCTGTTCGTTGTGGGCGCGCCCGACGGTCTTCTCGGCCTCTATCGGCGGGCCCGCGCTCGTATCGGCGGGGACGGGAGCAATCGGCCATGAGCGGCGCGCTTCTTGACGTCGAAGGCGTGACCAAGCGGTTCGGCGGCTTCACTGCGCTCGACGCTGTTAGCGTCACGATCAGGCCCGGAGAGCGGTTCGGTCTGGTCGGCCCCAATGGCTCCGGAAAGACAACCCTGATCAACTGCATCTCGGGTGTTTTTGGACTCGATGCGGGCACGATCTCGTTCAAAGGCGAGAACATCTCGCGCCTGCCGGCTTACGTTCGCACACGTCGCGGCATTGCGCGCAGCTTTCAAATCCCGCGCCCCTTCAGAAGCATGACAGTGATCGAGAACCTGATGGTGGCCCTCGACTTCGCAGTGGTTGGGCACGGTCTCGGAACAAGCGCTAGACAACAGGAGGTGATGTCGCTGCTCGAGCGCATGGGACTCGCAGCTAAAGCTTCAAGGTCATCGAATGAGCTGAGCCAGGTCGAACTGCGCAGGTTGGAGCTGGCTCGTGCCATGGCGGCGCGTCCGAAGCTGCTGATCTCGGACGAGGCGATGGCCGGTCTTTCGAGCGGTGAGATCGATGAAGTCCTCGATCTGCTCATCAAGCTCAACAGCGAAGGTATCACGATCATCATGATCGAACACATCATGCACGCGGTGGTGCGATTCTCCGAGCGCGTGATGTGCCTCGATGCGGGCCGCATCATAGCGTCCGGCACGCCCGCTGAGGTGATGGCCGAGAAACGCGTCCAGGAGGCTTATCTTGGCGCTTACGCTCACAGTTGACGGCATCGACGCAGGCTACGGCGCCGTGCGTGCGCTATCCGGCGTGTCCATCGACGTCGCAGCGGGCGAGACGGTGGTGCTGCTCGGCACCAACGGCAATGGCAAGAGCACACTCATGAAATGCATCATGGGGCTCGTGCGGCCGACCAAAGGTACGATCACGCTCGAGATCAATGGGACAGCAAACGACCTCACCAGGCTGCCGCCCGAGGCCATCGTCGAGCTCGGCGTTGCCCTGGTTCCCGAGGGCCGCCGGCTCTTTCCGAAGCTGACGGTCGAGGAAAATTTGATGCTCGGGGCCTTCCGTCGGGAGGCGCGCGGGGCCATCGCTCGCAATCTCGAGTCCGCGTTCGAAACCTTCCCGATCCTGAAAGAACGCCGCCGCCAGCTCGCGGGCACGCTGTCTGGCGGCCAGCAGCAGATGCTGGCAATCGCGCGTGCGTTGATGTCGGCGCCCCGGCTGCTGCTCGTCGATGAGCCCTCCGTCGGGCTCTCGCCGCTGCTTGTAACCCAAACCATCACCAAAATCGGCGAGCTGAAACAACAGTTCGGCCTCACTGTGCTTATGGCAGAGCAGAACTTCCATCAGTCGATCCGTATCGCGGACCGTGGCTATGTCATCGTCCACGGCCAGATTGCCGTCGATGCGCGCTCGGTTGCCGAGCTCGAGGCCGATGATCTCGTGAAGAAACTCTATCTCGGAGGAACGTCTTGAGAAGCCTCCGCATTGTCGGTGGCTTTGCGTTGCAAGACGTGGTGCACATCTCGAAGACGGGCGCGCCAGTCACCTTGGCTGCAGCATCAGCGCGAACGACGGGATGTAGGTCGTCAGGAACAGGACGACCAGCATGACGAGCACTTGAGGCCAGATCGCGCGTGAGATACGGCCGAGGCTCAGGCCCGAGATGGCCATGCCGACAAACAGGCAGTAGCCGATGGGCGGGGCAGCCATGCCGATGGCGACGTTGGTGACGATCATCGCGCCGAGGTGGATCGGATCGACGCCGAACTTGCCGCCAATGGCGATCAGCATGGGCCCGAGGATGACCATGATGGCGATCTCGTCCATGACGGCTGCGAGCAGGAAGAAGGCGATGTTCAGTCCAGCCAGCGCAATCCACTTTTCCTGAACGTGCGTGGCCAGCCAGCTCGCAAAGCCAATTGCCACATGCTCCTGGGCAATCAAGACGCCGAAGGCGGTGGACACTGCGACGATAGACGTGACGATAGCGCTGGTGCGAACGGCACGCAGGGCGATTTGGGGCAGCGACGCCAACTTCAGCCGGCGTTCAACGAGGGCGCCGATGAGGATAGCGTACACGCAGGACATGCCTGCGGCCTCGGTCGGCGTAAAGACGCCGCCGTAGATGCCGCCAAGCACGACCACCGGCGACAGGAGAGCCCACTTTCCGTTGGCAAATGCCTGCCGCACCTCCGGCCACGGCGCTCTTGGCTGCTTGGGAACGCCGTGGCGCTTGGCGTGCACATAGCACACGATGAGCAGCCCGAACGCTATGCTGAGGCCTGGAACGATACCGGACAGGAACAGCCGACTGATCGACTGCTCCGCGATCGTGCCCCATATGACGAAGGCGATCGACGGCGGAATCAGGGGGCCCAGAACGCCGGCGCTCACGGCGATCGCGGCAGCAAAAGCCTTGTCGTAGCCGGCGCTGGCCATCGCGGGGATAAGAATGGTTCCGATCGCCGCCGTGGTCGCTGGTGCGGAGCCGGATATGGAGGAAAATACCAGAGCGGCGAGAACGGCCACCATGGCAAGCCCTCCAGTGCGGTGGCGCACCAGCACCGATGCCATGTCGATAAGGCGCTGCGACATGCCGCCGGCGGTCATCAACTCTCCCGCCAGCATGAAAAGCGGAATCGCGAGCAAGCTGAACGACTGAGAACCGGCAACGAGCTGCTGGGCGAGGAACGCAGGCTCGATGTCGGCGAGAACGAGCACGAGGGTGACGATGATGCCGATCGCGATGGCAAAGGGCACGCCGGCCATGACGGCCACAGCAAAGCCCGCGGTCAGCAGCATCACGCTCGCGGTCACGTCGCAAGCTCCGACGCGGGCGCAGGCTCTGGCGCGGCGATCACGCGCCACGCGGCGAACAGACAAATCAAACCGCCCGCCACGGGAGCAAGCACATGCAGGACCTCTATCGGATAGCCGATGGCGGCCGATACAGATCCGCCGGTGACGTCGAGAAAGCGCACACCGGACCATGCGAGATAGGCGCCGAAGGCCGCGGTTGCCATGTCGATCGCCGTCTCGGCCCAGCGGCGCGAGACCGCTGGCAGCAACTTGATGAAGATATCCAACCTGACGTGGTAACCCTCGCGGACGCCAAGCGCGAACCCGCCCATGGTCGCCCATGAGAACATGAGCAGAGCCAACTCTTCAGACCAGGACGGCGCGTTGCCAAAGACGTAGCGCATCACGACCTGGATCGTGATGCACGCGAGCATGATGGCCATGGCGACCACGAGGCTCGCGCGCAACACGTAGGCTACGAGGGCAACCAGGCGCTCCAAACCGCGAACGGGGAGCGCCCGCATCGGCGAGGATGACGTCACCGTACCGACGCCAGCGTCTCGTTCACCAAATCAGCGCCGATCGAGTCCTTGAACTTGTCGTACACCGCTTGGACGGATGCGCGGAAAGGTTTGACATCGCTGATGCGATTGACCTTCATGCCGGACTTCTCAAGCCGGGCAAGAATTTCGTTGGCCGTGGCGGTCGCTGCTTCGCGCTGCGCCTTGGCGGCCGGCGCGCTCACCTCGACGATTGCTTTCTTGATGTCATCCGGCATGCGATCGAAGGTGCGCTTCGACATGACCAGACCGATCGCGGAATACGTATGATTGGTGATCGAAAGATACTTCGTGACCTCGAAGTACTTGGCCTGATCGATGATCGCGAGCGGGATCTCCAGACCATCGATCGCGCCCTGCTGAACTGCCGTGAACACCTCGCCCCAGGCCATCGGCACCGCGTTTCCCCCCAATGACGAGAACATGGAGATGTAGACCGGGTTCTGCATCACACGGAACTTGACGCCGGAAACATCCTCCGGCTTATCCACGGGCCGCACGTTGTTGATCATGTTGCGGAAACCGCCCTCCATCCAGGCCAGCAGCTTGACGCCCTTCTTCTCCAGATTGGCGCCGAGCTTCTGGCCGATCGGTCCGTCGAGATGGGCACGAGCTTGCTCCTCATTGGCGAACATGAAGGGCAGGTCGTTGAGCTGAAGCGTCGGCTCGATCTGTGCCAGCACGGCGTTGGTGATTATGCCCGCATCGACGGTGCCAAGGCGCATGCCTTCGACCAGAGGCTTTTCATCACCGAGCTGACGGTTAGGGTACAGCTGGACATCGAGGCGGCCACCGGTGGCAGCCTCGACGCGCTGCTTGAAGGCACGCGCGCCGACCGCATAGGGGTCCTGCGGTCCATCCGATGCAGACCAGCCGAACTTGATGACGATCTTGTCTTGTGCAACGGCCGGGGCCACCGCCACGAATACCGAGATTAGGCAACACGCGAACGCAATCACCTGCCGCACTGCCCCCCTGACAAGCTTCTGCACCGTGCTTCCTCCTCGATGTTGCCCGCGCCTTGAGATCTTGCACGGATTGTTTGCTTACAGAAGCTTAGGAAGGTTTGAGTTAGCTGGCAACCGGCAGCGTTTCGAGCATCTGTATCCCAACTCTCGTGCCGCCTGCGTTGCCGCTGCGCCATAAAATTGACGCGGCGAAATACTCAGCCGGACATCATGAGCGCGGGATCAACTAGTGGTGAGAGAGCAATCGACCGTATCCCGCGATGGGATCGCGGACAGTGGCCAATCGCAGAGCGTGCCAAAGCGTAGCTTGCGTCGATGTGATGACAGGTTTGCCGAGCGCCTCTTCCAGGGCCGCTATCACGGCATGCGAGCGCGTATTGAGGCAGGAGACGATGAGCGCGTCCGACGCGGTGTTCCACCACTTGCGCCCCAACTGAAAAAGCTCGTCTGAGGTCGGTGAGGCGAGACGAAAGCCATCATCAATGCCAAGGTGCGCGCCACCCAACACCTCCAGTCCCGCGGATTCGAAATAGACGTGCTCGGCCTCGGCGACGGCACTGGTGTAGGGGGACACAAGCGACACCTTACGCACGCCGAGAGCACTGGCCGCCTGCAGAATTGCGTGGGCGGCGGTAGTCGCCGCGACCTTGAACTTGAACTCGATTTCCTCGCGCAGATGCTGATCGTATGCGACGCCCTGGACAATACTGGAGGCCGTGCAGCCATATGCGATGACGTTCGGCCTGGCACTTGCGATCTGACGAATTCCCGCCATGCCTTCCGTGCGGTCCATTTCTATGAGCGTCTCGGGCGAAATGAGATCTGGAATAAACATGCGCGAGAAATGCACAGAGATGTCCTGGGGTACCGTTCGCTGGGCCCATGGCTCCATAACGGTATTGACGCTCGGAACGACGATGCCGATGCGCGCACGGCAGGCCCCATCATTCTTATCCAAGACTGTCATGGCTCTTGCTAGCATCCCGAAGTTTGCGAATTGACCGCGACACGACCAAGAGAACACGCTTCGAACTCAAAGTCACCTCGTAGGCCTTGCACGGACGGGCAGAATTTGGAACCGAATTGCACGGCTCGTTTCGGTCAGTCCTCGCCAATGAGCGTGCGTGTTGGGGCAATGCGCAAACTCCATCTTGCCGTCAGCCCCGCGCTCCGCCTACCGTAGCGCTCATGTCCAAACCAAAGGTCTGCCGGTCTATCGGCTTTCATGGCTGCGCCTCGAGGGTTTATTGACCGGCACTGACACAGGCTCCGCATCACATCCCTGCACGGCGGAAGCGCGAGCCGCGCACTTCCGGCACAACACGCCGATGAGCGTCCAGATTGGGCATATCGACGTGTTCGGACATCTCAACAACGTTGCTGTGTTCCGACTGCTCGAGCAATCGCGCATCGAGTATTCCATCGATGTTGGGCTTGTGGAATGGAACGAGCTGGGTCTGATCCTGGCCCGCGTCGACTGTAGCTTCCGAGCTCAAGGCTTCTATCAGGATATGCTCGTGTGTGGCTGCAAGACCGTGCGCATCGGCCGCAAATCGTTCACGTTGCGTCAGGAAATATGGCGTGCGGACGGCACGCTGATCGCCGATGCCGATACTGTGTTGGTTGCCTTGGGGCCGGACCGAGTGACGCCGGCGGAGGTATCCAAGGAGTGGCGCACGAAGTTGTCCGGCTGGGAAGGAGCTGCGTTATAGAATTGCGCGCCGCGTATTGTTGTCGTCACCAACCACGACCTCGCCATTCATCCTGAGCTATCGGACAAGAGCATGACTGCAAAAGCATCGCTGCCCCTAGCCCGCTTCCGGGTTCTGGACCTCACGCAGGCACGTGCCGGTCCAACGGCCGTTCGCCAACTCGCAGATTGGGGGGCGGACGTGGTGATGATCGAGGCGCCGGAGGCCATCAGCGGCGGGCGCGGCCTCGGCCAGCCGCGGCACGACTTCGATTTTCAGAACCTACATCGCAACAAGCGCAGTATGACCCTCAATCTGAAAGCCGAGGACGGAAAGAAGATCTTTCTCGATCTCGTGCAGCGAGCCGATGTCGTCGTGGAAAACTATCGGCCAGACGTGAAGCATCGCCTCGGCATCGATTACGAGGCCTGCTCCAAGGTCAACCCACGCATCGTCTATGGTTCCATCTCAGGCTTTGGTCAGACCGGTCCATATGCCAACCGCCCGGGCTTCGATCAGATCGCTCAAGGCATGGGCGGCCTGATGTCCGTGACCGGGTTGCCGGGGCAAGGTCCGGTGCGTGTCGGCATCGCGATCGCCGATCTGACGTCCGGTTATCTTCTCGCCCAGGCGATCCTAGTGGCGTTGCTCGAGCGAGAGACCTCGGGACAGGGGCAGTGGGTCCATTCCTCGCTATTGGCCGCCCAGATTCAACTGCTGGATTTTCAAGCCTCAAAGTACCTGTTTACCGGCGAGGTCCCTCAATCGACCGGGAACGATCATCCGACGATCATGCCGCAAGGTCTCTATCCTACGGCGACCGACCCCATCAACATTGCATCTGGCGGCGAAAGCATGTGGGAGAAGTGCTGCGCGGTGCTGGAAGCACCCGAACTGCGCGGCGATAACCGCTTTGCAACGGGAGCGGCGCGTGCCGTCAATCGCGCAGCACTCAACGATGCCATCGCCGCCAAGACGCGTCAGCACCCCGCCGAGCACTGGATTGCCGAGTTCAACGCGGCGGGCATTCCGTGCGGTCCGGTCCTGACGATCGACAAGGTCTTTGCAGATCCACAGGTCCAGTGCCTCGACATGGCCGTACCGGTCAAGCATCCCACTTTGGGCGAGATCCGTCTCACAGGGCAGGCGGCCAAAATGGAGCGCACGCCGGCGAGCATACGAACAGCGACGCCGGAGCGTGGCGAGCATACGGAGGATGTGCTCACGGAGCTCGGCTACGACACCGCTCTGATCCGAGACCTGCGCGTGCGGCAGGTCGTGTGACTGCCAAATCGCCCATTCCGGTGCGCAACTACTTCTCCAGTGTGCCTGTGATCTGTCGGATCTGCGGAATGAGCTGCAGAACGAGCGCGATTGCGGCGCAGGCGACCAGGAATGCAGCCAGCGGTTGGGTCACGAAGATCGAGAAGCTTCCGCCTGACAGGATGAGTGACTGCCGGAATGCGTTCTCGAAGATGGGCGCGATCACCATCGCCAGGACCATCGGGGCAAACTCGTAATCCGTCTTCTTCATCACATATCCGATGAGGCCGAACATGATCATGATCCAGACCTCGGCGATGCTCGTGTTGACAATGTACACGCCGATCAGGCCGAACAGCAGAACGCCGGGAAACAGCATGGAATAGGGGATGCGAAGAATTTGTACCCACAGGCCGATCAAAGGCAGATTGAGAACAAGCAGCATGACGTTGCCCACGTACATGCTGGCTACCGTTCCCCAGAAGAGATCTGGATGCGTGTTGATGAGGGTAGGACTTGGCTGCACGCCGAGGATCACAAACGCGCCGAGCAGCAAAGCGGTAGCCACGTTCGCGGGTATGCCCAGCGACAGCAACGGGATGAAGCCGCATTGAGCAGCGGCGTTGTTGGCCGACTCCGGACCGGCAACGCCTTCGATAGCGCCATGTCCAAAGCGCTCCGGATTCTTGGCAACGCGCCGCTCGAGCGTATAGGACAGGAAGCTCGCCAGCACGACGCCGGCGCCGGGCAGTGTGCCGAGAAGCGAGCCCAGTAGCGTGCCCCGCGTGATCGGGCCCGCCGAGCGGCGCCAGTCGTCTCTGGTCGGCAGAATGTTGCGGATTCTTCCTGGTGCAACCGTGCGCGTCAGTCCCTGCTCGACGTTGATGAGGACTTCGGCCACGCCATAGAGTCCCATGATGACTGGGATCAGGCCAATGCCGTCGTACAGCACGGAAAGACCTAGCGCGAATCGCGGCTGGCCGGTCACCAGATCCAGTCCAATCGTACCGAGGAACAAACCAGCCAGCGCCGAGATCAGGCCCTTGCGCAGCGAGGTGCCGGACAGGTTGATCAGAATGACCAGGGCCAGGCACATCAGGGCGAAATATTCCGGCGGGCCGAAACGCAGTGCGAAATCGGCGATCGGTCCGCCCGCGAGCGTCAACAGCAACAAGCCGAAGGTGCCGGCGATGAAGGAGCCGAATGCGGCGATGCCCAATGCCGGACCCGCGCGCCCCTGCAGCGCCATCTGGTGTCCGTCAATGCACGTGACGACCGAAGCGCCCTCGCCCGGAATATTGACGAGAATGGAGGTGGTAGAACCGCCGTACATCGAGCCGTAGTAGACGCCAGCCAGCATGATGATGGCGGAAACGGGCTCCAAATAGACGGCGACCGGAAGCAGCAGCACGATCGCCGACTGCGGACCCAGACCCGGAAGGACGCCCACCAGCGTGCCTCCGAACACGCCGAGAAAGCAGTACAGCAGGTTGTGCGGCTGCAGCGTTACGCTGAAGCCGTGCAGCAGATGGCCGAGCGTATCCATCCCCTAGAATCCGAGAGGTCCAATCGGCAGGTTGATCTTCAGCAGCTTGGCAAAGATGAGATACGAGCCGACAGTGATGCCCGCACTCGCAGTGATTGCAACCAGCCAGCTGTTGCGTCCCAGAACTCCGAGCAAGCCGATCAAGAACAACAGCGTGCACAGCACGAAGCCGATGCGCTCCAAAGCGAGGGTATAGAAGATCAAGGCTGCGACCACGGCAACCACCGGTAAGGCACGCTTGGCCTC
Source organism: uncultured Alphaproteobacteria bacterium (assembly GCA_963840425.1). Taxonomy (GTDB): domain Bacteria; phylum Pseudomonadota; class Alphaproteobacteria; order Rhizobiales; family Hyphomicrobiaceae; genus CADEFX01. The sequence continues at coordinate 143,898 of CAWIYZ010000019.1, read as the reverse complement.
CGTGGCCGATGCCGGGGCCTTTGCCACCCGGAATGCCGTCGCCGTGACGCTAAGCGACAGCAACGTCATGCTGACGCCGATGACGAACGGGAAAAGTCCGGGGCCGGGACGGTTCAAGGCACCGAGGCCGAGATTGTAGGCTCCGGCAGCTATGGCGCTGCCGATGGCGACCCAAATCATCGCGGGAAGGAGCTGGCCCCAGCTCATCTAGCCGGTTTGTCTTTCTGCATTGCCTCGATGAGCGACGCCGTGACCTCCCGGTCGCGCTTCAACTCCGCTAGGACATCGGACTCGGAGCCATAGTAGAGCTCAAACCCATTCTTCCTTGCGTATTCGATCAGTGTGGGGGTCTCGATGGCCTTCTTGATCGCATCGTGCAGCTTGGCAACGACCGCATCAGGTGTGCCCTTGGGCACAAAGAAGGTGTTGTAGACCGGCATGACACCCGGATCGAGGCCCTGTTCGGCGAAGGTTGGTACATCGGGCATGCTTTGCAGGCGGGCTGGATTGTGGATGGCGAGGATGGACAAACGCCCGGCTGCCGCATGTCCTGCGGTCGCCGTCACAGAGGCACCGAAGGCAACGTCGATGTGCCCGCCGAGCAGAGCCGTGATCGCGTCGGCGGCGCCCTTAAAGGGAACCTCGATGACCTTGAGATCGTGCTTCTTGAGCAGCGAGTACGTTAGCAGGTGGAGCGGATGGCCAACGCCGATCGTGTGGCCCCAACGGACCTTGCCGGGGTTTGCCTTGATGTACTCGACGAGCTGCGCCATGGTTTTCCACGGTGCGTCAGGCCGCGACGGCATGCCGAAGACAAGGCTCATATAGCGCGCCACCGGACGAATCTGCTCGCTCGTATAGGGCGGCTTCAGAAAGTCCGAGTAGACTTCCGGAATAGCTTGCGGGGACTGGAACAGCCCCACGACGTAGCCGTCGGGCTTGGCCTGTGCGACATACGATCCGGCAATCGTCCCGCTGGCGCCCGCGCGGCTTTCCACCAGGACCGGCTGGCCGAGAATAGTTTGCATTTCCTGGGCGAGGCCGCGCATGGCGATATCGACCCCGCCGCCGGCCGGCAGTGGACAGACCAGCGTGACCGGACGATCGGGAAACTGGCCCTGTGCCCGCGTCGGAGCCGTAGCAGTCGACACGAGCGTGCCGGACAATAGTCCGAGCGCGATGAGCTTACGCAGCATCCCTTCTCCCTTCGTGTGGCGCACGCCAACCCCGCCGCCCTGCGCGGCAGTGTTGGCGAATTCCACAGCCTAGACCAAAAAACATGCTGACCGCCATTGGCGCCGAACTGGCGAGCTCGGACCAGTCCAGATTTGCGAGCAGTCGGCGATCAGGCGAGGCCCATGACCTAACCTTTCTTCGGCGACCAGCCGTAGGCCTTGGCGCACGCGCCACCCATCAGCATCGCCCGCTCACTGTCGCTCAGCCGGTCGGTCTCGAGGAAGGGCACGACGCCCTGCTCGTAGTTGACGACTGCGAAAGCGCGAGTCCAATCCGTGCCCCACAGGCAACGCTCGAAACCCCAGGCGTCGAACACACGGGCGAGCGGGTCCCAGATGTCCGCGAAAGGATACGGCTCGCGGGACAGCGTGCAGGCGCCGCTCACCTTGATCACCGCGTTCTTGCGCCTGGCGAGGTCCAGCACCTTCGGCAGGTCGGCCCAGGGCTGCGGCGGGGCGGGCGGCTCATGCGGCTGCATGATGCCCAAATGGTCGATGATGAATCGCGTATCGGGGTGGCGATCGATCAGCGCCGCGCCCACGTCCAGGTTGCCCCAGCACAGGATGTTGACCGGAAAATCGTGCTTGACGGCCGCGCGCATGATGCGGTCGAGACCCGGGTCGTTCGCCTCGCGCGTCGACCCCTTCGGCATCATGATGCGGATGCCGACCGTCCCCGGCGTTTTCTTCCAGTCGGCGATGACATCGGCCACCGCCGGATCGTCAGGGTTGACCGGCTTGACGATGGCGAGCCGGCCCGGATGCGCGCGCGCCACCTCCATCGCGTAGCTGGCGTCGTACTGGTACATGGAGAAGGCGGAGATGAAGATCGCGCCGTCGACGCCGACCTTGTCCATCGCCGCCACCATCTCGTCGCCCGTCACGTGGGCGGGCCAGTTCGGCACGTTGTGCCAGGGTCGCTTCGGCGTGTTCGCCTCGTAGGCGTGGACCTGGGAATCGATGATGGGCATCGCGCAAGCTCCTCTGGACTACCGCAGCCGGTATCGCAGCAGGTCGCGCCCGCCGTGTCCAGAACTCTGGAGCGCGCTCGACCCTAACTTGCCGCATTCGGCTCTCAAGGGCGACTGTCGGCTTCTGGCCTATCGATCATGACACCCGATTTCCGCCTTGAGCGGTGTTGACGACGACTTGGCCACTTGCGGACCTCAGTCGACCTTGAACCGCCCAACGGCGACAGGATTTCCGTCCCGTCCCGGCTTCGCGATCACCATCTCACCCGAGGCGAGGCTGATATCCATCAGAGCGTTGACGACCACTCCATGGGTGACAAACAGCACCCGGGTGGGGCCATCGAGCTCCGCCAAATAGGCTTTCAATTCTTTTATTTGGCTTTCGCGATACTCCTGCCGACCGACAAGATTGCTCAATGGCGCGAACGGCTCGGCCTCATGGCCCATGACCAGCAGAGCCGTCTCCTTGCACCGGCACCACGGGCTCGTCAGCACGCGGTCGAACGCCACGCCGTGCCGCTTGAAAGCTTCGCCCGTGCGACGGGCGTGCGCGCGGCCCTCCTCGCTCAGATTGCGCTGCGTGGCGCACTCCTCTAGCCGGAAGCCCGGCGGATCACCATAGCCGCCCGAGCCCGGCGCATCCGAGTGACGCATGAACACCACGTGTCCGGGCTGCCGCAGCAGCGACCACGGATCGTCCTGAGCCGTGGCGGACGGCGACTGTCCAGCCAATCCAGCCAAAGCGAGGATGATGAGGAACAGGCGCTTTCCCGCAGCGGTGCTCATGAGGCAGCCAACCTCGGTATTGTCTCAATGTCCGCGATACGTCGTGTGCAACGTAGCACCCTCCGCTCCTGCAAAAAGTCCTTGCGATCTGGCGGCCGACCGCAAAACGGCACTTCTCTACAGAAAGCAGTATTGGATTGGTGAAAATCGGCGTCTGCACATTGTAGGTGCTCCGGCAGCCTGCTACCCCCTTTAGACGAATCGGGTGGGAGCGACACACATGCGGTCACCAGTTAACGGCATCGGGCAGTGGTGTCTTATTTCGCTGGGAGCGCTGCTTGCGGGTTGCTCGGCAGGCGCAAGTATATTTGACACGGGATCTATCAAACCTGCCGCGGAGGCTGTCACCAGCAAGTTTGTGCCGGGCGTTCCCAAGGGCTACCAGTGCCCGCTCGTGCCAAACGGATTTGACCCGGCTGGCTCCATCTACCGGCTCGACAAGGACGGCACCTACTTCCGGGTCAAGGACTTCACGACAACGCCAGCTATCGCGGCGCTGGGTTCTTATAAGCGCGACGTGAAGATCTCAAACTACCAGCTCTCTGACACGCAGCAAGCCAATGCGGGCCTCTCCCTGGATCTACTGAAGAAAGTCCTCCCAGGCCTCGCGGTCTCCGCTTCGGCCGACTACAAAAAGGCGATGACCGTCGAGATCACAGTTGAGGACATGGTCGGTGAGGTGATCGATGATGCGGTGGCAGACAAGATCATCGAGCTGTTCGAGGCGAGCATGAAACCCAAGCCGGGCAGCAAATATTTTCTGGTGCGCGAGACGGTGAGAGCGGGTGCGGTCAGCTACAAGCTGAAGCACGCCGATTTGGCGCGGCTCGGTGGCAAAGCCGAAGTCGAGAAACTGGCGCAGGGCGCGGCGAACGTGACGGTGCGAGAGAACGACGGTGTGTTTGAGATCAAACAGACATTCAAGCCAGACCGCATGCCGATTTGCATCAAGTCGGCGGAGGTTGTCGTCGAAGGCGGACGCGGCGGACAAGGGGCAAGTACTGTCGTTTTGAAAAGCGCCGATGAGACACCGCTTCCGAAGATCAAGCGAGTTGGCGCAAACTGAGCGCGAAAGCTCGCGCACGGCACTCGCATGGTGGCCGTAGCCGGCAATGAGGCGGTCGAAATAATCTTCACGGGAAGAGCGATTGAGCCGGCGACGTCCCGGGCGCGCTCTACCATAGTGAGATGCTTCACAACACGTTTTGAAATTCTTGCAGGCTCCTAGGCGGGCACGGTGACAACCCTGAGCTGCATGACGGTCACCGAGAAGCCGGAGGGGCCGCTGTCTGCCGTCTCGGCGCGCATGGTGATGTCTGGGTTGCGTTCGCCGATGAGGGTGGTGCCCGTCTTGGCAGCACCGGTCCCCGTTTCTGGCGCGGCAATGTATGACTGCTCCAGAAGGCCGGGGTCGATTTTGCTGTCGCTTGGACCTTGTACGACCCAGATCATAACCAGCTTACCAACAGGTCCTTGCCCCTGGGCAACTCGGCGTATCTGGCCGCCATAAGTGTGCTCGGCCCCGCTTCCCGTGGGCTTGAACACGCAGCGAATGGCCCGCTCCTCGCCCGAGGGACCGCTCTGCGGCTCACCTTGCTCGGCGAGCGTGCACGTCAGCACGCCAAGGTTTGTGCGCGAAGACTGGGCGCTCGCTGAGGCGGCAAGCGTAAGCGTGAGGCATGCAACCAGGATGCGGAACATGCGAGCACCTACAGTCTGACGGTCGGTGGAACGGTTCAAATGCGAACTTTGCTTGGTTCACAACGATCCTAGTCGGAGCATGGTTCCGTGAAGTACGAGCACTGTAGAAAAAGTGAGTTGGATTTCCGGAGCCCGCGGCCCTTCACTTTTCGCGATGAGTGGCTAATTGCCCGCATCTCGGCCGGGTAAAGTCCGCCGGGACGGCGTCGGAACCATGCTTGCTCGAAGCGGTTGGTGCGGCAGGAGCACCATGCCAGAGACATGCCATCGGGTTTGGGAAATCATCGAGAAGGTGGGTGTGTGCATGCTCACCACCTGCTTCGAGGGGGGTCTGCGTGCGCGGCCTCTCGAGCCGAGAGCAGACCGCAAATCCGGCCGCCTCCTGTTCGTAACGGATGTTCATAGCGCCAAGCGCGATGACGTGGATCGATGGCCCGATGTGGGGCTCGTCTTTATCGACACGGCGGACAAGGCCTACCTTTCCATCACCGGCAAGGCTCGGATCGTCGATGACCCTGCATTGCGAGCTGCTGCATGGCGCAAGAGTGATGCGGTGTGGTGGCCAGGGGGGCCGAACGATCCCAACGTGTGCGTTCTCGTTTATGAGCCCACTACAGCCGAGCTCTGGGATGGCCCGTCAAATGCTGCCGTAGTCGCCTATGAATTTGCGAAGGCGATAGTGGCAGGCACCGAGCCTGATCTTGGCGAAAACCGCAAAACCACGCTCGATATGAAGCGATGACCCCATACCTCAAGCCTAGTGCGGCTCATTCGCGATGGATATCGAAGAGCTCGCACCCAACCTGGGCTGTGTATCACTGACCGGATGGTGGGTGATGTTTACCAGCGCCGCCAACCCACATCGCGATAGCCGTACACGGGAGGCCGGTAATCGTAGGAGCGGTCGTACGCGTAACCGTAGACCGGAGCCGGCGGATAGTAGCCGTAGGCCGGTGGCACGGCATAGTAGCTATAAACGGGCGGCGTGTAGTAACTGACGGCCGGAGCCGGCGCGTAATAGCGGTAGGTGACCGGCGGCGCATAGTAACTGCCATGTTCGCTGCATGCAGATGCAGGGTTGCTGGCAAGCGTGGCTGCGCCCAATGCGATAGCCAAGCCCATCACGACGTCTCTGTGCACTGGCGCCTCCTACGAAGTGATCTCGAACTTCATAGGTACGTGCAGCCGGACGCTCTCGCACTCAGGTGCAACCCTTAATCTGCTGGGGATGACCCTGTGTCCATCGTGAGCGCTATTCCCGGACATTGACTGATCTCAGAAAGATCCGCTCGCTGCCAGGCGATTTGGAAAGTTCCGACCCGATCCAATCGGATGCGGACTGGGCTCGACCGGCGACGCCGAATTTGTGCCAGAAACCGGTGCCCGCATCGCACAGTCTGACCCGACGCTCCCATTCAGACTGGGTTCTGCTCATGAGGCGCGGTTCTGCGCGACAAGGGCGATGGCCGCCCGAAGTCGCCCGCCAACGCTGTCGAGAGCAGTCTTGGCCCTATCAAGGTCGCACCCCTCGAGCAGCAACACGGCAAGCTTGATGCTTCCTTTCGTTCGTCGTAACGCCTCACGCACATCTTCCCTGTTTCTGCCGGTGAGACTGAGGACTATGGACTCTCGCCGCAGGGCCAACTTGGCGTTCGAGGCATGAACGTCGACCATGAGGCCCTTGTAGACCCGCCCGAGCCGGATCATGAGCAGTGAAGACAATACATTGAGACTAATCCGCTGTGCTGTACCGGCGTTCATGCGTGTCGAGCCGGCGATCGGCTCCGGGCCGGTTTCAAGGAGTATCGGGTGCTCGGCCTCCTCGAGCACAGGAGTTGCACGGTTATTGGCAATGCCGATGGTCAAGGCCCCTAGCCGTTTTGCCTCGCGCAGACATGCCAATGTGAACGGTGTAGTTCCGCTCGCCGCCACTGCAATCAGAACGTCGTCTGATCCAACGCCGTGACGGTTTACCATCTCGGTCGCCTGCTCAACCTCGTCTTCGGCGCCTTCCACCGCGCGGACCATGGCGTTGTTGCCGCCGGCGATGAGCAATACCAAGCGCTCGGGCGGCCAGCTGAATGTCGGCATCAGTTCGGCGCCATCCTGAACGGCCAGGCGGCCGGAAGTCCCGGCTCCCGCGTAGATGAGGCGCCCGCGGTGGCGCAGACGAGCTTCCATTGCCAGGGCGGCCCGCTCGAGCGCCGGCCTGGCAGCCCGCACCGCAGCGACTGCCGAGAATTGCCCCTCAATCATCGCATCCAGGATATCCCCAGGCTCCCAGACGTCGATGCCGGAGTATCTTGGGCTTAGGCGCTCTGTCTCCATCAGCCGACCAACAAGGATGCTGCCTTCATTTGGATTTCGCCGCGACCATTCATAAATGAGCTTGAGAGCCAACGATCACAAGTGGACAGATGCTGCTTCTCCTGGGAGTGGACGGCGGTGGAACGGGGTGCCGAGCCCGTCTTTGCGACTGGTCGGGCATTGTTCTGGGTCAGGGCACGGCCGGCCCGGCCAATATTCGTTTGGGATTGAACGAGACCATGCGGGCTGTGTTCGATGCCACAGAGCAGTGCTTGGCCGAGGCCAACCTCACCATCAACAGCCAGCCCATCATCGCTTGCCTCGCGTTGGCAGGCGCGACAGAACCGGTCGAGCTTGCAGCGATCGAGGCGTACAGGCATCCGTTCCGGCGGATGATCGTGACGACCGACGCGCACGCCGCGTGCATTGGCGCGCATCGCGGCGAGGACGGCGGCGTTATTATCGTCGGCACTGGCACAATCGCCTGGGCGATTGTTGCGGAGCGACACTATCGTGTGGGTGGTTGGGGTTTCCCGATTTCCGACGAGGGCAGCGGCGCATGGCTCGGTTGCGAGGTCGTGCGCCGCGTGTTGTGGGCGCATGATGGCCGCACGCCCTGGACTGGCTTGCTGCGCTGTGCCTTCGAGCAGTTCAAATCCGACCCGCATGCCATCGTGCGCTGGATGAGCTCGGCGAAGCCCCGCGAGTTTGCCAGGCTCGCACCCCTCGTCGTCCAACATGCACTTCAGAACGACCCCGCGGGTTGCGAGTTGATGCGGCTCGCTGGCGGACATATCGACGTGTTGGCCGAACGCCTTTGGGCCATCGGCGTGCGACGGTCGGCATTGACCGGCGGACTGTCGTCGAGCATGGGCCCCTGGCTCGGGCCGGAAACAAAGCGTCGTTTGGTTCCGGCTGCGGGTGACGCACTCGCGGGTGCCGTGTGGCTCGCTCGCGCGGAGGCTCGGTCGGCGACGCTTGCGAACTGACGCGAGGTTCAATGTGTCCACGCTCAAGAACCGCGAAACTGAGCCAGAAGTATTGATGGCGCGCGAGATTCGCGAAGCGCCTGCCGCCGTCCGTCTGCAGCAGCAAAGCTTGGAGCGATCACTGGCAGAGCTGATCGACCGGCTTGGGCGCCGGCCGCCACAAGTTGTAGTTACCTGCGCTCGCGGCAGCTCGGCCCATGCGGCGACCTTCGGCAAGCACTTGATCGAGCGCTACGTCGGTGTCCCTGTTGCCGAAGCCGCTCCCAACATTGCCAGCGTCTATAGGCGGCGATTGCAGCTCAAGAACCAACTATTTCTTGCTATCTCGCAGTCGGGAAGGAGTGATGATCTCGTCGAGTTAGCCACGAGCGCCAAGGCCGCCGGTGCGCTGACCGTGGCGATTGTGAATGCCACCGACGGTCCTTTGGCCGCGGCATGCAACATCGTACTGCCAATCGGCGCTGGACCGGAGCTCAGCGTTGCCGCCAGCAAGACATTCGTGACAACCCTCGCCGCATTGCTGCGGCTGACTGCATTATGGACCAACGACGCCCATCTCAGTGGCGCGATCGAGCGGCTGCCGGATCGCCTGGCTGCAGCGGCTGAACTCGATTGGAGCCCGTTCTCGGATGCCGTTGCCGGAGCGAACAGTCTGGTCACGATCGGGCGCGGGCCAACTCTTGCTATCGCTCGTGAAGCCTCGCTCAAGCTCAAGGAGACTTGTAGGCTGCATGCTGAGGCATTCAGCGGCGCTGAGTTTCTGCACGGGCCCGTGACTCTGATCTCGCCGCGCTATCCGGTCTTGATGTTCTTGCCGACCGATGCTGCCGCGCCTGGCATGCGGCAGCTTGCAGCCGATCTTCGAGCCAAGGGGACCGCACTATTCGTTACCGATCCCCGCGCCCGCGGCGTGGGACGGCTGCCCGCGCTTGCCTGCGACCAGCCAGAGACTGATGCCGTCTGCCTGATCCAGAGCTTCTATGTGATGCTAATCGCCCTTGCGAAGCGGCTGGGCACTGACGTCGATCGACCTCGTCACCTGCGGAAAGTCACGCGCACCCGATGAGCGGTTCAAACCGACACGCGCTGGTAGCCGGCACCGTTTTCGACGGCTCACGTCTCCAGCATGATTGCGCTGTGGTGATCGAGGGATCGCGCATCGCAGCCTTGGTGCCTCGGGCTGAGTTGCCCTTTGCTTTACCGACGTGCGCCTTGCCGGAAGGCATCTGGCTTGCCCCTGGCTTTGTCGACATTCAGGTGAACGGCGGCGGCGATGTGCTGTTCAACGGCGACCCGACCCCTGATGGCATTGCGGCCATCGTGCGAGCGCACTGGAACTTTGGAACAACCGGTCTGCTACCCACTCTGATCAGCGATACGCCCGAGAAGACGCGCGCCGCGCTCGAAGCCGTACGGCAGCTGGTTCCAGTCAACCCGAGTGTCCTCGGCATTCATCTCGAAGGGCCCTTCCTGTCACCTCAAAAAACAGGAGTCCACGATCCAGCGATGTTGCGAAGGCCTACGATGCAGGACGGCGAGCAACTGACGGCGAGGCGAGCGGGGGTCACGCTTGTCACACTCGCTCCCGAGCAGGTTCCGCCCGGGTTCATAATGCAACTCGCCAACGCCGACGTTCGGGTAGCGCTCGGACACTCGATGGCAACCTATGCACAAACGAAAGCCGCGCTGGCCGAAGGCCTCACCGGGTTCACGCATCTGTTCAACGCAATGCGCCAGCCAACAAGCCGCGAGCCTGGCCCGATTGTTGCCGCCCTCGAGGCGCCAGGTGCGTGGTTTGGCATGATCGTCGATGGTCATCACGTGGATCCGGCTATGCTTCGCCTGGCGCTTCGGGGCGCAGCGCGGCCCATGCTCGTCACCGATGCGATGCCAACGGTCGGGGGCACCCATTCGACGTTCATACTCTACGATCAACAGATCCGCGTCTGCGACGGCCGTTGCACAGCGATGGATGGCAGGCTCGCCGGAGCCCATCTCGACATGGCGTCGGCAGTGCGAAACTGTGTCAAGCTCCTTGATGTGCCTTTAACGCAGGCGCTGCGGTTCGCCTCCACAGAGCCGGCGAATTTTCTGGGCCTTGGAGCCTCCCTCGGCGCAATAGCTCCTGGCTTTCGCGCCGATCTCGTTGCCTTCAACCCTGATCGCATGCAAGTCCACGGAACATGGGTCGCTGGCAGGCGTGTCGCGGCGCCGATGCACTAGTGCTACTGGCGTCGTGATGGTCCGTCCCGATGTCCTACGTGTCCGCGCCCCGTGCGAACGACTCCTGAGTATTTACCCTTTGCAGGTTCAGGCTATTTGCGGATTACCGTGATCTGCCATTTCTCCAAGAGTTGGTAGAGAGCCGGCACACGAGCATTTCCCCTGCTCGTTTCCGTTCCCCTGGAACGTGCTTTATGCGCGGTGCGGGCTCTATTCATGGTCTGCACTCGAGATCGACAGATCGACAAGGTCACGCGTGCAGGGCCGAGTGGCGGGAGGTCGCCCATGGTTGAACGTCTGTCTCAGGCCGTGATTGACGCCGGCATGGCCGACACGCGCGAGCAAATGCGTGACACTCTGGATAGTGCGCGCAACCAGATAGCGGAGCACTGGGTCTGGTATCTTGTTCTCGGCATTGCTTTGCTGCTTGCCGGCGGTGCGGCGATCGCATTCCCACTCGTTTCCACCATTGCCGCGAAGATCGCACTCGGATGGATCTTCATGATCTGCGGTCTAATGATGATTGTGCACGCATTCTCAGCCGGCCGATGGCCCGGCTTTTTCATGAACCTGCTGATCGGGATCCTGTACGTTGCTGCCGGCGGATACCTGGCCTTCCTGCCGCTGGCCGGCGTTCTTACGCTCACACTTCTGGTGGCGGCCTTGTTCATGGCTGATGGCGTGCTCGAAGTGATCACAGCCTTTCGCATCAGGCCCCATGGGGGATGGATCTGGGTGCTTGCGAGCGGCCTGATGGCCATTGCCGTGGGCGCCTTGATTGCCGTGGACCTGCCAGGCTCGGCGACATGGGCGCTCGGTCTGCTCGTCGGCATCAAGATGCTCGTCGCCGGTTGGAGCTTCCTCATCCTGGCGCTTGCCGGCCAGGGCTCCGCGCCACCAATCCCGTCAACGGCATGAGCGAGCTGCGCCACGTGTAACGTCTTGAGGCTTCGGGCCTAGTCGCTGTGATCGGCTGTGGCGATGGCGATCAGATAGCGGCCGTAGTCCGAGGCCTCGAGCTCGCGGCCGAGGCGCATCAAGTCGTCGCGGTCGATATAGCCCATGCGGAAGGCCACCTCCTCCGGGCAGCAGATGCGATAGCCCTGGCGCTTCTCGAGCGCGCGCACATAGTTGGAGGCCTCGTTGAGGGATTCCTGGGTGCCGGTGTCGAGCCAGGCATAGCCGCGGCCGAGGCGCTCGACGTGAAGGGCGCCGTCCGCGAGGTAGGCCGCATTGACATCCGTGATCTCGAGCTCGCCGCGTGGTGATGGCGCAATGGATGCGGCGATGTCGACGACGCGCCGGTCATAAAAGTAGAGACCGGTGACGGCCCAGCTCGACTTCGGCGCCGAAGGCTTTTCCTCGATCGAGAGAGCGCGGCCTGCGGCATCAATCTCGACGACGCCATAGCGTTCGGGATCGGCGACCTGGTAGGCGAAGATGGTGGCCCCGGACATGCGAGATGCGGCGGACGATAGGGCCGCCGACAGGCCATGGCCATAGAAGATGTTGTCGCCCAGGATCAGAGCCGAGGTTTGCTCCGCCACGAAATCGGCGCCGATGATGTAGGCCTGCGCCAGGCCCTTGGGCTCCGGCTGCTCCCGGTACGCAAAAGAGAGGCCCCACTTGCGGCCGTCACCCAGGAGGCGGCGAAAACCGTCGAGATCGGCCGGCGTGGAGATGACCAGGATTTCGCGGATGCCGGCGAGCATCAGCGTCGCCAACGGGTAGTAAATCATCGGCTTGTCGTAGACCGGGAGCTGCTGCTTGGAGATTGCGAGCGTGATGGGATAGAGCCGCGTGCCCTTGCCGCCAGCGAGGATGATGCCCTTCATGCAGCGTCGGTGTCCCGTGTTGTGCCGCCGGCGGCGCCCGCCGAAGACCCACTGGCGAACAGCCCCAGTCGTTCTCCGCCGTACACGTCACGGCGCAGCGGACGCCACCAGCCGGGATTGCTCAGATACCAATGCACGGTCTTTTCCAAGCCGGTGTTGAAATCCTCCTCAGCCCGCCAGCCGAGCTCGGTCTCGAGCTTAGCGGCGTCGATGGCATAGCGCAGGTCGTGGCCGGGGCGATCCGGCACGAAGGTTACGAGATTGCGGTGCGGAGCCCCCGCCGGATGCAGACGATCCATCACGTCGCAGATGCGCTCCACCACCGTGAGATTGGCCCGCTCGTTGCGTCCGCCGACGGCGTAAGTCTCACCCACACGCCCGGCCCGCAGGATGAGCGAGAGGGCGCGCGCGTGGTCCTCTACGTAGAGCCAGTCGCGGATGTTGGCACCCGCGCCGTAGACCGGCAGCGGCCGGCCCTCCAGGGCATTGAGGATGATCAGTGGAATGAGCTTCTCGGGAAACTGATAGGGCCCGTAATTGTTGGAGCAGTTGGAGATCAGAACCGGCAGGCCATACGTGCGGTGCCAGGCCGTGACGAGATGGTCCGAGGCCGCCTTGCTTGCCGAATAGGGCGAGCTTGGATCGTAGGCTGTGTCTTCGCAGAAGTGGCCGTCGGGACCGAGCGAGCCGTAGACCTCATCGGTGGAGACATGCAGGAAACGAAAGCCTGCCTTCTCAGCTGCCGGCAGCCCCGACCAGTAGCCGCGCGCGGCCTCGAGCAGCCTGTGAGTTCCGACGATGTTGGTCTCGATGAAGGCGCCAGAGCCGCTGATGGAACGGTCGACATGGCTTTCCGCCGCCAGGTGCAACACGGCATCGGGGCGAAAGCCGTCGAACGCGGCTTCCATGGCGGTGCGGTCGCAGATGTCGGCGCGCAGGAAGCGATAGTGCGCATCGTGCGCGATGGGATCGAGGGAGCGTGGATTGGCGGCGTAGGTGAGCTTGTCGACATTGAGCACCTCCGCGCCGAGGTCGCCGATGAGATGGCGGCACACGGCCGAGCCGATGAAACCAGCGCCGCCGGTGACCAGTACTCGCATGTGCTCGCTCGCCCCCACGCGTTGCTCTCTAGATAACGAAACTGCTCCTCAAGTCCGCCAACAGCGGATGCTGCGCATCCTTCGGCGACAGAACAGCCTCATGCGGCGCAACCGGCCAGGCGATGGCCAGAGCCGGATCATCCCATTTGAGGCCGCGGTCGCACTCGGGCGCATAATAGTCTGTGACCTTGTAGAGCACCTCGGTATCGGGCTCGAGCGTGCAGAAGCCGTGGGCGAAGCCTTCGGGGATCCAGATCTGCTGCCAGTTGGCGGCGCTGAGCACGGCGCTGACATGACGCCCGTAGGTGGGCGAGCCCACACGGATATCGACGGCCACGTCGAAAATGGAACCGCGCGTCACGCGCACCAGCTTGGCCTGCGTATGCGGCGGGACCTGAAAGTGCAGGCCGCGCACGACACCCTTTTGCAGCGACACGGAATGGTTGTCCTGCACGAAGGTGGCGGAAATTCCCGCCGCAGCCAGCGCACGCGCACTGAACGTCTCGCAGAACAACCCGCGCGCATCGCGAAATATCTTGGGCGTGATCACCTTCACACCGGGCAACGACAGATCTGTGACTTCCACCGTTTCGCTCATAAAGACTTTTCAAGCTCGCGCAGCGCTATGATCTGGTTGACCAGCCCTTTGTCATTGTTGCCAGGCCAGGCAGGGCGCAACCGCAGCTCGCTTGCCCATTTTTCCACGAATGCTTGCCGGCTGGCCGCCGCAACGTCCTGCGCCGAGGTTCCAAATGAGAGCTTCCCGAAGTGAATTACTGTCGACTTGGGACAGTAGACTACCCTGAAGCCGTGCCCGCGAACTCGAAAGGCCAAATCCACATCCTCATAGTACCCAGGCGAGAACCGTTCATCGAAGCCGCCCAGCTCCCGCCAAATATGGGCCGGGACCGCTATCGAGGCACCTGAAATGAAATCAGTGTCGCGCGATCGATTGTAGATTTCCTTCGTGGGATCATCCTTGGACCCGTAACGAGCCGTTCGACCGTCGGAAAACACGAACGACCCTGCCTCCTGAAGTTTGCCGTTGAGCGAGATCATTCGTGACCCCACGAGGCCGATGTCGGCGCCGTCACGGAGCGCAGCCACCAACTCGTCCAACCAGCCTGGCAAAACTATGGTATCGTTGTTCAGGAAAACAAGAAATTTACCGCGGGCAGACGTCGCTGCATGATTACAATTGCCCAAGAAACCTTTGCGGCCCGCATTGCCAACAAGCCGGACAGCTGCGCCAAAACCACTTAGCAATTCGGCCGTTCCATCGCTGGATTCATCATCGGCTATCAGCACCTCGAACTCGAATCTGCTCTTGTGGGACAGTAGGCTCTCAAGGCAGCAGAGGGTGAGATGCCGTGCATTGTAGACTGGCACTATAATGGAGACGTCGACTGCTTGACCTTCGGCCCCACCGCGGCGATCCGCGTAGGCGGCTCGGATTTCTGCGACAAGCTTGGCCAGATCCTTGCGACCCGAACCCTCGAAGGGCGAATGCCTCGTCAGGTGCTTCTCAACGGCATTCGCAACATCAGGACCGTACTGAACACGCAAAACGGTTCCCAGGAGCCGCCTGCCGCGGAAACGCTCAATGCTCCCAACCCGTATCTTGCGAAGCTGACTCCGCAGGGCATGCGTAAATGTCGAAGAACGATTGATCAGCATCAGCGCCCCCACAGCGTCAAGCAGCTTTCTCTATTCAGCCCTCGCGGGCACGAAAGCTTGCCGGAAATTGCCTGACTTGCCGCACAATCCGGTTTGCCTCACGTGCAATCTTGCTGCGATGAAACCAGCTTCTGGTGCCAAACAGGTACTCGAATCCATCCGCGGCTGACGTGCCAGCGCTCACCCTCTTGGTTGCCTCCAGAAACTCGCACCCATTGTGACGATCGGGCTCCAGGTGACAGCCTTCCGCCCACTCATTCCACGCATTGATGAAAACATATGGCAGGCATCCGTCAGACTTGGTGGCGGTTTGTCTCAGCCAATACTCGTAATTTCTTGGCGTGGCGTTGATCACGATCCTAGACCTATTTCCGAGCCTGGCCGTGTTATCCCAGGAGGGAAAAACAGTCTTGAGCACTGGAGTGTCACCATAGTCCCTGGCCATGTAACTCGCAGCGATATCGCTGTACTCAAATATGTGACCTAGAAAATCACTATTTGCACGGTGCGCAAGCTGGTGGACGCCACTGAGATTGTGCGGAGGAAACTCTACGCCCGAATCAAAGCCCGCAAGCAAATGCATGTTGCCGTGGGTCAGCGCGCAACACAAATGAAGGTCAGGGAATCCATTCTCCGCGGCGCGACGCCTCCAAAGCTCTGTGCTCTTGCGGCAGTCGGCCAGCTGCTGCGGCCGGTAGACGATGAATAGCGGTGCGCCACCGATCGTTATGTATCTAGAATCGGCAAAATACCGACAACCATCGTCCATTAGGCGCACATCGTCATCCGGCAGGTACTTCTGCCCTATGAGAACGTCGTCTTCCCTCCCGTCCCATCGCCGTGTCCAACCTTCATTCGCCCAATTCAGACAGAAGGGCATGTCGCTGCCCTGATCTCTCAACATGTCCTCAAGCGGCACCTCCAACAATCGCTTTCCGGAAAACCAGTAATAGTGGTAGCAAAAGCCATCGATACCATAGCTCTTCGCCATCTTGATCTGCTCATGACGCGTTTCGCGCACGCGCAAGTCGTAGAACCCAAGGTCAGTCGGCAGGTGGGGCTGGTAGTGGCCGGCAAACTGCGGCCTCGCCTTGGTGACATTGGTCCATTCAGTAAACCCCCTGCCCCACCATTCGTCGTTTTCCGGGAACGGGTAAAACTGAGGCAAGTAAAATGCGATGAATTTGGGCATTAGCGCGCACCCCCGCACATATCTCGCCTCTCCGGACGATGAGCGAGCGGGACCAATCGATTTCGCCTAATTTGCTACGTATGGGAAAGCCGTCTCATCAATTTTGCGGCCCGCTTCTCTGATTTCCGGCGCCAACCCGCGATGCCTCTGGGATTGGTGGGAATTGGCACTGTCTCCAAATCCATTTCGGCCGGTGCGCAGAATGCTCCAACTGCCTTGAATACAACCTGATATACATTGCCATACCTATTCGATCTGAGACCATAACGCAGCATCATGGGCAAACGCGCCCACTTGTCTTTGAATTCAGTTTTCGAGGGTGACTTCACCACGAAGCGCGCATCGACGATCTTGAGGCCGGCATCCCTTACCAGCTGCTTCATGTTTTTTATGCCGAAGAAGCGCAAGTGGGTTTTGTCCAAAAGCCCCCACTCCCGGTATTCGAAATCTGCTGACAGGAGACATGCCAACACCGAGTTGTGACCGGCGTGCGGGAGTGAAACGATTACAGCGCCGTCGGGCTTGAGCAAGCTCGCAGCCGCGCGAAGGGTCGAGAGCGGATCGAGCAAATGCTCCAAGACGTCGGCCATCACGACCGCGTCGAATGCGGGCTCTGCCTTGAAGTGGTCAGTCCAATCAGGGTGGTTGAGGTCGGCTTGAACGACGCGCGCGCAAAAGGTCTCCAAGTAGTCGGCAGACACTGGGTCAATCTCGAGCGCCGTCACCTTGGCGTGCATCACTTCGGTCAGGGGTCTGGCAATGGAGCCGGCCCCCGCCCCGATCTCCAGCACACGCGCACCGCTATCCACGAACTGGACTACAAAAGCGGCCGCGGTCTTGCTGTTCGGGTCGAAGTCGTAGGCATATTTCAGTTGTTGGCGATGGGGATGGGAGAGGTACAGCATGGAGCTATCTCTTGACGTGGAATTGGGGTTGCCCTCTGTCGTATCCCTGTACGCGTGTAATGGCATAAATACATCCTTAAGTTGCATCAAATCCAACCTACACGCAAGTTTGTCTTAACCCTCTTCTATTCGAAGTTCAATTCCCTCGGCCTCAACCTGTTGTGGGTGAAGCGGATTCAGCGCGCTTTGCCGCACGCAAGCCACAATCAACTCCCGCAGTGGCATCGACCCGCATAACGTCCGATTGACGTTGCCGACGCACCGACAGGACTGGAAGTGTGTTACGCAGCCCCCTCGCGGCCTACCCTGCTGTGTAGGCGTTCGCAAATCGCTTTCCAGGCGCGCGCGGGTGCGCTAGCTAGGCCAACAGCTCATATCGGCGCTGCCGCGAGCCCGCATGGGGTATCGCTATCGAGAGGGTACGAGCAAGTTCATGATTTCAGTGTGATTTGGATTGAGGGGCCCGCTTGAAGGGACAAGTGCAGGCGAAGTCCTCGCTCCTCAGCTCTGCAGCCCATCGACCGAGTTCTAGACGGGGGAATACTTCGAGCATGCAAGGCAACCACGGCGGCACACTGAGCCTGCTGAAGCGGCTTGCCGGCGATCATGCGCGGACCTATGCGCCACGCTATGCGGTGGCCCTGGTCCTGATGGTCTTCGTGGCCGGGTGCACGTCGCTCAGTGCGTGGTTCATGAAGTACGTCATCGACGACATCTTCGTCAAAAACGACCATGCAGCGTTGGTTTGGATCCCCGCAGCGATCGCCACGATCTTCATCTTGAAGGGTTTTGCAGCCTATTTTCAGGAAGTGTGGCTCAGCCGCATCGGCAACAGGCTCGTCGCCGACATCCAATGGCGAACCTACGACCATGTGCTGAAAATGGATGTCTCCTTCTTCCAGAAATATTCGTCCAGCGACCTGATCACAAGGCTGACGCAGCAGGCGAGCGCGGCCCGCGACATGCTGAACATGCTGGCCTTGGGCCTGGGCCGCGATGTCCTGACCATCGCGGGACTTGTCATCGTGATGGTCTCGCAAGACCCCATCATGGCGGGCATCTGCCTGACAGTCGGGCCGTTCGTGGTTCTCGGACTGAAGCGTCTCATGAAGCGCAGCCGGAAGGCGGCGATGAGCCAGTTCCACTCGACGGCCGACATCGTCGGCACGGTGCGCGAGACCTCCCAGGGCGTCAGGATCGTGAAATCGTTCCAGTTGGAAGGCGTGCTGCGTCAGCGGATGCAAACGGCGCTGAAGGCCGTCGAGCGCCTGTCCAACAAGATCGTGCGCGTGCAAGCCCTGGTCAATCCGCTGATCGAAACGGCCGGAGGACTGGCCGTAGCAGCTGTCGTCCTCTACGCCGGCTGGCGAAGCATGTCGCATGGCCAGACGCCGGGTCAGTTCTTTGCATTCATAACGGCGCTGCTGTTGACCGCCGATCCAGCGCGCCGCCTGTCGCGACTGCAGCTGAGGCTTGCGACGGCGGCCATCGGCGTGCGGATGATGTATGAGTTGCTCGATACGCCGCCCGCGGAGATAGACCACGGTGCACCGGAGGATCTAGTCGTCAGCCGAGGCGAGATCCGATTGGAAGAGGTGAGCTTCGCGTATGCACCAGAAGCGCAGGTGCTGGACAACCTCAGCCTGGTCGCACCGGCAGGCAAAACGACTGCTTTGGTGGGGCTTTCGGGGACAGGCAAGACCACAATATTCAATCTCGTCCAAAGATTCTGGGCCCCCCAGTCCGGAAAAATCCGCATCGACGGGCAGCCCATCGACGCGTGCTCGCTTGCCTCGCTGCGAAAGCAGATAGCCCTTGTCAGCCAGGATGTCTTTCTCTTCGAAGGCACAATTGGCGAAAACATCAGAGCGGGACATGGAAATGCGTCGGAGGCCGATGTCCTAGCCGCGGCCCGCTCAGCGCACGCTGACACATTCATTCGCGCCATGCCACAAGGCTACGATACTCCCGTCGGCGAGCTCGGCTCGCAGCTCTCGGGCGGGCAGCGACAGAGGATCGCGCTGGCCCGCGCCTTTCTCAAGAACGCCCCGGTCATCCTCTTGGACGAGCCGACGTCGTCGTTGGACAGCGAGACCGAGCAGATCATTCAGAGCGCATTGGCGGAGCTGACGCGCGGTCGCACCACGATTGTCATCGCGCATCGTCTAGCTACGGTGGCCAACGCCGATGTCATCCACATCCTTGACAAAGGGCGCCTGGTGGAAACCGGCACGCACCGTGATCTCATCCAACGTGGCGGCCTTTACGCCAAACTGTATCGCATCCAGTTCGCCGAGAGCATCGCCGACAAGACTGCAGCCGTGGGCTGAAGCGCCTGCTGGCTCGCGCGAGTTGCTGATCGGAACCTCGCTGTTTGCTCCCGCACCAAGGGAGCCCGAGCACCGGAGCCATGACATGAGCACTGCGAGGCGGTCCCTGACGCATGAGGATGTCGCTGGCGTGCTCGCGCTATCGGCCGAGGCCTCGGACACGAGCGAGGTCTATGCGAGGATCGATCAGCTCGTGCGCGAGACGGTCGGCTACAAGCTGCTGACCGTTCTCAAATTCGTGGAGGAGACGCAGGAGGTAGAGCGCGTCTATTCCAGCAATCCGAAGACCTACCCCGTGGGCGGCCGAAAGCGGCTTTCCGCCATCAATAGGGACCACAGTTTCGCCGGCGGTCAGATCTTTCTTGCAGCTGACGCCGACGCCGTGAAGCGCACGTACCCTGATTACGAGCTGATCCTGGGACTGGGCGCCAGCGCGATCCTGAACGCGCCCATCCGCCACGCAGGCCGCCGCCTCGGCACGCTCAACTGCTGCGGCGTGGCAAACACTTACGGCACACAGGAGATCGAGGCGGCCAAGGTCCTTGCCAATCTCCTGGCACCGACGCTGCTGGCGGGCGAACGGAAGTAGTCCACTAGCCATCACCGGACAGACAAGCGCCTAATCTAAACAGCTACGGCCCATCCGCAGATGGGCCGTAGCGTAGTCCAGATATTCTCAAACGAGGCGGCTTACTTCACACGCGCGAGCAGCTCCGTGTATTTCTTAATGTCGGTTTCGAGTGTGGCATCGATCTTGTCCGGGCCAATGAAGAGGTTCTCCTTCATGTACCGGCTCTTGACCACAGCCTGCACGTTCTGCGCATTCGCGGCCTCGGCCATTGCCTTGGCGAGCTTATCGATGACGGGCTTCGGCGTATTCTTGGGCGCGGAGACCATCAGATAGTTGCCGCCCCCGATGTCCCAGCCGTTGTCGACCATGCTGAGAATTTCGGGAAAGCGCCCCATGCGCTCGGTCATCATGGAACCGATGACACGCACCTCGCCCGTTTCAGCTTGTGGTCCGAACGTGCCGCCCGAGAAGCCGAAGTCGACCTGGTTGGCGAGCACGGCCTGCACCGAACCGTTGCCGCCGCCCGTCGGCACCGGAATGATCTTGATGCCCTCTTTCTTCGCGACGTACTCAAAGATCAGCTTATCGAGCTGGTACTGCGAGGCATACTTGATGTCGCGCTTCTCGGCCTTGGCCGCATCGATGACATCGCGCATGCTCTTGTAGGGACGGCTCGGATGCGTGAAAAGGCCGTCCTCGAACTTGCTGACGATGGCGACGTGCGCGAAATCCTTGACGTCATACTGGGTCTTCAGAACGAGTGGCTCGAAGGCGTAGGTGAGCGAGCCGGTGCCAATCAAGGTGTAGCCATCCGGCTCAGCCGCCTTGACAGCCATTGCGGCCACACCGCCGCCGGCGCCCGGCTTGTTCTGTACCAGGACTGTCTGACCGAGACTTCTGCCAAGTGGCTCCGCCATGGCACGCAGTACGGCATCAGTGCCGCCGCCCGGCGCAAAGCCGACAATGATGGTGATGGGTTTGGTGGGAAAATCAGCAGCCCTCGAAGGACCGGCGATCGTCAACGCGGCCAGCGCTACAGCCGCAACCGAAGCGCATTTCCAACTCAGCATTCGTCTACTCCTCAGCTTTCAAGTCGTCTGTGCGCCGCTGTCACCGGCGCAGCGGGTTTCAGGTTTTGTCGGACTTCGGCGTCGCGCCCACCGTCTCAATGGGCTCCTTCGCTGGTGCGGCAACTCGCGTCTGCGTCAACTGGAAGTTGCTCAAACGCCAGACCGAAAAGACGGCCATGAGCAGAAATACGATTGCGACGGGGTGATCGACAAGGGAGGAAGGCTTGGCGTCGGTGATGATAAGTGCCTGCCGCAATGAGAGCTCTGCCTGGGGACCGAGGATGAAGCCGATCAGGAACGTCACGAAGGAGAAGTCGTACTTCTTCATGAAATACCCGAAAAAGGCGAAAATCAGCATCAGATAGACGCCGAACATGCCACTGCCTTCCAGATATGCGCCAGCGACACACAGGAAAATGATGATAGGGAGCAGAATGGCGTCGGAGACCAGAATGAGCCAGGCGAAGAAGCGCTGGCCGGCAAGGCCGATAGCCAGAAGAATGACCGACGCCAAGATCATGCCGATGAAGATGGAATAGACCAGCACGGCGTCGTCGCGGAAAAGATAGGGGCCGGGCGTCAGCCCGTGCATCATGAAGGCGCCCATCAGCAGCGCTGTGGAAACGCTGCCTGGCAGGCCGATGGCGAACATGGGAACCATACTCGCCGGGACGGCCGCATTGTCGGCAGTCTCGGCGGCCGCGACGCCTTCGATGGCACCCTTGCCGAAGCGGTCGGGGTCCTTGTCCGCACGCTTGGTCCATGTATAGGCGAGAAACGAGCTCAGGCTTCCGCCCAGGCCGGGGAGAACACCAATACCGATACCGGTAAAGCTCGCGCGCAGAATGGTGGGTATGCACTTGATGAATTCGCGCAGCGACAGGCGTCGGTCCTCGGGGTTGCCGCTGTCCAAATAAGCCGTCTTGTGCCCGTATACGCCACGCCAGCCCTTGTCGATCTGCACGAACATTTCCGACAGGGCCAGCGTGCCGATAGCGATGGCGAGCAACGGAATGCCATCGTACAGATCCTGCCAGCCAAACGTCAGGCGTGGCTGCCCCGTCTCGATGTCCAACCTAGGTGCGGATAAAAGCAGCCCGAGAAAGCCGGCGATCAGTCCCTTGAAGAACGAGCGGCCTGAGACCGCAGCAATGAAGGTGATGGCGAAGATGAGCACGGCCGTCAACTCAACGGGGCCGGTCCCGATGGCTAGCTTGGCGAGCGGCGCCGTCAGCAAGATGAGCGCAATGGTGGCGATAAAATCGCCGGCAACTGAACCGTAAAGGGCAATTTTCAGGGCTTTCTGTGCCTTGCCCTGCCGCGTCATGGGATAGCCGTCGAGCGTGGTGACGACCGAGGACGGCTCACCCGGTACGTTGATGAGAATGGCGGTGATGGCGCTGCCTGTGGCCCCGCCCTTGTTGATGCCGATGAGGAAGGAGATGCCGACGAGCGGCGGCAGCTTATAGGTGAACGGGATGAGCAGAGCAATTGCGGTTG
Source organism: uncultured Alphaproteobacteria bacterium (assembly GCA_963840425.1). Taxonomy (GTDB): domain Bacteria; phylum Pseudomonadota; class Alphaproteobacteria; order Rhizobiales; family Hyphomicrobiaceae; genus CADEFX01. The sequence goes on along the minus strand of CAWIYZ010000019.1, from coordinate 121,506 downwards.
CGCGATTCAAGCCGGGCAGTGCGCCAACCACATAGCCGATGAACACACCGAAGGTAACGTATATGACGATCTGGATGGTCAGAACGTCGTTGAACGCTTGCAGGACCTGTTGAAACAGCATTTCGCGGGCGGCCTATGGCAACGGAGTCTGCAGGCCATAGGTGGCTATGGCCTGGGCTATTGCCACCGTGATGATCGCGGTAGGCACGATGCGGATCGGACTGCGCTCGCCCATGAAAATCATGGCAGCCGCAATCATCAACGGTCCACCGATCCACGTTCCGTACCGGTGAATGATGACGGTGGTGACAAGGATGATGGCGCTGATCAGAAGGAAGAAGCCGAGATCCGACCACGTCAGGGGATTGGGCTGGTCGGCGTACATCGACGGCTTCGTTAGTGCTTGATAGAGCAGTCCGACGCAGCTCACGGCCACGCCGAACAACATGAGGACGGGGAAGAAGTAAGGAGAAAGGCCGTGCCACGTCCCACCCGGGTCCTCCAATGGAATGATGACGAAAAGCACCACTCCAACGAACACCAGCAGCAGGGCGGCGACCACAATATCGACTTTTCGCATGTCCTCCGCTCGGGGCTTCTCAAGACACAACAGATGATGCGGGGGGCGCGATCGCCGAGCCGCGGGATGGATATTGGCAACAGACCGCCCAGCGAAGCAATAGCTGGTTTGCCTCACGGACAGCGCCTTTGCCAGATCAACTACCAAATTCGACCCGACGCACCTACCGCTGCCTCGGACTTCGCTTGAGTGGACGGATGCGCGCGCCTACCATCGCGCAAGTTTTTTTCCCGCGTGCGGTTGTGCTCGTCACAGGACTGTTGCGCGGGCGGCGGCGGCAGTATCCGCCAGCGAACTCGATCGCTGGAGCTAGAATCACTGTTCGCACCGTTTGGGAATCCCGTTTATGAGTTTGTGACCTAGAGCGCGATCGCGAAGCTCGCTGAGCTCGCGGCAAGTGCCGACGAGCTCGCGCGTAGGGGTACTAGCTGCCGCCGACGTCTCCGCAGGAGACGCGCGCCGCCTCGGTCTCGAATGGCCTGGATGTTGGCCTGGCGGGCAGCCGAATTGAGGATTTGCAGATGTTTCGTTGGTTCGAGACGCGTATCGAAGCCTTTCCCGACGACCCGCCGGAACGTCCGCCGGAGACGTTGCTGGCGTTCTATCTTCATTTCGTGAAGCCGGTCTGGCCGGTGTTCGCCATCCTGCTGGTGGCCGGGCTCCTCGGGTCGGTGATCGAGGTGTCGCTGCTGGCGTTCGTCGGCAGCCTCGTCGACATGATGCGGGAGGCCCAGACGCCCGAGGCCTTCCTCGCCAATCACTGGGGCATCCTGCTCTGGATGGGTTTCATCGCCCTGGTGGCGCGGCCCGTGGTCTCGACGGTCCACGACCTCATCAAGAACCAGATCATCGCGGCGCCGGTCGCCAACCGCGTGCGCTGGCTGACACACCGCTACGTGCTGCGCCAGAGCTTGAGCTTCTTCCAGAACGATTTCGCCGGCCGCGTTGCCAACAAGGTGATGCAAGCCGCACCCGCCCTGCGCGAGTCGGTGGTGCAGGTTATCGATGCCATCTGGTATGCGGCCGTGCAGTGGATCGGCGCGGCGGTGATCTTCGCGGCCGCGGACTGGCGCCTGCTGCTGCCACTGCTTGGATGGCTGCTCGCATACCTCGGCGCGCTCCGCTACTTCGTGCCGCGCATCAAGGAGCGCTCCACCGAGGCCGCCGAGGCGCGCTCGATGCTGGTCGGCCGTATCGTCGACAGCTACACCAACATCCTGACCGTCAAGCTGTTCGCCCACGCCGAGCGCGAGGACGTCTATGCCCGCGGTGCGCTCGAGGAGCAGATGGAGAAATGGCAGGCGTCGCTGCGCCTGCAGACGGCGATGGAGCTGGTGCTCTATACGCTCAACGGCTTCCTGATGGTTTCCGCTACCGCACTCGCCGTCTGGCTGTGGAGCGAAGGGCACGTCACCATCGGGGCTATTGCCGCCGTTACCGGCCTCGTCCTGCGCATCATCGGCATGTCGGGCTGGATCCTGTGGGTCGTCGCCGGCATCTTCGAGAACATCGGCGTGGTGCAGGAGGGCATGGAGACCATCAGCCGACCAAACCTCGTCACCGACCGGCACGACAGCAAGCCGCTTGCCGTGCGCGAGGGCGAGATCCGCTTCGAGCATGTGAGCTTCCACTATGGCCGCGAACTCGAGCCGGGCACACGCGTCGGCACCGGGCGACCGGGCGGCGTCATCCATGACCTGTCGCTAACGATCAAGCCTGGCGAAAAAGTGGGGCTGGTCGGGCGCTCGGGCGCGGGCAAGTCAACGCTCGTCAATCTACTGCTGCGCTTCTATGACTTGGAGAGCGGGCGCATCCTGATCGACGGGCAGGACATCGCCCAGGTGACGCAGAACAGCCTGCGCGCGCAGATCGGCATGGTGACGCAGGACACCTCGCTGATGCACCGCTCCGTGCTCGACAACATCCTGTACGGCAAGCCGGGGGCAGGTGAGGCCGGTGCGATCTCGGCCGCCCGGAAGGCGCATGCGCACGACTTCATCCAGGGACTCGAGGACCTGCGCGGGCGCAAAGGCTACCGCGCGCACGTGGGCGAGCGCGGCGTCAAGCTGTCGGGCGGTCAGCGCCAGCGCGTCGCCATCGCGCGCGTGCTGCTCAAGAACGCGCCGATTCTGATCCTGGACGAGGCGACGAGCGCGCTCGACTCGGAGGTTGAGGCCGCAATCCAGGAGCAACTTTACAACCTGATGGAAGGCAAGACGGTGATCGCCATTGCCCACCGGCTCTCCACCATCGCGGCGATGGATCGGCTGGTCATCATGGATCAGGGCCGCATCATCGAGCAGGGGAGCCATGGCGAGCTGCTGAAACGTGGCGGGCTCTACGCGGAGCTGTGGGCGCGCCAGTCCGGCGGCTTCCTGGCCAAAGAAGCCGCCGAGTAGGCGTGGGGTCAGGATCAGCGCGACGCCGGGCTGATCCTCCGCACCGAGATTCTGAACGTCGTTGCGCAAGTGTCACAGCCGCCCGGCGGGCGGAGTGCTAGTCATTTCTGTGCGCTGCCACATGCCCTTAGGGTTCGGCATGGGCAATAGCACCACGGGTTCAAGTTGGGCGTACCTGGGGGCAGGTAATGGTCTTTGTGCGTGTGTGCATGCGAGTGTTTGTTGTTGCGTGTGCGCTAATGCTCGCGGGCTGCTCGCTCGTTGACGGTGCGTTGGCGCCCAGGGCCTACGACATCAACCAGAACACGCAGAACGTGCGCGAGAGCGGCATCCTGCTCAACATCGTGCGCGCCAGCCGCTCCGAGCCACTGAACTTCGTGGCGCTGTCGCGCTACACGGGCACCGGGTCCCTGGCTGCGAACAAAACGGTCACCCTCACCGATCTGTTCACGTTCGGCGCTCCGGCCAACCTCGTGACGCGCGGGAGCGTGACGGGGGGCATCAACGCCAATGCCGGCAACACGTTCGACGTGGGCACCCTGGAAAACCGCGACTTCTACGGCGGCTTCCTGTCGCCGCTCGATCTGGAAGGTCTGAATCTGCTGCTCAACGCCGGCCTGAGCCGGGAGCTCGTGTTTCACTCCGTCATGCGCGGCTTCCGCGTCACCCACGAAAACGGCTCGGTATACTTGTACGAGAACAACCCCGAGGACGACCGCTGGCGGGGCGACGGCATCAGGGGCCGCAGCACGCACTGCGCCAGCCTGCGCGACGGCAAGGAGACGGCCTTCGAGCCCGTGTTCCAGACCGAGATCTGGCAGCCGCCACACGAGGCCGACTGCCGCTATCAGAAGTTCCTCTATTTCCTGCGGCTGGCCGTGCGCTACGGCATAACAGTGGAGGCCATTCCGCTGCCGCAGCGCTCTATCAGCGAGGGCGGCGCCAAGGGCAAGAGTGGAGGCAGTGGTGGCGGTGACCGGGACCGGTCATCCGCGCCGAGCGCGGTTTACTTCGTGTGCTACGACCCGGCGATCGCCAGGGAGAACGATCTACCGCTGCCCAGGAATCAAGAGGTCGCCTGCGGCACGAGGAAACGGCCCTCGATCGGCCGCACGCACGACTTCGAGTTCCGCTTTACGTTCCGGCGCCCCATTGCCGGCATCACGCCGGTCGTGCGGTCGCCCTACGCTGTGTTCCAGTATTACGGGCATCTGCTGGCGAGCGGCGCGAAATCCTACGTGCACCTGAGCCGGCTGAGCCGCCGCGACGGACTGGAGCGGGAGAACGCGCTGCTGACAATCGAGCGGGGCGGGACCGACTGCTTTGCCAGCGCCGCCTACGGCGGGGAGAGCTATTGCGTGCCGAATGCCGGCACCCGTAACACCAAGGAGGTGTTCGTCCTGCTCAACACGCTGGTGGCCATCAGCACGACGCGCTCGTCGCTACCGGCATCGTCCACATTCGTGCTGACGCCGTAGTGATATCGGCAGATGGAGCGCGAAGCGATTCCATCTGAAACGATCCTGCTCTAGTGTCCTTTCGATCGCGAAGCTCGTTTCAGTGGCGGTCGTGAGATTTGACGACCTTCGTGATCGGGACACCAGGAGGCAGCATGCGCGTCCGTGACGAGATCCGCGACATTTATGCCAATCGGGCCACCAAGAAGTACGGCCTGTCGGACGTGAACCAGCTCCAGCATGCACTGCAATCGGCCACGCTCGCGGAGCAGCAGGGCGAGGCGCCGTCGCTCATCGTCGCCGCCCTGGTGCACGATATCGGGCACATGGTGCACCACCTCGGCGAGGATCCGGCCAGCGCCGGCATCGACGATCGCCACGAGGAGCTTGGAGCAGCGTGGCTGGACGCGCATTTCGGGCCGGAAGTGGCGGAACCCGTGCGGCTGCATGTTCCGGCCAAGCGCTATCTGTGCGCCGTCGATCGCGCGTACTTTTCACTGCTGTCGGAAGATTCGGTGCGCTCCCTCGCCTTGCAGGGCGGCCCCATGTCGCCTGCCGAGGTCGCCGAGTTCGAGAAACATCCGTACGCTCAAGCCGCAGTGCGCTTGCGCCGGATCGATGAGGCGGCGAAGGATCCGAATGCCGACACACCGCAGGTCGATCACTTCATGCGATATGTCGACCTGGTGCTTGCGCCGGCTGGCGCTGATCGCCCCGCGTAGGCCACGGCTCGTGCTGAGTTGGGGTGGGCCTCTCTAAGAACGAACCTCACAAACTCAAAACACGGCGCCGCGCGCGGCCACCGGCCAGAGCGATTCCACGCGCGCGTCCGGCGTGCCCATGCCGCGCACGCCGACGTACCAGTCGTGCAGGTTGACGGTCGGGTCGCAGTGGCCGGGGATGAGCAGGAGCTTGTCGCCGAGCTTCGGCCGCTCGTTGCACGCGGTGAGATTGAGATTGCCGTGCTCGTCGGACGGGCGCTCATAGACGGCGCCGGCGAGGCCCGAGATTTCCGGCACACCCTGGTCGAAGGAGAAGGTTTTCAAGCCCGCATCGATCACCGCGCGCTCCGGAATGGGCGTGCTCATGACGGTGGCCAGCACGAACAGCGAATGCTCGAAAGCGTTGTAGCGACTGCCGTCGGGGTTCTTGTTGCGCGCGTAGTCGGCATCCATGAACACGTACGAGCCCGCCTGCAGCTCGTTGTAGACGCCGCTGGCCGCTTCGATCTCATAGGTGCCGCTGCCGGCGCCGCCGACCACCTCGCATTCCAGGCCCGCCCGCTTCAACAGATCGACGGTGCGGCGCGTCTTCTCAATGGCATCGGCGATGGCCGCCTTGCGCTCCTCGATGGTGCGCATGTGCTGGGCGCGGCCGTGATAGGCCTGCAGACCAGCGAACTGCAGGCTCTTCTCCCTGGCAATGCGCTGCGCCACCACCACCGCCGGTTCGCCGGGCTCGACGCCACAGCGGTTGCCGCCGACGTTGATCTCGACCAGCACGCGCAGGCGGACGCCGTTGCGAGTTGCAGCGGCGGCCAGCGCCTCGACAGCCACTTCGTTATCGGCCGCCACCATGACGCGCGCTTGATGCGCCAGCCCCGCCAGCCGGTCGAGCTTGCGTGTGCCGATCACCTCGTTGGAAACGTACACGTCCGGCACGCCGCCCAGCACCATGGCCTCGGCTTCGGAGACCTTCTGGCAGCACATCCCGACCGCGCCCAGCGCCATCTGCTTCAAGCCGATGACGGGCGACTTGTGCGTCTTGGCGTGCGGGCGCAGGCGCACGCCGGCCTTGGCCACGGCGTCCGCCATGCGCTTCAGATTGCGCTCGAAGGCGTCGAGGTCGAGTACCAGCGCGGGCGTGTCGATGTCGGCGTACGGCATGCCGGGCGTGGCGGGAGGCAACTGGGGCATGGGATTTCCTCGGATCAATGCATGTGAACGTCAGGGGACGAGAGCTTCGGCAAGACTTTTGAAATCAGCCACCAGCAGGTCCGGCTGATTTGGGGACTGGCCGAATGGCCGCTTGCGGCGGTCGACGAAGGCCGTGCGGAAGCCGTGCGACTTGGCGCCAATGCAGTCGAACGCGTGGTTGGCGACGAACAGGCAGCCGGAGCGCTCGATGTGCGGCCATTGCGTGGCGATGATGGCCTCGCCGGTGGCGTAGGTCTTGAAGTGCGGCTTGAAGTAGCCCGCCTCCTGCACCGAGATGATGCGATCGAAGGGAAAGCCGATGTGAGGGCGCGCCGCCTCCAGCATGTCGCGGTCGCCATTGGAGAGAATGACGAGCTTGTAGCGCGTGTGCAACCGCTCCAACGCCGCAATCACGTCGGGAAACGGTTTGAGCTGCTCGATCTGCGAGACGAGCCATTCGACCTCGGCTTGCGTGTGCTGGATGCCGCAGCGGTCCATCACCTGAGCGACGGCGCGGTGGCCGACCTGGCGATAGGGTGTGTGGCCACGATCGAGCAGCGCGTCGATCATGCTGTCCTCGAAGTGCGTGCGCCGCCACCAGGTGACGAAGCTCGACGGCTCACCGCTCCAGCCCTTCTTTGTCAGAAACGGGGTGGCGGCGGCGGTCAGCCCGGACTGCATGTCGACGACGGTGCCGTAGAGATCGAAAATCAGCGCTCGCGTCTCCCGCCGCACGATCTCCAACGCGCCCGCCATTACCCTACCTCTCGCCGCAGCTACCGATTGCGGCTACTGTTGCCCGTCGTCCGCCGGACAAGCAAGGGGTGTCTGACATGTCGTTCCGCATCGGCCTGCTGCTGTTTCCTGACATCACCCAGCTCGACATGACCGGGCCCTACGAGGTGTTCACGAAGCTGCCGGAGTCGGAGGTGCACCTTGTGTGGAAAACGCTCGAGCCGGTGGCGGCCAACGGCGGCATGAAGATTTCACCTACGACGACGTTCGCCACCTGCCCGCAGCTCGATCTCGTGTGCGTACCGGGTGGTCCGGGCATGAACGCGCTGCTGAACGACGAGGAAACACTGTCGTTCTTGCGCCGGCAGGCCAGGGATGCGCGCTACGTGACATCCGTGTGCACGGGTGCCCTGGTTCTGGGCGCCGCGGGGCTGCTGAAAGGCCGGCGCGCTGCCACGCACTGGATGAGCCGGGATATGCTGAAGGCCTTCGGCGCCGTGCCCGTGGCGGAGCGAGTCGTCATCGATGGCAACGTAGTGACCGGCGGCGGCGTGACGGCCGGCATCGACTTCGCGTTGACGATCGCGGCGGAGGCCTTCGGTGAGGATCTGGCCAAGGCGATCCAGCTCGGCATCGAATATGATCCGCAGCCCCCGTTTCGCGCCGGCTCGCCGGAAGGTGCGGGTGCGGCCATTGTGGAAAAGGCGCGCACTGGTGCTGCCCGGCGTCAGGCTGAGCGAGAAAGCGCGGTGAAGCAGGCTGCGGCGCGGCTGGCGGGCTAGTATTCAAGATTGGCGCCCTTAGAAAAGTAATCCTCGCTCCTTCCCGTGTGCTTATCTTGCTGCCCATCCCGGCCCAACGACACAGGGCGCAGGCACGAGCTGGGTGACCTGCGGCAGGCCGGGGACCTTCGAATGGGCACGAGACATCAGCGAATCCGTGCCGTGTCTGCTGCCAGCGATTCGTACGCTGGCTCTCCCCGGAGCGTGGATGATCCGGGACTGGTGGCTGGCAGCCCACTCGATGCGTGTGGGGCGGCAGAAGCCGCATCCCCAAACTTACAACGGTACGGCATCTGCCGCCCCGCCCCTGCTAAATGCAGGGAAACGAAGAGACGATGCGCGAAACCTCGGGCCCAAGGGCTGCGAGGCGAAAGGCATTGGTAGAGTCGTGAATGGCGAATTCGCTGCAAGCACGAAACCCTTTTCCGGCCTCACGACCAAGCCGCGCGGCATGCTACCAAGACAGGCTTGCGCGAGCGCCGTGTTCGCGTCAGCCTCGGCTGGTCTCAATCACGCGAGAGCATCAGCCATGGCCGACCATCTTCTGCGCTCCAACCCTGAGACCGTGCACTGGGGCTATTTCGATGCCTCGGTCCCGCCGGTGCTTACCATCGCCAGCGGAGATCGCGTGACCGTCGAGACCGTGAGCGGAGCCCCGGAGGTGATGCCGAAGGGGGGCCTCAAGCCGCCACCGGAACTGGAGGAAATCCATCGCAAGGTGCCGCGCAAATTACCGGGCCACCTGCTGACAGGTCCCATCGCCGTCAAAGGGGCCAGGCCGGGGCATGTGCTCGAGATCGCTATCGAGGACATCAAGCTGCGCCAGAACTGGGGCTACAACGTCATTCGCCCGCTCGCCGGCGCGCTGCCGGACGATTTCAGCGAGGTGCGGCTCGTACATATTCCATGCGATATCGAACGCGGGGTGGGCCGGCTGTCGTGGGGTGCGGAGGTGCCGCTCAGGCCGTTCTTTGGCGTCATCGGCGTGGCACCGCCGCCGGCCTGGGGCATGATCTCGTCGCTGCCGCCGCGCAAGCATGGCGGCAATCTCGACAACAAGGAGCTGGTGGCCGGCTCACGCCTGTTCCTGCCGGTGCACGTGGCCGGGGCCAATTTGTCAGTCGGTGACGGCCACGGCGCTCAGGGTGACGGCGAGGTGTGCGTGACCGCGATCGAGACGGCGCTGACAGGCACGTTCAAGATCACGCTGCGCGAGGATATGACGCTGGAATGGCCACGTGCGGAAACCGACGCGCACGTGATCACCATGGCGTTCGATCCGGATCTCGACAGCGCCGCGCGTTGCGCACTGCGCCAGATGATTACACTGCTGGGCGAGCGAAAGGGACTGTCACGCGAGGACGCCTACATGCTGTGCAGCCTCGCCGCCGATCTGCGCATCACACAGCTCGTCAACCAAAACAACGGCGTGCACGTTATGCTGGAGCAGAGGTATTTCAAGTGACGATGCTCAGTGTGCCATGCCGCGCGCGGCGTCCGCGTAGCCGATGCGGCTCTCGGGAGCCACGGGATGGCGGGCACGCACGCGCGACAGGATGAGGTTCACGTCATCGGCCGACTTGGCACGCACTGCGCAATCCAGAAAAACCTGCTCCAGCACGTCTTGCTGCGCGTGGCTGCCGCCGAGCCGGAACATGCCGTCGAGCGCAGGGCGCATCAGCGTGCACGCCTTTGAGAAATCGCCGCGTGCGCGAGCAACGACGGCTTCCGAGATCGGCAGCGCGCAGTCGCGCACCAGCGGCGCCAGCGTGCCTTTGCCGTCGGCGGCAAATGTGCGCATGCCTTCGAGCATGCGGCCGGCCGCCTCGAAGCGTCGCGTTGCGGCAAGTGCCATCATCCAGTGCGGCAACGTGAAGGCCGAACGGCAGTCGCCGATGCGCGTCTCGGCTTTGTCGGCGATCTCGGTCCAGCGGTCGCCGACATCGACACCCTGGCGCTCCAAGCGGAACAGCATGGAGGCCGCATTCTGCACGTCGATGTAGAGATCCGGCTGGGCGGAGGTCAGCGGGGAGGCGAGATTGCGGAAGCGGCGGTCGTAGAGCGCCAGCACCTGATCGAACTCGCGGCGCTCGTAATGATAGAGCCCGCGATGCCACCACAGGTGATGCATTAGGTTGTTGGCACCATCCCAGTGCGGCTCGAGGCCGGCCAGCCACTGAATGCCCTCGTCGCGCCGGCCGCGCATCTCCAGCACATGGGCCACGGCGTGTGCCGCCCACAGGTCGCCCTTGTCGATGGCGATGGCCTCACGGCCGGCGGGCTCGGCGATGTCGTAGTTGCCGAGCTCCTCGTGCGCGAAGCATTTGCAAGCGAGCAGCGAGCCCCAGCCGGGCAACTCGGATGCCCAGCGCGGCATCGCCTCCTCGACCTCGCGCGCCATGGTCTCGGGCCGGCCGAGCCAGAAGGCATTGAAGTGGTGCAGGCGAAAGGCGAGCACATCGGTGGGATGGGCGTCGAGGATCTCCTCCCAAGTCTTCAAGGTGCGATCGAGATCACCGGCGATCCAGTGCGAGAGCGCCGCCGCATGCGCTTGCTCGCGACGGCTTGCCGTTGCCAGGAGGCCATTGGCGGTGCTCAGAGCGTCCTGAGCCATGAGCACGTTCGCCTGCTTGAACGACAGCATGGCGAAGTAGCCTTTGAGGATATGCGCGAACGCAAAGCCTGGGTCGGCAGCCAGGGTGCGCGTCATGTGCGCGGCCGTGTCGGCGCGATACTTGAGATAACCGAGCACGGTGGTGTTGAAGGCCGATGCCGCCTCGGCGCTGGCGCAGGTCAGAGGCAGGCCATGCAGATCGACGTGAGGCATGCGATCCCTCGTCTCGATGGAGCGGCGATCACACTGTCCTATCTCATCTCAATGGGCAGCGAAATAATCCTGTGCGAGCTGACCCGCATGGCGCCTCAGATGTCACGTGAACTGCCGTCCTCGCGTGTCAAGGTCAGATGCGGGCTGTAGAAGGGGTCGGACAGTACGCCTGGTCCCCACTTCGACAGGAAGTATGCGGTCTCGCGGGCGAGCCGTTCGGCCTGCACCGGTGTCACATCCAGCCCGCGCGAGGCCGACTCGTGATGCACGAGGCGCACATGCGGCGCCATCAGGTTGGTGCAGCCGCGGGCGCGCACGCGCAGGCAGAAATCGACATCATTGAGGGTGATGGGCAGCTCCACGTCGAAACCGCCGACCGCGTCGAACACCTTGCGCCTGACCGCCAGGCACGCGGCTGTCACCGCGCTCACCTCGTGCACGGTTGTGAGACGGGCAGCCGCTGCCGGCGCCTCCGGGGCCAGATGGCGAAAGGCATGTCCCGCGACGCCGAACGTCCCCAAGATCACGCCAGCGTGCTGAATGCGCCCGGACGGATATAACAGCAGCGCGCCGACGCATCCGGCATGTGCCTCGGCTGCGACATCGATGAGCGGGCCGAGCCAACCCGGTGCTTCCGCACGCACGTCGTCGTTGAGCAGCAGCAGGACCTCGCCGCGGCTTGCGGCAGCTCCACGGTTGATGAGGGCCGAAAAATTGAAGGAGCTCGGATCGGAGATCACGCGTACGCGCGGATCGCCAGCAAGTTCGTCCAGCGGCGCCAACTGCGAGCGGCCCTTCGAGCCGTTGTCAACAACGATCAGCTCAAGGTCCGACAGAGGCTCATCGAGCACGGAGCGGGCAGCTTCCCGCAAAAGGCGCGGATTGTCACGCGACGGCATGATGACGGACACAGACGGGCGCGATGCGCGCATCACGCACGCTCGCGGCATTGCTGCCAGCAGGCGCGGATCAGCATCGCCCGTCTCATGGAGAAATATGCGCGGCACATGCCGTATCGCATCGGGTGCGTGTTCGGCACCAGCCAGCGCGCCGAGCAGCAGCCCTGAGCTTGTAGCCATCGTGGCGTCCGTGCGTGCGGACAGCTCCTGCAGAGCCGGTCCAACCCGAAACGCAACTGCCGCGCGCACATAGTCCGACTCGCGCTGCCAGCGCGGGCTCCAGTCTGGCTTGAAATGGGGCTCAATGCGCCGCCCGGTCTCGTCCATGCGATCAGAGTCGCCGTAGACGGCAACGCAATCCGGATGCCGCAGCATCTCGATGGCAATCATGGCCGGCGCCAGCGCGCTCCATCGACCCGGCCGATCGAGAACGGCGAAGGCAAACGCGCCGGTGCTCTTCGCCGCATTCAGAATATCGTGCAATGGAGGCATGCCGGATTCGGCCACGATCCACTCGACAGTGACGTTGCCGCTCGTGTCGCAGTCTGCGGGTAGAACCGTGTCGCTGCCGGATCCCGCTGCGACCATCAGCAGCTTGAGCGGTCCACCCACGTCGAGCCGGCGAACCTCACCCACAATCCGGCGGCGCTCCTCCCTTCCCTCGAACGCGAGCTGCCAGGCTTCGTAAATCGCCTGCGGGTCGGGACGGTTAGGCGCAGCAAACGCCAGCCCGCTCCGCCCCGCGATCACCTGCCGCACTTTCTGCACCAGCGTTCGGGGCGAGGCCAACTGGCGCAGGACGTCGCGGCGCCCGGCCAGCAGCTTGCGCAGGCCGAGCGGCTCAAGCTCGACTGAGACGATGACGCCTGCATCCAGATGCGGCTCGACCTCCAGCTCCAGGCGCACCACCGGCCGCGGCACGCTGAAAGACTTTGCGTAGTCGCAGGCACCGATCCGGTCCAAAAAAACAATCATCGGCGCCGCGCGGCCGTCGAGAATGAGACGCAGCGTGGCATAGGCGGGCTGCACGGTTCTCAGTCGAAACCGATAAAGCCCAGCGGACAGGAGCGGAGCCTCCAGCACCGCCACGAGACGCGGGCGCCAGAAGTCGCTGGCATCGGTCCTGACGCTCGCGAGTTGCAGCAACATGGCGGGGAGCGGAGGTCGCCTAGATCCAAGCCCGCACCGTGCAGGCTTCCGTCTCGCACGATAATCCGATAGGTGCCGCGGAATGTCATGGCAGAGAAGCGCGGCCTCGGTTGTCCACCGCCACATCTGGCAGAGGCTTCCGCACGGGCTGCGGCGCCAAGCGCTGCTGCATGCGTCGTCACGGCTGGCGCCGAGGCCGGATCCACACGCGAGGCCGGTGCAGCCGGTGTTTGTTGCCGGCTACTTCCGCACGGCCTCCGGGTTGGGTGAGTTGGCGCGGCTGTGCGCCGAGGCCTGCCATGCCCTTGGATACGATACGCGCACCGTCGACATCTCGGCTGAGCACATGCAGCCGACCGACCTGCCGCATGATGCGGTTGCCGATGCTCGCAGCCACCTCGGGCCTGGGACGGTCATCCTGCACGTCAATGCGCCTCTGGTCCCGCTGGCGCTGCTGCAGCTCGGGCGGTCATTCGTCCGGAGCAAGCACATCATCGGCACTTGGGCCTGGGAGCTGGAACGTGTGCCGCCCGACTGGCGGCGTGGCCTTCCGTTCGTGCACCAGGCCTGGGCGCCGTCGCGGTTCACGGCCGAGGCAGTCCGGCGGAAGGCTCCAGCACCGCCGATCCGGGTCGTTCCCCATCCACTCGCGGTGCGTGCCCGTCCAGGGGCGACCGGCAGCCGAGATCGCTTCCGCGTGCTCATGATCTTCAACGCGGCGTCGAGCTTCGCGCGCAAGAACCCCTGCGCCGGTATCGCCGCGTTCCGCAGGGCCTTCGGTGCCGACGCTAACGCGGAGCTGATCGTCAAATCGTCGAACCTCGATGTCTATCCCGGGGCTCGCGCCGCGCTCAAGACCGCGATCGGTGGACAATCCAATATCCGCCACATCGACCACGTGCTGCCACCGCACGAGATCGAGGCCCTTTATGAGTCTGCCGATGCCGTGCTCTCGCTGCACCGGTCAGAGGGGTTCGGGCTCGTGCCCGCGGAGGCCATGCTGCGCGGGCTGCCGGTGGTGGCAACCAACTGGTCCGGCAATGAGGACTTTCTCGATGCGGACAACGGCTGCCCGGTCCGCTACGGGCTCGTGCCCGCACGTGATCCGCAGGGCGTCTACGATTTTCCCGATCTGCGTTGGGCCGAGCCGGACATCGATCACGCCGCGGAAAATCTGCGGCGGCTCAGCAGCGATCCCGACTGGCGCACACGCATCGGCCGACGCGCCGCAGAGGATGCAGCACGAATATTCTCGCTGGAAGCCTACGGCGCGGTCATGAATGAGCTTGTCGGCCGACCGTCGCCGCACTGATGGAGGGGACTCTTGGCTGGCCGCGTCCGTTTGCCCGCAGAAACTCACGCCCCGCCGGCGTCAGCAGCACGCGCACCCCTTCCCCGTCGGACCGCTCGCGCTCGACAAAGCCGCGATCGCTGGCATCCTCCCAGACCGGCAGTCGCGGGCACGACGTCCGCCATGCTTCCATAACTTCCTCGTAAGACCTGGGCCCGGCGGCGATCCATTCGAGGAGATCGAGAATCAAAGCATCCACGGTGCTTGTCATCGGAGTAACCTTTGATGGCTCGACGGCTGCCTCGACCGGACTGCTAGCCTCGGACGGGGCTGTGCGATACTTGTGTTGAGACACAGTTATCAGAATCTGGACGCGAACGGGAGCCTCCGCGTGCGCCGTATTGCCCTTATTCACGCTACGCCGGTCGCCATCGACCCGATCGCCGAGGCCTTCAAGCGCGACTGGCCTGACTGCGCGACCGTGAACCTTCTCGACGACAGCCTGAGCCAGGACCGGGCCAGGACGACAGACCTCACGGCGGACATGTCACGGCGCATCCTGGCGCTTGGCGAATATGTGCATGGTGCAGGAGCCGACGCCATCCTCTACACGTGCTCGGCGTTCGGTCCGGCCATCGAGAACGCCGCTCGCAAGCTTCCCATTCCCGTGCTGAAACCCAACGAGGCCATGTTCGAGCAGGCGCTGGAGAAGGGCAAGCGCATCGGCATGATCGCCACCTTTCGCGCGTCCGTTGCCTCCATGGAGGCAGAGTTCACCGAGGAAGCCGGTCGCCGCAACCCCAAAGCGACCATCCGCACAGTGCTGGTGGAAGAAGCCATGACCCACCTGCGTGCCGGCGATGCGGAGCGTCACAATCGCCTCGTTGCCGACGCTGCCGTTCAACTCTCGGATTGCGATGCGCTGGTGCTGGCCCAATTTTCCACCTCGCGCGCCGCTCCGGCGGTGCGCGCCATCACCTCACAACCGGTGCTGACGAGCCCGGATGCGGCAATCGCCAAGCTCAAGGGTCTCATGCGGTGAGCCGCCAGCAGAGCGCCTGCAGCCACGCCTGCGTTTCAATGCCATCATCCCAGGCGCTGACGGCTACCCCGGAAGGAGAGCACGCACATTCCTACTAGACCCTGGCGCCTTGGACCGCTCAATGGGCGCACACGCGGTATGCAATGGGCGTTGCTGCTGCTCCTGTCGGCTCTCTTCGTTGCCATCGCTGAATATCTGCGCCTGCCTGCGGCCCTTCTCATCGGACCGATGATCGCGGCGATCGTGGTGGGAGTCGGCGAAAGCACCATTCGCGTGCCGCGCTACCCTTTTGTCGCCGCGCAGTCGATCATCGGCTGCATGATCGGGCACACCATCCCGCTGTCCATTGTCGAGGAGCTGATCAGGGACTGGCCGCTCTTCCTGATGGGTGTCGTGTCGGTGATCGCCGCAACCAGCGTGCTCGGCTGGCTCCTGGCGCGCTGGAACTTCCTGCCGGGCACGACCGCCATATGGGGAACCTCACCCGGCGCCTCGACTGCGATGATCCTCATGTCCGAGGCCTATGGGGCGGATGCTCGCCTCGTGGCCGTTATGCAGTATTTGCGCGTGGTCATCGTCGTCATTGCCGCGTCGGTGGTTGCCAGGATCTGGACGGCGAAATCCGCTGGTCCGCCACCGGAGATCATCTGGTTTCCGGTCCTGGCCTGGGCGCCGTTCCTCAAAACGCTCGCCCTAGCTGCGGTGGGCGCCGTGCTCGCAACACTGCTCAACATACCTGCGGGAGCACTGCTGCTGCCACTTGCCGCCGGCATGATTCTTCAAGGCTTGGGATGGCTGACCATCGAGCTGCCTCCATGGCTGCTCGCGGTCAGCTATGCCCTGATCGGCTGGAGCATCGGACTGCGCTTTACCCGTCCCATACTCATGTACGCGGTGCGCACGCTGCCGCAGATGCTCGTATCCATCTTGAGCCTCATTGCGATCTGCGGCGTCATCGCCGCCATCCTGGTCGCAGCGGGCATCGACCCCTTGACCGCGTACCTTGCGACAAGTCCGGGTGGCGCGGATTCCATCGCCATCATAGCCGCGTCGAGCAACGTCGATCTGCAGTTCGTCATGGCGATGCAAACGGCACGCCTCGTGGTCGTCCTCCTCACGAGCCCTAGCATCGCGCAATTCATAACCTGGCAAGTGGGCGGCCCGACAACAAAGACATGAGCCCGGGCCGGCCAGAGCGCCTCACGCCAAAGCCGCCGGCTTGAATCCCAACACCGATGCGAAACGCTCGGTGTACTTCGGCCAGGCCCGAGGATTGATGAGCCGCGGCGGCACCTTGCCGTCGAGGATATCGATCCACTGCTCCGCCGTCGCTTTCGCCATGTTCTCCAACGTCTCGTGTGTGGCGCCAGCATGGTGCGGCGTGACGATCACGTTGTCGAAGGCCATCAGGGCATGATCGGTGGGGGGCGGCTCCTCCAGAAATACGTCGATACCGGCGCCCGCGATCTTCTTCTGCCGCAGCGCCTCGGCCAGGCCGTCCTCCTTGTAGGTGCCGCCACGCGAGGTGTTGATGAAATAGGCGGTCGGCTTCATGCGCGAGAACTGCTCGAGCCCGATCAGGCCGAAGGTCTCCTCGGTGCGCGGGCAGTGCATCGTCACGTAGTCGGAGCGCTCCAGCAGCTCGTCCAGCTCCACCTTGGTGCCACCGCGCGCGGCAATCTGCTCGCTGGTGAGATACGGATCGTAGGCCAGCACAGTCATGCGGAAGAGGCCGCGGCATAGGTCGGAGACGCGTGTGCCGATGTGGCCGATGCCGATGATGCCGACCGTCTTGCCCAGCAGGTCGTTGCCGGTGAAAAGAAAGCGGTCGAGGTTCTTCTCGCGCCGCATGGCACGGTCGGCCTGAATCATCTTCTTGGATAGCGCCAGCATGAAGCCCAGCGCGTGCTCGGCCACCGCCTCCTTGTTGGTGCCCGACTGGTTGCACACGATAACGCCGGCCTTGGTGCAGGCATCCACGTCGATGACGTCATAGCCAGCGCCCATCGAACAGATGGCGAGCAGGTTGGGGCTCTTGGCGATCAGGTTTGGATCGCCGAACCAGGGCTCGCGCAGCTCGACGCGGGAGCCGATCTGATAGCCGTGCGTGCGCGAGAACTCGCTCCAACTCTCCGCTTCATTGCCTGCATAGCGCAGCCGCACGAGATCGATGTCCGGACGCGCCTGGAGTGCACGCTCGGCAATGGGATCGGCGAATTTCTCGAAGACGACCAGTTTCTTGATGTTGGTGACCATAGTGCGGCGTTTCCCTTGGCTCGAATGGCGCGGGCCTATGGCCCCTTCGTGTTATCTTGGCACGCATCATGCCGAGATGTCGCCTGGATGCCAGCGCGCACGTGACATGCGGCACTTGCAGGCCAAGCTCTTCAGATTTGGCGCAGATGGAAGCTCTTGGGCCGGGTCAGCATCTCGTAACCGATGGGGGAGAGCGACGCGCCGCGGCCGGTATCCTTGACTCCCGTCCACGCCAATCCGGGATCGAGGTAGTCGCAGCGGTTCATGTAGACCGTGCCAGTCTGTACCTCAGTGCCGATGCGTTCGGCGGCCTCCAAATCCGCGCTCCAGATCGACGCAGTGAGGCCGTAAGGGGAATCGTTCATGAGGCGGACAGCTTCGGCATCGTCCTTCACCTTCATGATGCCGACCACGGGGCCGAAGCTCTCTTCCATCATCACACTCATGGTGTGATCGACACCGGTCAGCACCTGCGGCGCTAGCCACGGCGTGCCGGCCTTGTCGCGCTTGAACGCCCTGGCGTCGATCAGCGTCCGCGCACCTTTGTTGACCGCTTCCGCCGTCTGCTTGCGCACGACATCGGCGAAGCGCGTCGCCACCATCGGTCCGAGCGTCGTGACTTCTTGTAGTGGATCGTCGAGCACGTACTGACGGGTCAGCGCCGCGAAGCCATCCACGAACCGGTCATAGAGGCTTTCTTGCACATAGACACGTTCAACGCCGCAGCAGCTCTGGCCCGAGTTGAAGAACGCACCATCCACCAGGTTCTCGACCGCGTGATCGAGCTTCGCATCGGCGCGCACATAGGCCGGATCCTTACCGCCGAGCTCCAGGCCGATCGAGGTGAATGTGCCGGCCGCCGCATGCTCGATGGCACGCCCGCCCTCCACCGAGCCGGTGAAGCTCACGTGATCCACGCGACCGCCAGACAGGATGCGCGCCGTGTCGTCGTGTCCGAGCACGAGATGAGCGAACAAACCCTTCGGCACGCCTGCGCGATCCATGGCCTGCTGGAAGCGCTCACCCGTCAGGATGGTCTGCGAGGCTGCTTTCAGGATCACCGCATTGCCAGCAATCAGACCCGGCACCACAGTATTGACCGCGGTCAGAAACGGATAGTTCCACGGCGCGATCGTGAGAATGACGCCGAGCGGATCGCGGCGGACGTAGCGTGTGAACCCGGCCTTGGGCTCCGGCATCAGCGGGGCCAGCGCCTGCTCCGCGATCTCGACCATGTAGGTCACCCGCTCCTCGAAGGAGCGAAACTCGCCGCCGTAGCGGACTGGGCGGCCCATCTGCCGCGCCAGCTCCGGTACGATCTCTCCATTCAACGCGCGCATGGCTTCGAGGAAGCGGAGCATGGCCGCCGCGCGCTCCTTGACTGGCACGCGCGACCATTCTGCCTGCGCCTTGCGGGCAGCGGACAGCGCCGCATCAATCTCGGCCGCTGAAGCAGTCTTGCGCCGCGCAACTTCGCTGCCGTCGATCGGCGAGATGCAGATCACGTCTCCCATGCGACCCTCAGTACCGTTCGAAGCCGCGCATCAATTCCCAGTCCGTGATGCGGCGGTCGTACTCGAACTGCTCCCACTTGGCGGTGTGCACGTAGTGGTCCACGACCTCGCTGCCCAGCGCTTTGCGCAACATCTCGGAGCTTTGCATAAGCTCGGCCGCCTCGCGCAGCGTCTTGGGCACCTCCGGCAGCTCCCTGCCAAAATAGGCATCGCCCGAGAACGGCGGCTCCAATTCGAGCTTTTCGTCCACGCCCGCGAGGCCTGCCGCCAGCAGCGCCGCGAACGCGAGATACGGATTGAGGTCGGCGCCGCCGATGCGGCACTCGATACGGATGGCCTTGCTGCCCTCGCCACACAGGCGGAAGCCAGCCGTGCGGTTGTCGCGGCTCCACACCGCCTTGGTGGGTGCAAACGTGCCGACCTGGAAGCGCTTGTAAGAGTTTATGTACGGCGCCAGGAAGTAGGTGACCTCGCCGGCATACTTGAGCTGTCCGGCCACGAACGAGCGCATCAGCGCCGACATGCCATGCTCGCCCTTGGTATCCCTGAACAGCGGCTTCTTGCCGTCCAGGTCCCACAGCGAAGCGTGGATATGAGAGCTGGAGCCAGCCAGGTCATAACGCCACTTCGACATGAAGGTGACCGCCTTGCCCTGCGCGTGTGCGATCTCCTTGATGCCGTTCTTCAGAATCGCGTGACGGTCCGCCATGTCGAGCGCATCGGCATAGCGCACGTTGATCTCCTCCTGGCCAGGACCCCACTCGCCCTTGGAGTTCTCGACGGGAATGCCAGCGCCCTCCAGCCCGCGGCGGACCGCGCGCATGAAGCCCTCCTCCTTGGTGGTCTGGAAGATGTGATAGTCCTCGATGTAGTAGCCCGCTGTTTTCAGGTCGTGATAGCGCTTGGCGTGCGCGGCCTCGAAGCTCTCGTCGAACAGATAGAACTCCAGCTCGGACGCGAGATAGGCGCGCATCTTGCGCTCGGCCAGACGCTCCACCTGGGCTTTCAGGATCGCGCGCGGACTGTGCGGCAGCTCGTGATGGTGGTGATCGAGCACATCACACAGCACCAGCGCCGTATTCTCGAGCCAGGGAATGTGCCGCAGTGTCGACAGATCGGGCTTCATGACGAAATCGCCATAGCCCTTCTGCCAACTCGCCGCGGCGTAGCCCGGTACCGGCTCCATATCGATGTCGTTGGCGAGCAAATAGTCGCAGCCGTGTGTCTCCTCGTGTGCTCCATCGACGAAGTATTGCGCCTGGAACCGCTTGCCGATCAGACGGCCTTGCATGTCCACCATGCAGGCGAGCACCGTATCCACGCTGCCGGCCCTGACCGCGCTCTTCAGCTCCTCGAAATCGAGATTTCCGGCCATGGCTCGCGTACTCCCTCCGTTCGCGCCGATGCACAGGCGCATCTTCGCCCGGCGTTTGCGGGCTGTCGATGATCGACAGTGCGGGCTAGAGTCAGGCGTCTTGATCAACGCGTGAGGCAACCCCACGTCCAAAAAGTAAGACCTGAAAGGCGACCAACGGAAAGGATGGCCCCATGAGCGCACCGCTCGAGATCTCCTTCCACGGCCTGGAGAGGAGCGACGCCGTCGAGGCGCGCATTCGCGAGAAATTTCAGCGCCTGCAGCAGAACTTCGACCGGATCACGCATGCGCGCGTGGTGGTCGAGACGCCGCGCAAGCACTCGCCCACCGCCAAGGTCTTCCATGTCAAGATCGAGATCGGATTGCCCGGCCAGAAGCCCCTGATCGTCTGCCACGAGCCCGTCGTGGACCAGGCCCGCACCGACGTGTCGCTCGTCATACGCGACGCCTTTGCGGCGGCGCGGCGCCGGCTCGACGATGTTGCGGCCAAGATCAAGCACCCGGCCAAGCGGGAGCGTGCACGCAGGCGCCCGGTGCGCGTGGAAACCGCGCAGGGCTAAAGCCAAATCACAGGTCACGGCCCGAAGCGCCGAGTGTCAACCGCTCGGCGACGCCGGCCGGCGCGCCTTGGTGGGAACCAAAGTGACGCCAGAGGGCGATGACGACTGCGTGTCTGTAGCCGCGTCCATCGGCGGCGGGTCGAGCTTCGGCCAGGAGAAATCATCAGCGCGACCGGGCCTGGGTGCAAGGCGCTCACCCTTCACCAAGGCGCGATAGTAAGGCGTCTGCGTTGGCGGCATCCGGCGCCGATCGGTTGGGCCGTCCGTGGTCAGCGTCACCGAGCTGATGACTGTCAGGGCGCCCGCAATCTCAGATGTTATCGAGTTGCCGACCTGGCTGGCGCGATCGGACGATTCCCTGCGCGTCACCACCGCCAGCACGGAGGCAGGAATGGCGGGCCGAACGATCTCGACCGCGATGCTTTCCTCCTTGCCCCCAGCACCGACGCCTTTGAGGGTGATACGAGTGTTGTCGGCCTTGACGTCCCCGGGACCTGAACCGTCCGCCGACGAGGAGGGCGCTGCCGCGCGCGCTGTGGCGCCCGGCTTGTCGACCGTCGCCGACTGAATCTTGACATCCTTGCCTGGCGTTGGCGCCCCCTTGGCGCCGGCCGCGGGCGCACTGGCAACGGGCGGAGGCGGGCGCGAGGGACGGATGCGCTTTTGCTCCGCCTCCGCACCCGCGAGCGGAATATTACGTTCCGACCGGGCCTGGCTGAGGTCGCGCCTGATCTCTCGCTCGACGAAGTGCGCCAGCTTGCGATAACCGGCCGGCGTGAAGTGGGCGCCGTCCGCCTCGCGCAGCAGACGGATCTTGCCGTCGAGCTCCGGGCCATAAGCGCTGAAAGTGCCGGTCTCGCTGGAGAACTGCGTGAACGTGTCGATGAATTTCTGCCCGTTGACCAAAGCGCGCTCGCGCACGATCTCATTGACCATCTGCGCATCGTCGCTGGCTTCCGGCCGGCGCATGATCGGCAGCCCTACCCAGTAGAGCGCAACCCCCTTCGTCTTGAGCAGCTTCATGAGCCGATCGACCCGGCGCCCATACTCGGCCTTCCACTCGTCGGATCCGGTATTGATGCGCCGCATGCCCTGCGGACGCCAAGCATAACGGTCGTAGAGGCCGACCATGACCACGGCAACGTGCACGGGAACGCGCGACAGGTTGGTTTCGATCGTGCGCAGCTCGTCGTCGAACTCGTTGCGAAATATGCCAGCAACCGGATGGCGCCCACGCTGCAGCTGCAGCCGGGTATCACCGGTAAAGGCTTCGTTCAACCCGGCCGTCAGACCCTCGGCAAGGCTGTCGCCGTAGACCTGCAGACGGTAGGTATCATTCTCGGGGAACGGCGTGATGTAGGTGGAGGACAGTGTCGCATCCTGGGCGTGCGCCGGAATGGGCAGCGACGTGGCATTGGCCGCCAGGACAACGCCAAGCAGCAGCGCGATCCGTTTGCAGATCGCCTTGCGCAGAAACCTCGGCACGATGAAGCGACGGTTCGCAGTCATCCTGGCCATTCCTACTCCCGCTGCCGTGGCGTCACAAGATGCAGCCGGTCAATAACGTCCGCTGCGCCGCAGCCGCTCGAGCAGCCCGGCATCGGGATGGCCGTCGGCAGGCAATCCCTGCTTGATCTGGAACGCACGGATGGCGGCCTTGGTCTGGCCTCCGATCATGCCATCGACGCCGCCGGGCTCCAGGCCCTGTGCGAGGAGCAGCTGCTGCAGCTCCTGACGCTCAGTCCGATCGAGTGCCCGCTCGGCGGACGGCCAAGCGGCCGCCAGCGCCGGAGCGCCCGCTATCCGATCAGCCAGATGCCCGACCGCAAGCGCATAGGAGGCGGAATTGTTGTACCGCAGGATGGCGCGGAAATTGCGCCCGACCAGGAACGCAGGCCCGGTCGCTCCTGCCGGAAGCATGAGTTGCAGGGGGCCGCTGGCGGCAAGAAACTTGCGCCCCGAGGGCGGTATCACGCCGAGCGCCATCCAATCGAAGATCGGCCGGGCGGCAGTGGGCGCGGAGTGCGCAAAATCGAACCCGGGCGGGGGGACAGCTTCATAGCCCCAGGGCTCTCCGGCTTTCCAGCCGGCAGCCTTCAGGAAGCTCGCGGTAGAGGCCAACGCATCGGCCACCGACGTCCAGATATCGCGCCGGCCGTCGCCATCGAAATCCACGGCGTGCGCGGCATAGCTCGCCGGCATGAACTGGGTATGCCCCATGGCGCCGGCCCAGGAACCGGTGACGTGATCGGCGGTGACCTCGCCTTTCTGCAGGATTGCCAAGATGGTCAGCAACTCACCGCGCCAGTAGTGCGGGCGGCGCACATCGCCGAAGGCGAGCGTCGCGAGAGAGCGCACGACCGGGCGCGTCCCCATCGACGACCCGAAGTTCGATTCCACCCCCCAAACCGCCAACAGCACGTGTCGATCCACACCATAGGCTGCCTCGATCCGTGATATCAGCGCGCTGAGCTCGGCAAGCTTACGCCGGCCGGCCTCGATGCGCTCCGGCGATACGAGCCCGGCAATATAATCGGCAGCGGACTTGGAGTGCTCCGGCTGATTGGAAAGCTTATCGAGGATCTCCGTGTCCAGCGTGAGGTCCGCGAATGCACGATCGAAGACTATGCGGGAAATACCTCGGGCTCGGGCCTCGGGCCAAAGCCCTACGAGGAAGGCGTCGAGTTTGCCACGCGTCTCGGCTGGCGATACTTGCAGCGGCTGAATGGTGCCTGTTGCCGTACCCGCCGAAGCGGTGGCGATAGCGCCCTCCTGGGGCCATGCAGCCTCGGGGGCGAAGCAGACCAGTGCGCCGACTAGAACAAGCCATCGCCCCGGCACAGCATGTCGGGAAGCATCATACATCATCTCGAGGCAACCTTTCGCAAGGCTGCGAGCACGCCTTCGGATGGCCAGCAATCAACCCGCATGCGGCTGGCTTTCTGGTAGGCGCCGATCTGGTTGCGCGTATTCATGCCGGCGCGCCCATCGACTTTGTCGATGCCGTAGCCGAGCCCCTTCAGACGATCCTGGATCTCCTCGATCTCCTTGTTGGGAAGCTGACGCAGGCTGCGCCAGGGCGTGCGGAACTCGCCCCCGCCCGCGATGCGATCGGCAAGATGCCCGACGAACAGCACATAAAGGTCGGACATATTGTAGCGCTTGATGACGAGGTAATTCTCGAACGCCAGGAAGGACGGACCCTGATAACCAGCCGGCATGACAAGAAAGGCCTGCTCGTCGAGGCGCGCTGGCTCGAACGGCCGCCCATCGGCCCGTGCGAGGCCAAGCTTCACCCACTCCCGCACCGAGCGTCCCTGCGGAATTCCTTCCAGCTGACAGCTCGCCCCGTCCGGCAGCCGAACCTCGTAGCCCCAGGGCTGACCAGCCACCCAACCCTTCTGCTTGAGTTGCATCGCCGCTGAGCCGAGCGCGTCCGGCAGGGAGCGCCAGATGTCCTTCTTGCCGTCACCGTCGAGATCGACTGCCGTTGTGTAGAACTCGCTCGGCATGAACTGCGTCAGCCCCATGGCGCCGGCCCAGGAGGAGCGCATGGTCTCAGCCGTGATGACACGGTCCTCGAGCATTTTGAGTGCGTGAACCAATTCGTCCCGAAACATGTCCTTGCGCCGCCCGAGATAGGCCTGCGTGGCCAGCGCGCGGATGGCGTAGTGGGGAGACTTGTGTGCGCCGAAGGCAGTCTCGCGGCCCCAGATACCGAGCACAACGTGGCGCGCGACGCCGAGCTCGCGCTCGATTTTCGCGAGCGTGGCTTCGTGCTGCGCCAACAGTTGGCGGCCCTGTGTGGCGAGGCGCCCGAGCTGCGCGGGGTTGAGATACTCGACCGGCGTCTTGGAGAACTCGGCCTGATCCTTGCCGAGAGGCCGTACCTGACCGGGCAAGACGAGATCTGGCAGCGTCAGGTCGGGAACGACACCACGAAAGGCCGTATCGAAGGTAGCGCGGGATACGCCGGCGGAACGAGCGTCCGGCCAAAGCGCCTCGACCCAGGCTCGGAATTTTTCATCCGCCAAGGCGGGTGCGCCTGTGCACAGGAACCCGGCAAGCCACAAGGCGAGCAGCAGCGCAACTCGGGAACGCAGTACGCTCCCGGCGAGGCGGTACTTGACCAGCGCAAAAATAACCTGCCCCGTCACGCGTCGCCGCTCCCTCCGTCAGCCCAGGCGATACGATTCGCGCACCTTATAGCCTGTTTCTTCGCGCCGTTTCCTGGCGATTTTACGGCCTCGAGGCCTCGGCGCCGGTTGGGCCGCCCGCACGGCGGGCCAGGGTTTCCTCCCAGGCCAGGGCGTGCGCGGCAATGCGGTCGAGGTCGGCGAGCTCAGGCGCCCAGCCGAGCCGTGAACGGATCTTTTCCGAGCCCGCGACAAGCGTGCGCCGGATCGCCCGCCCGCCGCGGCGACAGGCGCACCTCGAAACTCTTGCCGCTGGCGCGCTTCACCGCCTCGATCACCTCCAGCACCGAGTAGCCGTGCGAATAGCCGCAGTTGAACACGTCCGACGCCCCACCCTTGCGCAGGTATGCCAGCGCCGCCGTGTGGGCCCGGGCGAGGTCCGTGACGTGGATATAGTCGCGCACGCAGGTGCCGTCCGGCGTCGGATAGTCGGTGCCGAAAACCTCCATGTAGGGACGCTTGCCGACGGCAGTCTCGCTCGCAATCTTGATGAGATGCGTCGCCTTGGGCGTCGACTGGCCGGAGCGGCCGGCCGGATCGGCGCCGGCAACGTTGAAATAGCGCAGCGCGACATAGCGAAGATCATGCGCCCGCGCCGTGTCCGCCAGCATCAGCTCGGTCATCAGCTTGGAGGTGCCGTAAGGCGATAGCGGACGCAGCTCGGCGCTCCTCCGGCACCGGCACTGTCTCGCAGTTGCCGTACACGGCCGCAGTCGAAGAGAAAATGAAACTCCTGACCCCCGCCTGCACGGCGGATGCGATGAGGGCGCGCGATTTGACGGTGTTGTTGTGATAGTATTTGAGCGGGTCTGTTACCGATTCCGGCACCACGATCGAGCCCGCGAAATGTATGATGGCCTCAATCGCATGCCGCTTCAGAATGAGTGCGGACCAGACCTTCGTCACCGACATCACCGACAATCAGATGGGCTGGTCGCGGCACGGCCCACTTGAAGCCGGTGGACAAGTTGTCGAGAACAACGACGCGCTCGCCAGCATCCAGCAGCGAGAGCACCATGTGGCTACCGATGTAGCCGGCGCCACCGGTCACGAGAATGGTCATTTCTCTGCAACCGCCGGATTGCAACCAATCTGTAGCATTGCGGACCATCCGCCCTTGCAACTAGAGCAGGATCGCTTCGGATTAAATCGCTCTCTCTGATCGAGCTGCCTCGGCCGAAGCGTAAATCCTGCTCTGTTCCATAAGTTTAGAGTGCAATTCACGCTTCGCATGGAAGCCGATAGTGCTTCCATGCGAAACGATCGCGCTCTAGGTTTCGAGTGCCGATAGGGCACCGATACTCATAGCCCGCCGCCAGCATTCCTGCGACCCGCACTTTGGCTGACCCCTCTACCTGGAACGAACCGCATGACAACCCCCAGACGCATTCGCAAGGCCGTATTTCCGGTAGCGGGCCTCGGCACGCGCTTTCTGCCCTGCCACGAAAGCCGTGCCCAAGGAGATGCTGACGGTCGTCGATCGGCCGGTGATCCAGCATGTCGTCGACGAGGCACGCGCGGCCGGCATCGAGCATTTCATCTTCGTCACCGGGCGCAACAAGGGTGTCATCGAGGACCATTTCGACAACCAGTTCGAGCTCGAACGCACGCTGGCCGAACGGGGCAAGACCAAGGAGCTGGAGCAGCTTCTGGGCGAGCTGCCCGGCGCCGGCCAGACGAGCTTCACCCGCCAGCAGGCGCCGCTCGGCCTCGGCCACGCAGTGTGGTGCGCGCGCGAGATGGTTGGTAACGAGCCATTCGCGCTGCTGCTGCCCGACATGTTGCATCACGCCACCAAGCCGTGCCTGGCCGAGATGCTGGAGGCCTGCAACGAGCACGGCGGTAACCACATCGCGGTCGCGCCCGTCCCGGACGATCAAACGCATCTCTACGGTATTGCCGGTGTCGTTGACGCGGAGGCCAAGGTCTCGCGCGTGACCGGCATGGTCGAGAAACCGGCGCCCGGCACCGCGCCCTCCAACCTGCACATCAGCGGCCGCTACATTCTGCAGCCCGAGCTGTTCGGCCTGCTCGGGCGTCATCAGCGCGGCGCGGGCGGGGAGATCCAGATCACCGACGCGATGATCGACCTGATGCGAAACCAGTCGTTTTTCGCGGTGCGCTTCGACGGTGTCATCTACGACTGCGGCGCCAAGCTCGGCTTCCTGATGGCAAACGTTGCTTACGCGCTGGATCGCAAGGACATCGGGCCGGCGCTGCGCGCCGGCCTCGCCAAGCTACTGTAGTCTTGCACGGATTTATCCACAGGCCCGAGCGATCCCTCTGGCCCGAGCGTCTCGCGATGCTAACCTTACACCGCCCGAAAGTGCGTTCGCGTACAAGAGTAAAGCGTAACGGCTCCTGCAGTTTACGTGCTCCTGCTCCGACATGCCCTCGTGCTTGTCTTCCGCAGCTGGGAGTGCGGACTTGCAGGAGCTTTTTTTGTTTGGCCGGCGCTATGGGCGCCGCCTGAGAAAAGCCACCACGCCATCCTTGTAGGAACGGTCGCCGACGGCTTTCATGTGGTCGCGACCTTCGATCACCAGCGCCTCCGCTCCGGGGATGGTCGCAGCAAGGTCAGATGCCGAGCCGCCGATAACGTCGTCACTGCCAACCGCCACGAGAATCGGACAAGCGAGCGCCCGTAGCGCCTCCGGCGCAATGGGATCGCGCGAACCACGAATGCATGCGGCCAGCGCCTTCAGATCGCTCCGCGTCGACTCGGCAAACGCGCGAAACGTGCGCGCGGTCGGATTGGTAACCGCATCCATGCTCGGCGCCTCCAGCGCGGCCGCGATCGGCCCGGTACCAGCCATCGGTCGCACCATATTAATGCCGAGCCCACCGAAAATGGCGCTGCGCACGCGCTCGGGATAACCCATGGCCAGGAACGCCGTGATGCGCGCACCCATCGAGTAACCCATCACGTCGGCACGGGGGACGCCGAGATGATCGAGCAGCCGCCGTGCATCCTCGGCCATCTTCGGCGTGCCGTAGTCGGCCGGGTCGTACAGCTTGGCACTATTGCCATGGCCCCGGTTGTCGATGGCAATGGTGCGAAAGCCTTCGCGCGTGAGATGCCTGACCCAGCCCGTATCGACCCAGTTCACCGTGGCGCTGGAGGCAAAGCCGTGGATCAGCAGAATCGGGTCGCCGCTCCCTTCATCGAGGTAGGCAATCTCAACACCATCGGAATCGAAAACAGGCACGCGGGACAGCTCCTTAGCCAAAGCGCGCAGTGCGACGCGCCTTCCCCTACCATTGCCGGCGGCGGACCGCTATGGTGCGCGCCAAACATCGGCGCAGGAACCACACCATGGCCGCATCAACCGTGCCGCACTTTGCCAACGACCTGGGCGTCGAGAAGATCTTCATCGGCGTAAAGGAATTCAAGTGCATGGGCGCGCGCGCTCCCTACGACCATCCGCACGTGTTCCTCGACATGGGCGCTGACAGCCAGATCCTGTGCCCCTACTGCTCGACCCTGTATGTGCACGACCCGCGTCTGGGCACCGAAGAAACGCAGCCGACAGGATGCCTCGCCTCGCTGACCGAAGGGGCAGCCTGAACCAATCCGAGCACCCCCATGAGTGCCGCCGCACCCGTGCTGATTGCCGGAGGCGGGATCGGTGGCCTAGCCGCAGCCATCGCGCTCGCGCAGCACGGCATCGCCACCCGCGTTTTGGAACGGCGAGCTGAGTTTTCGGAGGCTGGCGCCGGTATCCAGCTCGGTCCGAATGGCGTACGTGCCCTGCGGCGCCTCGGCGTCGACCGGTTGCTCGCACCGCATGTGGCCAGACCCGCCGAGATCGTGGTGCATGACGGGACGGCCGCCACCGTCCTTGCACGGCTTCCACTCGGTGATTGGATCGAAGCCCGCCATGGCGCACCCTACTGGGTTGCGCACCGGCGCGACATGCAAGCGACGCTGCTTGCGCGTGCGGCCGAGTTGCCTCTCGTGGCAATCACGACCGGCTTTGCGGCAACACGCGTTGAGGAACGCGGCACCGGCATTCGTGTGCAGAGTGAGACAGGTGAGGTGGCGGAGGGCGCTGCGTTGATAGCCGCCGATGGACAGTTTTCGCGGCTGCGCCAAACGCATTTCAAGGCACCGCCACTCGCATTCTCCGGCAAGACCGCCGCACGCACCGTGCTCGACGCTGCTGCCATGGCGGGCACGCTGGACATCGCGGCAACCGGCGTCTGGCTTACATCCCAGGCCCATGTCGTCCACTATCCCGTGCGCGCCGGGCGCGAAGTGGCCATAGTCGCCATTGTCGACGAGGACTGGCAGGAGGAGGATTGGGGGGCGCCCATCGACCGCGACGGACTGATGAGCAGGCTCGCCGGGTTCTCGCCGCATCTCCTTGGCGCGCTCGAACGTGCGCCAGACTGGCACCGCTGGGCGCTGTTCGACGCCGAGGCGCTTGGGTCCTGGACGCGCGGGCGAGCGGCGCTGCTGGGCGATGCCGCGCATCCCGTCCTCCCGTTTCTGGCCCAGGGCGGCGCCATGGCGCTGGAGGATGCCGTGACCCTCGCGGACTGCTTTGCTGCCTGCGCCGACGTGGAGGCGGCGCTCCTCGCTTATGAAAGATCGCGCGTACACCGCACGGCCCGCGTCGTCAGCGCCTCGCGACGCAACGGGCGCATCTATCATCTCTCGGGCCTCGCTGCGCTGGCCCGCAATGCCGTGCTGCGCACTGTACCCGGCGCGCGCCTCATGTCGGGCCTCGACTGGCTCTATGGCTGGCGCGACCAAGGCGCCTAGATCTACCCGCCTACTTGCCCTGAAACCTGGGCTTGCGCTTTTCCTTGAAGGCAGCGACGCCTTCCTCGAAATCCTCGGTCGTCATGGCGACCGCCTGCGCAAAGCCTTCCGCCTCGAGATACTCGTCAAAGGAATGATCATAGGCGCGCTGCAGCAGCCGCTTGATAAGCCCGAGCGTGACCGTCGGACCGCTGGCCAGCGCGTGCGCGGCCTCGAGCGCCGCCGGCATGAGATCGGCCGGCTCGGTCACCCGTGCCACAAGGCCCATCTGCAGGGCCTCGTCTGCAGGCACCCTGCGGCTCGTCAGCAGCATGTCGCGTGCCCGCGCCATGCCGATGGCGCGCGGCAACGTCGCGATGAGGCCCAGATCCGGCACCGCGCCGAGGCGCGCGAAACCGGTCGTGAAATAGGCCGTACGCGAGGCGATGATGATATCGCCCATCAACGCCAGTGACACGCCGGCTCCGGCCGCCGCGCCGTTCACTGCCATGACTACCGGCTTCTCCGATTTGAGCAAACGGCTGGCCCAGCCACGGTAGTGGCGATGCATGCGCGCCCGCGTGTCGGTTGCTCGACGGTCGTCCATGGCGCGGATGTCGCCGCCGGCGCAGAACGCATCGCCAATGCCAGTGATGAGCAGGCACCGCACGTCAGGCGCGTCGAGCAGCCGGTGCACCTCGCGCGTCAGTCCTTCGCGCACGGGTGCCGACAAGGCGTTCATACTCTTGGGATCATTGAGGCGCAGGATCGCAACCTGCCCTTCAGTCCTGACGACAAGCCCTGGCTCCGTCATGCGCTATTCCTCCTGCGCGGCGCAAGCTACAGGTCGATCAGCTTGCCGATGCCCTGCGCCTTGGCCTTGCGATAGACGAGGTTGGCCACCGCCATGTCCTCCATGGCGTTGCCCATGGACTTGTAGACGGTGATCTGCGTGGGCGACGTTCGCCCGCCGCCGCTTGCCGCTCGAACAGCTCGCCCACCTCGATGCCGGCCGCCGCGTCGAGGCCCTGCAAGCTCGGCACATCCGACCGGTGCCGCGCTGAAGGCCGTGCGCGCCTCAACATAGACCGTCGCCTGCTCGGCCAATGCGCGTGGAAGCTCACCGCCCGGCGGTGCAAATCCCACCGAAGTCACGTGTGTGCCGGGCTTCACCCAATCGGCCTCGATCACGGGCACATCGGAGCTGGTGGTGAGGCATACGACGTCGGACGACCTGACGGCCGCCGCGATGTCAGTGACGACGCGCGACCTGCCGATGCCTTCGGCAACGCGTCGCGCACTCTCTGGTGTGCGTGAGATGACATTGATGGTGTCGAGCGTACCCATACGATCGAGCAGGCGCAAATGCTCGCGCGCCTGCACGCCACCGCCGATCACGGTGGCGACCTTGGCATCCTTGCGCGCCAGCTCGCGGATGGTCAGCATCGAGCCCGCGGCCGTCCTGACCCCGGTAATCACCGCGCCATCCATGGTCGCGACCGCGGCGCCCGTGTCGGCATCGAACAGCCCGATGGTGGCCATGTGGCTCGGTAAACCGTGAACGTGGTTGTCGTGGAAGACGTTGACAGTCTTGAGCGCGATCAGCTCGCCCGGCGCCCAGGCCAACATGGCGAGCGAGAAGCCCTTGCCGGGCACGTCCACGCGCGGCCGCGGCGGCGCCTGCACGTTGCCCGCGCTGAGCGCCATGAACCCTCGAGCGAGGGCGTCCATCGCCTCGGCGGGGTCGAGCAAACGTTCGATATCTGTGCGAGAAAGCGTGAGAACCTGGGGCAGCTTCGGCCTCCCTTACACGACACCGTTGACAAGGCTCGTTTCGCCGCGGCTCAGCCGGTCGATGTTCTCGATCAGGAAGTCGATGACGCGGTCCTCGTAGCGCCGCGTCTCGCCGGCTGAATGCGGCGTGACAATGACGTGCGGCATGCCCCACAGCGGCGAGCTCGCCGGCAGCGGCTCCTCGACCGTGACATCGATGGCGGCACCGGCGATCTGCTTGGCTTCCAGCGCGGCGATCAGTGCTGCCTCGTCCACGACCTTGCCGCGCGCGGCATTGACCAGGAACGCGCTCGGTTTCATAGCCGCCAGTTGTGCGGCACCGATCAAATTCTCGGTCTGCGGCGTCAACGGACAGGTCAGCGCGATAAAATCGGCCTTCGGAATGAGGGTATTCAGCTCCGCGTCGGCATGCACCTCGTCGGCGGCGCCCTTGCCAGCCGTCGGATCGCGACGCGTCGCCATCACCCTCATGTCGAACGCCTTGGCAAGTTGCGCCAGCCGTTGGCCAATGCGGCCGAGACCGACCACGAGCAGCGTCTTGCCCTGCACCTCGTCCTCGCGAATGGTGCGGTCGCCCTGCATCGGCCGCCAGTGCCTGGCCGCCTGCGCATCGCGCAGGAAATGCAATTGCCGCGACAGCGACAGAATGAGCGACATAGCGTGCTCCGCTACGGCATTGGCGTTGACGCCGCTGGCGCTGGCCAGCCGGATGCCTCGTGCCTTCAGAGCCTCGCGCGAGAACTGGTCCGTGCCGGCACCGATGGATTGGATGAAGCGCAGCCGCGGAGCCTTCTCCACCAACTCGTTCTTCCACAGCCCCGACACGACGAGCACATCGGCGTTCCCGATCTTGGCCTCCATCTCGGCCGCCGAACGCGCCTCGCTGAATTTCAGTCCCGTACCCCGTGCCTTGAAGGGTTCCGGGAATTGGTAGGCGACATGAGCAAACAGAATCTCCAGATCGCCCTTCTTTGGAAATGCAGACATCAGACTGGATCCCAGCTGAATACATCCTGCGAGCGCTCGAGCGGATAGAGCGACGCCTTGAATGCCGGCAGTGCGTGCTCGGCGATCGTCTCCGGCGTCCAGCCCTCGTTGCGCTGCACCGAGCGCAGCGGCCGGCTCTGGCTCATCAGGAAGATCTCGTTCATGCGGCAGGCGAAGATATTACCGGTGACGCCTTTGGCGAGATCGCTGACCAGGAACACAGCCAGCGGCGCGATCTTGTCAGGCGTCATCCTCTTGACCTTCTCCACCCGCGCCTGCTGCTCGGGGGTCTCCGTCGGGATGGTGCCGATCATGCGGCTCCAGGCGAAGGGCGAGATGCAGTTGGAGCGAACGTTGAAGCGTTGCATGTCGAGCGCGATGGACTTGGACAGCCCCACGATGCCGAGCTTGGCCGCGGAATAGTTGGCCTGACCGAAATTGCCGACCAGCCCGGACGTAGACGTGAAGTGCACGAAGGCACCCGACTCCTGCTCCTTGAAGTGATTTGCGGCGGCCCGGCTGACATAGAAGGCGCCGTTCAGGTGCACGTTAATGACCTGCTCCCAGTCCACCACGCTCATGCGATGGAAGATGCGGTCGCGCAGAATGCCGGCATTGTTGATGACCGCGTCGATGCGACCGAACTTGTCGACCGCGGCCTTGACGATGTTCTCCGCGCTCTTGGGGGTGGCCACGCTCTCGAAGTTAGCAATGGCCTTGCCGCCAGCCTTGGTGATGACCTCCACCACCTCCTCGGCCGGCGTCTGGCTGACCCCGCCCTCGCCGTCAGTGGCGGTGCCGAGATCGTTGATGACGACGCTGGCCCCTTCCCTGGCGGCCAGGATCGCCATCTCGCGACCGATGCCGCGCCCGGCGCCGGTGACGACCAGAACCTTCCCCTGCATGCAGTTGGCCATTGTGCGTCTCTCCCTCACGCAGCATGTCGGGAAAGCTGGCATGGCATGGCGCGCGGCGTCAAACCAGATGCCGCATTCCATGCTGGACCAACTCCGGACGGGCCTATTGCGGACGGCCGAAAAACAGAACGTAGCCGTCCGGATCCTGGATCTCGAAACCGCGCAGACCGTCATGCGTGTCGGCAAGCGGTGCGCTGAACACGACGCCGCGACCCGTAAACTCCCGGACCAGGGCGTCCGGATCCGGCACATGGACAAAGGCATCCCAACGGGCCATCGGATGACGCCGCGGGTTGGGTAGCGCAGCGACATTGTCGCCCACGACCTTGAAGAAAAGCTGCGCACCGCCGCGCCGCACGATGGCAAAGAAGGGCTGAGGATCGGGCGCGAGAAACACCACGTCGAACGCAAGCGCGTCACGGTAAAAAGCAAGTGTCCGGTCGAGGTCGGCCGTTATGAAGAACGGCGAGATCGAGGTCATTGCTGCTTGATCGGCCTTGACGAGCATACCGTTCTACCCATCCCCACATTAGACTTAACCCCAGTGTTGCCCGGGGCTGCCCCTCTGTCGAGCCCACATCCGCCGTATGCAGGTTTGACGACGCGAGAAGCCTCGTGTCACTGTCTCGCGCCATCGCACCCCGGATAAAATCTCCCTATGGCCAAAGCGACTTTCTCAGCTAGGCTTGCCGTCGATGTCGGCGGCACCTTTACCGATGTCGTGCTGGAAAATGGCGACAGGCGGTTTGCCACCAAGGTGCTGACGACGCAGGAGGCGCCAGAGCGCGCCATCCTCGAAGGGACTCGCTCGGTGCTGGGCGAAGCGGGCCTGAAGTTCACCGATATCGGCATCATCCTGCATGGCACGACGCTTGCCACGAACGCCATTATCGAGCGCAAGGGCGCCAAGACCGCACTGATAGCGACCGAAGGCTTTCGCGACGTCATCGAGATCGCCGACGAGAGCCGCTACGATCAGTATGATCTGTCGATCGAGAAACCGAAGGTGCTGGTGCCACGGCGCTTGCGGTTCACCGTGCCCGAGCGGGTCGATGTCGAAGGTGGCGTACGTCTGGCGCTGGATGAGACTGCAGTCCTCCGCGTTGCCAAGGAGCTCAAGCGGCAGGGCATCGAAGCCGTCGCCGTCGCCTTCCTGCACTCCTACATCAATCCCGCACATGAGCGGCGCGTGGGCGATATACTGGGCGAGATCTGTCCCGATATCGCCATCACGTTGTCGTCCGAGGTGTGCCCGGAGATGCGCGAGTACGAGCGCACCTCAACGGCCATCGCCAACGCCTACGTGCAGCCGCTGATGGCAGGCTATCTCGGCCGGCTCGAGACAGCGCTGGCCCGGCAAGGCTACAGCCGAGCGATCCACCTGATGACATCGGGCGGCAACCTGACAAGCCTCGCCACCGCTAGCCAGTTCCCAGTACGGCTCGTGGAGTCCGGGCCTGCGGGCGGCGCCATCCTGTCCGCGCACGTCGCGGCCGAGCGCGGCGAGCGCAAGGTGCTGTCGTTCGACATGGGCGGCACCACCGCCAAGATCTGTCTCATCCAGGATTTCACCCCGTTCAAAGCCAGAACGTTCGAAGTGGATCGCGCCGCCCGCTTCCTCAAGGGAAGCGGCCTGCCGGTACGCATCCCCGTCATAGAAATGGTGGAGATCGGCGCCGGCGGCGGCTCCATCGCCAAGATCGACGAGTTGAAACGCATCAAAGTGGGACCCGAGAGCGCCGCCTCGGCGCCGGGCCCGGCCTGCTACGATCGCGGCGGCAGCGACGCCACCGTCACCGACGCCGATGTCGTGCTCGGCCGCATCGACGTGGAGGGCTTCGCCGGCGGCATGCTGAAACTCGCCCCGCAGCGCTCCGGCGTCGCACTGGACGCGGCGATCGGCGATCCCTTGCAGCTCTGCACAGAGATGGCCGCTTATGGCGTGGTCGAGATCGTGGACGAGAACATGGCCAACGCCGCGCGCGTGCATGCGGTGGAGCGCGGCGTGGTCATCACCGAGCACACGCTGGTGGCCTTCGGCGGAGCGGCACCCCTGCACGCGGTCAGGCTCGCTGAGAAGCTGGGCATAAATCGCATCATTATCCCGCCGGATGCCGGCGTGGGCTCGGCCATGGGATTTCTCAAAGCGCCGGCCGCCTACGAGCTGGTCAGGAGCCGGTTCATGCATCTCGACGCCTTCGATGCGGAGGCAGCGAGCACACTCCTGACGGACATGAGCAAGGAGGCGCGCGCGCTGGCGGGTGCGGCAGCCGGCGGCCGGCCACTCAAGGAGCAGCGGCTCGCCTATATGCGCTATACGGGCCAGGGCCACGAGATTGCGGTCGAGCTGCCGCTGCGCATGCTCAACAAGAGGGATATCGAGGATATCCGCGCCCGCTTCGAGGCAGACTATCGCGCGCTGTTCGAGCGGCACATTCCAGGCGCCCGCATCGAGATCCTGAGCTGGTCGGTGCTGGTGACGACCGAGGTCGAACCACCCAAGCCGTTGCCTGGGCAACGCGCAGGAGGCACTGTGAAGCCCTCGGGAGCCCGGGAAGTGTGGGACCCCGACGAAGGCCGCGTGATCTCCGTTGCCACCTATGCGCGCTCCGCCATCAAGCCAGGCGTGCGGGTACCGGGACCGGCGCTCATCCTCGAGGCGGGCACCACCACGTTCGTAACCGCAGCATTCGAGGCGAGCGTCGATGCCGGCGGCGCGCTGGTGCTGGAACGCAAGAAGCCGCGCCGCGCCAAATCATGACCCTGCACACAGCGAAGCACCGGAACGCACATCCATGAAATCCAACCGCTTGGGCGACATCGAGCTGCAGGTGATGTGGAGCCGGCTCATTGCCGTTGTGGAGGAGCAGGCACAGACGCTCCTGCGCACCGCATTTTCCTCCATCGTGCGTGAATGCGGCGATCTCTCAGCCGGTGTGTTCGACACGCAGGGACGCATGCTGGCGCAGGCCGTTACCGGCACGCCGGGTCACGTCAACTCGATGGCGGAATCGGTGAAGCACTTCATTCGCCACTTCCCGCTCGAAACGATGAAGCCGGGCGATATCTACATCTGCAACGACCCCTGGATGGGCACTGGGCACTTGAATGACTTTGTTCTGACCACACCCTGCTTCCATCGCGGCAAGCTGGTCGCCCTGTTTTCCTGCACCAGCCACCTCATGGACATCGGCGGCATCGGCTTTGGCCCCGACGCCACCGACGTGTTCATGGAGGGACTCTACATTCCGATGCTGAAGCTGGCCGAAGGCGGGCGCCTCAATGAGACCTTGCTGGCCATGATCCGCGCCAACACGCGCATGCCGGTTGACACCGAGGGCGATGTGTACTCGCTCGCCAATTGCAACGACGTTGGCTGCCGGCGCCTTGTCGACATGATGGAGGAGTTCGGCCTGACCGACCTCGATCGCCTCGCCCACCACATCTGCGAGCGCAGCCGCGAGGGCGTGCTGGCGGAGGTGGCCAAGCTGCCCAAAGGCTCCTGGAAGAACAAGATGACGGTGGACGGCTACGACGAGCCGATCGATCTCATCGCGACGACTACCATAAGCGACAAGGGCATCCACGTCGATTACGCCGGCACCAGTGTCGCATCCAAGCGCGGCATCAACGTGCCGCTCGCCTACACCACGGCCTACACCGTATTCGGGCTCGGCTGCGTGGTCGCCTCGCGCATTCCCAACAACGCTGGCTCGCTGGCCCCGCTGACGGTGTCGGCGCCGGAGGGCTGCATCCTCAATGCGCTGAAGCCGAGCCCGGTGCTCATCCGCCACGTCACCGGCCAGATGCTGCCCGATGTGGTGTTCGGCTGCCTGCGCCAGGCCGTGCCGGAGCGTGTGCCGGCCGAGGGCACATCGTGCCTGTGGAACGTCAACCTGCGCGGGACATCGCCGCGCGTGAACGGCGGCAACTACGGATTCATGCTGACGTTCACCTCGAATGGCGGCACCGGCGCCAGGCCCGGCCGCGACGGTCTGTCGGCCACCGCCTACCCTTCGGGTGTGCGCGGCACACCCGTTGAGATCGCCGAGTCGATTACACCTATGCTGTTCTGGCGCAAGGAGTACAGGCCGGACTCCGGCGGAGCAGGGCGCACGCGCGGCGGATTGGGGCAGACCATGGAGATCGAGAGCGCGATCAGCCGTCCGTTCGATCTACTGGCGGCCTTCGACCGTATCGATCACGCCCCGCGCGGCCGCGATGGCGGCGAGGATGGAGAAGCGGGATCGGTGACGCTCAAGTCAGGCAAGAAGCTCAAAGGCAAGGGGATCCAGGTGATCCCCGCGGGGGAGCGCCTGATCGTGCTGACGCCCGGAGGCGGTGGCATCGGGGCGCCGCGATCTCGCGCGCGGAAAGCCGTGGAGGCCGATCTGACGGATGGGCTCATCAGCCCGACCGCTGCAGGCAAGGTGTATGGGCAGACAAACGGCAAGCTCGGCTCGCCTCGGACATCGGGCAAGCGTCCCAAGCGGGCCTGACGCACTCCCATTGCCGGCTTCACCTTTGACCGCCCGAGATCGCGGGTGCTAGTCTTTCACGCGAGCTAGCGGACGTAGATCCAACTCCAAAAGCAATAGATCCGTCGATCTCAAGGGAGGACAGCCTCATGCAACGACGCATGTCGTTGGCAGCCGCTATTGCGGCTGCTCTTGTTGTGCTTGCCAGCGCAACTGCAGCCAGCGCCCAGACCGCGCCGACTAAGCTGCGTTTTCAAGCGAGCTTCCCCTCGTCGAGCACGTTCTTCGATACATTCAAGTACTGGGCCGACCGGGTGAAGATCATGTCGGGCGGACGCCTCGAGATCGAGGTGCTGCCGGCGGGCACGCTGGTGCCGGCGTTCGAGGTGCTCGATGCCGTGCACAAGCAGGTCATCGACGGCGGTCACACGGCGGCCGCCTACTGGGTCGGCAAGAGCAGAGCTGCCGCGCTCTTTGGTCCGACGCCGGGCGGCCCGTTCGGTTTCGACATATTGGACTACCAGGGCTGGCTCTATCACGGCGGCGGCCTGGCGCTTTACAACGAGCTCTATCAAGGCGAGTTGAAGCGCAACGTGGTGCCGCTGCCGCTCGGCACGGTCGCCAATCAGGCGCTGGGCTGGTTCCGTGCGCCAGTGAAAAGCTGGGAGGATCTCAAAGGCCGCAAGTGCCGGCAGACGGGCCTCACGGCTGAGGTCTTCAGCAAGGCCGGCATGGCAACCGTCAACATGCCGGGCGGCGAAATCGTGCCGGCGGGTGAGCGCGGCGTGATCGACTGCGGCGAGTGGGTGGGTCCTGCCGAGGACATGAAGCTCGGGCTGCACACGGTGTGGAAGTACTTCTACATGCCGTCCACGCACGAGCCCGCTACATCGATCGAGCTGCTGATCAACGGCGACGTGTGGAAAAAGCTGCCCCCGGACCAACAAGCCATTATTCAGGCGGCAACCTGGGAGGCCACGTTCCTGAACGAGATGCTGTTGCACAAGCTCAACGCCGCCGCTCTCAAAGAGATGAAGGAGAAGCACGGGGTCAAGATCGAGCGCACACCCGACGACATTCTGCGCAAGACGCTGGAGGCGTGGGACCAGATCGCCAAGGAGGAAGAGGCCAAGAACCCGTTCTTCAAGAAGGTCTATGAAAGCCAGCGCGCCTATGCAGCCCAGGTGGTGACGGCGCGGCGGGCGGTAGCCCCCGATTACAGCGTCGGCGCCAATTACTATTGGCCAAGTAAGTAGTAGCTGGATGAGATGAAAGTGCGCAGTTTTGGCTGCGCGCCTTCAGCGCGGGCGCACGCTCAGCTCGCCATCCAAGCGCCATCGATCGGGAGGGCGGCACCGTTGATCTCGTTGCCGCCCGGACTGCACAGAAATGCGATCAAGTTCGCCACGTCCTCGGCCGGGATGAACCGCCCACTCGGCTGTCGCGCTGCCATGTACTCGGCGACGGCGTCCGCCTCAGAGATCTTCTTGCTCTCGGCCAGAGCCTCGATACGCGATTGGATATTGGGCGTGCGGATCGTTCCCGGACAGATGGCGTTGCAGGTCACACCGGATTTTGCGGTCTCTAATGCAACGGTGCGCGTGACGCCGAGCAGCGCAGTCTTGGTGGTCACGTAGTCGATGCGGCCCGCGCTGGCAAAGAATCCATAGGTCGAGGACAGGTTGATGATGCGGCCCCAGTTGCGCTTGCGCATGCCGGGCAGCGTGCGCTTGATGAGATGGAACGGCGCAGAAAGATTGACCGCCAGCGCCTCGTCCCAACTCTCGTCGGGAAACTCTTCGACGGGCGCGAAATGCCGGACCACGGCGTTATTGACGAGGATATCCACGCCGCCGAGCTCGGCGCTGGCGGCGCCCACCAGTGTTTCGATCTGGCGTACATCGCGCAGATCCGCTTGGGTGTAGCGTGCCTTCATACCGGGTGTGCCTTGCAGCGAGGCCAACTGCTCGCCGACCTCCGAAGCACTCTCGATGCCGTGCAGCATGACATGGCAGCCGTCGACCGCCAGCCGCTGCGCGATCGCCAACCCAAGCCCGCGGGTCGAGCCAGTAATGAGCGCGCAACGTCCCTTAAGTGGTCTGTCCGCCATGCCGGATCGCTCCTGAAGATTCGCCTGGAGGGAATGTGAGATTGCACGTTGATCGGTGTGGAGGCCCTACCCTAGTGTGCACTATCCGGTGAGTGAAGACTGCCTGCCTCGTTTGGCCGTTCACCTGCCTTTGACCACAAAGCTCGACCCTCGGGAGGACCGCCTGATGAGCAAGACTGCAGCCACAACGTTTGCCGGTGAAACCTTCGGGCGTTTCGTCATCGAGACGAAATGGGACGACGTGCCGGCGAAGGTGCGTCACGAGGCCAAGCGCTCGCTGCTCAATTTCATCGGCTGCGCACTCGGATCGGCTAGAGATCCAGCCATCGAGACCGCTGTCGGCGTGCTGAAGACTTTTGCAGGCGCGCCTACCGCCACCGTGATCGGGCGGTCCGAGCGCATGGACGCGCTCAATGCCTCCTTCATCAACGCCGTCTCGGCCAACCTGCTCGACTACGACGACACGCACCTGCGCACGGTCATCCATCCGACTGCACCTGTCGCCCCGCCTGTGCTGGCGCTGGCCGAGCAGCGCGGCAGCAGCGGCGCTGACGTGATCCTGGCCTTCCTGCTGGGTGCGGAGGTCGAATGCCGCCTCGGCAACTCCGTATCCGGCCACTACGCGCGTGGCTGGCACATCACGACCACCTGCGGCGTGTTCGGCGCCGCGGCCGCCGCATCGCGGCTGCTCAAGCTGTCGCCGCAGCAGACCTGGACCGCGCTCGGCATTGCCGCCAGCCAAGCTGCAGGAATTGTCGAGAACTTGCCCAACGGCGCCAAGAACGTCAGCGTCGGCAACAGCGCCCGCAACGGCCTGCTCTCAGCTATCTTCGCGCAGCAGGGCTACAACGCCGCGCCCGCCTCCATCGAAGGCCGCAACGGCTGGGCACGCGCCTGCGGCGACGAGGTGTCGATGCAGGAGCTGATCGGCGAGCTCGGCACCCGCTGGGAGATCGGCCGCAACACTTACAAGCCCTATCCCTGCGGCATCGTCATGCATTCCATCATCGACGCATGTCTGGACCTGCGTAAGGAGCATGGGATTAGCGCCGCCGACATTGTGTCTGTCGTGGTGCGCGGCAGCCCGCTCCTGCACGAGCGCGGCGACCGGCCCGTGCGCAACGAGCGCGATGCGCGCGTCAGCATCCATCATAGCGTAGCGGCACCCTTCCTGTGGGGCGCGGGCGGCGTGCGCGAGTTCTCCGAGCCTCTAGCCATGGGAGCCGAAGCGCGGGCGCTGCGCGAAAAGGTGCGCGCCGAGGTCGACACCAAGATGCCGAACGGCGCCGCGCAGGTCGCGGTCAAGACGACGGCTGGCAAGGAGCTGGAGAAGACGGTCATCAACGCCAAGGGCAGCTTCGAGAACCCGCTGACGGATGCGGAGATCGAGGCCAAGACGCGTGGGCAGGCCAGCACGAACCCGGCCGGGCGCAACATCGACAAGGTCATCTCTGCGGTGTGGGATCTGGATCGCGCGGCCAACATCGGCGGCATCATGCGCGAGCTGGCTGCACCGGCCTGACACACCTGACGCGAAGGGAGGCGAGCGATGACGGAAATGACCGCCTACGATCCATCTGTCCTGCCGGTGGGCATTCGCTCGCGCTTCGTTGCCGGCATCAACGGCCTCACCGTGCATATCCTCGAGGCCGGCTTCGAGGCCAAGGGCCGGCCCTGCCTTCTGCTGCTGCACGGCTTTCCAGAGCTGGCCTACAGCTGGCGCAAGGTGATGGTCCCCTTGGCGGCCGCCGGCTATCACGTCGTTGCGCCCGACCTGCGCGGCTATGGGCGCACGACGGGATGGTCCACCGACTACGACGCCGAGCAGAACTCCCTTCCGCCTCCTCAACGCCGTGCGCGATCAACTGGGCCTCGTGGCGGCGCTCGGCTATCACAGCGTCGCGGCCGTGATCGGCCACGACTTCGGCTCGCCGGTAGCGGCGTGGTGTGCGCTGGTCCGGCCCGACGTATTCCGCTCCGTAGTCTTGATGAGCGCGCCATTCGGCGGACCGCCGCCGCTGCCGTTCGACACCGACGCCAACCCGCCGCCGGTTCGCCGAGGCCCGACGATCCATGACGACCTCGCCGCCCTTAACCCGCCGCGCAAGCACTACCACTGGTACTACTCGACGCGCCCGGCCAACGCCGACATGTGCGATTGCCCGCAGGGTCTGCACGCGCTCCTGCGCGCCTACTACCACCACAAGAGCGCCGACTGGAAAGACAACAAGCCCTACAAGCTCGAGGCGTGGCAAGCGAGCGAGCTCGGCAAGATGCCAACCTACTACATCATGGAGCTCGGCCAGAACATAGCCGAGACCGTGGCGCCGCATATGCCGTCGGCGGCCGAGATCGCGGCGTGCAAGTGGCTCACCGACGCTGAGCTGCGCGTCTACAGCTCTGAGTTCGCGCGCACCAGCCTGCAGGGCGGCTTGAACTGGTATCGCTCGCGCACCGGCGGCCGCTTCGACTCGGAGCTGGAGATGTTCTCCGGCCGCAGCATCGACGTGCCCTCCATCTTCATCGCCGGCAAGAGCGACTGGGGCACCTACCAGCGGCCGGG
Source organism: uncultured Alphaproteobacteria bacterium (assembly GCA_963840425.1). GTDB lineage: Bacteria > Pseudomonadota > Alphaproteobacteria > Rhizobiales > Hyphomicrobiaceae > CADEFX01. Next base: position 78,932 of record CAWIYZ010000019.1, on the reverse strand, counting down.
TGACTTCGAGCGCATGCAGACGACAGCCTGCACCAATATGCGCGCTACGCATCTGGTCGATGGCGCCGGCCACTGGGTGCAGCAGGAGCAGCCGGAGGCCGTGACGCGCCTACTGCTGGAGTTCCTGGCGCAGCGCTAACGGCTTTTGGTTCAAGAGCAGGTCTGCGCCGTCTTCCTGCATTTGAACGCGCCCTGCCTCCCCTTCTGCGTTCCCGGAAAGCCGCGCCAGCGGCTTATCTGGGATCTTTCCCGGCGCCGTACCTCGCGCTCACCCCCGTGCTCTTCACAGAGGGGAAAGACCCCGGATCGGCGCATTGTCGCGGCGGAGCCGCGCTTCGCGCGGACGATGCGCCGTCCGCGGACGCAAAAAATCTCAAGCGGGATTGGATTGAAATCGGAAAGCGCTAGACCGCAGCCAATTGCAGCCCTCACGCCGTCGCGATTTTCGCACACGCGGGGCACACGGACATTTGAGCCCCCCTGTGCCTTGCGGCACAGCCGGGACACGCCAGATGTGGGATCGTTCGAAGTAGCAAAGTCAGGCGGAGTTCGGTTTAATCGAGGCGTGTCATGCAGGACCAGGCGGTTAGCTTCCAGTTTCAGGACAGTGTGCAGCAGGAGCGGATGACGGGTGCCCGTCGCGCCATGCTCGACGCCGCCCTCAAATCCGCCGCGCGCCACTACAGCCACGAGGAATACCTCGAGCTCGAGCGCGACGTAGCCGCCGGCAAGGTCGATGTGCGCCTGTACGAGGACGGCCTCGTGCTGATGCGGGTGGGGGCCTAAGCAAAGCGGGCCGAGGCATTGGTGCGGACGGAGGGACTCGAACCCTCACGGCCTTGCGGCCTCAGGATTTTAAGTCCTGTGTGTCTACCGGTTCCACCACGTCCGCGCCCTAGAGCAGGATCGTTCCAGATGGAATCGCATGCGCGATCCATCTAGAGCGTGAATCCTGCTCTACACCTAAAATTTAGAGTGCGATTCACGTGTCGCGGCGGAGCCGCGCTACGCGCGGTCACATGGAAGCGGCAGTGCTTCCATGTGACCCGATCGCACTCTAGCGCCTCTTATGCGGCGTTCGGCCTATCCTGGCAACGCGATCCTGCGATGGGCCTCGCTAACGGCCACCGTCAACAGCAGATACAGCGCCACCGCGTTGAGGAGGTGCCACAGCGCGTGCAGGCCGGCGGCATGGCCGGTGATACGAGTTGCATCGCACAGGCTCGTGTCGGCGCTGCGCATAGCCATGGAGACGAGGAACAGGCCGGCCGCCGCCAACAGCGCGCTCGCATCGGGATGCCCGCGCCGCCACAGCACCGCGCCGACACCCGCCATGGCCAGCAGGGCGGGCGCATAGGCCATCGTGCCGTTGAGACAGCCCGGGACCGAAGGGTCGTCCGCGGGACACAGGTTGGATGCCGCGGCCAACGCCAGCACGAACGTCACAAGCCCGATGCCCACCACGGCCCAGCTCTGCTCAAGCAGGACGCGCATCGCGAAGGCGAGATACACCAGCATGAACGCGGTGATCGGAATGACGTCGGCGAGCCGCGCCCAGCGCGTCGCAGCCACGTGAAAAAGAAAGCTGCCGATGCCGATCAGCGCCACCAGCAGGATCATGATCCATACGGCGGCACAGGTTGCATCAACAGTGTGCCCAGACCCGGAACCGCTTTTGGATGCGAGGTAGATCGGGCGCGTTGCATGGAGCTGCCGCGCGGCAACGATGGCGGCCACGAGAAAGGCAAGATTGCTGAGCACATTGAGTGGCTCGGCCAACAAACTTGGATCGTGGCCGCGCTCGCAGTAGCGAAAAATCTGCTCGCTCCAGGTCATGCTGCTAACAGCTCCGCGCCTCGTCTCACCACCGAGCATTCTTCACGCAATCGCGAGCGGCGCAGTATGGCAGAGTCGGGCATCGCTCATTATGTTCCCGCGCACCCGATCGGTGATGCCGACTGTGGAGGCCTGAAATGTCCCCATCAATCATGACCGGCGCATTGCTGATGGCTGGCGCCCTGCTGATTGGCACCAGCGCCGGTGAGGCCAGACCCGCTCGCGAGACCGGCGGCACGGTCAAAGTCTGCAGCCTGTACGGCAAAGGCTGCGTGTCGGCGCCGACGCGGCCGGGGCAGTTCAACGACCGAGAGGTGCGCCTGCCCGGCGGCACCTGGATCGCCTGCAAGCTCGATTGCCGGCAGACGCTGCGCGAAGAGTTCGATCGATTTCTTCGAAACACTGAACGAGCGCGCGCCGGACTGGCGCTGACCACTCAGGAGCTATTTGTCAGGGAGAAAGCCCATGCCCAGGTCTATCGCTCTCAGCCTCACGCTCTTCGCTGGCGCCTGTGCGGTGGTGTTACCCGCTGCGGCGGAAGCCCGCCCCAGCACCGATGGCGTCATCAAAGTTTGCAGCCGCTACGGCAAGGGCTGCGTGACCGCGCCGACGCGGCCCGGACAGTTCAACGACCGGCAGGTGCGCCTGCCAGGTGGCACCTGGATTGCCTGCAAGCTCGATTGCCGGGAGACGCTGCGCGAAGAGTCGATCGACTTCTTCGAGACGCTGCGCGAGCGCGCGCCCGGGCACCAGCGGCGCTAGTGCATTTCGTTCCTTGGCTCGAAGATTTGCGTCCCCGGCCATCGCGCCTACCGCGCGAATGAGCCGGGGGACTTTCCGGCTCGTCGTGAGCACCGCCGGCGCGCACGGATGGATACGGCACTGGGAAAGATCCCGGATGGCGCACTTGGAAAGCGCGCTTCCGGGAACGCAGGACAGGTCGCCGCTCAGCGTCCGCGCTCGGCATCGACGATGCGCAGGTGCAATTCCTTGAGCTGCTTGGGGCTAACCTCGCTGGGGGCGCCCATCAGCAGGTCGACGGCCTGCTGATTCATGGGGAACAGCGTCACCTCGCGCAGGTTCTTGGCACCGACCAGCAGCATGACGATGCGATCGATGCCAGCGGCCATGCCGCCGTGCGGCGGCGCGCCGTACTGGAAAGCGCGATACATGCCGCCGAAGCGCGCCTGTACCTCCTCGGGTGTCACGCCCGCATTGCCGAACGCCTTGATCATGGCTTCGGGCAAGTGATTGCGGATGCTGCCCGAGGCCAGCTCGTAGCCGTTGCAGACGAGGTCGTACTGGAACGCTTTGAGGCTCAGGATGTCCTCCTTGCTCTTCGCGGCTTCGAGTGCGGCGAGCCCGCCCTGCGGCATGGAGAACGGGTTGTGCGAGAAGTCGATCTTCTTCTCGTCCTCGTTCCACTCGTACATCGGGAAGTCGACGATCCAGGCCAGCTCGAAGCGGTCCTCATCGCTGAGTTTCAATTCGCGGCCGACCTTGTCGCGGGCGAGGCCGGCGAACTTGTAAAATCTCTCCGGATCGCCGGCGGTGAAGAACACGGCATCCCCGACCTTCAGGCCGAGCTGATCGCGGATCGCGTTGGCGCGCTCAGGCCCGATGTTGCGCGCAACCGGACCCGCCCCGCCCTCCTCTCCCTCTCTCCAGAAAATATAACCGAGCCCCGGCTGGCCCTCGCCCTGCGCCCAGCTGTTCATGCGATCGCAGAACGCGCGTGAGCCGCCGCCCTGTGCGGGAATCGCCCAAACTCGCGCCTTGGCGTCCTTCTCCAGCATCTGCGCGAAGACTTTGAAGCCCGAGCCGCGGAAGTGCTCGGTCACATCCTGCATGACGATCGGGTTGCGCAGGTCCGGCTTGTCGCTGCCGTACTTGGCGATGGCCTCGGCGTAGGGAATGCGCGGGAAGGTCTTGGTAACTGGTTTCTCTTTCGCGAACTCGTCGAACACGCCGCGGATCACCGGCTCCATGGTCAAGAACACGTCGCCCTGCTCGACGAAGCTCATCTCGACATCGAGCTGGTAGAACTCGCCCGGCAGTCGGTCGGCGCGCGGGTCCTCGTCGCGGAAGCAGGGCGCGATCTGGAAGTAGCGATCGAAGCCAGACATCATCAGCAGCTGCTTGTACTGCTGCGGTGCCTGCGGGAGCGCGTAAAACTTGCCGGGATAGAGGCGCGATGGGACCAGGAAGTCGCGCGCGCCCTCGGGGCTCGAGGCGGTCAGGATCGGCGTCGAGAACTCGAAGAAGCCGGCCTCCGTCATACGCCGCCGGATGGACCCAACAATGGCCAGCCGCTGCATGATGTTGGCGTGCAGGGTCTCGCGGCGCAGGTCGAGGAAGCGGTATTGCAGCCGCAGGTCTTCCGGATAATCGGGCTCGCCGAACACCGGGACCGGCAATTCCTTCGCCGCCGACAGCACCTCGATCTCGGAGGCGAACAGCTCCACCTCGCCGGTCGGCAGCTCGGGGTTGACCGTACCGGCTGGGCGCTCCCGCACCATGCCGTCGATGCGCACGACCCACTCGGAGCGGAGCTTCTCGGCCGCCTTGAAGGCGGCGCTGTCGGGGTCCGCCACGACCTGGGTCAGTCCGTAATGGTCGCGCAAATCGATGAACAGCAGGCCGCCGTGATCGCGCACGCGGTGCACCCAGCCCGACAGGCGGGCCGGCCGCCCGATATCGGCCTTGTGCAGGGCTCCGCAGGTGTGGCTGCGATAGCGGTGCAGGGGCATCTCGGCCATGGCCGGAAAATCCTATTTGTCAAAGTTGTTAACAGGCGCGGACAAGGCCATCACCATGCGCGCGTTGTCAAGGCGGCCGGGCCACCCGCGAGCTGAGGCGCATTGTGTCTGCCTGTACCCAAGTCCTCAGCATCGTTCGCAATTTGACCGGGAACCCCTGACAACCGGACCACCGTGCGCTATAACCCGGCGCCCATGCACGTCATCACCGAAACACGAGAGCTGGCCGAAGCCTGCAAGACTCTTGCGCGCGATGCGTATGTCGCCGTCGATACGGAATTCATGCGGGAGACCACGTTCTGGCCGCAGCTGTGCCTGATCCAGCTCGCTGGACCAGGGTCCGCAGTAATCGTCGATCCCCTGGCCCCGCACATTGATCTCAAAGCCTTCTACGCGCTGATGGCGAACGAGAACGTCGTCAAGGTGTTTCACGCCGCGCGTCAGGACATCGAGATCGTGCACGTGCAGGCGCGCATCATTCCGCAACCGATCTTCGACACGCAGGTGGCCGCCATGGTGTGCGGCTTTGGCGACTCCATCAGCTACGTCAATCTGGTCAAGCGCGTCACCGGCAAGCAGCTCGACAAGAGTTCGCGCTTCACCGACTGGTCGCGCCGGCCGCTGTCGCCAAAGCAGCTCACCTATGCCCTCGGCGATGTAACCCATCTGTGCGAGATCTACGAGCATCTGAAAGCGGACCTCGCCAAATCCAAGCGCGCGCACTGGCTCGACGAGGAGATGGCGACGCTGACCGATTCAAAGACCTACGATACGCATCCGGAGGATGCCTGGAGGCGCCTCAAGATCAAGGTGAGAAACCGCACGGGCCTTGCCGTGCTGATGGAACTGGCGGCGTGGCGCGAGCGGCAGGCCCAGGCGCAAGACGTGCCGCGCAATCGCGTCCTGCGCGACGAGGCGCTCTACGACATCGCCAACCAGGCTCCGACCGAGGTCGCCCAGCTCGCGCAGCTCAGAACTCTGTCGGAAGGCTTTTCGCGCTCGGCGCGCGCGAGAGAGATCATCGATGCGGTGAAGCGCGGCCTGGCGCGCGATCCCAAAACCGTGCCGCCCGTGCACTCCAGCTCGCACACCTCGACAGAGGCGAGCGCCACCATGGATCTGCTGCGCGTGCTGCTGAAGGCCGCCGCCCAGCAGCACGGCGTGGCGCCGCGCCTGATCGCAGACGCCGACGACCTGGAGCGTATCGCGGTGGAGGACAAGCCCGACGTGCCGGCACTGACGGGCTGGCGGCGTGAGCTGTTCGGGGAGAACGCATTGCGCCTGAAACGCGGTGAGCTGGCGCTAAGCATGAAGGCTGGCGAGGTGGTCTGGCGACCAGCCGGTGCGACCGTCGATTGATCAGCGTCAAGCGGCACTGGCGAAAACAACGAGGGCGGCCAACCCGGTCGCCCTCGAAGTGCGTTTTGCTCGTGTCTTACTCGCCAAGCACGATCGTCGGCGTCACGCTTTCGGACTGATGCTGCTTGGGCGTTTTTGCCTGGACCGTATTGAGCGCGGCCAGCACCAGAGCTGCGGCCAAGAAGCCCGCAGTGACAATCATTTTCATGACAACGTTTCCTATCCGGTTGGCAGGGATCGACGCGCACTTGTCGGCGCGGACCCTCACTTGTCTGTCGTGTCAGCCAGATAGGTCGTTCAAGGCCGCCAAGGGAGGCCTTGTCACAGTGTCGTGACGCAGAGTGATGGGCCAAGGTTTTGGGTTGATCGACGCTAACCCTTGCGTCCGGGGTCGTAGCCGTGCTTCTGGCGCCACTCGGACAGGAAATAGGCGAGTGAGTCGTCGATCGCCTCCGGCAGCACGATCTTGACGGTGACGAGCTGGTCGCCGGTCGTCCCTGTAGCCAGATTGCGCACGCCCTTGCCTTTCAGGCGGAAGACACGGCCGGAGCTGGTTGCCTTCGGGACCTGCAGCGCCACACGGCCCGAGGCCGTCGGGACCTCGATCTTGGCGCCGAGCACAGCCTCGTCGATGGTGATCGGGACTTCGAGCAGGATGTCGTCGCTCTGCCTCTTGAATTGAGCATGCGGCCGGACGCGAATCTCGATCAGGGCATCGCCGGACTCCCCGCCGCGCAGGCCGGGAGCGCCCTTGCCCTTGAGCCGCAACACCTGGCCGTCCGTCACACCCTCGGGAACGGTGAGGTCGAGCGTGCCGCCCTCCGGCAAGGTCACGCGCTTTCTGGCCCCGCTGACGGCCTCGAGAAAATCGACCTCCAGCGTGTAGCGGATATCCTGCCCGCGCAGGCTGAACCCGGCGCCAGGGCCGCGCGGACCGCGTGCCCCGAACAAATCCGAGAAGATGTCGCCGATGCCGAAGTCGGCGTCATTGAAAGTGCGCGCCCCCCCGGTACCCGTACCAGCATATTGCCGCTCGAAACCGCGGCGCGGCTCGCCGGCGGCATCGATCTCGCCCCGATCATACTTCTTGCGCTTCTCGGGGTCGCCGACCACGTCGTAGGCCGCCGATACCTTTTTGAACTGCTCTGCAGCCCCCTTGTCCCCTGGATGGAGGTCCGGATGGAACTCCTTGGCGAGCTTGCGGAAAGCCCGCCGAACCTCGTCCTCGGACGCAGTCCTCTCGAGCCCCAGAACCTTGTATGGGTCTTCCGCCATTTCTTATCGCCCCTGCCCGCGCTCCGGCCTCTAGCACCTGATTGGGGCAGCCTCGCGCCTATTTTGCAATGCGGATCTCCGGCTCGCATTCGAGCAAGTGCGCCAGCGCCTCGAACCGGCGCCGCAAGCGCTCACCGTCAAGAGCCTGATGAGACCGCGGGATCGTAAGGGTGAGATGGGTGCCGTCGTAGGCGACAGGCGCCTCGTCGATGATACCGGGCCTGCCGATGGACAACATATGGGCAGCGCGGATTGCCGCGCCAAGGATGCGCGCCCGCCGCAAGGTGCGCTTGGAGACGATCTCGGTCAACCGCTGCGACAGTTCGTCCCTGTTCTCGGCATCGCCGCCGGCCCCGCTGTGCCGGAAGTAGATGGTCAGGGCCAGGAAAACCCGACCTTCGTGGTCGATGCCGCCCAGACCGGCATGCGCCACGATGTTGAGACTTTGCTCGCCGCGATAGTCGGGATGGGCGCGCCAACCGATATCCGACAGCAAGCAGGCGGCATGCCTGAGCCTGCGCTCCTCATCCGTCTCCTTGGGGCCGGGCGGCTGAAATAGAGCATCGGTCCACACACACAACTCGCGCGCGTGGTCTGCTGATCTGGAGTGCAACCGCGCGTAGGTTTCGGCAAAGGAGATCAGCGGATCTTTGCGGCGCTCGACCTCCGACAGAAGGCTGAAAAGCAGGCCCTCGCGAATGCCGAAGACTGAGAACACCACGTCCCTGGGTTTCAAGCGCCGCAAAAGCCGCTCCAGCACGAGGGCGCCATAAGGCAGCACCTCGCGCCGCGGTCGCGGAATCTCGCCTACGCCGGCGATGTCGGAAAGCTTGCGCGCCTTGCGCACATCCTCACAGAATTCGGTCGCCTCGCGCGCATCGATCCGGTAGCCGTGCATGACCCGGAGCGGATAGGCCGTATGGTCCATGTGCAGCCGGGCCAACGTGCGCCAGGTGCCGCCGACGGCATAGAACGTGCGGCCTTCGCCCCGTTGGAGCCAAGCGACGCGGGCGTAGTGCTCATCGGCCAGCTGCTGGGCCCGATCGAGACGCTCGCCTGACGTATCCATGAGCCGCAAACCACCCAGTGGCAACGTGGCAGCTTCCCGGGACCTGCCGTCCACAATGTCGATCAGCTCGAGGCTGCCGCCGCCGAGATCGCCCGCGATCCCATCAGCGTGGAGAAATCCCATCAGGATGCCGTTGGCCGCAAGCTCGGCCTCGCGCTCGCCGGACAGCACCTGAATCTCGGCGCCAGCCGCACGCGCGCCGCGCGCGATAAACTCGCGGCCGTCAGCAGCCTCACGCACGGCTGCGGTGGCGATGGCGCGAACGTTCTTCACACCGAGAATGCGCGTGATGGCGCGAAATCGGCTCAGTGCCGCCAGCGCCCGCTCGACGCCTTCGGCGCCGAGCCTGCCGGTCGAGGCCACGGAACGGCCGAGCCCACACAGCACTTTCTCGTTGAACAGCGGCGTCGGGCTGCGCACTGCGCCCTCATAGACCACCAGACGCACCGAGTTGGACCCGATGTCGATAACTGCTATTGGCTCCAGCTCGCTCGGGCTGCTCCGTCCATTGCCGTTCGTTGTTCCACTGTATGGACTGCCAATGTTCACGCGTCGGGGGCCTCAGTCTTTGCATTCATGCGAAAGCGCGGGGGGAAGCTCCGCTTCAGAGACTGTCCACGACCAGACAGGCTCGGGTTCGTCATGAAATAGTTGTGCGCATTGAACGACGGTTCCCCGGCAGACGCCGAGATGCGCTCGCTGGAGCCATCGCTCTTCACGCGCCAGCTCTGCTCGTTGTCCTTCAAGTTGGCAACCATGATCTGGTCCAGGATCTGCTCATGCACCGTTGGATTGGTGATCGGTGCCATGGCTTCGACGCGGCGGTCGAGATTGCGCGGCATCATGTCGGCGGAGCTGATATACACGAGAGCCTTGGGATGCGGGAGCCCGTATCCGGCGCCGAAGCAATACACCCGACCGTGCTCCAGAAAGCGGCCGATAATGCTCTTGACACTAATATTCTCTGAAAGACCAGGCAGTCCCGGCCGCAAACAGCACACGCCACGGACGACAAGGTCGATATCGACTCCAGCGCCGCTCGCGTCGTAGAGCGCTTCGATCACTTGCGTATCGACGAGGGCATTCATTTTCATCCAGATGGCCGCCGGGCGACCGGCCTTGGCGTGCGCGATTTCCTCGCGGATGTGGTCAAGGATGCGGTTGCGAATGCCGTGCGGGCTGGCGGCCATGACCTCCAGATCGTCGGGCTGGGCATAGCCGGTCACGAAGTTGAAGATGCGCGTGACATCACGCGCAATCGTCGGGCTGGCGGTGAAGAAGGACAGGTCCGTGTAGACTCGCGCCGTCTGCGGATGATAGTTGCCGCTGCCGATGTGGCAGTAGGTGGCGAGGTCAACTCCCTCTCTGCGCACGATGAGACCGAGCTTGGCGTGCGTCTTCAGCTCGATGAACCCATAGACCACGTGCACGCCCGCACTTTCGAGATCGCGTGCCCAGCGGATATTGGCCGCCTCGTCGAAGCGGGCCTTGAGCTCGACCACCGCGGTCACCGACTTGCCGTTCTCGGCCGCCTCCTTCAGGGCGCGGATGATGGGGCTGTCCTTGGAGGTGCGATAGAGCGTCCACTTGATCGCCATCACATCCGGATCGGCGCCGGCCTGGCGCAAGAACTGAACGACGACGTCGAATGACTTCATAGGGGTGATGGACGACGATGTCCTTGGCCTTGATGGCGGCGAAGCAATCGCCGTTGTACTCGCGGATGCGCTCGGGAAAGCGGATGTCGAAGGGCTTGAAGACGAGGTCGGGCCGTTCACCGACGATGAGCTGAGACGTATCGGCGAGGCCCAGCAGGCCCTCCTGCACGTAGATGTCGTCCTCACGCACGCGCAGTTGCTCGATCACGAAGCTCCTGAGCTCCAAGGGCATCGACGCATCGATCTCGAAGTCGAATGACCGATCCCCGCCGCCGCCGCTTCAGCGCGCTTTCGAACGAGCGCACAAGATCCTCTGCTTCCTCCTCGACCTCGATGTCGCTGTCGCGCAGCACACGGAAGGCGCCCTGCCGCGTGACGTGGTAGCCGGGGAACAGGCGCGAGACGAAATGGCCGATCAGCAATTCTATGCGCATGAAGCGGATTTGCGCGGATGCGTTCGCCCCGTTCTCGGCAAACGGCAGACGCACGAAGCGCTCGAGCTGGCCCGGCACTGGCATCAATGCGTGCATGGTGGCCTTGGTGCCCTCACGCGCAAGCTCGAGGCCGACCGTAAAGCCGCGATTGGGAATGAACGGAAACGGATGCGCCGGGTCGATCGCGATCGGGGTCAGCACCGGAAAGATGTGACTGATGAAATGCGTCTCGAGCCAAGCCGTTTCGGCTGAAGTCAACTCTTGCGGCTCGACGATGGCAATCCCGGCCTTCTGCATTTCCGCCTTGAGCTCGGTCCATATGCCCTGCTGCTCGCCGGACAGACCGGCAACGAAGCGGTTGATGGCATGGAGCTGCTGCTCGGCGGTGAGCCCATCCTGGCTGACCGTCTGCACCTTGGCGACGACCTGCCCATGCAGCCCGGCGACCCGAACCATGTAGAATTCGTCGAGATTGGAAGCCGAGATCGATAGAAAGCGCAGCCGCTCGAGCAAGGGGTGGTGGATGTTCTGCGCCTCTTCCAGCACGCGCCGATTGAACTGCAACCAGGACAGCTCGCGGTTGTAGAAGCGCTTCGGGTCTTTTGGAACGGCTTCGTCAACGATGTTCAGTTTGCCTCGTGCCCGTCCCTTGGTCGAGCTCATACCAGCCTCCATTGAGGCTCCGGAGGCTCGGCAGCCTCCGGAGCGATTTTCGGTGGCAGTGTTGCACAGGTCGCTGTCACGTTCATCACAGGGGTCACCGGGCTCAGGATTGCGCCTCAGAACCATTGTGAAGCGCAGCCATGGCTTCGGCAGCGAGCCCTCGCGTAACCTTGCGTTGCAATGCCAGCGCACGGCGGTCGATCTCGGCCACAATCGCTGCGGCGGCGGACATGGAGCGCTCCATGTGCAGCGCAATGCGGTCGATGACATGAGGTTCCACTGCGAGCTGCCGGTCGGCGAACAGCTTGACCAGCACCGCCCGGAGCAGCGCCTCGTCCGGCATCTCGATGGCCACAATAGGTAGCGCGCGCAGACGCGATCGCAAATCCGGCAGCGCCACCTCGAGCTCTCCAGGTGGACGAGCCGAGGTGAGGAGCACCGAGAGGTTGTGCTCGCGCGCTATATTGAGCAGGTGGAAAAGCACGCGCTCGTCGGCGATGCCGTGGTCGAGGTCCTCAACGAGAAGCGCGCGCGAGTATTGCAGCACATGGATCGCGCTTTCGGCGAGAGCGCCGGCGGAGATGCCAGCAGCCTGGGAGCGCAAGCGCCAGACGTGAGCAAGATGCGTCTTGCCGGTGCTGCGCGGGCCAACGACCAGCGCGCTCGACAGCACCCAGTCCGGCCAACGATCGACGAGAGCAACGGCGGCGGCATTGGATCGGCTGACGAGAAAATCTTCCGCCCCGAGCGCCGGCCGGTGCGGCAGATCGAACACGAATTGGCGCGGCCCGCTTCTGATCACGTTTGCGGACCTCCGCAGTGCACCTTTTCTCCAGATCGCGTGACGCCCGTATATACCGAGCTGCCAAGATAGAGTTCGAGCGCAAAGCGCACCAGCACACCGGTCGCTGCCGCCACCGGCACGGCAACGAGCAGGCCGACAAAGCCGAACAGGTAGCTGAACACGAACAGCGCAAAGATCATCCACACCGGGTGCAGGCCAATTTTGCGACCGACGATTTTGGGCGCGAGCACGGCCGAGTCCAGCGCCATGCCTGCGAAGTAGATGCCGGCGACCGTCAGCAGCAGGGTGACATTTGGCCAGGGCTGCGTGACCGCCATGGCCCCCGCAGTGATGAGACCGAGCGCCCACCCAACGAAAGGAATGAACGAGCCGAGACCGCTGACCAATCCAATGAGAAGCCCGTAACGCACACCCGCCCACGAGAGCGCCGCGGCATAGAGCCCTGCGAGTACCAGGCAGATGGTGCCCTGGCCGCGAATGAACGCCGAGACCGCAGCATTGATCTCGTCGGCGAGTCTTCGGATGGTGGCGACGTGATCGCGCGGGAGCCAGCCGTCAAGCTTGTCGAGCATGGGATGCCAGTCGACGAGCAAGTAGAACACGACGACTGGTGTGATGAGCAGCAACGACAGGAAATTGATCATCGCCAGCCCCTGGCTCCAGAGCGACGTTATGACTGTGCCGAGCGCGCTCGACCAATTCTGCGACAGCTCGTTGAAGGCCCGCTCCATCCCCGGCCGAACCATCGGGTAACGATCACCGAGCCAGGACGCCGTCCAAGCCTCGAACGCCAACTTGAGGCGATCGATGTCTGCGGGGAGTGTATCTGCCAGCTGCCGCAACTGATTGGCGATGAAGGGCACCAGGAGCACTGTCGCTGCCACCACCAACACACCCACCAGCGCGACGATGACGACGGCAGCACCAACTCGGCCGAGACCGATCCGCTCCAAGCTATCTGCAATCGGATTGAGGAAGTAGGCGAGCACCATCCCGGCCACGAACGGCAGCAGGATGGTCTTGAGCAGCGCCACTGCTGCCAAGACCGCAATGGCAACCGCTAGCCAGAACAGCACCTGCCTCTCGATGCGCATGCGAACTCCCCCGAGACCGTCCACACTTCCGAGGCCGGGCTGTCAGGCCTTCGGGTCGCTCGCCGGATCCGGCTCGTAGCCGGCCATGTGACGTAGCCACGCCTTAAGGTACATGGCCAGTGACAACAGCGTCAGTGTCCCCGTGATCCACACGAGGACGAGCCGCAGCTCATCCAGACCCAGAGTGAAACCTTCCGCTGCCAGCACTGTGGCGGCGAGCACGATCTGGGCAGCGGTGTTGGCCTTGCTGATGGCGAGCGGTTTGATGCGCAACGGCTGACCCAGCACGCCAGAGAGCAGCACGGCAACAACGATCAGGATGTCGCGCGAGACGACAGCGATTACGAGCCAGGACGGCAGGGCCTTCGATACGCCGAGCGCCACATATATGCTCACGATCAGTAGTTTGTCGGCGATCGGGTCAAGATACGCCCCGAGTTCAGTCTGCAAGCCAAAGCGTTTTGCGAGATACCCGTCGATGGCATCGCTGGCGCCAGCAATGACGAACGCAAAAAAAGCAGCTCTGGTGTTGCCGTTCACCAGCAGCCAAAAAATGACCGGAACGAGAATTATACGACCGAGCGTAACAAAGTTGGGAAGGCTCACTGCAATCCTTGGCGTGAAAGAGGACGGAGGCCCGGCGGCACCGCGGAACTCGGGCTCCGCTTCGGCGCCGGCGTTCTGTGCGGCGGGCGCCAACAGGCCCTCCGCAGACCGCCAATCTAGACTTGAACCGAGCCGTCAGTCGAGCGCTAGAGCGCGATCGGCGCACGTGGAAGCACTGCCGCTTCCATGTGAGGCGCGAATCGCACTCTGAACTTGAAATGTAGAGCAGGATTCGCGCTTCGGCCGCGACGTCTCGGCCGCGGTCAAGCGCTCCGATCCGAACGATCCTGCACTAGCGGGCGGTCAGAATCCACCCTCCGCCGGTGGCGCGCAAAGTTAATCCGTACTCGGCCAGTGCGGCGGCGAGGCGCTCGGGTCCACCTGGATAGCGCAGCGACAGACGCGCACCGCGCGCCGACAAGCCCTCGACCTCCAGATCAGATACGTCTGGCGTCTGTGCGAGCTGCCTGCTGATGACCTGCCATTGCGTCATGTTGTTGAACTCGACGGCAATGCGTAGCGCACCTGCCGCCGTCGCAGCAGCCGCCGGGCCCGGACGGCCACGGCCTGTATCGGGTCGCGCCGCGACGGCCTTCCAGCGGCCCTCGATAATGCCGAGTGACACGACGGCAGCCGCCTCCGAGGTGTAGGCCAGATCGCCACCGCTGAGCCGGTAGCTGCGGGTAAGACCGAATGCGCCAGCGGCATCGCGGCCGGCCAGCGTCACGCGCACGCGGCTGCCGCCCGCCTCGGGCTCCAGCAGGGCCACCACGACCAGACCGGCCTGATAGTCGGCCGCCAGCGTCCGCATCGCGCTCGCGTTCCCGTCGAGAACCGCCTGAACGGCGTCGGGTGGTGTGTCCTTTTTCAGCGGCTTCAGCGTAATCGGCGTCAGCGCATTGGAGAGATCGAGCGCCTTCCAGGCGTAGAGCCAAGTGTCGGAGCCACGCGCATCGGAGAACGCTTCCGACGGAGCCTCCGCTCCCGCAGGCGCCCGGTAAGCGAGGATGAGCGTCAGCGGTTCGGCCTGACGATCGAGGAAGGGGATACCTTCGGCCTCGAGGATGTTGCGGACGGCATCGGCCTGAAACGTGAAATCGTAGCTGGCGATATACTCGGTGGTCGAGTTGCGCTCTGAGCGCACCGAGAACCCGGCGATGAGGTCACTTGTTTTGGTGTCGCGCAGCTCGCTCAGCCTGCCGTAGGCCGTCACCGGGACGAGCCGTTTCAGGAGCGAGCGGAACGCCGCCTGCTGGCCCTCGGCGATGGCCCTTTCCTTAGCGGTAACGGCATCGGCGGCACGCGCCTCGACAGGATAGTTGCCGATAATGAAGACCTTGTCGTCGGCCGAAGCGGCGGTCGCCGGGGAGATCGCACACAACCATGTGGCCAGCAAAAGGGCGAGGCCGGCTGCCGTGCGTTCCTCAGTCGAACCGAGGAGCCGACTTCGAATGACTCGTGCGATGCTCACAGGCGCCCTGCCGGCCCACGTTGCCGATCTGCCCCACATTTTGCTATGCCCCGCCATCTCCGGCTACCAATGGGGCGGAAGTTGGATTCGTTGCTTCCCGCTCTTCCAGACGCTTCCGGTCACAGGATTGACCATGACCCGCCCCGGCCCGCGACGCAACCGCACCATTTCCTACCGCGATTCCGGAGTGGATATCGACGCGGGCAACGCTCTGGTAGAGGCCATCAAGCCGCTGGTCAAAACGACGCGGAGACCGGGTGCGGAGGCCGATCTGGGCGGCTTCGGAGGCTTGTTCGACCTCAAAGCAGCGGGTTTCAAGGACCCCATCCTGGTCGCTGCCAATGATGGCGTGGGCACCAAGCTCAAGATCGCCATCGACAGCGGACGCCACGGCAGCATCGGCGTCGATCTGGTCGCCATGTGCGTCAATGACCTTGTCGTGCAAGGCGCCGAGCCGCTGTTCTTCCTCGACTACTTCGCTAGCGCCAAGCTCGATGTCGCAACAGCGCGAGATGTCGTGGCCGGCATTGCCGATGGCTGCAAGCAAGCGGGTTGCGCGCTGATTGGCGGCGAGACAGCGGAGATGCCGGGGCTTTATTCCGGCAGCGACTACGATCTAGCGGGATTTGCAGTCGGCGCGGTCGAGCGCGGGGAGATCCTACCGCGCACTGACATCACCGCAGGCGACGTGCTGATCGGATTGGCTTCGTCCGGTGTGCATTCCAACGGCTACTCGTTGGTGCGCCGACTGGTGGCCGAGGAGGGCCTCGGCTGGGACGCGCCCGCCCCGTTCGCGACGGCAATGAGCCTGGCCGAGGCGCTCCTGATGCCGACGAAAATCTATGTTAGGCCCATTCTGGCTGCTCTGCGTGCGACCGGAGGCGGCGGGCAGAGCGGTGCGATCAAGGCGCTATCGCACATAACCGGCGGCGGCTTGTCGGAGAACCTACCGCGCGTGTTGCCGGACGGCTTGGCTGCGTATGTGGATCTGGCACGCTGGCAAGCTCCTGCCGTGTTCGGCTGGCTGGCGCACGCAGGCAACCTCGAGGACGCGGAGATGCTACGCACCTTCAACTGCGGCATGGGCATGGCCATAGTCGCCGCCCAAGAGCGCGCCGACAGTGTGATGGCAGCGCTCAGCGATGCCGGCGAGCATCCCGTAGTCATCGGCGAAACCGAGGCAGGGCGCGGCGTGAAATCGCAAGCCAAGGGCAAAGGCGAGGCCGAGGCGGTGCGATATTCGGGCGGCCTGGGATTCAAACAGTGAAAAAGAAGCGCACCGCCATCCTGATCTCCGGCCGTGGCAGCAATATGCTGTCGCTGATCGAGGCGGCGCGCGCACCCGATTATCCGGCTGAAATCGTGCTCGTGATCTCGAACCGGCCGGCGGCACCGGGTATCGAGCACGCCCAGGCCCAGAGCGTGAAGTCGCTCGTGATCGACCACAAGGCATTTGGCTCACGCGAGGCGTTCGATGCGGCCGTGGAGCAAGCGCTTATCGCTCATGGCATCGAGCTCGTTTGCCAGGCTGGCTTCATGCGCATCCAATCAGCTCCCTTTGCCGAGCGGTGGCTCGGCCGCCAGCTCAACATCCATCCCTCGCTGCTACCGTCTTTCAAGGGACTGCACCCACACCAGCAGGCAATCGACGCCGGCGTGCGGATCTCGGGATGCACCGTGCATTTCGTAACACCCGAGCTCGACGCAGGACCGATTGTCGCGCAAGCGGCCGTGCCGGTGCTCGAAGGGGACACGGCCGGCACGCTGGAGGCGCGCATTTTGTCTGTGGAACACCAACTTTATCCACATGCTCTGCGCCTCGTTGCCGCGGGCGCGGCAAGACTCGAAAGTACTCGAGTTGTAGTTAACTACCCAATTAACCAGGCGACCTCCTTGCTCTCGCCAGCTCCCTGACAGCCCCGTTACATCGACAACACACACCCACTGCTCATGCATAGCTGCGGCAGGCGGCTCAATGGACAGGCCTGGAGTTTCGGTGTTACGAGCCGATCAAGCACAAAATGGCCAGGTGTCTGAGCAAACTGGCTTTGACCGGCACCGAAGACCGGCCGCTCGCAGGAAGACGCAAGGATGAGCCCAAGGGAGGCGTACGCAGATGGTCTGCGGGCGCTGATGGCATGCCGATCTGAAGGAGCGCTTCGCGCAGAGTTCGAGATCACATGAACGCACTCCCTCCACACACGCACCAGCTCGGCGAGGCATCGAGCATCTGGTTCAAGCTGACGCCCCTGCTCAAAGGCCCGGACAACCCCATGTCCGTGCTGATGCAGATGGCCGAGCGCTACGGCAGCGTCATCCCCGTCAACCTTGGGGACCAGCGCGTCGTTCTGCTGTCCGATCCGGACCATTTCAAGCGTGTACTGGTCACAAAGGCCGACGACTACATCAAGTATTTCGAGGGCCTGAAGCCCGTGTTCGGCAAGTCGATGATCACGCACGACGGCGTGCTGTGGCAGAAGATCCGCATGCCGCAGCAGCCGGCATTCCACCCCGACATGTTCGCCGAGTACATTCCCTACTTCCTCGACGCCATACGCACCAAGATGGAGCTGTGGGCCGGGCTGGCCCGGACCGGCGAGACGGTCGAGATGGTGGAGCAGACCTGGACGCTGGCGGCGGACATGATCTGCAAGGCGCTGTTCGACCGCGACATGCCGTTCAATCCGCACTTCGTGTTCAAGTGCGTCAAGACCTACACCGACGTGATGAACCACAAATCGATCCGACTGAAGAAGGTGGCCGGGCAGGACTTCGAGATCACCGAGGAGGACGCCGCCAAGGCCATGGACGTGTGGGCCGGCGTGCCGCCCATGGTGTTCGCCGCCGATCCGCGCGAGGAGCGCGAGCGCACGCTGCTGAAGATGATCGAGGAGGCGACGGCCGACCCATCCATTCCTGAATTCGACCCGCAGCAGGCTATCGACGAGATCAAACAGTACTTGTGGGCGGGCACCGAGACGACGGCACTGACGCTGGCGTGGGCGCTCTACCTGGCCTCTCAGCACCCCGAGGCGAGTGAGCGCATCCGCAAGGAAGGCGAGACCACCTACGGTGACCGTCCTCCGACCGCGGCCGACTATTCTGCGCTCGCCTACACGCGCGCCGTCATTCAGGAGACCATGCGCCTTTATCCACCAATCTGGATGCTGATGCGGGTCGCCTCCAAGGCCGACGAAATCGAGGGCAAGGAGATCCGAGCTGGCGATCGCGTTGCGCTCTTCGCCTACGGCGCGCACCACAGCGCCAAGTATTGGGAGGAGCCCGAGCGGTTCATGCCGGAACGCTGGCTCGGCGAGGCGGCCAAGAAGCGCAGGCCCTACACCTATCTGCCGTTCGGCGGCGGCAAGCGCGCGTGCATCGGCGGTGCCATGAGCCAGGTCGAGAATACGCTGGCGCTGTCGATCCTGCTGCGGCGCTTCCGGCCCGAGTACGTGGGCTCAACACCGCCCGGCATCAATGCCACCGTGACCCTGACGCCCAAGGGCGGGCTCATGTTCAAGATCCACGAGCGGGGCTGATCGCCGCCACAGTCTGGCCGATTGGGCGTTTCTCCGACCGCACCAGCCAGGTACATTATCTGTACTGGCTCTGCCGAAGGTCGTGGATATAATCCTTGCCTGCGATTTGGGAGGCAAGCGATGAAGACCGCCAGCTATGGTCAGTTCTGCCCGGTGTCGATGGCTGCAGAGATCCTGTGCACGCGCTGGACAATACTCATCCTGCGGGAATTGTGTGCGGGCAGCACCCGTTTCAACGAGCTGCGCAAGGGTGTGCCGCTGATGTCCCCCAGTCTGCTCTCGAAGAGACTGAAGGAGCTGGAGAAGTTCGGCGTTATCGAGCGCGCCAAGACCAATGAGCCCGGCACTTACGAGTACCGCCTCACTCAGGCAGGCCAGGACCTGCAGCCCATTGTGCTCAGCATGGGCTTCTGGGGCCAGAGGTGGGTCGACAAGCAGTCGTCACTGAGGAACCTCGACCCATCGCTGCTCATGTGGGACATGCGGCGCAATCTCGATCCTGAGCCCATGCCCGACAAACGCTGCGTGATCCAGTTCTTCTATCCCGAGTTGCCGAAGAGGCAGCGCTGGTGGCTCGTGATCGATCGCAACGACGCAGACCTCTGTCTCACCGATCCGGGTTTCGATGTGGACCTGTTCATAGTCACCGACCTGCGCACAATGACGGCAATCTGGATGGGCCTGACGACGGTTCGTAGTGAGGTGGAGGCGGGAAGGCTCGAGCTGACTGGCGATGCCACCTTGAAGCGCTCGATCCAGACGTGGCTTGGGCTCAGCCCATTCGCCAAGGAAAAGAAGCGCGTCGCCGCTTGACGGACGCAGGGTCACGCCGCCGCAATCTGCGCGGTTATCACCCACCAATCCGGCCGGTGCTGCGCGATTGCTTTTGCAGCCGCGCTCGCCTGGCCGAACGTGGCGAACAGTGCAAAGCATGTCGGACCGCTGCCTGACATGCGTGCTATGAGTGCGCCGGGAGTCGCGTCGAGCACCGCTTTCACATCGGCAATCTGCGGACAAAGCGCGATAGCTGCTGTTTCCAGGTCGTTGCTGCGGGCAGCAGCATAGCCGACAAGGTCTTGCACTGAGCGCAGCGACGGCGGCTCGGGCGTCTGCACCCGTTGCGGGACCGCACTGGCGCCCAGCCGGCGATAGACGTCGCCGGCCGCCACGGGCAGGTGCGGATTGACGAGTACGAGCGACGCATTCGGAATGGATGCGAGCGGGACGATGCGCTCGCCGATGCCCCCCATCATCGCCGGTGTTGCGAGCAAACACACAGGCACATCGGCGCCTAGACTTTGGGCAATTGCGTGCCAATCGACGGCAGATGCAGCCCGTGGGTTTGCCCGCTGGACCGCTCTCAGCAGCGCCGCGGCATCGGCCGAGCCGCCGCCGAGACCCGCTGCTACGGGGAGGTTCTTCTCGAGCGTGACGGCGCCGAGCCGAAGCTCGGGGGCGGCCTGGATCAGCCGTTGCGCCGTCGTCTCGAGCAGGTTCGTGCCCACAATGGCGGACGCAAAGGGCCCCGAGAGGGAGAACGATGTTACTTCGCCCGGACGCAGCGTGAGCCGGTCACCATAGCGGGCGAACACGACGAGGCTTTCGATCTCGTGATAACCGTCCGGACGGCGCCCGAGCACGCGCAGGGTCAGATTGATCTTGGCGTTCGCCGGCTCCTCGATCAGCTCCGCCATGGCGCTACCGCCGACCGATCGCCGCCTCACTCGACGCGCGCGGGTCCGAGCTTGTTTTCCGATCGCTTCTTTGGCGGCTCGATGCGGCTCGCTTCGTTGGCGCGCTGCTTGACTGCCCGCGCCTGCGGCCGCGACTGCAGCCCCTTGGCGAGCTTGCGTTGGATCTTCTCGGCGTCATCGGGCTCGGGTTTGAGCGTCAGCGCCTGCTCCCACTGGTAGCGTGCCTCCTGGACTCGCTCGACTCGCCACAGGGCATCACCCAGATGGTCATTCAGCACCGGGTCTTCCGGCTTCAGCTCGACTGCGCGCTCGAGATACTTCACGGCTTCCTTGAAGTTGCCGAGGCGGTAGTGCGCCCAGCCGAGACTGTCGACGATGTAGCCGTCGTCAGGCTTGAGCTGAACTGCCCGCTCGATCAGCGCCAACCCCTGCTTGAGGTTGCGGTTCTGATCGACCCAGGAGTAGCCCAGATAGTTCAGCACCAGCGGCTGATCCGGGGAGAGTTGCATGGCCTTCTGCAGATCGCCTTCCGCGAGCGGCCATTTCTTCAACCGCTCGTAGCACGTGCCGCGCGCGTAGTACTGCGACCAGTGCTTCTTCTCGGGTTTGCCGATCAGCGCGATGGCACGTGAATAGTATTCGACGGCCTCCTCGTAGCGCTTGCGCCCGCGCATCATGTTGCCCAGCGCTTCGTACGGCCTGACGTCCGCAGGCTCATCCTTTGCGAGCTGCTCGAGCAACTGCTTGGCCTCGTCGACGCGCTCGAGTTGATTGAGATTGAGCGCCTTGCGGATATCGATGGCCGACTGCAGCGCCGTACCCTTCGGGATGCGATCATAGGCGGTGATCGCCGCATCGTACTTCTTGGTGTTCTCGTAGAGGCTCGCCAGCGCCGCAAGCGCGAAGGGGAAATCCGGCTTGAGGTAGATGGCGATCTGCAGATAGACGACGCCGACGCTCAATCCGCCTTCGCCCGACAGCGCCTCACCGAGGCCGTAGAACACCTCGGCCAGCCCGTCGATCGGGTTTTCGATCAACAGCTCGACCTTCTCGCCGGCCTTAATCCTGTCAGCGAGCGCACGCGCGACGGGGTGGGGGCCGTTGGCCGAACGGCGCGCGTGCTCATCGAGCGTGGCGCGGGCAAGCCGAGCATCCCCGGTGAACGCCAGGTGCTGGGCATAGGCCGTGGCGACGCGCAAGGTCTTGGGATCGGCACGGAAGGCACGCTCATAGAGCGCCCGCGCTTCCTGCCGGCGACCGGCAACATCATAGATCAGTGCCCGATGGTAACGGAGATACGACTGTGCCCACTCGG
The DNA here is from genome assembly GCA_963840425.1 of uncultured Alphaproteobacteria bacterium. Lineage (GTDB taxonomy): Bacteria > Pseudomonadota > Alphaproteobacteria > Rhizobiales > Hyphomicrobiaceae > CADEFX01. The sequence goes on along the minus strand of CAWIYZ010000019.1, from coordinate 57,355 downwards.
GCTGCTTGGCACCGTCGATGATATCGATGGCCGCCTTGGCGTTGCCCTCCGCAAGGCTCAACCAGGCCCGCGCCATGGTGCTCGTGAGCTCGCCCATGAGCCCGGTGCCGCTGGCTTTGATGTGGTCCTGGGCCTCGCGATAACGGCCGGCCTTCGCGGCGCTCAGCCCGAGCAGCAACCGAGCGGTACGGTGTGTCGGCTGCGCCTTGGCGAGCTGCTCGGCAAGGAGCAGTGCTGCTTCCCAGCGGCCCTCGGTCGCGTCCATGATCATCGCCTGCTCGATCAGGACCTCATTGTCCGGGTCGCGCATCAGGGCGCTGCGGTAATACTCCGCAGCCGACAAAGTGTCGTGTTGTCCGCGGGCGACACGGCCAGCCAAGTAGCTGCCGAGCAGCGAGCGTCCGTCAGCGGCCGGACCGCTCTCGCCGGAGCGGGCCAGGACCGGTGTGCCGGCAAGGCCGAGCACCAGCGCCAGCGCTGCCGGCACTGTGCCGACCGCAAATTTCAACAAAGACTTATGCATGCAGTCGACCTCGCGGGCAGTTCCAGCTCCGCCCCTAGATTCCGACACCATCAACGTAGCAAACAAGGCACGGTGTTGACCACTACGTTGCCGCCGCAGTTCCCAATTGCCTGTTCACATTCCAGTTGCCTATAGGCAACATACGGATCAAACGACCGGTGTATGCCCAGCCAGCACGGCGGCAAAGACATCACGATCGATGTTGCCGCCGGATGCAATCAACCCAACCCGCCGTCCCTTCTGCTGAGCCAACTCCCGCATCAGGGCGGCCAGTGGAGCCGCCCCCGCCCCCTCCACCAGATTGTGAGTATCGACATAATAGGCCCGCATGGCCTCGGCAATGGCATCCTCCCCAACCTGGACGATCCGGGCTGCGCCTTTGCGGATGATGGCCAAGGCTTCCGCATTAGGCACTCGGCAGGCCATGCCGTCGGCGAAGGTGCGTGCAGAATTGGTCGGCACCGGACTGCCGGCCTCAAAGGAGAGCGCAATACAAGGCGCGTTCTCGGCGACGACGCCGATGATATCCGTCTCGAGCCCGAGCAGATCGCGAGCGGCGATCAGCCCGCAAATGCCGGAGCCCATACCGATCGGCACGTAAACGGCATCGAGCTCGACGCTGCAGAACAGCTCGAGCGCATAGGTGGCCACGCCCTTGATCAGGGCCGGGCCGAATGACGGCACGTAGTGCAGGTTTCTAGCGCCGGCCAGCCGGTGTGCCTCGTCCCTCGACTCGTCGAAGTCGATACCGAATTCGATCAACTCCGCCCCAAAGGCGCGCATGGCGGCGTTCTTCTCCACCGAATTGCCGTGGGGAACCAGGATGGTCGAGGCGAAACCAGCGGCGGCGGCGGCACGCGCGATCGACTGTCCATGGTTGCCGCGCGTCGCAGTGATGACACCGGCGACCTCGGCGCCGCTGCGCTTGAGGTCGTCCATGTAGACCAACCCGCCGCGCACCTTGAAAGCGCCAATTGGCGTGTGGTTCTCGTGCTTGACCCACACCTCGGCCCCGGTGCGTTGCGCCAATAGCGGCCAGGCGTATTGCGGTGTCGCTGGCATGTGCGCGTGCACAAAATCAGCCGCAGCCTCAAGCTCGGCGAGGGTGAACATGGGGTCTCCGTCACGAACTTCAGTCCAATCGGCACTGAATACTTCCCGCGTCATAGCAGCGCCAGAGCCAATGAACGAATTGATGGCCGATGCCTGCGGGCAAGGCTATCGAAGGCGTGGCGGGGCGAGAGGCTGCAAACAATGCTTCCGCCGCAGGTGTGCTGGTGCCGATGCTGGCGCTCGGGCTGCCGACCTCGGCCACGGCAGCCATCATGCTGTCGGCGTTCCAAAGCTACGGCATCAATCCCGGGCCGCTACTGCTGCTGCAGCAGTCGGGCCTCGTGTGGGCGCTGATCGCCAGCCTCTACATCGGCAATATCATGCTGCTGGTGCTGAACCTGCCGATGATCGCGGTGTGGGTGAAGATGCTGCGCATCCCCGAGCCGCTGCTGTACGGCGGCATCCTGGTGTTCGCCACGGTGGAAACTTACGGCATCAGCCAGTCATGGATCGACCTAGTGCTGCTGTATCTTATGAGCGGCCTGGGCTTCATGATGCGGCGTTTCGACTTTCCCACCGCACCCGTCATCATCGGCATGATCCTGGGGCCGCTCGCCGAGCAGAGTTCCGCCGCGCCATGACCATCAGCGAGGGCGATGTGCTGATCTTCGTGCAGAAACCGCTGTCGCTGGCGCTTCTCGTGCTGGCGCTGCTGGCACTCGCCGGCACGCGGCTGTGGAGAGTGCTCAAGAAAGGCTGAGCGGTCAGTCGCCGCTCAGCGCATGGGCGATTACCTTGCGCATGACGCTCGGCAAGGCGGCGGCGTGCAGATCGCGCCGATGTACCCAACGGCAGCGCTCGGGCTCGGCCCACAGATTGAGCGGGCAATCGTTCGCCACTACCGTCCGATAGACCATCTGCTCCAGCCGGAAGTGCGTGAAGGTGTGGCTGACCGAGCCCGGCACCGGCCACCAGTCGCCACGCACCGGCGCCGCGCGCAGCGCTTCCTCGGCCGAGATCCAGTCCTCGATCCAATCGGTCGAAGGCACCTCGAGCATGCCGCCGAGCAGACCGGCCCCTGGTCTCCGCCGCAGCAGCACATGGCCGTCCTCGCGCAGAGCCAGGAAGGCGATGCCGTGCCGGACCGGGCGTTCCGCCTTCACGGCGCGGTGGGGGAGGCGCGCCTCGATGCCGAGCCCATGCGCCGCGCAATCTCCCTCGAGCGGACACATCAGGCACGAGGGCCGCTTGGGCGTGCAGATGGTGGCGCCGAGGTCCATCATGGCCTGGGCAAAGTCGCCCGCGCGCTCATCAGGCGTGAGGGTCGCTGCCAGCCGCTTGAGCTCGGGCTTCACACCAGGAAATGGCGCCCGCACGGCGAACAGCCGAGTCACCACGCGCTCCACATTGCCGTCCACCGGAGTGGCTTTCTCGCCGAAGGCGATCGCCGCAATGGCCGCCGCTGTATAGGGGCCTATACCCGGAAGCTCGCGGAGCTCCATCTCCGCGCGCGGGAACCGGCCACGGCGCTCGGTGGCGATCTGCTGCGCGCAGGCATGCAGGTTGCGGGCGCGCGAGTAGTAGCCGAGCCCTGCCCAGGCCGCGAGCACGTCGTCGAGATCCGCCTTGGCCAGCGCCGTCACGGTAGGCCAGCGAGTAAGAAAGCGCAGGTAGTAGGGGATAACCGCTTTGACCGTCGTCTGCTGGAGCATGATCTCGGACAGCCAGACCCGGTAGGGATCCTGCTTGCGCCCAGGCGCTGCGCGCCACGGCAGCTCGCGGCGCTCGTGGTCGTACCAATCGAGCAGCGCCGGCGCGGTGTGCGGACCAGCCAGCGGCAGGATTTGTTGCCTTCGCGCCACAGCGGTCATGGTGTCCCCGAGTCGGCGGTCGCGAATCATTAGCGCCATGTTAAGGAGCCGATGCGCGTATTGGAACATGGGGACGGACGATACCGCGATGTCCAACAAGTTTACGCCGCAGCCATCGAGTGTGACACCACGTCAGGGCGTGAGCTTTGCCGACAAACCACGGCGGGGCGGACCGGGATCCGCGCGCTCAGTCGGCTCCTTCGTTCCCGGCCTCACTCGGGCTGCTTTCGCAAAGTACGGTTTCTCGGCTGCATCCTTGCTGACCGATTGGGCTGCCATCGTCGGCGCGGATGTGGCCAAGTATACTGAGCCTGAGCGGCTCAAATGGCCGCGCCAGCCGGGCATTTATGATGAGACTGGGGCTGAGGAGCGCGGCCGGCCCGGTGCCACGCTCATCCTGCGCGTCGACCCCGGGCGCGCGCTCGACGTGCAATACCGTGGGCGTCAACTCATCGAGCGCATCAACGCTTACTTCGGCTACCGGGCCGTGGCCGAGCTGCGGCTGGTGCAGGCGCCACTGGCGGCGCGGCAAATCCTCGTACCGGACGCAACACGGCCATCGGCCCCGCGCGAACCCGCGCATGTGGAACTCGGGGCAATCGCTGATGTGCGTCTGCGTGCCGCGCTCGAGCACATGGCCCACGCAATCGTGATGCGCAAAGCGGGATAGCCCGTGCGAAATCAGCCAAATGCTGCGGTTGCGCTGCAACCGTCGGCCGCAGGCATTCAAGTGGCATTCAGTGCCGATCTGCCTTAATCCGTACCGCCGAACGCCCTATATGGGCCATGTGCGGCCTGACTCGCACCACGCGCACGACCATAATTGAGGACATCGACGTGCCCCCATCGGAGCTACTCACCATCAAGTCCCCTTACACACGACGCACCGTGCTGCTGGGCACGGTCAGCGGAGCCGCGATGGCTCTGTTCGGCGTGCCGGCGCTGGCCCAGAAGAAGGGCTCCGCGCCAACCGAGTTGGACATCAAAGAGCTGATGCAGGCAGGGCCGCTGCCTGATCTCGCCATGGGCAAGGAAGATGCGCCTGTGACCATCGTCGAGTACGCATCGATGACGTGCGGGCACTGCGCCACCTTCCACAACACCGTATTTCCGAAGCTGAAAGAGAAGTACGTCGACACCGGCAAAGTGCGCTTCATCATGCGCGAATTTCCGCTCGACAACCTGGCGGCCGCAGCCTCGATGCTGGCCCGCTGCGCTGGCGGCGACAAGACCTATCCGCTGATCGAAGTGCTGTTCCAGAAGCAGGATCAGTGGGCCTTCGTACGCGGCAGTCCGGTGCCCGAACTCTTCAAGTTCGCCAAGCAGGCGGGCTTCACGCAGGAGAGCTTCGACAAGTGCCTGACCGACCAAACCCTGCTCGATCAGGTCACCGGCGTGCGCACCCGCGCCAACGACAAGTTCGGCGTCAGCTCGACGCCGACGTTCTTCATCAACGGCAAGCGGCTGCAGGATGCGCCGACGCTGGAGTCCTTCGACAAGGCGCTGGCGCCGCTGCTCAAGGCGTGATCGATAGCGACAGGAGCCACCCGTTCGTGGGACGCCTCGGGGGATCTGTAGCAATCCTTGCTGCCACGCTGCTGACCGCGTGCTCGGGCGAGTTCAAGCTGCCGGTCCCCGGTGCATCCGATGCTACGGAAGCGAGCACGGACACGGCTGCCGGCCTCACCAACAGCGCCACACCGGACCGGCCCTTCAATCCCTTTCTAGACCGAGAAGAAACGACGGTCAGCGCCCGCACGGTGATCGACAAGCCCTCGCGCGCCGAGATCATGCAGACCGGAACCCTGCCGGAGTTCTCCATCGGCCGTGCGGACGCGCCGGTGGTCCTGATCAAGTACATGTCGTTGACTTGCCCCTACTGCCGGCGCTTTCAAGCCGAGACCTTCCCAGTGCTCAAGCGCGAGTACATCGACACGGGCAAGGTCCGCTTCATCATTCGCGAGTTCCCGATCGGCAAGACCAGCGGTATGGCCACCATCGCGTTGCGCTGCGCCCCGATGGACAAGTATCTGACGCTGTATGAGAAGTTCCTGTCCCAGCAGGCGCAGTGGGTGTCCCAGGAGGTGCGCCTCGACCCGATCTACAAGGTCGCAGCGCAGGTGGGGATGAGCCGGCAGCAGTTTGACTCCTGCCGGCAGAATCAAGCCATGATCGATGGCCTCAAGGGGGTGAAAGAGCGTGGCCGCGAACTGGGCATCATCGGCACGCCGAACTTCTTCATCGACGGTCGCTTGGTGAAACAGGTGATCGGCATGAGGGAGATCCGCGAGATGGTCGATCCGCTGCTGACCGGTCGCGTGGCCGCCGGCGCTGCAGGTAACTGACTCCGCCAGCCGTCGCACCCAATGTAAGCGTTGCCAAGAGGAGTGTCCGTGCACATCACCAGGCTACGGCTGCTCGGCTTCAAGTCGTTCGTTGAACCGACCGAGCTGCTGATCGAGACGGGGTTGACCGGCGTCGTCGGGCCGAACGGCTGCGGCAAGTCGAACCTGCTCGAGGCGCTGCGCTGGGTGATGGGCGAGGCGTCCTACAAGAGCATGCGCGCCTCCACCATGGAGGACGTGATCTTCTCGGGCACTACGGCAAGACCGAGCCGCAACTCGGCGGAAGTCACGATCTTCATCGATAATAGCGCGCGCAGCGCGCCGGCCGAGCTGAACGACAGCGACGAGCTCGAGGTGACGCGGCGCATCGAGCGCGAGCTGGGTTCTGCCTATCGCATCAACGGGCGCGAGGCGCGCGCCCGCGACATCAAGATCCTGTTCGAGGACGCTGCAACCGGTGCTCGCTCGCCATCGCTGGTGCGGCAGGGACAGATCGGCGAGATCGTCAACGCAAAGCCCGAGCAGCGCCGCCGCATCCTCGAGGATGCAGCAGGTGTAGCAGGCCTGCACAGCCGGCGGCACGAGGCCGAGCTGAGACTCAAGGCGGCGGAAACGAACCTCGCTCGCCTCAACGATGTTCTGGGTCAGATCGGCAGCCAGATCGAGAGTCTCAAGCGCCAAGCCCGCCAAGCTAAACGCTACAAGGAGATCTCGGAGGAGATCCGCAGCAGCGAAGCGCTTGTCCTGCATCTCGCGTGGACCGCGGCACAGGCGGAGGTGGACTACACCGAGACGATGCTATCAGACACCTTGTCGCGAGTGGCTGAGGCTACACAGGCGGAGTCGGCGGCACTGCGACAGGAGGCCGATGCAGCAGCCGCGCTCGATCCCCTGCGTGAGGAGGAAGCCAAGCGCGGCGCGATCCTGGCGCGCATCAAGATCGAGCAGGAGACCTTCGAGAAGGAGGCACAGCGTCTGAGCCTGCGCCGGCGCGAGCTGGAGGACAGGGCAGCGCAGCTCGCCCGCGACATCACGCGCGAAGAGGAGCTGGTGCGCGAGGCTCGCGAGCTCCTGGCTGGGCTCGCCGCGGAGAGCGCAACGCTCACGGCACGTGCCGAGGCCGACGCGGTGGCTGAGGCTGACGCACGCCAACAGCTCGTCGAGGCGGACGGGCAGCTCAAGACGTCAGAAACGCGGCTGGCAGGAGCGACGCGACGTGCGTTCGAGGCGCGCGGACGCAGACAAAGCCTAGAGGCGGCGCATCAGGAGCGAACGGCCCAACTTGACAAGCTGAAGCGCCAATCAGTGGCGCTGGAGGCGCACGCCCGGGAAGCGGCCGCCCGCGCGCCCGATGCAGAAAAACTCGCCCTCACCACCGAGAAAGGCCAGCAGCTTCTGCGCGACATCGCCGAAATCGAGGCGCAAGCATTGGCTGCAGAAGAAAAGGCGCTTGAGCTTACCGCCGAGGTCAAGGCGCGCCGCGACGCCAGCGAGACCGCGCGCTTCAGAGCTGGTCAGCTCACGACCGAAGTCGAAACGCTCGCCAAGCTGCTCAAACCGGCCCGCGAGGATGGCCTGCCGCCGATCGTCGATCAGTTGCGCGTGGCGCCAGGCTATGAAATGGCACTCGGCGCCGCCCTGGGAGACGATCTCGACGCACCGATCGGCGAAGAGGCGCCGATGCACTGGCGGCGCATCGACATGGGTCTCGACGATCCGGCGCTGCCGAAGGGTGCCGAGCCTCTGGCGGCCAAAGTCGAGGCGCCACCGGAGTTGACTCGCCGCCTCAAACAGATCGGCATCGTCGCCCACGCCGACGGCAAGCGATTGCAGGGTCAACTACATCCCGGCCAGCGGCTGGTGTCGCTGGAAGGCGATCTGTGGCGTTGGGATGGATTTGTTGCGGCCGCGCATGCGCCGACAGCGGCGGCCCAGCGGTTGGCTGAGCGCAACCGACTTGGCGAGATCGAAGGGCGTCAATCGATGGCCCGCGACGAAGCCGAGGATTTGGCCTCGGCGCAGCGCACGGCCGCGGAGTTGCACCGCGTGGCGGAGTCCGAGGAACGGCGGCTGCGCCAGCTCTGGCGTGACACGCAGGCGGAGCTTGCTCGCGTGCGCGAGACGCTGACGGTGATCGAGCGCCAGGCGCGCGAAACCGAAAGCAAGCTTGCCGCCATCGGCGAGGCCCGCAATCACACCGCCGATGCACTGGAGGAAACTGCACAGAAGCTGGCGGAGACGGAAGAGGCGCTCGCCGCACTGCCGGCGACCGAAGGGCTCGAGCAAGAACTTGCCGAAGCCGAGCAGGAGACAGCGGCGCAGCGCGTTCTCGCCGGCGATGCACGGGCGTTGGTCGCGAGCCTGGAGCGCGAGCGGCAGATCAGGACAGAACGGCTGGCGGCGCTCAGCGCCGAGCAGGAGCGCTGGCAGACGCGCCACGCCGGCGCCGATCAACAGATCGGCACGCTGAACGCACGCAAAGCAGAGGCCGAGACCGAGCTGGCAACGCTCGCCGATCTGCCGGCGCTGGTCGAAACGCAACGCGGCAAGATCATGAGCGAGCTGTCGGCGGCCGAGCAAACTCGCCGGGAGGCAGCCGATGTGCTTGCAGCGGCTGACACCGCACACCGCGAGGCGCAAAAGGCGTTGCGCGCTGCGCAGACTGGCCTTGCCGCAGAGCGCGAGGGGCTGGCCCGTAACGAGGCACGGCTGGAGGCAGCGCGCCAGAGGCGCACCGAGGAAGGGCGCAAGATCACCGAGACCATGGGCTGCGAGCCGCAGGCCTGCCTGGCGCTGGCCGGCCTCGAGGCCGGCTCGGCGATGCCCGACATCACCGAGGTCGATCGCAAGCTGCAACGGCTGAAGACGGATCGCGAGCGGCTCGGCGGCGTCAACCTCACGGCGGACGAGGATCTCGTCAAGCTTACAGAACAGTTCGCGAGCATGGACTTCGAGCGGCTGGACGTCGAGCAGGCGATCAACAAGCTGCGCGGCGCCATCGGTCATCTGAACCGTGAGGCTCGCGCGCGCCTGCGGGAGGCGTTCCAGTCTGTCGATGCGCATTTCCGCGAGCTGTTCGGCACGCTGTTCGGCGGCGGCGAGGCCAGATTGGAGATGATCGAGAGCGAGGAGGATCCGCTCGAAGGTGGATTGGAGATCGTCGCCAAGCCGCCGGGCAAGAAGCCCGCCACCATCTCGCTGCTGTCGGGCGGCGAGCAGACGCTGACCGCGCTGGCGCTGATCTTCGCCGTTTTCCTGACCAACCCCTCGCCCATCTGCGTTCTGGACGAGGTGGATGCACCGCTCGACGATGCCAACGTCGACCGCTTCTGCAGCCTAATGGAGAAGATGGCGCACGATACCGCCACGCGCTTCCTGGTCATCACGCACCACCCCATGACCATGGCGCGCATGGACCGGCTGTTCGGGGTCACCATGGCCGAGAAGGGCGTGTCGCAACTCGTATCCGTCGACCTCGCCACCGCCGAGCGCATTGTCGAAAACGGCGGCGAGCAGCGCCAGGCGGGGTAGCTGGACTACCCCTGCGCCATTTCGCCATCCCCCTGCCCCGCCTCGGATTTGCCGCCGTTTTATTGACACCCCCAGGGCTCGCCACTATGGTCCGCCGCGGTCGATGCCGCCGGGCGTCGTGCCGCTTCCCGCCAAGGATGCGCCTCCATGTCGGATCCCGAAAAGGATCGGAACCCCGGGCGAGGCGAACTCACCCCGGAGGAGAGGGCCGCATTCCAGCGCCGCGTCGATGGCCTCGGCGCCAGGCTGGACAGGGCGAAGGCAGCGCATGACACCGGGCCGCAGGGCGGGGATGCCTTGCGTGGCCGTGGTATGGCCTACGGGTTCCGGATGTCCTCCGAGCTCGTGGCGGCCATCCTGGTCGGGGGGCTCATCGGCTATGGGCTGGATCGATGGCTAGGGTCAACCCCCTGGCTGTTTCTGGTCTTTTTTGTATTGGGTTTTGCCGCAGGCGTCCTGAACTTACTCAGAGCCTATCGGCAGATGCAGGGGGAGATTGCCGCCCGCACCGGCGGCAATCTCGGTAAGTCCGTTCCGGACGACGATGATTGAGCGCCCGTCCCGGGCGACGATTGAGCGAGGGCTGAGGTGGCCGCAGGCAATACACAGGGTGGCGGAATGCCCGACCCTATCCACCAGTTTGAGATCCACAAGCTCATTCCTCTGAACCTATTCGGCGTGGACGTGTCGTTCACGAACTCATCGCTGTTCATGCTGGTCGCTGTACTGCTGTCGGCCGGTCTGCTGATTTATGCCATGCGCGGCGGCTCGCTGGTGCCGACCCGCCTGCAATCCACGGCCGAGATCGGCTACGAATTCATCGCTAACATGGTGCGCGACAGCGCCGGTGAGCAGGCGATGAAGTTCTTCCCGCTGATCTTCACACTGTTCGCCTTCATCTTCACCTGCAACATGCTGGGCATGATTCCCGGCGCCTTCACGGTAACGAGCCACATCATCGTCACGGCAGCGCTGGCGCTCCTGGTATTTGCGACGGTGCTGATCGTCGGCTTCGCCAAGAATGGCCTGCACTTTCTCAAGCTGTTCGTTCCCGAGGGCGTGCCGATTGTGATCCTGCCACTGGTGGTGCTGATCGAGGTGATCTCGTTCTTCTCGCGCCCGGTGAGCCATTCCGTGCGCCTGTTCGCCAACATGCTGGCCGGCCACATCACGCTCAAGGTGTTTGGCGGCTTCGTCGTCATGCTGCTGGGCGCAGGCGGCTTTGCCGCGCTCAGCCCGCTGCCGCTGCTGATGGCCATCGCGCTGACTGCGCTCGAGGTTCTCGTCGCTTTCCTGCAGGCCTACGTGTTCACCATGCTGACCTGCATGTACCTCAACGACGCTCTGCATCCGGGGCACTAACCGAGCAGAGCACCATTTCACCCACACGCGACCTGCAAACGAGGGAGAATCATCATGGATCCAGCTTCCGCCAAGCTCATCGGCGCCGGCCTTGCCGCCATTGGCACCGGTGCGGCAGCGATCGGCGTCGGCAACCTGTTTGGCCAGTTCCTGCAGGGCGCACTGCGCAACCCGTCCGCTGCCGACGGCCAGTTTGGCCGCCTGATCTTCGGCTTCGCGGTGACGGAAGCGCTCGGCATCTTCGCGCTGCTGATCGCCTTCCTGCTGCTCTTCACCTGAGCCGTCCGCGCTCGCACGCCAGGCCGACATGGCCTGGCGCTGCAGAGCTGATCCTGGCGACACGCAGGCAGACTTCATGGCTGAGAAGTCGACAACCTCTCTAGGTGCAGGGCTTCCCGATGGCGTCGGGCACGGCAAGGCATTCCCGCCGCTCGACGCCACCACCTTCGCACCTCAGCTGTTCTGGCTGGTGATCGCGTTCGTGCTGCTCTACGTGCTGCTCTCGCGCAAGGTGCTGCCTCGCATCGGCCAGGTGCTCGATGAGCGGCGCGAGCGCATTGATCGCGACTTGCGCGAAGCCGAGCGGTTGAAAGCGGAGACCGATGCCGCCCTCAAGACCTACGAGGCGGCGCATGCGGAGGCGCGGGGCAAGGCCCAGGCCATCGCCAAGGACATGCGCGATAAGCTGGCCAGCGAAGCCGACCAGGCGCGCCACAAGGTCGACGCCGAGCTCAACGCCAAGCTGGCGCAGACGGAAAAGCAGATCGCGGAGACCAAGAACAGAGCACTGGCCGGCGTCAATCAGATCGCGGCCGATACGGCTGGCGCCATCGTGGCCAAGCTGATCGGCCAGGAGCCGACACCGGACGAGCTCAAGCGCGCGCTTTCAGCGCCGCCGGGCGAGTAAGAGGAGCGCCCGCATGTTCTATTCGGCAGAGTTCTGGGTCGGCGTCTCCTTCCTGATCTTCCTCGGCATTCTCGTTTACGTGAAGGTGCCGGGCATGCTGGCGAAGGCGCTGGACGACCGCGCCGAAGCTATCCGCAAAGAGCTGGACGGGGCGCGACGGCTGCGGGAAGAGGCGCAGGATCTGCTGGCTGATTACCAGCGCAAGCAGCGTGAGGCGGAAACCGAGGCCCAGCAAATCATCGAGGGCGCCCGGCGTGAGGCAGAAGCGCTGAAGGCGGAAGGCGAGCGCAGCATGAAGGAAGCGCTGGCCCGGCGCACTCGTCTGGCCGAGGACAAGATCGCCCGTGCGGAAGCGCAGGCCATGGCGGAAGTCCGTGCGGCAGCAGTCGAAGCCGCAACGGCTGCAGCCGAGCGGATCGTTCAGGGCAAAGTGGCTGGAGGCTTGGCCGCCAGTCTGGTGGACCAGTCCATCCGCGACCTCAAAGGCAAGCTGAACTGAGGCGAGCCTTCTTTATTGTTTTTCAAATCGTAATTGCCACTGCCTCAGCGATCCCTCGCCAAATCAAAGACTTGCCTTTATCCTACGTGTAACAGCAAGAAGCCCGGCGACGGAATCATACTGAATTGTCCGTTGTCTGTTGAGCTTCGGTCCGAGAGCGGGAGGACGCGGCCTTTTTTTGCCCTTTGATGAAGGGAAAGCCCGATGACCCGCCGGTTCGTGTTGGCACTCGCCGTCCTTCTGCTTGCGACTGCGGCCTCGGCCGATGGCTACGAGCGCGTAACCTTTCCTTCACGCAGCGCCGATGGTGCCGAGCTCACGGGATTTTTGCTCCGGCCTGCGGACCCCAAGCCAGCCCCTGCGATTGTTGCCCTGCACGGCTGCAATGGATTGTTCAACGCCAGAGGTGAATTGGCCCGACGCCACGCCGACTGGGGCGAGCGCTTTGTCGCGGCGGGATACGTCGTGGTGTTCCCCGACAGCTTCCGTTCACGGGGACTGGAGACTCTGTGTGATACACGCCAGCGCCGAATCTTTCCGCGCGACCGGGGCGCTGATGCGGCAGCGGCCGCCGACTGGCTCGCCGGGCAGCCGTTCGTGGACGCCGCGCGCATGGCGGTGGTGGGCTGGTCACACGGCGGCTCGTCCGTACTTTGGGCAGTCGGAGGCTCGCACAAGCCGGCCAGCAGCGAGTGGCGCGCCGCCATTGCCTTCTATCCCGGCTGCCGCGTACCGAGCGAAAGCCAGGAGTGGACGCCGCGCTTCAAGCCCTATGTGTTGATCGGCAGCGCCGACGACTGGACCCCGCCCGAGCCGTGCCGCAGGTTGGCCGAGCGCAACGCCGTGCTGCTGATCGAGTATCCCGGGGCAGTCCACGCCTTCGACACGCCCAATCTGTCGCGCCGCACACGCACAGGTGTGGCCTATTCCGCGCGCGGCGATGGCAATGTCGAGATCGGCACAGACCCCAAGGCACGGGCAGCCGCCATCAAGGAAGTGATGACGATCCTGGATCGCGCCTTTCGCTAGAGCGCGGTCGCCTCGCATAGAAGCACTATGGCTTCCGTGCGAGGCGTGAATCGCACTCTAAACCTTATAGGTGTAGAGCAGGATTCACGCTTCGGCCGAGATGTCTCGATTGCGGTCAGGTGATTCAATCCGAAGCGATCCTGCTCTAGGCTCAAGCGGCCTTGCGCAGATCGGACTTCACCAGCGCGGCCAGACGCGCAATGCCTTCGGCAATCTGCGTCTCATCGGAGAGCGAATAGCTGAGCCTTGCACAGTTGCGCCCCGAGCCGTCGGCGAAGAAGGCAGCGCCGGGCACGAATGCGACGCGTGCCTCCGCAACCGCGCGCTGCAGCAGCACCGCGGCATCAATGTGCGCCGGCAGCGTCAGCCACACGAACAGCCCGCCCTCCGGTCGTGTCCAGCTCACGCCCTGGGGCATATGAGCGGCGAGTGCCGCCAGCATGGCGTCGCGGCGCCGGCGGTAGTGCGCGCGGGCCATTGTCACCTGACGCTCGTATGTCTCCTCGGCAAGACGGTGCATGACCATTTGATTGATGGTTGCGCTGTTGAGATCCGACATCTGCTTGATGAGCACAAGGCGACGGATCATAGATCTGCCGGCGCAGATCCAGCCTGTGCGCAAGCCGGGCGAGATGGTCTTGGAGAAGGTGCCGCAATAGATCACACGCGAGCCATCGATGCTGCCGGCGCGCGCGACGTCGAGCGCCTGCAGGCACGGCACTGCATCGCCCTCAAAGCGCAAGGTGGAGTAGGCCAAGTCCTCGATGAGCGGGACATCCAGCTCTGACACGAGATCGAGCAGGCGATGGCGGGCGGCGAGCGAGATGGTCTCGCCGGTGGGATTGGCGAAGTCGGGCACCACGTAGGCGAATTTCACCTCTCCGCCGCTCTCGGCGGCGGCATTGCGATAAGCCTCGGGTGTGCGGTTGCCTTGCTCGGGGCGCAACTCGTCGTAGCGCGGCTCGTAGGCGGAGAAAGCCTGCAGGGCGCCGAGATAGGTTGGCGCCGTCACCAGCGCGGTATCGCCGGGCGACAGCAGCACGCGGCCGAGAAAATCCAAGGCCTGCTGCGAGCCGGCGGTGATGAGAATGTTGTCGAGCTCACAGGGCACGCCGAGGCGGCCCATGTGCCCGACGATCCACTGCCGCAGCGGCAACGACCCTTCGCTGACAGAATATTGCAGGGCGTGGCCGGCACTTGCGTCCGAGAGAGCGGTGGCAAAAGCGTCACGCGCCTCTTCCACTGGAAACAGCGCGGGGTCTGGAATGCCGCCGGCAAAGGAGATGATGCCCGGCTCGTCGAGCAGCTTCAGAAGCTCCCGGATCTCGGAGGCGCGCATGCGTTCCGCGCGGCGCGCGTAGCGTGGCTCCCATTCTTTGGGTTGTAGGATCATGGCCGTGCCCTCGTCGTTTCCTGCCGAGGGGCACATTATGTCAGCAATACTGACCTATTTGCAAGACGGCTTTGCTTACACCGCAACAAGCTCGCCCTTGAGCGCCTTGGCGATCAGGGCGCGCGTCTCGGCGACGCCGTAGAGTGCGATGAAGCTGCCGAAGCGCGGGCCCTGCGACTGACCGAACAGCACCTCGTAGATGGCCTGGAACCAGGCGCGAAGGTTTTCCGCGAAGCCGTGAGCTTTGCCGGTCTCGTAGACGATGTTCTGCAGCTCCTCCGCCGTGGCATTCGGGCTGGCCTTGGCCAGCTCCCGCTCCAGCGCGGCCAGCGCCGTGCGCTCCGCCTCGGTGGGCGGCCTGAATTTCTTCGTCGGCTTGATGAAGTCGTCATAGTAGGCGACCGCATAACCGGCCAGATGATCGAGCAGCGGATACCTCTCCGGGCTCGCATCCGGCGCATGCCGGCGGATGAAGCCCCAGAGCGTGGCCTTGTCGTGGGCGTTCGATGCGGCAACCAAGTTGAGCAGCAGCGCAAACGAGATCGGCAGCTCTGACGCCGGCGGATGGCCGGAATGGACGTGCCACGCCGGATTGTCGAGCCGTGCCTTGGCTTCCTCGCCCGCGTACTTGCCGACGAAAGTCAAATACTCGTCGACCGCGCGCGGGATCACGTCGAAGTAGAGACGCTTGGCCGCGCGCGGCTTCTGGAACATGAACAGCGACAGGCTCTCGGGGCTGGCGTAGGTCAGCCATTCCTCGATCGTCAGCCCGTTGCCCTTCGACTTGGAGATCTTCTGGCCCTGCTCGTCCAGGAACAGCTCGTAGTTGAAGCCTTCCGGCGGCGTACCGCCCAGCGCCTTGCAGATGCGCGAGGACAAAGTCACCGAGTCGATCAGGTCCTTGCCCGCCATCTCGTAGTCGACGCCAAGCGCCGTCCAGCGCAGTGCCCAGTCAGCCTTCCACTGGCACTTGACGTGACCGCCGGTGACCGGCGTCTCGACTTTCTTGCCGGTCTCGGGATCGATGTAGACGACCGTACCCTTGCGCGGATGTCGCTCGATCATCGGCACCTGCAGTACGCGGCCTGTGCGCGGGCAGATGGGCAGAAAGGGTGAGTAGGTCTTGCGCCGCTCCTCGCCGAGCGTCGGCAGGATGATCTCCATCACCTTGTCGTAGACCCTGAGCATCTTGAGCAGGGTCTCGTCCATCATTCCCGACTTGTAGCATTCGGTCGCGGAGAAGAACTCGTACTCGAAGCCGAAACGGTCGAGGAAACGCCTGAGCCGCGCGTTGTTGTGGTGCGCAAAGCTCGGATACTCGTTGGAGAACGGGTCCGGCACGCTGGTCAGCGGTTTGCCGAGGTACTGGGCAAGCATGTCCTTGTTGGGGACGTTGTCGGGCACCTTGCGCAGGCCATCCATATCATCGGAGAAGCAGATGAGGCGCGTCTTGCGCTTGCCCTCGGTCAGCACCTCGAAGGCATGCCGCACCATGCTGGTGCGTGCCACCTCCCCGAAGGTGCCGATGTGCGGCAGGCCGGATGGCCCGTAGCCGGTCTCGAAAATCACCGTCTTGCGCTTGCCGTCCATGAGCTTGTCCAACCGCTCGATGAGCCGGCGCGCTTCCTCGAACGGCCAGGCGCGCGCCTCCTGCGCGGCGGCGTACTCGGTCGGGGTGATGTGAACATTCATGCTTCTGGAGCCAATATGTTGCGGCAGCGAACCTATGTGGACGGACTTGTGTGGTCAATTCCGCCTTGACCACTGTATGCCACCACAGCATCCGGCGCAGGGCAGCATTGCCCGTGGCGCCCGATCAGGACACTTTTGTTGCGCCACCGACCGGGCTAGATTTCCGCGCGTCATACTAGTTCGCGCGCCATAACAATAAGGAAACGCCCGTGACCCGCGACCGCCTGCATTTCCTGTTCCTCAACATCGGGCATTTCCTCGACCACCTGTTCACGCTGATTTTCGCGACGGTGGCGGCACTTGCACTGACGCGGGAATGGGGCTTGAGCTACGAGCAGCTCGTTTACTACGCCACCCCCGGGTTCCTGGCCTTCGGCCTGTTCTCGCTGCCGGCAGGCTGGATCGCCGACCGCTGGAGCCGGCATGGCATGATGGCGCTGTTCTTCGTCGGCATCGGACTGGCGTCCATCGCCACGGCCTACGCCCGGTCGCCGCTGGAGATCGCAATCGGGCTGTTCATCCTCGGCGTGTTTGCGGCCATCTACCACCCGGTGGGCCTGGCCATGGTGGTGGAGGGTGCGGCCAAGTCCGGCACCGGCATGGCCATCGGCATCAACGGCGTGTGGGGCAACCTGGGCGTCGGCAGCGCGGCGCTGATTACGGGCTTCCTGATCGATCAGACGGGCTGGCGGTCGGCGTTCGTGTGGCCGGGCGTGATCTCGATCCTGCTGGGTGTGACTTATGCTTGGGTGATGTGGCCGGAGATCAGGGCCGCGCATGGCCGCAAGCCTGCGGCCAAGGGCGCGCCGGCGACTGCGCCATCCGGCACCGCTGTTGCGCGCGGCGCGCTCATTCGCCTGTCCGTCATCA
The DNA here is from genome assembly GCA_963840425.1 of uncultured Alphaproteobacteria bacterium. Taxonomy (GTDB): domain Bacteria; phylum Pseudomonadota; class Alphaproteobacteria; order Rhizobiales; family Hyphomicrobiaceae; genus CADEFX01. The sequence goes on along the minus strand of CAWIYZ010000019.1, from coordinate 40,280 downwards.
TCTTCTTTACCACGGCCATTTCCAGCCTCGTGTTCCAGTCGACCACGTTCTCGCTACCCAAGGTGTTCGCCGAACGGCTGGGAGGTATCGCCGGGTCGGCCACACTGGTCGGTTGGCTCGCGTTCGTCGTGTTCGCGGTCGCTTCAGGTGCCCAGATCGTCGTCGGCAAGCTGCTGGACACCCTTGGGCCTCGCACCGTGTTCATGGGGGCAGCTGCCTTGCAAGTCGTGTTCTTTGCGCTGATGCCGGGCCTCAACGACTGGGCCGCGCTCGCGGTTGCGCTGGGCTTCATGCTCGGCGCCTTCGGGCAGATCCCCATCAACGACTACATGATCGGCCGCATGGCGAAGTCGGAGCTCAGGGCCTCCATCTACGGCGTGCGCTACGTCATCAGCTTCCTGGTGCTGGGCGCGGCGCTGCCGATGATCGGCTGGGTGCACGGACGCTGGGGCTTCGACACGCTGTTCATGCTGTTGTCGGTGGTGGCCGTGGTGATCTTCGGGGCGGTTTCGCTGCTACCGCGGAAACTGCCGGACTTCGGTCAGCGTCGCACCTGCAGCCGCTAAGGCTTGAGTAGAAACGCGGCGATCACATCGGCTGCGGTGGCGAGATTGCCCTTGCGCGTGAAACCCGAGCCGCCGCGCGGGCCCAGATCATGGTCGCCGTCGCTGGCCCAGTGTAGTCGGATCGTCGGAGCGAGTCTGTAGCTCGCGATCTCGTCCTTGCCGCCGAAAGGATCGCGCTCGCCCTGGACGATGAGGGCCGGGCAAGCCATTTTTTCCAGATGCGCGGTGCGCAACTGCGTTGGCTTGTTGGGCGGATGGAACGGATAGCCGATGGAGACGAGCGCATGCAAGTCGCCGGCGTTGAACAGCTCGTCGGCGATGTAGCTCGCCACACGCCCGCCCATGGACTTGCCGCCGATGGCGAGCCGGTTCACAGTCCCAAGCTTGCGTGCCGCGGCGACAGCGTCCCTGTATTCGCCCGCCAGCGTTTCCGCCCGTGGCGGCGGCTTGCGCTTGCCGCCATCGCGGCGCGCCGCCATGTAGGCAAACTCGAAACGCAGAGTGCGCACGCGGCGCTCGGCCAGCAGCGCGGCCATCTCGACCATGAACCGGCTTTCCATGCCGGCACCGGCGCCGTGAGCCAACAGCAGGATGGCTTTCGCATCCGTGGGCCCGGCAGAAATAGAAATCGGGCATGGCTACGTTCCCGTAGATTTACCGCTACGCTGGCGCGTCCGGCGCCCTGGCTGACTTCTTGAACGGCTTCATGCCTTCGCGCGCCAGCTCGTCCGCGCGATCGTTCTCGACGTGCTCGCTGTGCCCTTTGACCCAGCGCCAGTCGACCTCATGTGGCGCTTTCGCCTGCAGCAGGCGCTGCCACAGCTCGGCGTTCTTGACTGGCTTCTTGTCGGCAGTCTTCCAGCCGTTGCGCTGCCAGCCGTGTATCCATTTACTGATGCCGTCGCGGAGGTAGATCGAGTCAGTATGAAGTTCTACTCGCGATGGCTTCTTCAATGCCTCCAGCGCGGAGATCGCCGCCAGCAACTCCATACGATTGTTAGTGGTGTGCGGCTCGCCGCCGGATAGCTCTTTGCGATGGTTGCCGGAGATGAGAATGGCGCCCCAACCACCAGGCCCCGGATTGCCTGAGCACGCGCCATCCGTGTAGACGATGATGTCGGGCTTCGAGGCGGTCCTCGCAATCTCGCTCATGATCGGCTCTCGAGGCCGTACTCACCGGCTTGGCGCACAGACTGGTGGAAGCGCAACCGGCGCAAGAATTCCAGCGGGTCCTTGCGGCGGACCAGAGCATCCGCCGGCGTGTTGATCCAGTCGTAGGCGCGGGTCAGCAGAAAGCGCAACGCGGCGCCGCGCGAAAGATGCGGCAGCGCTGCTCGCTCCGTATCCGCGAGTGGGCGCACAGCGTTGTAGGCCTTCAGCAGCGCGCGAGCTTTGGTGATGTTGAAGGCATGATCGGCCTCGAAGCACCAGGCATTGAGGCAGACGGCCACGTCGTAGGCCAGCGCATCGGTGCAGGCGAAATAGAAGTCGATCAGGCCCGACAGCCGGTTACCGAGGAAGAAGACGTTGTCTGGAAATAGGTCGGCGTGGATGACGCCCGTCTCCAGATCGCGCGGCCAGCTCTGCTCGAGAAAGTCGATCTCTAACGCGATAGCCTGCTCCAATCCAGGCGCAATATGGTCGGCCTTCGTCCGAAAGCGCTCGAACAGCGGCCGCCAATTGTCGAGACCCAACGCGTTCGGGCGCTGCATGGCAAAGCTCTTGCCGGCCAGATGCAAGCGCGCCAGGGCCTCGCCCACGGCAACACAATGCTCGGGCCGCGGCCGTCGGATCCACACACCGTCGAGAAAAGTGACGAGTGCGGCCGGGCGGCCGGCCAGCTCGCCGAGGTTGCGCCCCTGAGCATCGCGCACGGGTGTCGGACAGGTGAGGCCCGAGCCCGCCAGATGCTCCATCAGTCCGAGGAAGAACGGCAGCTCGTTCCTGTCCACACGCCGCTCGTACAAGGTGAGGATGAACGGCCCCTTCTCGGTGCTGACGAGGTAGTTGGTGTTCTCCACACCCTCAGCGATGCCCTTGTAGGAGATCAAGGCGCCGAGGCCATAGCCGGCCACGAAGCGCTGCAGCTCCTCGTCGGCGACCTCGGTATATACGGCCATGTCGGGGCGCTCTGCTCGGACCGGCTCAGGCCTTCACCGCATCACGCAGCTCGCGCGGCACGTTGAAGGCGATGCGCTCCTCCGCCGTCGTCACCGTTTCAACCGTGACCGTGAAGCGTTGGCGGAAGGCCTCGATCATTTCATCGACGAGCACTTCGGGAGCCGACGCCCCCGCTGTGATGCCGAGGCTCCTCACACCCTGCAGCTCGCCCCACGGCAAGTCGCTTGCGCGTGGCACTAGCAGCGCCTTGGCGCAGCCGGCGCGGCGCGCAACCTCGACCAGACGCAGGGAGTTGGAGCTATTTGGCGCACCGACGACGATGACGCAGTCGCATTTGGGGGCGATCGTCTTCACCGCCACCTGCCGGTTGGTGGTGGCGTAGCAGATGTCCTCCTTGTGCGGTCCGACGATTCCCGCGAACCGCTCCTTCAGGATGCGCACCATCTCGGCCGTGTCGTCCACCGAGAGCGTAGTCTGGGTGATGTAGGCGAGGGCGGCGGGATTTCGGGGCTCGAATCGGCGGGCATCCTCGGCGGTCTCGATCAGGCTGACAGCCCCTTCCGGGAGCTGCCCCATGGTTCCGATCACCTCGGGGTGGCCCGCGTGGCCGATCAGAACGATATCGTAGCCCAGGGCATGGTGCCGCTCGGCCTCCACATGCACCTTGGAGACCAGCGGACAGGTAGCATCGAGGTAGAACATCCGGCGTGCCTTGGCCTCGGCCGGCACGGCCTTCGGGACCCCGTGCGCTGAAAAGATCACAGGTGCATCGGTATCGGGAATCTCGTCCAACTCCTCCACAAAAATGGCGCCTTTCGTTCTGAGGCTCTCGACCACGAACTGGTTGTGGACGATCTCATGGCGCACATAGACGGGGGCGCCGTATTTCTCCAAAGCCAGCTCGACTATCTGGATGGCCCGATCGACCCCTGCGCAGAAGCCGCGTGGAGCTGCGAGATAGACCGTGAGCGGAGGACGCTCCTTGATTATGGAGGTCGAGTTGACTGGCGCTGGCATGCGGCGAAAGGAATCAGAGGGCACTTGTTAGCGATGCTCCGAAGCACTTGGACGCTTCATCCAGGGAGTGATACAGTTGGTTTGGGGAAACAAGAATAACAAAGTTGGGCCAAGTCGGCTCGGGGGGCTGGGCGCGATGGTGCAAAAGGCACCAGCGAACCATGCGGACAGGGACATTGTGATTCTACCGAGATCGTGGACGGCAGGAGTGCTTCTGGGGCTTGCGGCTGTATCAGCTGCGAGCTTGCTGACCGGCTGTGGCATGTCCTCGCTGACCTCCGGCATCGGCGGTGGCATATTCGGCGGCAATTCCTCCAAGAGCGAGGTCAAATCGGTCACCCAGGAACAGATGCTTTCGGCGGCCAAGGCCGACAGCTCCGTGGCAGTCGGCGGCGACATCGCCGGGGGATGCCCGCGCTTCCAAGTGTGGCCGCGCGACCACCATGTTACAATTTACGAGCCAGGGCGCGTGGGCGACGGCCTGGGTGTCATGCACAAGGGCGAGATCACCAAGACAGCGCGCGAATGCCAGGTCGAGCCGGGCCGGGTCACTGTCAAATATGGCTTCTCGGGTCGCATACTGCTCGGTCCACGCGGCAAGTCCGGTACGGTCACGCTGCCGGTCACAGTTTTCGTCACCGACGCCAAGCGCGAGCGGATAGCCGCGGACAAGGCCGTGGTTGATGTCACGGTCGCTCTCGACAAGCCCATCGGCTATTTTTCGACCGTAAAGACCATAACCTTCAACGTGCCGGAAGGCGCCCGAGCGGGCGAGTTCGAGGTCTTCGTCGGCTTCGATCAGAAGGCGCCCAACGCCGGCTGATTTTCTCCTTGCCCATGCGCAGACACGTGGACTTCGGCTGGTGCCACGTTGACTCCGGCCGCCGCGCTTCTATCCTGCTACTCAGCCATACGATACTTGCGGAAGAGACCGGCACGACCCCGATGGCCTGTGCCGGCGCCGAAGGAGCAACCGCCCCGGAACCTCTCAGGCAACAGGGACCGCAGGTTGATGGCGCTCTGGAAAGCGGCCGGCGCGAAGGTGCCGGTCCACCGAAGGGGTAAGACGGCTCAGGTGTCCGTCGAAATCTCTCAGGTCCCGTGACAGAGGGGGCTCGAACTCGTACTCGCTGGGAGTGCGGGAGTAGAGCTGTCGCGGAATGATGACGCCATGAGCGCTGCCCCGTCCGACTCCCTGCTGAAACGCACGCCGCTGTTCACCCTGCATGGCGAGCTGGGCGCGAAGATGGTGCCCTTCGCCGGCTACGAGATGCCGGTGCAGTACCCCCTCGGCGTGCTCAAGGAACATCTGTGGGCGCGCGAGAAGGCCGGCTTGTTCGATGTCTCACACATGGGTCAGGCCTTTCTGATCGCAGCGGATGGGCAGCACGAGACAATCGCGCGCGCGCTCGAAGGCCTGGTGCCGGCGGACATCCTCGCTCTCAAGCCGGGACAGCAGCGCTACAGCCAGCTTCTCAACGACAGCGGCGGCATCATCGATGACCTGATGGTGACGCGCACGTCTGAGGACGGCCGCCTGTATCTGGTGGTCAACGCGGCGTGCAAGGACGGCGACTACGCGCACATGTCGGCGCGTCTGCCACAGAGCGTGCGTCTGGAGCCGCTGACCGAGCGTGCCCTGCTGGCGCTGCAAGGGCCGGCGGCGCGCGAGGTGATGGCAAAGCTTTCGCCGCAGACCGTGGCTCTCGGCTTCATGCAGGCCTTACACACCAAGGTCGGCATTTTCGACTGCCACGTCTCACGCTCCGGCTACACAGGCGAGGACGGCTTCGAGATTTCCGTCGCGGACGACAAGGCGATGGACCTGACGCGCCTGCTGCTGTCCGATGCCGCCGTGCAGCCGATCGGCCTCGGCGCACGTGACAGCCTGCGCCTGGAAGCCGGTCTGTGCCTCTACGGCCATGACATCGACGACACTACCAGCCCGGTCGAGGCCGCGCTGGTGTGGTCCATGCAGAAACGCCGCCGCATCGAGGGCGGCTTCCCCGGCGCTGTGCGCATCCAGAAAGAGTTGGCCGATGGCCCAGCGCGACTGCGCGTCGGCATTACGCCGCAAGGCCGGGCGCCTGCGCGCGAAGGCACGGAAATCCTGTCCGCGTCCGGCGACAGGATCGGCATCGTCACCTCGGGCGGCTTCGGCCCGACGCATAACGGCCCGATCGCCATGGGCTACGTCACCGCAGCACAAGCCAAGTCCGGCACGCCCGTGCAGCTCGTCGTGCGCGGCAAGCCACTGCCGGCCACGGTTACGTATCTGCCGTTCGTGCCGCACCGCTATTTCCGCAAGGGCAATTGAGGGGAGGCCGGTTCAGCCGGCACTCGCGATAGGAGACTTGGATGGCCGTCGAGAAGTTCAGCAAGGACCACGAGTGGATCCGCGTCGATGGCGATGTCGCCACCATCGGCATCACCCACCACGCGCAAGAGCAGCTCGGCGATGTCGTATTCGTCGAGGTGCCGGAGGTGGGACGCAAGGTAGCTGCCGGCGAGGCAGCAGCCGTGGTCGAGAGCGTCAAGGCGGCGAGCGACGTCTATGCACCCGTGTCGGGCGAGGTGATCGAGGCCAACGGCGACCTGGCCGCCACGCCAGCCCTCGTCAACGAGGATGCGGAGGGTAAGGCCTGGTTCTTCAAGGTCCGGCTCGCCAATCCGGGCGAGCTCGACGCCCTCATGGACCGCACTGCATACGACCAGCTCGTGAAAGAGAACTCCTGATGCGCTACCTTCCGCTGACTGATACCGACAGGCAAGACATGCTGGCCAAGGTCGGCGTCGGCTCCATCAACGAGCTGTTTGCCGATGTCCCGGCGGCCAAGCTGCTGGGTGAGCTTCCCAACCTGCCGCGGGCCAAGGGCGAACTGGAGGTCGAGCGCGAGCTCGGCCGGCTGGCCGCCCGCAACACGCCGGCCGGCTCGGTGCCGTTCTTCGTCGGCGCTGGCGCCTATCGCCATCACGTTCCGGCCAGCGTCGATCATCTGATCCAGCGCTCCGAGTTCCTGACCAGCTACACCCCTTACCAGCCCGAGATCAGCCAGGGCACGCTGCAATATCTGTTCGAGTTCCAGACGCAGGTGGCGCTGTTGACTGGCATGGATGTGGCCAATGCCTCCATGTACGACGGCTCGACCGCGACAGCGGAAGCCGTGCTGATGGCGCATCGCGTCACGCGGCGTAAGAAGGCCGTGCTTTCCGGCGGGCTGCATCCGCATTACCGCGCCGTCATCGACACGCTGAGCAGCTACGGCGGCGCGCGGGTGGATGCGTTGGATGCCGACCCTAAAGGTGCCGAGGACATCGTTGCCCGCATCGACGGCGAGACCTCATGCGTGGTGGTGCAATACCCAAGCGTCTTCGGCTCGATCCGCGATCTGACGCCGATCGCCGAAGCCGCGCACGCCAAGGGCGCGCTGCTGATCGCAGTCGTCACCGAGGTGGTGGCCCTCGGGCTCCTGAAGCCGCCGGGCGAGATGGGCGCCGACATTGTCACCGCCGAGGGTCAGTCGATCGGCAATGGCTTAAACTTCGGCGGCCCTTATGTCGGCCTGTTCGCCACGCGGGACAAGCTCGTGCGCCAGATGCCGGGGCGGCTCGCCGGAGAGACAGTCGATGCGGAAGGCAAGCGCGGCTTCGTGCTGACGCTCTCCACGCGCGAGCAGCACATTCGCCGCGAGAAGGCGACCAGCAACATCTGCACCAACTCGGGCCTGTGTGCGCTGGCTTTCACGATTCACATGACTCTGCTCGGTGAAAAAGGTTTGCGCCGGCTCGCGCGCCTCAATCATGGCAAGGCGGTAGCACTGGCCGAGCAGCTGGGCACGGTTGACGGCGTCGACGTCATCACGCCAGCCTTCTTCAATGAGTTCACGCTCCGCGTGCGCGGCGATGCGGCCAAGGTGATCGACAAGCTGGCAGACAAAGGCGTGCTCGGCGGCGTACCGGTGTCGCGACTGATCCCCGGCAAGGCACAGCTCTCCGACCTGATCCTCGTCGCCGCCACCGAGATCAACACCGACGATGACCGCATGGCCTACGCCAAGGCGCTGAAGGAGGTGCTGTGATGGCCATGAACATGCAGGGACGCCCGACCGGTCCCGGCTCGGCGGGAAAATCCGACACCGACACCTTCACCGGCAACCGCGGGCTCGATCACGAGGAGCCGCTGCTGTTCGAGGCAGGCGGCCTCGACAAGACCGGCGTCGATGTGCCCGATCCCAAAACCGTCAAAACCCGGCTCGGCGGGTTGGAGCGCAAGAGCGAGATCGGCCTTCCCGGCCTTACCGAGCCCGAGACCATGCGCCACTACGTGCGCCTGTCGCAGCGCAACTACGCCATCGACGCCGGCGTGTATCCGCTGGGCTCGTGCACTATGAAGCACAACGCGCGCCTCAACGAGAAGATGGCGCGGCTGCCGGGCTTCGGCGACATCCATCCGCTGCAGCCACAGAAGACGGTACAGGGCGCCATTGCGCTGATGGAGGCGCTGTCCGGTTATCTGCTCGAGCTGACCGGCATGAAGGCCGTGACCTTGTCGCCCAAGGCGGGCGCACATGGCGAGCTGGCCGGCATGCTGTGCATCAAGGCCGCGCACGAGGCCAAGGGCTCCAAGCGCAATATCGTGCTGGTGCCGGATTCGGCGCACGGCACTAATCCAGCCACCGCCGCCTTCATGGGCTACAGCGTGAAGCCCATTCCGGCACGCGAGGATGGCACTGTAGCCGCCGAGGCGGTGAAGGCCGCGCTCGGCCCCGAGGTTGCCGCCATCATGCTGACCAACCCCAATACCTGCGGCTTGTTCGAGCCGGAGGTGGTGGAGATCGCACGCGTGGTGCACGAGGCCGGCGCCTACTTCTACTGCGACGGCGCCAACTTCAACGCCATCGTCGGCAAGGTGCGGCCGGGCGAACTCGGCATCGACGCCATGCACATCAACCTGCACAAGACATTCTCCACGCCGCACGGCGGCGGCGGACCGGGCTCGGGGCCTGTGGTGCTGTCGGAAGCGCTGGCGCCGTTCGCGCCACTGCCGTACTCGGTACGACAGGGCGATACGTTCCGCCTCGTGGAGCATGTGGACGAGGCTAGAGACGGCCGCAAGCCATTCGGCCGTCTCACAGCATTCCATGGACAAATGGGCATGTTCGTGCGCGCGCTCACCTACATGCTGAGCCATGGCTCGGACGGCATGCGGCAAGCGTCCGAGGACGCGGTATTGAATGCCAACTATGTACGTGCGGGCCTACGCGATCTCATGAGCCAGCCGTTCGGCGACAAGCCGTGCATGCACGAAGTGCTGTTCGACGACGCCTGGCTCAAGGACACCGGCGTCACCACGCTCGATTTCGCCAAGGCGATGATCGACGAGGGCTATCACCCCATGACCATGTATTTTCCGCTGGTCGTGCACGGCGCCATGCTGATCGAGCCGACCGAGTTGGAATCCAAGCAGAGCCTCGACCAATTCATCGCCACGTTGCGCTTCCTCGCCAAGGAAGCCAAACACGGCAACGACAAGTCCCGCTTCAAGGAGGCGCCGCGGCTGGCTCCGCGTCGCCGCCTCGATGAGACCAAGGCGGCACGCGAGCCGCGCCTGCGCTGGCGTCCGCCTGTTGTGACCAAGGAGGCGGCGGAGTAGGCCGTGCTCACTTCAAAGCAGACACGCGCGTTTCCGAGTGCCGCGGCGCCTTCGACGGAATGCGCATGAATTTCGGCTTGAGGCGACGGCCAGCGCCTTCCCGCTCGGCAGCCGGCAAGATGTCGAGGCTCGGCCACAAGCCGGTGACGAGCGTGCGCGCATAGCCGTTGGCGTGGCCGAAGCGGCGCATGGCACCCGCGGCTGCATGATGATCGTAGGCCAGGCGATGCGTCGACAGCACGACAGCATCAGCCTCTGCACGGATCACACCATACCAGACGTCTGGTGTACCATCGTTGGCCGGCATGCCGATCACGCCGGGATTGAACCAGGTCCGCTCACCCGCACGCGCGATGAAAGGCAGCCCGGCGTGCCCGGCCAGCACGACATCGGTGCCGGCCATCTTCAGCTCCTCCGACAGCACGTCGCGCTGCGACGCGAACACCCAGCGGTTCACTTGCGTGCCCCCGCCGTGCACGACGCGGAACGAGCGACCGCCGAAACGGAACGCAAGCGTGGACGGCAAATCACCCATCCATGCGCGCGTTGCGGGCGAAACTCGCGCATTGGCAAATGGATACCAGCCGTTGGCAAGCGTGGCGCAGGCGCTGCCGTCCTCGAAATTGCAGGCGCAATCGTCGGCGCCGACGGCGAGCTGCTGCTCGCAATTCCCCTGGATGACGTGGCAACCCCAGTCGCGCACGGCCGCGGCGGTTTCCTCGGGCTTCGCGCAGTAGGCGACGACATCGCCGGTGCAGATGATGCGCTGCGGAGGGACGCCGAGGCGCTCGGCATGCGCCTGCAATGCGCGGGTGGCAATCAGGTTGGAATACGGCCCGCCGAATACGAGCAGTGACTGATCGGAGCTGAACTCCAGCACGAGGCCTCTCAGGATCACACGCGTTGCTGCACTCACTCCGCCGGCTGGCGTGCCGCGCGGCCGCGCTGAGCTGCTCGCGTTGCAGAAGCGTCTGCAGGTGGCTCGGCCGACTTGGTGGCATCGATCTTCCAGATGGCGCGGACCAGGCTGAGCAGGCGCTCCTCGCGGGCAAGAAGCTGCGGCGCGCGCCACTCGGCAATGCCCTCCAGCTCCGCCGTGATGCGCGGCACGGGAGCACCGGGGGCGCGGAAGAAGATCTCGAGCTTGCGGGCAAGCTCCGCGTTGCGCGCGCGGTCGTTCTGCTCGCGCGTGACGAGCACCAGATTGCCGATGGAATTGGTGCATGCCTCCCGCTCGTCGGCGGTAGGGAACCATGCGCGCCAGGCGCTGGCGCGACCGGGCTTCTGCGGCAGGATGTGCTCGACCGTGTAGTCAGCGGGCGACAGATCCTGCGGCGCACCGCCGAGCTCGTCGTTGAGGCGCAGCAGCACCAGCTTGCAGGTGAGCGGGCTGCGCGTGTGCAGGTTGCGCAGGTTATAAAGGATGTTGCGCTGCTCCTCGCGGCTGAGCTGCAGAGGGCTATTGCGCGCATCGAGCGCCACTCCACGGCGGATGGCCAGCACGACGGCATGGAAGCGCGCCAGCCGCTTGTCAGTGCCCATGCCCAGCAGGCGGAGCAGATAGGAAAGCCGCTCTAGAGCGCCAAGAAACATCGCGAGTTTTTGCGGCTCACCGTCGTGAAGCCGCCACCACAACAGTGCCGGCGGCACCCAGTCGGAGCTGCCGAGCCACCCCAGATACCGGAGCAGCCGATTGATCTCGGCCGAGTGTGGAGAGCCCGTGTGGCACGCATTGCGGATAGCGTGGAACGCCCTGCCGTGGGGTTCGAGCACGGACTCTACGAAAACGCGGGCGCCGCCGGCAGCATGGATGGTCTCGCGAATCCCAGAGATGATCTGCGACTTCGGTCCCGCCTCGATGGCGCGGATGTGGCTGAAGACCTGCTCAAAATCATCACCGAGGAGTGCGGCTGTGCGATCCCAAACGCTCAGCGCAGCGGGCCGGCTGGCGTCGTCGATCTGGCCGAGGACCTGCGCCTTCAGGATGTCGTTGCGCGCAAGTGGCCGGCCGCGGTCGTTGAGCACGGTAAAGATGCGGTGTGCACGGTCGATGCTGGTAGCGGAAATCAGAGCGACGTGGCAGGCCTCCGCCACGAAGGTGGCGATGCGGATGAGCTCCGCGTCACTGCGCCCGTCCAGCTCGGCCCGGAAATGGTCGCGCACTGCAAGGATGCGGCTCTCGGCTTCCGTGAGATTGTCGGCTGCAGGTGCGAGGGCGGACGCTCCCGGCTCCTGCACATAGGTGGTGAGGAAGTCGCGATCGCGTCCTCGCAGCTCCACTCTGAACTGCCGCCGGGTGCCACCCGCCTCGCGGCACTCGATCAGCTCCTCGAGGCCAGCCGGTAAGGGCATGCCGCGCTGCGCCAGGATATCACGCAGAACAGCCAACAGAATCGTCAGCGTAACGAGGCGCTGCTGGCCGTCGATAATGTCGTGGCGCCGCGCCGTGCCCGCAGCAGCAAACAAGGGCGCCGCCGGCGACGGCTCCATCAGCAGCATGGTGCCGAGAAAATATCCCTCGATACTGCCATGACCGCCAACGGTCTGCTCCTCGAGCTCGACGGTAAGGTCGTCTAGGAGTTGTCCCGCCTCTTTCGTGGTCCAAGAGAAGGGACGCTGAAACGAGGGAACCTGGAAGGCATATGGCGCGGAGAGAAGATTCCCGAGCGCCAGCGGCTTTGCTGTGAAACCGGAGAGCATGAGGACGCAAAAAAAGAGGAAAAGATCGCCAATTTCTCCCAGCACTAGCACGCGGCGATGCGAACGAATAGACACGTGTCGCAGGCCTGTGCGAGTTCCAAGCGACAAGATTGCGCGACGCGCCTGCGTAACACTGTCAAGTCAAATAAAGGTTAGAACGATGGGTGCGGAGCAAGTGACTGCACGACCTCGGATTTATAAAATCGCAAGGCGAGATGCGTGGGACAAGGCGCTGCGCGACGGACAATTTACGGGGTCGTCTGACGATTTGCGCGACGGCTACATTCACTTGTCGACGTCGACACAGGTGGCAGGCACGCTGTCCAAGCACTTTGCCGGGCAACGCGACCTTGTTCTCGTCGAAGTCGATGCCGACGCGCTCGGGGCCCTGCTCAAATGGGAACCCTCACGCGGCGGCGCGTTGTTCCCGCATCTTTACACTTCGCTCGACACGCGCGCCGTAATATCGCAGGAGCCGCTCGAACTGGGGGAGGACGGGCGGCACCGGCTGCCGCGGGGACTGGTGTCATGCTGAGCGGCATTTTCGATCTGGCCCGTCCGCTGCTGTTCGCGCTCGATCCCGAGCATGCGCACGAAGCGACGCTCAAGTCGCTGGAGCTTGGCATCTATCCACGCGTCGAAGGGCCGGACGATCCGGCTCTCGCCAGCACGCTTGGTTCTTTGCACCTGTCCAACCCGGTCGGGATCGCGGCCGGCTTCGACAAGGATGCCCGTGTGCCGGACGCTGTGCTGGGCTTGGGCTGCGGCTTTGCCGAGATCGGCACCGTGACGCCGCTGCCGCAGAGCGGCAACCCCAAGCCGCGCATCTTCCGCCTGATCTCCGACCGCGCCGTGATCAACCGGCTCGGCTTCAACAACGCGGGCCATGCTGGGGCGCTGGCGCGTTTGCGGCAGCGTGCGCAGCGCGGCGTGGTCGGCGTCAATATCGGGGCCAACAAGGATGCAGCCGACCGGGCCGGCGACTATGTGGCCGGGCTCGACGCCTTCTACGGCGTGGCCAGCTACTTCACGGTCAACATCTCTTCGCCGAATACACCGGGCCTGCGCGACCTGCAGGCGCCGGCGGCGCTCGACGAGCTGCTGGGCCGTGTCATGGCGGCGCGCGCCCGGCATGTCGGGGCCGGCGCACCGGTGCGGCCCATCGTGGTCAAGATCGCGCCCGACATCGCCGAGGCGGACCTGCCGGCCATCGCCGAGCGGCTCGTGGCGCACAAGGTGGACGTCATCGCCGTCTCCAACACGACGCTGTCGCGGCCAGGCCTCACCGATACGGTGCAGGCCAAGCAGGGCGGCGGCCTCTCCGGACGGCCGCTGTTTCATCGGTCCACGGCGATGCTGGCGCGCATCCATATGCAGACCGATGGGCGCATCCCGCTCATCGGCGTTGGCGGCATCGACTCGGGCGAGACGGCGCTGGCCAAGATCGAGGCCGGCGCCAGCCTGATCCAGCTCTATACAGGACTGATCTACGAGGGGCCGGGGTTGATTGGCCGCATCAAGGCGCACCTGACCCAGCATATCCGTGAGGCGAGGCTGGAGCGCATCGGGCAGGTAACCGGCCGACGTGCGGCCGAATGGGCGGCCCGGCCGCTCGACGGTTGAACGGGGGTCACACCGCCGCCACGCGAACGCGCAAGATCAGGGCCGGCCGCCGCGTCCGGAGCGGAAAATGCCCAGCGCCCGCGTCAGCAGCCAGATCGGAATGACGATGATGGCGCCGAGCAGGAAATACCCGAACGCATTCCTGAAAATATCGAACCCCATCTCGTAGATGCCCCGGAACACCCGCTCGATGTGATAGGGGATGCTCCACGGATCAATGTTGAGCGCGGACAGCACGATGCCGACGATGATCGAGATCACGATCAGCCGCACGATGACCCCGACGGGGTTGCCTCCGAGAAGGCGTTCCCGGTCCATGCCGATGCTCCCTAACATTGCGCGCGCTTCCGCTTAGCACAGATGCGACGCAGAGGTGAACGGTCCAGTATGGCTTTGCGGCATGGCGATGCGCCGATGCGCCGACGCGGTACGCCGGCAGGCGAGGCCATCGCCCTGCCCGATCCATTCCTGAAATGGTTTGCCGCCCGCGGCTGGGAGCCGCGCCCGCATCAGCTCGCCCTCGTGCGCCAGATGCAGCAGCGACGCTCGACGCTGCTGATCGCACCGACTGGTGCGGGCAAGACTTTGGCTGGCTTCCTGCCTAGCCTGGTAGCGCTCAGCGATCCTGCACGCGAGCGCCGCGGCGCCGGCCTGCACACGCTCTATATCTCGCCGCTGAAGGCGCTGGCAGTCGACATCGCGCGCAACCTGCTGACGCCGATCGCGGAGATGCATCTGCCCATCCGCGTGGAGACGCGCACCGGTGACACGCCGCTCTCCAAGCGGCAACGCCAGCGCGTGCGTCCGCCCGATATCCTGCTGACGACGCCCGAGCAGCTCGCGCTGCTGATAAGCCATGAGGATGCGGCCTACCTGTTCGGCGATCTCGAATGTGTGGTGGTCGACGAGGCACATGCCATGGCGCCATCCAAGCGCGGCGATCTGCTGACCCTCGGGCTTGCCCGCTTGCGCCAGCTGGCGCCGGGCCATGTGGCTCTCGGCCTATCGGCCACGGTGGCGCGTCCGGCGGAGCTGCGCGCCTGGCTGACGGCACAGACCGATGGGACACGCGCCATCGCGCTTGCCGACCTGATCGAGACGCAGGCGGGCGCCAAGCCGCACATCGAGATTTTGGATACCGAAGCCGGCTTGCCCTGGGCCAGCCATACGGCGCGCCATGCGACTCCCGAGGTTTACGCCGCCATCAAGGCGCACCGGCTGTCGCTGCTGTTCGTCAACACGCGCATGCAGGCCGAGCTGCTGTTCCAGGAGCTGTGGCGCATCAACGAGGACAGCCTGCCGATCGCCCTGCACCACGGCTCGCTAGCGGCTGGGCAACGCCGCAAAGTGGAAGCGGCCATGGCTGCGGGCAAGCTCAAGGCCGTGGTGGCGACGTCCACGCTCGATCTCGGCATCGACTGGGGTGATGTGGACCTGGTGATTCATGTTGGTGCTCCCAAGGGCGCCAGCCGCCTGATCCAGCGCATTGGCCGCGCCAACCACCGGCTGGATGAGCCGTCGAAGGCGATCCTGGTGCCGGCCAACCGCTTCGAGGTGCTGGAATGCCGCGCGGCGCTGGAAGCGGCTGAGGCCAACGCGCAAGACGCAGTGATGAACCGGCGCGGCACGCTCGACGTGCTGGCGCAGCATGTTCTGGGCACCGCTTGCGCTGGACCATTCCTGCCGGATGAGTTGTACGCGGAGCTGCGGTCGGCGGCGCCCTATGCGCACTTGCAACGCGCCGATTTCGATCGCGTGGTCGATTTTGTTGCCACCGGCGGCTACGCGCTGCGCAGCTACGAGCGGTTCGCGCGGCTGCGGCCGACCGGCGACGGACGCCTGCGGCTGGCGCACCCGCGGCTCGCCCAACGCTATCGCATGAATGTCGGCACCATCGTTGAGAGCCCGCTGCTCAAGGTGCGCCTGATCGGCCGCAAGCGCATTCCGAAGCCGGGGCACACAGGCGCTGGCAGGCGGGCGTGTGCTGGGCGAGATCGACGAGGATTTCGCCAGCGAGCTCGCCCCCGGCGACACATTCGTGTTCGGCGGCGAGGTGCTGCGGCTCGAAGGGGTGCGCGAAATCGAGGCCTACGTTTCGCGCGCGCACGCGGCCGATCCCAAGATTCCGAGCTATCCGGGCGGCAAGTTTCCGCTGTCCACGCACCTCGCCCAGCGCGTGCGCGCGATGCTGGCGGATGAGACAAGCTGGCGGCGGCTGCCAGCCGATGTGAGGGAGTGGCTGGCCTTGCAGCGCCAGCACTCCGTCGTGCCGCAGCCCGACGAGGTGCTGATTGAGACCTTCCCCTACGGCAACCGGTACTTCCTCGTGGCGTATCCGTTCGAGGGGCGGCTGGTGCATCAGACGCTCGGCATGCTGCTGACGCGCCGACTCGACCGCGCCAAGGCCTCGCCGACCGGGTTCGTGGCTACGGACTATTCGCTCGCGGCGTGGGGCCTCGGCGATCTCTCAGGCATGATCGGCGAAGGCCGGCTCGATCTGTCGCGCCTTTTCGATCAGGACATGCTGGGCGACGATCTCGACGCGTGGCTTGCCGAGTCGAGCCTGATGCGGCGCACCTTCCGCGCCTGCGCCACCATTGCCGGACTGATCGAGCGGCGACACCCGGGCCAGGAGAAGACCGGCCGCCAGATGACCGTCTCTTCCGATCTCATCTACAATGTGCTGCGCCGCTACGAGCCGCATCACGTGCTGCTGGAAGCGGCCTACCAGGATGCAGCGACGGGCCTGTTGGACATCGCCCGCCTGCAGGACTTCCTGCGCCGGATCAAGGGACGAATCAGGCATATTGCGCTCGATCATGTGTCGCCGCTGGCGGTGCCGGTCCTGCTCGACATCGGTCGCGAGCCGGTCAATGGTAGTGCTCGCGAGGACATTCTGCGCGAGGCGGCAGACGCGCTGATCCGCGAGGCCACGGGGAACGGCTGAACGATGCTGCAATTCAAGCCCGAGCGCGAGCGCATCACGGACTATGCCGCGCAACGGCTATCGTTATCCGGCAAGGCGTTCGTGGCCGACATGGCAGGCGCCCTGTATTGGCCGGGCGAGCGCACGCTGATCGTCGCCGACCTGCATCTGGAGAAGGGCTCCTCGTTCGCCAAGCGCGGCGCGATGCTGCCACCGTATGACACGCAGGACACGCTACAGCGCCTCGCCGAGTGCATCGACCGTTACGAGCCGCGCCGCGTGGTGGCCCTCGGCGACAGCCTGCATGACACCGAAGCGGCGGCGCGCATCGCACCCGCCAACCGCGAGATCCTGCGCATCCTGCAGGAGGACCGGGAGTGGATCTGGATCACAGGCAACCATGACCCGGTGATTGCAGCCGACCTGGGTGGCACCTGCACGGATCGGTTGGACCTCGGCGGCATCAGGTTCGTGCATGTGCCGCGCGTAGGACGTGTCACACACGAGATCGCTGGTCACATGCACCCTGCGGCCAAGCTTTCGCTCTATGGCCATACGATCCGGCGGCCGTGCTTCGTCGGCAACGGGCGGCGCCTGATGCTGCCGGCTTTCGGCACCTACGCCGGCGGGCTCAACGTGCTCGACGCCGCGTTCGCACCGCTGTTCGGCAATGACGGCATGAGCGTGTGGATGCTGGGCCAGGAAGGGCTTTACCCGGTCGCCACACGCCATCTGTGCGCGGACTAGACACGTAAGGGTGCGCCATCAAGTGAGAGATCGCATCTGCTTCGCATGATACGCTGCGTTTCAACAGTCAGCTTATGCGAGCCCACGCATGCCACGCATCACCATTGAGCAGATCGACATCTTCTATCTCGCCATGCCGCAGATCGAGGATGTGGGCGACGGCAGCCAGGACGCATGCGTGGTCCGCGTCGCCGGCGGCGGGCATGTGGGCTGGGGCGAGTGTGAGGCGTCGCCACTGCCCACCATTGCCGCACTCGTGGCACCTATGTCGCACTCAGCTTGCCATCCCGTGGCGGCGTCCGTACTGGGCGAAGCAGTGGACTCGCCTGCCGACATCCGGCGCATCAATGCCAAGGTGCGCGCCAGGAGCCTCGATCTGCTGCAGGCGCACCACACGCTGTCAGGCATCGACATGGCCTTGTGGGACCTGCTGGGGCGGGCACGCGGCGAGCCGGTTTGGAAGCTGCTCGGCTACACCAAGGCCTTTCCCAAACTGCCGTATGCCTCTGTGCTGTTCGGGGATACCGCAGCCGATACTCTGGCCAAAGCGAGAGCCATCCGGACGCGTGGATTCCGAGCCGCCAAGTTCGGTTGGGGACCTTACGGCGCCGGAACACCGGCGGACGATGCCGCGCAGGTCATGGCTGCACGCGAGGGGCTGGGAGCGGATAGCATCCTGCTGGTGGATGCCGGCACGGTATGGGTGGACGACCTGCCGCGGGCGCGCCTGTCGCTGCCAGCGCTGAAGGAGGCACGGGCGACCTGGCTGGAGGAGCCGTTCGTGTCCGGCGCGCATGATGCCTACGCCGGGCTGGCGTGCGAGGCTGCGCCAGTGCGGCTTGCCGGCGGTGAAGGTGCACACGATTTCTGGATGGCGCGGCACATGATCGATCATGCCGGCATCGGTTTCGCGCAAATCGATGCCGGACGCATCGGCGGGTTGACCGATGCCAAGCGCGTTGCCGACTACGCCAGCGCCAAGGGCGTCACGTACGTGAACCACACGTTCACATCGCAGCTCGCGCTGTCGGCCTCCATCCAACCGTTCGCCGGGCTGGAGCGCGACGAGATCGCGGAATATCCCATCGAGTCACGCTGAGGTGGCGCGTGCCATCACGCGGGAGAGCATTGAGCCAGGCACAGATGGGTTGATCCGCCTGCCCGACGCGCCGGGCCTCGGCATGACAGTCGAGCCGGAGCGGTTCAAGCCGTACCTGCTCGATGTCGAGATCAAGGTCGGCGGACGCGTGTTGTATCGCACGCCGCGCATCTAGCAAATGCACGAGACTTGACACCGATTGCCGACGCGACGATGTTCAACCCATAAGTTGAATTGAGATTGCATCGCTCATGCAGACCAATCTGGACCTTACCCTTTTGGCGCTGGCCGATCCGACCCGGCGCGCCATTTTGCAGCGGCTATCGCGCGGAGAAGCGCGGGTCACCGAGGTGGCGCAACCCTTCGCCATGTCGCTCAACGGCGTCTCGAAACACATCCGTATGCTGGAGCGCGCCGACCTCATACGCCGCCGCCGGGCGGGACGCGATCACTTTCTCTCGTTCAACCCGCGTCCGCTGGACGAGGCCGCCGACTGGATCGCCAGGCAGCGCGCCTTCTGGACGGAACGGCTCGATGCGCTGGATGCCCTGCTCAAGGCCGAGGTCCGAGCCGCGGCCGTGACATCCGGCAAGGCGCGCGGGACAAGGCGAGCTGCGAAACGCAAGAAGCCCCTCGGATGAACGCCAATGCGACGTAGGAGGTCAGCGATGACGCCGCAGCGCACCATCACAGTCCGCGTCACCCGCCGCTTCGAGGCAACGCCCGAGCGCGTGTTCGATGCCTGGCTCGACGTGGAAAAGGCCAAGCGTTTCTTGTTCGCGACGGTCAAGGGGACCGATAGTGCGCGCCGAGGTGGACGCACGCGTCGGCGGCGTGTTCAACTTTACGGAGCGCCGCGGCGACATGGATGCCGAGCACATCGGCGAATATTTGGAGATCGACCGTCCTCGCCGGCTCGTGTTCACCTTCCATACGGAACGCGGATCGACGGATGTGAGCCGGGTGACGATCGACATCATGGCGCTACCGAGCGGCTGCGAGCTGACGCTGACGCACGAGATGGACGCCAAGTGGGCCGAGTACAAGGACCGCACGCAAGCCGGCTGGACCACGATCCTCGAAGGACTCGGCAAGGTTCTCTCGGCTTAGGCACGCGTAATAACGAGGCTGCACGCCTGGTTCGCAGGTGGTAGCATGCCCTGTGCCGCGCATGCTGCGGCCCGAAGCGCCTCTCTGCACGGCACGCTGACTCTCAAGTGGAGAGAAGGATTCACGCTCGAGATGGATCGCCTATGCGATTCCATCTCGAACGATCCTGCTCTCGCCGAGCCGAAACTGCACACGAGATGGAGGCTCACATGCCCGAAAGCGTCTACAAGGTCATCGAGCTCGTTGGAACAAGCACCGACTCCTGGGAGAAGGCCGCCAAGGCTGCCGTCGACAGGGCGGCGATGAGCCTGCGCGATCTTCGCGTCGCCGAGGTCGTGGAGCAGGACATGGTGCTCGACAACGGCAAGGTTCAGGCCTACCGCGCCAAGGTCAAGGTCTCGTTCAAGTACGAAGGCAAGGACTGAGCCCCGACGGCGCCCACTCCGCCGTGCCGGGTGGGCGCCATCGGCCTCGAGCGCATGTGAAATCGACTGTCGCGGCAACCGTTGCGGGGCCGCCAATGACCCGTTATGGTCCGCGCCGCGCTTGGAGCGCGATCTTACGCCTCGGGACTTTAGCTCCGCGCGAGGCGATCGCACTCGAACGATATCGCGCACATGCTGGGGCGTCGCCAAGTGGTAAGGCAACGGATTTTGATTCCGTCATTCGGAGGTTCGAGTCCTCCCGCCCCAGCCAATCATATCAACATCTTAGTTTGACTGGCCGGCAGTGAGTGAGGCGCTTGCGGGAGTTTTGCGGGAGTTTTGTTCCGAGACTGCCCCGCAGCACAACCAGCTCCGGTCGTTGTCCGTTGCGCTCGACCACGCTTTCGGCCGCCTCGATCAGTCGCGTGAGCTCGGCGGCCGAGTAGTGGGTGGTGATGCGACCCGACAGATGCCCGAGCAGGTCCTGCCGATCCTCGAAGCTCACGCCGGCCGCTCTCAGTCGGCGGCCGAAGGTGTGTTTCAAGTCGTGCACCCGGACTGGGCAGGCCTGCACTCGTCCTTGCCCTTCGCCACGCGGATCCCAGCATGCGACGCATCGGCATGACCCTTGTAGACAAATACGTGTGTTGCATGGTGTCCACGCCGGCGGCCCACGACCGACCGTGCGTTCTGATTGAGCACGACCAGCCGTTCTTTGCCGTTCTTCACCCGGGCGCCGGGAATGATGAAGACCGTCGTGTCCAATTCGGGCACTTCGACTTCCCATTCCCAACGCAGGTTGCAGATTTCGGCATCGCGGCATCCGGTATTGACCGCAAACATCGCCATATCCTTCAAGTGCGCCGGCAGTTCGGCGAACAGCCGCTCCTGCTCATCCCAACTGAGTGGATAGGGTTGTCGCCTGTGCAGGTTCGGCAGGAGATTGATTTTCGGCGCAGTCGCTATCCAGGTCAGTCCTTGTTCGTCTCGCCACTCCCTGGCAGCCAAGTTAAGGATGCGCCGCACAACCTGTAGGCCATGATTGATGGTTCCGACCGCAACACCTTCCTTTCGGCGGTGTGCGAGCCAAGGCTGCATGGTGCCCATGTGGACGCTGTCGAGCGGGATGCTGGCGATGAAGGGCATGAGACCCTTCAGGCGACCAACATCATCATGCAGGCTCCGCTTGTGCTGGTTCTCCAACACGAACTTTGCCCCAGCCTGCTCGAAGGTCCGAGCCGGCCTGACGCCGTACACGTGAGCTTGCCGCGTCTGCTCCATCAGTCTCGCTAGATAACGTTCCGCTTCGTGGAGTTCAGCTGTTTCAGTGCTCTGGCAAACTCGCCGCCCGCAGATGCGCTTGTCGATGTGCCAGATCCCGCCTCGCAGGACGAGGCCGGAGAAGTGCTTGCGTCCCATGTGTGTGCTCCTTTCCGTGCGGGACGCCCGTTGCGGGCGATATACTCGTCGAGCCAGGCGTCGAGTTCAAGCCGATCGAAGCCGACGCCCTGCCTGCCGATGGGGATTTCGGTGAGAAACGGACGCACCTCGGCATTGAAGCGGTTGCGGTCCATGCCGAGGTAGGCCGGCGCGTCGCGAAAGCGCAGGATGCGAGGAAGCGGGACGAGACGATGGCCCATGCAACAATCCAATGGTTCCGGAAGCCACTACACTGCTGGAGATCGGCGCAAGCGTGGACGCTGCCATTGGCCTAGGATTGACCGCATGTCTCAGGTCCTGCGCCGCTTGATGTAGGCCCGAAGGTCGGCCTCGGTGAACCGTGTCGCGCGGCGAACTCGATTGCTCGGCAGCTCCTCCTTGGGGATGCGCCAGACCGTGCGAGAGGAGAGGTTGAGACGTTGCGCCACGTCATGGACCGCAGCAGCGGCGCCTGCGATGTCCGGATGCGCACGTCATCGTTGGTCGGCCGCTGATCGCGCTGCGGTGCGCCATTCGCCCCTGCATGACCGTCCGCTACCTGATCGGAGCGTCGCTTGTGAGTTGGCACGTTCGCCTCACTGCTGGCTGATGGCATTTCGGATTGCCGCGCGTCGAATGCTGCAAGTGCTGGCTCAACAACGCACGAAAGATGCGATGGATGGATCTGGCTCCTGCTCGATGTGACCAAGATCTCCTCGAGGATCGATAGACGTCACATAATCGACGAAAGCTGCGGAGGCAAATGCCGTGCTCGCCCATTCCGGCATAGCCTTTTTTGCCATTTCAAATCGTCTGTTTGGGTATTACGCAGCAGCCTGTATTGATACTATCTAGAAAACTATAGATAAAACTCCAATTACCCGTTGTTTCTCCAGTGCGGACCTCCTTTCGATTCTCCAATGCGACCTTGCGCCTGAATTTTTTTTATCGAAATCGCCGCTGCCGCATTACAGTAATGCGGGCTTGAACAAGCCGATATTCGAGCGCGCCGAGGCTCGCTCACATCTTCGCGAAATGACAATGCGCTTGGCACGCGGGTGATTTCGGGACGCGCACACAATGCACTGCAGCCTTAAGCCACGGCGATGCCGGACACCATGATGAGCCCAGCCCCCTGGCAGCAGATGGCGACTACACAATCAATAATCCGGGCCGCCTATTGAACATATAGTGGGCTAGAAACGCATGAACCAGAGAAAATCGCGGCGCTGGGTTTCCTATTTGTTATCGGCATTTTGGTGGACGGTGCATGGGGCCGTCTTGGCCACCGTGGGCATGATGGCCTGGTCGCTCGGGCACGCGTGGGAGCTGCCGGAACCGTTGCCGCAAGGCGGGGTCGTTGTGATTGTTGCCCCGACAGTCTTTGCCGCTGGTGCCATTTCGGTCTGGAGGACACGAGAAACCGGCGCCTTTATCGGGTTCGCGGCGAGCGCGGTGATATTCAGCGCCGTTCGCGTCTACACGGTATTCATTTTCATCGTATGGATTGTCGCTCAACAACCGGCCCTCACCGTCTCGCGACTTCCTGCCGAGCCGCCCACAACCAACGCGCCCGCTCCAGGCAGTGACGTTCGAGACTGGCAACGACGCATGACTGTAACGACCGACAAAGGTAAGCGCCTTGCGCCGGAGCCGCCGCGCGATAACGCCAAAGATGGGTCGCAACCGGAACGGCCAACGATCGCCACCTTCCCGAGCCGGCCAGCAGCCATCCTGGCCGCTGCCTTGAGCCTCGAGCAGACCAAATTCGATGGCATGTTCAGCGTGGTTGTGGCTGCGGTAATCGAACTCGTCATGTCGTGGAGCCTAGCGCGGGCCATGGATCCTTGGCCCAACGGAGACGAGCCGCCCACACGAACAGACCGAGGCCTTGTCCATGGCACTGCAGTTGTTCGGGCTCATGACCTGGTGCACGGCCTGACGTCGCCGTCGGCTCGAGAAGCGCCACAACGATCGCAGCCAGAGGCTAAGGCCAGACCCACCCCCGTTGGCGCCGGCACGCCCCAATCCCTTGGTGGGCAACGGCAGCCCGGCGCCCGTCCCGCACAGCACCCGGCGCCCGCGCGTGCCCGAGCAAGATCGAGCGCACGCCTTGCTCCAACTGCTGCAACAGAGCCAGCGTGGCGGCATTCGCCGAAATTCGGGTGCTAGGCGATGGCTCGCTGTTCTGCACCTATCGCAGGCTTGCCGCGCTCTTGCGATGTGGACCCGGCGCGATCAAGGGGGCCTTGCACCGACTTGCCGCAGACGGCCAGATCACGTTGAAGCCCGGCGCTCGCGGAACACTCATCCGCGTGCTTGGCACACCTGCGGGCCAAGCCGACATTCTCGGCAGCCCACCGCCGCCTCGCGAACGGAAACGGCGGCGGAAGGCGTCCAATTCGCCTCGTCCTCGCCGCGCCCGCGTAGGATCGACTCCCCACGCTCGAGACGGACCACGAGGCTATGCGCTTCGACAGCGTGACTTCGCCGTCCGGGTGCTGATCCCACCCAAGCGAACAAAAGGTGGCGTCCGCACTTGTATACGTGTCTGTAGAAATCTGCTGGCGTCCGTTTGCGTGCATTTTGTGTTGGTAGACCGGGCGCTTATTGTTCGTTGATGTCCGCAGCAGTTTGCCGGCAGCCGCCAACCCTGTTGCGACAGCGTTGCGAGAGATGAAGGGGACGGGAATGGCCTCAGGTTCGGGTTTGACGCGCGGCAAAGTTTCCCTGACACATCGTTCCATCCAGGGGTTGCGGCCCGCAGCGGTGCCTTATCGGGTATCCGATCAGCGTTGCATTGGATTGGCGGTGCGAGTAGCGCCGAGTGGGGTCAAGACCTGGGATCTGGCCTATCGGATTCGTGGGAAGGGGAAGGTGCGGCGGGTGTCGCTCGGGCGAGTGGACGATGTATCTCTCGAACGGGCCAGGGATCGGGCCAATGAGCTAACCAGCGCTGCACGGGCAGGCCGCGATCTGCTCGCTGAGGAAGAGGAAAGCCGCGAAGCGCGGGCTTCCCGACTTACCGTTGAAAAGCTGATTGAGATCTACTTGAGACGCAGGGTTGTGGACCGGCTGCGAACCGCCAAGGAAATTGAAAGCCGCCTGAAGCGTGCCCTTGCACCCATGATGCAGAGGCCGGCTGAGGATATTCGACGCCGAGACCTGCGCGAATTGTTCGATCAATGTGCCGACCAGGGTCTGGAGCGAGAAGCGGATCGGCGCCGACAAACGGTTGGTGCGATGCTTAGGTGGGCCTTGTCGCAAGACATCGTGGAGACCGATGCAACTGCTGGCTTGAAGGCTTACGATCCTGGCATACCGCGTGATCGCGTGCTTACACCACAAGAAATTGCAACTCTCTGGAAATGGCTCGATTCAGGCGACCTTTCCGCCGAGCCTGCCGACATATTGAAGCTTGAACTCTTAACAGGCGCTCGATGCGGTGAGATCAGCGGCCTACGCGCCGAGGAAATTAATCGCGACGAATGGACTTGGACGCTTCCTGCCGCGCGCTCGAAAAACAAACGGGCACGCGTCACGCCGCTGGTTGGAATGGCACGACAGATCGTCGAGACACGGCTTTCTATGATCCACGGGGGACCGCTGTTTACGACACGGACGGAAGCAGTCCTGACCGCGGCTCACATTGGCCACTTCCTGCTGACACGCCGCAACAAGCTGCCAATTGCAAAGTTCACCACACACGATTTGCGTCGAACGGTAGCCACGCGATTGGCAGAGCTGGGTATTTCGCTTGAGCTGATAGCAGCGGTGATTGGCCACGAGGCCGGGGGCAGGGAGACGCGGACCCTCGTCCGTCATTACATGCGCAGCGATCTGCTGGAGCGCAAGGCCCAGGTGCTGTGGTCATGGGACGAATGGGTCCAGGGTGTTGTGGCGGGTCGCGAGGTGTCCAAGGTGATCCCC
The DNA here is from genome assembly GCA_963840425.1 of uncultured Alphaproteobacteria bacterium. Taxonomy (GTDB): domain Bacteria; phylum Pseudomonadota; class Alphaproteobacteria; order Rhizobiales; family Hyphomicrobiaceae; genus CADEFX01. The sequence goes on along the minus strand of CAWIYZ010000019.1, from coordinate 14,944 downwards.
TTCCAGAAGGCCGGCTGAGCCGCGCATGATGCTTTGCGGCCGACAGCTCCATGAGGATGGAAGTGATCAGCACCGCCCAGCGTTATCGCGCAGCAGCTCGCGCAAGCGTAGCGGGGTTGGAGATTTCCAATGTCAGATATCAAACACCTATCTGATCTATCCGACCCTGTTGCAGTTGCGATTCAAACGCAGCTGTCGCTCGCGTCTACGGACGCTCGCGATGCCCTCAAGGATGTCTGGGTTTTGGGGTACTGCCTCGGCATGTTCGACGCCACAGCCCAGCGCTCCAATCTCGACCAAGACACCGAAGGCATTGCATTGATCACCATCGGTTTCGCCACCCTCCTCGACGACCCTGCCTCCGGGGCACAACGGCTCAGAAAGGCATTGGACAGCCAGGAAGACCCCGACTTCGCATCCGGGGCACAAACGGGCGGCAACGATCTATTTTCTTGGGCGGGAGAGGCCACACTTGCGCCCATGTCCCTGTTCCAACACCTGATCGGGGCTGACAACGCAAACCACTGATAACCGAGATAGCGTCGGCCACCCAAGTTAACGATTCTTTAACCTACTGATTCACCTCAAATTTTCCGTCCACGCGGCGGAACTGCATGAGTCCAGCGTCGTTCAACTCCTCATGCACACATACCGACTGGACCCCGCCTTAAAGAGCCTCGGCAAACGCCTCGACAACATTCTCTGCGATATCGCGCGGCTGCCGCTAAGCCCGCCGATGGACGAGCTCCTGCAGCAGCTTCACCGCACCGAACAAGATGAAACTGCGCAACTATCTCTTCTCGCGGCTGCGCTCCCACGCGAGGTACAGCGTGGTAACGATGGCGGTGAGCAAGGTCATGCCTAGCACGTCGCCGCGCCCGATGAAGGCGAGCCACGTATGGAAGCCTTGCACAGAACTGCCGCGCCCCAACAGCACCCCATTGACGACGATGACGACGAACACGACGGCTGCCGTCAAGGCTGCTGCGGTCGCCGCCTGGACAATGCGCTTTAGGCCTCGCGGCACCGAAAGTCTGTTGCTTCCGACCGCTAACATGGTCCTGTCAGACATGGGCCTCCCCGTCGATTTGGGACTACCGGCACAATAGCTGATTCGAGAGTTCGCTGCGGCGTCAGCAAGGCAGGATGTGCCGCAGGCCTGTACCCAGGTCTGCAGTCGCGAGAGTGCCCACGCTCATGTGGAGCCAAGCTTGGCGCCGGACGAGAGTCCCTGCAGCGCAGGCAGTAGCTCATCCGAGATCAGACGCAGGCTCGCGAGTGAGGTGGACAATGGCATCGCCGCCCAGTGCGTGCGGATGATGATGTGATTGACGCCAAACTCTTCCCAGTAAGGCTTGAGCCCGGCGTAGCAGTCCTCGGGCGAGCCCAGGATGAACCGCCCCTGGATCAACTCTTCGAGCGAACGGGCGAAGTCAGTATCGTCGGGCATGACTTTGTCCTGCCCCCACTTGGCATAGTCCCGGTATTTCGCCAGCAGGTAGGGTCCGGCCATTTCGAGTGCTGTCGCGCGATCCTTGGCGCAGTAAACCTCCTTGATGATCGGCAACTCCCGGGGCGCCCCCTTCCCGGCGGCTTTCAGCTCGGCGTGGTAAACCGCCATTTGCCGCCGGATGGTGTCGATGGTGGCATGCGGGTTGATGAACCAAGCATCCCCCATTCGAGCCGCGCGTTTCACCGCCGGATCGTTGTTTGCCGCGATCCAAATCGGAGGTCGCGGCTTCTGCACCGGTCGGATGTTCATGTGTACATTGTCGAGCCGGCAGCCAGGGCCATCGTAGGACACGCGATCCTCTGTCCAAAGGCGCTGGATAAGCGTCAAATACTCTTCGAACCGCCTCACACGTTCGTTCCTCGGGACGCCGAAGGCATCGAACTCAATGTCGCGGTAGCCCAAGCCGACGCCGAAGATGAAGTTGCCGCGGGCGATGATGTCTAGTGTGGCTACCGTCTCCGCCGTGTAGACGGGATTATGCAGGTTGAGCAGCAGGATGCCGAGGCCGATTGTCATCTCGCCGGCTTCTGCTGTCAGCCGCGCCAGGAAGGGCACCATCTGCAGCTGCTTGTTGTTGCCTTCGTTGAGGTAGTGCTGGCCCGACATGAGCGAGTTCCAGCCGCGGTCGCGCGCAAGACGTACCATCGCGATCTGGTCATCCAGCGCACTCACCATATCGGTGTCGAGGGTTTGCTGGTTGGTGACAAAGAGGCCGACCTTCATGCGACACTCCTCTACGTTGCAATGACCCACTGAGTGGTGTCCGACATCAGATCCTGCCGATCAGATCACGGGCAGCGCACAGCAATTCTACCAGACGGCGCCTTTCCGCCAGCGCCTCTTTGCTCCTACTCCTGTGGCTGTCCACACCGTGCACCACGGCGACACCGCTGGTCTGGACAGACCTTACGAATCGTTTGGGAGTATCGCCACGCCCAGATCAGCCGCGAGCCTCGGCATGACCAAACCTACGATCACTCAGTACGAATGGAAGGGAAGAAAGCTCCGGCACCTGCCCACGGGTCGCCAGTGGACCTGGGGCTCTGACTTGATAACGCGCGGGTCCGAGGTGACCCCTGATGGGCGCCATTTCGATCCCGGTGAGCTGGATGCCTTAGCTGTGAAGCTGATGGCAAAAAAGGCACGCGCAGAGCACTGGTAGAGTTGCGCGCGAACATCTCGATGTCGCTGGAGAGTTCCGAGCGCTTGGCCAAGGCATGAGTTGCATGGCTCGGCATGGCGCCACTCACGAAACGTTAGGCGGGGCTGTTTCGTATAGATGATGGGAAGTGGCGTTGTGCACTATCTCGCGCGGGCAAGAAGTCCCAGCCAAGACCGATGCCTCGCTGGGCTGAGTGTGGAGCGCTGCTTCCCATAACGAAAAAGGCCCGCGCTGAAGGGAGATGTTTCTGCGGGCCAGTCAACTTTCCTGAGGAGGAAGCGCCGGAGGAACGAAGCTGCGGGACGCTCGCTATCGGCCAGGCTCACGACCCGAATGGCTTAAGATCAAGGCGCCGGGCTGGACGGCGCAGAACTGGGATCGCTGGGAGAAGTTGCGCGGATGAGCTTGGGCCACGAGCTCATTTCTTCCTTGGGTAGAGACCGACCCACACTTGCCGGTACGTTACAGTCTACTCAAGGCGAATGATGATGCACTCGAACGGCACAGAGGATGTGACGGCGCTGGTGTGTCCCTTGCCTCGTGTATCTTCAAGAAGCACCGATGTTCCAGGGATTAGCTCCCGAGCTTCGCCGAGACTGGTGATGACACGCATTGCTCCACCGGTACAGATGACGATCTGGCGGCGCGGCGAAGGATGTAATTTGCCATCCCATCCCACGGGACATTGGGTAAAAACCCAGGTCTTGGCCTCGGCTGGTTCTGAAAAGTAGTGCGGCTTTGCCGGTGGTGAATCGTCATGCAGCGTCATCGCCACGTCAACCATGTCGAAGTGGCTCTCACCATGTTCGTCGCAGTAGAGACGCAGCATATTCAAGGCATCCCTCCAAGGCATGGCTCGCCGCTCGCCGGACGATAATATCCTCGTCCGTGGTCGTTGGTGGCCTTTGTTGCCGCGCAGACGGACACTCGCGAGCCCGTGTGACGTGATGCGCAGTCGCGAAATCGGTAGGCTTGTCGTTGGCACGCCTGATCGCTGCGCAGAAGCGTGCGTGAATTCGCTAACCGACCCGCGTATGCAGACCACCGTCTATCGGCAATATCGCGCCAGTGATGTACGACGCTTCATCAGAAGCCAAGAACACGGCAGCATGCGCAGTATCCCACGCGGTTCCCATGCGCTTCATCGGCACTGTCGCGCTCCGTTGGGCGCGAAGCTCGTCGCGGGGGATGCCACTAGTGGCGTGGTGGTACTCGATGCCCATCGGCGTATCCATGAGACCGAGCATGAGGATGTTGCAGCGGATATTGTATGGCGCGTTCTCAAACGCGAGCCAGCGGGTGAACTCTTGCAACGCTGCCTTTGACGCCTTGTAGGAGATGACCGGATAGGACGCGATAGCCGCGATGCTGCTCAGGTGAATGATGCTGCCGGAGTTTTGCTGCCGCATGACCGGCAGCACGTGCTTGCTGATCTGCATTGCGCCGGTCAGGTTGACGCTGAGCGTTTCATCCCAGGTCTTCCTCTCTATCTTCGTGGTGTCGCCATCTGGACCAACGACCCCAACATTGTTGTGTAGAATATCGACGCGGCCAAACATTGAGACCGCGTTGTTCACTATTGCCGCGCAATCATCGTCTTTGCTGACATCGGCAGTCATGCAGGCGGCTTCGACACCCTCCTTAAGCAGAAGGTCGCGCGTTCCCTGCATGGACGCCATGCTACGATTGACAAGCAGAACCTTCGCTCCTTCGCGTGCGAAGAGGATCGCTGTGGCGCGTCCGTTGCCGACACCATCCCCCTCTCTCTGCCCCGCACCCGTGATAATCGCGGCCTTGCCTTTAAGACGCATCGCTTGCCCTCCGTCCATCTACTCAAAGTGAATGATGATGCAATCGAACAAGATTCTAGAGTTCTCGCGCTAACGTCTTTGCCTTCACCGCGTCCAGTATGGCTCAAGGTCAAGTGTCCCGGCTGGAGCCCACGAACGTCATATCCCGGAATCCATTTTTTACAGACAGCCGCATCGCCTACAATGTGGCTCAAACTCCCATTCCCGGCGCACTTCCTCTCTTCGCCAGCGTGTTGGGCATGTTCGGCTTCGTGCGCTGGATCATGCCTGGCGCCACACCGGCGACTGCGTAAGCCGCATTACGCACACGCCGTAGTCTGACGGGTCGCCAAGGATACCGGCACCCGGCTCTCCGTCGGATGCCATCGCACTCGCGCGGGAGTATAGACCTTCAGAGACGCGCATCTCGGAGGGTCTTCTTTCTGCTATCGATTGGATCGCAGCCCGCCCGTAGGCGCCCACAGGTTGCGGATGTGCGTACCCTCGATGCCGTACATTGCATCGATCCGGCGGCACATGGCGGCTTGACCCTCGCGCTCGGCGAACAGCGTGGCGCCGACCTCGCCGCTGCCGAAGCCGCGAAAGAAATACTCCGGCTCCGAGCGCGCGATCCGCGCAAAATAGAGCCGCAAGATATCGGACTGGTGGCCTGGGCAGAACTCGTTCGCCCAAGCCAGATAGCCAACAGCCTGGCCGGCAGTGAATGCGGGATGTGGCAGATCGTGGGGTGACGTCTCTTCGGTCATGGCGAGCACGAGCGTTGCGGCGAAAAACGACGCGGCAACATACACGCCGATAGTAAGCCATACGCGCATGGGATACCCCCCGGAACCCTGCGCCTGGCATCCTACATCAGCTCGGCTCGGGCACAAGTCGACCGGCGGCCACCCCAGTTGCAAATCTTCAGTGTGTACGTGCACAACGTCGTTCAGATTGACTAGCCACATTCAATCTGCACGATGGGCCGTACCGGGAGCATCATCTCGCTCCGGGGCGGGCGCCCCACGCTCGCAGCCTTCTCTTCTGATACTGGGGCGTCCGCTTTTTCGGCCTCACGCAACCGCGCCGTTGGCGGCATGGGTAGCTCCGGTGGATTTCCGGATCTGCAGCTTGAGATCGACGATCTCGGCGCGTAGGCCACCCTCGTCTCCCCGCGGGGTCGTTTCCCAGCCCCAAAAAAGGCGCCTTGCACGCAAGGCGCTAGTTCTTGAGATGATCATGAGCGGCGCTGTTGATGCGCCTAGTACGCCAACGTGGCCGCTACTGGGTCGTTCCCCACAAAATGAAAAAGGCTGCCTCGTAAGGCAGCCTCGAAGTTCACCCTGCAATCCCGGGAACCACGAAACAGAAGACGTGCTCCGACGGGTACAGACTTTCAATGGCGGAAAGCAGATGTGAGCCTGGCTGTCGTAGCTTTCCTCACGATTGATCTTCGTCGCTGGGATCTTCACCCACGCCATTTCTCATCGCCCACCACTCACCATCGCGCAGTTCAGCACGCGTCGGCGTGCAATCATGCGCCGAACAGCACGACATGTACGGGTTGATCCGGCCGCATGAGCTTCTGATACCAGTGATGCAGTTGGCCGTGATGATGCTGGCTGTGGAATCCCATCAGCCGCTCGTCGGCTCTTGCCGGCGCGATAAGCATCACGATCGCTGCGGTGAGGACGACCGCGAGGATCGTTCCCAGATCGTCGTACCATTTCCACATCGATACCTCCTTGGCTTCTAGCAAGACACGTCCTCGCGTCCTGCAGAGAAGCCCCCGCCCGAAGGCGAGAGCTCGAGGTCTTCTGATGCCTATGGCGGAACGAGCCTCAGCGGAGCTTCGAAGACGGGTTCGCTGTTTTCCCGCTTCATCTGGTACTCGTTGCAACGTCCCGCATGTGTATAGCCGCGGCGCGTCTTGTACCACCGCACACCTTGTACGGTGCGGCCGTCTCTTCCGATCTCACCATTCTTCGCGAGAATATGCCGGCACCAAGGGCACCGCACCGGTTCCTTCTGCATCGCTGCACTCCTCAAAGAGCAAGGCCCAGCGACACAGGACGTGTGCTGGTGTGATGAGCGACCCGTACGGCAGCGCCCATCGCACCAACCAGCGTCAGCAATTCCTTCAGTGTAACAGCGGGATCCCGAAAGTTCCGCGACTGGTGTTCATAACTCAGGGCAATCCCCCACCCACGCATCGGAACTTACCCCTAGGGGTGGCGTTATCGGTGCAATACGCAACGCGTCAAAGGAGGTCGTAATGACCAGGTTCTTATCCATCGCCGCGATGGGTGCTGGCCTTATGTTGGCTATTCCCGTCAGCGCCAATGCAGCACCGCTATCGCCGCAGGCACCGGGCGCCAAGACCGCCATCGAAAAGGTGCACGGCTATCACCGCAGCTGCCGGTACGGCCATCGCCACCAGCGCGATGGTGATCGTGTTGGGTGCGGCGGCTACTACTATCGCGAGCCCGCCCCAAGCATTTACCTCAACCTAGGCCGTGATCGTCACGGCCATCACAGGCACAATCGACACGATGGCCGTCGTGATCGGCACTAACCGCAAGGACTGACGTGTGACGCTCCGTCCTTGCGAGCGCGCCTGGTTCCGGCCGGGCGCGCTTCCCCTGTGCATAACCGCATTTCCGTCACGAGACCGTCACCAACGACCCCGAAAATACACCTCGTTCAACGCGTCGGGTATTGCGTCGTTCGTTGAAATTCAGAAAGAGCGGTACCACTCCTCTCGGTTGCCGCTCTTTCCATTTCAGGCACCTTCATCCGAAGCCAGATCGTGCACCGGCTCGCCTGCCGCATCTTCCGAGTATCTATCGCGGCATGCATTGTGGTCGTTCTGGTCTAATAGCGCCTTGTGTCGGATCATGTCGCCGACGACCATCATCTCGCGAATCCGGTAGACTGATTCACACCTATCTGTTGGTCAGGCATGGCTACTCTCTAGCAAACAGGGGTGCCTAGTCTCGCGGCGGTGCCTTCCTCCCGATCGCGCTAGTCAACAGCGCATCTTCCACGGGGGTGCGCCCCATTCGCTTTTCACCGCCATCACGAACGCCGATCAGAGAGTTCCGTACGTTGCGCTGTTACAACGCCATCACGTGATCTGCGCAAAACGTCTGCTTTCAAACCGACAGGCATCTTACCGCTGACTGATGATGTAGATTTCGCGGCCAGCAGACCGGCCGTTCTAGACGGCGCGTCGCACCCGCGAGCCTACTCACATGATGGGGGGCAGCGGGGCGGGCGGTATCTCTTCGGAGGTGCCCCCGCGGCGCATGCGCGAGGCCATGGAGAGCGCCGGCGTCAGGTTCTTCATCCGGCCGTCGCCGGGCGTGCGCTTGTGTAAAGGACCCAGTTTCGTCATACCCCCGGCCCGTCGCTTGAGGCCGTTGCATGGGGTCCCGCGATTTTTGCGACTTTCGTGCGACCGCCGGCCTAAGACCCCAAGCCTCCGAAGAAATGGCGCGGCGCGTTTGTGCGGCGCGCGCACGCGCGTCGGGAAAACATGTCGGCGCTGGCCGATGCCAAACGGACGATGCCGCCTGCATGGTGGTTGCTCGACAGGACCAAAGACGGCGGCAGGACGGGCACGACTGTCTGAGTTGCAGAAACGACGCTGGGCCGAGTGGCGCAGCGGTAGGCACACGCCAGACGTGAAATCTTGAAGGCCTTCCGAAGGGGACATCAATGCCGAAGATCACCTGCAATCTGAGCCACGCGCGCGAGGCAATGGACACCATTTTTGCGCGCTTCGATAACCTTGGCTGCCACCTATTGAGCGGGATCAAGGGTGCGATCGAGGCCCACAACATGCATGAGTTGTCGCTTGGCTTCAATCGAGCGACACCGCCTGAAATCAAGAGAGCGCTGGCGGCGACCATTCAGAGCATATTGGGTCCTGACGAGCTCGAAGATTTCATCGATCTGTTGCGGCTGGCTGGCACCGAGGAGTTCTTCGACATCCTGTAGCCCGCTGCCTCGGCATCACCGCCCTGACATCCGCGTTGGCGTCACCTGTCCGGGCACAGCCTACTTCATATCCGGATAAGGCTGCTTGCGACCCGCGTACTCGTGCGTCCCTCCACCTAGAAGCGGCTGACCACCAACGGCTCACGCTGGCTCTGCGCCAGTGTGGCCGGGGGCACCGAATCATGCTCAGCCTTGGCCCACTCCAACCTGGTTGGATACACTCATGACCTATCTTGAAACCTTGAATCCCGAGCAGCGCCGTGCCGTCGAGCATGGCGTCGTTGCCCCCGGTGCCAACATCGCCGGGCCCGTGCTGGTGATTGCCGGTGCGGGCTCGGGCAAAACCCAAACCTTGTCGCACCGCGTCGCGCACTTGATCGTCAACGGCGCCGATCCCGGCCGCATCCTGCTGCTGACCTTCTCGCGCCGGGCCGCCGCCGAGATGGAGCGGCGCGCCGAGCGCATCATCGCCACCGCCATGGGCGCGACGCGCACGCCAGCGCGGCTCGTCTGGTCCGGCACCTTCCATGCCATCGGCGCCCGCCTGCTGCGCCAGCACGCCCATGCCATCGGTCTCGACCCGTCCTTCAGCATCCACGACCGGGGCGACAGCGAGGATTTGCTCAATCTGGTGCGGCATGAGCGCGGCCTGTCCGACAAGAAGCGGCGCTTTCCCAAGAAAGGCACGTGCCTCGCCATCTACTCGCGCGCCGTCAATGCCAGCGAGCCGCTGGAGGCCGTGCTGCTCAAGCAGTATCCCTGGTGCGCCGAGTGGAAGGAGGAGCTGCGCGCGCTGTTCGAGGCCTATGTCGAGGCCAAGCAGAAACAGCAGGTGTTGGATTACGACGATCTGCTGCTCTACTGGCGCGAGCTGATGCAGGTGCCGGAGCTGGCGGCCGAGGTGCGCGGCCAGTTCGACCATGTGCTGGTCGATGAGTACCAGGACACCAACGCCCTGCAGGCCGCCATCCTGCTCGGCTTGAAGCCGGATGGCCGGGGCCTGACCGTGGTCGGCGACGATGCCCAGGCCATCTATGGCTTTCGTGCCGCCAACGTGCGCAACATCCTCGACTTCCCGACGCAGTTCACGCCGCCCGCCACCGTCGTCACCCTGGAGCAGAACTACCGCTCGACGGAGCCCATCCTGGCCGCCTCCAACGCCGTCATCGGGCTGGCGCGCGAGCGCTTCACCAAGAACCTGCGCTCAACGCGCGCCTCCGACACCAAGCCGTCGCTGGTGACGGTCGCCGATGATGCGGGCCAAGTCGGCTTCGTGGTCGAGACCATCCTGCGCAACCGCGAGGACGGCATGGCCCTCAAGCAGCAGGCGGTGCTGTTCCGCACCTCGTCTCACAGCGCCATGCTGGAGGTCGAGCTCGCCCGCCGCAATATCCCATTCGTCAAGTTCGGCGGCCTGAAATTCGTCGAGGCCGCCCACGTCAAGGACATGCTGGCGGTGCTGCGCTGGGCCGAGAACCCGAGCGACCGGGTCACCGGCTTTCGCGTCTTGCAGATGCTGGACGGGATCGGCCCGGCCACGGCTGGCCGGGTGCTCGATCACATTGCCGTCCATGCCGAGGGCAACGCCCTGGCCACCTTCCGGCCGCCGACCCAGGCCGTCACGGCGTGGCAGACGCTGGTGGCCTTGATGGCAACGCTGCGCGACAAGTCGATCGCATGGCCGGCAGACTTCGAGCTGGTGCGGCAGTGGTATCAGCCGCATCTGGAGCAGCGCTACGACGATGCCGTGTTGCGTGCTGCCGATCTGGAGCAGCTGCAGCGCATCGCCTCGACCTCCCCCTCACGCACCCAGTTCCTGACCGACCTGACGCTCGATCCGCCCAGCGCCACCTCGGATGAGGCCGGAGCGCCGCTGCTCGATGAGGACTACCTGATCCTGTCCACCATCCACTCGGCCAAGGGCCAGGAGTGGAAGGCGGTGTTCGTGCTCAACGTGGTGGACGGCTGCATTCCCAGCGACATGGCCACCGGCAAGACCGAGGAGATCGAGGAGGAGCGGCGGCTCCTGTATGTGGCCATGACGCGGGCCAAGGACCAGCTGGCCCTGATCGTGCCGCACCGTTTCTACACGCACGGCCAGTCGCGCACCGGCGACCAGCACCTCTATGCCTCGCGCAGCCGCTTCATTCCGGCCAGCATTGCCGGGGAGTTCGAGACGTGCGCGTGGCCACCGGCTGCACAGCTCCCGTCTTCAGCTCCGGCGCGCCACACCGTGTCGGTCGATCTGGCCGCCCGCATGCGTGGGCGTTGGCGCACGGGGACATAGGTGCGCGCGGAACTGTGGCCACGGCCGTTTTACAGCTGGCGCAACTCTTAGATGCGTGGCGCCGATCGAGGATATGAGCTGCCCGCGCCTGAGCGGATGCCAGCCACTTGAGAGGCAACGAGGACATGATCCCCAACGCTATCATTCGCAAGGTCGCGAAAGAGTATCTCCGCAACTGCGACGAGCTCGGCCTGGGCGAAGAAGATTGCTGGCTTTTCGCGATTGAGACCGTGGAAGACAAACTCACACAGGAACAGCTCTGTGCGCTGGCTGCGATCGTCAGAGACGCTGAAACTCAGAGTGTGAAAGCTGAGCGGTAACCCGGTGCTGAGGCATCGGCACCCCGCTGCGTGGAGGCCGCTGCCACGCCGCCTTGGGGCATCGACTGCTTATCACCACAGCCCCTCGAAGCGCCGGCCGGCCACGCGCGTGTAGCGCACGGTGTGCTTGGGATCGCGATGGCCGAGGTAGTCCTGCGCCGTGCGTAGATCGACCCCGGTGTTGGCCAGATAGTAGCCGCAGGAATGCCGCAGCATGTGCGGCCACACCCGCCCGAGCTTGGCTTTCTGGCCGGCGCAGCGGATCAGATAGTTGACCGCCTGCCGGGTCATCGGCGCCTCGCGCTCCGACACGAACAGCCAGGGCAGCTTGTCGTGCCGGGTGGCGAGATAGCGCTTGATGGCGCGCAGCTCGTCACCGGGGATCGGGTGCTCGACCGACAGCGAGTTCTTGAGCCGCTTCACCCACAGCCGGGCGCTCCAAGGTCGAGCTGATCGCGGCGCAGGCCGATCGCCTCCGAGACGCGCAGGCCGTGGCGATAGATCATGAGCAGCAGCAGGTGGTCGCGGGCGCCGTGCCGGCCCGTCTTGGCCGCCTCCAGCAGCCTGTCCATCTCGCTGGGGTCGAGGAAATCCTTGGCCCGCTCGTGGCCATTGGTCGTGCCACTCTTTACTTTTCGCCTGTTGGTCGCCATCGCCGAGCATCCCGAATCTCGCAATGATTACAAGCTCGAAGATAGCACACTCGCTACACAACACCCTATTCGTAAAGAGTAGTTGCCATAGAATTATTGTGCAGGACAGCTCGCTGGGGTCTGACACGTCGCAGCACGAGCTAGGAGTGCTTGCTCAATTCCTCGCGCCAATTCCGGAGCGCACAGTCCTCTCGGCCGAGGCACGTGAAACCCTGCTATCCACGGACCGACGCCAGGGGGCTCGGCGCAGCCTCTGGACCGCCAGTGTCACCGAGGGCTACCCTTTCGGAATGATTGTGCGCCTGCTCGCGCTCACCGCCCAGCGGCGCGGTGAGATCGTCGGCATGCAGTGGAGCGAGCTGGAACTCTCCGGCGAGATGCCAACTTGGACCATTCCCGGCTCGCGCACTAAGAACAAACGGACCCATGTGGTGCCGCTGACGCCGGCCGTCGTCTCAGTCATCCAGTCGATCCCTCGCACCTCTTCCCCATTCCTGTTCCCCGCTCGCGGCAAGCCAGACCAGGCCTATTCGGGAAACTCGAAAGGCAACCGCGCGATCGACGCGGTTGCCGAGCTACATGTCATTTGGTGGCGTCGCGGGCGTCTACAATCGGTTTGGGTATCATCCGGAAATGAAGGAGGCACTCGTTACCTGGGAAGAGCACGTGCTCCAGCTCGTAACCTAACAGCAGTGACGGAATGCTCCCGCTCGGTCCCCCACTCAGGATACGGTCATTCCTCCCCCGGCAGCGGCGCTGCTCAGCCAATATCCAGGTGCATATACGGGACCGGAGCGTAAATCGGCGCACCACATAGCGTAGGAAAGGTAACGACTGATCTCGCGCTGGGACCGAGCACACGCCATGGCCAAGGTCGGGCAAGATGGTGAGCCGAACGGAGAGCCCTTCTCGGGGCTTGTCGAGCGCGTGACCTTTCACAGCGCCGACACTGGCTTCTGCGTCCTGCGCGTCAAAGTCCGAGGTCACCGAGATCTCGTCACGGTGCTGGGTTCCGCAGCCGAGGTGCATGCGGGAGAGAGCGTTCAGGCGAGCGGTCAGTGGCAGCAGCACCGAGAGCATGGGCCTCAGTTTCGGGCCAGCTTCCTACAAGTGGTGCCACCCTCTTCCATCGAGGGCATCAAGCGCTATCTCGGATCAGGCATGATCAAAGGGATCGGCCCGCACTTCGCCGGCAGGCTGGTGGCGGCGTTCGGGGAGAACGTCTTCGACGTCATCGAGCGTACGCCCCAGCGCTTGCTCGAGGTCGATGGCATCGGAAAGACGCGTCTCAATCGCATCACGTCCAGCTGGAGCGAGCAGAAGGCCATTCGCGAAATCATGGTCTTCTTGCAGAGCCATGGCGTCGGCACATCGCGATCCGTGCGGATCTTCAAGACGTACGGCGCCGACGCCATTCCGCTGGTGAAAGAAACCCCTATCGCCTGGCGCGAGACATTCGCGGCATCGGCTTCAAGACCGCAGATCAACTCGCCCAGAAGCTCGGCATTCCCAAGAACTCGATGCTGCGAGCCCGTGCGGGACTGTCCTATGCGCTGCTTCAGGCGGTCGAGAACGGCGACTGCGCGCTGCCTGAAGACGAGTTGTTGAAGCTCGCCGTTGAATTGCTCGAAATCGGGCCAAGCGCCTTGATCGATGCCCTCGCCCTGGAGACGGCGGAAGGCCACGTCATTCAAGACACGATCGAGAACGTGAGCTGCGTCTTCCTACCCCACCTGCGCCGAGCCGAGGAGACCGTCGCGGCAATCATCCGCAACCTCGCGGTCGGCAGGCCGTCCTGGGCCGCGATCGAAACCGACAAGGCTCTTCCCTGGGCCGAGGCCCGCCTCGGCGTTGCGCTCGCTGCGGGCCAGAAGGAGGCCGTCAGGCTGGCGCTGAAGGCCAAGGTGATGGTCGTGACCGGCGGGCCGGGGGTCGGCAAGACGACTATCATTCGCTCGATCCTCGCCATCCTGAAGGCGAAGGGTGTGAACCCGCTGCTCGCGGCCCCGACCGGCCGGGCCGCAAAGCGGTTATCAGAGAGCACGGGGCTTGAGGCCAGGACGATCCATCGTCTGCTCGCCTACGACCCCAAAGAGGGCGGCTTTCTGCACGGCGCCGACAACCCGCTCGAGTGTGATGTCATGGTGCTCGACGAAGTGTCGATGGTCGACGTGCCGCTGATGGCGGCGACCCTGAAGGCCCTGCCCGACACCGCAGCCCTCGTTCTGGTCGGAACGTCGATCAGCTGCCGTCCGTCGGCCCCGGCCAAGTGTTGGTCGATCTGATTGCGTCCGGCCGGGCACCGGTTGCGCGTCTGACCGAGATCTTCCGCCAGGCGAGCGAGAGCCGCATCATCGTCAATGCCCACCGCGTCAACCGCGGCGCCATGCCCGAGTTGGCGGCACCGGGCACCGAGACGTCCGACTTCTATTTCGTCGAAGCCGCTGATCCCGAGGACGCCGCGGCCAAGATCGTGAAGGTCGTCGCCGAGCGCATCCCGACCCGCTTTGGCCTCAACCCGATCCGCGATGTGCAGGTGCTTTGCCCCATGAACCGAGGCGGTGCGGGTGCCCGGTCACTCAACCTCGATCTGCAAGCGGCCCTCAATCCCGAGCATTCCGAGCGCCCGGCCATCGAGAGGTTCGGCTTCACCTATCGGGTGGGCGACAAGGTCATGCAGATTACCAACAACTACGAGAAGGAGACCTTCAACGGCGATATCGGGTTCATCACCGCCATTGATGCCAAGGAGTCGTTCACGATCGACTTCGACGGCCGGCCGGTCCTACTCCGTTCGGAGAACTCGATGAGATCGTGCTGGCGTACGCGACGACCATTCACAAGTCGCAGGGCTCCGAATATCCAGCGGTGGTCATTCCCATCGTCACCCAGCACTACGCTATGCTGCGCGCCATCTGCTGTATACCGGCATGACACGCGGCAAACGATTGGTGGTCCTCGTCGGCAGAAGAAAGCAATCGCCATCGCCGTGCGCGGGACCCGCGGCCGGCGACGATCGTCGAAGCTCAAGGAACTTCTCGTCATGGGCGATACCGAGTTCACCACTCGCGGTCACACCTGAAATCACACGACTGCACTTTGCCGCAATGCCCGTCGCGGGGCCGCCCATTCGCCCGCAATCGGTTGCAGGTCTTGCCTATTCTGGCCGGTACTTTCCTGTTGCCAAAGCGCTGTGATGAATACTCATAGTCGGTGA
>CAWIYZ010000018.1:0-154712 GCA_963840425.1 uncultured Alphaproteobacteria bacterium | reverse complement strand
CTGCTGACGCGCAGGATCGCTATCTTCGTCATTCTGCTGCTCGGCTATTTCTTCTATCGGTCGCTGGCGCAAGCGCACGGCCTGGCCACCATCGGCCTCATGTCCTTTGCCGCCGTGGCACAGCTCGCGCCGGCCTTCTTCGGCGGTCTCGTCTGGCGCAGGGCGACGGCGCGTGGCGCCATCGCCGGCATTGTCGCCGGCTTTGCCGTATGGGCCTACTCTCTGCTGCTGCCGTGGGTCATCAAGGCAGGCTGGCTGCCTACGGGGCTGCTCACGGACGGCCCGCTCGGGATCGGGCTGCTGAAGCCGCAGGCGCTTTTCTATCTGCAGTTCGAGCCGCTGACGCATGGCGTGCTGTGGAGCCTCTTCACCAACATGCTGGCCTACGTGGGGGTGTCGCTGCTGCGTGCACCCGAGCCGATCGAGCGCCTGCAGGCCCACCTGTTCGTGCTCGATGACATGCCGCGGCCCGTGCAGGCGCCGACGTTCCGCATCTGGCGCACGTCGGTCACCGTCGGCGACCTGCAGCATGCAGTGGGCCGCTATCTCGGGCCGGAACGGGCTGAGCGATCGTTCCAGGAGTATGCGGCGAGCCGCGACCAGCCGCTGTCCTTGAGCGCCGAGGCCGATGTCGGCGTTCTGCGCTTTGCCGAGCACCTGCTGACGAGTGCCATCGGCGCGGCATCGGCCCGGCTCGTGCTGTCCCTGCTGCTGCGTCGGTCCGACGTGTCGAGCCAGTCGGCGCTGAAGCTGCTCGATGATGCGTCCGAGGCCATCCAGTACAATCGCGACCTGCTGCAATCGGCGCTTGACCAGGTGCGGCACGGGTTGAGCGTGTTCGACAACGAGATGCGGCTGGTGTGCTGGAACCGGCAGTTCCGGGAGCTGCTGAACGTTCCGGCCGACTTGGCGAGAGTCGGTGCCCCCCTCGATCGTATCCTGCGCGCCTGCGCGGAGCGCGGCGACTTCGGCGAGGGCCCGGTCGACAAGCTCGTGGCCGACCGGCTGATGAAGCTCGCCGTCACCAAGGAGACCTACCAGGAGACGTTGGACTCCGAGGGACGCATTCTGGAGATTCGTACGAGCGCCATGCCCCAGGGCGGCATCGTCACGACTTACTCCGACATGACCGATCGCGTCGCCTCGGCAAACGCCTTGGCGCGCGCCAACGAGACGTTGGAGCGGCGCGTCGCGGAGCGCACGGCGGAACTGACGCACGTCAACTCGGCGCTGGCCGACGCGAAGGTCAAGGCGGACGAGGCCAACCTCGACAAGAACTCGCTTCCTGGCGGCGGCGAGCCACGACATTCTGCAGCCGCTCAATGCGGCCCGCCTTTACACGTCGAGCCTGGTGGAGCGCGCGCAACAGGACCCCGACGGCAAGCTCGCGCGCAACATCGATGCCTCACTGGAGGCGGTGGAGGAGATCCTCGGCGCGCTGCTCGACATCTCGCGCCTCGACGCCGGCCGCCTCGAGCCGGAAAATTCGAGCTTCCCGCTGGCCGAGCTCTTCGATCAGCTGAAGGTCGAGTTCGAGCCGATGGCGCGCGAAAAGGGGTTGGCGCTGCGCATCGTCACCACACATCTATGGGTGCGCACCGACCGCCGGTTGCTGCGCCGGCTGCTGCAGAACCTGGTCGCCAATGCCATCAAATACACGCGCAGCGGCGTGGTGCTGCTCGGTGTGCGCAGACGTGGGGCGGGTGTTGTCGTGCAGGTCGCCGACACGGGACCCGGCATTCCCAAGGCTAAGCAAACCCTGATCTTCAAGGAATTCCATAGGCTCGAGGAGACTGCGGCAGCGGTCAGAGGTCTGGGCCTCGGACTCTCCATCGTCGAGCGTATCGGCAAGGTGCTGAATGTGCCCATCAGTCTGGAGTCGGAGCCAGCCAAAGGCACTGCGTTCTCGGTGACCCTGCCGAGGGTGGAGGCGCAGGCCCGCCCGCCGCGGCTCGATCAGGACGTGTACTTCGCCGGCAGCATCACGGGATGCCTCGTGCTGTGCGTGGAGAACGAGGAGCAGGTGCTGGCGGGCATGGAGGCCCTGCTCAACGGCTGGGGCTGCCGCGTGCTGCTGGCTGGAAGCCGGGAGCAAGCGCTCGAGGTTGCCCGCGCGGCAGAGGAAACCCCGCACATCATCCTTGCCGATTATCACTTGGATGAGGACACGGGCGTGGAAACGGTGGCAGCCGTACGGGCCGCCACCGGCGTCAAGATTCCGGCCGTGATCATTTCGGCGGACCATTCCGTCGAGGTGCAGCGTGACATCAGGCGTCGCGGCTTCATTCATCTGCGCAAGCCGCTCAAGGCCGCCGCGCTCCGGGCCATCCTGATGCAGTCGATGCTGCGGCGCGCGGCGGCAGAGTGAGCTTCAAGAAGATCTCCGCCAGAGCGGGACGAGCATGGCGACACGCTGGCGATAGCGTTTGTACTCGTCGCCGAACATCTCGATCAGATCGCGCTCCTCGAGTGCAATGCCGACAAAGATGTAAGCCGTCGTGACCGCAGCGAAGAGCAGATGCCCCACGGTCATCACAGGTGCCGCCCAGAACGCGATGATGAAACCCAGATAGATCGGATGGCGAATGAGCTTGTACAGCACCGGAGTCTTGAAGTGCGGCTCGGCTGCAGCACGCCCAGCCAGATTGAGCAGGACCTGATGCAGGCCGAACAGCTCGAAATGGTTGATCAGGAACGTGCTGAGGAACACAAGAAACCAGCCGAACAGCGACAGCCCTAGCAACGCCATCGCCAGCGTAGGCTCGCTGACCTGCCAGACAATGGTCGGCAGCGGCCGCCACTGCCAGAACAGCAGGATGAGGGCGAGACTGGCGAGAAGCACATACGTGCTGCGTTCAATCGAGGCGGGCACGAATTGCGTCCACCATTGCTTGAAGGGCTTTCTGGCCATGACGCTGTGCTGCACGGCAAACAGCGACATCAGCAGGATATTGACGATGAGTGCTTCGCCAATCGGCCCCGGCCAGCCGGTATCTATCGTCTTCGGTACTGCGAAGCCGGTTACGAAGCCGATGGCGTACAGAATTGTGCCGAGGAACACGACGTAGGCCGCGACTCCATAAGCGAATGCAAGGATTCGTCCCATAAGTCTCTCCTTTCACAAATAGCGAGCATGACCGATGCCTGAGCCAGGTCGCTTCAATCCGCGTTGGTCAGGTCGATCATCGTCTTGACGCGCGATATGCGGTTGACAGGGAATCCGCCCGCCTGCGCATGGCTGCGAATGTCAGCCTCGCTTTCCGCGAGATAGACGCAGTAGAGCTTGTCGTCGGTGACGTAGCTCTGCACCCATTGGATCTTCGGTCCCATGGTGCGGAGAACTTCTCGCGACTTCCGCGCTATGGCCTGCAGATCGCTTGCAGACAGCTTCCCTGCACCGGGTACATCGCGTTCGATCACGTATTTCTGCATTGCTCCAACTCCTTGAGATTGTCCGACAAGAACTGCCGTTTGACGCAACCGCGGGCTGCTCGCAGTCCCATCGGTAACAGGCGATACTCGGTAGGTAGTGGAAGGGCGGGCAGCGCTGCATCCACCGATCGAATGACACGGCGCACCAGCGGCCCAGCGTCGCCTCGTCCCGCCGGCCGAGCCGATGGTTCCAGCGCACGCTTCACGGCATTGTGAATTTCCGGACGAGGGACAACACCTCGAGGCGATCGTTTATCAGCCTCGGCGCAACAAGGCGCTCGCTCGAGCTCGCCGCCGCCGTTTCAGATTCCGCTGTCCCCGGCCCGCTGCCAATTTCCCGGCTCGAGCTTTCCGATGGCAATGACAGCTTGGGTGCGGCTGTCGACACCGAGCTTCTGCAGGATGGCGGACACGTGCGCCTTGATGGTCGCCTCCGACACGCTGAGCTTGAACGCGATCTGCTTGTTCAAGAGTCCTTCGCCCAGCATCATGAGCACGCGCACCTGCTGCGGCGTGAGCGTGGAGAGACGCGCCACGAGGTCGGTTGTCTCCAGATCGCGGGTCTCGCCCAGGTCGAGACCCGGAGGTACCCAGATGCCGCCGTCGAGCACGGTTCGCACGGCCGCCCGAATGCGTTCGACCGGCTCCGACTTGGGCACGAACCCAGACGCGCCGAAGTCCATGCAGCGCCGGATGGTGCCGACGTCGTCGGTAGCGGAGACGACGATCACGGGCATCTCGGGATGCTGCGCGCGCAGATAGAGAAGGCCGGAAAGGCCGCGCACGCCGGGCATGGTGAGGTCGAGCAGGATGAGATCGGTGTCGGGACTGCCCTCGAGACTCGTCACGAGTTCGTCCAGCGAGGCGGCCTCCTGGATCTCCGCGTCCGGGAAGGCCGCGTCGATGGCCTGGCTCAGGGCACCACGAAACAGAGGATGATCGTCGACGATAATAATGCGGTGCGACGCCATACCCTCCTCCGATGCGTCCCGTGCTCTCAGCGCTGGGGCCCTCTGCCGGAGCGCCGGCCCTTTCTCCTTTACGCTCGGGAGCGGCCGCTAGAGTAGCCCCTTGCTGGCGGGTTGGCTAATGCCATACCGAAGGCGGTGAAAGACCGGCGAATCGGGCCTATCCTGCCAGTTGTGGTTGGCTAGGATGAGTGCCGCGCGGCGACCACAATGATGCCGCATGCAGATTGCGGGTGCCGCTGCGGCAGTGCCATTCGACCATCAGGGGCCGTTCGCAATGATCGAGCGCAAAGACCGCAAGCCGTACTGGCGCCACACGAAGTGGCAGATGCTGGCGAGCCTCGTACCTTTTCTCGCGGCGCTCGTGACCTTTCCGCTCTATGCGGAGCAGCTCAATGCAAAAAGGTTCTTGGGGTTCCCCTTGGGCTATTTCCTGGTCTGCCATGGTCTGATCCTGATCGGCTTCGTCATCATCGCCTCGTTCGTCAATCGCCAGGATGCGATCGACCACTGGCACGGCGCACACGAGGACATGTAGCGATCCATGTCTGCGGCGCCGCGATCCAGGCTTGTCAACCCACTGCTCGGCACCTACTTCGGCATTTTTGCGAGCGTGCTGGCTGCCGTTGTGCTGCTGCTCATGCTGCTCGAGCAACTCGGTGTCGAGGACGCCACGCTGCGCACGTCGTTGATCGGCGGCTTTATCGCACTTTACTGCGTGATCGGAATCGCAGCCTTCACGCGTTTGCCGGCTGAATATTTTGCATCTGGACGGCGCGTGCCCGCGTTCTTCGGCGGTCTCAATCTGGCGCTCGCGGCGCTTGGCGGCACGGGCTTGGCGGCACTGAGCGGCGCCCTGTTCCTGATCGGCTTCGATGCACTCTGCATCGGCGTCGGCATAGTCGGCGGATTTGTCTGCATGACCGTGCTGCTGATGCCCTATCTGCGCAAGTTCGGCGCCTATTCCATACCGGCGTATCTGGGCCAGAGATACGAGAGCCCGATCCTGCGCATCGTGTCGGCGGCGCTGCTGTCGGTGCCGACCCTTCTGCTTCTGATGGCCGAGTTGAAAATGGCGGCGGCCACGGCGGCGTGGCTCACGCAGGTTTCCGAAGGGCTCGTCATGGCAATGCTGGTCGGCACACTGGCGCTGATCGTGACGCCGGGCGGCATGCGGTCGCTGACGTGGAGCGGCGCTGCGGCAGCCATCGCCGCCATTGCCGCGCTGATCGTGCCCGTCGTCATTGTTGCTGTGCTGACGACCAATCTGCCGTTGCCGCAGTTGAGCTACGGTCCCGTGCTGCGCGCTCTGATCCGCACGGAGACGCTGCAGGAGATGCCTGCCCCCATTGCCACGGGCCTGACGTTCGAGCTGCCGCGCGACGGCTTGGCCGCGATCGCGCGGCGCTTCGCCACCCCGTTCAGCAGCATCGGACCAACCGCGTTCGTGCTCGCTGGTTTTGCAGTCATGCTGGGAATTGCCGGCTCGCCGACACTGTTGTCGCGAGCGGGCACGACGCCGGGCGTCTACGAGGCGCGCAAGGCGATGGGCTGGGCGGCGCTCGTGCTCGGGGTGGTCCTGCTTACGATGTCAGGTGTCGCAGTTTTTCTGCGCGACATCGTAGTCTCCCAACTGAGCGCGGCGCAGGGCCAGCCCCCCGATTGGTTCGCGACGCTTCTGGGGCTCGGGCTCGCAGGGCTCGATACGCAGGCGCCGGTCGGCAGTCTCGCCAGCTACGCGTTCGATCGCGACACGGTGCTGATTGCCTTGCCGGTAGCGGCCGGCTTCCCTGCGGTGCTCGTCTATCTTGCCGCCGCCGGCATTGTTTCGGCGGCATTGGCTGGGGCGTGCGCTGCCGCCACCACGCTCGGTACCACGCTCGCCGAGGACGTCATCAACGCGCCACGCAGCGAGCTCGTGTCCAACGGCGTCCGCGTCATGTGCGCGCGGGTCGGCATCGTGCTGGCTGCGTGCGGCGGCGGCTGGATGGCGGCGGTGACGCCGGGCGATCCCCTCGAGCTCTTCCTGTGGTCGCTGGCGCTGTCGGGATCGACAGCGTTTCCGGTGGTGGCGCTGTCGATCTGGTGGAAGCGCGGCACAACTTGGGGTGCGCTCGCCGGACTGATCTCCGGTTTCGTCGTGGCGGCGGGCGCTATCATGACAGGCGAGATCACCTCGCTCGGGCTTCCCGGCGCGCTGGCCGCCGTTCTCGGTGCGCCTTTGAGCTTCGCAGCAATCCTGGTTGTGAGTATCTTGACGCCAGCGCCGCCGAGGCGCGTCTTGGAGCTGGTGCGTGACTTGCGTATCCCCGGCGGCGAGACGCTCTATGACCGGGAGGTGCGGCTGGCGCTGCTCCAGCATCGCCAGCAATTGTGATGCAGCTTTCGCCATGGCGAAAGCCTGAAGGCGGGCTCGGGCGAGCCTAGTGTGATGATCGAGAAATTCGCCCGTGTTTGCGGCTATCTCCGGAGCGAATTTCTCGATCTGAATCACACTAGGGTCATTAACTTGCTAGTGTCCTTTCGGTCGCGAAGTTCATTCAACGGTTGTTGCGAGGTCTGACGAACTTCGCGATCAGGACACTAACAGGTGAGAGGCGGAAAGGAGCTATGTCTGCACGCGAGCGCCACGGGCTCTATCCGCCCATCGAGCCGTTCCGAGAAGGCCGGCTGCGGGTATCGGGCCGGCACGAAATCTACTTCGAGGAATGCGGCAACCGCGCGGGCAAGCCGGTGCTGATCGTGCATGGCGGGCCGGGCGGTGGTTCCAACCCGACGATGCGCCGCTTCCACGATCCTTCCCGTTACAGGATCATTCTGTTCGATCAGCGCGGCTGCGGCCGGTCGGCGCCACACGCCAGTCTGGAGGACAACACGACCTGGCATCTCGTCGACGACATGGAGCGGCTGCGGGCACACGTGGGTGTCGACCGCTGGCAGCTCATGGGCGGCTCCTGGGGCTCGACGCTGGCGCTGGCCTATGCGCAGCGCCATCCCGAGCGCGTCATCGACATGGTGCTGCGGGGCATTTTCCTGCTGCGCAGGGCTGAGCTCGAGTGGTTCTACCAGGAGGGCTGCAGCTGGCTCTTTCCCGATGCGTTCGCGGCCTATCGCAAGCCGATTCCGCCCGCCGAGCAGGATGACATGATCGCTGCCTATTATCGCCGGCTGACCCATCCCGATCCGAAAGTGCAGCTCGAGGCGGCCCGCGCTTGGAGCATCTGGGAGGGCACGACGCTGTCGCTGCAGCAGGACCCAGAACGCATCAAGCTGTTCAGCGCCGACCAGTATGCCATCGCCTTCGCGCGTATCGAGTGCCACTACTTCGCCAACCGCGGCTTCTTCGCCCGCGACGACGAGCTGCTGGCGGAGGCGCATCGCTTGGCGGGGATTCCCGGCACCATCGTGCACGGGCGCTATGATGTGGTGACACCACTCAAGAGCGCGTTCGACCTGAAGCAGGTCTGGCCGCGAGCAGAGCTGCGCATCGTCCCCGATGCCGGCCATGCCATGACGGAGCCCGGCATCGTTCACGAGCTGGTCGCGGCGACGCGCCAATTCACCGCTGCCAGATAAATCTCAGCGCGCTTGCGTGCCTGAGTAGTGCAGGACGACCTCGCGCTGGTGCGGTGCCGTGCGATGCTCGATGAGGTAGATGGCCTGCCAGGTGCCGAGCGTCATCGCGCCCGCCATGACGGGGATCGAGAGCGAGGTGGCCGTCACCATGGCTTTGACGTGCGCGGGCATGTCGTCGGGGCCTTCCGTGTCATGGCGCCAGGGTCGTTCTTTCGGGGCCATTAGATCGAGCGCATCGATAAGATCCGCCTGAACATCGGGGTCCGCGTTCTCCTGGATGACCAGGGACGCGGATGTGTGCCGGATGAAGACGGTCAGAAGGCCGTCGGCGGCTCCGATGCTTCCGAGCCAGCGCTGCATGTGCGCCGTAATGTCGATGAAGCCGGGGCCCCGACTGGCAATCTCCAGGCTGTGGTGGCTTTGTGTCAGGTGCATACGCGACCGTAGCCCGCGGACCGCACACCTACAACTCGTGCCAGCCGAGCCCGAATTGAAGCAGGACTTAACCGAAACTTTACGAGCCCTTGCGACCTTGCAATGGGTGATCCCGTGTCCCGTGCCGCGTCGGGGTCTCGAACGCATTGGTCCGTCCGCGAGCTTTTTGTGGGCCGACAGGGACAGCCATGGCAGGCGCACAGCACCGAAGGGCGGAGACGGACGACTGTGCCGAAGCACGCTCGGGCGTACGCACACTCCAGCCTCACGAGATCGCCACCGCCTTCGGCCAGATCGCCAATGATTTGTCTCTGATCGCACAGCGCCCCGATGAGCCGGAAGCTCAGAGCCCCAGCCTCGAAGAGCCTTGGGACGCAGATGCCGCCGACGAGCTGGCGCGGCTCTACGCATCGGGGGATGCGGGGCTTGCGCAACCTCTCTCCGGCGATGCGGAGCTGCAACTGAGATTGGCTCGGACTGTGGCCCAGGCCGCCGCCCTGCGTCCCGCGCCGCAGGTGAGCGGGATCGAGGGGATCGAGGCGCGCCTGGTCGGGATGACACGCACGATCGAGACGGCGCTGGCCAGGCTCGGTGCGGGTGCCTCCGATCCGAGCACGACAGCGGACGCCGGAGGGCTGAAGTTGAACGAGGCCCATGCCGCTGAGCTCCTCGCGCAAGCGCAGGAGACGCGGGCCGAGCTCGGCCGCTTGGCAGCCGTCGAGGCGCAGCTCGGCGAGCTCAAGGCCAGCCTGTCGGAAAGTAGGATTGCCGGGTTAATCGAAGCGGTCGTGCCGACCGAGGAGGAGCTGACGCGCTTTGCCGAGGCGGCGGCGCAGAAGGCTATTCGCGGGCGGCGGGAAGCGACAACCGACCTGGCCGCGACCGCGCGGCTGAATGAGCGTACGGGCGAAATCCAACGTCTGCTCACCGGCTTCATTGACGAGCACCGGCGCAACGAGCATCAGGCTGCCGAGGCGCTTGAGACGATGCAGCAGGCGATGCAGCATATCCTCGACCGAATCGACGCCATCGAGGCCGCCGCTATCGAGGCGCTGCCAGAGAACCTCCAGACAAGGGAGCATGTGAATCCCCCGGCCCGGGCATCGTCGGCCGTCGGCTCTGTCGAGGATGCCCGCACACGGGCCGGATTCGCCCCACCCGCGTGGGGTGAGCTGGGCATGGGCGATCGTTACATCGGATCGGCCTCCGCCTTCGATGCGAGAGCCACGGGTGATCGTGATGCTGCTACGGCCGGAGCCGGACTGGCGGCCGAAGCCGCTGGTCACGAAGAGGATGTCAAACCGTTTCCGTTCCTCGGCGCTCGCACAACGAGCGCGGCATCCGGGTACGCCGATGGCCGTTTGCCGGTGCGTCCCGGCATTCTTCTTGCCGCCAGCTTGGCGGCCTTCCTGCTCGCGGGCTATTGGCTTGTCTCGGGCCCAAGGCTCCGTCTGCCCGACGATGTGAGCACGCAGTCTGCCGAGCAGCAGCATCCCGGGGAGACGACGCGGTCCATACCACCTGCTTTGCGGTCTTCCGCGGGGCCGGACGTGGATGGTGGTGGGGCCGGTCGGCGCGCGAAGGCGGCTGGCAGGCCGGATCAGGCGATCGAGCACACAGCGCCGGACTGGCGCAAGGAGCGTGGCGGTGAAGCGCCCGAAACGCAGGCGCAGCGCATGGAGAACGGAGGCACGGCTGCCGGCACTTCAGCCGAGTTCGACCGATGGACGGCGCCGGCCAGGAAGGACACGCTGCAAGGCCCGGTCGGCGTGGTGATCGAGCAGGGCCCCACGGCCCTGTCGCCGGAGGAGCTCCTACGTCTGCGGCAGAAGCAGCGCATGGCCACCATCTCCACGCAGCTCGGTCAACAGGCGGCCAACAGTAGTGCGGCGCAGCCGGCCGTGGTGTCCGCTAGTGAGGCGGCTGCGGGACAGCAAGAAACGCGTCAGACCGGCGAGGCATCCCAGCCGCGCACGAGCGTGGAGCTGCCGCCGCTGATGATCGGGCCGCATTCACTGCGCCACGCCGCAGCCAACGGCGACGCGTCAGCGCAGTTCGAGGTCGCCGCGCGGTTCGCGGAAGGCAAGGGCGTCAAACAGGATTTCGAGCAGGCAGCCACATGGTATCAGCGTGCCGCGACACAAGGTCTGGCAGCGGCGCAATACCGGTTGGCGGCGTTGTACGAGCGCGGAGCCGGTGTCAAGGCAGACCCGGCGCGCGCGAAAGCCTGGTACAAGCGGGCCGCCGAGCAGGGCAACGTGAAGGCGATGCACAATCTGGCTGTGCTCAGCGCCGGCAATGGCGAGGGCGCGACGGTGGACTACGCCGCCGCGGGGCGGTGGTTCACCGAGGCGGCGGCGCACGGTCTGGCCGACAGCCAGTACAACCTTGGCATCCTCTATGAGAACGGTCTCGGCGTCGGTAAGGACTACGCTGCAGCCTACAAGTGGTACGCCCTGGCGGCACGAAGCGGCGATAAGGAGGCTCTACGCCGGCGGGAGCTGGTCAAGGAGCGGCTCAGTCCCGCTGCGATCAAAGCCACCGAGATGGATATCGCGGCCTGGCGCGCCCTGACATCAGACCAGCTCGTCAATGACGCGCGCACCGTCGGGGAGGCCTGGAAGGGGCGGGCTGCCGGCAGCCCCGACTGAGGCCAGTCCCGGATGGCCGCGAACTCCACGCCGCGTACCTAATGGGCGTGTCGCAGCCACCGAGCGCTGGGTATCTTACCTTGTCGGTTGCAATTCTCGGGCGTCTGCGATTTCTTCGCCTGGGGAGCACTTACTCGAACCGGCTCGCGGTGCGGGCTGCCACCACTGCATTTCGTCGCATTGATGCCAAACGGCGGCTGCGGCCCAAAGCGTGAGTATTGCGGGTGGTGGCGAGCAGCCACGAGCTTCATCCTGATCTGTGCGCTCCGCTGACGTGGGTTTGTGTCTCGCCGGCCATGTCATTTCGGCCTGGCCGGGCCCCGAGAGAAGCACATGACGCTCTATCTGCCGATTGCCGAGATGTCCGCGAACATTTGGATACTCGTCGGCATGGGCGCTGCCGTCGGCTTCCTGTCCGGCATGTTCGGCGTCGGCGGCGGATTTCTCATGACGCCTCTGCTCATCTTCTCAGGCATTCCGTCGGCCGTCGCGGTCGGCACGGAGGCGGCCCAGATCGTCGCCTCGTCCGTGTCGGGCGCACTGGCCCAGTGGCGGCGCAATAATGTCGACATCAGGATGGGCACGGTGCTGCTCGTCGGCGGCGTGGCCGGATCCATCGTGGGTGTGGAGGTGGTCAAGCTCCTGCGGGGCATCGGCCAGTTCGATTTCTTTCTCACGGTCAGCTACGTGACGTTTCTCGGCGTGATAGGCACGCTGATGCTGATCGAGAGCGCACGCGTCATGCGCAAGTCGCGGCAGGGAGGCTCAATTCTGGCGCGACGGTCCGGCCAGCACAACTGGATCCATGGCCTGCCGTTCAAGATGCGCTTCCAGCGCTCCAAGCTCTACATCAGCGCCATTCCACCGCTGGCGATCGGCGCTTGCGTGGGTCTGCTGGCGGCGATCATGGGCGTCGGCGGCGGTTTCATCATGGTGCCAGCTATGATCTATCTGCTGCATGTGCCAACCAACGTCGTGGTTGGCACGTCGCTGTTCCAGATCGTGTTCGTGACGGCGGCCACGACCATTCTGCACGCGCACCAGAACCAATCAGTCGACCTGATTTTGGCTCTGCTCCTCATGATCGGCGGCGTAGTGGGAGCGCAATTCGGGGCGGTGGCCGGGGAAAAACTTAAAGGCGAGCAACTGCGCTTCCTGCTGGCCGCATTGGTGCTGCTGGTCGGTCTGCGCATGGCCTGGAGCCTGATAGCCCATCCGGACGAGCTGTTTTCCGTAACCAACGCGGGCAGGGGGGCTTGATGCGGCGTGTGGCCGCCAGAAGGATGTGGGCAGGGGGGCTGATCACCCTGACGACCTGTCTGTTGCTCGCCAGCCTCAGCGGCGAGGGGCTGGCGCAGCGGCGCCAGCGCGGGACGCCGGTGCCCGTGCCGGTTCCCGAACGCCCGCTGCCTGAAACGAAGTCGGGCGAGACTGCGCCGGAGCCAGCGCCGAAGGCTGAGCCGCGCGAGACCGTGCAGGCCGACGTGTCGACCAGGCGCGTGGCCGTCACTTCCAGCTTCTCGGGCACCGAGGTGGTGGTGTTCGGCGCCGTCGACAACAGCCGCCAGGCCAGCCCCGAGGCAGGCCTCTACGATGTCGTGATCGTGCTGGTCGGCACACCGTCGCGGCTGGTGGCGCGGCGCAAGGCCAACGTCGCTGGCCTGTGGCTCAACGTGCAGTCGCTCGTGTTCGACAGCGTGCCGAGCTACTACGCCATTGCCTCCACGCGTCCGCTGGACGAGATCGCCTCCGAGGACGTGCTCAAGGCCAACGACATCGGCTTCGAGCATGTGCGTATGACGCTGTCGAGCGGTACGTTCAGCGGGCCGCCGACCAAGGAGATCAAGGAATTCCGCGACGCCGTGGTGCGCATCAAGCAGAAGGAACGCCTCTTTCAGCAAGAGCAGTATGGCGTTGCTTTCATCGGCCGCAGTTTGTTTCGGGCCTCGATCGACCTGCCGGCCAACGTGACGGTAGGGCCGTTCGATACGCGCGTTTATCTGTTCCGCGAAGGCGAGCTGCTCAGCCGGTACACCGTGCGCTTGAACCTGGAGCGGGAAGGGCTCGAGGAGCTGTTGCACGGGTTCGCATTGCGACACTCGTTATGGTACGGCATGGCCACCGTTTTGATGGCCGTTGGCGCCGGGCTGCTCGCCTCGGCTGTCTTCCGCAGGAACGCGCATTGATTTTGAGGCTGTGGCCCATTCACGGTCGCTTTCTCAACAGATAGCGCTGCAAACCTTCCAGCACCAGCTCGCCACGTTGGTTGTGGACGGTCGACTTGAGCGTCAGCACGCCCGTCGTTCGCTGCGGCGTGAGCTCGGCGACGACGAGGCGCGGATAGAGCGTGTCACCGGCATAGACGGGTTTCAGGAAGCGCGAGGACTGCTCGATGAAGCCCTTGAGGCTGTCCTCGACGAGGAAGGGGAAGATGCCGGCGCCGGCCGCAGTCTGGATCGCAACCTGGAAGCCGTGCGCCAGCAGATCGGGATGGCCGTGCCGCTTGCAGAATTCGCGATCGTAGTGGATTGGATGATTGTCGCCGGAGGCAGCCTGGAAGGCCAGGAAGTGCGCATCCGTGACGGTGCGCGAGGGAATGTAGAACGCCTCGTCCAAGGCAAAGTCCTCGAAGTAGCGCTGCGGGCCGAAGCGGAAACCGGCCGGATCGACGCGGTCGGTCATGCCTTGCTGCTCCCGCGTGCGGCGCTGTCGGTGTGCGCGATCCCGAGGGACAGCAGGCGGTCGATCTCACCGGCCGCAAGCCCGGCTTCTGCCAGTAGTGCGTGCGTGTGCTGACCGATGCGCGGCACCCCAGCAGTGAAGGGCCGCGCACTCGGCAGATGTGGCAAGGGTGCGGTCCTGCCGTTCGCAAGTGCATAAGGCGGAGCCGCGGCGACGGCGGCGACGTGCGGGTCGGCCAGCCAGTCGCCGTAGGTGTTGATGCGGCTCGCCAGCGCTCCGGCCGCAGTCATGCGCTGGACCCAATCGTCGGTAGTGCAGATGGCGAGCGCGGCGTCGAGGATTTCCGTCAGGGCGGCGACGTTCGCCTTGCGCGTTTGGAAGGAGTTGAAGCGCGCGTCTTGTGCCAGCTCGGGCCTGCCGATGGCAGCGCAGATGCCGGCGAACTGCGCCTCATTGACCAGCGTGATGGCGATCCACCCGTCCTGCGTGCGGTAGTTGCCGGCCGGCGGATTGAGCAATCCCGGCGATCGCCCCACGTAGGCGTATTCGAGAATGTTGGGCGCCTGAATGTGCGCCGCAGCCTGGAGCAAACTGATGTCGAGATGACGGGCGCCGCTTCCCGGCTGCTTGCCCCATAGCGCCATGATCGCGGCCTGGAAGGCATAGAGGCCGGTGATGGCGTCGATCAGCGTGGCATTGACTTTGACTGGCGCGCCGTCGCGATCGCGCGTGACACTCATCAGGCCAGAGACGGCCTGGCCGACGGTGTCGACCATGGGCTCGGTGCGATTGGGTCCATGCTGGCCCCAGCCGGAGACGGAAACGTAGATGATGTCGGGACTTGCGGCCTTCACCGCCCCAAAGCCGAGGCCGAGGCGCTCCGTCACGCCGGGCCGTGCGCTCTCGATCAGCACCTGAGCCCGTGCAGCGAGCTTCAAGGCGATATCGCACGCCTCGGGCCGCTTGAGATTGAGTGCGAGGCTCTCCTTGCCCCGGTTGTAGGCGATGGCTGGCGAGGAGGTGCCGGCGATATCGGTGCCGAGCTTTCGGATCCAGTCGCCGTCGGGCGGTTCGATCTTGATGACGCGTGCGCCATACTCGGCGAAGTGGTTGCCGCACGACGGCCCGGCGATACCCTGGCTCAGATCGAGCACGGTAAGGCCTTGGAGCGGTCCTGGCTCGTTCACGCGCTGCCTCCCCGGCATGAGCCCTTGATTTCGCACAGCTAGCCCACGACCATGCGCGCCGGCAATGCAACCTGAGACTAGGCGAGGAGACCGATGGCTGACCAGAAGGCTCTTGATCTGACGCGGCGGGAGACGTTCAAGGCCTTCACGCCGGTCACCATCCGCTTCAGCGACACTGACAAGCTCGGACACGTGAACAATGTCTCGATTGCCTCGTACTTCGAGGCGGCTCGCTGCGAGCTGTTCGATCGGGTGTTGAAGCAAGCGGCGCTTGGCCCTGATATCGACTACGTTTTGGCGCGCGTCGCCATCGACTACAAACGTGAGCTGCACTATCCGGGCACCGTTGAGGTCGGCGGGCGCTTCGTGCGCGTCGGCGACCGGTCCATCGTGACCGGTTACGGTGCGTTCTTCGATGGCGCTTGCTTTGCGACCGGCGAGGCCGTCAACGTGTTCTTCAACCTGAGGACGCGCACGTCGATCGCGCCACCACCTGTGCTTCGTGGGCTGCTCGAGATGGAGATCGCCGCCTGAAGTCATCCACAGGCAATGTCGAACTTGGCCTGTGGCGATATCGGCACGAGTCTTCGATCTGCAGCGATGAGACGAAGCCTGAACATAGTCCGAACACCGCCTTTCATCGTTTTTCGCTCTCGCATCACAGCGTTTTTTCGCTGCGCGGATTCTGAGGAAGAAACCGCAGCTTGAGTGGACGGATGCACGCCGCGCGCGATGCGCAAGGTCGGCCCTTGGCGTCGACGGCCGAGTAGAACATCGACGTGCCGTGCGCGGCAGATGCAATGGGCGAGGCAAGTGGAAAAGTGATCGCGCTGAGTAAAAGCACGCTTGCGTTCGTGTCGTGCGCTCGTATGGTGCCGCGCTGACGCTGGCATCTGAGGCCACGATGCCAGAACGGAATATGCTTCCGGACCTGAAGCGGGGGCTGAGCGGCGCAAGTCGCAGGGGCTGGGAGTTAGAGGGCCAGCGGATGGCATTGGGGGTCTCCGAGAGGGGACCATCTGCTGGTACTAGCGGGGGCGGAGCTGCCGGTTTCACGACCGGCAGCTCCTCTGCTTTTGGGGAATGCTGCGTGTGGTCGCGAAGATCGATTGGCAGCAAGGCGGGTCGATCCACGTTCACGTGTGCCGAATGAAAGGCACTTGCAGCAGCTGTGGCTCGTGAGTTGTGTGCTTTCTCTTGGACGTGCCAGTGTGAGCTGAACATGCCGAGGGGAGGACGCAGTGTTGGTCGATGGCGCAATGTGCCGACAAGAATTGGCGCGGGCTGCACGGTCACGGCGTTACAGATACGGCTCTGCTGTCATCACCGCTTTCCTGATGCTTCAACCCAGTCTCGCCGTGGCGCAGCAGACCAGCGAAACGCTGACATTCGCGCGCGACCACCGCGGCAAACCCATCCAGGTGCCGGGCCAGCTCCTGCTTCCAGCGGGAAGCGGCAAGGTGCCGGCCATGGTCATTCACCATGGCAGCGGTGGCGTTAGCGAGGCGCGTGAGCACCGCTACGCGCGCGAGCTGGTGGGCATGGGTATGGCGGCGCTCGTGATTGATTCATTCAAGCCGCGAGGTATCTCCACTACCGTCAGCAATCAAGACGCCGTGTCTTCCCTGGAAATGACCGATGATGCCTTTGCAGCGCTGAAGGCACTAGCAGGGCATCCCCGCATCGACGCTGCGAAGATCGGCATCGTCGGCTTCTCGAAGGGCGGTACGGTTGCACTGCTGAGCGCGCACGAACGGCGTGCTGAGCGCGCCGGTTTGCCGTCGGGTCTTCGTTTTGCGCTGCATGTACCGGTCTATCCGGCGTGCGGCTCGCACTATCTGCGCCCCAAGACCTCCGGTGCGCCCATATACATGCTGATCGGGGCCGCCGACACGTATGCCGGTGTGGCACCCTGCACTGAATACGCAGAGAAGCTGAGGGCGGAAGGTGCGAAGGTCGAGGTCAAGGTCTATGCGGGCGCCCCGCACGGGTTCGACGGGGATCGTGCCTACAACGTAGCGACGGGTGAGAATTGGAGCCGTTGCATTTTCGAGGAGCAGGCAGACGGAACGTGGAAGGAGCGCGTGAGCGGGCAGATCACCAACGACCAGCAGGGGCGACGCATCGAGGTCGGGTTGAAGAGTGCACTGGCTGCCTGCCGGATGCGCGGAGTGAGCGGCGGTCCGAACGCAGCAGCCAAGGCGGCAGCCATGAATGATCTGAAGGAGGCTGTACGCCGCCACTTGCTCGGTGGAAAATAGGATCTGATAAGGTGTCGGCAGGGGCAGGCCCATGAACGACCAGAGTCCGATATCGCCGCTGTCTCCCATGCCCACAGGTGCAGCGGCATCGGCCAGTCCGCTGGCGGCAGAGTGTGCGGGCGCGGATTTCCACGCGCTGGATCGCGGTTTCAGGGATTTGGTAAAGCTCTATCTCGCGCCCGACGCGCATGCCCATTTCGAGCCCCACTTCGCGCGGTTGGGTAAGCTAGCCGGCGGTCGGCTCGACGAGCTGGCGCGCATCGCCGATCAGCATCCACCGGTGCTGGAAGCGCGCGACCGCTTCGGCCACGACGAGGACCGCATTGCCTATCATCCCGCCTATCGTGAGATGGAGAGCATCGCCTTCGGCGACTTCCAGTTTCACGCCATGAGCCATCGCGGCGGCGTGCTCGGATGGGAGCGGTCGCTGCCGGCTGTCGCCAAATACGGCTTCCAGTACCTGTTCGTGCAGGGCGAGTTCGGCATCATGTGCCCGATCAGCGTCACGGACACCTCGATCCACCTGATCCGCCGCTACGGAAGCGAGGAGCTGAAGAGTTATCTGCTGCCGCGCATGCTGTCGGGCGATTTGGCAGCGCTGTGGAAGGGCACGCAGTTCATCACCGAGAAGGCGGGCGGATCAGATGTCGGCGCGCTGGAGACGGTGGCGCGCCATGAAGGTGGGCGCTGGCGCTTGTACGGCGAGAAGTGGTTCTGCTCGCATACCGACGCCGAGGTGGCCCTGATGCTGGCTCGTCCGGCGGGCGCCCCCGCTGGCACGCGCGGGCTCGCGCTGTTCGCCCTGCCGCGCTATCTGGAGAACGGGACGCGCAACGCCTATCGCATCGTGCGCCTCAAGGACAAGCTCGGCACGCGCTCCATGGCGAGCGGCGAGATCAGGCTCGAAGGCGCGGTGGCGTATCCGGTTGGCGCGCTCGATCGCGGCTTCAAGCAGATGATGGATCAGGTGAACCTGTCGCGCCTCTCGCACGGCGTGCGGGCAGCAGCCATGATGCGCCGGTGTCTCAACGAGGCGCTGGCGGCGGCACGTTCGAGACGTGCGTTCGGCAACGCCATCGTCGAGTACACGCTATTGCGGCGTCAGCTCATGAAAATCATGGTGCCGGCGGAGCAGGCGCTGTCGATGGCCATGCTGTCGGCGCACGTCATGGACAAAGCTGCCGCCGGCGACAACCAGGCGAGTGCACTGCTGCGCATCCTGACGCCGCTGGTGAAGCTCAGCGCGTGCCGCGACAACATTCCTGTTGCCACCGGCTCGATGGAGGTGCGCGGCGGCAACGGCTACATCGAGGAGTGGGTCAATGCGCGGCTGGTGCGCGATGCCCACATCGGCGTGCTGTGGGAAGGGACGAGCAACATCAATGCGCTCGACGTGGTGCAGCGCGCGGTCGGCAAATCGGGCGCGGACGAGGCGCTGGCGGCGTTGCTGCGCAGCCGAGTTGCCGAGGCGGGCGGGCTGCCGCGCGGGTATCTCGGACGTCTGGAGAGTTTGACCGAGAGGGCGCTCGGATTTGCCCGGAGCGCCGCGCGCGATGCGGACGGTGAGCGGCATGCGCGCGTTGCCGCACGCGCGCTCTACAACGCGGCGAGCGCGGTCATGTTGGCTTGGGAAGGAACACGGCCGGGCTTCGACGCGCGACGTGCCATCCTCAGCCGGTTCGTGGTCGAGCACAGGCTGGAGGCGGCGGACCCGCTGGAACCCCGTGGCGATGCCTGGGAGCGCGAGGCGATCGGGCTTCTGCTGGAACCCGAGCCGGTGACTTTGCATCGCGCAGCGGCCATTTTGGTGGCATGATCAGCTAGTGTGCTGGTTCCGAAGTTCGCCCGCTTCTCGCGGCCAGCGCTGATGAATTTGCGCGTAGGGACATAAGGGTCAGACAGGAGCGCTCCCATGTCGGCGCAATTGACGGAAGTTCTCGAGCTCGAGGCGCTGGCGGCCCGTATCCCGGACGGCGCGCGCATCGCGCTGCCGCCGGACTACTCGGGCTGCGCCATGGCGGCCGTTCGGGCATTGATGCGCCGGCCGGTGCGCGATCTGCATGTGGTGGCGGTGCCGGCAGGCGGCATGCAGGTGGACATGTTGATCGGCGCCGGATGCGTGGCGCGCGTGGAGGCCGCCGCCGTGACCATGGGCGAGAACGGCTTGGCGCCGCGTTTCACCGCAGCGCTGAAGAGCGGCGAGATCGAGATGTGGGATGCGACTTGTCCGGCCATCCAGGCGGGGTTGCAGGCGGCGGAGAAGGGTATCCCGTTCATGCCGCTGCGCGGCATCATCGGCTCCGACCTGTTGCGCGTGCGGCCCGACTGGAAGGTGATCGATAACCCGGTCGCGGAGAGCGGGGTGCGCGATCCCATCGTGGTTCTGCCCGCGATCCGGCCCGACGTGACGCTGTTTCATGCGCTCAAGGCCGACCGCCAGGGCAACGTGTGGATCGGCGTGCGGCGCGAGCTAATGCTGATGGCGCATGCCTCGCGGCAGACGCTAGTTACGGTCGAGCGCATCGAGGACGGCGATTTCCTGCAGGACCCGCTGCTCGCGGCAGGCACTATCCCGGCGCTGTATGTCACGGCCATCGCCCGGGCGGAGAATGGCGCCTGGCCGATCGAGCTGGTCGGTGCCTATCCGGCCGACCACAAGGCGCAGGCCGACTACGTGGCGGCGGCGCGCTCGGCGGAGGGTTTCGCGCGCTGGGCCGACGAGGTAGTGCACGAAAAGGTGCCGGCGTGAGCGCTACCTCGAGCGGCTTCGTAAAGTAAGCGATGAGGCCGCACTGACCCAGTGCGAGTTGATCTCCCACGACATAGCCCTAGACAGCGGGGAAGGTTAAGTTGGCGTCTGTGTATGGATGCGGTTCCTGGAACGCTTTGTCGGCAAGCAAAAATTGCCTACATTGAGGGGAATTGCAGACGGTCGAGAGGCATGCGCGAATATGGCAGGAACGGCGACAGCGACGAGCCTTAACGTGCTCGTCAACGGCGAGGCGGTGCGTTTGCGTGCCGCCAATCTGGCCGAGCTGATCGCCGAGCTCGGCTACGGCGATGCCAAGGTTGCGACGGCGCTGAACGGCGAGTTCGTGCCTGAGCGGGCACGTGCCGGCACTCGGCTAGCGCCCGACGACAGGATCGAGATCGTGGCGCCGCGCCAAGGCGGATAGAGTTGATTCCCATGAACGTACACGCGCCGCGTCCGGCCGCGGCAACCCCGCTCAAGCTCTACGGCACCGAGGTTGCCTCGCGGCTCCTGCTTGGCACCGCTCAATACCCTTCGCCCCAGGTGTTGCGCGAGGCGGTCAAGGCGTCGGGTGCCAGCATCCTCACGGTTTCGCTGCGACGCGAGGCCGCCGCCGACAAGGGCGGGCAACGCTTCTGGGACCTGATCAAGTCGACCGGCGCCCGCGTGCTGCCCAACACTGCCGGCTGCCGTACACCCAAGGAAGCCATCACCACCGCTGAGATGGCGCGCGAGCTGTTCGGCACGGATTGGGTGAAGCTCGAGGTCATCGCCAACGACGACACGCTGCAGCCCGACGTGTTCGGCCTCGTCGAAGCCGCGCGGGCTCTCCTGACCGACGGCTTCAAGGTGTTTCCCTACACCACCGAGGATCTGGGTGTAGCCGAGCGTCTGCTCGCCGCCGGCTGCGAGGTGCTGATGCCCTGGGGCGCGCCGATTGGCACCGGCCGCGGCCTCGCCAACCCTTACGCCCTGCGCACCCTGCGCAATTATTTGCCCGGCGTCCCCCTTGTCATCGATGCGGGCATCGGCGCGCCGAGCCACGCTGCCCATGCCATGGAGATGGGCTTCGATGCGGTGCTCCTGAACACCGCGGTGGCCAAGGCCGGCGATCCCGTCACCATGGCACGGGCCTTCGCGTCCGCCATCGAGGCGGGCCGCGCCGCTTACGAGGCCGGCCTCATGGAGATGCGCGACATGGCAGCCCCGTCGACACCGGTTGCGGGCACGCCGTTCTTCACGTCACGCGACAACTAAAGGCGAGCATAGATGCCGGCGGCCGGTCTCGACGTCTTCTATCCGATCGCACCGGATGTAGGCTGGCTAAAGCGGCTGGTGCCTCTCGGCGTCAGAACTATTCAGCTGCGGCTCAAGGATGCGAGCGAGGCGGAGGTTCGCCGCCAAGTCTTGGAAGCGCTCGAGGTCTGCATCTGTCACGACTGTCAGCTTATCGTCAACGACTACTGGCGCGAGGCGATCGCCGCCGGTGCCGACTACGTTCACCTGGGCCAGGAGGACCTTGCCGCCGCCGACATGGCCACGATCAAAGCGGCCGGATTGAAGGTCGGCATCTCAACCCACAGCCATGAGGAGCTGGCCGTTGCGCTCGCCGCCGAGCCGGACTACGTGGCGCTGGGCCCCATCTACGAAACCAAGCTCAAGGTCATGAAGTTCGGCCCGCAGGGCCTCGACCGCATCGCCGACTGGAAGGCGCGCATCGGGTCCATACCACTCTGCGCCATCGGTGGCATCACCCCCGAGCGTGCGCCCGGCGTGCTGGCGGCAGGAGCTGATTGTGTGGCGGTCATCACGGATTTCTTCACGCATGCCGACCCGGAGGCGCGTGTGCGACAATGGCTCGCGTGGGCGGCCGACATCAGAGGTCATTGAGTTCATTCGAATTTCTGCGCCGGTGAAGGGAACGACAATGATGCGGCCGCGAAGCCGCTTGTTTGTGACAGTTTTGCGTCAGAGATTGGAGCGGGGAATTTGCCCAGGGGCCCATGGCTTACCGTTTCAAGCTCAACGAGTCGCTCACGCGGGGTGTGCGGCGCATTGGTCTTGCTCAGCTCGAGCTGGCCGAGCAGCGCCTGAAGGATACGTCCGACCCCGTGGCCGCTGTGCACGAGGCGCGCAAGAGCCTCAAGCGCGCGCGCGCGTTGCTGCGTCTTGCCCGCCCCGCCTTGGGCGAGACCGTCTACCGCCGCGAGAACACCCAGTTGCGCGACGCCGGACGTCTGCTCTCGTCGGCCCGCGACATCGATGTGATGCGCGAGACGCTGGCCAAGCTCGAGGCACGCCTCTCTGACAACTGTAAAGCCTGTGTCGCTCCCTTGCGCGATCTCCTGAACGGGAAGGGAGCACATCCGGGCAACGCCGCCGCTCCCGCCAACCTCCGCAAGGCCAAGGTGTCGATAGTTGCAGCCAAGAAGCGCTTCGCGCGCCTCAAGGTCAAGGCGGAGGGGTTCGAGCAGCTGGCGGCTGGCTTGCAGGCCAGCTATCGCCTGGGGCGGCGCGCCCTGGCGCGGATCGAGGAGGGCGCGGACGGCGAGGCCTTCCATGAGCTGCGCAAGTCCGTGCAGCAGCACTGGCGGCAGATGTTGTTGCTGACGCGTGCCTGGCCGGAGGTTTGCCGCGCACGCGCAACGGCTGCGCGCGATATTGCACAGCTTCTAGGTGAGGAGCACGACTACGCGGTGCTCACGGCGTTTGTCGCTTCGCACCGCAAGAATGGTCTGACAAAGGAGGAGCTGGACATCGTTGCCCAGGCCTGCCGAGCCCGTCAGCAGGAGCTCCGGGCTCTCGCGCTTCCCATGGCGCGCCGGCTGTTTGCTGACCGCGCCCGGCCATTCGCCGGGCGGATGGAGAAATACTGGCTCATTGCGCATGATCTGGCCCGGCTCGAGGCCGGCAAATCCAAGGACTCCAGCGACGACTGACCGGCGCAAACGCATCATGTAGACGTCCTGGTCAGGCCAAGGCGTTGCCTGCGCGCGCCTTCCAGCGCCAAAGCCAGCAGCACGGCCCAGATGCCGTAGGCAGCCATGAACCACGTCTGCCACATGCCCCAGCTCGATGCGCCGATCGTCGCCGCCGCCACGAAGCCGGCAAAGGCAATCGGCTGATCGACCTGCGGCAGTCGCCACAGCACCCTCAGCCCCAGAAGCCCGATAACGAGCAGCAGGACGGCGCCAATAGCGCCGAGCTCGTACCACGTCTGCATGAAGATGCTGTGCGAATGCCGGCCGGTGCGCAGCGCATAGCCATAACCCTCCAGCCGGGCTGCGGTCGGCGCTCGGGCCTCGTCGAGCTCCCGGGTCGAGGCGACGCCGACACCCAGCAGCGGCGCCTTCCTGATCTCGCTGGCCGTGTAGCCCCACAGGATGATGCGATTGCGCGCCGTCTGCTGCAGCCATTCGGCAAGCTGGAGCTGGTGGTCGAAGGCGAGCGAAGCGATCGGGACGGCGAGCAGTGCCGCCGCCGTCCAAGCGACGGCGATCAATGTGCGCATAGCCCGTACGGCGAGGCTCATGCCCACCAACGTTAAGCCTCCGAGCGTTATGGCGATCACCGATGTCGCATGGTCCGACCACAAGATCGCAACGCCGGCCACGGTGAGCAAAGCGGCGCCGACATGGCGCGCCATCTGCGTGCCACACAGCGTACGCAGCATAAGAAGCGATGGCCAGATCACCAGGCACAGCGCCGCCATGTTGCGATTGAGCATGTAAGGCCCGATCGCCGTCACGCGTCCGTCCACCACTTGAATGTGCTTCGGATCGGGCCGAAGCCACCTAATGTTGGAAAACAGCACGCGCTCGATCAGGCCGTGGCTCAGCACCTCGAAGAAAAGCACGCCGGCGCCGATGGCTGTGGCGGCGAGGATCGCCTGCTGCATGTATCCCAGGACCCGCGCGCCGAGCTTGGGCAGTCCGGCAATGGCCAGAAACACGAGCGCAACGGCAACCCAGTAGAAAAGCACCTTGCCATAGGCCTGTGCGGGGTCAGCGGACCAGGACGCGTTCGCGATGATGTAGCAGCCGAAGGCGGCGCAGGCCGCGACCAGAGGCGCCAATAGCGCCGCCATTGCCGTCCTTCCGGCTGTCATAAACGCGACGGCCGGAATGGCGGACAACAAGACAAGCAGACCCGGCGCTGCTCGGGGCGCCAGGAGAAATATGGCGATTGCAAGGGCCGCGAGGGTCGGCGCTACGGCCTCCAGCCGCCAGCGATCAAGAAGTGGTGTTGCGGCGTCGTGCGCGTGGATCATCCGGTCCAATTTGTGGATGATAGGTGTCGCCGTCAAACACGAATGCGGCCGTCGAGCGCGCCGCAACTTCGGGAGAAGCGAATTGTTGTCGATCAGCCACTTCGACGCCGAGCGGAGTCTCGAGGGCATCGCCTCCTGGGCACGTGTGGAAAGCCCGACCGTGCATGTGGACGGCGTCAACCAGATGATGGACCTGGCCGCTGCCGAAATGCGCGACCTGGGCGGCCGCATCGAGCGCGCGCCGGGGAGCGGGGGTTTTGCCGACATCCTTCTGGCGCGGTTCGATGGCACGGACCCGACGGCGGCATCCGGCATTCTCGTTCTGTCACACCTCGACACCGTGCATCTCGTCGGTACGCTCAATGGCCGCCTGCCGCTGCGCCGTGAAGGCGATCGCTATTATGGCCCCGGCGTCTACGACATGAAGGGTGGATGCCGCATCGCCATCGATGCGCTGCGCATCGTCAAGTCGGTCGGTGCCGGGCCGCGCCTACCCGTCACGTTCATTTTCGTACCGGATGAGGAAGTGGGCAGCCCCTCCTCACGCGAGCGCATCGAGGCGGAGGCGAAGCGCCACAAATACGTGCTCGTGACGGAGCCGTGCAAGAACGGTGTGATCGTTACGGGCCGCTTCGGCTTTCAGCGCTTCATCGTTGCCACGCACGGCCGGCCGGCGCATGCGGGCGCCAATAATCGGCAAGGCCGCAGCGCCATCCGCGCCATGGCTCGTGTGATCGACCGCATCGAGTCCATGACCGATTTCGAGCGCGGCATGACTTTCAGCGTCGGCAAGATCCATGGCGGCACCTTCGTCAACGTCATGCCGATCGAGTGTCGCGCCGAGGTGCTCGCGGTTGCCCCGACCCAGGACATTGCGGTCGAAGTGCGCCAGCGCATGGAGGGCCTGCAAAGCGAGGCCGATGGCGTCAGCATCGTCGTGGAGCCGGGTCCGGTGCGTCCGCTTTGGCAGGCGCACAAGGCCACGTTAGCCCTCTACGAGAAGGCCCGCATCCTCGCTGCCGAGATCGGTTTCGAGCTGAAACACGGCTCGTTCGGCGGCGGCAGCGACGGCAATTTTACTGGCGCGCTCGGCTGTGCAACGCTGGACGGCCTGGGTGTCGATGGCGACGGTGCGCACACGTTCGAGGAGCATCTGCTCGTGTCCTCGCTGGTGCCGCGCTGCCGCCTGTTTGCAGAGCTCTTGCGCACGCTCGACTGACCGATGAGGTCGAGGGTTGGTTCATGCAACTGAAAAGTGATGTGGGCACCGGCGAAAGCCATCGGTCTTCCGGCCACCCGCCAGCGGCCGGCGGGCGCATTGGCGTGCTGTTGCTCAATCTCGGTACACCCGATGCCACCGACTACTGGTCCATGCGTCGCTATCTCAAGCAGTTTCTGTCTGACCGCCGCGTCATCGAGGAGCCGCGATGGAAATGGTGGCCGATCCTCAATCTGATCATCCTGACGGTGCGTCCCGGCCCCAAGGGTCGCGACTACGCCTCGATCTGGAACAAGGAGCGCAACGAAGGCCCGCTGAAGACCATTACACGCGCGCAAGCGGAGAAGCTCGCCCACGCGCTGAAAGGCGATCCACGCATCGTTGTCGACTGGGCTATGCGTTACGCCAATCCAACGACTGAGAGTCGACTGCAGGCCCTGCAGGCGCAGGGCTGCGACCGCATTCTGCTTGTGCCGCTCTATCCGCAGTATGCGGCAGCAACCACTGCAACAGCGTGCGACGAGGCATTCAGAACGTTGATGCGCATGCGCTGGCAGCCGGCTGTGCGTACGGCTCCGCCCTGGTACGATGACCCCGCTTACATCGACGCTCTTGCATCGTCGATCTCCGCGAAGCTGGCGGTGCTCGATTTCGAGCCGGAGGTCATCCTTGCCAGTTTCCACGGCATGCCCGAGCAATACCGGAGCGCGGGCGACCCCTACTATGACCAGTGCATGACAACGTCACGGCTGCTGCGCGAGCGGCTCGAGCTGGCGCCGAACCGCTGGCGCACCTCCTTCCAGTCGCGCTTCGGCAACGATCCATGGCTGCAGCCCTATACCGATGAGACCATCAAGCACCTCGCCGCATCGGGCGTGCGTCGTCTGGCCGTCACCGCTCCCGGATTTTCGGCCGACTGCCTGGAGACCCTTGAGGAGCTCGATGTCGAGAACCGCGG
The DNA here is from genome assembly GCA_963840425.1 of uncultured Alphaproteobacteria bacterium. Classification (GTDB taxonomy): domain Bacteria; phylum Pseudomonadota; class Alphaproteobacteria; order Rhizobiales; family Hyphomicrobiaceae; genus CADEFX01. The sequence continues at coordinate 128,321 of CAWIYZ010000018.1, read as the reverse complement.
CTATTTCCTGAACGGCGGAGGCGAGAGCTTCGCCTATATCCCGGCCTTGAATGACAGCGCCGAGGGTCTGCGTGTGATCGAATCTGTCGTACGCCGCGAGCTCGCCGGCTGGGTTTGACGGCGAATTATCGCTGCCGTCATTGTTGATCCTCTCCTTGAAAGCTCCGCTAGTCTCAGTGCCTGGCACCAAGGAAGAAGAGCGGTTCATCCAAGGGAAGCCTGCGCCATACCGCATCACTGCTAGTGTGATGATCGAGAAATTCGCCGGCATTCGCAGCAGGTCCGTGAGCGAATTTCTTTATCTGAATCACACTAGAAATCATAAGCTTTCTAGTGTCCTTTCGATCGCGAAGTTCGTTCAACGGTTGCCGCGAGATCCGACGAACTTCGCGATCGGGACACTAGCAACAATTCGGGCAGGTCAAAGCCATGGTTTCAGGAAGGTATAGACTATGAACGCGCTACCCATGACGAAGGTGCAAAACGCCATGATGCCTGAGGCACCAGCCAAACCTTCACTGGCCAACTCGACCAGCACGGCGAGCTTATCCTGCATCGCTCTTGCTGGGGCGGCGAGCGAAGGCAAGCGCAGTGTCAGCTTCTCTGACCTCTTGGCGTAGGTTGTCGTCGCCATGTGGTGCGTCTCCCGCAAATCAGCTTGGTGCCCATTCTAGCATCGCTGTGTGGGGCCATGCCTCTCGCCTTCACGCTCCGGCATCGCCGACGGGATTCCCGAAGCGAAGCAGCGTGCGGCGCTGATCAGACTTTCAAAGCGAACGGGCAAGCCAGTCCATGCACTGTTGAGTGAAGCCGTCACGGACGTGCTGGCGAAATGCGCAACGGTGGCTTGAGAGCCGATTGCGCTCGCCACTTCGCTGCCTACATCCTGGGGCTATGTGTGGGGAGTTCACCCCAACTATCATCGTGGCACGCGCATGACCAATGTTCTTCTATGGTTTGGAGTCGTGGCAGTAGCAACCTTGGGCTTGAGCACGCAAGCACACGCCTGCAACGCCCGAGGCGAGTTTTGCGATCACCCGGTTTGGGCTGCGAACGCTTTCTCATCCCCCCAGGGTCGTGTGCCAGAAGCAGCGATGGAGATCAGGCGTTACCGAGCTGCCGTTCCCAGCAAGCCGATTGAGAGGCTCGCCGCTCCTGCGCCGAAGATCAAGACGGCGGAAGGTAAGGGTTCAGCCGAAGCTGCAAAGATGGCGCCGGCGCAGACCGAGTGTGAGAGGTACTTCAAGAGCATTGGCGAGACGCTGAAAGTGCCCTGCGGAAGGTGAGGCGCGGAAAGATAGAGCACCTCTGGTGACAACGCTTGGCGACGAGGGCGTACTAACAGAGCCCCGCGATTTTGCGAGATGCCAGACGCTCCGAAACCAGCGTAGCGGCATCGCAATCTGGAGCCATCAATGGCAACACTCGCTCGCTTTCTTCTGAGCTGTTTCCTTGCAGGCATGCTGCCATCCCTCGCGTGGTCCGAGCTTGCGGTTGGGACGATTGCGCCAGCATTCTCCACCAAAGCGGCGCAGGGCGGTGCGGACCGGACCTTCACGCTGTCCGACGCCCTCAAGAAGGGCCCGGTCGTTGTGTACTTCTACCCAAAGAGCTTCACATCGGTCTGCACGGAGGAAGCCAACCTGTTTGCGGAGGCCATGCCGGAGTTCGAGAGGCTTGGCTCCTCGGTCATCGGCATCTCCACCGATACGATCGAGACGCAGCGTGAGTTCTCACGCATGGCCTGTCGCGACAAATTCCCCGTTGCCGCCGATCCCAAGGGGAATGTTGCGAAGGCCTACGACGTCCTGGTCGGGTTGGGCAGCTTGGTCTTTGCCGGCCGAACGTCCTACGTGATCACGCCCGACGGCAAGATCGCGTCGGCCCTGACGGCCGGAGATGCGGGCAGCCATATCCAATCCGCTCTCACATCTGTCAAAGCCTGGAAAGCGCGCCAAGTTCGATAGGCGAGCAATTGTCGCCTGGAGCGCATCGAGCGAGGCCTAGACGTCGTCAACGCAAAGTAAGCCGTGTCTCCGCATCCCCAAGGGCGCTTCAAAGGGCTGGCCTTCTCCTGGCCCGTGCACGCCGCTCTGCGCTATTCCTTAATTTGATCGCAATACTGCGATAGGCAACTACAATGTAATGTCCCGTTTTTCATCATTCATTTGCGTTTCATTTACGCGATATTGCCAATTGACCCTTAATCCTTTGCTTTGTTGTTTTGGAATGTCTTGGCTTCCTTCGGGAGGGGAACCGTGAATCTCATATCGGGCGGCTTCGAAATCATGGGCCTGCTGCTGATCGTGCTGGCCGTGATCGCGCTGTGGTCCACGGTCAAGGTCGTGCCGCAAGGCTCCAATTGGACGGTCGAGAATTTCGGCCGCTACACGCGCACGCTCAGCCCTGGTCTGCACATCCTCATCCCCGTGATGGAGCGTATTGGCGCCAAGATGAACATGAAGGAGCAGGTGATCGACATTCCCTCGCAGGACATCATCACTCGCGACAACGCCATGGTGACTGTGGACGGCGTCAACTTCTTCCAGGTGCTGAACGCAGCCAAGGCTGCCTATGAGGTCAACCAGCTTGAGTCCGCGATCATCAACCTGACCATGACCAACATTCGCACCGTCATGGGCTCCATGGACCTCGACGAGCTGCTCTCCAACCGCGACCAGATCAATGCCAGACTGTTGCAGGTGGTGGACAACGCCACCGAGTCGTGGGGCGTCAAGGTCACGCGCATCGAGATCAAGGACATCGCGCCGCCGCGCGATCTGGTCGACAGCATGGCCCGCCAGATGAAAGCCGAGCGCGAGAAGCGCGCGCAGATTCTCGAGGCGGAAGGCTTGCGCCAGGCCGCCATACTCAAGGCCGAGGGCGAGAAGCAGGCGGTCATGCTGGCGGCCGAAGGCCGCAAGGAAGCTGCGTTCCGCGACGCAGAGGCTCGGGAGCGTGCGGCTCAAGCCGAGGCCAAGGCGACCGAGGTGGTTAGCCAGGCCATCGCGGGCGGCAATGTGCAGGCGATCAACTACTTCGTCGCCAACAACTACATGAAGGCACTGGAGGCGATCGCAAGGTCGCCCAACCAGAAAATCCTGATGATGCCGCTTGAGGCATCCGCGGTGATCGGCTCGCTGGCTGGTCTTGCCGAGATCACCAGCGAAGCCTTCGGCAAGGAGGGGCGTGCCAACTCGCGCGCCGCGCCCGGTAGTGTGCCGAGAACCTGACGCGAACGTGTGCTAGCTTTCTGAGCCTCGCAGGACCTGGATCACATCGATGTCGCTCGTCAATCTCTTTGCCGGTTTCGGACCATGGAACTGGTTCATCCTGGCTGTGCTGCTGTTCGGGCTCGAGACGGTCGTGCCCGGCGTGCACTTCGTCTGGTTCGGCGTCGCCGCCGTTCTCGTCGGCCTGCTGGCGCTGGCCACCGGCTTCGTATGGCAGTGGCAGCTCATCGCTTTCGCGGTCATCGCCGTCGCCACCGTCTTTCTCGTGCGCCGCTACGCACGGCCGGACAATGCCAAGAGCGATCTGCCTGATCTGAACATCCGCGGCGCGCAGTACATCGGCCGCACCGTGACCGTCGAGGAGCCGATCCACGGCGGCCGCGGCAAGGTGCGCGTCGGCGATACTCTATGGCAGGCCGAAGGTGCGGACGCTGCGGCCGGCGTGCGCGTCAAGGTCAAGAGTGCCAACGGTACAGTGCTGGTCGTGGAGCGTGAGGACGCCTGATCAAGGTCCGGGCGGCATCGCCTGGTGCATCGCCGTTGTCAGCCTGGTGCTGCCCTGGGTTGGGCTCGGTCTCTGCCTCACGGGAGCCGCCCAGGTCTATCGTGGCGCCGGTTCCGGCTGGTGGCTGGTCGCCGGCGGCGTCGCCACGCTCATCCTCGACATCGTCATCGACTTCGTGTGGGCGCATCCCAGCATCTCGCTCAGCGATCAGCCCGACCTCAACCGCCGCGGCGCGCAGTACATCGGCCGTACCGTGACAGTCGAGGAGGCGATCATCGCCGGCCGCGGCAAGGTGCGCGTCGGCGACACGCTCTGGCCCGTCGAGGGACCCGATGCCAGCATCGGCGCGCACGTCAAGGTAACTGCCGTGCGTGGGACAGCGCTGGTTGTGGAAGCAGCCGCGACTGAAGCCTAAGCCACGCCCGCCCGCAGCAGGTCGTGCACGTGCACGATGCCGACTGGCTTGCCCTTCTCCACCACGAACAGGGCAGTGATGCGCGACGAGTTGATGAGCTCGAGCGCGGCCGAGGCCAGCATGCGCGGACCTATGGTCTTCGGGCGCTTCGTCATGATGTCGGTTGTCGCCGCCGCCAAGAGGTTCGGCCCCATGTGGCGTCGGAGGTCACCGTCGGTGATGACGCCGACGAGCTTGCCCTCCGCATCGACGATGCCCAGGCAGCCGAGCGCCTTTTGCGTCATGATCACCAGCGCCGTGGCCATCGCCTCGGTTTCGCCGGCCAGTGGCAACCGCTCCCCCGTGTGCATGAGATCGGCCACGAACTTGAGCTGTGCGCCGAGCGAGCCGCCCGGGTGCAGCACCTTGAAGTCTCGCGCCGTGAAGCCCTTCGCCTCCAGCAGCGCGATGGCAAGGCAGTCGCCGAGCGCCAGTTGCATGGTGGTGGAGGTGGTGGGAGCCAGCCCGTGCGGACAGGCTTCCTTGGCCTTCGGTAGCTCGAGCACCACATCTGAGGCCTTACCCAGCGTCGACTCCGCACCCGAGGTCATGGCAATCAGCGGCACCGCGAAGCGGCGGGAATAGGTGATGATGGGCTTCAACTCCACCGTCTCGCCGGACCACGAGATCGCGAGGATCACATCCTCCTTGGTGATCATGCCGAGATCGCCGTGGGAGGCCTCGGAGGGGTGCACGAAGAAGGCCGGGGTGCCGGTGGAAGCAAAGGTAGCGGCCACCTTCTGGCCGATGTGGCCAGACTTGCCGATGCCGGTCACGATCACGCGCCCGCGCGCCGCGGTCAGCGTTTCCACAGCGCGAGCGAACGGAGCGCCCATGCCGTTCTCGAGCGCCGCCTTCAGCGCGGCAATACCTTCGCCTTCCAGATCGAGCGTGCGCAGGGCCGCACCTATAGGCGCGAAACCCTGCTCTGGGTCTGCATCGACGACGGCAATTCTGCGCGCCGGAGCGGGTGTCCCCACGGTCCATTCCCCCTGTTCCGCGGTCTAGAGCGTCTCATGGGGATCAGCGTCCCCTTTGATACGAAAAGGGAGCATACAACTTTGCTGTCAATTCTCCACCCCTTTGCAACAATCGGAAATGAATCGAGAGGTGGAATGTTGACGCATCACCCTTTCGTGAGACGGCTTGGCCAATACGTCGCAGTCATGGCACACTTGATCCTATGAGATTGCGGCTGTGCGTGCTCCTGGCGGCCCTCGTGGCGGCCTTTTGTTTGAGTGGCCGGCTTGCCCAGGCCCAGACGCAGGTCGATTTGGAGCTGGTGCTTGCCGTCGACGTATCGCTGTCGATGGACATGGACGAGCAGCGCCTGCAGCGAGATGGCTATGTCGCTGCCTTCCGCGATCCCGAGGTCTGGAATGCGATCCGCGCTGGCGCTGCTGGCCGCATTGCCGTCGTATACATCGAGTGGGCCGGTCAGCTCACGCAGCAGACGGTCATCCCTTGGACCATGGTTGACGGGCCGCAAGCGGCGATGGCCTTTGCCGACCAGCTCGAGGCGACGCCCATATCTCGCGCGCGCATGACCTCCATCTCCGGCGCGCTCATCTATTCCGCGCGCGAGATCGAGCAAAACCCCTTCAAGGGCGTGCGCCGCGTGGTCGATGTGTCCGGTGATGGTCCCAACAATTCCGGCGTTCCGGCCGAGGTGGCGCGCGACGAGCTGGTCAAGAAGGGCATCGTCATCAACGGCCTGCCCATCATGCTGAAGCGCGATCAGCCGTCGGGCTTTTTCGACATCAACAACCTTGACACCTACTACAACAACTGTGTCATCGGCGGCACCGGCGCCTTCATGATACCGGTGCGCGAGCGCAGTGCAGTTCCGCTCTGCTACACGCCGCAAGCTGATCCTGGAGATCTCCGGGCTCGTGCCCGACGAGCCGGCCCGCGTTATCCCCGCCCAGGCGACGCCGTCGCCCGAGCCGATGGACTGCATGGTGGGTGAGCGCATGTGGCGCCGCTACATGGACGGGCAGCTCTTCCGCTAACATTTTTCTGATCGCGATGTTCGGGCAAGTGCCGAAGCCGTACGACGGCACTCGAGATCGGATTCCACTTGCACGAGTTACGTCCAGTCCTTGGTTTTCCAACCCCAGCTCAAGGGTTTCTCCTGATTTCGGTGGCGGCAGTCGTAGGCGACGCTGCTCCGGCCGCCGGCGAAAGGTGGGTGGCAGCCCTTAGGGTGGGCCCCCTTCCGTGTGCGGTGTTGCTTGCGCAAGAGGATCGCCATGAAGAAAGGTCAATCGAGGCGCGATGTACTGCTGGGCGGGGCGGCTGGCCTCGCAGCCTCCGGGCTCAGCGGAACCGAAATCGCGCAGGGGCAACAGGCGCCGTCAGGCGATCAACTGCCCCGGCCGCAGCCTCCGTTTGGCGGCACCATCGCGCCTGATTATCGCAACGCGCGCGAGGACTATCCGCAGCCCGTGCAGGCGCCGCAAGGGGCGCCGAACGTCGTGGTGATCCTGCTCGATGATTGTGGTTTCGGGCAGCCGGGCACCTTCGGCGGTCCGATCCCGACGCCCAACCTCGACAAGCTCGCGGCCCAGGGCCTGCGCTACAACCAGTTCCACACCACGGCCATCTGCTCGCCAACCCGTGTCGCGTTGTTGACGGGACGCAACCATCACCAATCAGGCAACGGCACCATCACGGAGCTGTCCACGGGCTTTCCCGGCTACCACAGCATATGGGGCAAGGACGTCGCGTCGGTGGCCGAAGTGCTGCGCCAGAACGGCTACGCAACGGGCGCCTGGGGCAAGTGGCACAACACACCCGACTGGGAGACAAGCCCAATCGGACCCTTCGAGCGTTGGCCGACGGGCCTGGGCTTCGAATACTTCTACGGCTTCCACGGTGGCGAGACCAGTCAATGGGAGCCGCAGCTCGTTCGCAACACCACCCCGGTCGAGCCGACACGCAAGCCCGAGCAGGGCTATCATCTGACCGAAGACCTGACCGATGACGCCGTTGCCTGGGTGGCGCGTCTCAAGTCAATCGCTCCCGACAAGCCGTTCTTCTTGTACTTCGCCACGGGCGGCGTACACGCCCCGCATCACGCGCCGAAGGACTGGATCGACCGCTTCAAGGGGCAGTTCGACAACGGCTGGGATCGGGTGCGCGAGGAAACGCTCGAGCGGCAGAAGAAACTCGGCGTCGTGCCAGCCAACACGATGCTGACACCGCGACCATCCGAGATCGAGGCCTGGGATAGCCTGTCACCGGATGCCAAGCGGCTCTATGCGCGCCAGATGGAAGTGTTCGCAGGTTTTCTGGCGCACACCGATCATCATGTCGGCCGGCTGCTCGACGCCCTCCGCACGCTGCCCGACCCCGACAACACGCTGGTCATCTACATCGCCGGTGACAACGGGCCGAGCGCCGAGGGCAGCCTCACGGGCACAACCAACAACATGATGACCCAGAATGGCGTGCCCGACGACGTAGCCTCGCAGCTCCCCGAGATCGACGAGCTTGGTGGTCCCAAGCACGAGAACCATTTCGCCGTCGGCTGGGCCTGGGCAGGCTCCGCGCCGTTCGCGTGGATGAAACGGGTGCCCTCGCACCTCGGCGGCACGCGCAACGGCACCGTCATCTCCTGGCCCAAACGCATCGCCGACAAGGGCGGCCTGCGCACGCAGTTCCATCACTGCATCGATGTGGTGCCGACCATCTATGAGGCGGTCGGCGTCAAGTTTCCCGAGACGATCAATGGCGTGAAGCAAGTGCCCCTGGCGGGCGTCAGCATGGCCTACACGTTCGAGCAGCCGAATGCGCGCTCTGCCCGCACGACGCAATACTTCGAGACGGGTGGCCACCGGGCGATCTACCACGACGGCTGGATGGCGTGCGCCCGCCACGGCGTGCCCTGGGTCCTGTTAGGCTCGTCTCCCTTCGACAAAGACCCATGGGAGCTCTACGACCTGATGAAGGACTTCTCGCAGGCCAACAACCTCGCCGCTAGCAACCCGCAGAAGCTGAAAGAGCTGCAAGCGAGGTTCGACGACGAGGCGCGCCGCTTCAACGTCTATCCACTGGACGATCGTTTCGCGGAACGGGCGAGCAATCCACATCGTCCGTCGGTGACGCGCGGCCGGACCAACTTCAGCTACGCGGCGGGCACGACGCGCATTCCCGAAGGCAGCGCGCCGCCCGTCTACCGCCGGTCACACCGCATCGCTGCCGAGATCGAGCGCCCGCAGGACAACGCCGAGGGCGTGATCATCGCCTGCGGCGGAAGCGGGGCCGGATACACGCTCTACGTCAAGGATGGGCGGCTCGTGTACGAGTACAACTTCTTCGGCAAGAACCGCTACAAGGTCACGTCCGACAAGCCGCTGCCGACTGGCAAGATCCAGGTCGCCTTCGACTACAGCCAGGGCGATGGCAAAGAACCGACCAGCGGGGGCATCGCCAAGCTCTCTATCAATGGGCAGCCCGCTGGTGAGGGACGGATCGAGCGTGTGGCTCCGGTCCGCTTCTCGGCCACCGAGACGCTCGACATCGGCATGGACCTCGGCGCGACGGTGTCGGAGACCTACCACGCGCAAGCTCCGTTCGCCTTCACCGGCAAGATCAATCGCGTCACCGTCGAGCTGATGCCGCAATCCATCGGCCGGGCGCTGAAATAACGCCAACCAAACCTTGCGAAACGAGGTTTGAGGGTCGCTTCCGCGAGCGTGACCCGTGCGCTCCGGCCTCCGCCACCGCTCCGCCGCAATGCGTGGCCGTTGGGCCGCAAAACCGCCGTCGAGCTCTGCTTCTCTGCTAAGTGCGATCGTCTCACATGGAAGCACTCTCGCTTCCATGTGGGGCGTGAATCGCACGGCAAACAAACAAGCAAGAGGCTTTTCGGCGCTTCGGAAAGATTTCTAGGCGCGGCACGCCGCTTCACCGTGCATTTACCACTTCTCTTTTATTCTCCTGTCCATGTGGGGTCGTAGCGTTCTCGTTTGTGTTGCGGTGGCGGGTGGGTTGCTGTCCTTGTGGGGATGCAGCCAGGCTCCGCTGTTCATCGCCAAGGACGAGCCGTGGCGCGCCGATGAAGAGCGCCAGTGCCTCGCTTCCGGCTACGTCCGGCCCAATCACTTCCTCGTCCAGCGCGCGTCCCTCGGCGGTCCGGAGCCGTGCGGCGCCTTGAAGCCGTTCGAGATGGCCGCGGCGGCCGACGGCTATGTGCAACTCCGCCCGGCCGCCATGCTGCGTTGTCCCATGATCCCCGCGGTCGAGCGCTGGGTGCGCGAGACGGTGCGGCCTGCGGCGCGTCACTATCTCGGCCGCGATCTGGTCGAGCTGAAGGTGGTGGCCTCCTATTCCTGCCGGCCGATAAATCATGTCAACGGCGGACGGCTGTCCGAGCATGGGCACGCCAACGCCGTCGACATCGCCACGTTTCTTTTCAGCGATGGTGAGGCAGTCACAGTGAAAGGCGGCTGGCGCGGAGATCCGCGCGAGCAAGCGTTTCTGCGGGCCGTGCACGATGGCGCCTGCCGCGAGTTCACTACCGTGCTGGGCCCCGAGGCCGATAGCTATCATCACGATCACTTCCATTTGGATCTCGCCCGCCACGGTCGCGACGGCATGGGCCGCATCTGCAAGTAAGCTGAGCGTTGCCGATTGTTTGGGCAGCATGCCGGCCATGCGCGACCGCGCCGGCTCTCGACTTCCGGCACGCGCCGCGATACCCGTGCGTCATGCCGATCCGATTTTTGACAGCCGGGACCGCACTGGCAATCATTTCGACGCTGCCTGACTGGTCATCCCCCCGGTTTGGGGCCGGCCGTTGAACGATGCCGCTCCAATCAAGGCTGAAAACATCCCGCAGGTGCCGCGCCGGACCATTCTGCTGTTGTCGGCGGCTGCTTTCGCCAGCTCCGTCAACATCCGCATCTGCGATCCGCTGCTGCCGCAGATAGCGCACGCCTTCTCGACCACGCCCGGCACCGCGTCGGCGATCGTGACATCCTTTGCCATCGCCTATGGCCTGCTGCAGCTTGCCTGGGGACCGATCGGCGACCGGCGCGGCAAATACCGCATCGCCGCCATCGCATCGCTTGCGGCCGGCGCCTTCACTGCCGCCGGTGCGCTGGCCGCCACCCTGGATGCCCTGATCGTCGCTCGTTTTATGGCCGGCGCCGCATCGGCCGCTATCGTTCCGCTCGCCTTCGCCTGGATCGGTGACGCCTTCGCTTTTGCCAACCGGCAGGCGGTGCTTGCCCGTTTCCTGTCGGCGCAGTTCAGCGGCATCGTACTCGGCCAGGCCGCTGGCGGCTTCCTTGGCGAGGCATTCGGCTGGCATGTAGTGCTCGTCATCATCGGCGTCATTCATGCGGCGGCCGGTGCTGCCATGCTGATCGAGCTCAGGCTCAATCCGCACGCACAGCCGGCCGCTGCTCCGGCGCTGATCGGCTGGCGGCCGACCGTGGCGGCCATCGCAACGCTGTTCGGCCGTCCCTGGGTCAGAGTGATGCTGATCGCCGTCTTCTTCGAGGCGTTCGCGATGTACGGCACCTTCGCCTATGTCGGCGCCGACCTGCATCATCGCTTCGGGCTCAGCTTCGGTCTCGTCGGCTTGGTCCTGGCAGTCTACGGTGCCGGTGCTCTCACCTATTCGCTGACCGCACGCCATCTTGTGCGTTTGCTCGGCGAGCGCGGCCTCGTTGCCGCCGGTGGCGCAATACTGGGTCTGTGCTACCTGACGCTCGCTATCGCGCCGAGCGCCCACTTCGCGATTGCGCCGATCGCGATCATGGGTCTCGGTTTCTACATGCTGCACAACACGTTGCAGACCAACGCCACGCAGATGGCGCCCGAGACGCGCGCCATCGGTGTTTCTCTGTTCGCGTTCTTTCTTTTTCTTGGTCAGTCGCTGGGTGTGGCGTTTGCCGCGCCGGTGATCGACCGATGGGGCGCGCCGCCCGTCTACATCGTGGCGGCGCTGATCATTCCGATCGTCGCGCTATGGTTCCGCGCCAAGCTGCGATCACGGCCCGTGACGATGTGAGCGCCTCTCGGCGAAACATACCGGCTCTCGATGAAGTCATAAGGCGAATAGGGCCATGAGTCTTGCCATCTCGCCGCGCTTCGCTGGAAAGCCTCACGGCCGCCAGCGCCCATCCGTGACGTGCCGCGCACGTGCGACATCACCCCGGTACACATAGACCCACGCGTCTATCTCATCTCCCGTCGCCAAGCGTACCGTGCGCACCACGCGCTCGTACTCGCTCGCCGGATCGTTGGGCCTCACGTTCTCGTAGGCGTCGAGCCAGGTGAATGCATTCGCCGGATCACTCAGCCGGAACACCTCGCCGTGCACCGCATCGCCGGCATCAGGCGACGCAACAAGCCCCGGATAGCGCCCGAGGTCATAGAGCCGCCCGGGCATGGTCGCTTCCCCCAGGCTCGCCGCTTCCCGCTGCAGCCGCGCCCGCATGTCTTGGCCGAGACGCACGCCCTCGGCGGCGCTCATCAGCGTGCCGTAAACGAAAAGATGCGGTTCCAAGGTGCAACTCGCCTGCCTAAGCTGCGCCGGCCATCGGCCGATCACCAGCATTTGCCTCGCATGTGATCTGGGGTCACGGCATATCTGCGGTCAAGTTGTCCGTCGGGACGAGCTGCATTCTGGGAGGACATCCATGCGCCTGCGCACGTTTCTCATCATCGCCGCGCTGTTTGCGGCTGCGCTGTCGAGCGCCATCGTGCTTGCCCCTCGTCCCGCACATGCGGTCGACCCGCGGTCTATACCGGCCTCGTGAAGGGCGTCGCCGTCGGCGGCTATGATCCGGTGGCCTATTTCACCGAAAGCAAGCCGGTGCAGGGCTCCCGGGACATCACGCTGGAGCACGAGGGCGCCACCTGGCGCTTTGCCACCGCCGCCAATCGCGATGCCTTCAAGGCTGACCCGGCCAAGTATGCGCCGCAGTACGGCGGCTATTGTGCCTGGGCCGTGTCGCAGAACTACACGGCCAAAGGCGATCCCAATGCCTGGACGATCAGCAACGGCAAGCTCTATCTGAACTACAACAAGTCCGTGCAGAGCACGTGGGAGAAGGACATCCCCGGCCACGTCAAGAAGGGCGACACCAACTGGCCCACCGTGCTCGGGAAGAAGTAGCGCTGCGTGGCCCAACCTCGCCCCAACTGAGGTGTCATCCTCGGGCTTGTCCCGAGGACCCATCGTGCCACAGGTGATGAAGGATGGCGCTTGGCGAAACTCGCCACACTCTCGCGATGCTTGAGAACCCGAGGTTTTAAAAATGGGGAGAGCGAGTAACGATCCTCTACCCGCAATCTTTGGGTGTTCGCCATGGCACCACTTCCACTTTCGGCATCCGGGGCATCTCCTTCTGCGTTCCCGGAAAGCGCGATTGGTACAAGCGCGCTTATCCGGGACCCTTCCCGCCGCTGCAAGGCACAGCACTCCAAAGCCGCCAAAGACCCCGGATCGTCGCGCTCGCAGCGCGCCGTCCGGGGACGCAGACGGAGAGAGTGGTTATGTGGTCCGGGACCCAGATGCGTAACGGCAAACTCGGCGTGCGCGCTACCCCGCAATGCGCGAGAAATCCGCCACGCTCAGCGTCGCCGCGCGGATTTCCGACAACAGCCGCAGCCGGTTCTCGCGCAGCGCGGCATCGTCCGCGTTCACCGTCACATGATCGAAGAAGGCATCGACCGGCGCGCGCAGCTCCGAGAGCGCGCGCATGGCGCCGGCGAAGTTCTCCACGTTGATCGCCGCCTGCGTGTCGAACTTCACCTTGGCGATGGCCGCGGCGAGACCCTTTTCCTCCGGCGCCACCAGCAGCGCGCCGTCCGGCGTGCCGGCGTGGCTGCGCTTGTCCTTCTTCTCCTCGATGGTGAGGATGTTGGCCGCGCGCTTGACGCCCGCCAGCAGGTTGGCGCCGTCGTCGGTCTTGAGAAACTCCGCCAGCGCCTCGACGCGCTTGACGATCAGCGCCAGGTCGTCCTGCCCGTCCAATGCGAAACACCGCGTCGATCAAGATCGTGCCGCGCGCCCTTCTCGCGGAGGTGTACCTTGAGCCGGTCAGCGAAGAAAGTAAGCAGATCGCTCACTATCCGTTGCGCTTCTCGGATCATTCCAAGGACGTTCTCCGTTCCACCTTTCTCCAGTCGAAGTTGGCTCTAAGAACCTTTTCGACCAGGCTCTTGGAGACTCCAGCGGTCTCACAGAACGTCAGCGGCCTCTATCTCGCGACGGACCTTTTGCTCAAAGGGACGCAACCCGATTCGCGCAAGGGATGGTCCCAATGCCGCGATGAGGCTGAGCCTAAGATCATTCTCCAGCACGATCCGGATCACGCCCAGCGCCGCCCGTCGCAACTGATACGGATCACCGCTCCCCGTCGGCTTCTCCCCGATGGCCCAGAAGCCAACCAGCGTGTCGAGCTTGTCGGCCAGCGCCACGGCCACCGCCACCGCGTCGCCCTCGTCCACCTTGGGCACCGTGTCGCTCGGCCCCTTCGGCTTGTAGTGCAGCTCCACCGCGCGCGCGATCTCGGGCTTGGCGCCGGCCGCCTCTGCGTAGGTGCGCCCCATCAGCCCCTGCAACTCGGGAAACTCGCCCACCATGCCCGACACCAGATCGGCCTTGGCGAGCTGCGCCGCCCTCCGCGCATCCTCCGGCACCGCATCCACCGCGCCCGCAATCTGGTGCGCAAGCTCCGCGACGCGCTCCACGCGGTCCCACTGAGACCCGAGCTTCTCGTGGAACGTGATGTCCTTCAGCGCCAGCCCCATCTCGTCGAGCGGCCGCTTCAGGTCCTGCTGCCAGAAGAAGCGTGCATCCGACAGCCGCGCCGCGATCACCTTCTCGTTGCCGGCGATGATCTGCTTGCCGCGGTCTTTCGCGATCAGGTTCGAGACTGCCAGGAATTTGTTCGCCAGCTTGCCGGTCTTGGGATGCTTCAGCGAGAAGCACTTCTGATGTTGCTTCATCGACAGCATCAGGCATTCGGCCGGGACCTCCAGGAACGCCGCATCGAACGATCCCGTCAGCACTGTCGGCCACTCGGTTAGGCCGGCGTTCTCCATGAGCAGCGCCTCGTCGGCGACCAGCGCCAGCTTGTGCTGCTTGGCCAGCGCTTCCGCCTGCTCGCGGATCATCTCCGCGCGCTCCGACGCTGGCAGCAGCACCTTGTGGCTTTTCAGCTTCCGACCGTAGTCGGCAAAGCCCCCGACTTTGAAGTCCTCGTTGCCGAGGAAGCGATGTCCGCGCGTCACCGCGCCCGCCTTGATGCCGGCGATGGCGAAGGGCACGACCTTGCCGTCGAGCAGGCACACGATCGACTGTAGCGGCCGCACCCAGCGCAACTCGGCGCCCTTGTCGGAGCGGAACTCGGCGCCTTGGTCGGAGCGGAGCTCCGCGTCTTTATTGTCGAGCGCGCGGTTGAAGCGCATCGACTTCGGCCACGGAAACTTCAGCGCTACGTCCGGCACAACCTCTGCGACGATCTCGCCGGCCTTGCGTCCCGGTTTCTCGATCTTCACGACGTAGAAGTCGCCCTTCTTCTCGTCTGTGACGACCTGCGCGTCCTTGATCGATTTCAGCCCCGCCGACTTCACGAAGCCTGCGATCGCCTGCTCGGGCGCGCCCACGCGCGGACCCTTGCGCTCCTCGCTGATGCCCGGTGATTTCGCTGGCACGCCCTCCACCACCAGTGTCAGCCGCCGCGGCGTCGCATAGGCCTGCGCCGCGCCGGCCTCCAGCCCGCGCGCCTTGAGGCCGTCCACCACCAGCCGCTTCAAATCCTCCGCCGCCCGCCCCTGCATCCGCGCAGGAATCTCTTCGGAAAACAGCTCGAGCAGAAGTTCAGCCATGGCCTTAGGACCCCACAATCCGGTCCACGGTCGCCACGATGGCGAAGCGGTCGCCCAGCTCGGCCAGCGCCGCGCGATGCAGTGCATCCGCCGAGATCACGCCACCCAGCGGATCGGGCAGCTCGCGCGTCGCCGCTGCGTCGGCCGCTACCGTCGTCTTGTAGCCGAGGTCCAGCGCTGCCCGCGCGGTGGAGCTGACGCACATGTGCGTCATGAACCCCGCGATCACCAGTGACGTGCGGCCGAGCACCTTCAATTCCGCATCGAGGTCGGTCTGCGCGAACGCATTCGGCAGCGGCTTCTCCACCACGATCTCGCCGCTCGCAGGCTGCACCGCCTCGATGATGGCTCCGCCGTGTCCGTCGCGATCGAACAGTCCGCCCGCGCGCCCCTTGTGCGCCACGTGCACGACCGGCGTACCGGCCGCGCGCGCCTTCGCCAGCAGCTTGGCAATCGCCTCGACCGCCGGCTTCACGCCTGGCAGCGCCAGCTTGCCGTCGAGATATTCATTCTGCGCATCGATGACGATCACCACCGCCTGCGCCAGCGGCGGCGGCGTCAGATCCGCACCCGCCATTTCGAGCAGAGTTTTGGGCGTGCTCATGCGCATGCCTCCGTGAGCAGAACACTCTCCCTCTCCCCGTCTTTACGGGGAGAGGGTCGGGGTGAGGGGCAGCAACACACTCTGAGCAAGGGTCTGCCCCTCACCCTAACCCTCTCCCCATTGAAGGAATGGGGAGAGGGGATTTGGCTGAGCAGGTTCCTCACACCCCACCCCCTTCCGTCATCAACCACGCCCCGCAGCACGCCTTCGCCAGCTCGCGCACGCGCAGGATGTAGCTCTGCCGCTCGGTCACCGAGATGACGCCGCGTGCGTCCAGCAGATTGAAGATGTGGGAGGCCTTGATGCACTGGTCGTAGGCCGGCAGCGCCAGTTTGTGCCGCTTGTCATTCGACTCGGTCTTGGGCGCGCCGGCATCGAGCAGCGCCTTGCACTCTTTCTCGGCGTCCCGGAAATGCTGCAGTAGCAGCTCCGTATCCGCATGCTCGAAATTGAAGCGCGAATATTCCTGCTCGGCCTGCAGGAACACGTCGCCATAGGTTAGCTTGCGCCCATCCTTGCGCCCGTTGAAATTGAGGTCGTACACGCGGTCTACGCCCTGCACGTACATGGCCAGCCGCTCCAGCCCATACGTGATCTCGCCCGATACGGGATTGCAATCGTAGCCGCCGACCTGCTGGAAGTAGGTGAACTGCGTCACCTCCATGCCGTTGCACCACACCTCCCAGCCGAGCCCCCAGGCGCCCAGCGTCGGGCTCTCCCAATCGTCCTCGACGAAGCGAATGTCGTTCTTCGCCGTGTCGATGCCGATGGCGTCCAGGCTCTTCGAGGTACAGGTCCAGGATGTCCGGCGGCGACGGCTTCATGATCACCTGGAACTGGTAGTAGTGCTGCAGCCGGTTCGGGTTCTCGCCATAGCGCCCATCCTTGGGCCGGCGCGAGGGCTGTACATAGGCCGCATTCCACGACCTCGGTCCGAGCGCACGCAGCGTGGTGGCCGGATGAAACGTTCCCGCACCCACCTCCATGTCGTAAGGCTGAAGCACCACGCAGCCCTGCGCGCCCCAGTACTGCTGCAGCGTCAAAATCAGATCTTGGAACAACTCTTTCGGCCTGAGCACGGTCTGCGGATGGGACAGACGCGCGGCAACCGACTTGGCGGCTCTTTTCAGCATGGCTCGCAGTATAGGGGTGGGGTTGGAGCCGCGCACTATACGCAAGTGGCCGTGCGCGTCACGCGGATTGTACCGGCGTGCCGCTAAGCTGTGGGCTCAGCCTCGATGCCGCGGGCGGTAGACGCCGCTCGCGGGGTCATACTCCAGGGATCCCAAATCCTTCTCGAGCACCACCGGCTGGTGCGCCTCGGCCTCGGCGCGCTCGAGCTCTGCCTGCATTTTGCCGGCCACACGTACGAAGGCCCGGTACCCCGCATAAAGCCCTGCTCCCAGCAGGACCAGTCCGACAACATGAGGCACGGCAACCCCTCCGGCGCAATTGCCCTCACAAGCCGAACCGAGACCACAACGAGCGGGTCTCGATTGCGGAAATGAGATCATCCCCCAGGGTCAGCGGCAGGGCAAGTGAACGACTGTCCATGTTCGCGCTCCCCAGCCCCGGCAGCCGCCTCAGCCGCCGCGACAGCCATCCCCCGCCTTCCATCGGAATGACCCGTAGTCGCACCTTCTCGCCATGCACCTCGCGCATGCGCGTGCGCACATCGGCGATGCCATCGATGAGACCGAGCTCCTGCGCTTTGGGGCCAGACCAGAAGGCACCCGTGAAGAGTTCGCTATCGGGCGCTTTCAGTCTCGCGCCTCGGCGTTCCTTGACGATGCCGATAAAGACATCGTGCACATCGCGCTGGATGGCCTTGAGCCGTCCCACATCCTCGGCCTTTTCGGGCAGGAACGGGTCCAGAAGTCCCTTCTGCTCGCCGGCGGTATAAACGCGCCGCTCGATGCCGAGCTTGGCGATCGCCTTCTCCAGCCCAAAGCTGGCCGAGATGACGCCGATCGATCCGACGATGGAGGAGGGGTCCGCATAGATTTCATCGCCCGCCAGCGCCAAGAAGTATCCGCCCGAGGCGGCGACGTCCTCGCAGAAAACGTAGACGCGCTTGCCCTTCTCGGCCGCCAGCTGGCGGACGCGCTTGTAGATGAGGTGCGACTGTACCGGCGAGCCGCCCGGCGAATTGATGACGATGGCAACGGTAGGCAGCTTGGAGAGCGCAAAGGCCTTCTCGATGGCCCCAGCCGCTCCCGCGATCGACAGCCCTGGCCGCAACGGTGTGACCATGCCGATCGGGCCCGAGAACCGCAGTACGGGAACGATCGGTGCGCGGGAAAAGAGGGACATCGGATCCGCTCGGCTGCTCAGTTCAATTTCGGCTTGTGCAGGGCGTGCCACGGATGTGCTGGCGCGAGCCCGGCTCAGTTCTAGAGCGAGATCGTTCGCGATGGAAGGGTCAGCACCCCATCGGTGTAGGGCGCATCGCTTGCGGCACTCCTGACGTTGGCAATGTCGCGGCTCAAGCGCCGATGTGAGGTTGCCTCACGTTCGCGAACGCTTAAAAAGGGCTCGAGCCTATCCAGCTCGTCGCGCAAGGCCGTCGCTAGGCTGGCTGTGGCGATGTGGTCAAGTAGAAATACGCGAGCAGCAGCGCACCGATCACCACAGCCAGGGTGATGGAAACGAACAGAACGGACACCATCTGTCGTGGCCCGGTGCCCTGGCGAGCTTCGGTCTTCGTCAACTCTGGATCGTGGTTCGGATCAAGGTCGCGCTTGGAGTTTTGCATCATGTCGCCTCTCTTTGAGGCACAACGTCCGCCAGTCTCGCCTAGTTCCGCTCTCCGCCCAGGTCTAGCGCTGCTCCGTGGCGCAGGATCGCCTCAACCTCCGGACGAAAAGCGTTGCCGGCGTCGTGCAGCACGAGCCCCGGCAGCACCGCCATCGGTGCGCGGCTGCCCTTGATGCCCTGCACGATGACCCGGCTCGCCGCCGCACCTGTGCGCGGAAAGATGGGAAACACCTTGAGCGCGCCGAACCGCCCGTCGAGGGCGCTGAGCAGCGCTCCCAGCGCGTCGGCGCGATGAATGATAGTGGCTGTGGCTCCCGCCGCAGCCGCCGTTGCCAAAAACCTCATCCACGCATCGAGGTCCCCGCCGTCCATCTGGTGTGCGCTGGCCTTCAGCCGGTCGGGTGGCTCGGTCCCGCGTCCGGCTGCCAGATAGGGTGGGTTGGCGAGCACGTGCGCGAATGCTGCCGGCATCAGCTTCGTTCCGTCCGCTGCCGCATTGAACGCGCTGCCGCCCGCTGCGATATCGGCAGTCACGACGGCAACGCGCTGGGAGAGACCATTGCGCGCGGCATTCTCTACTGCCAGCGCCGCAAGCTCAGGCTCGATCTCGACCAGAGTGACAAGCGCATCCTGCACACGCGCAGCCACGCACAGCCCGGCCACGCCGACACCTGCCCCGGCGTCGAGCACGGTTTCACCGGCTCCAGCACGTACAGGTGTCGCCGCCGCCAGCAGCACAGCATCGAGCCCGGCCCGATAACCGGTCCGGGGCTGCAGGATGCTGAGCTTGCCGCCGAGGAAAGCGTCGTCCGTGACATAGTTTGCCGATCGCGGGCGGGCAGCGGCGGACACGGAATTTGGATGTGGTCGGGCTGTGTGCCCATGGCCCGCGAGCCACCCGGCGAGACCTGCATCGGCCAGAATGCGGCGCGCCGTCTCGGCATCGTCGTCGCCGACGAGAACGCGGCGCGGGAAGATTCCGATCGAACCCTCCACAATGCTCATGTTCACGTCGGCCACGTGCAAGGCGATGCCGGCCTCCTTGAGCAGGGCCTCCACATAGCTGACCAGGACCGGATCGGTGGTCTCGAGAATGCTGCGCATGCGCCCTAAATGTGCGACCAGGAACGACTTGACCCCATGCAAGCCTGCAGTATATCCGCTGGAGATAGCAACGACTTCGGGAAATGTGCCTTGGGTGTCGTCATTCCGCTCGACGAAGCGCGCGACCCGTCTGCCGGCTTGCAGCCTCTGCTCGAGCTGGTGGCCGGGGACATGGCGTCCGTCAACCGCCTCATTCTGGACAAGGCCGTCTCCGACGTCGATCTCATTCCTAAGCTCGCCCACCACTTGATCGATTCGGGTGGCAAGCGCCTGCGCCCCATGCTGACCATCGCCTCGGCCAAGCTTTCTGGCTATGCCGGGGAGGGCCACGTCAAGCTCGCCGCTGCCGTCGAGTTCATGCACACGGCGACCCTGCTGCACGACGACGTGGTCGACGAGAGCGACTATCGGCGTGGTAAACCGTCCGCGCACATGGTCTGGGGCAACCAGGCCAGCGTGCTGGTCGGCGATTTCCTGCTGGGCCAGGCCTTCCGAATGATGGTCGATGTCGGCTCGCTGCCGGCGCTCAAGATCCTCTCCAATGCGGCCGCCGTCATCGCTGAAGGCGAGGTGATGCAACTCGCGGCGGCCAAGAACACCTCCACCACGGAGGACGAGTATCTGGCCATCATCGACGCCAAGACGGCTGCCTTGTTCTCGGCCGCTGCCGAGGTCGGGGCGGCTGCCGCCGGCCGCTCATCCGCCGAGCAGGCGGCACTTCGGTCCTACGGCCGTAACCTCGGCATTGCGTTTCAACTCGTTGACGACGCGCTCGACTATTCGGGCGACAGTTTGCGCCTCGGCAAATCCGTCGGCGACGACTTCCGCGACGGCAAGATTACGCTGCCGGTGATTCTATGCTTCCGGCGCGGCGGCGAGCAGGAGCGCCAGTTCTGGACGCGCACGCTGGCCGAGGGCGACATCAAGGACGGCGATCTCGAGCACGCAATTGGCCTCATGCAGAAGCACAAGGCCATCGAGGCCACGCTTGGGCGTGCGCGCCACTACGGCGCCATCGCCCGAGATGCACTAGCCATCTTCCCTGATTCCGTCCCGCGCAGCGCCTTGTCCGACGTGGTAACGTTCTGCGTCAACCGCACCCACTGAGCTGTCAGATTGCCTTCGCGTGCTTGAGAGCACAGGCGGAGAGGCGCCGGATCGAGCCTGTGATCATGCAACCTTCCGTTGTCATCGTCGGGCGGCCCAATGTCGGCAAGTCGACGCTCTTCAACCGGCTGATCGGCCGGCGCTCGGCGTTGGTCTCGGACATGCCGGGGCTGACCCGCGACCGGCGCGAGGCCGAGGCAGAGATTGGCGGCCATGCCGTCACGCTCGTCGATACCGCCGGGCTCGAGGATGCTCCGACCGGCTCGATCGCGGCCCGCATGCGGGCGCAGACTGAAGGCGCGATCCGCCAGGGCGATGCCGTGCTGTTCGTGTTCGATGCGCGCGAGGGCATCACTCCGGCCGATGTCGCGTTCGCCCGGCTGGCGCGGGCTTCAGGCAAGCCGGTCGTCCTGGTCGCCAACAAGTGCGAGGGTCGCGCCGGCGCGGACGGCTTCTACGAGGCGTTTCAGCTCGGCTTCGGCGAGCCGGTCGCCGTCTCGGCCGAGCACGGCGAGGGCATCGGCGACTTGGAGAGCGATCTGCTGGCCGCGCTGGGTCTCGAAGCCAAAGTACGACGTCGGCGCCGGGACGCGGACGGGGTGGAGCCCGAGCCGGAGCCCGAGGCTCCAAATACGGAGCAACGCGCACTGCGCGTGGCCATCGTCGGGCGGCCCAACGCCGGCAAATCCACGCTCGTCAACGCCATCCTCGGCCAGGAGCGCATGATCACCGGACCCGAGCCGGGGCTGACGCGCGACTCCATCGCCAGCGACCTGGAATGGGGCGGCCGCACCATCCGTCTGTTCGACACGGCGGGCCTCCGGCGCAAGGCGCGCATCACCGAGACGGCGGAGAAACTGTCTGTCAGTGATGCCGTGCGCGCCATCCGCTTCGCCGAGGTCGTCGTGCTGCTGATCGACGCCGAGCGTCCGCTCGAGCATCAGGATCTCACCATCGGCGATCTCGTCACCGAGGAAGGCCGCGCGCTGGTGCTCGCCGTCAACAAGTGGGACCTCGTCGAGGATAAGCAGAAGATGTTGCGTGAGTTGCGCGGAGACGTGGCCGAGAGGCTGTCGCAGGTGCCCGGTGTGCCGCTCGTGCCCATATCCGCCCTCTCGGGCCGCGGTATCGACAAGCTGATGCGTGCCGTCATCGAGACGCGCGACACCTGGAATAAGCGCGTCTCCACCTCCGATCTCAATCGCTGGCTGCAGGAGGCGCTGGAGCGGCACACGCCGCCGGCGGCGAAAGGGCGGCGGGTCAAGATCCGCTTCATGACCCAGCCCTCGACCAGGCCGCCGACGTTCGTGGCGTTCTGCTCGCAGCCGGACGGTCTTCCCAAGGCGTATGTGCGCTACCTCGTCAACAGCCTGCGCGAGGCCTTCGATCTGCCGGGTGTCCCCATCCGCTTCAACCTGCGCAAAGGCGAGAACCCTTACGCAAACCGCGACCGCCCGCGCCGCTAAATCTCCACCACCTGTCCCGGCCGCATGGCGACGAAGCGCTCCGATTTGATGCCGCGCGCGACCAACGCATCGGCGAGCGCCGCCGCCGGCGCATCGTGCGCCTCGGTGGTGAGCCGGAAAGTACCCCAGTGATGACCGAGCGCCTGCGCCGCGCCGCTGAGCTCGAAGGCCGCAACGCTGTCCTCGGGGTTCATGTGCTGGCTCATCATGAACCAGCGCGGCTCGTAGGCGCCGATCGGCAGCAGCGCCAGCCGGATTCCGGGATGCGCCTCGGCCACGCGCCGGAACGTGCCGCCGTCACCGAAACCGGAATCCCCTACTGCATAGATTTTCCCCACCGGCGTGGCGATGACGAAGCTCGCCCACAGCGCGTGCATGCGGTCACGCGCGCCGCGCGCCGACCAGTGCTGCGTCGGCACCGCCATCACGCTGACGGCGCCTGCGAGATCGATGCGATCGCCCCAGTCCACTGGGCGCACATCGAGGTCGGGGATCTCGGTCTTGAGGATCGTGTCGTTGCCGAGTGGCGTCACGACGAGCGGGCGGTCGCGCATCCAGAGTCGCGCTATCGTCGGCACGTCCATATGGTCGTAGTGGTTGTGGGTGATCAGGATGGCGTGGATCTTGGGCAGAGCGTCGAAGGCAATGCCCGGTGGATTGATCCGCCGCGGACCGGTGAAGGAGAACGGGCTCGCCATAATCGACCAGTGCGGGTCGATCAGGATGTTGAGTTCGGCCGTTTGGATCAGCCAGCTTGCGTGCCCGACGAACGCCAGCCGCGCCCGGTTTGTGCCGATCGTCGGGGGTGGTGTGTCCGTATGAGGGCTCGGAAAGGCGGCCGGCCAGGCGATCCAATTTTCCATCGCGTAGAGGCGCAACACCTGGTCCAGCCCCTTGGGCGATTTGCCGCCGGGGTTGAAGAAGCGCTCGCCATCGAAGTGGTCTGAGACCGGCCCGCGATAGTAGGCGTTGGCCCGCCGCGGCAGCAGCCAGGCGGCGCCGCCCACGACCGGCACGACGGCGGCCGCGAGCATCTTCAGGAGGCGCCGGCGCGTGGCCATTTTCTCCAGTCCTTCAGCTATCCGTGTATAGGCACCCGGTTGTCACAAGCCTGTAACAGGAATCCGGCTTTGCTCCGGCATGCAAGAGAAAACGAGCCGGGGATTTGCCAGCGTGTTTCCGGAGCCGGAGACGGCGCGCTACCGCGCCATTTTCCTGTCTGACGTCCATCTCGGCACACGGTCGGCGCAGGCTGACGCCCTGCTGGATTTCCTCAAATATACGGAAGCCGACGTCATCTATCTCGTTGGCGACATCGTCGACTTCTGGCGCGTCCGGCGCGGCCCGTACTGGCCCCAGCCGCACAACGACGTACTGCAGAAGCTGCTGCGCAAGGCGCGCAAGGGCACGCACATCGTCTTCATTCCCGGCAATCACGACGAATGCCTGCGCGATTATTGCGGCGTGCACTTTGGCGGCATGGAGATCTGCCGCGAGTCCATCCACACCACGGCGACGGGCCGCCGCTACATCGTCATGCACGGCGACGAGTTCGACGTGGTCGTGCGCTACGCGCGCTGGCTGGCCTTCCTGGGTGACCGCGGCTACGAGCTGGCCTTGTGGACGAACCGACCGCTCAACTGGGTGCGCCGGCACCTGGGCTTCGGCTATTGGTCGCTGTCCGCCTTCCTCAAGGCGCGCGTGAAGAGCGCCGTGGCCTTTATCGGCGAATACGAGGAGGCGCTGGCCGACGTGGCGCGGCGTCACCAGGCCGACGGCGTCATCTGCGGCCACATCCATCATGCCGCCGACCGGCGCATCGGCGCCATCCACTACCTCAACACCGGCGACTGGGTCGAGAGCTGCACGGCCATCGCCGAGACCCGCGCTGGCGATCTCACCGTCATCCGCTGGCACGATGTCATGCGCACGCGCGCCGGCGCGGAGGCCCCTATCGGGATCGAGGCGGCGGCGTGAGGCGGGATCGCATACAGAGAGGCACCCAATGACGACGTCCGCGGGCCTGCTGGCCCGACCCAGTGCCGATCTGCTGCGTGACGCCGTCCACCGCAATCGCGCGCTGAGCCTCGAGGGCGCTCTCGAGCGCCTCTTTACGTTTGCGTTCTCCAAGCTCGTCTATGCCCAGATCTGGGAGGACCCGGTCATCGACATGGAGGCGTTGGAGATGGGGTCGCAGACGCGGCTAGTCACCATTGCCTCGGGCGGCTGCAATGTGCTGAGCTATCTCACAGCCGACCCGGCCCGCATCTTTGCCGTCGATCTCAACGCCGCGCATATTGCCCTCAACCGGTTGAAGCTCTGCGCCGTGCGCAGTCTTCCCGATCACGCCGCCTTCCATCGTTTCTTCGGTGCAGCGAACGATCCGCGCAACGTTGCAGCCTATGAGCGCTACCTGCGGCCTCAACTGGACGAGGCGACGCGGCACTATTGGGACGGGCGCGGCATGGTTGGGCGACGGCGCATCGCCATGTTCTCGCGCGGTTTCTATCGCCACGGCCTGCTCGGCCGCTTCATCGGCTTCGCACATCACATTGCGCATCTGCACGGGCGCAACCCGCGCGCCATGCTGGCGGCGCTTTCGCGCACTGAGCAGCGCGAGACCTTCGAGCGTGTGCTGGCTCCGCTGTTCGAGCGCGGCATCGTGCGCTTTATCCTTGATCATCGCATCTCGCTCTATGGTTTGGGGATCCCGCCGGCGCAGTACGAAGCGCTGAAAGAGGGTTCGCGCATGTCGGAGGTGGTGCGCGCCCGGCTGGAGCGGCTCGCCTGCGACTTCGACATCAAGGATAACTATTTTGCCTGGCAGGCCTTCAATCGTGGTTATGCGCGGGATCAGACTGGACCGCTGCCGCCGTATCTGCAGGCAGGCAATTTCGAGACCGTCCGCACGCGGGCCGGCCGAGTCGAGCTGCATCAAACGTCCTTTACGGATTTTCTGGAGCGGCAGCCAGCAGCTAGCCTCGACCGTTACGTTCTACTCGACGCGCAGGATTGGATGTCACCCGAGGCGCTGACACGGCTGTGGAGCGAGATCACGCGCACGGCTAGGCCCGGCGCCCGCGTCATCTTCCGCACCGCGGCGCCGGCGACACTACTGCCCGGCCGCATTTCCGATCGTCTGCTCGCGCGCTGGCGCTACGAGGAGCGCCGATCCGGTGACCTAACGCAACGCGACCGGTCTGCCATCTACGGTGGCTTCCACCTCTACGTCCTGGAGGGCGGCGCGCCATGATCCTCCTCAGCTCGGCCGCGGCCGGCATGGATCGCCACTATCGCTATCAGCGCTTCGTCTACGATCTGACACGTCGGCACTACCTGCTCGGTCGCGATACGCTGATCGGGGGCCTGGTGCCACCGGACGGCGGCAGCGTGCTGGAGATCGGCTGCGGCACTGCTCGCAATCTCATTCACGCGGCGCGCCGCTATCCTGATGTGCGTCTGTTCGGCATCGACATTTCCGCGGCCATGCTCGAGACCGCGGGCAAGCACGTGGCGGCGGCGGGTCTTGCCGGGCGCATCCGTCTGGCCCAGGACGACGCCACCACGTTCGACACCGAAGCGACCTTCGGTATCGGCCGCTTCGACCGCATCTTCATCTCCTATGCCCTGTCCATGATCCCCGGCTGGCACGACGTGTTGGATCGGGCAGCCGGTGGCTCTGGCCCCGCAGGGCTCCCTCCACGTCGTCGATTTCGGCCGTTGCGAGGGGTTGCCGCGTCTGGCGCGGTCGGCGCTCTATGCGTGGCTTGGATGGTTTTCCGTGACGCCGCGCCAGGATCTCGGAGGCTGTCGTGCAAGCAACGGCCGCGCGGCACGACCTCGACGCGTTCTTCACCCCGCTCTATCGCGGCTATGCCGCCTACGCCGTGCTGACGCGGCGCTAGCGTCCCGATCGTCTCGCATCGGGCCCGTTGGACGGCGGAGTCTCAGTCAGGAGCGCTGAACCACCGCAGCAATTCACGGTCGCGGCACGTTTCGAAATGCCGCCTGGAAAAGCTTCAGATCGCCCGGCGCCAGCTTGCTCTGAAGCTGTTGCGCCTCATTGTAGTGCCGGCGATGTCCTTCCTGGTCGCCGGCACAGTGGAGCGATGCCGCCATCGCAGCGTGCGCGAAAGCCCTTTCCCAGTCCTTGGACGGCGTCTCGGTGAAATATCTCAACGCGCGACCCGCTGCATCGACTGCAAGTGCCGCCGCCCCGGCCCGCGCGAGCGCCCACGACAACAATAACTCTGCATGGGCAATATTGCCCGCAGTGCCAATCTCACTCCAATGATAGGATGCCGTTCCTGCGAGACGCACGAGAGCAAGACATTCGCTCGCGGCGAGATCCGGCTTCTCGATCAGATTCCAGGCAGCGTCGTTGCACCGCGATGCAATGCGCTTCTGCATTTCGGGGCCTGAGGGCGGGGAGTCGCTCATGGTTCACCGTGCTGGTTGCGGCATCGACAGGGTGAGGTACTGCTCGTCGCTGCCGATCTGTAAACGGAAGCGGCCACAAATTTATTCGTTCAAGACCTAGGCTTCAAGGCAGGACGCGCGCGCCGCGCTGACAGCAGTCAGGAACGCCGCCGCGATACACGCAGTCATACACGGCATGCTGCATCGCCTGCTGCGGCGAGGGCATGTTGTGCGCTGTTCCGGTCGCGCCGGTAATCCCGCAATAGGCCTGGGCCGAGTAGCCGCGCGGCGGGACATACGGCTGTGCCACGCCATACATGGCGTCGAGCGCCTGGCGAATTTGGCAATCGTTGAGGCCGCGGCGCTGCAGAGCCTCGATGTCATTGCGGCCGATGGACACTGGCGCCGTTGGTGGAGCGGAGGGTGCGCCTGATTTGGCGCCGCCTTTGAGCTTGTCGGCGAAGTATTCCGCAACCAGGCCGCCGGCCCTTTCTGCCGCGCCTGCGGTCAGCGGTTTGCCGACGAATTCCCAGATCTTCTTGGCGCAGGTCACGACAGCGCCACCCTGGGCGTTGGCGTGTGCCGGTGTGAAGGCGAGAGCCAAGGCGAGCCACATCGTTGCAAGGTGCCGTGCAAGCCTCATGTATGTCCCCCCGAGCGACAAATGCCGATGGCGGATCAGTTTGCCAGCTCTGGAGCAAACGAGAAAGACGCCGGCGCTGTTGACTGTGGGTGAGCTTGAACGCTCCTGTGCGTCGCCCTAGAAGAGTCCTGATGTCAGCACAAAGGCAGTCTCGGCCATGTCGCTTCATGTAAAGCAGCACGTCTCCACCACGGAGATCATGATTGGCGCCATTGCGGGGATGTTGGCGGGGCTCGGGCACATCGCGGTTGGAGCCTCGTCGCCGATTCCAGGATCGGCGGCCCTGCTCACGCGCGCTCAGTCTAACGGCAGGACGCGGGTGTCGGTGCTGGGCAGCCGCGACAACAACCCGTTCACCGATGGCGGGCGCGAGCTGTTTGATTGTGCCGGGCAGGGGCGGATCGACGCTTTCTTCCTGTCTGGCGGACAAATCGACGGCGCCGCTAACATCAACCTCGTCGGCATCGGCGACCTCGACGACTATCCGCGCGCGCAGGCGCGCTTTCCGGGCTCGTTCGGGTCGTCCTATCTCTATTTCGTGGTGCCGCGGGTGATCCTGTTCCGCGAGGAGCACACGCCGCGTACGCTGGTCGAGAAAGTGGACTTCGTCAGCGCGCCCGGCACCTCGCCGCCGGATGTCTACAGGCCCGGCGGGCCGCATGCGCTGGTGACGAGCCTGTGTGTCTTCTCGTTCGATCGCAAGCGCGGACGCTTCACGCTGGCGAGCGCGCATCCGGGTGTTATGGCCGAGGACGTGCGCGCGGCGACCGGCTTTGACTACGACGCGCCGGCGCGTGTGCCCGAAACGCTGGTGCTCGACGCCGCGAGCCTCGAGCTGCTGCGCACCAAGGTGGCGCGCGAGGTGGCCGAGACCTATCCCGCGTTCGCGAAGCGGACGTGGGGTGTGTAGGCGCTACCGATAACGCGCGTCCACGCAGCGCTCGCCGTTCCAGAAGCGATACGTGCCGCAACCGTTGCGTCCGAACGGGCGGTCGATGGTGTAAACATCGCCGTAGGCGTCCACGCGAGGAACAAATACGCGCGGCGCATCCGGATCGTAGCGATAGACGGGCGGAATATCGTCACCATAGTAATAGTCGTCCGTAACCTGGGCGGATGCGGTTCCACCGCCGAGAGCCAGCACCGTCAGGGTCAGCGCTGGCGCGAAGAGGGCAAATCTGCGCATGTCTCTCTCCTGCGTGAATTGAGCTTTGGACGACAACCCACTCGAACGGCGGCTCGTTCCAGCGACAAACGGAGCTCACTGAGCGAGGGCCGTTGTCTTATGCTGCGCGAGGGATGGGATTGGCGGAGGTACTCATAGCCAGACGCCAAGGATTGGCGGGATGGGTTGCCAGTGCGGTCATGTCCGCGGCACCTAGTACGCGGCTCACCTCATAGTTGGCGTCTTCTGAAGTCGCGGCTGTAAGGCCCTGCTCGATGGCTAGCTTGGTGGCGCGCAACTGACGTTCGTCGCGTGGCAGGTCGACCGTGTCATAGGCGGCCTTTAACGGCCGAAAAATGCCCGTCTCGATGTAAGGTTGCAGAGTGAGACGGAGGTGACGCGGGAATTTGTCAACTTTGCCACTGATCAGGATGTGGTCGCGGAGGACAATTTCCTC
Source organism: uncultured Alphaproteobacteria bacterium (assembly GCA_963840425.1). Classification (GTDB taxonomy): domain Bacteria; phylum Pseudomonadota; class Alphaproteobacteria; order Rhizobiales; family Hyphomicrobiaceae; genus CADEFX01. Next base: position 99,553 of record CAWIYZ010000018.1, on the reverse strand, counting down.
GGCAATCGTGCACCAATCGGCGAACTCAACGGCATGAAAGCGGGCACCGAGGGTATAGAGGATCTGGCCGCAGCCGCGGCCGTCGATGAGACCGACATTGGGCGCATTGGTGTGGGCTGATTGGTTCATGGCGCGTGCTGGGCGGGTTGGCCGGAAATACGCTACGCAACATGACCGGCGCTTTATAGCACTGCGACCGGGTGAGTCACAAGAGATGGGCAGGTTGCCAGCACAGCCGGTCCTGTGGCAACGATGCGATGCCAACATCAGGGACGGAGCGAGGTCGATGGCCGGGCAGGCACAGAAGGCGGGCGGCGGCGCGCTGGCCGGGATCAAGGTCATCGACCTGTCGCGCGTGCTGGGTGGCCCATTCGCCACGCAGTTGCTCGGGGATCACGGCGCCGACGTCATCAAGCTTGAGCCGCCTCAGGGCGACGAGGTGCGCGATTGGGGCCCGCCGTTCAAGGATGAGGACGCGTCGTACTTCATCGGCATTAACCGCAACAAGCGCTCGGTGGGGCTGGACCTCGGCAAGCCCGAGGGCCGCGAGGTGCTCTTGAGGCTGCTCGATGGCGCCGACGTGCTGATCGAGAACTTCAAGCCCGGCTCCATGGAGGGCTGGGGCATCGGCTACGACGTGCTCGAGCAGAGATTCCCGCGGCTGATCTATTGCAAGATCTCCGGTTTCGGGGCGGAGGGGCCGCTCGGTGGCTTTCCCGGCTACGATGCCATCGTCGGCGCCATGGCCGGGCACTACAGCGTCAACGGCTCGCCGGAGTCGGGGCCGATGCGCATGGGCCTGCCGGTGGTCGACATTTCCACGGGCCTTTATTCGGTGATCGCCATCCTGATGGCGATGCACGAGCGCAACCGGTCCGGCCAAGGTCAGTTCATCGACACGGCGCTCTACGACAGCGCCATGAGCTTGATGCACCCGCACTTCGCCAACTACTTCCTGTCCGGCAAGGTGCCGGGCCTCACCGGCAACACGCACGGCAATCTGGCGCCTTACGGTATGTTCCCAACGCGCACCTGCCGGGTGATGATCGGCGCCGGCAACAATCGTGCGTTCAAGCGCGTGTGCGAGGAGCTGGGTGTACCCGGTCTTGCCGACGATCCGCGCTTCAAAAGCAACGGCGACCGCCTGGCCAACCGCGACGCGCTGAACGCCATCATCTCCGACAAGTTGGCGGTGGTCGACGGCATGGAATTTGCGCTCAAGCTGCTCAGGGCGGGGCTGCCGTGCGGGCCGGTGCTCGACACGGCCCAGGTGCTGGCACATCCGCACGCGGCGGCCCGCGGCATGGTGGTGGAGAAGGACGGATACAAAGGCACAGGCACGCCGATCAAATTCTCGCGCACGCCGGGCAGCGTGAAGTCGCCGCCGCCGCGCTTCTCGCAGCATACCCGTGAGGTGCTGAAGGAGCATGGCTTCGACGATGCCGCCATCGAGAAGCTGACGGCCGCCGGCGTGCTGGTCGAGAAGCGGCGGGTGTGACCGTTGAGCAGTTCGGCGCGCCGCCTTGTCCTCTGCAGTACAGCCCTTCTGGCGGCCCTGACAGTGGGTGCGGTTGAGCCGGTTTGCGCGCAGCGCATCGATCCGGACCTCGAGGTGAAGCTGACGCCGCAGCAGGCGGCGGCCTATCGTGAGCACCTGCGGGCGCGCACCACCTTTGACGAGAACCTCGATGCCTATTGGGCCGATGTTGAGCTGAAGCGTGAGGGGCGCAGGCGCAAGCGCGCCGAAGGCCAGGCGTATAAAGCAACTGACTACATCCAGCTGCAGCCGCCGAAGTACACGGGACCACCTGTGCCGCCCGAGGTGGCGAAAATCATTGCCGGCCTCAAGCTGCCGGAGGAGGAGGGGGGCGAACGCGCGACCGTGGCGGACTTTCTGAGCCAGGCCAAGGCGCACTACAGTTTCGTGCCGGAGCGCGCGACGGAGCGCGAGTTCAAGCGGCGTTACGCGACGGAAGCGCTGGCTGTCGGCTTGAGCAAGATGCAAATCGTGCGCGTCTATGCCCTGGAGACGGGCGGGCGCGGCACCTTCGACATGCAGTCCGGCATCGATCCAGACACCAAGCAGGGCAAGCCGATCTCCTCGGCGCTGGGCTATGCGCAGCTTCTCAACGCCAACAGCATCGATGTGCTGGTGCGCTACGGTGGCGATTTCGTCGAGCGGCTCAAGGCCATGGCGGCCCAGGCCAAGGGTGACAAGAAGCGCGTGGCAGCGCTCAATGCCAAGATCGCAGCAGTCGGCCGCATGCATCGGGCCGCACGCTCGCTGCCGAACGAGTGGAGCCAGCATGTGCGTTTCAGCAGCACACCGCGCGGCCTCGGCATTCACGCGCTGAACATGGATGCCGACATCGGGCCGTGGCTGCAGGTGATGAAGCTGAAAGATGTTCTGGAGACGGCGGTCAGGGCTGGGCTCAGCAATCCGAGCGGCGCTGAGTTGGAGATGATGAATCTCGCCGGCCCTCGCACGGGTCTGGAGATGATGGAGCCGATCGGACGCGGTATGCCGACGACGAACTTCTTCAGCCGCAAGGGCTACTATCGCAACACTATCGTGCGCGACCGCACCGGCGCGGAGCTGCTGACGGCACTGGACGAGCGCATGGCCGTGCACCTCACGAAGCCCGGCTCGCTCGAGTTCATCACCGTGTTCGACGAGGTGATGCGCGAGCAGCGCGCGGCGCAATAGGGGCCTTTTCGCTGCTGCCGCCCACACGCTGCATGAACGCAGCGGCGCCGGCGGGCGCGCGCACCTTGCCCTCGGTGATGAAGTAGACGAATACGTCGCGTGGCGTGGCCTTGGGTTTGTGCCCGGTATCCATCAGCGGCAGGTCGTCCGGTTGGCCTCCCTCGGCCCAGACCTGCGCGCGCTTGGCCCAGGTGCCGAGATCCTTGGGCGGATAGCAGGTTTCGATCTCGTCCTTGCCTTTCTGCAACCGTGCGTAGACGAAATCACCGGTGACATCGGCCAGAGCCGGGTAGGTGGCGTGCTCGGCGAACACGACGGGGATCGAGAACCGGCGCAGGAGCGCGGCGAAGGCCGGCGTGCAGAAGGAGTCGTGGCGCACCTCGACGACATGGCGCAGCGCGCGGTCGCCGATCCTTGGCGGCAGCAGCTCCAGGAACTTGCCGAAATCGGCCTCGTCGAACTTCTTAGTGGGCGCAAACTGCCAGAGGAGGGGCCCGAGCCGGTTGCCGAGCTCCAGCGGGCCGGAGTTGAGAAAGCGTTGCAGGGAATCGCCCGCCTCCGCCAGCACGCGGCGATTGGTGACAAAGCGGATGCCCTTGACGGAGAACACAAAGCCTTCCGGCGTCTCACGCGCCCACCTGGCGAAGGTGGCGGGCTTCTGTGTGCTGTAGTAGGTGCCGTTGATTTCGATGGTCGGCAGGTGTGTGCTGGCGAACTCCAGTTCGCGGGCGTGCGGCAGGCCATCGGGATAGAACACGCCGCGCCAGGGTTCGAACGTCCATCCGCCGATCCCGGCCCTGATTTGTCCCTGCTTGGCCATGCTTACCTGCGGTTTTACTCATGCTTGGCCATCATTTCGGCCGCGACGACGCAGGCCGTCAAGCACGAACGCAGTGGTTTGATATGAAGCAAGCGGAAGCTTCTAGGTGCGGTGCTTCAGCGCCGTGTATTCGTGCTCGGTGAGGCCGTAGGTCCAGGCGACGGCCTGGCGCGCTGAGCGCACGGTGGGCGGCACCTGCAGGAAATATTGTTTGTAGGTGCCGTCGGGCTCGGGCGTGCCGTTCTGCACCTGCACGGCGGCCCAGGCATCCCAGGCAGTCCAGCTCTTGGTCCAGAGCATGCCGGTGTCGTCCTCCGAGACACAATAGGCATCGCCCTCTCGGATGAAGCGCTCCGGTGTCATGATATCGATCATGCAGCGGCGCACGATGGCGTCGCGCTCGCGGTCGATGCGGCTTGCGGTGATCTCGTGCGGGCGCTCGATCATCCAGGACGGAATCACCACGCCCTTCCATGCGAAGATCGACCAGCCGTCGGTGAAAGCAATGGCCGGGCCCTTGGCGTTGTGCAGGCGTCCGCGCTCGTCGGTCTCGAGCACATTGTGGCGCTCTACCAGCCAGCACACGCGCCGGTGCGGGATGATCCAGCCGATATTGGCAGCCATTCGGCACAGAGCCATGACGCGCTCGGTCTGCCGCGTGAGGTCGCAGGCTTCGTTCAGATACTCGAAGATGCCCAGCGCGGCGGCGTCGTGCTGGCTGAAGCTGCTGTCGCGGAAGCTCGCCTCCATCCAGCGCGGCAGCATTCGGCCTCTGAGCCGACGCACCATCGAGCGAAACAGTGCAAATCGCTGCCCGCGCGCCAACGGGTCATGCAATGTGACCGCCGTGGTGACAGCCGTGCTGACCGGATTGGTCGGGTGCGCGCGAAATGTAGCCGCGATGCGCGTGCGCACTTGCCCGCTGACGGAGCCATCCACAGCGTACGCCGCATGGCGCACAATCGCATCGACGAGTTGCGACTTCACGTTGTCGCCGGCCGCGGACAGGCCGGTATCGGCGCAGGAGCGCGCAACATCGACGGGCCCGTCGCACCAGATGATGCGCTCGGGCGCCGCCAGCCCCGCTGCGCGGTAGGCAGCGGTGGCTGCTGCCTCGGCGGAAGCTCGGTCCGCAGGAGCCGTGCTCATGCGAACCCGCTCCCAGCGGGCGTGGTACTGCGGGAGAAGAGCTAGCTGTTCGGGCGAGAGCCGGCTGAGCTCAATCCGCGACAACGCGCGCTTCCTCCGGGTCGAGCTCGCGTTGGCGACGAACGCGGTACGTCCCGTGCGGCAGCTCGAGAGCCGCGTGCTCCTGATGGGCAACCCGGGCGGTAGCGTCCGCGACCGTCAGGTGTCCCAGGTAGAGTCCGCGGGGAATGTCGCGCGCCAGTGCGTCATCGCGGAAGAAGGAGACGCGTCCAGAGACAGTGTGGCTGTGGCCTGTGAGCTCCCCCTCGGCAAGAACGACAGCGCAGTTGGCCGCGGGGGGGACGGGTTTGCCGGATATGTCGCTCACCCGCTCAATCAGCAGGTCGCCCTGCGCATACAGCTCTCTCATGGAATGGACTCCTCACCACGTGCTGAGTACAACGCAACGCAAGAACACGGTTCTGGTTCCGCTGCGTAAATTTGTATTTTGGGAGCGACATCCGCGCGTACAACCCCCCCCTTCGCTATTGCTCGCAATTTGATCAATCAGCTCCCGGCGTGGCCCGGTAAGTCGGCACCCTTGCGGTGCAGCAAGCGCATGCGGAGTTCACAAGCGGTCTTCAGAGGGGTACGATCAAATATTCTTCGCTGCGGAAACGGCCCCGCGCAATGCTGCGCGGAGCTCAGTCGGGACTGCGCCTCCTCGCGACCCGCAGGTCAGAAAGTCCTGCGTTTCGCCAGATCGTGACGTCCCTGTTCATTTCGGGCGGTACTGCCGAGCAGGTGCCATGGTTCAAGGACTGCAGTGCATCACCGCGGCCCTGAACGAATCTTGGCGAAGCCGTCCGTTGAGCATCAGCCGATCGATTGACGACTGGCAGGTCGCGCCGACGTACACCTGCACCTGCGTCCGCCTTTTTGGTGAAGGACCTGATGGTGCAACAGCGCCTCGACACGGTTCGAAGTTGCACCACAGCGCTTAACATCAAGTGGTGAAGTGCTAGCTCACACAGGAGGACCCCATGGCGACCTGGACACCCGACCAGAGTTTCTATCCCTCGCCGCGCATGGCCATGAAGGCGGCACCCGAGACGCTGGCCTACGTGGCGGCCTTCGATCCTGATCGCAAGACGCCGGATGCGATTGCCGTCGTCGACGTCGATCCGAAATCGAAGTCCTACTCCCAGATCATCAGCACGACTTCCATGCCGAACGCCGGCGACGAGCTGCATCATTTCGGCTGGAATGCCTGCTCCTCGTGCCTGTGCCCCAACGCGCCGCATCCACACATGGAGCGGCGCTATCTGGTGGTGCCGGGCCTACGCTCCTCGCGCATTCACATCCTGGACACCAAACCCGATCCCAAGAACCCTAAGATCGTCAAGGTGATCGAGCCGGCGGAGGTCGCGGATAAGGCCGGCTACACGCGGCCGCACACCGTACATTGCGGACCGGAAGGCATCTATGTCGCCGCGCTCGGCAATCGCGAAGGCAAGGGACCGGGCGGCATATTCCTGATGGACGCCGAGACGTTCGACGTGCGCGGCCAGTGGGAGATGGATCGTGGCCCACAGCATTTCGCCTACGACGCCTGGTGGCATCTGGGTCATGACACGCTGGTCACCAGCGAGTGGGGCACGCCCGACACCTTCGAGAACGGGCTGATCCCGGAGGTGCTGCTCGGCGCCAAGTACGGCCGGCGCCTGCACTTCTGGGACCTGCACAAGCGCAAGCACCTGCAAACCATCGATTTCGGCGACAAGTATCAGCTCGTGTTCGAGCTCCGGCCCGCGCACGACCCCACCAAGGCCTACGGCTTCGTCAACTGCGTAGTCAGCCTTGAGAACCTCTCGTCGTCGATCTGGACCTGGTACAAGGACGGCGACAAGTGGGCGGTGAAGAAGATCATTGAGATCCCGGCCGAGCCGGCGAGCGAGGACGACTTGCCGCCGCTGCTCAAGGGCTTCAAGGCGGTGCCGCCGCTGGTCACTGACATCGATCTCTCCATGGACGACAAGTATCTCTACGTCGCCTGCTGGGGCACGGGCGATCTGCAGCAGTACGACGTCTCCGATCCGTTCAATCCGAAACTGACCGGTAAGGTGCGGATCGGCGGCATTGTGTCTAAGGCGACGCATCCCGGCGCCAAGAACGGTGCGCTGAGCGGCGGGCCGCAGATGGTGGAGATCAGCCGCGACGGCAAGCGCGTCTACTTCACCAACTCGCTGTATGGCGCCATCGACCCACAATTCTACCCCGACGGCATCGAGGGCTGGATGGTGAAGCTCGATGCGAACCCGACGGGCGGCATCGCCTTCGATCCCAAGTTCTTCGTGCAGTGGCCGGCACCGCACCGTCCGCATCAAGTGCGGCTGGAAGGCGGCGACTGCTCGTCGGATTCGTACTGCTACCCGTGAGCGGCGTCTGAAGGCCGAAGGGCGGAGCCATGTCCGAAGCTTGGCCATGGTTCGCGCTTGCCGGGCTCGGGGCCTTTCACGGTCTCAATCCGGCCATGGGCTGGCTGTTCGCCGTGGCTCTCGGGCTGCACCGGCAGGATCGCAACATTGTGCTCCTGTCTCTGGCGCCGATCGCGCTGGGACATGCCGTGTCCGTGGCGGTCGTGGCGGCGTTCTTCCTTGTCATGGGCACGGTGCTGGATATGCGCACCGTGCGGGTGGGAGCCGCGCTCGCGCTGATCGGCTGGGCGCTCTACCACTGGCGCTACGGACATCGGCATCGCGTCCGCTTCGGCATGCGCACGGGACTGGCCGGGCTTGCGGCTTGGTCGTTTCTCATGGCCACGGCGCACGGTGCAGGCATCATGCTGTGGCCGGCGCTGATGCCCATCTGTTTCGGGGGCGTGGCGAGTGCCAATGCGGGCGACGCATGGGCCACGGCTTTGGCCGGCGTCGGCGTGCACACGGCGGCGATGCTGGCGGTGACAGGCGCGATTGCGCTCTCGGTCTATGCCTGGATCGGCGTCGAAATCCTGCGCAGCGCCTGGCTCAACCTCGATCTCGTTTGGACGCTGGCTCTCATCGCCGCCGGCGTGTGGCTGCTAGCGGGCGCATAGTTGCGGCGCCATCTGGTGAGAACGGCGCCGCAACTGGGCTTGCTTGTGATCAACCTTCTGGCGTCAGCCAGACATCCTCGAGGGTCTGGTAGATCATGTGGCTCGGCGACATGGTCCAGCCCTTGACTCGCTGGTTTATGACGACGATGCGGTGCCACCAGAACAGCGGAATGGTGTAGGCCTCCTCGAGCGTGATCTTCTCGAATTCACGGATGTAGCGTTTGCGCTCGGCCTTATCCACCGTGCGCGCCTGCGCGAGGTAAAGATCGTTCAGCTTCTTGTCGTCGAACTTGTTGGATGCTGTCGTCCATCGGTCCGCCGACAGGAACTTGACGAGGCTGGTCGTCGGGTCGTCGCTGTAGTCGGTGTAGGAGTCCACGATCGCATCGAACGATTGCTGTGCCATGGTGTTGAACCAGGCAGCAGTCTCGAGCTGGCTGTGCTCGACCTTCACGCCGATCTGACGCCACTGGTCGATGATGAACACACCGATGGTCGGATAGGGTGCAATGTTGCGGTTGGACAGCGTCAGCGTCAGGTTCTCCGCGCCGGCCTCCTTCAACAAGCGCCGCGCCTCCTCGCGATTTGCCTTCATGTCCCTGCTGAAGCCTGGAAATTTCTCGAGCTCGGCGTTGCTCGCGGCCCATTCTCCGCCGGGCAGCATAACGCCTCCGACGTGCCGCAGGACTGAGATCTTGCCGAGCGCATCGGCGCCGCCCCAGCGATCCAGCGCAAGCGACAGTGCGCGCCGCACCCTGACATCGTCGAAGGGCTTGCGTGCCGGGTTGAAACTGATGTCCATGTGCAGCAGCCAGGGCGACTCCTGCACGTTGGCGTCCTTGCCGAGGTTGCCGACGATGCGGTCGCGCTCGCTCGGCGAGAAGCCGCGGAATTCGGCCAGCACCTGCTTGCCGCTCAGCGCATTCTGGCTGGCGACGGCCGACGTGGTGACGGCGCGGAAGCCGTCGAGATAGGGACGGTCCTTGCGGAAATAGTCGGCAAAGCGCTCACCGACCCAGTGCGAGCCGGCCACATGCTCGACGAACTTGAACGGCCCCGTGCCCATCACGTTCTTCACGGGAAAATTCGGGTCCTGCTTGAGGCGCGCGGCGCTGTAGATGCAGTTCCAGGGCGAAGCGAACGCGCCATTGACGATGGAGGCATCGATCTCCTTCATCTTGAAGACGACTGTCAGTGGGTCAGGCGTTTCGATCGAACCGATCTTGGCGAGCGAGTCCTTTCTGTTCGAGACGACGCCTGTTGGCGGATTGCCGATGCGCTCGAAGCTCGCCTTCACGTCCTCGGACGTGAGCGTGGTGCCGTCGTGAAATTTGACATTGGGGCGCAGCCTGAAAGTGAAGGTGAGCTGGTCGGGCGACGCGCTCCAGCTCTCAGCCACGTCGGGAACGACGTTAGGATATTTGCCGGACTCGAAACGCAGCAGGGTCGAATAGTGCGGAGCGACCCGCTGCAGCACGGCGAACGTCTGCGTCCCATGGCAGTCGTAGGTCGGCGGCTCAGCCGCGATGGCGAAGATCAGATTGCCGCCACGTTGAGGCTCTTCAGCCGATGCCGCTGTTGCGGCACTAGTCAAAGCAAGCGCTGCCGCGGCGCGCAGCAACAGACGCGTAGTCATTGGGGTATTCCCTCCGATGAGTGAATTTAGTGTCTACACTTTGCGGGGCCGGGGCCGCGAGATCAAGAGGGCGTCAACCTGACCCCAAGTGAAATAGAACAAGCAATAAGGCAATAGTATATGAGAAAAGTCCGGAATTTCTAGGGCGTGAGCCGCCCATGCAGGCCATCAGCAGCCGACAATATAGTGTGTACACTTTTGAGTGAGGGCGGTGGTCGACCCTAATTCGTTATCGGAACTCCGCCCCGGCTTCGACGTTTGCGGAGCGACCGAGCGCGTACAGCGCGCATAGCAGGGAGTTCCGTCGTCATGAGGATTGTAGTTTCAGCCGCCACCGCTGCAGCAGTGCTCTGCGCCGCTCAGCTGGCCTTGGCCCAAGGGCCGCCGGATCGCCAGGAAAGAAACCGCGGCGAGCGCGCGGCGCCGCAACGAGATCCCGGCGCCCGTGGCGGACAGGAGCGAGGAAGCCCGCGTGTCGAGCAGCGCGAGCGGTCGGTGCCCCGCGTCCAGCGGGAGCAACGGCCCAGTGCTGAGCGAGCGCGCGGTGGTGAGCGCAGAGCCGTAGAAAGCGGCCGGGACGCCGGTGCCGACCGTGCCAGGCGTGCAAGAGAGGGCGCGGAGCGTCGCCAGGTTGAGCGTCGCAACGTCGAGCGCCGCCAGATGGAACGCCGCCAGGTGGAGCGCCGGGACGCCCAGCAGCGCCAAGCCGAGCAGCCCGATCGCGTGCGACAACGGAGCAAGGAGGACCGCGCGGATCGGGTGCGCGAGCGTGGCGATGAGCGCGTGCAGCAGCGGGCGGATCGCGGAGACCGCGCCGAGCACCGCCAAGCCGTGCGGGACGCGCGTGCGCGGCTGACGCAAGAGCAGCGCACACGCTTCTACAGCTCATTCGACCGCCGGCGCGTCGCCAACGTCAGCTTTCGCGCCCGCGTTGGTACACGCATTCCGCGTACGGTGCGGTTGTACGCCGTTCCGGCGGCGGTTATCGGCATCGTGCCGGCGTACAGCTATTATCGCTACGTCTATGTCGACGACACGATCTGCATCGTCGATCCGGACACCTACGAGATCGTGGATGTGATCGAGTACGCCCCGGGAGCTCCCACCGTTGTGGAGGCGCGGCTGGCTCTCAACGACTGGGAAAGGAACTTGATCCTCGACGCCATCGGGCCAGACTTTCCCGAGGCCGGGATCGAATTGCGGCTGGCTCTCGGCGCCGAGGTACCTGGCCGCGTCGAGCTGCATCGATTCCCCGATGTGGTGCTCGATCGCGTTCCCAAGGTTCGCGACTATCGTTTCGCGGTGACCGATAGCGACGTGGTGATCGTCGATCCGCGCGATCGGGAAATTGAGCTGGTCGTGCGGCGCTAGTGTCCCGATCGCGAAGCTCGTCAAATCTCGCAGTAACCGTTGAGCGAGCTTCGCGATCGAAAGGACACTAGCAGTTCATGATTCCTAGTGTGATTCAGATCGAGAAATTCGCTCACGGACTTGCGTTGGATACCGGCGAATTTCTCGATCATCACACTAGACAACCTTCCGGCACAAGATTTGGGATGGCGGCCTTGCAAGAGGCCGCCATCTTTTCGCGCGTGGATTTGAGCTTCGCGTCTTCGGTGCTCTGTCCTAGAGTTGCTGAAACGCAGGCAGCGAGGACACGCCACGTCATGACGTTTCAGCAAATCCCCGGCGTCTATCATCACCGCATCGGCGACATCGGCATCACGGCGCTCAGCGATGGTACACTCGTGCGTGGGCTCGACCTGCTGCGATCGATCACCGTGGAGGAGAGCGAGAAGCTGTTCCGCGACGCGTTCCGGCCCGGAGTACAGATTTCGGTCAATACCTTCCTGTTGCGCACGGGCGGAAAGCTGGTGCTGATCGAGACTGGATCGGGCAAATATCTGGGCGATTCAGCCGGCCATCTGCTGGCCAACCTCGCGGTTGCCGGCGTCGATCCGGCCAGGATCGACGCCGTGCTGCTCACACACATGCATCCCGATCACTCGGCCGGGCTCACCGATTTGGAGACGGGCAAGGCACATTTTCCCAATGCCGAGCTCGTCGTGCACGAGAACGAGCCGAAGCACTGGAACGACGATGCCGCCATGGCGCGCGGCACCGAGCGCCAGAAGCTTCTGTTCTTCAAGCAGGCACGCGAGCAGATGGCGCCGTACCGCGACTGCATGCGCACATTCCGCCAGGGTGAGGTGCTGCCGGGCATCACCGCCATCCCTTGCCATGGACATACGCCGGGGCATACGGCTTTCCTCGTGGCGTCCGGCGGGCAGCAGCTCCTCGTGTGGGGCGACATGGTGCACATTCCGGAGGTGCAGATCCCGCGGCCGGAGGTGACGATCGACTTCGATACGGACCCACAGGCGGCAGCAACCTCGCGCAAGCGGATCTTCGAGATGGCGACGAGCGAGCGTCTGCTGGTGACAGGCATGCACCTGCATTTCCCGGGCTTTGGCTACATGGCGCGGCGCGGCGACGGCTTCGCGTTCACGCCGCAGGCCTGGCAGCAGGTGCTGTAGGGATTGGGGCGTCGCGCGATCAGATCTTTCGGCGCGAGCGTTCCTTGGCGCCGAGAAACCGGACGCCGAAATGCCGACCGTCGCGCCAGGCGATGCGGGCGGCGACCTCGGTCTTGTCGGGGCAGAAGTAGACGGTGAAACGATCTGGAATGAAGGTTGGGGATGCGGACACGCGTATGCCGCGGTTGACCTCCAGGCGAGCGCCGGACTTGGAGAGGTCGCGCACCATGCACGGGAGCGGTGCGGCCAACTCCTTGGCAAAAAGCAGGGCCTCGATCGCGAACACAGGCTTACGCGCCTCGCTGCGACGGTGTGCGGCGCCCTCGCTCGCAAAGACCCCGCTCGAACGCGCGGGTCTCGCGTAAAACTGATGTCTCTTCCACACGCACGCCTCCCGGATGCGGCGAAGGGCCCAGGAAAGGGAGGCATTCTAAGTCTTAACGCTAAAGAAACCGTTGAGGCGGCGCTGAGGGCAGGGGCGCCCCTACGGCCACTTCACCACCGGGGGCAGCGAGGAAAGGATCGCGTCGACGTTGCCGCCGGTCTTGAGGCCGAACACGGTGCCGCGGTCGTAGAGCAGATTGAACTCGACATAGCGTCCGCGGCGCACGAGCTGCTCCTCGCGTTCAGCCTCGGTCCAGGGCGTGCCGAAGTTGCGCCCCATCAGATCGGGGTAGATGTCGAGAAAGGCGCGGCCGACGTCCTGCGTGAAGGCGAAGGCAGCATCCCAGCCGCCCCGGGCAGGGTCCGGCGTCAGGTAGTCGTAGAAGATGCCGCCAATGCCACGCATCTCCTTGCGGTGCGGAAGATGGAAGTAGTCGTCGCACCAGGTCTTGTAGCGGGCGTAGTCGGCGATAGCGTGCGGCGTGCAGGCCGACTGCATGGCGGCATGAAACGCGACAGTATCGGGATCGTCTTGCGTGCGCCGGGCCGCAAGCATGGGAGTGAGGTCCGCGCCGCCGCCGAACCACCACTTTGAGGTTACGACGAAGCGCGTGTTCATGTGCGCGGTGGGTGCATGAGGGTTGTGCGGATGCGCGATGAAGGAGACGCCTGAAGCCCAGAAGCGCGGGTCGTCGGCGGCACCGGGGATCTGTTGGCGCAATTCGGGAGCGAACTCGCCGTGCACAGTGGAGGTGTGAACGCCGACCTTCTCGAACACGCGGCCGGCCATCAGGCTCATGACGCCGCCGCCTCCGGGCGCGCCGCTATGATCGGTGCGCGTCCATGGCGTGCGCACGAAGCGTCCGGGAGCGCGATCCGACAAAGGGGCAGTCGCCGGCAACGCGTCCTCGATACGCTCGAGCGCACCGCAAACATCGTCGCGTAGCGCCTCGAACCAGGCGCGTGCCCGTCCCTTGCGTACATCGAGCGTGTCGCCGGTCGCGGAGCCGAGGTTTGTCATCGAAGGGTCTCGATAGCGAAATATGCAACGCGCCCTGTACCGGCATGAGCGCAGGTTTGCGCCATGACTGGCGCGCCGGGTTTGGGCCGTACTATGGGGCTCGACGCTACAACGCTACATCACTTCGCGGGGCCGCCGCCATGATCGGGATCAACACCATCACCAATCGCTGACGGGGTCCTCCCCCGAGAGGTGCGCCGGCTGCGCGACCAAGCAGCGTGCTGCGCGTTGATCGGGGGTTTGCGCCAGAGAAACTCGGTACATCTACCCATTTTCGCTTCGTCGTACGGGGTTCATAAGAACGAGTGTAGCGCTCGTCTTGCGACCCGAGCCTTTCGCCAAAGGCGAGACGCCTCACTAGATCAGCATCCTTCAAGAAATGCTCTTCTTGAGGGTGCGCATAGGAGGAGAGAATGATCAGGTTGATCGCACTTGTCTTTACCTTGGCCGTCGCAACATCTGCGCAGGCCATGTCGGTCGCGCCGCGTCATCAGGCTGACAACATGATCACGCAGGTCCGCCAGGCTTGCGGAGCGGGTATGCACATGGTCAACGGCAGATGCGTGACCACATCCGCCCGTCGCCATGTCCGCCGCGGAGTCATCCGCAACTAAAACAAAATCAAAAAACCCGACCATATGCATGGCCGACCTTTGTCCCTTTTCGGGGCAATTGGTACCTGACCATCATTTGTAGAGGTTGAGATCGAGAAATTCGCTCAGGGAGGAGCTGCGAATTTCTCGATCATCACTAGCGGCCAAGCTTGAAGTTCAGACCAGCGCGAATGACGTCGACGCCATTGCCATCCGCCAACTCATTGTCGAAGGCCAGGTATTCGAGACGCGCAGTCATCGTATCGGTGAACACACCTTCGACGCCAAGTCCGTAAACGAACCCGAACTCGGTATCGCCATTGCCTACCAGGCCGACGCCCGCAGTACCGTAGATCAGCAGATTGGGCAGAACCAGATATCCCAAGCGGCCACGTACCGAGCCGAGCGCGTCGATCCGGTCGCTGTCCATTATGGAGAGATCGCCTTCTACGCCGTAAACGATCCGGTCCATCTGCCAGTTGTAGCCAAGCTGAACGCCTCCGACGAGACCGTCATCGGCGTCCGCATCCGCATGACCAAGATGCACGCCGCCGTAGAGGCCTTGCCAGATTGGCGGGCGCTCGACGGGCGCCTGTCGCCCCTTAGGGAGCCCCTCGGCCACCGCGGCCGTAGCCCCTAGAACAATTCCAGCTGCGGCTATCAATCGTGCAAAATCCCTGCGCAACGCTCGCATACACTTGCTCCTCACTCTGCATCCCTCGGACCTTCTCCCCTGGTCGAGCGTCGTAGTCGATCGATGTGGCCGTGCGGGGGCGCCGCTCCCTGGGTGCTGGCAGTGAAGGGATTGAGCTCTCGTGCGGACCCGAAAAGAAAACAATTACTATCAATGCTTTAGATAGATTTGGCTAAATATCAAAGCGAGCATTTGCATGGCGTGAGTGACACAGGCGACAGAAAAAACTCACTAATCGTATGAACTGCCTGTCGACCACGACCGCGGTTAGGCGGCCCATCCCTGCGAAAATCGTCGATGGGCTGGCACGATGCCCAGCTCTCCTTTGCTCTCCAAAAGCAGGACCGTGGTCGAACCGGTTGGCCGCGATGGGAACTGTCGTTTGCCGGGGACGTTATGGGTGCCAACGTACGTTCATCGGGGAGTTCCAGATGGCTGAGATCAGCACAGTCAACCCGCGGCAGGCTCGCGACGATCCTGCTTCCGAGTTCAATCATCCGCATGAGATCGTCGACAACAAAGGTCTCACCAGAGGCCAGAAGCTCGAGGCCCTGAAACGCTGGCTGTTCGATGTCGAGCGCCGGCTGGCGTCCGATGCGGAGGGCATGGGACCGCCGCGCCAAGCCAACGGCGACGTGTCGCTCGTCGAGCAGATCAAGGCGGCCCAGCAGGAGTTGGGCGGCGAGCCTCAGGGGCCCGCATAGAAAAAAATTCAGAAAACCGAGCTTCCATCCGGGAGGGATTGCCGTCTCACGGAAGGATGAGCGGACCTCTTGATTCTGCCCTACGATGCGGCGCCACCGACAAATCGTCGCGACAGGTACCACGCCGTGGCCGCCGGTACGCCGAACACGACCAGTAGCACAAGGATCTCAGTCAGCAGGGGGATGCCGGCGACGAACACGCCCACCAGCAGGTTGACGAGGGCGATCGCGAGCCAGATCCAGATGAAGATCCAGGCGCCGTCGACGCGCTTGGCCTGGCTCCGGTTCCACAGCCATGCTCCAAGCACGAACAGGCCGAGCAAAAGCAGCCCCATGACGGTCATTCGCAATGTGTGCATGCGCTTCCTCTCAGGGTGGGCGGGCGGCTGCCGTGCCCCCCGCGCACTCGCGGCGGGATGATGTGTTCGCCCGGTCATGCGCTGTCTCGATCCCCGTGTTGCAGCACACTTCCCTAACTAGCAGCTTACTTCCTCGCCCGAGGGTGTGAAACGCCGAGGCCGCACCGACCGCGCACAGGGTCAACCGTGCGCCAAATTGCCCCGTATGCCGCCGCTTGCCGCTGCCTTGTGCACCGGGCGAAAGGATGCCAAAAGAACGCGCGTCAATCCGCCCTGTCATGGGGAGCGCGGGGCACCTTATGATTTTTGTCGTGCAGTTCCGAAGCCGATGAGGCGTCGGTGCAGCCTGCCGGATGCTCCCGCCGGTACGGGCCGCATTAGGCGTTAGCATCGGATGCGTCTGGTTGCGTCCGGATGCCGATACTGAGAATGCGAGGAGGGTAGCCTTGGCGGCGCATACCGACGATCCGGCACGCCGGGATTTTCTGATGATAGCGGCGGGCTCCTTCGCCGCCGTGGGCGCTGCCGCCACGCTCTGGCCGCTCATCCAGCAGATGAACCCTGATGCCTCGACCCAGGCGCTCGCCTCCATCGAGGTCGATCTGGCGCCGATCAGGGAAGGTCAGGCCATTACGGTGATGTGGCGTGGCAAGCCGGTGTTCATTCGCAACCGCACGGCGAGCGAGGTGAAGACCGCCACCGAGACCCCGCTGGGGGACCTGCCCGACCAGAGTGCGCGCAACGACGCCTTGCCCGAAAGGGCGGCCGCGATCGACGTCAACCGCACGAAGAAGGGCAAGGAGAACTGGCTGATCCTGGTCGGCATCTGCACGCACCTGGGCTGCATCCCGAAGGGCCAGTCGCTGGCCGACGCCAAGGGTGATTACGGCGGTTGGTTCTGTCCGTGCCACGGCTCGCACTACGATACGTCGGGGCGCATCCGCAAAGGGCCGGCGCCGCGCAACCTGGAGGTTCCTACCTACGAATTCGTGTCCGACACGATGATCCGGATCGGCTGAGGCGCACGCACATGGCTGAGCACGAAACGACCTATCGCCCGGCGTCGCGCTTCGAGCACTGGCTGGACGAACGCCTGCCGGTCGCGCGTCTGATGCACGGCTCCTTCGTCGACTATCCGACGCCGCGCAACCTGAACTACTTGTGGACGTTCGGCGGCATCCTGTCGTTCTGCCTCGGTGTGCAGATCATCACCGGTGTGGTGCTGGCCATGCACTACGTGCCGAGCGACAAGATGGCATTCAACTCCATCGAGCACATCAGGCGCAACGTCAACTACGGCTGGTTGATCCGCAACATCCACGCGGTCGGCGCGTCCATGTTCTTTGTTGCGGTCTACATCCACATCGCGCGCGGTCTCTATTACGGCTCCTACAAGGCGCCGCGGGAGGTGCTGTGGATCCTCGGCGTCATCATCTACCTGTTGATGATGGCCACCGGTTTCATGGGCTACACGCTCCCCTGGGGGCAGATGAGCTTCTGGGGCGTGACGGTCATCACCAACCTGTTCTCGTCCATCGACAGCATCATTCCCGGGCTCGGCACGCGCATCGTCACCTGGCTTTGGGGCGGTTACGCCGTGTCCGGCACCACGCTCAACCGCTTCTTCTCCTTGCACTACCTGCTGCCGTTCGTGATCGCGGGTGTGGTGGTGTTGCACGTCTGGGCGCTGCACGTCGTCGGGCAGAACAATCCGACGGGCATCGAGGTCAAGACCAAGTCCGATACGGTGCCGATGACGCCCTACGCCGTCATGAAGGACTTCGTGGGCCTGAGCCTATTCATGCTGGTGTTCGCCTGGTTCGTGTTCTTCGCACCCGACTACCTGGGCCACGCTGACAACTACATCGAGGCCAATCCGCTGGCGACGCCGCCGCATATCGTGCCCGAATGGTACTATCTGCCGTTCTACGCCATTCTGCGCGCGATCCCGAACAAGCTTGGCGGCGTGGTGGCGATGTTCTCGGCAATTCTCATCCTCGCCTTCATCCCCTGGCTCGATACATCGCGGGTCAAGTCGACGCGTTACCGGCCGATCTACAAGTGGTTTTTCTGGTTCTTCATTTTCTCGACCGTGGCGCTCGGCTATCTCGGCGCCAAGCCGCCGGAGGGGGCGTACGTCTACTGGGCGCGGTTCTTCACGGCCTACTACTTCCTGCACTTCCTCGTGGTCATGCCGATCGTCGGGGTGCTGGAGACGCCGAGCAAGATGCCGCGGTCGATCACCGAATCGGTGCTGGGCAAAGGAGCCGGCGGCACGCCGGCTGGCGCCACTGCCGCACCCGAAAAGCGCTAGAGATGCGGGAGCTTGATGGTATGAGGACGTCCCTCCGCACCAGGGGTTTTGCCGCGGTGGTCATGACACTGGCGCTCGGCGCGAGCGCGGCGCTGGCTGCCGGTGAGGCCGTGCATATCGACCGGCAGAAGTGGAGCTTCGGCGGCTTCGTTGGCCGCTTCGACCGGGCGCAACTGCAGCGCGGCTTTCAGGTCTACAAGGAGGTCTGCGCCGTCTGCCACGGCTTGAGGCGCGTCAACTTCCGCAATTTGGCGGAGCCGGGTGGGCCGGAATTCCCCGTCGAGGGCGTGAAGGGCTTGGCGGAGACCTATCGGGTTGAGGACGGTCCCAACGACCAGGGCAAGATGTTCCAGCGTGCCGGTCGTCCGTCGGACGCCATTCCGGGGCCGTTCAAGAACGAGCAGGAGGCGCGCTCCGTGCACAACGGCGCCTACCCGCCGGACCTGTCGCTCATCACCAAGGCGCGCTCGGCGGGGGAAAATACCTCGGCACTGGCAACCCTTGGCTCGATGCTGCGCGACATTCCCAACGGCTATCAGGAGGGCGGCGCCGACTATCTGTACGCGCTGCTCACGGGCTACACCAATCCTCCTGCAGACATGCAGATGGCGGCCGGAATGACCTACAACAGGGCATTCCCGGGTCATCAGATCGCGATGGTGCCGCCGCTGCAGCCCGGCCGCGTGAAGTACGAGGATGGCGCGCCCGCGACGGTCGAGCAATATGCCAAGGACGTGACGGCGTTTCTCGCTTGGGCCGGCGATACCAAGCTCGAGGAACGCAAGCAGATGGGCTTGCTGGTGATGCTGTACCTTCTGGTCACGGCGGTGCTGGTATATTTCGCCAAGCGCCGGCTTTGGGCCAAGGTGCACTGACACAAGCACGACTAGGATGTGCGGCGTGGGGGGCCTCGATTGCGGGGCCCTTTTCGTTTATGCGTGGCGCTCGGTGCGGCCGCTCGGAGTGCCTAGAGCAGGATCGTTTCAGATGCATTCGCGATCCATCAGGAGCGTGAATCCTGCTCTACATTTGGAGTTTGGAGCGCCATTCACGCCTCACGTGGATTGGCCGATCGCACTCTAGCGAGGAGGCGTACATGACGCGATCTGTACTCGGCATCATCGGCGGCAGCGGCCTCTACGATCTGCCGGTGTTCGAGAAGCCGCGCTGGGAACGGGTCGCTAGTCCCTGGGGCGAGGCGTCCGACGCCGTGTTGTTTGCCGAGGTGGCGGGACTGCCGGTGCGCTTCCTGCCCAGGCACGGGCGCGGACACAGGCTGTCGCCGACCACAATCAACTATCGCGCCAACATCGACGTGCTGAAGCGCGCGGGCGTGACCGATCTCGTCTCGGTGTCGGCCTGTGGCTCTCTCAAGGAGGAATATCCGCCAGGTCACTTCGTGCTGGTCGACCAGTTCATCGACCGCACGTTTGCGCGCGAGAAGAGCTTCTTTGGCACGGGATGCGTGGCGCACGTCTCGCTTGCCGACCCCGTCAGTCCGCTGCTGGCGGACGCGATCGAGACAGCGGCGCGCAATGAAGCTGTCGCTATGACGCGCGGCGGCACATATCTCGTCATCGAGGGCCCGCAGTTTTCCACGCGTGCGGAATCCAACCTCTATCGTGCCTGGGATTGCGACGTGATCGGCATGACCAACATGCCCGAGGCTAAGCTCGCGCGCGAGGCGGAGATCTGCTACGCGACCGTCGCCATGGTGACCGACTACGATTGCTGGCATGACGACCATGCCGAGGTCGACGTGGCTGCCGTCATTCGGGTGCTGAGGCAGAACGTCGAGATTGCGCAGCGGCTGATCGCCAGGCTCGCCAAGGACTTTCCGAGAGAGCATCCGCCTTGCCCGATCGGTTCGGACCGCGCGTTGGATGTGGCGCTCATAACGGCGCCGGAAGCCCGCGATCCAGCATATCTGGCGAAACTCGACGCGGTGGCCGGCCGCGTGCTGACGCCGAAGGGGTGACCGCTGCTATCCCTTCGGGAAATGTATCAGGATCTGCATCTTGCCGAGTTGCGGGAAGAAGCTCGACAGCGCCTGACCGCCAAGCCACAGCAGCACGGTAAGCAGGACTAGAGCCGGGATGGCGGCGAATACGGCCTTGAAGCAGAATCCCATCAGATGCAGGAAGGGGATCTGCAGCCGCTGCACGGCGCCGGAGTGGGCAGCACGATCCACGTAGGTTACGTCGTCCTCCTGGGCGAACTCGGAGGCGAATTTCGGCATCTCGCGTAACCTCCCTTCGCGCTCACGCGCCTCTCGCTCGCGGCGGAAGGTCCGGGGAAGGTCATCGTCGGCGGCGGCAAAGTGCGGTTCGGGCATGCCGTCCTGCTCCTGCATACGAAGGCGTCAGCCTGCGGCCTCCCCAGCCGTAGGCCCAATTTCACACCGCCGCTTTCCCCCGGCGCGATGTTGTGGACTTAAGGTCCGCTCACATTGATCCAGCAATTTGGCGGGATTGGGAAGGAGAGGAGCGCGCCTGTTGCACAGGATGTTGATGGGTTTGCGCAGCGGTCTACGCAGACATCGGTGCGCGCTGACCGAAAACGAGGCAGTTGCCGTGGCTTGGTGTATTGCACACGACACGGCTTTCGCACACTGTCGCAGCCTGAAAATATTGCCACGACGCGTGGGAGCAACGCACGTGCAGGACTTGAAAAAGTTGATCCGCACCATTCCGGACTATCCCAAGCCAGGCATCATGTTCCGGGATGTGACGACGCTGTTGGGCGATGCCCAGGGCTTCAAGGCCGCGGTGGCGGCGCTGGCCGAGCCGTACCGGACCAGGCCCGTCGATGCAGTGGCCGGCATCGAGGCGCGCGGGTTCATCCTCGGCGGCGCGGTGGCGGACCGTCTCGGCTGCGGGTTCGTGCCAGTGCGCAAGAAGGGCAAGCTGCCCTGGAAGACGATCGGGCAGGACTACACGCTGGAATATGGCGTCGACACCATCGAGATCCACGCTGATGCTATCGATAAGGAAGAGCGTGTCCTCATCGTTGACGACCTCATCGCCACCGGCGGCACTGCGGAAGCCGCTGTGCAGCTCGTCCGCCGGTCGGGCGGCGACGTCGTGGGCGCGGCCTTCATCATCGATCTGCCCGACCTCGGCGGGCGCAAGCGGCTGGAGGCACTGGGCGTCGCCTGTCACGTGCTGATGGCGTTCGAGGGGCATTAGTCAACGAGCGCTTCCTCGCGTCCAGCGGGGATAGATACAGTCTTGTTTGCGTGCTGAAACACGCCACATTCCGTGCGTTGTGGCTCTGAGGAACCTCGCACTTGAAGATCAAAGGTCGTCCCTATCGCACCATCTGGCTGGCGCCCGACGGCTGGTCGATCGAGATCATCGATCAGCTCAAGCTGCCGCACGTCTTTGCCACGGCGCGGCTGACAACAATGCAGGAGGTGGCGCGCGCCATCCTCACCATGCAGGTGCGCGGCGCGCCGCTGATCGGTGCTGCCGCGGCCTATGGCGTATGCTTGGCGCTGCGTCGGGACAGCTCGGACGATGCCCTGGAGGAGGCGATCGCGCATCTCGGCAAGCAGCGGCCGACCGCGATCAACCTGCACTGGGCGCTGGAGGAGATGCGCAAGACAGTGCGCAACCTGCCGCGCGAGAAGCGCGTGGCGGCGGCCTACACGCGAGCGGCGGAAATCTGCGATGCCGATGTCGAGACCAACCGCCAGATTGGTGCCAACGGACTGAGGCTCATCGAGGACATCGCGGCCAGCAAGGGGCCGGGCGAAACGGTCAACGTGCTCACACACTGTAATGCCGGCTGGCTCGCTTGCGTCGATTGGGGCACAGCCACGTCTCCGATCTACCAGGCGTATGACAAAGGGGTGCCGATTCACGTCTGGGTGGATGAAACGCGGCCACGCAATCAGGGCGCGGCGCTCACAGCCTTCGAGCTCGGCGCCCATGGCGTGCCGCATACGATCGTGGCCGACAACGCCGGCGGGCACCTGATGCAGCAGGGCGAGGTGGATCTCGTCATCGTCGGCACCGACCGGGTGACGCGCAACGGTGATGTGGCAAACAAGATAGGCACGTATCTGAAAGCCTTGGCCGCCAAGGACAATGGCGTGCCGTTTTATGTGGCGCTGCCGCATTCCACCATCGACTGGACGCTGGAGAACGGAGCGGACATTCCCATCGAGGAACGCTCCGCCGACGAAGTGCTGATCATGACCGGACGCACCAGGAGTGGAGAGGTGGTGCCAGTCGAGATCGGCGCGCCAGGTTCGCCGGCGGCCAATCCTGCTTTTGACGTGACGCCAGCACGGTTGGTGACGGGGTTCATCACCGAGCGCGGCGTGGCACCGGCATCGCGCGAAGGGCTGCTGACGCTATATGCCGAGGAGGCTGCGGCCAAAGCAACCTGAAGCCCTTGCCGCCGGTCGCAGCCGTGCCGATTTGATGGAATGGATATACACGCTCCTTCTTGCGCGGGGGTGCCCATGATTGAAGCCGGCTCGGTGCTTATCATCGTCGACGTGCAGAACGATTTTCTGCCGGGCGGTGCGCTCGCGGTGCCGAAAGGGGAGGAGGTCATCCCCGTCATCAACCGCCTGTCGCGCCGGTTCGACAATGTGATCTTGACGCAGGACTGGCATCCGGTCGGCCATATCTCCTTTGCCTCGACGCACGCCGACCGCAAGCCGTTCGAGATGATCGAGCTCCCTTACGGGCAGCAGGTGCTGTGGCCCGACCACTGCATTCAAGGCACCCACGGCGCGGCATTCCACGCCGGGCTCGACGTGCCGCATGCGCAGATGGTCGTGCGCAAAGGGCACCGCTCCGACGTCGACAGCTACTCGGGTTTCTTGGAGGCGGATCGGATGACGTCCACGGGTCTTGCGGGCTATCTGCGCGAGCGCAGCCTGGGGCGCTGTTTTGTGGCGGGGCTCGCCACCGACTTCTGCGTCGCCTGGACGGCGCTCGACGCGCGCAGGCTCGGCTTCGAGGCGACGGTGATCGAGGACGCCTGCCGCGGTATCGACACTGGCGGTAGCCTGGCGCGGGCGTGGAGCGGGATGGAAGCTGCAGGCGTTACACGAGCTCAACTCGGATATGCAGGATGATGCGGCTCGTCGAGATGACGGCAGGCGCGACCTTTCCGTTGCGGCTGCGCGTGGTTGCCGTCATCTCGCTGCTGACTTGGCTGTCGGTAGCAGCCTGTGGCCGCCTGATCGCATATTTCTGAAGCGCGCTCAGGCGGCCGGCGCGACAGTGTGCGCAGCCTCGCCGATGAACGGCTTGAAGTGGCGGCGCACTATGTCCTCGGCCAGATCCTTGGTGATGAACACTAGGCGCGAAGCGCGGTTGTCGTTTGGCCAGCGCTCCAGCGTGTCGGGCGGATAGAAGATGTGCTGCACGCCGTGGATGACGAACGGCCTGGGCTGGTCCTTCACGTTGACGATGCCTTTGACGCGCAGCAGTTTGCCGCCATAGAGTTGGGCCAGAAGTTGCAGCGCGTTGGAGAGCTCCGATCCCTCGAGGGGGTCTGAGAACGTGAGGCAGAACGAGCCTATGCCGTGCAGATGCCCGTGACCATGCTCATGATCGGGGTGGTCGCAGTCCTCGGCGCCACAGTCGTGGGCGTGATGATGATGCTGATGTGCGGTAGATGGCGCCGAATATTTGTCCGCAGCCAGCCAGCGTTCGGGATTCGCATCGGTGATGGCAGGCTCATGCGCGCCAAGTCCGATCAGCTCCGCCGGCGCGATGTCTCCCTTGACGGCGCGCAGGATGACTGCGGCGCGGTTCAGCGCCCTCAGACGCGCCTCGAGCCGGGCCACGCCGCCGGCCTCCACAAGGTCGGATTTGGTGACGACGAGCCGATCGGCTACGGCGATCTGTTTGGCCGGCTCGAAGTGCTCGTCGATCTGGGTCAGGCCGAGTTGGGCATCGACGGTGGTGACGACGGCGTCGAGCTGATAGATGCGGTAGAGTCGCTCCTCGGTCATCAGCGTGTGGATGATCGGTGTTGGGTCGGCAAGGCCCGTGGTCTCCAGCACGACCCGCCGCATCGGCGGGATGTCGCCCCACAGCGACCTCTGATGCAGCTTCTCGAGGGCCTCGATCAGGTTTCCGCGCACTGCGCAGCAGATGCAGCCGGACGGTAGCAGTACGGCATCCTCGTCCACCTTCTCGACCAGAGCGTCGTCAATGCCGACCTCGCCGAACTCGTTAATGAGCACGGCCGTGCCTGACATGGAGGGCGTCTGGAGCAGGCGCTTCAGGAGTGTCGTTTTGCCCGAGCCGAGGAAGCCGGTGAGCACCGTCAGCGGAACGGCAGCAACCATATTCCAACCTTTAGTTGTGCGACTGCATTGTGAGTTGGGGTTTGCAATGTATCTTTTCAGGGTGGAGAAGGGGAGAGAAACATGAGCGACCCGGATATTGGGCAAGCCGAGCGCGCGGCCGAGGATAGAGCGCGCCGCGAGGTATTGGATACTGCACTGGCCATGAGCCGCCGCGGCCTGTCGCCGGGGCGCTCCGGCAACGTATCGCGCCGCTTTCGCGACGGCATGCTGATTACGCCATCCGGCCAGACCTACGCTTCGATTATGCCGGCGGATATCGTTTTTGTGGGCGACGACGGCGGTGTCGCGCCGGGACAGAAAAAGCCCTCCACCGAATGGCGGTTTCACCTGGCGGCCTACCGGGCGCGGGCTGACATGGGCGGCATCGTGCATACGCATTCCACGCACGCGACGGTGCTCGCTTGCGCGGGCAAATCGATCCCGGCATTCCATTACATGGTAGCTGTTGCCGGCGGCAACGACATCCCGATCATCCCGTACGCCACGTTCGGCACCAAGGAGCTTGCCCGTCACGTCGCCAAGGGCTTGAGGGACCGGGATGCCTGCCTGATGGCCAATCACGGCCAGATTGCCATCGGCGAGACGTGCGCTAGAGCACTCGACCTGGCAGCCGAGGTCGAGAACCTCGCTGAGCAATACTTCAAAGTTCTGTGCCTGGGCAAACCGATCCTGCTCGACGAGGACGAGATGGAGAAAGTGCTCGAGCAGTTCGGCACCTATGGACAGCAGGAGCATCAGTAGCGGCCACTCGGGCTCGCACGCTCTGCATTTGCAAATCGACACCTTCAATCGTAAAGCCGATGCTTCCAATGGGGCCGATCTGGCTCTAGCCTGCACGTGCAAGGTGACAGGCAACGAGCGCGCAGCCAAGCGCACCGGTCAATGTCCGGGAGGAGCGGCACGGTGGCATCGGTCGAGCTCAGGCGGCTGACGAAGCGCTTCGGGACCGCGACGGCCGTCGACAACGTCAATCTGAAGATCGAGCACGGCAAGCTGGTCTGTCTGCTCGGACCCTCGGGCTGCGGCAAGACAACGACCTTGCGCCTGATCGCCGGCTTCGTGGAGCCGAGCGATGGTGAGATCCTGGTCGGTGACCGCATGGTCTCCTCGCCGCGTCGCACGCTGCCGCCCGAAGTGCGCAATATGTCGATGATCTTCCAGAGCTACGCGCTGTGGCCGCACATGACGGTGGCCGAGAATATCGGCTACGGGCTCAAGATCAGAGGACTGGACCGCTCCGCGATTGCTGCCAAACTCGACACCATCCTGACTAAGACTCGGCTGAAGCCGCTTGCCGAGCGCTACCCTGGCGAGTTGTCGGGCGGCCAGCAGCAGCGCGTGTCACTGGCCCGCGCGCTCATCGTGGAACCCGAGACGCTGCTGCTCGATGAGCCGCTGTCGAACCTGGACGCCAACCTGCGCGAGGAGATGCGCTTCGAGGTGCGCCGCCTGCACGACGAGTTCCACTATACGACGGTCTATGTGACACACGACCAGGCGGAGGCCATGACCACCGCTGATCTGATTGCTGTCATGAACATGGGCCGGATCGAGCAACTCGGGGCGCCCGAGGACATCTACTTCGCGCCGCGCTCGGAGTTCGTGGCCCGGTTCATTGGCGGCAGCAATATCTTGCGCGGCAAGGCCCTGGACGAGCGGCACGTCTCGGTCGCGGATACAGCTCTGTGTTGTTCGGGCGCAGGTTTGCAGGCCGGCCGCGAAACGCCGGTATCGGTGCGCCAGCACAGTATCCGGTTGATCGATACAGCGCCCCCAAAGGACATGTCGAATGTGCTGCCTGCCACCGTGACGCGGCAGGTTTTTCTTGGCGCGAGCCGGGACTACTTCGTGACGCTGGGCGATGGCACCGAGCTGAGAGTGACCGCACCGGCGTCCCAGAGCGCGCCGGCTGGCGCGGGCGTGTGGCTGCATCTACCGCCGGAGTCGTGTCGGGCACTGGTAGAGTAACAAAGCAACTAGGACGACAAGGGAGGACATCCGTGACCATCAAGGCTCCCTCGAGACGGCACGTAGTGGCAGGCTCGGCCGCCGTTATGGCGAGCTCGGCCATCCCGTTCTCGACCACGGTGCGCTCGCAAGCGCCGGCAGCAGAGAAGATCACTCCGGTGCTCATCGATGCGGCCCGGAAGGAGGGCAAGATCGTCTGGTACACATCAGTCGATCTACCTGTGGCCGAAAAGGTGGCCAAGGCCTTCGAGGCGAAATTCTCCGGCGTTTCGGTACGGGTGGAGCGTACAGGCGCCGAGCGCCTGTACCAGCGCATAGGCCAGGAGACGTCCAGCCGCATCTTCGCTTGCGACGTCGTGCAGAGCTCGGATGCCGCGCACTACATCGTCTGGAAGCGCGAAGGTCTGCTCGCAGCCTACGTGCCGGAGGATGTGGCGCAGCACTATCCGGCCGAGCACAAGGACCCCGACGGGACGTTCGCCTCCTGGCGCGTTTGGCTTTGTCCCATCGCTTACAACACCAGGCTTGTGAAGCCAGAGGACGTGCCGAAGGGCTTCATGGACCTGCTGGACCCCAAGTGGATGGGCAAGATCGTGAAGGCGCATCCCGGCTACAGCGGCACCATCATGACCTCCACATTCCAGACTGCGCGGGACTTGGGCTGGGAGTATTTCGAGAAGCTCGCCAAGCAGAAGGTGATGCAGGTGCAGTCGGCGGCCGATCCGCCCAAGAAGCTGGCGCTCGGCGAGCGGGCCATCATGGCTGATGGCGCGGATTACGGGGTGTATCGGCTCAAGGACAACGGCGATCCCGTCGAGGTGGTGTATGCCGTCGAAGGCACGCCGCTGATTGTCGGGCCGGCGGGCGTGATGAAGAATGCGCCCAACCCAAACGCCGCGCGCCTGTTCCACAACTGGTCGCTCACGGCCGAGGCGCAGCAGTACAATATCGATGTCGGTGCGCTCTACTCCGCGCATCCGGGCACCAAAGAGCGGCCGGGCCGCCGGCCGCTCAAGGACGTCAAGCTGATGAAGGACGATCCCGCCGGCGTGGAAAAAATGGCCGAGGAGATCAAGGCAAGGTACACGCAGATCTTCAAGGTGTGAGCGTGGCGGTCGAGATCCTTTCCGGCGTGCGCGAGGACCGATCGCGAAAGTGGCGGTTGGACCTGTCGCAGCCCGTGCTGATCTCGTTCGCGCTGCTGTTGTGCGTACTCATCCTGTTGCCCATTGGCTGGACCATCGTCTACAGCGTGAGCGACAGCCGCGGCGGGTTCACGCTAGCGCACTTCGCACGCCTGTTCACCGATCCAGCCTTTATCGATCCGCTGCTGACGACGCTGATCATTGCCGTTTGCGTCGGCCTTGCCTGCTGCCTCATTGCCGCGCCGATGGGCTGGCTCGTTGCGCGTTCCGACATGCCCCTGGCCTGGGCCGTCCGCATCCTGGTGATGGCATCGTTCGTCACCCCTCCGTTTCTCGGCGCCATTGCCTGGGAGCTGCTGGCCGCGCCCAATAGCGGACTGCTCAACCAGGCGTGGCGTGCGCTCACTGGAGCTGAGCCTGACGAATACCTGTTCAACATTTACACGCTGCCGGGTTTGATCTTCGTCATCTCCTGCTACACGTTCCCGTACGTGTTTGTGCTTCTCACCAATGCACTGGAGAGGATGCCCGGCGAGCTCGAGGACGCCTCGGCTATGCTTGGCGCCCGTGCGGCGACGACGGCGCGGCGCATCACCCTGCCGTTGGCTCTTCCCGCCATCGTCGCCGGCGTGCTGATTGCCTTTTTGCAGGCCATGAACTTGTTTGGCTCACCGGCGATCCTGGCGATCCCGGCGGGGTTTCACACCATGACGACCAAAATCTGGAGCCTGTTCCAGTTTCCGCCCAAGCCCGAGCTGGCTGCAGCAGCTGCCCTGCCGCTGCTGGTGCTGACCGTGGTGCTGCTGCGAGCGCAGACACGCGTCCTCGGGCGCCGCGGCTATGCCGTGCTGGGCGGCAAGTACGGCCCGCCGCGGGCCGTGCGCCTCGGTTTTTGGAAATGGCCGGCGCTGGCTCTATGCTTTTTCGTTCTGCTAATGCCAGTATTTCTGCCCTATGGCGCGCTCATCAATGCCGCATTCTCGCGCAATCCCTCCCGGCTGCTCTCACCAGAAACGGCAACTCTGCACAACGTGACATTCACCTTCTTCGAGCTCTCGCAGACACGGCACGTGCTGGAGAATACGTTTATGCTCGCCGCGCTGGCAGCGTCTCTCGGGACGGTGCTGGCGTTGGTGATCGCATACCTCACGGTACGCAAGGCCGTGCGCGGCCATCAGGCGCTGGGGTTTCTCGCCACCGCGCCGATCGCCATTCCAGGTATCGTTCTGGGCGTGGGGCTTTTTCTGAGCTACACGCGACCGCCGCTGGTGCTGTATGGAACGCTCTGGATCTTGTTGATCGCCTACGTGACTATCGAGCTGCCGGCCGCCTATCAGCAACTGCAGTCGTCGTTCCATGCCGTGCATCCCGAGCTCGAGGAAGCGGGTCGTATCCTCGGTGCCGGCAGACTGCGCACGCTCAAGGACATCACAGCGCCACTCCTTCGTTCCGGCGTGATCGCGACCTGGTGCTTCATCTTCGTCGCAGTCGTGCGCGAGCTGTCGGCCGCGGTCATCCTGTTTACCTCCGAGACGAAGGTGCTCTCGGTTCTGATCTTCGATCTCAAGGAGAGCGGGGATCTCGGCGCCATCGCGGTGCTCGGGCTTCTGATGCTCGTTCTCACCACCATCGTCATCATTGCCGCCAACCGCATTCCGGGCTTCGGAGGTGGGGCGCGGCTCAGGAACAACTGAGGAGCGGACCATGCAAATCTCATTCAAAGGCAAGAAGGCGGTGGTGGCGGGCGGCAGCCGCGGCATCGGTCGCGCGATCGCACTTGCCTACGCCGCAGACGGTGCGGAAGTGGCGATCTGCGCACGCGGCGCCGAAGGCGTGAAAGCAGCCGAGGCGGAGCTGAAGCGCTACGGCGGTAAGGTGTTCGGCATGGCTTGCGACCTGAGCGATGGTGCAGCCGTTGCGCGCTACATCAACGAGGCTGCCAAAGCGCTGGGCGGCATCGACATCCTGGTCAACAACGCCTCGGGCTTCGGCATGAAGGACGACGAGAGCGGGTGGCTCGCCAGCGTCGACATCGATCTCATGGCCACGGTGCGCGCGACCCAGGCGGCCGTGCCGTTTCTTGGAGAAGGACGGTGGGGCGCGATCATCAACATCTCGTCGATCTCCGGCTACATGGCGGTGGCGCGCTCCATCCCGTATGCGGCGGTCAAGGCGGCGGTCATCAACTACACGGCGGGGCAGGGGTTGGCATTGGCGCCCAAGCGCATTCGTGTCAACGCCATCGCGCCGGGCTCCATCGAGTTCCCCGGCGGCACTTGGGAGAAGCGTAAGACGACAGACCCCAAGCTCTACGAGGGAACGCTGCGCAAGATCCCCTGGGGCCGTTACGGTACGGCGGAGGAAATCGCCAAGGTGGCCGTGTTTCTCGCCAGCGACATGGCGAGCTGGGTGACCGGGCAGACGATTGTGGTCGACGGCGGGCAGGTCCTGAGCTGAGCCGTTGCGGAAGAAGCGTGGCATCGGAATGGCTTCCATGCCAGCCAATGGCACTTTAATGTCCGGACATGAGGAAACGACGAGGACGTGAATATGGAGATCAAGCCTAGCGGTGAGGCGCTTGGCGCCAGCATCATCGGCGTCGATTTGGCCAAGCCTGTTGCAGATGCGGATTTCAAGATCATCCTGCGCGCGCTCGGCGAGCACGGCGTCATCTGCTTTCCGCGCCAGCGCATCGGTACCGAGGACCTGGCGCGCTTCGGCAAGATGTTCGGCGACCTCGAGATCAATGTCGCCAACCTCTTCCACGAGCCGGACCACCCAGAGGTGATGGTCCTCTCCAACATGAAGAAGGACGGCAAGGCCATTGGTCTTGGCGATGCGGGCCAGGGCTGGCACACCGACATGAGCTACAGCAAGGACATCGCACTCGCCAATGTCCTGTACGCGATCAAAGTGCCCATGCGCGACGGACGGCCGTTAGGCGACACGCAGTTCCGCAACATGCACGCGGCCTACGCGGACTTGCCGCACGATATCAAGACGCGGCTCGCCGGGCGCACCGCCACGCACGATTTCATCAAGTTCTGGGACATGATGCGGGCGCGGCCGGGAACACAGCGCGGGCCGTTGACGCCCGAGCAGAGGCGCCAGAAGCCACCCGTATCTCAGCCCATATTTCAGACTCATCCGATCACCGGGCGCAGCATCCTCTACTGCAATCCCGGCTATGCCATGCATATCGATGGCATGGACAAGAAGGAGAGCGACGAGTTGCTCGAATACCTCTTCAAGCATCAGGAGAACCCGAAGTTCTTCTACGCCCACAAGTGGGCGGAGGGCGATGTGCTTATGTGGGACAACATCGGCACCGTGCACAACGCTGTGCCGGACTATGGTCCCGACGAGCCGCGCTACATGCGTCGCATCCAGGTGATGGCGACCAAGGATTACGCGCGGCTTGCCGCCTGAGAGGAGAACACCATGCGACTTGCGACATTTGCAGGCAGTGCCGGTGCGCGCCTTGGCGCCGTGTCTGGCGAGGAGATCGTCGATCTCGTTCTGGCCTCTGGCGATGCAAATTTTCCGAGCACCATGCTGGCGCTGCTCGATCGCGGGGAAAGCGGCCGTGCGATAGCCGGACGCGCCCTGGAGCGAGGCTTGAAGGAGCGGACCTCTGGCGCAGTACATGCGCTGAAGAGCGTGCGCCTGCTGTCGCCGGTGCCGAGGCCCGGCAAGATCGTCGGCGTCGGGCTCAATTACAAAGACCACGCGGCGGAGGTCGGCCGGCCGAAACAGGACATTCCGCGCTTGTTCTTCAAGGCTTCCTCTTCGGTGGTTGGCCCGGACAGTGCCGTCGCCATCCCGCCTGGCATCAAGAAGCTCGATTTCGAGGTGGAGTTGGCCGTCGTTATCGGCAAGCGGGCCAGCCGTGTAGCAGAAAGCGATGCGATCAGCCACGTGGCCGGCTACACGATTCTCAATGACCTTTCCGCACGCGAGTTCCAGTTCGATGTGAGTCCTGCCCAGACAAGTATCGCCAAGAGTATGGACGGCTTGTGCCCGATGGGTCCCTGGATCGTGACTGCTGACGAGCTGGGTGACGGGGCCGGGCTCGGCGTCAGAACCTGGGTCAACGGCGAAAAGATGCAGGACGGCACGACCTCGGATCTGATTTTCTCGGTGGCCGCGCTCGTCTCCTACATCAGCCGCTACATGACGCTGGAGCCCGGCGATGTGATCGCGACAGGCACGCCGGCCGGCGTCGGTGCATTCCGCAAGCCGCCCCTGTTCCTCAAGAGCGGCGACCGCGTGAAGTTGGAGATCGACCGTATCGGCGAGCTTCAGACGACAATTACCTCCTAGGAAGGAAATCATCATGATCGGAAGGCAAGCTCTGGCAGCTTCGTGCTGCGCGGGTGCGGTTTTGTGGTCGCTCAGTGCTCCCGAAGCCTTCGCGGAGGCGACGGAAATCCGCTTTGCGCGCCAGTTCTCGATGGGCTACCTGCAGTTCAACATGATGGAGCGCCACAAGCTGCTCGAGAAGCACGCCAAGGCGATGGGCCTGTCCGAGGTCAAGGTGGTGTGGGCCACGTTCAACGGCCCCAATGCCATGAACGATGCGCTGCTCTCGGGGTCTGTCGACATTGTTTCAGGCGGTGTGCCGGGTCTCATCACCCTCTGGGCCAAGACGAAGGGGACACCACTGGCGGTGAAGGGTATCACCGCCTTCTCGTCCCAGCCGCTTCTGCTCAATACGCGCAATCCCAACGTCAAGACGATTGCCGACTTTACCGAACAGGACAAGATCGCGCTGCCGGCGGTGAAGGTGGCGGTGCAAGCCGTCTTCCTCCAGATGGCAGCCGCCAAGCTGTGGGGGTCGGCGAGCTACGCCAAGTTTGATCCGTTGACCGTGTCCATGACGCCGCCTGACTCGACTATTGCGCTCTTGAGCGGTTCGGCGGGGGTGACAGCGGTGTTCAGCGTGCCTCCCTTCCAACAACAGCAGCTCGATGGCAGCGGTATCCACACGGTGCTCAATTCTTTCGACGTGATGGACGGCCCCCACACCATGACGGTGGCGTGGACCTCGTCGCAATTCCGCGACAAGAATCCGCAACTCTATAAGGCGCTAGTTGCCGCCTTTGGCGAAGCGACAGATATGCTCGGGGCAAACCTCAAGGAGGCCGCGCAGTACTGGGCGGACGATGTGAAATCAAAGCTACCCGTGGATAAGGTCGCGGCGATTGCGTCTGGACCGCAAGTGAAGTGGACCATGACCCCGCAAAGCAGCCTGAAGTTTGCAGAATTTATGCATGCCGTCGGCACGATCAAGGAGAAGCCCGCTGATTGGAAGGAGCTGTTCTTCCCAGAAATCCATCATCTGCCGGGAAGCTGAGGTGCGCGCAGCGAACTGCGAAACCAGAGACAGGCCTACGACAATAAAGTGAGAAAGCTGCTGGCTATCACTCTAACCGCTGTGTTGGGGGGAACCGCGGTTTCCGCGCGCACGTGGAAGGACCTGTTCTTCCCGGAGATCCATTCCAAGCCCGGCAACTGAGCCGACAGGCATTGCGCGCCCTGGGATGTCAGCGCCCGGTGCCCGGAAATGTGGGCGCCGGGCCGATGGGCTCCACGTCGAGGCGCACGACGATGCCCTCCAGCTCCGGCTTGGCCGCCGGGTACTCCTTCATGACGTAGGGGTCGTGTCCTGGAACCATGTGTCTCGGAGTCGGCGACAATTTTTCGAGCACGCGATAAGCGTCGAGCATCTGGCCGACATGAAAAGCCGTGGTGTAGGGCCGGTTCATCATCATGTTTTCGTAGAAATGCGTGGCGTCGGAGGCCAGCACCACCCAGCCGCGGCGTGTGTGCACGCGGGCAACCTGCAGGCCGTCGGAATGACCGGGGGTGGGATATAGCAAAATGCCCGGTGCAATCTCAACCTCGCCTTCGTGCATCTCAACTCGACCCTTGAAGTTGAGACGCACCATGCCGACCACATCCTCGACATGGAAGCTGTGGCCGATGCGCGGATAGCGCATGTACTTGCCGGTGGCATAGGCCATCTCGCGGGCCTGTAGATGGAAGCGGGCGTTCGGAAATTTGTGGAAATTGCCGACGTGGTCGTAGTGCATGTGCGTGAGCACGACATCGCGCACGGCGCCGGCATCCACGCCGATTAGTTTTAGGCTGTCGACCGGGCAGCGCAGGAACGTGCGCTTGCGCTCCTTTGCCATTTCCGCCGTAAATCCCGTGTCGACGACGAATGCGCCGGCCCGCCCGACGGCAACCCATGTGTAGTAGTCCATGGGCATAGGCCCGTCGTGCGGATCACCGCCGATGAAGTGGTCGCGCCGCTGCGCCTCGCGCGTAGCGTAGCGGATGGCGTAGATCTCGTATTCAGGCAGCCCTTCGGGCATTCACTTTTCTCTCCATGCCCCACCGAGCGGCAACCGGAGTCCTGGTGCCGGCCCGTGGGCTCATCCCGGCCCGCGCAACGATAGGACGCTCGGTACGTCGCTGACCATGGGCAAAATAAGAAGGCAGGCAGTGCGGGCCGGTTGCAGCCGCCAATACAGGAGGGGGAAGGCCCCGAGCGTCGCTGACAATGATGTAGTGCCGATGCCTTGGAATGCCCGGCGGCCTTGTCTATAGTGCCGCGCAAAACCGAACGGCCGTTTTCAGGGGAGACGCGGCAATGGGGAAACCTGGAGGCTGCGACACCGCACCGTTTCGGACTGGCGACGCCGCAAAGAACTGACTGCCGCGACGCCGGTGGATGGGGTGGGATCGGGCGCCTGGCAGGGCGCCAAGATCCACTGCAATTGGGGAGTTCACCGATCATGCGGTGCAATCCGTGGCGCTGGCTGTGGGGCCTCGTTCCGGTCGCCCTCATGGGCTGGGCGGCGGTCCAGATCGAGCATGCGCGCATCGAACGCGATCTGACGACGCGGGGCAAGGAGGTGCTTGCGCAAGCTGGATTTGGTTGGGCCGACCTTTCTTTCTCGGGACGTGACGGTACCCTTTCCGGCAAGGCAGTGGAGGAGAGCGAGCCGGCTCGCGCCATGGAGACTGCGCTGGGCACATGGGGTATCCGCACCGTCCGCGACTACTCCGGCCTGATCGACAAAGTAGATCGCTACGAGTGGACGGCGTGGCGTCGGGACAATCGCATCCGGCTCAACGGTCTAGTCCCGAACGAACAGGCGCGGCGTCAGGTAATCGGTATCGTCAAGGCCAGCTTGCCAAATCTCGAGGTCGACGACCGATTGCGCTTGGCGCGCGGGGCGCCCTCAACCGATATCTGGCTCGGCGGCGTCGGGTTCGGCCTCAAGCAGCTTGCCCAACTCAAGAATGGCGGTCGTATCGACCTCGATGTGGCAAGTCTTTCAGTGGCGGGCGAGGCAAACGACGTGCGCGCGTATCGGAGCGTCAAAGCGGCGTTGCGTGGCGCCATGCCGCCAGGCATTACCCTGAAGCAGGATGATGTGACCGCGCCGGTCGTGAAGCCGCACGTGTGGTCGGCGAGGCGCACTGGGGATCAGCTCACGCTGGCAGGGTTCGTGCCGAACGAGAAGATCCTCGAGGTCATCGTTGCGGCAGCGCGCGATGGCGGCGTTAAGCTCAAGGTCGTGGACGAGACTCAGCCGGGCGAGGGCGAGACGGAATCGTGGACCGATGCGGCCGTCGCCGCTGTACGTGCGCTTGCAGAGCTCGAGGAAGGGTCGGCTGAGCTGAGAGATGCGGCACTCACTTTTACCGGCCTCGCCGAGAGTGAGACTGGCGCTGCCGCCGCCCGCAAGGAACTCCAGCAGGGCGTGAAAGGCGCCTTCAAGGTCAGCGAGCAGGTGCGTGTGCGCGCGCCGCTGGTGCCGATTATCGCGCCGCACACGACTGTTGGCGATCTCGATGGTGGAGAGCTGACGCTTTCGGGGCACGTCCCGACGGAGGATGCGCGTCAGGCTCTTTTGACCTTCGCCGCCGCGCGCCTGCCGAGCGTGCGCGTACGCGACACGCTGCAACTCGGATTGGGCCAGCAGCCAGGTTGGCAGAAGTGTGTGGAAATTGGTCTCGATGCGCTGGCGCGACTGGGCAATGGGCGCGCCAGCATCGTCGATCGCAAGCTCGAGTTGGCTGGAAGAACGCAGGCCGAGGATTTGGCACAATCGCTGCCGGCTGTGTTGCGCAACGCAGCCGGCGCGGACTGCGAGACCGAGGCGCGCATTGCGTT
Organism: uncultured Alphaproteobacteria bacterium; assembly: GCA_963840425.1. Lineage (GTDB taxonomy): Bacteria > Pseudomonadota > Alphaproteobacteria > Rhizobiales > Hyphomicrobiaceae > CADEFX01. The sequence continues at coordinate 63,918 of CAWIYZ010000018.1, read as the reverse complement.
GGAGCCGCGGCCGGAACCGATGCTGCGGTGGTCGGCGGTACATGACCACGGCGAGCTCGTCCTCAGTGGACAGGTCGCGGGCCATGAGGCGCGGTCCGAACTGGTGCGGACTGCTGAGGGGCTGTTTGGCGGCGCCCGTCTTACCGACCACATGACGGTCGTTGGGGAAGCCTCGGAGAAATGGACGCGGGCAGCGCGCGAAGGACTGACACAGCTGGCCCGGTTGCGCCGGGGCGATGCGCAGATTGAAGGTCTCGAGCTGACCGTCTCTGGTGAAGCGCGCGAGGAAGCCGTTCATAGCAGCGTCCGCGAGACCTTGGCACGTCAACTCCCCGCCGAATATCGAGGGCGTGAGACGATTGTTGTGCGTCCTGATCAGCCGCCAGCGCCTGTGAGCCATTCCCAAACAACCGCTGCCATTGAGACGAGGTCCCGGCCCGAGGAGGCCCGCAAGATCGAGGTCAATACCTGCCAGGAGATGCTGCAGGCGACCATGCGGACGGGAACCATCGAGTTCGAGCGCGGCAGCGCCAAGCTCGATGCCGAGAGCTTGCCTACGCTGCAACGCCTGGGTGAGGTGGCCAGCAACTGTACCAGCGTTCGTATCGAAGTGGCCGGCCACACCGACGTCGAGGGCCATCCGGACAACAACCAGCGTTTGTCCGAGCGGCGCGCGCAGGCAGTGGTCGATTTCCTCGCCGAGGCCGGAGTGCCGGCCGCACGCATGCACGCTGTCGGTCATGGCGTCTCTCGGCCCCTCGTGCCGAATACGACGGATGAGAACAAGGCCCGAAACCGGCGCATCGAGTTCAGCGTCAGTGCTGAATGAACACGCGCCAAGAGGGGACGGACGCATGGAATACCTGGCTTATCAGATGATCTGGTACGTGCTGATAGCGTTTGTGTTCGGATTGCTGGTGGGATGGTTTGCCTGCGGCCGCGCCGGCGAGCGAACCTAGCCGCTCGATGTGTGAGAGTAGGCGGAGTCCAAAGCCATGACCACGCTGACCTGGCAGACGCTGCTGCTGCTCGCGGTCACCTATTTTGCGGGCTGCTGCATCGGCTGTCTGGCACATAGGGCCGTCTGGAGACGACGCGCGCAGCCAGCGGTGGTGGAGACGGCAGAGCCACTCTCGGCGTCGGGAGTTGCGGCCCAAGCTGTGCCCGATCGCTCCACCGCGCCCGCACCCGTCGTGGCGAACAGGACAGCCACCGCCTCATCCGCGCAACCGGCGCGTGAGCCGTTTCGGCGCGCTGATGCCCCAGCTCCGCAGCCCAAGCCGGTAACGGGCGCGTTGGGCTCTGCTGCGGGCAGTGCCCACCAAGCGGCGCGGATAGAGCGCGTCTTGGAGTTTGGAGGGCAGATCCCGGCCCGACTGGAGCCGGTCGCAAGTGCTGCCGGCGATGACCTCAAGCGCATCCGGGCCATCGACACAGCATTGGAAGCTCAGCTCAAGGCGCTAGGCGCCGGCACATTCGCGGCCATTGCGCAGTGGACAGCCGCCGACACCGCGCGCATGAGCCGGGAGCTCGGCTTCAAGGGACGCATCGAGCAGGAGAATTGGATCGAGCAGGCACAGATCCTGGCCAAGGGCGCTGACACCCGCTACTCGCAGCGCTTGGCGCGTGGCGAAGTCGCAGCTGCCCGAGCGATAGAGGATGAAGGCGAGAGGCGCCCACCCATGGCAGCGCTCGCGTCTGCTGTGTCTGCCCGTGCAGTTGCAGACCGGACTGCCGAGGGTATTGCCAGCAGCCCCAACGTATCGGACCGCGCAGCATTCGCGCGCAACGAACCTCAAGCGGCCGAGACTGCAGAACCCGCTACTTCAGCGCGGCCCGCGACCGTCGGTACACCGGACGACCTGCAGCGCATTCGCGGCATCAACATGGAGGTCGAGGCCCTTCTCAATCGGCAGGGGGTGACCCGCTACTCACAGATCTCGAGCTGGAGCAGGGTCGACACAGGACGTTTCGATGGTCTGCTCGGCCAGGACGGTCGCATCGCGCGCGAGAACTGGATCGAGCAGGCCCAGATTCTCGCCAGGGGTGGCGACACGTCTTATTCGCGCGACTATGACCGCCGTGTCTCTGGTGCCAAGACGGCGGAAGAGCAAGCGAGCGCCGGGCGCACGAGCGATCTCGCGGCCCTGCGCTCCGTTCGCTCCGAAGCCTATCGTGCTGGCGAGGATGCCGCGATCGGGCGAAGTGGATTCCCTGTGGAGCCGGATGACTTGAAGCGCATCCGAGGCATCGGCATTCTCGTTGAGAGGAAGCTCAATAGTCTGGGAGTGATGACCTACGCACAGATTGCCGGCTGGTCGGCGGCAGATGTCGACAAGGCGAGTGAGGTGTTGGAGCTCAAGGATCGCGCTGCGCTGGAAAGTTGGATCGAGCAGGCCCGGCTCTTGTTGATGGAAGACGGTGGGCCGCGGACGCGTCGTATCAGTGTGGCTGGGCTGCAGAGAGAGCACATCGAGGAGCCAATCGCGACTGTTTCCGTGCCGTCGACGAGCCTGGCTGGCGATGGAGCTATCGGCAGTGCCGTGCGAACCAGCGAGCTTGCGCCTCTGCGTTCTGTTCGCTCCGAAGCGTACCGTCCGGGTCAGGATGTATCGGGCGCGCGGGGCGGCCGTCCAGCGGAACCGGATGACTTGAAGCGCATCCGAGGCATTGGTGTGCTGATCGAAAAAAAATTGAACGGACTAGGCGTCTCCAGTTACGAGCATATTGCCAATTGGACGGCTGCGGATATCGCCCGAGTGAGCCAGGTGCTCGACTTCAAGGGCCGTATCGAGCGCGAGAATTGGGTGGAGCAGGCGCGCATCCTGGCATCAGGGGGGCAGACGGAGTTCTCACGCCGCATCGACCGTGGCACCGCGGTGCCCGGCAGTGGTCCATAGGCCCAAGCTTGCTCATCCGCCTCGATCGGAGGCGGCGAGGAACCGGCCGATGGCTGTTTGAGTGGCTGGGTCGAGCAGCAGCGGGGCGTGTCCCTGGCCCGCTACGAGGAAGGTTTCGAGGCGCGGGTGACGTACGCACATCTGATAAAGCGTCTGCTCGCTGAGAACGTCCGAAAGCTCTCCGCGGATGGCCAGCGTCGGCGCGTAGGATAGCGCCTCGAACTGCAGCCACAGCGAGGGGACGGGACCGTCGAGCAGGCTGATGGCTTTGGCCAGGTTCTGATCGTAGCTATGGGCCGGCTGGCCGTTGACGTCATCGAACCATTGCCGCGCCACGTCAGCCCATTGTTGCGCCGGGACACTGGGAAAGTGACGCTTGCTCATGTCCTGAGTCAGTGCTGCAGCTTCGGCCCACGAGTTCGGCAAGGGTACGCGGCCGGCGTAGGCGACAATCCGCGCAAGCCCGTCGCGCTCGATCACGGGACCAATGTCGTTGAGGATCACCGCGCCGATGCTGGCGGGCCGCATGGTCGCCATGATCATGGCGATGAGGCCACCGCGCGAAGTACCGATCAATGCTGCATCGTGTATGCCCGCCACCGTCATGAAATCGAGAACATCGAGCGTTTCCACTTGAATGGCATAGTTGCGCCAGTCCGCGTCGTGCGCCGATCGCCCGCGGCCGCGATAGTCGACAGCGTAAACGTCCCGCGGGTTGGGGTGATCTGTGCCGCTCAGGTAGGAAGCGAGTGCGTGAAAATCGCGGGCATTGCGCGTGAGGCCGGGGAGGCAAAGCGCAGGCCGACGGGACGAGGCCGGTGCGGGATAGTGGCGGGCATGGAGACGCAGGCCGTCACGGGACGTGTAGAAGATGTCCCGCCAGTTCCGCTTGTCTGATATCGGCTGATCGGCGTGCGGCGCACGCGTCTCGATCTCGGTCTGCATCCAGCAAGGTCCCGTGTGGACGGGCGCAAGCTGGCACGGGGCGCTTTGGTGTGCAAGCGCGGCCTGCGAACAGGTCAGGTCTAGTGGTGGCCCGTATCCGCCCGCCGCAAGAGACTGATAAGCATCGCCGAGGATCGTGCCAGATGATCATGATGCAGTGCATAGGCAGCATCGGCATCGTGCCGGCGCACGGCGTCGACTACCGCCGCGTGATCGCGATTGGAATCGACGGGTAGGGGGCGCGCGCCCAAGGTCAGCATGCGCGCGCGATGGCGCTGGTCCATGCAAGCGGTCAGCAGCAAGCGCAATCGCTTGTTGCCGCACAGCTCGATGAGGCGGGCATGGAAGAGCTCGTCGGCCTTGGCCCAGGCGACGAGGTCGTCCTTGAGGAGGGCCGCATCCATCTGCCGGATGGTCGCCGTCAGCCGATCGAGGTCGGCCTTGGTCACATCCTGCAACGCGACCCGCCGGGCAGCCATCGGCTCCAGCGCGATCATGATCTCGAAGATCTCGCGCAGGTCGTCGAGCGAGATCGGCATGATACGTACGCCATGCCGGGGATAAAGCTCGACGAGGCCTTCCTCCGCCAGTCGTCGCAGCGCGCCGCGCAGCGTGGCTGGGTTGAGACCGACCGCCTGCTCGAGCTGCCTTTCGGAGTAGCTTTCCCCCGGCGCCAGGTCATTATCGAGAATGCGGCGTCGAAGCTCGCGATAGGCATGCTCTGGAGCGCTGAGTTGGCGTGCAGCAGCGGCTCAACCTTTCCCGCGCACAGTGGGTTTGGACTTGCGCTGGGCCGTTCTCGCTTGTGTAGCGGGCATGGTGGTACTGGCCTGATGTCAGGTGACTGACAATCTGCAATTGACCACATATCTCTAATATCAAACAAAGTGAAAATATGGAGTTGTTTTCAAGGTTTCCGCTTGTCCGCCGGGTATGTGCAACCAGCCGGAGGCCGCAGATCGATTGTGGCCGTTCCGAAACCGAGCCGCAGTGGGTCAGGCGACATTGATTTGCCAAGTGCAGCACGGGGTGGCAGATGGCGGGCCGACCCGGCCTTCTTATCTTGGCCCGCCCATGCTGAGCCTCCTGTGACCCTATCACCGCCTCTCCGTATTGCCGCGACACTTCTCGCCATGCTGTCGGCGACCACGGTCTTGTCACAATTCTTCCGCTCGTCCCTCAATGTGATTGCGCCGGAGCTGATCCGGGATCTGGCGCTTTCGCCGGAAGCGCTGGGCTTAGCCAATTCAGCGTTCTTTCTGGCGCTTCTCGCCATTCAGGTGGCCGTGGGCATCCTGTTCGATCGAATCGGGGTGCGACTGACTGTTGCCGGTCTCGCACTGCTGTCGGTCGCCGGCGCGCTGATGCACGCCATCATAGAGACCGGCGCTGGGCTGACGCTGGCCCGGTTTCTACTGGGTCTGGGCCACGGCGGCAGCTTCATGTCGACCATCGTCCTGTGCTCGCACTGGTATCCGCGCGAACGCTGGAGCACGGTCATGAGCTGGGTATTCGCGCTCAGCATGTTGGGCGTTGTTCTGGCTGGAACGCCGCTGGCGCTCGCCAGCGAGCACGTCGGTTGGCGCATGGCCTTTGTTGGCGCGGCCGGCCTGTCGGCGTTGACCGGCCTCCTGTTTTATCTCTTGGTGCGCGACGATCCGCCGGGTCATGGGAGCGCGCCGCGACGAGCTGAAGGCGCATACGAAGCTCTGGCAGGCTTCATGCACATCATTCGGCTTCCCGGCATCTTGCGTGTGCTTGGCCTGCAGACAGTCGCCTATGCCGTCATGGCCGGTGTCATGGGATTATGGGCCGGACCCTACTTGCACGACGTACACGGCCTCGATGCGGTGGCGCGGGGTAACGTCCTGATCGCTATGGCCGTGGCGCAGACCATGGGTGTGCTGGCGTTCGGGCCACTCGACCGGCTCTTCGACACGCGCAAGTGGGTGGCGGTGTCTGGAGCCGCCCTCACCACAGCGATACTGATAGCCTTGGCCGCCCAGCCGCGACCGCCGGCCTGGCTGGCGATCGCACTTCTGGTCGCGCTCTGCGGCGCCTCGTCCTACGGAGTGCATGTCGTCACGCATGCGCGCGCCTTCTATCCGCCATGGCTCGCAGGCCGCGGTGCCACGACCGCCAACATGGCGCAGCTTCTGGGCTGCGCGCTGATCCCGCTAGGCACGGGTTTCATACCATCGCTCTTTCCCCAAACCGCGATGGGGTATTCGCCGGTCGCCTATCAATGGATTTTTGCTACCATTGCCGCAACTTTGGTCGCCGGCTTGGCCATCTATCTCACGTCCAGCGACATGAAGCCGAGCGCGCCGCCGGTATCGCACGCCACCCAGGGGGCAAGTGCGGCGGTCTGCAAGAACGATTGACCAACGGGCATGAAGGGAAAGGACCCCGATGCGTGACCATATGACGGAAGCCGCGACGCTGCCTCGGGATGGCACGAAGGGTGCGCTCGCTGGGCGGGTCTGGCGGCACGATGTCGGCGGACCATCGGTCGTGGCCGTACGTGCCGATGGCGTATATGACATCTCTCGCCGGGCCGCGACCATGCGCGATCTGTGCGAGGCAGCAGAGCCGGCAAAGTTGGTGCGCGAGGCCGACGGCGAGCGCATCGGTTCGCTGGCTGACATCCTGGCCAACACACCAGAAGTTATGCAGAACGACAGTAAGCCGCATCTGCTGGCGCCGATCGATCTGCAAGCCATCAAGGCGGCGGGCGTCACGTTCGCTCGCTCGATGGTGGAGCGCGTGATCGAGGAGCAGGCCAAGGGCGCCCCTGAGAAGGCCGAGGCTATCAGAGCGAAGGTGCAAGAGCAGCTTGGCGGCGATTTGCGCAAGCTCAAACCAGGCTCCGCGCAGGCGTTGGAATTGAAGAAGGCGTTGATCGCTGCTGGTGCTTGGTCGCAGTACCTCGAAGTCGGGATTGGAGAGGACGCCGAGATCTTCACCAAGGCGCAGCCAATGTCCGCGGTCGGGCACGGCATGGACGCCGGGCTGCATCCGCGCTCGACTTGGAACAATCCCGAGCCGGAGGTTGTGCTGGTTGTCTCCGCCAAGGGCAGGATTGTCGGCGCTACGCTCGGTAACGACGTGAACCTCCGCGATTTTGAGGGCCGCTCGGCGCTGCTGCTGTCCAAGGCCAAGGACAACAACGCTTCGGCGACAGTCGGGCCGTTCATCCGCTTCTTCGATGCGACCTTCTCGCTCGACACCGTCAGGAAAATGGACGTGCATCTGGATGTGGAGGGGCCGGATGGCTTCCGCCTGACCGGCAAGTCGTCCATGAGCGAGATCGCGCGCGACCCGGCCGATCTCGTCAGCGAGTTAATCGGCAAGACGCACCAATATGCGGACGGGGCCGTGCTCTATCTCGGCACTATGTTTGCGCCGACCGAGGATCGCGGCGCCAAGGGCATGGGTTTCACGCACAAAGAGGGCGACGTCGTCAAAATAAGCGCACCCGAGCTCGGTGCGCTGGTGAACCGCATGACAATGGCCGATAAGGCACGTCCATGGACATTCGGGGCAGGCGACCTCATGCGCAACTTGGCCAAACGAAAGCTGATTTGAGGAGTTGCGTCGATGCTATTCATGGTGATCTCGAGCCCGCGACCCGAGCCGCCGTCCACCATGACCGGCAAGCGTCAGGCCTACTGGCGCTGGCTCGCGCCACTGCAAGAGAACGGGACTTGCAAGGGCGTCTGGGCGCGCGCGGGGCGCGGCGCTGTTGCTTTGTTCGACGTGCCGGACAACGAGACGTTGCACCGGATCATGAACGAGTGGGCCGAGATCATTCCCGCACATTTCGACGTCTATCCGCTGATCGATCCGGATAGGGCGAAGGCCTATCTGGAGCAAAGCTAGTGCCCTTCCGAGGTGGAACCACCTCTCCACCTGCGTTCCCGGAAACCGCGCATCAGCGCGGTTGTCCGGGATCTACCGTCTGTTTTGTCAAGGCGGTTTCCGGCATGACTGGATGGTTTCAACGGGCGGCGCCCGCCATGTGGCAGGGTCGACCGCTGGCGACGACGGCATTGAGGATGACGAGCAGCTTGCGCATGACGGCGGTGATCGCCGCCTTGAAGGGTCTGCCTCTGGCGATCAGGCGATCGAACAGGGCCTTCAGATGGGCGTTGTGGCGGATGGCGACGGTCGCGGGCATGTAGAGGGCCTGGCGGGCCGGTGCGCGTCCGGCGGCGACGTGGCGTCGCCCCGTACTCGTGCCGCTGTCGCGATCGAACGGCGCCAGGCCGGCGAGGGCGGCGATGGTCTCGCGCGAGACGGCGCCGATCTCGGGCAGGTAGGCGAGCAAGGCGAGCGGCGTCATCGTGCCGACGCCTTTGACCGAGCGCATCAGCCGGCAGGCCTTGGCGAACGTCGCATCGCTTTCGGCAAGCTCGTCGAGCGATGCCTCGATTCGGCGCTTCTGCATCTCGAGGGTCCGGATATGCGCGGCAATCATCCGCTCGATGTCCTTCTCTTCGACATGCTCGAGCCGGCAACGCTCGGCTTCGATCAGGTCGCATACCTGGCTGCGCCGATCGATCAAGGCCCTGAGCCGCTTCTGCTCGGCGCGATCGGGCACATGCAGGGCCAAGCCCTCGCTCGCCAGAGCGTAGGCGCCGACCATGCCGACATCGATGGCATCGGACTTGGCGAGTTGCCCTTTGAAGCGGGCGAAGGCACGCACGCGCGAGCCGTGGGCGCGGTGCATGGCGACACCGAGCTGGTGCGCGACCTCGACGATCTGCCTGCCATAGCTGCCGGTCGCCTCGCAGACGACGAGCAGCGGCCCGAGCCCGAGCTTGCCATTGCGGGTACGCTCCCGCCGGATGGCCTTGGCGATGGCGGCGCGCCGGTTGGCGATACGCAACGGCCTCCCGTCGGGAAAGCTTTGCACAACAAGTTCGGCCTTCGATACCTCGAACGCGATCACATGCTTGAAGCGGAGGGGAATTGCGGCGAGGCTATCGATCGTCATTCGAGCATCCATGATTGCATACGACCGTCACAGGTCTCACTACCGTTCGGATGGCAGGACGCGGCGGTGTGGGTCCAGATCCCGGGCAACCGCAAGGGTCGACCTTCACGCGACCGTGCACCACCGGCTGGGACGGACGGCCATCCGTCCCAGCCAGCCCATGGTCCGCGAGTCGTCGCTGAAACGAGACCCGCCAAACCCAGCCGTGCACAAGATGCAATCTTCACACGCATCTACAGCGTGCGGCGCTCGACGATGTGCTCCACCGGTGGGAAAGACCCCGGCTCATTCGCGCCTGCAGGCGCGATGGCCGGGGACGCAGAATTGAGGGTTGTTGGTATCCGCGAAGGCGCATAGACGGTTCAGCCGAAATCGGAAAGACTTTAGGGCCTTACAAGTGATCGAAGGACTGAGCCACCTGACCTTTATCGTGCGCGATTTAGAGCGCATGTCGCGCCTGATCGTGGACGTGCTTGGCGGGCGGGAGGTGTATTCCAGCGGCGATCGGACATTCTCGATCGCGCGTGAGAAGTTTTTCGTCGCGGGCGGCTTGTGGATCGCCATCATGGAAGGCGAGCCGCTGTCCGAGCGCACCTATAATCACGTTGCTTTCAAGGTGCGCGAGCAGGATCTCGACAAGCTTAAGCATAAAATAGCGACGCTGGGGCTTGAGATGCGCGAGTCACGACCGCGCGTCGAAGGCGAAGGTGCGTCGATCTACTTCCACGACTGGGACAACCATCTTTTCGAGTTGCACACCGGCACGCTCGATGATCGGTTGCAGCGCTACGCCGAGGGTCGCTGAACTGGCCGCGGATTGATGCGGTGCGTTGCAAGCTTGTCATAGATGGGCTGCGCCGCGTCGGCGATGCGCTGCAGCTCGACAGGCAACGCGGGAATGCGGTCGTCGGGCGCAACGAAGCCCGTTGATTTCATGACACGGTCGTACCACGCAGGCGCCCACACGCCATCGCTCTTGCGCGATCCTGCCGGCCACGACAGCATCTTGTCCGAGAATTCGATGCCGCACGCCTGGCAGAGCGCCCTGAGCGTGCCGCGCGGATCGGCGAGGACATCGTTGGAATCGACCACAGGTGGCAACGTACCGAGCTTGTCCGCGACACGCTCGAAAATGGCGAGCTGCTGCGGGAAACCGATGTCTCCCAGCGACACTTCGCTCCATTTGCGTGTGTAACTGGCCAACACTTGCCGCGGGTCGCGGATGAGGAAGGCGTTGGTGACCTCGTCGATCCAGTCGCGCCGGAACGCCGGGAGCATGTGGTGGGTCATGTGCTTCTGATAGAAGACACGGGCATTCGGCTTGTCGGGGTCGTCGATGCGGCTCAGCAGGCGTGCAATGACCTTCTCGGGATCAGCCTCGCCGGCCGCGATCACCTCGGCCCGCATCGGATGATCGCGTCCCGTGGCGGCCAGCTCGGCCGCGTAGAACGGCTCATCCCATACCACCGTGTCGAGCCGGTTCTCGAACGCACGCATCATCGCTGTGGAGATGTTGCGCGGCCCCGACCACATGGCGATGCGAACGATGCCGTCGGTTGCCGTCATGGGCGCGAGGTCTCACGCTCGGCAAGATCTTTGTAGAGGTCGGTCAGCCGGCGCGTCATAGGTCCTGCAACGGAGCCATCCGGTGACGGGGCCGCGGCGTGCGTCGGGTGGCCGAGCTTGCGGCCGTCGACCTCAACCACAGGCGTCAGGCCGGCGAACGTGCCGGTGACGAAGGCCTCATTCGCCCCATAGACATCCACCAGCGAGAAATCCTTCTCGAACGCGGGTATGCCGGCCTCGCGCGCCACGCGCAGCACGTTGCCGCGTGTGATCCCGCCGAGGCAGTACATGCCGCTCGAGGTCCACAGCTCGCCCCGGCGCACGATGAAGAAGTGCGTGGAATTACAGGTCGCGACGTGCCCGCGTGGATCAAGCATCAGCGCCTCGTCGGCGCCGGCCTGGGCTGCCTGAATGCAGGCCAGGATGCAGTTCAGCTTGGAGTGGGAGTTGAGCTTTTGGTCCTGCTGGTCGGGACCAGTGCGGCGCACGTGTACGGTGAACAGCTTGAGTCCACGCTGCTGTACTTCGGGCTTGGGCGTTTTGTATTCGGGAATGATGACGACGGTGGCCGGCCCGATCGTGACGCGCGGGTCCTGGTAGGGGGTTTTCTTGACCCCGCGCGTCACCATGAGGCGGATATGCACACCATCCTGCATGTTATTAGCCCCAAGGCAGTCGAACAGGCGCTTCGTCATTTCGGCCGGCGTGAGACCGATATCCATGTAAATCGCGCGCGCACCCTCGTAGAGCCGCTCCAGGTGACGGTCGAGGAAGGCGATGCCGCCTTTATGGACGCGCAAGCCTTCCCACACGCCGTCGCCCAGGATGAAGCCTAAGTCGAATACCGAAACAGTGGCTTCGGCGCGGGGCACAAGCCGGCCGTTGACCGAGACCAGGATCGAGGCGTTGCGCGGATCATCGACGAACTCGTGGGTGGAGGTGCCGGTCGAAATGGCTGGCGTGGTCATGCGGAAACTCTCGGATACGTCGGCTCGATGACCATTGTTTGGGTGCAACGGCCTCAAAGGTCAACGGTGGCCAACGGGATCACCACCGCCGCTTCGGTTCACAGTGAACGGCCGCCTACCGCGCCTTGCGCTCAACCTCGGGGTCGAGCATTTCGCTGACGAAGCGGTCGCCTAGACCGGCATCGATCGGCCGCTTCAGCGCCGACAGGACTGCTGCGTGGATGCGCGCGCCGTCCGGATCGGTGCCGATCAAGTCGCCTGCGTACTCCACGTCCTTGGCCGCGTTGGAGATCGAAAACTGCTGGCCCCTGTAGTTGCCCTTGATCGCATTGCCGATGATGCGCTCGAGGGTGCCAGAGCGGGCGGCGCCCTGCAGCATGGCATTGTAAAGCTTGTCCCAATTCACATCGTTGCGGCGCGCCGCACGATACGCCTGCATGATGACCTGGCACGCGCTCTGGGTGACGAAGTTGTTCAGCAGCTTGGCGGTGATGCCGGCACCGGTAGGTCCGAACAGAATGGCCTGGACCGTGTATGTGTCAAAGATTGGTTTCAGCTTCTCGAATACCTCCGGACTGCCGCCTGCGAGAATCGCGAGCTTGCCTTCCGCCGCTTGCGCTGGTCCGCCGGTGACGGGTGCGTCGACATAGGTGACCCCCTTTGTTGCAAGTGCTGCCGCGATCCTCTTGGAGGTTTCCGGCTTGCCGGTCGTGACATCAATGATGAATTGGCCGGAGCGCAACGCAGGCGTGATCTCCGAGATAATCCTTTCAACAGTCTCGGCTCGGTCGACGCACAGCATGACGATATCGACGCCCTGGGCGAGCTCTGGCGCGGACTTGACCTCCCGGGCGCCCAGCTTCACCAACTCGTCGATGGGGGCCCGATTGCGGTGGGCGATGACCGTAACAGGATGGCCGGCCTTCAACAGGCTCTTGCAGATTCCGCTGCCCATCATGCCCGCGCCAATAAAGCCGATGCTCTGTTTCATTTTTTTGCGTCCTCCGGCCAAGACAGGGCGTCGATCGCCTGTCGAGGGATGCTATAAGTCGAGGCCACTATCGTGCCATCTCAGAGAGGCTGCGTCATGCCCAGACAAGCCGAGAAGGGGACACTCTTCCGCTCGCTGCACGAACGCCCGGGTAGTTTCGTTATCCCCAACCCCTGGGACGTGGGGTCCGCGCGACTGCTGGCCCACGTCGGGTTCGAGGCGCTGGCCACTACGAGCGCCGGCTTTGCCTTCAGCCTCGGCTTGCCTGACGGCAACGTCACGCGCGACTGGAAGCTCGCGCACTGCCGCGAGATCGTGCAGGCGACGGAGCTGCCGGTCAGTGCTGATCTGGAGAAGTGCTTTGCCGACGAGCCTGCCGGCGTGGCTGAGACGGTACGCCTGGCGGCTCAGTCCGGCCTCGTGGGCTGCTCGGTGGAGGACGCGACGGGCGATCCGGCCAAGCCGATTTTCGAATTCGATTTCGCCGTCGAGCGCGTGCGCGCGGCCGTTGAGGCTGCCCGCGCACTGCCGTTCCCATTCACCTTGACCGCACGGGCCGAGAATTCTGCTGCACGGACGCAAGGACATGGCTGATACCATCAAGCGACTGCAGGCTTTCGAGGCCGTTGGCGCGAATGTGCTTTATGCACCGGGCCTGGCGACCCTTGATGAGGTGCGCGAGGTGATCTCTGCGGTAAACAAGCCCGTCAACGTGCTGGTGGTGGCGAGCTCGAAGGGCTTCTCGGTCGAGAGCCTCGCGGCTGCGGGTGTCAAGCGTATCAGCGTGGGCGGTACTCTAGCACGGGTGGCATATGGCGCTGTGCTGGGTGCCGCGCAGGAAATGAAGGATAAGGGTAGCTTCAGCTTTACCTTCGGCGGCGTCTCGAACAAAGAGCTGGGCGCAATCTTCTCGAATTGGGTGTGAGATGACGGGACGGCTTCAAGGCAAGACGGCATTCTGCACGGCATCGGCGGCGGGCATCGGACGCGCGTGCGCGCTGGCTTTCGCACGCGAAGGTGCCAAGGTCATTGCCACAGACATCGACGAGAAGGGCCTTGCTGCCTTGAAGAGGGAGGGCGTGGCGGAAGCGCTGCGGCTCGATGTGCTCGATGCGGCCGCGGTCGATGCCATGGCCAAGCGGGTCGGTGCTGTCGATATCCTGTTCAACGCCGCGGGATTCGTGGCGCACGGCACGGTGCTGGAGGCGACGGACAAGGATTGGGACTTCTCCTTCGACCTCAACGTCAAATCCATGCATCGCACGATCAAGGCATTCCTACCGGCGATGCTGGGCAAGGGCGGCGGCTCGATCGTGAACATTGCCTCGGGCGCAAGCTCGGTGCGCGGCATTCCCAACCGCTATGTGTACGGGGCGACGAAGGCGGCAGTCGTAGGGTTGTCCAAGGCCGTGGCTGCCGACTTCATCCGCAAGGGCATCCGCTGCAACGCCATCTGCCCCGGCACGGTGGAGTCACCCTCGCTCGACCAACGCATCGCCACTCAGGCCAAGGCACTCGGTAAGAGTGACAAGGAAGTCCGGCAGATGTTCATCGACCGCCAGCCCATGGGCCGCCTGGGCACGGCCGAGGAAATCGCGGCGATCGCAGTTTATCTCGCCGGAGACGAAAGCGCGTTCACGACCGGTCAGATCTTCGTCGTCGACGGCGGGTTCGCGCTTTGATGCCACGTGCTTGGCTGGAGGCTGCGGGTCTGGCGTTGCGCCGCGCCGGGCCGGATGATCGGGACGCTGTGGTCGCATTGCAGCGCGCCGCCTATGCCCGCAACCGGGCACTGCTCGGGCGTGAGCCCCTGCCTTTGTTGGCGGACTACGAGCAGATATTCAGGGATTATGAGGTTTGGCTGGCTGAGAGGGGCGGACTTGCCGGAGCCTTGATCCTGGAGCCGCGGCAAGAGGACCTCCTGATCTGGAGCATCGCGACCGATCCCGAGAGGCAGTCGAATGGCCTCGGCAAGGCCATGCTGGCAGCGGCGGAAACGCGGGCCCGCAAGCTCGGCCTCGGCACAATGCGGCTCTACACGGGAGCCACGTTGCAGCACCTAATCGACTGGTATGGCCGCCATGGCTATGTGGTCGAGCGCATCGAGCAGTTGAGCGATCGCGCCATTACGCACATGATGAAGCGGCTCGACACGAACTGACACCCCTGAGGAACGCCATGCCGCGCTTTGCCGCCAATCTCTCCTTCATGTTCAACGAGGTGCCGTTTCTTGATCGCTTCGAGGCGGCCGCGAAGGCCGGCTTCAAGGCGGTCGAATTCCTGTTTCCCTACGAGCATCCGGCCAAGGAGATCGCGGCGCGCTTGAAGGGCAATGGTCTGACACAGGCTCTGTTCAACCTGCCACCGGGAGACTGGACCAAGGGCGAGCGAGGCCTTGCCGCACTTCCCGGACGCGAGGCCGAATTCGAGACGGCGGTAAAGACGTCACTGGAATATGCGGCGGCGCTGGGCTGTCCGCGCGTGCATGCGATGCCGGGGCTGCGCCATCACGGCGCCGACCGCAAGACATACGTCGCCAATCTCAAGAAGGCCGCAAGGATGGCGGCAGGGGCCGGAGTGGATGTGATCATCGAGCCGATCAACACCCGCGACATTCCGGGCTTCTTCCTCAACACCACGGCCGAGGCGCGAGCCGTCATCTACGAAGTCGGCGAGCCCAATCTTGGTCTGCAATTCGACCTCTATCATCGGCAGATCCAGGAAGGGGACACCGCGACGGCCATCCGCGAGTTCGGTCATCTCGCGCGCCACTATCAGATCGCCAACCCGCCAGATCGTGGCGAGCCCGACGATGGCGAGATGAATTACCGCTATCTCTTCAAGGCCATCGACGACAGTGGCTTCAAGGGCTTCGTCGGTTGCGAGTACCGGCCGCGCAAGGGAACCGTCGAAGGCTTGAAGTGGGCAGACGCTTGCGGCGTGAAGCTCGGATAGAACAGCACAGTGAAGCTCCGGAGAACGACATGAAGGTCTTGATCCTCGGTGGTGCCGGTATGGTCGGGCGCAAGCTGGCCGAGCGCCTGGCAAGAGACGGGCGTCTCGGCAATCGCGAGATCTCCGAGATGACGCTCTATGACGTGGTGGCGGCGGAAAAGCCCGCCAGCGCCAAGTTTCGGGTGAAGATCGCCGTCGGCGACCTGCCCGCCGACAGCGAGACCGACAAGCTGGTCGCCAGCAAGCCCGATGTCATTTTTCATCTCGCCGCCATCGTTTCCGCCGAGGCGGAGCAAGATTTCGACAAGGGCTACCGTATCAATCTCAAAGGCACGATGAACCTGCTCGAATCCGTGCGGGCCGCAGGTCACAATCCGCGTATCGTCTTCACAAGCTCGATTGCCGTGTATGGAGCACCATTCCCCGAGAAGATTCCCGACGACTTCTTCACCACGCCGCTGACCTCTTACGGCACACAAAAAGCCATCGGCGAGTTGCTGCTGGCGGATTATACCCGCAAGGGCTTTCTCGACGGCGTCGGCATCCGGCTTCCCACCATCTGCGTGCGACCTGGCAAGCCGAACAAGGCCGCGTCCGGTTTCTTCTCCAATATCATCCGCGAGCCGATGGCGGGGCACGAGGCCGTGCTGCCGGTGTCAGAGGATGTCATGCACTGGCACGCCTCCCCACGTGCGGCAGTCAATTTCCTTGTTCACGCGGCTACACTGGATGGCGAGAAAATCGGCCCGCGTCGCAATCTTGCGATGCCTGGACTTGCCGTGACGGTCGGCGGGCAGATCGAGGCGTTGCGCAAGATCGCCGGTGAGAAGGTTGTCAAACGCATCCGCCGTGAGCCAGATCCTTTCATTCAAAAGATTGTTTCTGGCTGGGCGCGCGAGTTAGATGCTAAGCGTGCCCTTGCGCTGGGTTTCAAGGCTGAATCCACCTTCGAGGAAATCATTCGAGTTCATCTCGAGGATGAACTCGGCGGCAAGGTTGCGTGAGGATTGATATGACCAACAAACCTTTGATGTTGCTGACCCTGGGTGATACGAAGCCCTTTACGGCCTCGCTCGAAAAGGCCGGTTTCAGTGACAAATTCGAGATTGCCGCCGTGGCGCCCGGCAAGAAGCCGGATGCGGCCCAGCTGGCGCGCGCCGAGATACTACTCGGCTTCAACGCGCCGCCCGGAATGCTCGGCGAAATGCCGAAGTTGAAGTGGGTGCAGTCGATGTCGGTCGGCGTCGACCATTGGCTGGAGCGTAAGGACCTGGCGCCTGCGCATGTGCTCACGGCGGCGCGCGGCACGCATCGCGTACAGATGCCCGAGAATATTCTCGGCGCTATATTCCATATCACCAAGCCGTACATGCGGGCAGCGCTGGAGCAGAGGGAGAGCCTCTGGACGCGCCTCATGTCGGTGCCGCTCGCCGGCATGACGCTCGGCATCCTCGGGTTGGGCGCCATCGGCCAGGAGCTGGCGCGCAAGGCCGCCGCACTGGAGCTGCGGGTGATCGGCACGAAGCGGACGGCCGAAACCGTGCCACACGTCGACAAGGTGTACCGGCCCGATCAGGTCGGCGAAGTACTGGCGCAGAGCGATTTCGTGGTTCTCCTGGTGCCGGCCACAGATGCAACGCGCAACATGGTCAACACCGCATGGCTGTCACGCATGAAGCCGACGGCGTGGCTGCTGAATTTTGCGCGCGGCGGTCTGATCGTGGACCAGGACCTGATCGCGGCCGTGAAGTCGAAGAAGATAGCGGGTGCCATTCTCGACGTATTCCGCACCGAGCCGCTGCCTGCCGACGATCCGTACTGGAAAGCCGAAGGCATCACTGTGCTGCCGCACATCGGCGGCGGGCATCCGACCCGCGATCTCATGGTGGCAGACCTCTTCACCGAGAATGCGCGCCGCTACCTCGCGGGAGAGACGCTGAAGGAAGTGGTCGACCGCAGCCGCGGCTATTGATGGCCGTTGACTTGGGCACGCCGATCTCGTTGATGGTGCCGCTCGTAACGATCAGGTGAGATGCGTTCCATGCCGAAGAAGAACTCCGGTCCCGCGTTTTCGACACTTGCCGTCCACGCTGGTGCTGCGCCAGACCCATCCACCGGGGCGCGTGTGACGCCGATCTACCAGACCACGTCCTTCGTCTTCAACGACGCCGAGCACGCGGCCTCGCTGTTCGGCTTGCAGGTGTTCGGCAACATCTATTCGCGCATAGGCAACCCGACGCAGAGCGTGCTGGAGCAGCGCGTGGCGGCGCTCGAGGGTGGGACGGCGGCGCTGGCCGTGGCGTCGGGGCACGCGGCGCAGTTCTTGATCTTCCATACACTGCTGGAGCCGGGTGACGAGTTCGTGGCGGGGCGGCAGCTGTACGGCGGCTCCGTCAATCAATTCAATCACTCGTTCAAGAAGTTCAATTGGAATGTCGCCTGGGCCGATGCTACCGAGCCCAAGAGCTTCGAAAAGGCAATCACCCCCAAGACCAAGGCGATCTTCTGCGAGTCGATCGCTAATCCTGGCGGCATCGTCGTGGATTTGCCGGCCATTGCCGCCATCGCCAAGAAGCACGGCATTCCGTTCATCGTCGACAATACGCTGGCGACACCCTACTTGTGCCGTCCGAAGGACCACGGCGCCGACATCGTCGTGCATTCCCTGACGAAGTTCATGGGCGGGCATGGCAATTCGATCGGCGGCGTGATCGTGGATTGCGGCACCTACGACTGGATCAAAGCCGGCAAGAGGTATCCGACGCTGACTGCACCCAACGCCAGCTACAACGGCATGGTGCTGGCAGAGACCTTCGGTAACTTCGCCTTCGCCATCGCTTGCCGTGTCATGGGCCTGCGCGATATCGGTCCGGCCATCTCGCCGTTCAACTCGTTTCTCATTCTCAACGGGATCGAGACGCTGCCGTTGCGTATGGCGAAGCATTGCGAGAATGCGGTAGCGGTGGCGAAGTGGCTGGCCAAGAATGCAAAGGTGGCTTGGGTGAACTACGCCGGTTTGCCCGAGAATAAGTACAACGCGCTGGCGAAGAAGATCTGTCCTAACGGCGCGGGCGCCGTCTTCACGTTCGGCCTCAAGGGAGGCTACGATGCAGGTGTGAAGCTGGTAGCAGGCTTGCAGCTGTTCTCGCACCTCGCCAACATCGGCGATACGCGCAGCCTCGTCATCCATCCGGCCTCGACCACGCACAGCCAGCTCACCAAGGAGCAGCGCGCGGCCGCCGGCGCCGGCGACGACGTCGTGCGCCTGTCGATCGGCATCGAGGACGCGGCCGACATCATTGCGGATCTCGAGCAGGCTTTGGCTGGAGCATAGCTTGCGTCGCTCTTCCGCCAAGGAATTTTGAAGTCCGTTTCAAAGGGAGGAACAAAAAATGAGCGTTGCTGACCCAAACCGCACGATCCTGACTGGCGAGAATCCGTTTATTCGGCTCAGCTCGGTCGACAGCGACAACTTCACGACGAATGCCAGCTACTGGCGCATTATCTTTTCGCCGGCAGGTCCTGGGCATGTGCTCTATCTCAAGAGCGAGCTGACGGACAACCGTTTGCGCATCTACTCCGACAACATCGCCATGGCGCGCTGGCTGCAATCGACAGTGCAGGGCATGCTCAACGCCGAGACCAAGGACCTGACCATTCCTGTGGTGGACGCTGAGTTCAGCAAGACGGGCGACCCCCGTTATTTCTGGACCGAGCGTATTGCTGCCGCCGCCGAGGACATCGCCCTTACCTGGTATGATATTGGTGAGCCACTCTTGATCCATACGCAACCCAACGCGCAGCCGGAGCGGCCCTACGGTGTTTGCACCGTGCTCATTCCCGCGCTGGGGGCACGGTTGACACGCAACGGCGTGCAGGCGGCGGGCAAACCCTGGCCGCGTGAACGGGAGAAGCGGCCGTTCAGCACGAGCGCTTTGGCCTTCTCCGAGAGTTGGACGGAGACGAGGTGACACTGGGCTTGGCCGACCGACAGGTCGGCCGGCCCTATGCTTTCACTGCCACATACGACCCCGGCGCATCTTCGATAACGCCAAGCTTGGCGCCCGGCTGGCGCGCGTCCACCATGCTGCCGGAATGCGACGCCAGCCACTTGGTCCAGTGCGGCCACCAGGAGCCGGGCGTCTCCTTTGCGCCTTGCAGCCATTCCTCCAATGTGTCCATCCGATCCGGATTGGTCCAATACTGGTACTTCGGCTTCTTGTCGGCCTCGGGCGGCGGATTGACCACGCCTGCGATGTGGCCCGAGCCAGCCAGAACGTACTCGACCGGCCCCCCGAACAGGCGTGAGCTGACATAAACAGATTTGGCGGGTGCGATGTGATCCTCCCGCGTCGCCAATTCGTAGATTGGCAACTTCACCTTGCCGAGGTCGAGGCGCACGCCGCCGAGAGCCATCTGTCCCCTGGCCAGCCTGTTCTCATGATAGAACTCGCGCAGGTAGAAGTTGTGGTTGGCTGCCGGCATCCGCGTCGAGTCTCTGGTTCCAGAACAGCAGGTCGAACGGGAACGGCTTCTTGCCCAGCATGTAGTTGTTGACGATGTAGGGCCAGATGAGGTCGCGCGGGCGCAACATGTTGAAGACCGTGGCCATGCGCGAGCCATCGAGATAGCCGCGCTCGGCCATCATCTCCTCCAGCGCCTTGAGCTGTGCCTCGTCGATGAAGAGAGACAAGTCGCCGGCCTTCGTAAAGTCGGCCTGCGCGGCGAGGAATGTTGCGGAGGAGAAGGGCTCCTGTCCGCGCGATGCGACATAGGCCAGCGTGGCGGCGAGCAACGTGCCACCAACACAGTAGCCCAACACGTTGGTTTGCTTAGCGCCCGTCTCGCGCAACACCGCGTCAGTTGCCGAGAGGATGCCTTCGTTCATGTAGTCTTCGAATGTCTTATGAGACAAGCGCTGGTCGGGATTGACCCACGAGACGATAAAGACCGTGAAGCCCTGCGCGACGGCATACCTGATGAGCGACTTCGGCGGCGTCAGATCGAGGATGTAGAACTTGTTGATCCACGGCGGCACGATCAGCAGCGGGACCTCGTGCACTTTTTCTGTTGTAGGCGTGTACTGGATGAGCTGGAGCACATCGTTCTGCCACACGACCTTGCCGGGCGTGATGGCGAGGTTCTTGCCGACCTGAAAGGCCGATACATCGGTCTGGCTGAATTGGAGCAGGTCGGGCGACTTCTTGAGGTCCGTGAGCAGTTGCTGCATGCCGCGCACCAGGTTCTCGCCGTTCGAGGCGAGGGTCTCGCGCACGACCTCGGGATTGGTCATTGGGAAATTGGAGGGTGAAAGCGCGCTCAGCAACTGGCGTAGGTAATACTCGGCGCGCTGCCGGGTGCGATCGTCCAGCCCTTTGGTCTCGTCGAGGACCTTCTCGGCCCACTGGCTGGTCACGAGATAGGACTGCTTCCAGAAGTCGAAATAGGGATTGGAGGACCACTCCGGATCACGGAATCGAGCATCGCCCGGTTCCGGCTTGACGACCGGCGCGACATGCCCACCCGTCATGCGCTGTAGGGCGTTGCTCCACACATCCAGGTAGCCGCGAACGAGCTCTGCCTGGGCTTCCATGGTCTTGCCCGGATCGCGCAGCCACTGCTGTGCCACCGCGCCAAAGACCTTGGACATCTCGTTGATCTCACTGGCGGGGCTGTAGGGACCCGTCCGCGTGTCGCTGTGTTGGGCCAGGCTGGCCAATGCCTTGCCGCCCTCCTCCACGAGGCGCAGCATATTGAGCGCAAAATCGTCGGGCTTCGAAATCTGGTAGATGGACCAGTCGAACTCGTGAGGAGCGTTTGATTTCTGCATTCGAACTCTCTCGGCCTCAGCGGCGCCCGGAAGCGACGTGCTGCGGCGCCACATTTGTCCGCTAAAGTGGACTCGACCCGTTAATTTCCAGAGCTTTTAGCGGCGGAAAGTGGCGGTGACAACGTATCTGGTCAATTTGGAATCTGATAGTACAGCGCATATGCACAATTCGTTCAGAATAGGGGGGACCAAGGCGCTGCCAATGCCCGGGGCATGGCGGCGGGCTGCCCTCTTGACCTTGGCGCTGGCTCTGGGGGGCTGTAGCTACGCGCTGCCGTCAATTCCTATACCGGACCTTGTCAGAGACCCGCGCAAACTGCTGTCCAGGGAAGAGCAGCAGCAAGCCATCGACGAGCTGTCCGAGAAGAAGGCGGCACAGGAGGCGGACGCGGCGAAGCAGGGCAACAAGCCCAAGTAGCAATATCGCGCTTTGACGTACGCCCATCCAGGCGGCTAAACAGCGTGTGGCGAAATTGATCCCTTACCGCATGCGCAG
Source organism: uncultured Alphaproteobacteria bacterium (assembly GCA_963840425.1). GTDB lineage: Bacteria > Pseudomonadota > Alphaproteobacteria > Rhizobiales > Hyphomicrobiaceae > CADEFX01. The sequence continues at coordinate 42,268 of CAWIYZ010000018.1, read as the reverse complement.
GGGCAAGACGTGATAGAAGATTTTCATCGGATCAAGCGGTTGCCGCCTTACGTCTTCGCCGAGGTCAATCGGCTGAAGGCTGCCGCGCGTGCGCGGGGGGCCGATATCATCGATCTCGGTATGGGCAACCCAGACATGCCGACGCCCCAGCACATCGTCGACAAGATGGTGGAGACGATCGCTAAGCCGCGCACTAACCGCTATTCGGCATCCAAGGGTATACCTGGTCTGCGCAAGGCGCAGGCGGCCTACTACGAGCGCCGGTTCGGTGTCCGGCTCGATCCCGAGAAACATATCGTCGCTACGCTTGGGTCGAAGGAAGGCTTCGCCAACATGGCGCAAGCGATCACGGCGCCAGGTGATGTGATTCTGGTTCCCAATCCGACATATCCCATTCATGAGTTCGGATTCATCATCTCGGGCGCGGCCATCCGGCATCTACCCGCCGGCACGGGCGCGGAGTTCCTGCATGCGGTGGAGCGCGCGGTGCGGCACTCGATCCCACGGCCGCTTGCTATGGTGCTGAGCTATCCCTCCAATCCAACCGCAATGACGGCAGATTTGGCGTTTTATACGGAGGCAGTGCAGCTCGCCAAGAAGCTCGACCTCGTCATCCTGTCCGACCTTGCCTATGCCGAGATCTATTTCGATGGCATTCCGCCGCCATCGGTCCTGCAGGTCCCGGGCGCCATGGATGTCACGGTCGAGTTCACGTCGCTGTCGAAGACCTACAGTATGCCGGGCTGGCGCATGGGCTTTGCGGTCGGCAATGAGCGGCTGATCGGCGCGCTGGGCCGGGTTAAGTCATACCTGGACTATGGCGCCTTCACGCCGATACAGGTCGCCGCCGCGGCCGCGCTCAACGGCCCACAGGACTGCGTGACCGAGATCCGCAACACCTACAAGCGGCGGCGCGATTGCCTGGTCGAGAGCTTCGCGCGTGCCGGTTGGGACATTCCACCTCCGCCTGCCACCATGTTCGCCTGGGCGCCGGTCCCAGAGCCCTTCCGCCATCTTGGGTCGGTGGAGTTTGCCAAGCTCCTGATCGAGAGAGCGGATGTTGCAGTCTCGCCGGGGCTCGGGTTCGGCGAGCACGGCGAGGGCTACATACGCATCGCGTTGGTTGAGAACGAGCATCGCATCAGGCAAGCGGCGCGTAACATCAAGAAGTTCCTTTCCCAGGGCGTCGGTACCATGCACAACGTGATACCGATCCGCGAATCGGCCAATCGGTAGTCCTGTACTCGTATGAACGAGGCACTCAAACTTGGCGTAGCCGGGGTCGGAACTGTCGGCGCCGGTCTTCTCAGCCTACTGGCGGAGCATGGCCAGCGGCTGTCTGGTGGTGTTGGGCGACGGATTGAGGTCGTCGCGGTGTCGGCGCGCGACCGGCGCAAGAAGCGCAGCGTCGATCTCGGCAAGCTCCAGTGGTTCGATGATCCAGTAAAGCTTGCGGCCCATCCCGGCATCGATGTGTTTATCGAGCTCATTGGTGGAGAGGAAGGTGTCGCACGGCAGGCGGTGGAGGCCGCGCTGGCTGCAGGCAAGCATGTAGTAACTGCCAACAAGGCGCTGCTTGCCAAGCATGGCACTGAGCTCGCGCGCTTGGCCGAGAAGAGGGGCGTCGCCCTCAACTTCGAGGCGGCCGTCGCGGGTGGCATCCCCGTTATCAAGACGTTGCGCGAGGCGCTGGCGGGCAACGCAATTCGCCGCGTCTACGGCATCCTTAACGGTACGTGTAACTACATCCTCACCCAGATGCAGGCGGAAAGCCGCTCTTTCGCTGATGTGCTGAAGGAGGCCCAGGCCAAAGGCTACGCCGAGGCTGATCCGACGTTTGACATCGGCGGGTTCGACACTGCGCACAAGCTGGCGCTGCTGACCAGTCTGGCGTTCGGCACGCGGGTAGCGCTCGATCAGATGCACATTGAAGGCATCGAGACGATCACCCAGGCCGACATAGAGGCCGCTGATGATCTTGGATACCGTATCAAGCTGCTCGGCGTCGCCATGCTGACTGAGAGCGGCATCGAGCAGCGTGTGCACCCGGCCATGGTCCCCAAGCACTCGGCTATCGCCGAGGTTTCGGGCGTGACCAACTGCGTTGCCATCGATGGTGACTTCGTCAATACGCTCCTGTTGGTCGGTCCTGGGGCCGGCGGTAGGGCGACGGCTTCGGCTGTGATGAGCGATATCGTCGATCTCGCGCGCGGGCTGGTGCTGCCGCCGTTCATGGTGCCGGCAAACGCGCTTAGGCCGTACAAGCGCGCTAAGTTGGGACAGCATCAGGGAGCCTATTATGTACGGCTATCGGTCTATGACCGGCCCGGCGCCATGGCGGCTATCGCCAAGCGCATGGGAGACCGCGATGTGTCTCTGGAGAGTATTGTGCAGCGCCGGCCGAAGAAGGCTCTGCCCGGCATCGATGCGCGCCCGCCGCTGGGAGAGCCTACGCCGCTGATCATGATCACGCACGAGACCACCGAGGAGGCCATTCGCAAGGCGCTCGAGGCCATCGAGAGCGACGGAAAGGTTTCCGAGAAGCCGCAGATGATCCGCATCGAGAAGCTGTGATAACACTAAACTTCCGGCAAGAAACTTGAGGGAACGCCATGGTCGCGAGCACGAGCACAGGCACTCTGGACAGGGTTCTGTCGATCGAACTCGCGCGGGTGACCGAGGCTGCTGCCATTGCCGCTGCTCGGTTGCGCGGTCGCGGTGACGTTAAGGGCGCCGACAAGGCCGCCGTCGACGCCATGCGGCGAGAGCTGGCCAAGCTGTCCATTCGCGGGCGCGTGGTCATCGGCGAGGGGGAAATGGACGAGGCACCGATGCTTTACATCGGTGAGGAGGTGGGCACCGGCGAGGGCCCGCGCGTCGACATCGCCGTCGATCCGCTCGAGGGCACAACGATCTGCGCAAAAGCCATGCCCAATGCATTGGCGGTGCTCGCGATATCTGCAGAGGGCGGCCTGCTGCATGCGCCCGACATGTACATGAACAAGATAGCGATCGGCCCGGGTTATCCGGAAGGCATTGTCGACCTCGATCGCTCGGCGGAGGACAATCTGAACTCGCTGGCCAAGGCCAAAGGCGTGCCGGTCTCCGAGATCACGGCCTGCATCCTTGATCGTCCACGCCACACTGAGCTCATCAATGCCGTGCGCAAGGCTGGGGCCGGCATTCAGCTTATTCCCGACGGTGACATTGCCGGAGTGATCTGGACCACGGACCCCGAGAAGACCAACGTCGACATTTACCTCGGCAGCGGCGGCGCGCCCGAGGGCGTGCTGGCGGCAGCGGCGCTGCGGTGCATCGGCGGTCAGATGCAGGGCCGCCTGATGCCGCTCAAGGAGGAGGAGAAGAAGCGGGCGGCCGACATGGGAATCAAGGATATCAATCGCAAGTTCTCCATGCACGAGATGGCCGCGGCCGATGTGATCTTTTCGGCCACGGGCGTGACCGACGGATCACTCTTGAGCGGCGTCCACTTCCGCCAGGGCTTCGCCGAGACGGAGACCGTCGTGATGCGCGCGGCAACGGGCACCGTCCGGCGCATCAAAACCACGTTCCGCATGATTGGGACCAAGGCAACGGTCTGACGGACCGAATCAATCTGGGGACAACAGCCCCGACAAAACTCACGAATCGCATTAGCAACCCATGCGCATCCCGCGAGGAGCGCGCATGGCACTGGCACGACTCAAATCCGCTCCGGGCGGTGCGGATTATTTTCTAGGCGTCGAGCGTTCTGCCCGAGGATTTGCTTGGCGCGAGCGCCTCGACGTCCCAGGGCGGAACCTAGCCACGGCCATATGCCAAAGGCATGGGGTGCCGGATCTGCTGGGACGCGTACTGGCGGCTCGTGGCATCGGCATCGACGAAGTGCCCCTTGTGCTCGAGCCGACCATCAAGGCGCTGATGCCGGATCCGAGCAGCGTCAATGACATGGATAAGGCCGCAGCTCGATTGGCCGACGCCATCGTCGGTGGCGAGGCAATTGCGGTGTTCGGCGACTACGACGTAGATGGCGGCTGCTCATCGGCGTTGATGCACCGTTTTCTGCGCGCACATGGACGCGACGCGCGCATCTACATTCCCGATCGTATGCTGGAAGGATACGGCCCTAACGCAACTGCAATTGAGACTTTGGTCAAAGATGGCTTTCGCCTGATTGTCACGGTCGATTGCGGCACCACGAGTTTCGAGCCGCTGGCGCATGCAGGGCGGCTTGGGGCTGAGGTGATCATTATCGACCACCATCAGGCCGATGAGCGTCTTCCTGACGTGCATTCCGTGGTCAACCCTAACCGCCAGGATGATCTCTCCGGACTGGGGCACCTCTGCGCTGCCGGTGTCACGTTCATGGTGCTCGTGGCGACCACACGTGAGCTCCGCCGCCGCGGCTTCTACGGTGGAGACATCGTCGCCCTGGATCTGATGCAGCTTCTCGATTTGGTGGCGTTGGCTACGGTGGCCGACGTGGTCCCGCTTAGGGGGCTGAACCGAGCCTTCGTAACCCGCGGCCTGCAGGTCATGCGCCGCCGCGAGAATGTGGGACTGCGTGCGCTGTTCGATGCAGCGGGGCTGAACCGGGCGCCAACGCCCTATCATCTCGGCTTTGTGCTTGGTCCTCGCATCAACGCGGGCGGCCGCATCGGCGATGCGGCGCTTGGCGCCAAGCTGCTCGCAACCGAGGACGAGGTCGAGGCTGCGCGTATCGCCGTCCTGCTCGACAAGCTCAACCGTGAGCGCAAGGCGCTCGAGGCGCAGATGTTGGAGGAGGCCGTCGCCGAAGCGGATCGGTTGATTGACGAGGAGCCGGATCTGCCGCTGCTCGTGGTGGCCTCACCGAGCTGGCATAAAGGTGTCGTTGGGCTCGTCGCCAGTCGGCTGGTAGAGCGCTTCGGTCGTCCGGCGTGCGTGATTGCATGGGAAAGTCGCGACGAGGGGACGGGTTCACTGCGATCGCTACAGGGCGTCGACATCGGTGCGGCCGTGCGTGTGGCCGTTGCCGAAGGGCTCTTGGTGAAGGGGGGTGGCCATGCCATGGCAGCCGGGCTCACGGTGAAGCGTGCCCACTTCGATGATCTCGCATTGCGCCTTCGTGCCCTGCTGCGCGAGCCGAGCAACTTGGCGAGAGAGCACAGCGGCCTCGAGTTCGATGGCGCGTTGACACCGGCCGGGGCTACTGAGGAATTGATCGGACTTCTGGAGCGCGCAGGTCCTTACGGCCAGGGCAATCCGCAGCCGCGTTTCGCCTTTCCCGCACACCGGGTCAAGTTCGCCAAGGTGATGGGAGATGCGCATGTGCGTTGTGTGCTCGAGGCGGCCGACGGCACGCGGCTCGATGCCGTAGCTTTCCGATCGGTCGGCCAGCCGCTGGGCGAGTTGCTCGTATCGTCCGCAGGAATGCCGATTTACATCGCAGGAGCATTGCGGCGCGATGACTGGGGCGGACGCAATCGCATCGAGCTGCAAATCGAGGATGCGGCCGATCCGCGAAGGCAGGGTTGAGGCGGACGAGTGGTGTCACAAGCGGGCCAAAAGTGGGCCGGCGAATTCTTGCGTTTGGCTCTAAAGCCCCCTATACGAAGGCCTTCCGCGCTCCCTTCGTCTATCGGTTAGGACGTCAGATTTTCAATCTGAAAAGACGGGTTCGACTCCCGTAGGGAGCGCCATGGTTCCTTTGTAGAAATTTGATCACCATCGTTCATTCCGACACTTCCTCTGGCACTTCATTCCGACACTTGGCCCTCATCTGTTCTTTTCGACGAGTACCCGACGTTTACGTGCGGCGCTTACTGCGCTGTGGTCTCCGAACGCTTCACGTACAGGCGAAGAGCTCGAGGCGTCTTGTGCATTGACGCAGCCATCCCCTCAAACTCAGTCGCGCCAGCATCGCCCAACTCAGTGAGGCCACCATGTCGACAAGCGTCCAACGTCACGTGCTCTACCTAACGAAGCAAGCTTGGCGTGCCTCTCGAACTTTGCGCTGGGCGTACTCGGCCGAATACGGGCGTGCTGGTCCGCGGCGGCCGGCCGTAAGAACGATCGGCAGTCCAAGCTTCGGCAGGCTGGCTAGGTACGACTTCTAGCTCGGGAAACAAAGGTCCTTGATCGTCCACTAGCGGAACCCACCCCTTGGCACCTGTCTTGGGATGACGAATTTGTACAGCATCAGGACGATGCGGAGGGCGATAGTCAGTCCATTTGATATCACCGGCACGAACATGTTCCGGTCGCTGATGCAATTCGAAGCAGATCAATGCTGCAGCACCTAAATGGGGTTCGCCGATGTCGCGCAAAGCATCAGCAAGGGCATACGCTTCGGCCCGAGTTGCCGCAGGCTTCGGGGTCTTCGCTACATTGCGTTCGACACCGCGCCACGGATTTCTAGTCACAATCGTCGGGTGTAAGCGGGATACGACATCCCAAGCACGCTTCGCGATATCGAGGCTCAAGTTGGCTTGCCGTAAACGCGGGCCGCGTGGTCCAATCTGAAGTTTCTCGTAAATCTTGTCGACGGCTGCTGGCGTGATCGATGTCACTTGGAGCATCGCTACGCGGTCGCCGCCGATAGTCGGCACCTCTTCAATTCGCCTCAGCGCTCGCAGATATTCGTAGCGAGACCGCTCGGAGACGCGCTTCTCGAAAGCGGAGCTGCGAATGTAGAGATCGAACAGCCAGGAAACGGTGCCAAGGCTTCCTCGCTCGGGCTTCCGCTCTAGCCCGTTAATGCCGGATCGCCAGCTATCAAGATGTTCGTTGAGCAATTTCGAACGTTCGATTGCTACTGCATAGTCTTCGCCAAGAGCCTCTGAGTGAATTGGACACCCGCGCCGCTTGTCCCTGGTTTGCGGTTCCCAAAAGTAGGCGACCGTTCCAACACTTAGCCGTTTCGCTCGCATGTATCTCGGCCAGCCTGCCGGCTTCATAAGACGTCGGCGGCGTCGCGCACCAATGCAAGCCGCTGTGTTGCTCGATCGATTGCCGCGTCCAGGTCCTCCTTCAGCCATCGCTCTCCCTTTCGTGCCAGCTTGAGAGGCTCAGGCCACATAGTACCCACGGATCGCCGGAACGCATCCACGGAGCGCTCATCGACATACGCGGCCGCTGTTGCCGCTCGCATCAACCGTGGCCAGGCGCCGGGATTTGCGGGGAGATCGGCCACAGCAGGTCAGAGATCCTGCTCCAGCCGACCTGGGGGAGAAAGTAAGGTGACGCGTGGAGAACTGCCTGGTCTGCGTTCAACAGTGATCAGCCTCGCTTCCTCCAGCCATCCCAGCGCCCGGTACTTTGCGTTGCGGTCGAGGCCGAAGCGGCGGCCGGAACGATTGCTAAGGGCCACTGATCGTGACCTCGCCAAGCCCGCGACATACCAGAGCGCGACGGCCGCATGCAGCGATTTGCCGGGTAGCTGCGCGGCCTGCTCTAACCATAGAAGCGGGATTGGGCCTTTGAGGAAGGCTTCGCCCTTCAGTGGCCTCGGTGGTGCTCCAGCGGGAACGATCTGCGCGGTTCTCCGCAAGCGCAATCGCTCGGTGTCAATCGGAGCCATCGGAGGCATCCTTATGAGATACAGATAAGGAGATTGGACGGGGGTTCTCCCATGAGCAGGTAGCGTCGCGTGGGCGAACAGGTGGTCGCAGCACCCTTCTCGCCCGCGTCTCGCCCAGCGCCTGCTCGACGGCCCTCCAGACCGCTGCTCCACGGGCTTCGCGCCAGCGATCGGGAGCGCGCACCCGCTTCACCTCGGTCCTCAACGCAAAGCCATCGAGGACGATGCGGCTCGCCCTGGCCATATGCTCCTGCGTACGGCATACCGCGTCGTCGAGTTGCTCAAGCGGTGCCTCGATCAGCAGTGCATCGTGCAAGGTCGTGCAAACCCGGATGCCATCCTCCGTTGCTAGGCAGCACGCCAAGCGGAGCATTTCGGCACCGTTTGCCTGCAGTGGAAAATTGCGCAGCATACGCGGGTTGGCAGAGGCGCCGACGCTGATACTCCATCCGAACACCGAGGCGAGGTGGCCCGCCAGATAAGCCTGGGTCTCAACCGCGCCGGACCAGTGCCAGAACGCGGGAAAGGCCGCCTTGTGTGACAGCTGTAGCTCGCGAGCCGCTGCCCAGCTGGTGCCAGTGAGGTGGGCAAGGGTTGCCGTACCCATGCCGTATTGGATCCCAAGAGCGCAGGTCTTGTATTGCGATCTGACGTCAGCGTGCGTTGCCGGCGTAGCCGAGGGGGGCGCCGCACCGGCCTTAGTGGCAAGCGCCAGATAGGGATCGCCGGAGCAATAGGCGGCCTGCATGGCGGCATCGCCGGACAGGGCTGCAGCGATGCCGAACTCCTGCTGCGCCCAGTCGACCATCGCAAGCGCGGTTCCGGGCTTCGGCATGATCAAGTGGCGAACCCACGCGGTAGAGCCGAACACAGAGGCTTTCGCGCTGGGCTGATTGCGGCTAGTTCGGGAGGCAAAAGCGCGCAATGATGTCCGATTGCGACCATCGCAACCGATTGCCAATGACAAGGGGTCAAAATCGGCAAGCGTTGTTCTTACCTCCTTCAAGGGGCGCACCATCGGATGGGAGCGCGCCATATCGCGGAACATGTCGTCGCTGAGGTCGAGATGCCCGGACGGTAGGATCGGCCACAAGATGCCGCGTTCTGCAAGCCAAGCAGTCAGCGCAGCCTCACTAAACAACCCAGCGCGATAGACGCCATATCCTTCGTCGACAATCTGGACGACCCTCGCCCTGATGGCGCTCCAGCGCTCCGCAAGACGGGAGACGAGGACGTGATCGACCGGCACGCCTGTCGCCTCAATCCGGGCGACGGCCAGCATGTAGCGGCCGCGCAGCAAGGCGCGACCGAGGTCGATCGAGGGCGCCATCCGGACGAACAGTTGCACCAGTGCGGAGAGCAGCTGCCGCATCTGTTGGGGCGACGTGCCGGAAATCAATCCAGCGCGGGCGGGCAGCCCATGCTCGACCAGCGCGCCGCCGAGCCCATCAATTGCGCTGGTCTTGCCGTTCATGGTGTTGCGATACTCGACCATCATGTCGAGCACCCGCTCCGGCGTCCTCCAGCCGAGCGTCAGGTGACATGCAGCGAGCTGATGCGCATTTATCGTGACCAGCAAGGCCTGTGGGCCGGTCGGATAGGGAGGTGTTCGGAGGCCAAGCAGCTTCGGAACGCCGATCTCCACCAAGAAGCCGCTTGCGGCGTCCCGCGCGGCTAGGGCGATCGCCGTTGTCTTTTCGCCGGGTGCCGCCGAGGTGGCGAAGACCACGATCCAGACGCTGGAGAAGGCGTTGCTGAATGGAGGCATCAGATCTCCCCACGCAGGCGACGCAGGACGGGGTGATCGAGGTCCTCGATCAGCCGCCCTTTGAAGGCGATTTTGATAAGGTCACCGAAGGGGACGCTGGGCCAGACGGGATCAGGGAACGAGCTCAAGGCGATGTCGATCTCATAGGCGCCGAGGCTCGAATTGGCCGAAAGCCGGACCCACTTCTCCATGGCGAGCTGCGCCCCCTCGTGCGCCGACCTGCTCCAATCGTCCAGCCGACCCTTCTCGTCGGGCAAACGCACCGGCCACAGCGTGACAACGTTGCGACGATCGATGGTGGTGTAGATCGTGCGCGGCTTGCACTCGTTGGGAAACAGGGGCCAAAGCGAGGGATCGACGAGGTACATCTCGCGATCAGCTTTGATCTCGATCAGCGCGGTCTCGAGGTGCCATGCTGCCTCCGGATGGACGCGGAAGAATTCTTGTGGGTTGGGTTTGCGGACCGGAACGGTGACAAGGGCGCGCCGGACGTCGGTGCCCTGTGAAAAGCGTTGGGATAGACGCAGGCGCTCAGGGTCGAACGGATTTGTCTCTAGCTGGCCCTTTTCTTGTTCGCCTAGATCCTCCTTGTCTTCGCCATCCCGACCATCACGCTGCATTGTCATCATCCCGTGCCCGATCCTGAAGTTGCACAGGATTGGTGAGCGGGATGGGCGTTGCGAGCCCAAAGGCTGAGCGCTCGCGGTCAGGGTGTTGTCATGAGATCAGCGGGTTGCCTGCTCTGCAACGCTCAACCGACGGGTCAAGTGCGCTTGCGCACACACCGGAAAGTGTTCAAAAATCAACTACTTGGGTTTTTGAATTTTGAGCGCAATTTTTTGCGCTCAAGGGCAGCTTGTTCGGTAATGATCCGGCGGACGCGTTCGACGGTCAGACCGCTGCCCAGGTCGGTTCGCGCGATTTCGGCCGCAACACTGGACCAAGTCGCGCCCCCGCGGCTATGCCGCCTTTGTGCCTCGCGAAAGATCGCTTGGTTCCGCTTGCGGGTCGCGCTCCCGCGGGCGGTCTGTTGGAAGCGATCAGGAGCATACTGGCGTCGTTCGGCCGTGGTGACGTCTTTCCGATCAGCGAGACGCAAAACGTGCTTCCCTGTGTCCCCACAGGCCAGCGCGGGCCGGCCACTGTCCAACAGGATCAGGCCGCACGCCCAGGTCTGTAGCCGCCTAAGCTCCGAGCGCAATCGCCCGAGTTCTGGCTCTTCATCACACATGATGAAGGCGCGCCCTCCGCTTCCCGCATTGCGGACCGTCACATGCTTATGGCACTGCCACTCGCACCCGGGACAAGTGATCGCCCGAGCACGATCGGCTTCAGCGAGAGCACCTTGCTTCAGCAGCGTTGGCAACGCATTTGCGGGCCAATCGTCCGTCTCATTTATTTCGCAATGAGCCGGAGCGGGATGCGTAGCCTCGATCCGTTCGATCAGGATAGTGGGAATATCAGACGTTTTGATCGCCATTGCTGCGGTCACCAACAGGTCGCTTGGGCTCGATCCCGTGATCGGTCAGCAACCGCTGGATCAGGATGCCGTGGGCGTCGTTTTGCAGCGAGCAGGAGTTTGGCCATGCCAATTCAAAGCTTCGTGTCTTGTCGCGCCTATCTGCGGGTTTCTTTTCGAACGTAACGCGACAGCCGATGCGAGCCACCTTGCACAGCGTAGTCGGGATGCCGGCTGTGACTGCCACGATGCGGCGGCTCAGCACGTGGCTGTCAGTGTTGGCGCCAAGATCGATAGAGATGATGTGCGGCTCTTCGCCGAGTACCCGGATGCCGATCTTACGCACCTCGATCCTGGCAATTCCCAGCTCTGCCGTCGGTCGAAACCTGAAGCCCGGCTCCATGAAACGATCGAGGTCATAGACGCGATCATCGCGCGGGCTGTCGCGGGGGGATGTCTTGCTTCAAGATGGATTTGGCAAACGCTTGCTGCAGATCCTTGACCCGCTCCCTCTGTCCTTGGTGCCAGATCGTAAGGGTCTGTTCAGCATCGTTGTGAACGAAAATGATCTCGAACGCCGGATTGTAGGGGCGCTTCGTCATGTTGCCTTCGTGGTATTGGATCGTGTTCTGCTTATGGTCTTGGGGATAGGCGAAGTAATACTCGCGCTCGCCGGTCTCGCCGCGACGAAGCTGCCGCACAAAACAATAATCGCCCCGCCCCTCTTTGTTGCGGAACACCTCGGTCACCGCAGCCCCAAGCGCTCTACCGTCCTCGTCCGTCGGCAGCCTGCCTAGCCGCGGTATGTTGATCCGCTTGCGCCAGTACCGTTTCGGCTTGCCGTCCGCTGCTGCATAGAAAACAGCTCCATCCCAGCACTCTCTGTGCTCGAGTAGCACATAGAAGGCACACGCAAAGATATCGTCCAGGTCAGCAAGCTGCCGCGCAACCTCGTCTTGGACACCATGGAAGGGCGCCTCATCGATGATTTGCACCTTACCAGCCGGTGTAGCGAGTAGCCTGACATGAGCAAAGTCCTCGACGATTTGGCCGCGCAAGCCTTCATCAAGTTGCAGGAACGCCTTCATCAGATTGTCGACATTGCGGACCGTCACTGTATCCCAATCGAAGTCGCGCAGCACGCCCTGGGCTTCGAAGTAGCGTTGCAACCACTCCTTGGGTGCCCTCCGGAAGAACTGAGGGATGTCGAGGTCTTGTGCCATTGCCATTCCCACTAGGTCACGCCTTCGTCGTAACTCTAGCGGTTCCCGATGCAGGAGGTGCTCATTCCTGAGCACGTTGGCGATTTGAGCTTGTGTTCAACCTGCACATTTCCGCACAAGTGACCCCTTTCGTTCCGCCGCTTAGAATCCAAATGATTTGCCAGCCGGGGGTTGGATGAGCACGACGGAGCAGCGGCTCGCGGCCAATCGGGTCAATGCGCTTTCCAGCACTGGGCCGAAAACCGCGTCTGGCAAAGCGAGTGCAAGTCAGAACGCCACCCGGCACGGGCTACTGAGCACCAGGCTGTTTCTCGAGGATGAAAAACCCGAGGAATTCGATCTCCTGCTGACGGAACTGGCAGGGGCTCTTAGTCCGATAGGCGCCATGGAGTTGGCCCTCGTGGAGCGCATCGCTGTAACACTCTGGCGACAGCGCCGGCTTGTCCACTCCGAGACCGCGAGGCTTTCCCTGAGGCGTCGCCCCGAGGAAATTGCGCGCGGCGCGTCATCCGAGCTGCGGCGTGGTTACGGGCACGAGCTCGAGCCCGAGGAGCTCAAGCCGTTTGACCGCACCCAGATGAGGTGGTGCAAGCGCGTCATCGCTGAAATTGAGGGCCTGGAGGAGATCGATACCCGATCCTTGGAGCAGCGAGCACCTTTGACGTTTGGGCAGCTGAGGTCGGACGCCGAGGAGGAAGACAGCGAACCGATCGCCTACGCCACGGCTCGCGAGGGCGGCCTGACGGGTTATGTCAACGAGCTTCTGGAATGGTGCCGAGACCAACTGCGGCAGGCTGGTCAGCGCCCGCAGGTGTTGCTCGTTGCCGAGCAGGTCCTGGCCAAGCGGCTGATCCTTGATAGCGACACCATCGAACTCATCGCCCGGTATCAGACCACACTGGACAACCAACTCTACAAGGCACTTCGGGCGCTGAGGGAGGCCCAGGAATGGCGACTGAAGACCCTTGAGCACATGGAGCCTGTAAATACAGGCGAAGAACAGGCTGCGTGCGCTGTGTCTTGACTTGGGTTCGTTTCGCAAAAGCGCCCTTGATACCAGACCTCCTGCACTCGCCGGCAGCCAACTTTCCATATGATTTCGGGATAATCGCGAGGCGACAAAATTGGGTGGTCGCGGATCAGGTCGGACGGCGAGCTACGGCTTCAACGTCGACAAGTGCCACGAGTATCACTCCATTGATCTCGCTTGGCTGCGTCGAAAGGGGCTTTTGGAGCCAGGGCGCTGGTCTTCGATCTCCTGGTCCCGCGGCGGCCATAAGACCGGCTCGATACGCATTGCCAGATTGCCCGGCGGTTTGCAGTTAAGCTATCGGCATCGCCGTCACGGTGAAGAATGGCAAGACGTTAACGAACTTGTGCCCCTCATCTCGACGAGCACGCAGTTCGGCGGCTCGCGGCAGTGGTTCCAGTGCCTGTCGTGTCGTTCGCGTTGCCGGATCCTGTATGGCGACGCCTATTTCCGCTGCCGGCGCTGTCATCGCCTCAAATACGAAAGCCAGTACGAGCCAGCATTCGGCCGCGCGGCCAGCCGCGCCTTAAAGATCAGGAGCCGCCTCGGCAGCGATGATGGCATCGATGCCCCGTTTCCGGCGAAGCCGAAAGGCATGCATTGGGAGACATACAACCGACTGCGTGCAAAGGCCGAACACCTGCAGGACCAGTGGGCGGCCGGCGATCATGCAGAAATGGGACATATCCAGCAGGCGTGACAGAGGTCACGCCACCAATTGTGAGTAGCGTAGGTTTTCACCGCCCAGATATTGTGCGCGCGCGTCAGCTTTGACCGTGTTAGCTCAACTCACTCGCGGGACGCCAACAACGGTGACTTCGTGCCAATTCCAGACATTGCGCGCGACGCCACCCCAACCACGAACGATGTCGCGCCGTGCTGTCTCTTAGCGGTCAAGCCACAGTGTTGCTCCCCCTTGCATCAGAGGTGAGCCGTCTTCCCGGGCAAATTAAGGACTAACCCCGATATCGCCAATTTCCCCGCTCGCTACGCTCGGATCCTGCGGCGCGTCGTGCGCGCGTTCACAAACGGGAATAAGCCCATGGAAGCTAAGCGCATCGGCCGCAAACAACCCATCCATGCCTGGCTTGCTGCCGTGTTAGCCGTGGCGTGTTTGGTCCACTCGCCATCTGCAGGCGCACAGAGCGTGATCACCCAGCAGGAGGCGCACGCCATCGGTGTCGATGCCTACGTCTATCTCTACCCGCTCGTGACGATGGATGTGACCCGCAAGCAGTTCACCAATATCGAACCTGGAAAAGAATTCGGTAAGGGACCGGCCAATACCTTCAGCAACGTACCGGAATACCCTCCGGCGAATTTCAAGGGTGTGGTGCGGTCGAACTTCGACACGCTGTATTCGACGGCTTGGCTCGATGTCAGCAAGGAACCACTTGTAGTCTCGGTGCCCGACACCGGCGGGCGCTACTATCTGCTGCCGATGCTCGACATGTGGTCTGACGTGTTCGCCTCACCCGGTTGGCGCACAACGGGCACCCAAGCGCAGACGTTGTTGGTGGCCCCGGCCGGCTGGAGACCAGATCTGCGTGATCGATTCATCGAGGAGTTCAAGCTGCCCAGAGACGTCCAGCGCATCGATGCACCAACGCCACATGTTTGGATCATCGGGCGGACCAAGACCGATGGACCACAGGACTACGATGCCGTTCACAAGATCCAGGCGGGCTTGAAGGTGGTCCCGTTGTCAGAGTGGGGCAAGGCGCCGAGGCCAGTCGACGTGAAGATCGATCCGAACGTCGACATGAAGACGCCACCCAAGCTGCAGGTCGACACCATGCCGGCCGGCAAATACTTCGCCTACGCGGCTGAGTTGCTCAAGGTGAACCCTCCGCATCTGACTGACGAGCCTATCATCGCGCAGATGAAGCGTATTGGCATTGAACCCGGCAAAGCCTTCGATCTGGAAAAAGCGTCGGCTGCGATCAAGAGCGCCCTCGAGACGGTACCAGAAGCAGGTCAGAAGCTAATGGAATGGAAGGTCCCGACGCTTGCCCGCGTCGCCAACCACTGGTCGATGAACACCGATACAATGGGCGTGTACGGCAACTATTATCTAAAACGCGCCATTGTCTCGCAGCTGGGCCTAGGCGCAAACGTGCCAGAGGACGCCATCTATCCGTTGAACCTCGGCGACCAGTCGGGACGGCCCCTTGATGGCACCAACAAGTACGTCCTGCATTTCGAGAAGGGTGCTATGCCGCCTGTCAACGCCTTCTGGTCGGTGACCCTCTATGACACGCAGGTTCCCCAGGTGGGCAACAGCCTCAATCGCTTTGCGGTGAGCAGTTGGATGCCGTCCAAGTACAACGTGGACAGGTAGCTCGACATATATTTTCAGAACGAGACCCGGGACCCGGCAAGGAAGCCAACTGGCTGCCGGCACCCAAAGGCCCGTTCAATCTGACCATGCGCCTGTACGCGCCGAAGTCTGACGCCCTGACTGGCAAGTGGAACCCGCCCCCCGTCGTGCGGACCGACACCTTCCTCGGCCTGACAAGCCAGTAGAAGGCGTAGGACCTCGTCGTACCAGCATCGCGTCGGCGTTACTTCATCGGGCCGTCGCGTGGTGTAGCGCTTTCGCCCTTGGCGTCCGTTCCTAGGGTTTGGCTTCAAAGCCAATCCTCGGCTTTGCGGATGGCGTTGCTCCTATGGGTGGTCGCTTTGCAGCCGTCAACTGACGCGTCTGTGGCGAGACGTACGTAGGTCGAGGCCGCTAGTGAGATGTGCCATTAGCTGAAGTCAAGCCGACGGCTTCTCGATTTTATCCCAGGCTGGCCTGGGAGTTGCGGCAGTCGGGCATGGGGTTTCCCTGTACAAATTCTTTTCGCGGCGCGTGCTGCACTTGTTCTTCGCGAGCCCTGTAGAAGCCCACCTCGATGAGGCGTGGTTCATGGAGGTTCTCTCGATGAACTCAAGCACGCTCGGAATTTTCCGCAAGACGATAGCCTCCGGTGTCAGCCTAGCCTGCCTCGTTTTGGTAGCGCCGGCCTTGGCGCAGGAGACCACGGGCCTTCCAGGCTCGCCCACCGCCACAACGACAATCGACGGAAAGCAGCTTCCGCCGGCCGATCCGAAGTTCGATGGGGTGATCAAGGAAAAGGCTTCGGAGTCGAAAGCGTGGTGGGCACCGCGCGTTGTGCCGCCAAAGGGCGCTCCCAACGTTCTGCTCATCATGACCGATGACGTCGGCTTCGGCGCACCGGGCACATTCGGCGGCGTCGTTCCGACACCGGCACTGGACCGCATCGCCAATAGAGGACTGCGGTACACCAATTTTCACTCCACGTCACTCTGCTCGCCGTCGCGCGCGGCCTTGATCACCGGGCGCAACCACCACGTAAACGGCTTCGGCGTTGTCGGCGAAATTGCGACGGGCTTTCCGGGCTATGACTCGGTCATCAGACGGGAGAACGGCACCATCGGCGCCATCCTGAACCAGAACGGCTATGCGACCTCGTGGTTCGGCAAGAACCACAACACGCCCTTTTACCAGGCGAGCCAAGCCGGGCCCTTCCACCAGTGGCCGACCGGTATGGGCTTCGACCACTTCTATGGCTTTGTCGGCGGCGACGCCAGCCAGTGGCAGCCGAACCTGTTCCGCAATACGACGGCCATCTACCCCTTCCAGGGCAACTCCGACTGGAACCTGACGACGGCCATGGCCGACGAGGCGATCCAGCACATGAAGCAGCTCAAGGAGATCGCGCCCGACAAACCGTTCTTCGTCTACTACGTGCCGGGCGGCACGCACGCGCCGCATCATCCGACGCGGAGTGGATCAAGAAGATTGGCGACATGCGCCTCTTCAACGAGGGCTGGAACAAAGTACGCGAGACCATCTTCGCCAACCAGAAGCGGCTGGGCATCATGCCCGCGAACGCGCAGCTGACGGCGTGGCCGAAGGGACTGCCGGAATGGGATACTCCTCGGTCTCGCGGAGAAAGAGCTCTTCATCAAGCAAGCTGACGTCTACGGCGCCTACCTCGCCTACACCGACCACGAGATCGGCCGCGTCATCCAGGCCGTCGAAGACCTCGGCCAGCTCGACAACACCCTGATCATGTACATCAGCGGTGACAACGGTGCGAGCCCGGAGGGCATGGTCAACGGCACACCGAATGAGTTCACCACCTTCAACGGTGTTCCCGTGCCGGTCAAAGACCAGTTCCTCTGGTACGAGTTCTGGGGATCGGACCGACCTTCCCACACTTTTCCGCCGGCTGGGCGTCGGCGATGGGCACGCCGTTCAAGTGGACAAAACAGGTCGCGTCGCACTTCGGCGGGACGGCCCAGGGCGTGGCCATGTCCTGGCCGGGCCGCATCAACGATGTGGGCGGCATCCGCCGCCAGTTCCATCACATCATCGACATTGTGCCGACCATTCTCGAAGCGACCCGCATCCCGGCGCCGGACACGCTCAACGGCATCAAGCAGCGCCCGATGGACGGCGTGAGCATGGCGTACACGTGGGACAAGGCGAACGCCAATGCCCCGTCGCGGCGCACCACGCAGTATTTCGAGATGCTCGGCAACCGCGCCATCTACAACGACGGGTGGGTCGCAGCGACGACGCCGGTGACGCTCCCGTGGGAACTGAGCACGAAGCCACCCCGCCCCCGACGTGATCACCGGCTACGACTGGGAACTCTACAACGTCAACGAGGACCCCACCCAGTCCAACGACCTGGCTTCCAAGATGCCGGAGAAGGTCAAGCAGATGCAGGACCTCTTCTATTCCGAGGCGAAAAAGCACGACGTGCTGCCGCTCGATAACTCCTCTCTCGCGCGCTGGAACACACCGCGCCCGAGCCTCACGGCGGGACGAACGGCCTTCACGTACTCGGGCCCGCTTGACCGGCACTCCGGCCAGCGCTGCGCCGAGCATTCTCAACAAGTCCTACACCATCACCGCGGATGTAGAGATCCCGCAGGGTGGTGCAGAAGGTATGATCGTCACCCACGGCGGGCGCTTCGGCGGCTACGGCCTGTTCCTCAACAAGAGCCATTTGGCATTGGGCGGAGGCAGGGTCGTCTTCCTCTACAACCTGCTCGACCTCAAGCGCACGATGTGGGAGGGACCCGAGTTGCGTGCCGGCAAGCACACAATTGTCTTCGACTTCAAATCCGATGGTGCGGGCTTGGGCAAAGGCGGCACGGGCGTGCTGTACGTGGACGGTCAGGAAGTGGCCAGGAACTCCCTGGAGCACACCACTCCGATCACGTTCCCCGAGGACGAAACCTTCGACATCGGCCAGGACACGCGCAGCCCGCTGGCGCTGATCGAGTATCGCTACGATGTTCCGTTCAAGTTCACCGGCAAGATCAACAAGCTGACCTTCAAACTCGAACCGGAGCAGGAAACGAAGCGCTAGCAGCTTGCAGTCGTTGCCCTGGCTCGGTCGGGCGAGCGCGAGGAGTGCCGGGGTGACGAACAAGGTGCTGATAGTTCGCCGCGGTCGCCGAAGCGGCAACCGGAGCGGCATTGCTGATTGTTCCGTCGCTCGTTGGGTGGTTGTTGTTGGGCGAGGAACTTACCGGCATCTCTATCCCAGTAGCGCGCGTGACCGGCATCGCCCTGATTGCGCTAGGGGTTGCCTGTTGGCCGGGCCCACCACTGGCCGGGATGTGGATCTACACTGCGGTCGTCGCAGTGTATCTCGCGTACGTTGGCACCGCCGGCGGCCTGACCGGCATACTCCTGTGGCCGGCGGTCATCGTGCACGTGATCCTCGCAGCCCTCTTGATTCGGGCGTCCATCAGAGACAGTGCGACAAAAACGTAGAGGGAAGTACGCCACGCTGAATGGTCTTGCCCAGCAATACCGCGCGCGTGATCAATGTCTCCTTCGGGTCTTGGCTGCGTGATAACGCTGCGTAGCGGTCTGCGTCGAGACAGGACTGGGCGATTGAAGGTCGATGTGGGAGATTTGAGCAATTTTTCCAGTTCTCGCTCAGAATCAGTGTTTGTCGCCATCAGGCGGACTGTGAGCAAGTCCTCGTCCGCGGTCGCCCCGCGAGAGCGACGGCGCTTCAGGCCCGGATCGCCGATTGGCGAGGTCCAGCCCATCAACGAACACATCGACCGCACGAACAGGATTGCTCTCGTCGATCCAGTCATCGAGGCAGTCCGGCAACAGCGTCGACTGCTCGCGATCGGCCCCTTCCATGAACCGCTTCATCGATTGCCCCCGCAAATCGCGAGGAGAAGTCGCATCCGCAATAGCGTTTTTTTGCACAGCCGTCAGATTCTGACCATCACGCAACGATGCGGCGACGTCCGTTTGTAACCCCGTGAGCCGACATGGGATCGACGGCGATGTTAGATCCGTTGGATCGGATAGCTCGCAGCCAGTATGGCGAGCCGTGCGCGAGCCAGATTTATTATCGGCTGGCTTGCCAAATCCAATCCCTTAATTGTACCGTTTTTCAGTACCGGGTCGGTGAGGGACAATCAACCATGCTGGTTGGCTATGCACGCGTTTCAACAGGGCAGCAAAATCTCGACCGTCAGGTGGCCGCGCTGAAGCGCGCCGGATGCCGGCAAATCTTTAAAGAAAAGCAGTCCGGCCGAGAAGGCCTGCGCCGTCCGCAGCTGGAGAAGGCGATCGAGGCGCTGGGGGCAAGCGACATTCTGGTGCTAGCAGAATGGGACCGGGCCACGCGGTCAATGCTGGATGGCATCCGCATCATTGAACGGGTAGCGGCACGCGGTGCCATGCTCAAGGCACTGGATCGCCAATGGCTCGACCTCACCACGCCGTTAGGCAAGGGGATCCTCGCCTTCCTGTCGGCTCTTGCGGAGGACGAGCGCGCACGCATCCTGTCGCGTGCCAACGGTGGCCGGGCTGAGGCTAAGAAGCGTGGCGTCAAGTTCGGACCCAAGCCCAAGCTTGGCCGCATCAGGAAAGGGAAGCTGTACGCATGGTCCATACCCAAGGCCTCAGCCTACGGACCGTGGCGCATCACTATCATGTCGGACATTCAACCATCGTGCGCGCGCTGAGCGAGCAGGCCAATCCGGGTGAAAGCCCTTCCCGGCCATTTGGCTAGGTCAGCGACATCTCAATCGAGCGCCCTGCAAGACGCACCCTGGCGCCTGCTCACATGCGCAGACAAGGATACCTGTCGCGCACTTTCCTCCACTGGCCGCCCGAGCCGTCCCGACTGCGCGCCTGAGCCTCGATCATCTTGTTGCGGACAGCGTAGCGCACCAATGCGGCCATGGAGCCAAGGTCGAGCTTGCGCATGAGCGAGGCTCGGTGCGTCTCGACAGTTTTGATGCTGATACCGAGAACTGCGGCAATCTCTTTGTTGGTGTGGCCCTCGGCGATCAATTTAACGATACCCTGCTCCCGGTCGGTCAGGGGCCGGTCTATCCCCTTCACCCTGCTCAGGAAGGTGTCGAGCAGAAGCTCCGAAGCTCTGCCCGTGAAGAAGGACTTGTGGACCGCCAGCGACTGGACGGCAGAAATCAAATGCTGCCCAGCGTCTGACTTGAGCACGTAGCCACGCGCTCCAGCCGCCAACAGTTCGCGTAACAGGACTTCGTCGTCGTGCATCGTGAAGATGAGGACTTCGACGCTTGGCACACGGCGACGGATTTGGCGTGTGGCTTCGATGCCGTCGATCAAGGGCAGCCTATAGTCGAGGATGGCCACGTCGGGTGTGGTGGTGATGGCTTGGGCGATGGCGTCTTTGCCGTTTGCGGCTTCAGCAACGACGGTCCACCCAGGATGATCCTCGATGATGCGCCGAACACCCGTGCGCACCACATCGTGGTCATCAGCGATCAGTATGCGGGTCATGTGCAGCCACGAAATACGAGGCTCAATCGCGCTAAGATACACGCATGTCTTGACCAGCGCCCATCAGCACACCCCCCACTTGGCATCAGGTTGAAACTTGAGGTGAGCAGGGAGAACACGCATCGCCTCGGGCTAACGCGCATGACGTTGGTTAACTCGAGGCTTCTAGAGGTTGCGCGGGTCGCCTCCAGGGTTCTGCCAGAGTGTCCCGCTGCCGCAGCGGTGGCACCCTTATTGCAGCTGGGGGCTCGAAGGAGTGCTTCTCATGCGCAAATCCGTGTTTGTTGGCTTGGCAGTTGCTGGAGCGGTATGCGCCAGTATCACGATGAGCGTTCCAGCCTCAGCGGGGCGCTATTGCGGCCCTGGATACTATGGCTACTCCGCACCAGCGAGATCCTATGGTTACTACGCACCAACGACCGATAGTGTCGATTTCGGATACTATGGCTACGCCGCACCAACGAGATACTCTGGCTACTACCCACGGACGACCGACAGTTTCTGGACTTATCGCCGATACAATCGACCAGTGCTCTACTACGGCGCTTCCTTCTACGGTCCGCCCGTACGGGGTTGGCGCTCGTGTGGACGCCAATGGGGCTGGGGCGGCCGCGCTTGGGGTTGGCGTGGTGGTTGGGGGCGGCGTTGGTAGCGTCGTGAGGCTGTAACAGCACATCTGGCGCACGGGTAACTGCGCGTGGCACCTCCGACGTAGCGTGGGTGTTACCTCACGGCTGGGCCAGCATCACGTTGCGCATGGTCGCAAGCAACTCGTGCGCATCGTATGGCTTTTGCAGAATGGCGTTGGCTCTATCCGACCGGTTGCTCAGCCCGGTAGCATAACCGCAGGCCGCGCTACCACAGCCAATCGACGAGGCTGAGGGCCATCCCCTGCCGTTGAGATTGCCCGCTCGGCCTCGGCGATGGTGTGGTCGTAAGGGCGCCCTACAACACAACCACACGATTGGGCTGGGGCACTAGACCGGCCTTTCTCGTTTCGACTGCGGTCTATTGATGGAACGGACTACGTCCATGTCTCGCTCTTCCCGCCGCTAGCGCGCGCATTCAAACCGCATTATCTGGAATGCACTACCCCTCGACGATTGACCTCGTCGAGGGGCTTACGCAAAGGTCGTCGGTTGACCGGCGATGGCTGGCTGGCCCAACGGCCATGCACATGTCAGCATAAACGTTGGTGATTGCCCGCAAGCATCCTAAAGCAGATGCGCTCACGCTCTGCGCTGGAGTTCAGCCGCATGATGTTAGCGAAGCGCATCGGTGTCGAGACGATGACTGCCTCGGTGCCGCTGACGGTAAGCGGCTGAGAGAAGGCGTGCACCTCGTACCAAGAGGCGATCTGGGTGAATTTTCCGCACATGGACTAGATTTACAAGGTCCAGTTCGGTCGCAACAGAGGCCCTGGCACATGCCGAAGCGCACGTCCACACCACCCATTCGCAAGCGCAGAGAGTTCGACGCCGAGACCTATCAGGCCCTCGACTTGCTTGGGCGCGACAGTATGAAGACGCTGCAGGAGCTGGCCGACGAGGCCTTCCGCGACCTGCTGAAGAAGCACGGGCGGCCGGTCACTTGGAGGTAGGCGCTGAAAGCGAGCGCTCGTCGCGTGCCGGCCAACGATCCGGCGCCGCGGCCAGTGTCCAACAGGCGAAGGTGAGACACTCCTGCCCATGAACCCCGAGTAGTCTCCCCCGTTACGGGGATGCTGGACGCCTTCCTGCGCCCCATCTCATCCGCGCGGCGGAGAGTTGGAGGACGATTGTGCGCGGCATCGCCCATACCCTCGCTAAGGTCATCAAGCTCACGTGCCCGTACTTTCGTTCCGAGGACCGTTGGGTTGCTCGAGGCCTGCTCGGTGCGATCCTGGCCATTGAGCTCGCCCAGGTTGGCATCGCAGTGCTGCTCAATTCCTGGAACGCACGCTTCTACGACGCTCTCCAGAACAAGAACGCCTCCGCCTTTGCGTATGAGCTCTTCGTCTTCGCCGCGCTCGTAGCGGCATTCATTCTGCTGGCCGTCTACCAGCTTTATTTGAGCCAGGGGCTCCAGATTCGATGGCGGCAATGGATGACCGGTCGCATGCTTGGCTCATGGCTGCAAAATTCGACCCCATATCGCATGCAGCTTTCGGCCGATTGCATTGACAATCCTGACCAGCGCATCGCCGATGATATCAAGCTATTTGTCTCGAACACCCTGTCCCTCGTCACAGGGTTGCTCGGTTCCGTGCTGACGCTCGGCTCCTTCATTGTGATCCTTTGGGGCCTATCTAACGCTGCTCCGCTCACGCTGTTTGGCCATGCGCTCGGCATTCCCGGCTATTTGGTCTGGGTCGCAATCCTGTATGCAGTGGTCGGGACGTCGATTACGCATTTGATCGGGCGGCCTCTGGTTGACCTCGACATTGAGCAGCAGCGACGCGAGGCAGACTTTCGTGCCAGCCTGCTGCGCGTTCGCGAGAACGCAGAGCAGATCGCGCTCCTGAAGGGCGAACCCGCTGAGCGGCGAAGGCTGATGACCCACTTTGCCAAGGTGAGGGACAACTGGACAGCAATCATGGGCTGCCAGAAGCGGCTGACTTTTTTCACCGCGGGATACAATCAGGTGCAGGTCATCGTGCCGATCTTGGCTGCCGGCCCAGCGTATTTTGCGGGTGTGATCAGTTTAGGCGCTCTCATGCAGACGGCATCGGCCTTTGGGCGGGTCGAGGGCGCACTTTCATTTTTTGTCAAAGCCTATCCGCAGCTCGCCCTGTGGAAGTCCGTCATCGAGCGGCTCGACGGCTTCGACCGGAGCATTGCTGAGGCATCAAGCCGCCGAGAGGAGGTGCTGGAGGTCGTCGAAGGCACTGCTGAGCGCTCCATCAAAGTAACGGCTCTTGATCTAACGAAGCCCTGCGGGTCGCCGCTTTTGAGGATCGAGGGGCTTGATTTCACGGCAGGCGAAGCGACGCTACTTACTGGTCGATCGGGTACGGGCAAGTCCACCTTGTTGCGCGTGCTGGCAGGCATCTGGCCGCACGCCGAAGGGAGAATCGAGATCCCCGCCGGCACGCGGTTGCTGGTCTTACCCCAGCGTCCCTACCTGCCGGAAGGGTCGCTGCGTGATGCCATCACCTTTCCACGAGTGCTGCCGGTCAGCGAGGACCCGCGTATTGCTGGCTTGCTGACGGAATTGGGGCTTTCCACGTTCGCTGACCGTCTTGACGAGCAGGCCCATTGGCAGCAACGGCTCTCTCTTGGCGAGCAGCAGCGCCTAACCATCGTTCGGGCCATCCTTTTGGAGCCGGATTGGCTGCTCCTTGATGAGGCCACTGCTTCACTCGACGAGTCCGCCGAGCGCAAGGTCTACGCGCTCCTGCGTGAGCGGTTGCCGGGCAGCACGATCATTTCTGTCGGTCACAGGTCGACGCTCAAGGCCCTGCATGCCCGCAGCATAAATCTTGGGCACCGACCACCCTATGAAGAAACACCGACCAACAAAAGACTCGAAAAATCGACCGGCATGTCGTCGAGCCTGGTGGAGGCGTGATCAGTGCAGGCTCACTTCGGATCGCGCTGCTTAATTTCGCAGAGCTTCGCGCGACTGACGTCCAAAAAGTTGCCGAGTTCATTACTGTGATCTGCCGCGAATGACTGGACACCCAGCCCATCGTCCGCGGTCCAATCGGCGGTGCTCGCTCGCATAGCCGAAGGCCACATGACCGCGACGATACCAGGCGTCACGATAACTCTTGCGAGCCTGTTCAATGGCAAAGCCGAGGTCCGCGGTATGGCTGCTTGCAACGGTTGGGACAACACTCAAGGCAACGGCTCCGAGGACCGTGAATGCAAGTGCTCTGGTAAACATCCTGCCTCCTCGTAGTGACTGACCACCATGGTTTTCCGCAGCTGCGTTCTGGGCTGGGTCCAGTCAAGCTGACACTGGTCGGACAGGCGGCTTGTATGTCCTATCGCCAGTCACGACGCCGGTAAACTCGGGCCGCTCGCATGGGAGCGGCGTAGCCATAAGCAGGGGCATAGCCATAGGCAGGTCCATAACCATAGACACCTCCGTAGCTATAGGAAGGAACGTATTTCCGGCCGGGAGGATCTGTGAAAGCATTGGCCGCCCAAGTCGGATAATCACAAAACTGTCCGCGCGCATTGCAGTTCGCCTGGGCATCCACACTCAGGCTGCCGAGCCCGATTGCGGCGCCTGCGATCAACATGAAAACCCGCATGGGATCACCTCAATGTTTGGTGCAATCCAAAGTGTAGATCTGGAACCGCATCGGGCGTGGGAAGTGCCCGAGAGTTCAGGTGACGCCTACTTATTTCTAGCGTCAAAGCACTGCCCGTTCTTCCAGTACATATAGGTGCCGCAGTTGCTGGGTCCGCTCGTGGAGGTGTAACCGTAGGCCGGTCGTTGACTTGCCCTGCGCCTGCAGTAGTTGGCGCACTGGTCCATAGGCCAGCCGTACTGGGACGTGCACCTTTGAAAGCAAAGGCTCGTCTGCGCGTTGACCTCTCGATCAGTCCAGGAAGCCAAGAGTATGGCCACGCCTGCGATTGATCCGAGCCACAACAGGGTTTTCATCGGCTTGCACTCCCAAGCGGTCGCGTTCACTGCGGGAGCACCACAATCGTCCTCATCCGCTCCCCTGCACAATGGAGGCAAACCCTCAAATGGGGCCGGGGACCTTCGCTAGACAAAGCGCGTCCTTCAGCATGTGTTGGCGGTAGCATTGGGCAAACACTAGTCTCCTTCAGTGTTTGTCCCGATTGCTCCCAACCCATCAGCCGGATGACGATTGCGCTGAATTCCCTCCCCGAGGCAGCGGCTGAATTCCCACCGAGACCGCGATGGAGTGGATTTCCGCACGAACAATTCTCTCGAAACCGAGCCATACGTGGTGGGCAATGCGCACACGAGCAAAACTTGTACTTCGATCCGATTTGACAAGCTTTTGGACAGGAGCAAAGCCATGAGGGACGAGCAGAAGAAACCCCAGGACAGCACGTCGCAAAACGGCATAGGGCTCAAGCGGCGGGATCTTCTTCTGAGCGGCACTTCCGTGTTGGCGGCTTCGGCGCTATCGGCGAGCGGCGTCGTTGGTGCGGCGCAAGCCCAGCAGCCAACTGCACCCGCGCCACGAGCCGGGCAGCGGGCGCCAAACATCGTCTTCATCATGGGCGACGACGTCGGCTGGTTCAACATCGGCGCCTATCACCGGGGCATGATGTCCGGCAAGACACCCAATCTCGACAAGCTGGCCTCGCAGGGCATGCTGTTCACCGATTATTATGCCGAAGCCAGTTGCACGGCCGGCAGAGCTGCTTTCGTCACCGGGGAAATTCCCCTGCGCACGGGCCTCACGACCGTCGGCCAAGCCGGCGCCGACGTCGGAATGCCAGCCCAGGCTTCTACGATTGCGACCGCGCTCAAAGCCCAAGGCTATGCCACAGGACAATTCGGCAGAAATCATCTCGGCGACCTGAACAAGTATCTACCGACATTGCACGGCTTCGATGAGTTCTTCGGCTATCTGTACCACCTCGACGCCATGTCGGACCCCTACTGGTACTCGTTCCCGAAAGACCCAAACTTCCATGCGAAGTATGGGCCACGCAACCTCGTGCACAGCTGGGCGTCAGACAACGACGACCAAACGGTGATGCCGCGCTGGGGCAAGATCGGCAAGCAGCGCATCGTGGACGAGGGGCCGCTGCCGCCCTACCCGGACATGTCGAACGTGCCCAACATGCAGGTGGGCCTCCAGAGCGCCAAGTACAACATGACGACCTTCGACGAGGTGCTGGTCGATCACTCGAAGCGCTTCATGAACAAAGCCAAGAGTGACGGCAAGCCGTTCTTCCTCTGGCACAACACAACACGCATGCACGTCTGGACCTTCCTCTCCGAGAAGTACAAATCGATGATGAACAGCGAGACCAACTTCGGCCTGCAGGAGGCGGGCATGAAGCAGCTGGATGACGCCGTCGGCGCCATCATGCAGCACCTGGAGGATATCGGCGAGGCCGACAATACCATCCTCGTCTTCAGCACCGACAACGGCGCCGAGGTGTTCACGTGGCCGGACGGCGGCATGACGCCGTTCAAAGGCACCAAGGGCACCGCTTATGAGGGCGGCTTCCGCGCCCCGTGCATCGCTCGCTGGCCGGGCAAGATCAAGCCGGGCACGGTCGAGAATGGCATGTTTTCGGCCCTCGACTGGTTCCCGACACTCGTCGCGGCCGCTGGCAATCCCAACATCACCGAGCAGTTGCTCAAGGGCGTGAGGCTTGGCGATCGCACCTACAAGAACCACCTCGATGGCTACGATCAAACGGACCTGCTGCAGGCCAAGGGGCCATCGCGACGCCATGAATTCTTCTACTTTGCCGGACCTCACCTGGGCGCCCTGCGGCTCGATGATTTTAAGTTCCAGTTCATCCGGCAGCCGGGTGGTTGGCCCGGTGCCAAGGTGACCACCGATATGCCCGGGATGGTGAACATCCGCCAGGATCCCTTCGAGCGCACACCCTCCATAAACTCCGAGAACCTGAACAACCTCGGAGGGGGGTACATGAATGATTTCTATGCGCGGGAGTTCTGGCGGTTCGTCCTCGTCCAGCAGAAGGTCGCGGAGCTCGCCAAGACCGCCATCGAGTATCCGCCGATGCAGGACCCAGCCTCCTTCAACCTGGAAGCGGTAAAGCAGAAGATCGACGAGGCCATCAAGAACAAGCCGGGACAGTAGGGCTGTACGCGTAAGGACCTATCAGATCCGCGCAAGACTGAAGAGCAGCTCGCGCCTGTCTCGCGAGCGGCAAATGTCAGTCACCACTATCTGGCCTCGGGGGCGATTGGGACTTAGGATCGTCACGCAGGGCGCGCTTCTCGTCGGCACCTCCGTTTCGCTTGGTTCAACGGTCTACGCCGACAATTTCCGTATCGACTATCAGTACATCCAGATCACAGCTCCCTCGAACACGCCCAACAGTGCCGCGCCGAGCCGCCCGGCGCGTCAGAGGCTCTCACAGTCTCGAAGGAGGCCAGCATCGATGGCTTACCGGGCCTCTGAGAAGGCATCATCTGCCCGGCTACGTCATTGACCCGACAGCAAAAGGCCGTCTTTGTAACAGCTCACAGCAGGCGCCAGCTTTACCCCCGAAACGAGTCGAGGATTAGACTTGTGCGGCAGGTCGGCGCCAGTCGTCGGGACGAACAGCGGAGGCTGCAAAGTGAAATTGGGCAGAGTTGACGCCATCCTGTTGCGCACGCTGTTGTTCCGCGTGCTTGGACAAAAGTGGCCGTAGCTGCTGGGATGTCCTTCGCATCATTGTTGGTCGCTGTGACGGCTCGGGCTGAAACGCCCAGCACTATCATCGCAGCCCAAATACGTACGCAGGGCTACCCTTGTAAACAGCCCCTTGCCGCCACGCGGAACCGACAGGCCTCGAAGCCAAACGAAACGGTTTGGGTCCTACGCTGTGGAAACGCCACCTATCGTGTGCGTCTCGTCCCAGACTTGGCCGCACAAGTCACCCGGCTACGGTGACCGCGGGGCACCCGTTCTGGTTCAGCCCGAACCCACATATCTGCCTCACAGACGGCCGGGCGCAGCCAAGCGTTCCGCCGACGATTGGGCCCCGCGAGCTGAGCGAGCGGCGGCTTGCAGGTTGAGCCTCGCGCCTTTGCATCGCGGCATTAGCCTTAAGGTATTCACGCAGGCTGGGGCGGGGTTTTGCCCGATACTGTTCTGCTCATTGCCGGCGTAGCGTCAATGACTGCAGCGCGGCATAGCCAGCTGACGCTGCGCTGGGTGGCGTCGCCCCCAGCCGATCTGTCATTACGAGGAGAATAACATGCTTAAGTCTGTTCTCATTGGTATTGCAGCGCTGGGTGTCATCGCCGGAGCTGCCTCGGCCCAGGGCAAAATGGATTGCGGGGGCTTGTACAAAACCGCGATAGAAAAGTTCCACAGAGAGAAGGCTGCGGGCCTCCCAGCAGAGAAGATCGCGAACGCAAACCGTATTGCACTACGCGCGTTCGATGCGTGCAGCGCGGGTGATGAATTCAATGCCGCGAACTTCTTTCAACAACTCGACGACCAAGGCAGGTAGGTCCGCTGCCGTCACGCCGACGCCAGACTGTTGGATGGGGCTTCCCAGATCGGCTGGAGAGCCCCCTCCATTCGCCGTGGCTTCCTTGCGAATAGCAGGCCCTATCCTAGTCACGTTCCAATGCGCCTCAGCCGTTGGGCAAGGCTCGTGCGGGACATGCACCTAACCGAGATCCATGCCGTGCCATGCCACACTGTCGCACTCAATTGATGCCATTGCTGCTCGGTCTGATGGCCTGCTTCGCGGCAAGCCCGGTCCTGGCTCAAGCCCTTTCTCCCGCGACGCCTCTGGTGGAGGAAGAGCGTGTTCAACTCATCATCTCGAAGCCCCCGTCGCCTGCACACAAGGATAAGGAGGGCAAATCACGGCTCTCGAATGTGCTCGCGCGCATGCACGACGCATTCAAGAAGCACTCCGGGGAGACGACGGGGAACGACTTGTCGTTGACGAAGGCCGAGGTTTGGTCCGTGCCTAAGAGCAAAGTGGAGGCATTGAAGAAAACCGCAGCTCAGCATGGTGCCGTCGTGACCGAGGTCGGTCAAGATTTACATCATATCTTCCGCCCGCCACCGGCCGACATGACCATGAGCGGGAAGCAGAAAGCCATCATGGACCAGGCCAAGGCCTCTAAGTCGGCCATGGGCGTCAAATTGATGATGGGGCCGGCTCCCGAGATGCTGGAGCATGCACTGACCGGCGAAGCGAAAGATGGCTTGCCGAAGATTGCCGTCACCCTAAGCGACAACACCGTCCTCACGATCAACCGCACGAGCATCGACATCAAGCCTGACCGGGTGATCTGGAGGGGCACAGTCGAAGGCACCGGCGCCCATGTCACTCTGATGTGGTGGCCGAGTGGCAAAATGGCCGGCACGGTCCGCCATGAGGGGCATATCCATGCCATCCGGCACATCAAGGACCGGATCTATGCCATCGTCGATATGAGCGAGGAGAAGATGCCGCAGGAGCATGCGCCAATGCCAGAACGCATGCGTATCGACGACCCGAACTTGCGCGACGAGTCGCTTGTGAAG
Organism: uncultured Alphaproteobacteria bacterium; assembly: GCA_963840425.1. Lineage (GTDB taxonomy): Bacteria > Pseudomonadota > Alphaproteobacteria > Rhizobiales > Hyphomicrobiaceae > CADEFX01. Next base: position 12,242 of record CAWIYZ010000018.1, on the reverse strand, counting down.
CACGGCGATGCAAGCATTTTGAGGGGAGTGACCGCGGGCATGCGAGCGCAGCCGAACAACAAGCAGCAACTCGCGTTGGCACCGCCTGGCAAGCCGACGACAGCGAAGGACAAAGCCGAGCGCCCCACCACAAAGGATGGCGCCCCCTCCAAGGACGTAGTCATCGATCTGATCGTCGCCTACACGCCCCAGGCTGCAAGCCATTACGCCGACATCAGGCGGGAACTCATCGACCTTGCCATCGAGGAGGGAAATGAATCATTCCGCAAAAGCAATGTGGGTCACGTAAAGCTCAGGCTCGTGCAGGCTTATCAAACCAACTATGTGGAGAAAGGCACGCACTTCGACCACGTTTGGCGCTTTCATGACAAGGACGGCTACATGGATGAGATCCATGGCTCGCGCAACAAATACCGCGCAGATGTCGCCGTCCTCATTGTCGACGATGCGAACGGATGCGGGCTCTCGACGCGTGTCCATGCCGACGCGGACGAAGCGTTCTCCGTCGTGCATCACGAGTGTGCAGCAACCACCTACTCCCTGGTGCACGAAATTGGGCACCTGATCGGGGCACGTCACGATCTGAACATGGATGACAGTAAGACGCCCTTCCCCTACGGCCACGGCTACGTCAACGGAACCAAGTGGCGTGATGTCATGAGCTACAAGGAAAGCTGCGGCGGCTGTACCCGGTTGCCCGTCTGGTCCGGCCCCAAGGTGATGGTCAATGGCGAGCCTGCAGGATCGACCGAGCTCGACAATTCACGCGTCATCATGGAACAGGCTGCGCGCGTTGCGGCCTTTAGATGAACATCCAGATCGCCAAGGCGCTTGCGGTGGGCGAGGAGACGGTGCGCGGCAGCTACATCAAGAAGGCGCAAACGAAGCTAGGGGCCTCGCAATCGCGCCCACGCTTCTACACTCACTTGGACGATTTTCGCGGCGCGGGAATGCGTCGACGCGCAGACCACGCCCGCAATCTCTCCTGCGATCAGCAGGCCGGATAAATTGCCGCTGACGCGTCGAGCGCAGCGACGATGGGCCTGCCGCTATGACCGGGGCTGCCTGCTAGAGAAATTGCAGCAGGCTGGAGCCTGAGGACATCGTCCATGGAGCACGCACGAAGCAGACTGCAGGAGCTTCCGAGGCGGTGGCGTGAAGGCAGACGCGTGCAGTACGAACCACACCTCCAGAAGGTTGAGCATTCGCCGCACGATCTTTGGGCATGGGCTGAGCGCATCTCGATCATTGGCTTATTTTGCCTCGCGCTGGGCTACACAGCCTTTGTAACGCAAAGCGTCCTTGTGCCAATCGTCCTCGCGTGGGTGGTTGGCACGATCCTGCTTCCCCTGATCGAAGATGCAGCCAGACGGGGAATCCCGAGAGCATTAGCGGTCGTTGTCGTCACCTTGGCAGCGCTGCTCATAATCCTGAGCATCATCGGGCTGCTGTCGACGCCACTAGCCTATTGGGTCGGTCGGACGGCAGAATTAGGTGCTCTCATCAAACAGAAATTACAGCTGTTGAGCCAGCCGATGGCGCTCTTGGACGAGATCGGAAAGGCGCTGGCGGAGGTCTCGGGAAACTCGACCCCGGCCGTCGCGGTGGAAGAAGGCTCGTCGTCGATCGTCAAGGGTATACTGTCGGCGATGACGCCGATTGTAACCGAGTTCATGCTCTTCTTCGTCGCAATGCTCTTCTATCTGATCTATCAGCGCGAGATCAAATCAGGGATTGTCTTTTTCTTCTCCGGACCCGATGCGCGCGCAACCACGCAAAGCATTCTGGATGACGCGGAGAGCAACATGAGCAAGTTTTTCGGTACTCTCGCGCTTGTCAATCTTTGCCTTGGCATCGTGGTGGCGACAATAACGTGGGCAGTCGGGCTACCACATCCGCTGCTGTGGGGCGTCCTCGCTGCTACCCTGAATTTCATTCCCTACCTCGGCCCGATCATCATGATTGCCGCTTTGTTCGTGATCGGGCTCTTGAGCTTTCCGACCGTCGGCCAAGCCCTTGTTGCTCCGGCAGCATATCTCGCCATCACCACTATTGAGGGCCAATTCTTGACACCGACCATTGTGGGGCATCGACTGACGCTAAATCCGTTCCTGGTTTTCCTGTCCATTGCGTTCTGGACCTGGATGTGGGGACCAATCGGAGCCTTCCTCGCCACGCCTCTATTGATCTCAGCCGTGATCGTCGTCCGGCATTTATCACGCGATGAATCTGGTCCACACCTGCACTGAAGGAAGTGGGACGATGTCAGTTCGGGTCAACTCCAAGGCCCGGTGACGCGCCTCGCACGTCCGATCAGTATCGGAACCAGAACGGGTGGTTTATTCCGACACCGAACATGCGCCCGGCCTGATTCTGACGCGGGTCAGAAACGCGTGATGTTGGCTGCCGGAGGGTTTGGATAGCGGCGAAGACTGGCTTTGTAGTCCTCCACGACCTTGAGCGTGGGGCCTAACACCCACTCATAGAGCGCTCCGATGTTGTACTCCTCGCGCGGGTCTGACTCGATGTTGAAGACCTTGGGGTAGCCGTTCATGGGCGCCGCGCTGCTGCCGGTCCCGGCAAGAAGGTGCGCCCCGCCCCAGCCACTACGGCCGGGCGCCACATCAGAAAAATAGGTGCGGAACTGCTTCCAGCGCGCTGCCACGAGATCGGAGCCGACGAAGGTCAGCAACGCCTCACGCTGCCCCGTGCTGCTCCTGCCCGTTGTTGCTGTGGCCCTCGGCGACCAGCTGAACCACGACTTGCTCGCGGTCAGTCAGGATCTGCTGGACCTTGTCCGCCTCGGTCAGGAAGTTTTTGAGCAGGATCTGCGACGCCCTGTCAGTGAAGAAGGGCTTGTGCTCGGCCAGCGCCTGGACCGCCGAAATCAAATGCTGCCCGGCATCCGACTTCTGCACGTAACTGCGTGCTCCAGCGCTTAACGCCTCACGCAACAGGTTCTCGTCATCCTGCATCGTAAAGATGAGGACCTCGACGCTTGGCACCCGCCGACGAATTTGGCGGGTGGCTTCGATGCCGTCGATCAAGGGCAGCATATAGTCGAGGATGGCCACGTCTGGCTTGGTCGCCATGGCCTTGGCGATGGCGTCTTGGCCGTCCGCCGCTTCGGCAACGACGCTCCACCCAGGGTGATCTTCAAGGGTGCGCCGGACACCCGTGCGCACCACCTCATGGTCATCGGCAATCAGAATGCGGGTCATGGGCAGGCACGCCATGCGAGGCTTATCGAGCTAGGGTACACGCATGCCTGGGCCAGCGCCCATCAGCATAAACCCCACTTCGCGCAGATTGAAATTGGTTAGTGCCGCGAAGGCCGTGGTTAATCGCGGATTGCCAGGCCTTGATGACGATGCCTGGACAGTTTCCCGAGCCAAATTCAGGTTATTCACCGATTAACTGCGCTGGGCGATCTCAATAGAGCTACATGCCGTAGAGGCAGCACACGAGCGTTCCCCTGCTCGTTTCCGCCGTCCCTCCCCCGTGACTGGAACGTGCCTTCAGGCATGGTGCGGCTCTGCTTCTTTCCGCATTGCGAGAGCACCTGCTGTAACACGTCAAGGGATCAGGTTCTGGCGTAGCGCTTCGCAGGCGGCGTGGGCGCGATTGCGCGCCCCCAGCTTCGCTTGTGCCTTCTTGATGTGACTGCGCACCGTCTCCTCGCCCAGCGCCAGCGCTTTGGCGATCTCGCTTGCCTGCTGACCGGTGGAGACAAGACGCAGAACGGCGAGCTCGCGCGGGGTCAGACGGGCGCGCGAGCCGATGCGCTTCACGTCGGGACCAGCCAGGTGCTCCAGGCGTTCGGCGGCAAAACTACTGGCCGCTTGCAGCCAGATGCGCGAGGCAGGCGTCAGCAGGTTGGACAGGTCCCTCTTCGACCAGAACGCAATCAGCCATCGCCCGCCCACGGGACACGTGAAGGTGTCGCGCATGCCGTACTTGAGCGCCAGCTCGTCCGCCCATCGGTCAATGCCAATGGGTTCGAGCATGCGCTTGGTCTCGGTCCAGGTGAACGAGGCCAGGCTGCTCCTGGCCAGGAAGAGCTTGGGCGCGAAGCGGGTCGGTGCGAGCGTCATATATTCGTCCCACCAGCCGTTAGGCACGTCCTTGTGCAGGAAGATGGACTTGCCGAGGCGGATCGCGTCCCAGTCATTCGCCTTGAGCGGAAACCGCAGTGCTCCCAGAACGCTCAGATGTGGGCTCATGCAGCGGGTAACATGGTGCAACGCATCGAGTACTTCACTGGGTGTTTGCCACGCACCCACAGTGCGCGAAAACTCCAGCAACTCCCCTTGCACATCTGGAGCATCGTTGCGCCGCGCGGAGCCGTTACTCAGCTCGGCAGCATTCATGTGTGAGGAACCCATCCTGCCCTCCGACTACGAACAGGCGCGTAGGATGGGCTGAATGTCCCAGACCGAATATCAGCAGAAACCCGCAAGATGCCTTGCCCGCGTTGGTGACGTGACCGACGGAGGCCGCTCGGACGCCGTCTGGTCATCAGGTCGGGCCAGACCACGCTACTGATTGGAGCTTCAGTCCCATAATAGGCTCGGCGGCAGGTTTACCTGGGCCCTATGCGAGCATGCATTGCCGAAATCCACCCAGATGCAAGGGACTGTGCGGGGGGCCACATCAGCTTCGTGCCAATTCTAGAAAACGTATGGTGGCTCCGATTTGCCCGGCCGATTTTCGTGGTTTACCCCTATGCCTTGCTGACGGCCTGCATGTCATGCGTGTCCGGCGCTGCGTGCTGGGGCATGGACATATACCGAACGGGGCATTCACCAACCCACCTAACACCTCTTGGAGGACACCAGAGCGTGCGGCATCGTTCAAGCCGGTCGCGCGACCTATGCCCTCCGCTTACATGCGGGTCGCGCGCGCCTCGGGGTCAAGACCAAAGGACAAATCCATTGACAGGCATCAGATCGGCGCGGCGATCCTTGTCGCATCTTGTCATCCTTGTTTGCGTCCTGCTGTCGACGCTGTGGTCTTGGTCCGGTCTTGCCGGCGACAACCAACCGCCGCGCGTACTCATAATCAGTGGCTTCGGAGATACCTTGCCTGCGGCCGGCGTTGCCAGAGGCGCGATCACGAAGCGTCTGCATGAGACGCTGCACGGCAAGTTCGAAGTATTCTACGATCCTCTCGATTTTGGTCAATTCCCTGACCAGGACTACCAGGATCAGATCACGCTTTTCTTGGCGCAAAAGTATGCCAAAAAGCGTCCCGATGTGTTGATCGCGCTTGAGCTCGAATCTTTGCGCTATCTGTTGCGCACTCGCGAGGTGATCGCACCGGGAGCTCCCATTGTCTTCTGCTGCATGTCGAGGGCTGCAGCTACTTTGGCAATCGGCTCGCATTGGCCCGAAGTAACGGGCGCAGTCAGCGAGAACGATTGGACGCGAACTCTTGCCCTTGCAGCACGCCTTCAGCCCAACGCTCGTGATGTTGTGCTGATTTCTGGAGCGTCCGACCCCGATCGGCTGCGAGAGGCGGCGGCCCGCCAACACCTCGAACCGCATCTTCAATCCTATCAATGTGCAATTCTTGACAGGCCTTCCCTATGCCGCTCTTTTGGCAGAGGTCGCGCGCCTGCCCCGCGACACGATAGTTCTGCTGCTGCCGGTTTTTGCGGATGGTGATGGTCGCCCGCGGGTCCCACGGCAAGTCGCCGCCGACATCGCCAACGCATCGAGCGCCCCCGTCTATTCCATTTACGACACTTTCTTGGGTCAGGGCATTGTCGGCGGATACACGTATACGTTCGAGGATGCGGGCACGGCAGCTGCCGACTTGGTTGCGCAAATTCTGGCGAGTACAATTCCAAGATCCTCCCTGCACCAACCAACACGCCTCACAGCTACCGGGTTGATGCGAGGCAACTGCAGCGATGGGGCATGTCCGAGGCCAACCTTCCTGCCGGAACGGACGTCCTCTACAGGACACCGACCCTGTGGGAGCAGCATCCCAATGTGGTGCTCGGTACACTGGCAGCCTTTGCTCTGCTGACGACTATCCTCATGGGCTTGTTAGTGCAGATGGTCCGACGCAGGAGAGCGGAAGCTGCGCTGAAGGAGAGCGAGGACAGGATGGCGTTTGCCGCCGCCTCCTCAAATACCGGCCTCTGGCAGTACGACGTGGTCACTGGTCAGCTGTGGGCGACTGAGCATTGCCGTTCCATGCTGGGTCTTCATTCGCACCCGCTCACGCCAGCGAGGCTCCTGCGTGCGGTTCACCGGACGATCGTCGGTTGGCCGCGGCCACACTTCGATCGGTCATGCATGCGGGCCAGCAATCGCGCTCGGCGAATTCCGCATTCTGCAACCGAATGGACGTCTGCCCTGGCTTCCGCATCGGGGCGCCGTATTTGGGCGTGAACGGCAAACCAGTCAAGATCAGTGGTGTCGTCATCAACATCACAGAACGCAAGATGGCAGAACCGAAACCCGACAACTCTCGCAGCGCTTTCTGACCGTTCAGGACGAAGAGCGTCGTCAGATCGCTCGGGAACTGCGCCACTCGACGATGCAGCACTTGGCGGCGATCGGCCTGAACATGATGAGCCTGAAGGCTCGTGCTGCCTCGGACGCCAAGATGCGCAAACTCTGCGAGGATATCGGCGTGTCGTTCGCTGAAGCCTCACGTGAGCTGCGCACGTTCTCGTATCTACTGCATCCGCCAGACCTAGAAATAGATGGTCTCGGACCGACATTGCGCCGTTTCGCCGACGGCGTTGCTGCGCGCCTGGTCCCAAGATGACGTCAGCGTCGGCCCACGAGCGGCGGTTCATTGGCGGTGCAGCGATCCTTGCTCCGTGTAGCGCAGGAGGCGCTGGCCAACGTGCATCACCACGCTTCGGCCACACAGGTGGCTGTAACCCTCAAGTGCATCGCCGATCAGATACACCTGGTGATCAGCGACGATGGCAAAGGCTTCAACGGTAGCCGCGCGCACCCACTTGGAGCGCCTGCAAGGCCGGAGTGGGCATCCCCGGCATGACGAGCGCCTGCGCCAGCTCGGTGGTCGATCTCCACATTCACAGCGACGCCACCGGCACAACCCTGCACGGCATTGTCCCCTTGCACGTCGATCGCAATGGATTCGCGGCCACCCCCCATCCCCAGATGATGTCGAAGCACTGAAGCCCGACCCCCATCACTAGGCATGCTTGATGGGTCATGCTGATCCACAGGGCTACGTTGGCCAGGTTCCGAACAGTTCGCAGTGGCGCTCGATCAGAGCCTCGCGCTCGAAAGTAGAAAGCGGCTCGTGAAACTCATTCCGGTTTGTTTTCCACATGCGAACAACGGCCTCCGCGTCGGCCCCTTCAAAACGCTGCAGGAGGGACGCGTGGTGACGGAAATGGACCTGCAATTCCGCCCACCCTGGAGCACACGCGCTATGTTTGCCGGTACTCTTCGAGCGGACCGGAAGGTATGCCGCCCTACTGGGAGACCGCATGCCGAACTTGATCGGATTTCGCACGGACGGAGCCCGGGCCCGGTAGTTGCCGCAATTCGAGTTCTGCCCCAGAGGGAGCCGGCCTCATGACAGGTGGGCAGCGGGTAACTCCGCACCAATCATGAGGTCCGGCCTCGACACCGCCGATTCATCATCGGCTTTGTCAAGCGACGCCGGCTCAAGCTGGTTGTGGCCCGCGCAGCCCATGCCTGATGTCGCGGGGCTTGCAAATCATCTGCCGGCTTGGCCGGCACCCCTGTTTTGGGGGAGATCGGGGCGTTGAAGATCGCCGGGATGCAGAGTGCCTAGCTAAGGCCCCGCCTGTGCCAAGCGTACTGCTAGGACTTGAGTGGATCGAAAATCCATGCCGGACGGCTCCTGCCGGAGCCATGGCGATCGTCCGCGTCGTCAGACATCCCGAGGGAGCACGACCTGTCTGCTCACCTGGCCCACAGTCGGACGTCAGCAACTGGTGGCGGCGCCAGTTCGCCCAAGCTTGCACAGCAATTCTCATGTCTCCTAAGCCTCCAGAATTCGCGTACAAACTCGAAATTTCCGACCGGCCCGAGGTAGCCAGAGCGTTTAAGTCTGGACCGGCAAATTTGAGGCCCTGGCGTCGATGTTGGTGTCGGCGGCGGGCCCAGGGCAGTCTTCCAGACTGTCCGCTTTGTTTATTTGCTGCAAGGAATCGAAATCTGTTGACTATCTCGCCCATTTCTTCATCAGGCGGGCCGCTACCCGCACCAGTCGCTCATCCAGGATGTCCTCGTTGCGGTCGAGCTCCGCCCACAGGCGCTGGAAAGTGGCGTCGCGCACGCCCTTGGCCCGGTAGAGGCAGCCGTCGTCATCGGCGCCGGCCAGCACAGTCGTCGCGAACATGGCCCCGAGCTCGATAAAGGCTCCAGCACGGCACGTGTGAGAAGCGTCGTTGGACCCACGCGGATCTTTTGCGCGCCGTTGTGCTCGGCCGCCTTGGCGATCTCGGCCGGAAGGAGTGCATGCATCGATCCCGCCACCGTGCGATCCTGTGTTTCCTGTCGACATGTCGACAACGTCCCCTTGATTGCTGCCCTGACAGCCGTGCCCTGGAATGTCTCGCAACTGCAGCCGCTCGGAGCCATATTTTTGCTCACCATGAACACGGAACGCCTGCTGCGGCGAGGCTTGATCCTGGTTGCCCTCGCCGCACTCTGCCTTGGCCTCGTCATGTGGGGTATTGGCAGCAGTGTCGCCGCAAACTGGATCTGGGCGCTGGGCACCATCCCCGTCGCTGCGGGTCTCCTGATCTCCATGATCCGCGATTTCTTGTCGGGCCGCATCGGGGTGGACGCGATTGCGTTCGTGTCGATGTCGGCGGCGCTCCTGCTTGGGGAGACGCTGGCGGCGGTCGTCGTCGCCGTGATGTATGCCGGCGGCAATGTGCTCGAGGACTTCGCCGTCACGCGTGCCGAGCGCGATCTCAAGTCACTGGTCGATCGCGCGCCGCGGGTCGCGCATCGCGCGGGCGAACGCGGGATGGAGGACGTCACCATCGAAACCGTCGCGGTCGGCGATGCGTTGCTGGTGCGCGCGGGCGAAATCATCCCCGTGGATGGGGTCATCACTAGCCCGATCGCCGTGCTCGACGAAGTCGGCGCTGACCGGAGAGCCGATCCCGGTCAACCGCCGCAAAGGCGAGGCGGCGCGCAGCGGCACGCTAAACGCGGGCGAGACTTTCGAGATGCGCGTGTCTGCGACGGCCGGCGAGAGTACCTATGCGGGCATCGTGCGGCTGGTGACTGCCGCGCAGACCGCCAAGGCGCCGTTCATCAGGCTGGCGGACCGCTACGCCCTTCTGCTGCTGCCCCTGACGTTGGTCGTCGCCGGATTGGCTTGGCTGTTGTCGGGAGACCCGATCCGCGGACTCGCGGTGCTGGTCGCGGCCACCCCCTGCCCGCTCATCCTGGCGGCACCGGTTGCCTTCATCGCCGGAGTCTCGCAGGCGGCACGCAAGGGCATTCTCATCAAGGGCGGTGCGGCGTTGGAGGCGCTCGCCCGCACGCGCACCGTCATGTTCGACAAGACCGGCACGCTCACGGTGGGCGGAGCGCGCCTGATCGCCGTGGAGGTGGCAGCCGGCGAGAGCCCGGACGAGGTGCTGCGGCTGGCGGGCTCGCTCGAGCAGGCTTCGCACCACGTGGTGGCGGCCGCCATCGTCGAGGCCGCCCTCGCCAAGAACCTCGTCCTCGAGATGCCGGAGGCGATCCACGAAACCATGGGGTCCGGGCTCGAGGGGCGGGTCGGCGGCCGCAAGGTCTGTGTCGGCTCCCATCAGCTGGTGCATGGAGCACGCAAGCCCGAGGAATGGGCGGTACGCGTGCTCAGGCGCGCTTCCTGGCGCTCTGCCTTGAGCATATTCGTCGCCGTTGACGGTCGCACCATTGGCGCTCTGCTGCTCGGTGACGAGCTCAGGCGCGAGACGCCGCGCGCCGTGCAGATGCTGCGCAAGGCCGGCGTGTCGCGCATCGTGATGGTCACCGGCGATCGCACCGACGCGGCCGAGACCATCGGTGCCGCTCTCGATCTCGATGCTGTGCTGGCCGATCGCGTACCCTCCGACAAGGTCGACGCGGTCGCAACCGAGCAACGCCGCACCCCGACCCTGATGGTAGGTGACGGTATCAATGATGCACCAGCCCTTGCGGCGGCGGACGTCGGCGTCGCCATGGGCGCAAGGGGGGCCAGCGCGTCGTCGGAGGCCGCCGATGTCGTCATCCTCGTGGATCGCCTCGATCGGGTCTCGGACGCTGTCGTCATCGCCAAGCGGGCGCGCGCCATTGCGGTGCAGAGCATCGGTGTGGGCATGGCGCTGTCCGGGATCGCGATGGGGCTTGCCGCGTTCGGCTGGCTGTCGCCCGTGGCGGGAGCGATTGCCCAGGAAGTGATTGATGTCGCCGTGATCCTCAACGCGCTCCGGGCCCTGACTCCTGGCCATGCGCTCGGGCCTGGGGCCATGCCGTCGGCGACAGCCACCGCCCTGCGCCAGGAGCACGAGCTGCTCGATGCGCCCCTCAATCGCTTGCGGGAGATCGCCGACGGGCTGGACGATGCCGAGTCCTCAGCTGCGGTGGAGCTGATCCTCGAGGCCAACCGGGTCGTGGCTCGCCGCATCGTCGAGCACGAGCGCGCCGACGAAAGCAAAGTCTACCCCCGCCTTGCGCGGTTCCTGACCGACAGCCACGGGCTCGGCGCAATGAGCCGCGCCCATCGCGAGATACTCCACTTGGCGCGGCTGTTGGACCGGCTCGCGACGGATCTCACGCCGGCGGACGCCGACAGGTATCTGATCAGAGATGCGCAGCGCGTGATCGAGGCGATCGAGGCGCTCGTGCGTCTCCACAACGCGCAGGAGGAGGACATCTACGAACACGCCGTTGCAGCGTAGCTCCAGTAATACCGTTGGTCGGAAGGTTGTGCTCGTGTTGCCTTGGTGCAATTCCCGTTGGGGATCGTGATTGCCTGTCGGCGTCGTGTCCAGCCGAGCAAGGCACCGGGCAGCGCGGGTTTGGTTGCCCGTTGCGATCTGCGAGCGAGCCGGACCTTGGTCAGGCGCGACATCGGGCCGAACCGGCCCTTTGCCTCAATTCCGGATGTCATCGGCTTTGGCAGCGTCACGGCGATCCCGCCCTTGTGGCACTGGCTCCTGCTGTCGCCGATCATAGCGGCGGCGGCGATGGCGCTCGCCTACACGGTCTACAGCGAGTGGCTCAACGTCCACGTGCGACGCAGTTGGGCCTATTCGGAGCTGATGCCGACCGTTCCCATCATTGGCATTGGCGTAGGGTCGCTACTGCAGTGGATTGCCTTGCCGACGCTGGTGCCATGGTTCGCCATCGCTCGCGCCCCGTGGATTGACGTAGAACAAGGCGACTGTCCGCCACCGCTCGACACTGGCTGATCCGAGAAAACCTGAGTGGAGGCCACCATGTCCCAAGTTCGTGCCTTTCTTGGATCTACGACGGGGCTCCTCGTTTGCGTCGCAGCCGCAGCCGTCGGAGCCTACCTACTGACTTACCACCTCAACCACACGCTGCTCGCTGTGCCCTATCTTTTGCTGCTGGCCTGTCCCCTGATGCATTTGATGCACCGCAGCCATCACCGGAACTGAAAGTCTTTGCACCGCGCGACCGTCGCACCCAGCGGACATGCAACTCTATCCAACGGCGATTACGCAGGAAGCAATGCGATACCTTCATCCAGCCCTTGTGACAATCGTCCTGGCTATGTCTGCGGCAGCGTTGTCATCTCCGCCTGCTGTGGCGCAGCAGGCAACTCATGACCATGCGCGCAAGCAACTGAGCTCGAAGCCGGATTTGAAGTTCCTTCACGGGGCTCCAACCGATGCTGCCGACAGTTGGGCTCTGTCCTCTGGTGGTCGCATGTACGACAATTGGTGGGAGGCGCTTGGACGCACAAAGCCCAAGACGACACATAGGGCCTACCCAGCCGCGGCGAAGACACCTGGACCCGACAGCTGGCGGTGCAAGGAGTGCCACGGCTGGGATTACAAAGGGCGCGACGGAAGGTATGCGCAGGGGGCTCACGCAACGGGGATCAAGGGGATCCGGGACGCGCAGGGCCGCGACCCCAAGGAGATCGCCGCGCTGCTGCGCTCGGACCCTCATGGCTACACAACTGCCATGATCCGAGATGACGAACTCATGCGGCTCTCAGCTTTCGTGAGCCGGGGGCAAATCGATGTTGACAAGCATATCCAT
>CAWIYZ010000017.1:0-127785 GCA_963840425.1 uncultured Alphaproteobacteria bacterium | reverse complement strand
GGACCACGTTGTAGGTCTTGCCGCGCCGCACCTCGCGCTGCACGAACTTGCGGGCATCCTCCAGAATCCAGCGCACCGGCGCATCTTGCAAACCCGAGGCGCCCTGGTTCTCCTTGGCCCATCCGATCGCCTTCTTCGAGGCATCGACGTGCGTCACCTCGGCGCCGGCGCGCGCCGCCAGCATCGAGGCCGCGCCGGTATACGCAAACAGGTTGAGCACGCGAGGCCGCTCGACGCGCATCCGGCTCAGTCCGGCAAGCATCCACTCCCAATGCGGAAGCTGCTCGGGAAACAACCCCATGTGCCGGAATGCACTCAGGCGGCAGAGCAGCGTCACCTCTTTCAGCCGCACGGGCCAGCTCTCAGGGATCTGTCCGCGCGACCGCCACTTGCCGCTTTCCTCGTCCTCCTCGCCGGAGAAGACAGCATCGGCCTTCTCCCATTGCTCTGCATCGCGCCGCTGCCACATGGCCTGCGGCTCCGGCCGATCGACGACGATGCGCCCAAAGCGCTCGAGCTTGCGCCCGCCGCCACTGTCGAGCAGCCGGTAGTCGCTGAACCCCTCGCTCTCGATCAGCAGCAGCCCTCGGGGGCGTAGCGGGCCGGTTTCACTGGTCGACGGCCGGTTCATCGGGAACTTGTCCCCCTGCGCCAACGTTTCCCGGCGCTTTCCGCGATGAGGTCTGCTTGCTCCCGGAGGACTGTCATGGCTTCTGCGTTTGCTGCCTTTGCCCGTCGCACCTCAGCTATCGTCGGATCAGGCTGGGCCTTCCTCATCGCGCTGGCCACCGTTGTCGCATGGGCGATCAGCGGCCCGATCTTCGGCTTTTCCGACAGCTGGCAGCTCGTGATTAACACAGGCACGACGATCGTAACCTTCCTGATGGTCTTTCTGATCCAGAATACCCAGAACCGGGACGCGCACGCCATTCACCTCAAGCTCGATGAGCTGATACGTTCCAGCAAGCGCGCCCGCAACCTGCTGATCGACCTCGAGGAGTGCACAGACGAGGAGATCGAGGCGGTGCAGCGTCAGTTCCGGCGCCTGCGCGACGGCGTCGGCCCCACACACGACGGCTGATTAAGGTCGAGGCGAGCTTCTGCCGCCCCGGCCGGCAGGCGATGGTCGAAATCCCGCACCGGCGCGGCTCGACGGAGGCGCGGCCTTCCAATAGGCTCCCCCGGCCATCTTTCCAAGTGCTTCCAGCATGACGGGGAAATTGCCGCGCATGTCCGCAGACTACGATCCGATCGCCTTCGAGCTGTTCAAGAATTCCATCTTCTCCATCGCCGACGAGATGGCGCTGACCATCTTCCGCACCACCTACTCGGCGGTGCTCAAGGACAACATGGACTACTCGACCGGCTTCGCCGACGGCGACGGCCGGCTCGCCGCCCAGGGCCTGACCTTGCCGGGCCACCTCGGCTCCGTGCCGACCGCCATGGAAGCCATCATGCGCCACTTCGGCAACGACATGGCGGCGGGCGACATTTTCATCATGAACGATCCGTTCGACGGCGGCATGCACCTGCCCGACATCTTCATCATGAAGCCGCTCTATCACGGCAGCGAGCGCCTGGCCTTTGCCTGCTGCGTGTGCCACCACACCGACGTCGGCGGGCGCGTTGCCGGCTCCAACGCCTCGGACTCCACCGAGATCTACGCCGAGGGCCTGCGCATCGCGCCCATGAAGCTCTACGACAAGGGCGTCCTCAACAAGACCATCACCACCTTCATCGAGAAGAACGTGCGTGTTCCGGTCATGGTGATGGGCGACCTGCGCGCTCAGCTCGCGGCCTGCCACATCGCCGAGAAGCAGTTCGCCGATCTCGTCGCGCAATACGGGCCCGCGCAGACCAAGCGCTTTCTCAGCGAGACCATCGACTATTCCGAGCGCCTGACCCGCGCCGCACTGCGCGAGCTGCCCGATGGGGAGTGGAGCTTCGAGGACTGGATCGATGACGACGGCATCGACGTCGGCAAACCGATCCGCCTGTTCGTGACGCTGCGCAAAAAGGGCGACAGCATGATCGTGGACTGGACCGGCACCAGCCCGCAGGTGCGCGGCGCCATCAACAACACGCTGTCCTATACAAAGTCCGCGTCCTACACCGGCGTGCGCTCTGTCCTGCCCAATAACATTCCCAACAACGAGGGCGTGTTCCGCGCCATCGAGGTGATCTGCCCGCCCGGCACCATCGGCCACGGCGTGCTGCCGGCGGCATGTGCCGCGCGCGGGCTCACCGGCTTCCGCATGGTTGACTGCATGTACGGCGCGCTCGCCATGATGCTGCCCGACAAGGTCAAGGCCGCCGGCGACGGCGGCAACAGCGGCATTTCCATCGGTGGCTACGACAAGGACCGCAAGCCTTTCGTCTACGTCGAGTTCACCTGTGGCGCGTGGGGCGCGCGGCCCTGGGCCGACGGCCTCAACGGCAACTCGCATATGTTCGCCAACCAGTCCTGCCCGTCGGCCGAGATCATCGAGGCCGAGCAGCCCGTGTCCGTACTCGCCTACGAGTTCGTCTCCGACAAAACCGGCGCCGGCAAATATCGCGGCGGCGTACCCTTCCAACGCCAGTATCGGCTCAACGAGGTAGAGGCGATGATGTCGGTGCGCTCGGACCGCAAGACGCATCGCCCCTTCGGCCTCTATGGCGGCAGCCCCGGTGTCGCGTCGGAAAACTATCTGAACCCGCAAGCCGAGAACCGGCCGCTGCCCTCCAAGGTGACCATGCAGATCAGGCGCGGCGACGTGTTCTGCCACATCCATCCGGGCGGTGGCGGCTGGGGTGACCCGCTCGAGCGTGATCCCGCCGCCGTGCTGAAAGACGTGCGCAACGAATTCGTCTCCGCCGCCAAGGCCGAGGCCGACTACGGCGTCATCATCGACACAAAAACCTGGACCGTCGATGCAGCCGCCACGGAGCGCAAGCGCGCCGACATGCGCAAACGCCGCGGCTGGACCACATTGCCGAAGGTGCAATGGCACGACCCGCAGCTCATGCCCCGGGCGGCGGAGTAGGCGCACATGACCAGCGATATCACCTACCGCGTCGGCGTCGACATCGGCGGCACCTTCACCGATATCGTGCTGCTCGGCAGCGACGGCGCCGTCCACACCAAGAAAATCTCCTCCAGCGTCGACAATTACGCCCGCGCCATCGTCGAAGGACTGACCGAGGTCTTCCGCGACACCGGGATCTCGCCGACCGCGCTGGACGAGATCCGCCACGGCACCACCGTCGCCTCCAACGCCATCCTCGAGCACAAGGGCGCCAAGGTCGGCCTCATCACCACCAAGGGCTTCCGCGACGTGCTGGAGATCCGCACGCTGCGCATGCCGCGCCTCTACGATATCGCCTGGGAAAAGCCGCCGCCGCTGGTCGAGCGCTATCTGCGCCGCGTGGTGGATGAGCGCGTCGACGCCAAGGGCCACGTCGAGCGCGCGCTGCAGACCGCCGATGCCGAAGCCCAGGTCGATGCGTTGCTTGCCGAGAAGGTCGAGGCCATCGCCATCTGCCTCGTCAACTCATTCAACAACCCCGCGCACGAGCTGGCGATCAAGGCGATCGCCCAGCGCAAGGCACCGCATCTGCCCGTGTGCGTCTCCTACGAGGTGCTGCCCGAGATCAAGGAGTACGAGCGCACCTCCACCACCGTCATCAACGCCTACGTCATTGGCATCGTCGCCACCTACCTCACCACCTTACGCAAGAGCCTGGATGCGGCGCGCATCAAGGCCCAGCTGCTGCTCATGCAGTCGAACGGTGGCCTGACCACCGACACCGCCGCCGCCGAGCGTCCCATCAACATCATCGAATCCGGTCCTGCCGGCGGCGTGGTCGGCGCCCAGGTGCTCTCACGCGCCAAAGGCCTGGATCGCATCATCACCTTCGACATGGGTGGCACCACCGCCAAGGCTGCCATGGTGGAAGCCGGCGAGGTGACGCGCGCGCAGGAGTATGCGGTCGGCGCCGGCATCATGATCGGATCGCGGCTGCTCACAGGTGCCGGCTACACGCTCAAGGTGCCGGCTATCGACATCGCCGAGGTCGGCGCCGGCGGCGGCTCGCACGTGTGGATCGACGCGGGTGGTGCGTTGCAGGTGGGACCGCAATCGGCCGGCGCGTCGCCGGCCCCGTGTGCTACGACCAGGGCGGCGAGGTACCCACGATCACCGACGCCAACGTCGCCCTCGGCTATATCAATCCACGCTATCTGATCGGTGGCGCGGTCGCGCTCAACGCCGACAAGGCTCGGCGCGTTCTGGAGAGCGCGATCGCCGGCCCCATGAAGATGCCGCTGGAACGCGCGGCCTACGGCGCACATCTCATTGCCGCCTCCAATATGATCCGCGCCATCAAGGCCGTGTCGACCGAGCGTGGCCGCGACCCACGCCAATTCGCGCTGTTTGC
Source organism: uncultured Alphaproteobacteria bacterium (assembly GCA_963840425.1). Lineage (GTDB taxonomy): Bacteria > Pseudomonadota > Alphaproteobacteria > Rhizobiales > Hyphomicrobiaceae > CADEFX01. The sequence goes on along the minus strand of CAWIYZ010000017.1, from coordinate 123,366 downwards.
CTTCGGCGGCAACGGTCCGCTGTTTGCCTGCGGCATGGCAGCGGCACTCGGCATGACGCGGGTGGTCGTGCCGCCGTCGGCCGGCCTCTTCTCGTCCTTCGGCCTGCTCTACTCCGATATCGAGCACCATTACTCGCGCACGTTCCGCCGCCTGCTGCGCGGCGCCGATCTCGTCGACATCGACCAGGCGTGGCGCCAGCTCGCCGATCAGGCGTTGCAGCAGCTCGCGACCGAGGGGCTCACCGGCGCCCGCACAAAAATCCGCCGCTCGGCCGCCATGCACTACCAGGGCCAGAGCTTCGAGCTGGTGGTTCCCGTGCCTGACGGGCCGATCGACGACAAGATGGCCCGCCATCTCGAGGAGGCATTCGGCGCCGAGCACGAGCGTACGTACGGCCATCGCGCCGGGCCGGAAGAGCCAGTGGAGCTGGTGTCGATCCAGGTCGTCGGTGCTGGCCTGCGCGACGCATCGGGCGTGCCGGACGCCATCACCACGGCTGTGTCATCGTCCGCAGCGCTGCCGGCCCGCAAAGCCTATTTCGGCGACACGCACGGATGGCTGGAGACCCCCGTCGTGCGCCGCTCCGATCTCGCCACGCCACGGCAAGGCCCGCTGATCGTCGAGGAATACGATGCCACCTGCGTCATCCCGCCTGGCGCGCGCATCGAGCTCGACCGCTCAGGCAACATGGTGATCGAGCTGGCTTAGGCGGGAAGCCCGATCTGCCGAAGGGCGAAGGCGGCTCATTCCTACTCTGTCACCGCGCCGCAAATCGCTTGACGGCATCGATTGCAAGGCCCGTGGCGACGCTCCCGAACGCATCACCCGCAATGATCCGCGCAGCGGGTACTGCAGCGGCGAGGCACTTGCGCACTGACGGCATCCTGCTGGCGCCGCCGGTGAGAAACACGGCCGACACCGAGTGCGGTGTCAAACCGGCCATGCGCATCACGCCATCGATGCGAGATCGAATGCGCCCCAGGCTGTCGGCGATGACGGCCTCGAGCTCTGCTCGGCTGATCTCCTGAGAGATGTCGGCGACACTATCGTCGAGATTGAGCGTGGCGAGATCGGCGAGCGACAGCTCGATCTTGGCAGCTTCGACGCCCGCCAACAGCTCGTGGCCCTTGCGCTGCTCGAGCACGCGCAACAGCCGTTCGATTTTTTCGGGCTCCGCCGAATCCCGCAAAACGCCACGGACCTCGGTCAGCACTTTCGCATCATAGAGAAAACCGACCCGGTGCCAGGTCGCGAGGTCGGAATAATACCACGATGGTGCATCCAATCCCTTGCGACGAAGCGGACTGTGCAGGCCCAGCGCCGGCATCACCTTGGCGAGGGCCAACTGTTTGTCGAAATCCGTGCCGCCGATGTGCACGCCCGTGAAGCTGAGAATGTCCTGGCGCCGGTCGCTCGATCGGGCACGCTCGGGGGAGACCCGCACCACCGAGAAGTCCGAGGTGCCGCCGCCAATGTCGGCCACTAGCGCGATCTCCTCGGCATTGACGCTCTGCTCATAGTCGAGGGCGGCCGCGATCGGCTCGAACTGAAAGGCGATCCTCTCGAAGCCGGCGCCCCGTGCAGCTGCTTCGAGCTGCCGCTCCGCCGCGGCGTCGGCCTCGGGGTCGTCGTCGACAAAGAACGCCGGACGGCCGAGCACTACGCTCGTCGGCGGCGCGCCGAGGCTTTCGCCGGCCGCAGCACGCAGGAACTTCAGAAACGCCGCAACGATCTCACCGAAGGCGTACCGCGTTCGCTTGACCTGCGTCGTCTCCTCAAAAAGCTTGGTGCCGAGCACACTCTTGATTGCGCGCAGATAGCGGCCGGGCTCGCGCGCGAAATAGCGCTCGAGAGCCTCGTGCCCAAACGTCGTCGAATTATCCTCGAAGCTGAAGAACAGAGCCGTTGGCACCGACGTCGCGCCACGCTGGATGGGTAGCAGACGCGGCGGCCCCGCATCGCGGACGCCAACGGCAGAGTTCGAAGTGCCAAAATCTATGCCGCACGCACGTGTCATGCTCCATGCTCCGATCATCGTATTGCTGGTTTGGCGGCGCGAAGGAGCCCGACTATCGCCAGACATAATCCATTGACAAGTCTGCAATTTTTCCTCACACTATGGCGTATCCGGTAAATTGAGACAGGAAAGCGGGCGCACGAGCGGTGCGCCTGGGCGATGTCTGACGCCCGACCGTTGCGCGGCGTAGACACGGCGCATCACCGCGTCTCAGAAGTCGCGACTGTCAGCGAAGTTGCCTTGGCTCTGCGCCTCTGAGAGTGCGCAGACGCGCACGCTCTCTCGATTTACGGCGAGGAAATCGCGAACCGCAACTTCGCACCACGGGGATAGCATTTCGCGTTTCATCATCTATCAAGGCGGAACGTGACGCGCGGGCGCGCGCGTGTTTTCATCGTGGCGCCTCGGAGACGAGATCGGCGGCAATCCTAGGACCGCTGCTCGACAGGAGCCGAGGGCCGCAGTCCGGACCACTCGCCTGGCATGGTGGATAGGACCGTCCAAGCGTCAGGCCGGGACCCGGAGGCGGCGAAGTTGCATCCGATTTTCCTCGCCGGCCGGTGTGCTTGACCTACGCAAGCGTCGGATCGAGGTCCGGGTGCGGCCGAGCAGGGCGTCGCAGCACCCCTCTCCGGAGTAAAACAGGTCACAGGTCATTGGGTGCAGACCCGACGCCCTGCTCCTCCCGACGCAAAACCTCGAGGCGGCACGCCTGCGGGTTGAATTGTCGCGCGGCGCGACCCGTCCTCGGGCCAACGGCCGGCGGTGAGAGCTGCAGCAACGCACAGGGGAACCCTGACAGCAAAGTGTTCCACGCAGCGGAAGCACGCGACGGTGGGAAATGACCGCACTTTGCATTATGTGCTTGCCAGCGCGGCCCGGACAATGCCGCGGTGCGCAGAGGACGAACGCGACGTGATGAAAAGAATACCAAGATGGCTGCGCATCGCGGCGCTCCTCGTTCTGAGCGCGCCCATAGCGCTAGCCGCCGCGGTCTACCTCGTCGGCAAAGCGAGCGTCGCACCGCTGTCGGGCACGCTGTCGCTGCCCGCCCTCTCTGCGCGCGTCGAGATCGTGCGCGACGCCGAGGCCGTGCCGCACATCTTCGGCACCGCACTCGACGACCTCTACACCGCGCTCGGATTCGTGCATGCACAGGACCGCCTGTGGCAGATGGAGCTCATGCGCCGCGCCGGCCAGGGCCGCCTCTCGGAAGTCTTCGGCGAGCGCACGCTCGGCACCGACATCTTCATCCGCACCCTCGACATCTACGGCCACGCCACGCGGGCGCTGGCCGCTCTGTCGCCCGCGCATCGCGCCTCGCTCGAAGCCTATGCGCGCGGCGTCAACGCCTACCTCGACCGCCCGACAAACCTCGCCGAGCTGCGCTGGCCACCCGAGTTCCTGCTGCTGCGCCATCGGCCGGAGCCCTGGCAACCCGCCGACAGCATCGCCGTGCTCAAGATGATGGCGCTCAACCTCAGCACCAACTTCGAGCACGAGATCACCCGCCTGTCCTACGCCGCACAGGGCATGACGCCAGCCGAGATCGAGGACCTGATGCCACCGTCCGAGGCCGGCGCGCCGCCACTGCCGGATATCCGGCAGCTCTATCCCTTGCGGGCTCTGCCGCGTCAGCAGGCGGCCGCAGACACGAGCGAAAGCTTGGTCACCGGCGGCGCCTCCAATAACTGGGTCGTCGCCGGATCGCGCACGCGCTCCGGCGCACCCTTGCTCGCCAACGATCCGCATCTGCGGCTCGGCGCGCCATCGACTTGGTATTTCGCCCATCTGGCGTTGACGCAACCGGGCACTGCCGCTGCCAACGTCGCCGGCGCCAGTCTGCCCGGCACACCTCTTGTCGTGCTCGGCCGTGGCGATCGCATTGCCTGGGGCTTCACCAACGCCGGCGCCGACGTGCAGGACATTTTCATAGAAAAGATCAATCCTGATAATCCGAACGAGTATCTCACCCCCACAGGCTGGCAACGCTTCGAAACCGAACGCATTGAAATAGGTCTCAAAGGCGCCCCCGCTCACATCCTGGAGCGCCGCCGGACCCGGCATGGGCCGGTCCTGCCGTCCACCTACCGTAACCTCGGCGCCATGCTCGCGCCTGACCACGTTGCCGCTCTGCGTTGGACAGCGCTCGATGACGATGACACGACAATTTCTGCCGGCATGTTCGACCCCCGCCTGCGCACCGTATCCGACTACTTCGAGCACATGCGCACCTACGTCGTACCGATGCAGAGCATGGTAGTGGCGGACACCGACGGCCACATCGGCATGATCGCTCCGGGCCGCCTGCCCGTGCGCGACCCACGGAATGCTGTCGCCGGTCGCGCACCCGTACCTGGTTGGGATGCGCGATACGACTGGAAAGGCGCCGTGCCGTTCGAGGAGCTGCCGCGGATGATCGATCCGGCAGCCGGCGCCATCGGCACCGCAAACGCCTCCATCGTGCCGCCCGAGTACCGGCATTTGGTCACGCTCGACTGGGACATACCTTTCCGTCAGCAGCGTGTCGAAGAGCTTGTCGTCTCCCGCGACGGCCACGACATGGCGACAATGCAGGCGGCGCAACTCGACGTCCTGTCGCCGGAGGCGGCCCGGCTCAAGCCACTGCTGATTGCGGCTGCGCGCGCGGCGAGCGGCGCCAACAAAGCCGTTCTCGACCAGCTCGCAGCCTGGGACGGCACCATGCGCGACGATGCCGTTGCGCCGCTGATCTACATGGCCTGGCTGCGCGAGCTGGTGCGTTCGACCTGGGCCGATGATCTCGGCCCCACATTCGCGCGCTTCTTCGGCCCGCAGGCGCAAGCGCTGTTGCGTCTCCTCAACGGCAAATCCACGGGCCGAGACTGGTGCGACGACCGCACAACACCCAAGCACGAGAGCTGCGGCATGCTCGTCACGCAGGCACTAGCGGCGGCACTGACCGATTTGACCCAACGCTACGGCGCCGTGCGCAGCACATGGGCTTGGGGACCGGCGCACATCGCCGTCAACGAGCATCGCCCATTCGGGACGCTGCCCGTGCTGGCGTCCTTTTTCAATGTCGAGACGCCAAGCCCTGGTGGCCCATACACACTCAATCGCGGTCAGGTCGACTTCGGCGCGGACGATCCCTTTGCAAACCGCGGGGCAGCGAGTTGCAGAGCCATCTACGATCTCGCCGACCTCGACAGCTCCCTCTTCATCCATACGACCGGCCAATCCGGCAATCCGTTCTCGCCGTTCTACCGCTCCATGGCGGAGCGCTGGTCGAAGGGGGAGTACATCCGCATCCCGACGGCTCGCCCCGAGATCGAGCGCGGAGCGATCGGCACGTGGACACTGGACCGGCGTTGAACATACAGCCGGGCCGGCCACACGGTCGCTTCGGTTAACAGGTTACTATTGAGAAACGACATTCTTCATTGTGCCGAAACCGTCAAGATTCCCCCAACCACGGCGGTGCCAATGTTCCCGTAGCCACGATACCAAGCGGCAGGAACGGGGACACGACATGCTGTCTACGAGCGACCTCCACGTCGACATGACGGGATATGCCTGCGCGTGCGGCGCCTGCGCCAGCGGCGCCGGCAACTCCTCGGCGGGAGCAGGCAACGGCACTCCCATGCTGGCCGAGGCCCCGACGGGACCGACCGGACCGACCGGCAACCTCGACATCGATGGCCTGCTGATCGGCACCAAGTGGGGAACGAACAATCTCACCTTCAGCTTCCCCACCAGCGCCGCCTTCTACGACTACAATTTCAATGGCGAGGTCAGCACATTCGGCGCGCTGAGCGCATCGGCACAGGCGGCCGTGCGCGGCGGCATCCTGCCGACGTTCGCTGCCGTCGCCAACGTCACCTTCACGGAAGTCACCGAGACATCGTCGGTGCACGCCGACCTGCGCTACGCCGACAGCGACGCAACAGAGACGGCTTGGGCCTACTACCCCTCGACCGGGGCCTGGGGCGGCGACGTGTGGGTGCGCAAGTCCGGCGAGTACGGCACGCTCTACAACAGCCCGGTCAAGGGCAACTACGCCTGGACCACGTATCTGCACGAGACCGGCCATGCCATGGGTCTCAAGCACGGACACGAGACCAACATCTATGGCGCGCTGCCGCTGGCGCACAATTCGATGGAATACAGCATCATGACCTACAAGTCGTACGTGGGCGGCCCCACGGACGGCTACACCAACGAGACGTGGGGCTATGCGCAGACGCTGATGATGCTGGATGTCGCCGCCCTGCAGTACATGTACGGCGCCAACTTCAACACCAACAGCTCCAACAGCGTCTACACCTGGAGTGCGACGACCGGCCAGATGTTCATCAACGGGGTCGGCCAGGGCGCGCCCGGCGGCAACCGCATCTTCATGAACGTCTGGGACGGCGGCGGCGCCGACACTTTCGACTTCTCCAATTACACGACCAACCTGCAGGTCAATCTCAATCCGGGCGAGTGGGTCAATCTCGGCATGCAGCTCGCCGACCTGGACGTCACCGCGCCCGGCACGCACATGGCGCGCGGCAACATCTCCAACTCGCTGCTCTACAACGGCGACACGCGCTCGCTGATTGAGAACGCCATCGGCGGCAACGGCAACGACACGATCGTGGGCAATCAGGCGAACAACTGGCTGACCGGAGGAGGTGGGAGCGACACGCTGAGCGGGGGAGCGGGTGACGATACGCTAGTGGGTGGCAACGGCGCGGACTGGTTACTCGGGGGAGATGGTAACAACTCACTCTACGGCGAGCTTTCGGACCTCTCGCTACAGGGCGGAGTGGGATCCGACACGCTATACCTCCCAACCGGATCAGCCTTCAGGGGCTTTGACATGGTCGCTTCATCTATAGAGATGATTGTCACGACCGAAAACGATAACCAGGTCAATGTCGTTCTTAACGTCAACGGCACAATTGACGAAGCGACTAACGACACAGCTGATACGCAAACGTACACTTTCTACGCCAATCACTACATGCCTGATTGGACGCTCTACTTGCAGCAGTTTGTTGATGACAACGGCGACCAGCGCAATCTGGGATATGACCTCGCCGATACCGAGATCTTTACGTATTATCAAAACACATACAATTCCCTCGGGCAACTTCTGACCCAACACATCATGGACGATAATGGGGACCAGCGCGCCGCAGGTTTTGACGTGAATAACACCGAAATATTCACTTCCTACGTCAATACATATAACCCTGCAGGGCAGCTAGTTTTGCAGCAGATCCTTGATGACAACGGCAACAACCGGATCTTGGGTTACGACGTTGATAATTTGTATCCGTGGCACTACTATCAAAACACCTATAATCCACTCGGGGATCTAATCAACCAAGTCCTCGTTTAACCCGACTCCCATTCTACCAGTAAAGCTCTCTTTATCGCATTGCGCAGAGCGCAACTGCGGGACCATTAGGATGATCCGGCTGGTCGAACGCAATCTCGACCCTCGCGAAGCCTGCGGCCTTGAGTTGTTCCAAGATGGCGGCACGGCTCATCCAGACAGCGTACGGTGCGCTCCCCCCGCAAAAACCCTTCCATTCAAGCGCAGCGTCATATCGCTTGCGAACGACTTTCATCGCCAGCCCATCAACAGTCAACGTCAAGGGCTTTTCAAAGAAAAGCCGCAGGTGAGCTGCGCCTTCGATAAGGTCTTGATCGTAGTAGTGAGACCAAATGAATAACCGATCAGTAGTCGCCGCAAGATCTTTAACAGATCTACGGGATCGGTCATGTGATAGAGAACACCGCTTGCAATCACAGCATCAAATTTCGACCTTTCCTCATTGAGATACGCAACCAAGTCGCCCAACAGAAACTCAACTCGGTCGAGACCAAATAGCTCCTTCGTACAAAGACACTTGAGGAACGCACGCGTATTTGCCTCGACGGCAACGACGGAACGCGCTCCTGCCTTCTGGAGCATGTAAGAATGTCCGCCCTCAAGTGGGCCTAGTTCAAGAATCCGATTGCCAGCGAAACCGCCCAGGGTTTGCTCGGCCCAGGCAATTCGCGGATCCTCAAACAAGCAGGCAGCGCCTGGTTTGGCACTAAGTCCACTACCCTGGGGCATTGCGGAGGACCATTCCCCTTGGAAAAGGTCGATTAAATTTTGTCGGCAGGGCGCCGACCGCAGATATGCGTCGAGAGTGGAATTGGTCATGATGGAAGACTTCAACGCGCCACGTCAAAAGTAGGCTCTAGTTTTGTGACGGCACTTCTTCGCCAAGGCAGCGGCTCCCTCGGCGGAAAAGCGATTCCGAAGTCAGCTCTATCAAAGGTCAGATTTGGGTTGTAGGCCGGATCTCTGTCAATTTCAGCCTTCCATGTCTTTAGCATATAGCGCTGCTCCTTCTCAAAGCGCCTGAGCTTATCGCGGCCCACCTCATAACCGCGCGTCGCCGATTCAAAGTGGTATAGCTCGACGAATGGCGTCCAGACATTTCTCAGGCCCAGCCTCGTAAGCTTCAGGCAAAAATCCACGTCGTTATATGCGATCGCAAGGTCGATCTCGTTCAAGCCTCCAACGTGATCATAGTGGTCTTTGCGCACCACAAGGCAAGCGGCGGTTACAGCGCTAAAGTTTTGAGCAAGTGCTGCGCGTGCCACATAACCCGCGGATGATCGCGGAAAGCGAGAGTGTGCGTGGGCGGCAAGTCCGCCAAGCCCTAACACGACGCCGCCGTGCTGGACCGTATCGTCCGGATAAATGAGCTTCGCCCCAACCGCGCCGACCCCCTGCTGCAGCGCAATGCTGACCATTCTATTCAGCCAATCCCGGCTAATAACCTCAACGTCATTGTTAACAAGAGCAAGTACTGTTCCCCTGGCTACCTTCGCCGCATGATTATTGAGCGCCGAGTAGTTGAACGGGCGCTCATCACGCAAGACGCAAATCCCTCTCTCCGTCGAGAGTTTTGCAAAATAGGCCAGGGCATCCTCATTATCGGACCCGTTGTCGACCAAAATGATTTCATAGCGCGCATAGGTCGTAAGACGAAGAATGCTATCAATGCACCGTTGGGTCAGATCGCGCGCATTACGTGTTGGGATAATGATGGATACTAGCGGGAGGCGATCAGGCAAATCGTAGTCAATCCGATATCCATAGCCGATAAGGTGAGCAGACGCTCTTGTGCCGAGCCGCTTGAAATGGTCGTTAAGCGCGCGCTCACCGGCTACCATGGCATAAGGCTTTTCGCTTGAAGCAAGTGCCGTACTGCCCGGGATGACTCTCCAGTGATAAAGGACGTGCGGAATATGATGGATTCGATGCGGTTCCAATCTTTCGCTAACGCGAAGCGCCAGATCATAGTCCTGGGCGCCTTCGTAGCCAGCCCGGAAGCCGCCCAACTCGCGCACTAGCGAAGTTGAGTAGACGCCCAGATGTGTAACGAGATTGTGTGATAGGAACAACATGGGGTTCCAGTCACTCTTGAAGTAAGGATCGTGCCGCACTCCCTGACGATCAATCTTGTCTTCATCCGTATAGATGAGTTGGACGTCAGGTTGTTTGTTAATGGCATCGACCACAGAGAACAAAGCGTGCGGTGCAAGCCGGTCGTCGTGGTCAAGCAGCGCGATCCACTCGCCTGCTGCTAGTTCGAGCGCGGAATTAGAAGCTTTGGAGATGTGCCCATTCTGCGGACGATACACCACCTTGATCCGCGCGTCCTTGTCTGCGTATTCGTCAAGCACGTGACGAACATGCTTTTTGGTTGAAGCGTCATCCGCAATGCACAGCTCCCAATTCGGGTAAGTTTGAGCGCGGACACTATCAATAGCCTCACGCAGAAATCCTTCGTCCGTATTGTAGACTGGCATAATGATTGAGATGGTCGGTTGAAGGCGAAAGTTTTTTCTGATAGAGCGCATTTCGCGCTGATCTCGGTCCGCAATCGTGTCGTAAAGCAGAACCCACCGCTCATAAGCGTTTTGCCCCAAGTAGACGTTAGGCCGGGTGGCATGGCGCAGTTCAGCAGCAACTAGGCGGGGGCCTCCTTTCGCCAGGAGCAGAAGCGCACGCTTGGCACCTTTAACCAACGCCTTGGGATCGTTCCTTCGCCGCCTCAGAAGGCTGGCAGCGACAAAACCATAACGAAAAGTTGCTGGAATCTTACGTAAGGGCCGGAAGATCGAGAAGCTGCGGACTGATCTCGCGGCCACACCTTTTATCACAGGACCCGCTGCACGAATTGGCGCCGTTATTCTCCACGACGTAGAATTCTTGTATGCCCGTGTCCAGTCTTCGGAGATCTCTAGCGCCGCCTTTAGGTGGCTCATCTCTTGAAGCCGAATAGCCATGTCGTCTTGAATCTGTTGTAATTTTGATTGCGCCTCCGTCGCGGCTACCTTGTGCTCAAAAAGTGCTGCCTCCAAACAGGCGATCTCCAGATCGCGCTTCTCCAACTGGCATCGCGATTCAGCGAGTTCAGCTTCCTTCTCCGCCTGGGCCACAGCCGCCTCATCCTCGCGAGCCGCCGCTTCAGCGCGCAACGCCTGCAGCTCCTGTACACGCCCCGCAACCTCGCCACGCAGCGCCCCGGCCTCCCCCCGCAACGCCGAAACCTCGCCATCCCGCGCAGCGACCGCCGTGCGCAAAACCTCTATCTCCAACCGTGCCGCCGCTAGCAGCGGCTCATGCCTCATCGCTTCGGCTTGCAAATCCGCGATCCGCTGACCACGCCCCGCAATCTCGCCACGCAGCGCCTCAGCCTCCCCCCGCACTGCGGCAACCTCCGCCTCGCGCGCCGCAACCGCGCCGCGCAGCTCGTCGAACGCACGCGCGTGCTGCGTCTCGAGCCGGGCCGCAACCTCCCGCTCGCGCGCAGCGAGCTCCGGGAACATCGCCGCCGCGAAGGTGGGTGCGACGGCGTCGAACTCGGCGGCGATGCGATCCAGCGTCCGGCAGGCGGCCTCGTCGTCGGCGTCGCGCTCGAGCGCGCGCAGCGCGTCGTAGGCGGCCTTGACCCAGTCGGCGATGTCCGGACGTGCGGCCAGCTCGTGCCGTGACGGCGCATGGTGCTGCAGCTCGGCATTCAGGAATGCTTCGATCTGCGGCCCCGACACCTCGATCGGGCAGGGCCACCGGATCCCCACGCGTGCACCGACCGTGCGCATCGCCGCGCGCCAGTCCAGCAGCAGATTTTCATAGGAGATGATGGCGCGCGGCGCATGCCGCGTCGTCGCCTCGGCATCGAGCACGTGCCGCAGCCACATGAGAGCGGCAAATCCCGGCGTCATCCCATTGCGTGCCGCGAGCGAGGCGACGACCGCCAGCGGATTGCGCAGCATCAGAACATGCCTAGTCGCGATGTTGCGCGCGGCTAGAAGCTCGGCGACGAATGGCGCGAAGCGGCAAATACGCGGGTCCTTGAGCGCGAACAGCGGCGAGGCGCCATACTCCTCGTCGACCAGCGCGTGGAACCTGCGTGCAGCCTCCTCGCGCAGCGATGCCGGGAAAGCGGCGGGATCGAGCTTGCGCCAATCATCCCACCGGCTCGCAAGCTGCTCGAGCAGCCAATCGTGGTGCGTGACGAGCGGCGCCGGCTCCCAATGGCCGGCCTCGTTGCCGAGCCCCTCGCCCAGCAGCGTCTTGGGCAAGTCGGCGCCCAGCAGGCTGATGACGCGCGTCATGGCCGAGGTGCCGCTGCGGTGCATGCCGAGGACCAACAGGCAGATGCGCTGTGGCAAAGCGCGGCCTCCGGCCTCGCCATGGCTCGGCATCACCTCACGCTGCACCACCACCCCGCTCCCCCGCATTGTCGCACTATCGGGCGCTGCCGTTCGATCGCATCCTCGACGATGGCCCGGAGATCTGTCCCATATCAAGCCTAGCGGCTTTGCCGCAGCTGCGCGACGCGGCACATGGACCTGCGGGGCAACAGCGGTTCATGCATGCACTGGGAGCACTGGCGAGCCGTCCTTCAAAATCATAGAGTTCGCGTGAACGAAAAGTGATTCGCTCCCTCGGGTCCAATGCGGCCGGAGAAAAAATGGAAATGCGCGTAACCGAGTAGATGCTCGTGGGAAACGCGCCATGGACCTCTTCAAGCTCACGATCGCCAGCCACGCGAGTCCGCGGGATCGCGAGACCACCACCAGCGAAGGCCCTTTCATCGTCGCTGCGCGCGATGTCGCGGGCGCCCGGCTGCTGATTGCCTTCAATTTCTCGATTGCCGCCTTACGTCGGTTGGGCGCGGCCATGCCAATGGGCATCTGGAGCGAAACGGGACCCAACGAATGCGTCAAGCTCGCCGGCGTCACCGAGGACGCGCTGCGCCAACAGGTTGTCGTCGCCGGCACCGATATTGCCCAGTGGTACCTCGACCGCGCCGTGCTGAAGGACGGCCGCAAAGTCATGGCGCGCATGGTCTGGTGGCCCTGCCGCGAGGGTGATCGTTGCCCGGTCTGACCGGGCCCTCGGGCAGCGCACACTCCCCAACCTCTGCTTCGACCCCGACAAGGCCACTGGGGAACACTAAGCACCATCGGCCCCTACCGTGACCGCGAATCAGGTAAACAAATGGTTGCGGCGGGCGGACCAATATGTTCGGGGATTGCGGGGCAGTGCATATGGATAGATCGCCTTACGCCATCGAGCAGGTGGCGAATGGATCTTTCGTGATCATGAAAGTTTTGAGCCGAACGCCGCAGTCTCTGGCAGGCCGAAACGTGAAGCTGAATGCCTTCCGCGGCGCGTTTGCGACCCTGGAGGAGGCCGAGCGTGAGATCGAAAGGCTGAATGCCGTCCGGCAGCTCGCCACAGTGGATCGCGTCGCGTGAGTGCGTTCAGGAATTGCGGGGTTTTCTGACCATGTTCGACGCCAAACAGGCGCCGCCGGCTGCAGTTTATCTGCTCGGCGATCACCTCGATGCGGCGCTGGCCGCAGGCGAGGACTTGATGTCGACCGCTCTCGAGCTCAGTCCGCCGCCGGCCTCTAGCGGGGTCGAGCTGGATGATTGCCAAGCAGCGCTCGCCGAGTTCATCACACGCATGCGCGCCCTGGAAGCAGGATTGGTGGCGCGCCTGGTGCAGGCACGGCGTCGCGCCGAAGAGTTGCCGCGCGATGCAGACTTGAAGCCATTGGTGAGCCTATTCCTATCCGGCACGGTGGTTCTGCTCGACGCCGTGCAGGAGTTCGGCGATCCGTCGGGCATCGCCTTCGAACTCAGGACCCGATGGTTTTCGTTTCCTGCGCGACCGCGGGCTGGTCCCGCCCGATGCCGGCAGCCTGCCGATGTCCGGCACGCTGGTCGCCGACGAGGAATACCTGATTGCCGGCCGCATTCGGCTCGGCTCCCTCATGGACCTTGTCGCCGCCTTCCTCGACGCACTCGACATGCGCTTCAGCTTGTACGACGAGGAGCCGGACGACGTGCCGGTGCGCATTATCGAGCCGCCTCCGCCTGCTGCTGCGGCCAAGCTCAAAGTTGACCGCGAGAGCATGGCCAACCGGCCGCAACTGGTCGCCGAAGCGCTTGAGGCACTGTACGGCCGGAGCTGAGCTAGTCGTCTGCAATGAAGGTCGCGGCCGGCGCTACTGCCGGCCGTTTGCTTTTGTCGAACGCCTCAGGGACACTCCGTTTCCCACTTCGCCTTCCAGCGCAGAAGAGCGTCAGAAACGGACAGGTCGAAACACCATGCAGTTCGAAGCCCTATTCCGCGCCGCGCGCGAGAAACCCGTCGCCGCTGCCCTGATCGGCGCAGGCGAGTTCGGTCTGTCACTGATCGCCCAGTCCCGCCGCATGCAGGGTCTCAAGGTTCTTGCTGCCGCCGACAAGGACCTCACACGCGTTGCGGAGGCGCTGCGCACTATGGGCGTGGCCGCAACGCGCTGCGAGAGCGCATCCGCCGCCAAAGCCGCATTGGCGCGCAGCGAAATCGCGCTCTGCGAAAGCGTCGCTGATCTGTTGGCGCTGCCGCTCGACATGGTGGTCGAGGCGACCGGCGATGCCGAAGCTGGCGCACGCCATGCAGCGCAGGCCATCGCAGCCGGCATCGGCGTCACCATGGTCAGCAAGGAGGCCGAGTGTGTTGTCGGTCCGGTGCTGGCCGCCCGAGCGCGCAAGGCCGGCGTCGGCTATACGCTGGTCGAGGGCGATCAGCCCGCCCTGCTCATCGGTCTCGTCTCCTGGGCGCGTACGCTCGGCCTGCCGATCATGGCCGCCGGCAAGTCGAGCGAGTACGACTACGTCTACGATCCCGTGACGCACCGTGTCACCTGGACCGATCGCAGTGCCATGGCACCGTCGATCGCCTCGCTGTGGGCACTCGGTGCTGACACAAAAATGACCATCGACAAGCGCGCCGCGGCGCTGGCCGAACTGCCGCAGCGTACCGTGCCCGATAACTGCGAGATGGCGCTGGTTGCCAATGCGACCGGCCTCGTGCCAGACCGCCCCGATTTCCACGCACCGATGGCGCGCACCGTCGAGTTGCCGGATATTTACAAGCTGCGCAGCGAGGGCGGACTGCTGGAGAAACCGGGCGCGCTCGACGTCTTCAACTGTCTGCGCCGCCCGGACGAGGCGAGTTTCGCTGGCGGCGTGTACGTCGTCGTCGAGTGGGCGGACGCCAAATCCGGTGCCCTGTTCCGCGGCAAGGGCATCCCGGTCTCGTTCGATGGCCGCTACGGCCTCGTCTACAATCCTTCGCACCTGCTGGGTGTGGAGGCGCCCATCACCATCATGGCCGCCGCGCGCCTCGACCATTCCGTGGTGGACGAGCGCTACCGACCGGTGGTCGATCTCACGGCGCGCGCCATGCGCGATCTTCCTGCCGGCCACAAGCTGGAGATCGTCGGCACGCGCCACGCCGTGCCCGACCTCGAACCGGGCCTAACGGCGGCGTTGCCGGTCACGGGGCGCAATCCGCTGCCCTACTACATGGCAGTCGGGCGTACGCTCACGCGCCCCATCGCCAAAGGCGAGTTCATCACTGCCGACTGCGTCGCGGCTCCCGACGGCTCGGTACTCTGGTCGCTCAGGGCGGAGCAGGATCGGGCGTTCGCCTGAGTTTCAAGCCTCAATCCCCTTCGCGCGCAGCCGCTCGCGCAGGCGCGCCTCGGCGGCGGCGAGCCGCTCCGGATCGGTCGAGCGCAGCACGAGTTGCGTGCCGAACACGCGCGCCTCACGGTTGAAGGGATAGCTGCCCATCGGCACGTCGGGAAATTCGGCCTGCGTCTCCCCGAACAGCTCGGCGATCTCACCTTCCGGGCGAAACAGCTCGATGGTCACCGACAGCATCTTCTTGCCGGTGCGCAGGCGGGGCGTCACGGCATCCAGCATCACCTGCATGATGCTGGGAATGCCGGCCATGACGATGACATTGCCGAGCATGAAACCTGGCGCCACCGAGATCTGGTTTTCAATCAGATCGGCGCCGTCGGGGATGCGCGCCATCCTGAGGCGTGCTGCCGTCGCCTCGACGTTGCGGCGCTTGAAGTTCTCGATCAGCAGTGCCTTGACCTTGGGGTGGTGGTCGATGCCGACGCCGAATGCCTTGGCCACGCAGTCGGCTGTTATGTCATCGTGCGTAGGGCCGATGCCGCCAGTGGTGAATACGTAAGTATAGCGCGCCCGTACCGCGTTGATGGCCGCGACGATCTCCGCCTCCTCGTCAGGGACGATGCGTACTTCCTTCATCTGGATGCCGATGGCCGTGCAGTGGTCGGCGATATAGCCGATGTTCTTGTCCTTGGTCCGCCCCGAAAGGATCTCATCCCCGATGATGAGGAGGGCCGCCGTGACGATATCGTCCGCGCCGTCAGCCATGCGCCTGAAGCTCCAATTGCCGTCGTTGCCGCCCAGCTTACGGTGATTTCGGCCGCAGCGAAATCGTGTGACGGCGGCGATGTGGACGCATGGTTTCGGTTGCTTGCGCCCCTCCCCCACTGACCCTAGCCTGGGCTGCCATGCAGTTTCCTTCCCCACTCGTCTCCGGGACGCTCCTGCAGCGCTATAAGCGCTTCCTTGCCGACGTCCGTCTCGACAGCGGAGACATGATCACCGCGACCTGTCCCAACACGGGCTCGATGTTGGGTCTCACATCGCCGGGCACGCGTATATGGCTGTCCACGTCCGACAGCCCGACACGCAAATACCGCCACACATGGGAGATGGTGGAAGTCGACCTCGGCCGCGGGCCGAGCCTCGTCGGCATCAACACCGGGCACCCCAACAAGCTCGTTGCCGAGACCATCGGACAAAGCAAGCTCAAGTCTCTCGCGGGCTACAGCAGCCTGCGGCGGGAGGTGAAGTATGGCCGCAACAGCCGCATCGACATCCTGCTGGAGGACCCGGATCGGGGCGCCTGCTACGTCGAGATCAAGAACGTGCACATGATGCGCAAGCACGGCCTCGCCGAGTTCCCCGATTGCGTCACGGAGCGTGGCGTCAAGCATCTGGCCGAGCTGACCGACATGGTGCGCCAGGGCCATCGCGCCGTGATGGTGTATCTGGTACAGCGCGCGGATGCGCGCCGCTTTGCCTTTGCGCAGGACCTGGACCCGAGCTACGCCGCCGCGTTCAGGACTGCACACGCCGCCGGCGTCGAGGCCATCGCCCTGAGATGCCGGCTTTCGCCCGAGCAGATCGTCGTCGGCAGGGAAATACCGATCAGCGCCCGCAGCATGCATGGCAGCAAAGGCGCGGCTAGCCTTACCGCATGACCGCAGGCGCGCCGAAGCTGGTGCGGATGCCGTTCTTGACTTGCTCCTCGATGGCATCCGCCAGAAGGTCGGCAAGGCAGCCGTAGGAAAGATCGTTCAGGTGGAAATTGTCCGGCGCCAGAAGCTGGCTGCTGGTGTACTGACCGCTCTTCACCAAGTGCTTCATGATGGCGAAACGGCTGAACAGCGGAATGTTCTGCTCATTGGCTACCGTGCGCATGGCCTTCAGGTAGTCGCCATACACCGCCACGCGCTCTGAGCGCGGGTAGAACTGCATATCGACCAGGATGACATCGATACCTGCGCGCTTCAGCTCGCGCACACCGCGTTCCAGCGTCTCCTGGAACAACTCCAGACCGACATCCTGCACGGCGTCATTGACGCCCGTCTGCCAGATGACTAGCGCGGGCATTTGCACCAGCACGTCTTCCTTGATGCGGGCCAGCATGTCGGACGCGAGCTGCCCGCCCGTGCCGTAATTGGTGACGATGAAATCCTTGCGCGGGAAGCGCCGGTCGAGTTCGGCGTCGAGACGCGCCGGGTAGGACGCGAGCTGGCTGGAAGCACCGCTCCCTGCCGTCGACGACGAGCCGAGTGCTATGATGTGAACGCCGTTGAGGGCCGCGACGTTCTGCGTGAGGTTAGGCAACGGCGCATTGAACCGCGCCAAATCTTTGGGAATCTGACAGTGCGGCTTGGTGACCTGCTCGCGCGCGGGCGGTGGCTGCTGCTGGGGAGCCACCTGGGCGCCGGCCGGCCCGACTACGCCAGCGAGAGATAGCACTGCGGCAGCCGTGAGCAGACGCTTCAGCGTGTTCCCGCCTCGTCCGAGCGCACGGATGGCTCGGCGACAGCCGACTGTCCGGCCGTGACCGCAAGCCGTCCCTTGCGTTGCGATAACCACCATGCGGCACTACCCATCAGTGCAAAACCAAGGCCGTTGACGGCAAGCTGATACTCGAAGGTGCGCCCCCCCTCCAGCATCACGACGAACCCGACAAAGGACAATACCGTCCCGACACAGAATACATCAAGCGAGTTTCTGCCGCAGTTAATAAGCACCTGTGCGGCGGGTGCGCGCAGCCAGCGGGCCGTCGCCGGCACGGCCAGAGCGACCAGGTAAGCCATCGACAGCACATGGGTCAGCCGCCAGAGCGACAGACGCGACTTGCTATTGGGACCCAGAGAATCGGAATGAATGAAACGGGTTCCTTCGAGACCATCGATATGGATCCAAGGTGCCGCAACAATAAAACCGAACACGGCGTATGCCGCTGCCAGGGCTACCAGCCACGGCATGCGCGGAAGCGCCCCGCCACGTTGAGTGTGCACCGCAGCAATTGCGCCTATGCTAAACAGAAGCTGCCACGCGAACGGATTGAAGTACCAGCCATAGAGCTCGGGCCAGCTCGGCAAGTTGGCGCCCAGGACGTTGGCGGATAGCCAAAGGATCGCGCTGGCAGCCAGCGCCGAGCCAAGGTGTCGCTGCATCAGCCACCACAGCAGTGGGAACCAAGCCAGCAGCACAATGTAGAGTGGCAGGATGTTCAGGTACCCGAGCTGATAGTAAAGGGCCAACGTGCGCCAGATCGCGCCGAGCGGATCGTACGCATAGGGCGTCAGGTTCACGTGCTCGTAGTAGAGCGGGTTCTCGAACCACTGTGCAGCAAGCGCCAACAGGATTGCACATACGACTGTCAGCAAGAGATGCGCGGCGTAGAGATCGCGCAGCCGCCGGCCGATGCGTCCCGATCCGCCGAGCATGCCGTCGCGCTCGAAGGCGCGTGAATAGGCGAGAACGGCGGTATAGCCCGCAATCAGCACGAACATTTCGGCGGCATCACTCAGACCGTAAGCTCGCACGGTCACAAAACCCAAGATATTGCCCGGCGTGTGGTCGATAAAAATGCAAAGCAGCGCCAAGCCTCGGAAGAAATCGAGGCGCACATCACGCATACCCGTTTGGCCGGTCGGCGACAGGCCAGCTTCAGCTTCTTTTGACGGCATTACAGTCCCAACCCGGCGCGAAGCAATCGCATCGCACCTTACGCATCTGCGAAACTGACAGGAAGATGACGCAATGCAGCATCACGCAGGGCAGCTGTGCAGACGCCGCAATACAGATCGTGCAATAGCGGCCTTTTTGCAGACCTTGCGGTCAGCAGTCACCAAAAAGTGAGCGCCTGCGCAGGCGCCAGCGCTCAGCGCTTGAAGATGGACTTGATGATCGCGTTCTTGACCTGGGTCACGACCGATCGGGTCATCGAGCGAGCCACATCACGCGCAATGAGCTCACCCATGGAGGCGCCGCCGCGCGGCCCGCGCCCGAAGATCACCTTGCCCCAGCTATTGTTGTCCGCTTCTGCCTGCTTTGCCTCCGCTTCGTCCGCAGCGGCGGCCTCTGTCGCCTTCTTCTGCAGGGTCTCATAGGCCGACTCGCGGTCCACGAGCTCCTCGTACTTGCCGAATACCGGGCTCTTGTCGATCAGCCCGCGCCGCTCCTCAGCCGTGACAGGACCGATGCGACCCGACGGGGGACGAATCAGCGTCCGCTGCACCATGGACGGCTCGCCCTTGTCGCGCAGCATGGACACCAGCGCCTCGCCCACCTTTAATTCCTGGATCACGCGCTCGATGTCGAGCTTTGGGTTGGGCCTGAACGTCTCGGCCGCAGCGCGGATGCCTTTCTGCTCGATCGGCGTAAAGGCGCGCAGCGCGTGTTGCACGCGGTTGCCGAGCTGGGCCGACACCGAGTTCGGCACGTCGCGCGGATTCTGCGTGACATAGTAGACGCCGACGCCCTTCGAGCGGATCAGACGCGTGACGCGTTCCACCTGCTCCAGCAGGGCCTTGGGCGCCTCGCTGAACAGCAGGTGCGCCTCGTCGAAGAAGAACACGAGCTTGGGCTTGTCCGGATCGCCCACCTCCGGCAGCTTGTCGAAGAGCTGCGCCAGCATCCACAGCAGGAACGTGGCGTAAAGACGCGGCGTCTTCATAAGCTTGTCGGCCGACAGGATGTTGATCACGCCTCGGCCGTCGGGGGCCGTGCGCATGAAATCGCGAATGTCGAGGGCCGGCTCGCCGAAAAAGTTGTTGGCGCCCTGCTCTTCCAGCACCAGCAACCGCCGCTGGATGGCGCCGGCCGACACCGCCGAGACGTTGCCGTACTTGGTCTGCAGCTCCTTGCCGCGGTTACCGACCTCGGTGACCATGGCGCGAAGATCCTTGAGGTCGAGCAGCGGCATTTTCTCGTCGGCCGCGAAGCGGAACATGATGTTCAGCACGCCCTCTTGCACCTCGTTCAGCTCCAAGAGCCGGGCCAGAAGCAGGGATCCCATCTCCTGCACCGTGGCTCGCACGGGATGTCCCTGCTCGCCGAACAGGTCCCAGAACACGGCCGGGTAGGCCCGGTTCTCGTAGTCGGCGAGCCCGATGTCCTTGGCGCGCTTGACGAGCGGAGGCTTGGGCTCCCCCTGCATGGAGATGCCGGAAAGGTCGCCTTTGATATCGGAAGCAAAAACCGGCACGCCCGCGTCCGAGAAGCCCTCGGCCAGCACCTGCAAAGTCACGGTCTTGCCGGTGCCGGTGGCGCCGGTGATGAGGCCATGCCGGTTCGCCAGCCGCAGCTCCAGGTACTCGGGCTCCACGCTCTGGCCGATAAAGATCTTGTCGTCCTGAAGAACGGATGCCGCAGTGGCCATGCTTGTCTCCGGGCTCGGAAATGCGCGACCAGCCGAGTCGCGACGGAATCGATCCGTGTTTACACGGGCGGTTTGGCATTGCAATGGAGGGTTGCAGCTCCACCTTGGGAAAAACGCCCTGAAAATCAGGCTTGCGCGCAGCCTTGCAACGCACAACAAATCGCTTGGAGCCTTCTCACCGTCAGGGCCAGCGGACACTAGTGTGATGATCGAGTTCGAGAGCGCCGATCTGTTCGAGCCTGCCACGCGCGAGCAGTGGCTGCAGCTCGTGGACAAGGTGCTGAAGGGCGGCGACTTCGAGAAGCGCCTCGTCTCGCGCACTGCCGACGGCGTGCGGCTGGCGCCTCTCTACACCCGCGCTGATGCCCTTGTTCACGCCGAGACAGCGGTGCCTGGCCGAGCACCGTTCACGCGCGGAAAAACGGTCGGAAGTGGGAGCTGGGACATCCGCCAGCGTCATGCCGAGCCCGATCCCGCGCGCGCCAACAAGGCCATTCTCGAAGATCTCGCCGGCGGCGTCTCCTCCATCGAGCTGCAGATCGCAGCACCCGGCTGGTTCGGCCTGTCCTACACCGGCGAGGTGCTGGAGCAGGCCCTCGAGGGCGTCATGCTCGATGTGTGCCCTGTGGTCCTGCAGGCGGGCGAGTATACCGCTGACGCCGCCGGCAGCCTGATGGCGCTGTGGCGCGCGCGCGGCATCCCGGAGAGCGCCTGCATCGGCGGTTTCAACGCGGACCCGCTCGGCACGCTGGCCGCAACCGGCGCGCTCTATCATCCCGTCGCGCGATCTTTGCAGATTGCAGCGCAACTCACCGCCGACAGCCTGCCGATGCCGGGCGTGACGGCGCTCCTCGCTGACGGTCGCATCTACCATGCCGGCGGCGCCACCGAGGCGCAGGAGCTCGCTGCCGTTCTTGCAACCGTTGCGGCCTACCTGCGTGCGCTGGAAGAGGCCGGTGTTTCACCCGAGACGGCGCTGCCGAAGATCGCCGTCACGCTTGCCGTCGATGCCGATCAGCTCCTCGGGCTAGCCAAGCTCCGTGCTGCACGCAGACTGATATGGCGTCTCGCGGACGCATGCGTTGCCGGCGCGGCGGTCGCACGGGTGCCCTTCGCCGCCGAAACCTCCCTGCGCATGATGGCCAGGCGCGATCCCTGGGTGAACATGCTGCGCACGACCATGGCGTGCGCCACCGCCGCCATGGCTCGTGCCGACGCCATTACTGTTCTGCCCTTCACCTGGGCACTCGGCCGGCCCGACGCCTTTGCCCGGCGCATTGCGCGCAACACACAGCTCGTGCTGATGGAGGAGAGCGGGCTTGCTCGCGTGGCGGACCCGGCAGGTGGAAGCTGGGCCATTGAAAGCATTACTGACGATCTGGCGCGGCGCGCCTGGGAGATGTTCCAGGCCATCGAAGCCAAGGGCGGCATGGCTGAGGCGCTCACGTCCGGCTTCATTCAGGACGAGGTCGCCGAGGCCGCCGAGGCGCGCGCGCGTCTGATGGCAACAGGCCGTCTGGAAATGACGGGGACATCCGCCTTTCCCATACTCGGCGATGACGGCGTCAAGGCCGAGCCATGGCCATCCGACATCCTCTCCGCCGATCTCAAGGGCGCCACGGTCCAGCCGCTCCGCGTGCAGCGCCTGGCAGAGCCGTTCGAGGCGCTGCGCGATGCGGCCGACGCCTTCGCACGGGCCAGCGGCCAACCGCCACGCGTGTTCCTGGCCTCCCTCGGCACGGTCGCATCACATTCTGCGCGCTCGACTTGGACACAGAACTTTCTGGCGGCCGGCGGCGTTGCTGCCGTTACCAGCGAGGGCTACGCCGACGCCAACGCGGCGGGCAAAGCGTTCGTAGCCAGCCAGGTAAGGATAGCGTGCATCTGCGGATCAGATCAGGACTATGCGGAGCACGCAGAGGCTACCGCCAAGGCGCTCAAGGCCGCAGGTGCGCGACACTTGCTTTTGGCCAGCCATCCAGGAGCTAACGAAGCCAAGCTCCGGACCGCGGGCATCGATGATTTCATCTATGCGGGCTGCGACAGGCTGGCGGCGCTGAGCAGGTTGCATACGGCACTGGGCGTCACGGGCCACACCTGACACCCCGGGTCTCGAGGAGAAATAGACATGGCCACAACATCCACCGGGCGCACCCCGGTCCTAACTGGCGGCTGCCAGTGCGGCGCCATCCGCTATGCGCTCTATGCCCAGCCCACCGGGGCCAGCATCTGCCATTGCCGCATGTGCCAGAAAGCTGTTGGCAACTACTTCGCTGCTTTCACCGGGGTGAAGCGGAAAGACTTCGCCTGGACGCGCGGCAAGCCCGGTGCGTTCCGTAGCTCGGAGCTGATCGAGCGTGACTTCTGTCGTGACTGCGGCACGCCGCTCACCTATCGCACCCTGGACCATGATCGCATCTCGGTCACTGTGGGTAGCTTGGATACGCCGGAGCATGTCCATCCAGAAAAACAATTCGGTGTCGAAGGCAAGTTGCCCGCCTTCGACAAGCTTACACGATTGCCAGGTGAGAGCACGGACGCCTGGGCGGGCGAGCGCCTCGCGAAGCTCGCCACACGCCAGCATCCCGACCACGACACTACGGACTGGAAGCCGCCGGCGGCCTGACCGACGCCGCTCACTATGTCACCGACACGGTACCGATCGAAGGTGACGGCGCACGTCGGAACTCTTGCGATGGGAGGACGTTCTCCCCGCAGGATACACGTCACATGGAGTTCCACAATGCGCAGCACGATTCATGCAGTTGCATTGAGCCTTGCCGGCGTGGTGTTGGCATCAGGCGTCGCCAACGCTGCACCAACTATCAGCACGAAACCGAGCACCGAGCCTTCTGGTATACAAAAGGTGCAGGAGTTCGGCATCTACATCGGTCCGCGATACGGCTATCGCGGATACCGCGACTATGACTACGGGTATGGCTATGGGTACGGCTACAACCCTGACTACTATTACGGCCCGCGGCGCTACTACTACGGCGACGGATATCGCTATCGCAGCGAGCGGCGCACGTTCCGGCACCTGCAGCGCCAAGCACCGTAAACTGGAGAAAGTGCAAGTTGTGAAGGCGCGGCCTCGGGCCGCGCCCTTTGCGTTTCAGATCATCTCGTCCGATTTGTCGTCCGTCTCGCCGAAGCGACGCAGCGTGGCAGGCTTCGTGCCCGCGTAGAGCTTGTCCAATCCCGGCGCGATCTTGGCGTTCTCGCGCTCGAACAGGGAATTGCCCTCGAGGTCGCTCTCGACGAGGAACGGGCCGAATTTTTCTACGTCCAGAACCCAGACTGCCTGCGCCAAACCGAGCTCCTGAAGCCAGTGCGCCGCCACCACACGTTTAATGCCGCGTCCCAGCAATGCGCCGGTGCCATAGCCCACCGTCGTCAGATAGATCGCGTTGTTGGGGACGAAGCTGGACTTGTAGATGTCGCTCGTCATCCCGCCCTTGCCGATGATGACGTTGCAGCCTGAGAGCTTGAACCAGCCGTCCAGCCACTTGGCGAAACGGAAGGACGCCGTGGCTGTGACGGCACCGACGTTGAAGCTGCCGTCCGGGTTGACGCTCGCCGCCGGCGAGCAATGAAAGTTGGCGGTGCCCATTTCCGAAGGCGGCACAGGCAGTCCGAAACCGTCCTCCACCGCGCGTTTGTAAACGCCCTCACGTGCGGTGAAGACACGGCCATTCAGATAGACCACCGTGCCGATCTCGAGAGTACGAAGGTCAGCGGTGGAAGCCGGCAGCGTGAGAGACACGGTCGTCAAATTAGATGTGGACATGGGGACAGGCCTCAATCTCGGAACGCAAAGAAGGAGATTTCCTCGGTGACTGGCTCGTCGCGTTGCCGGCCGGCAGCATGCGCGCGCAACGCGGCAAGTCCAGCCGCAAAGTCTGCATCAGGCAGCCTGGCCAGGAACGAGTCCGCACGCATGGCGAGCTTGTCGGCGAGGTCATGCCAGCTCGCTGCCACCGGATGCATCACGAGCTGATAGGCGCAAAGCTCCAGGCCCACGGTCTCGAACATCGAGATCACCTCGTCCCGCGACGGCAGCTCCCGCGCAATCATGGTCTGCATACCCGGGAAGAAGCGCCCTTAAGGATAATTCGTATCGCGCGTGCTGCTGCGAACCAGCACGCGTCCGCCCGCACGCAAAATGCGCCGGCATTCGCTTGCCGCACAAGCGCGGTCTTGCAGGTGATGCAGGACCATCGACAGGAAGACGAGATCGGCTGAGCCGTCGTCCAAGGGGATCGCCTCGGCCGAGCCCTGCCGAAACGTCACGCCCGGGTGAGCAATGGATTTCTCTCGCGCGCGATCAAGCATACTCCGCGACGGATCGATGCCGACCGCGTTCGCCTCGAACCGGTCGGCCAGCGGCTGCGTGAAACGGCCCGTGCCGCAACCGACATCTACAATATACTGCGGTCGCGGCGGGGCGTGCGTGGCAATGAGATCGAGCCACTGCCGCATGACCCCGGGCCGATAGCTGCGGGCCGCATCGTAGCTCTCAGCGATGGTCGTTTTGTCGTAGTCCATGATCCGATCGCTGCGCCTGGTCCGCAGCAGCCTCAATCGAACGTAATAACGCCGCGCGCCACCGCGCCCTGCGCCATCAGCTGGAAACCTTCGTTGATCTCGTCGAACTTGTAGGTGCGGCTGATGAGGCTGTCGAGATTGATGCGCTTCTCCATGGAGAGATCGGCCAGGATGCCGAAGTCCACACTGGGCCGCACAGAGCCGTAGTAGGTGCCGGACACGGTCTTCTCGCTGTAGACCATCTGGTACGGCGTCAGCGGCGCTTTGGTGGAGAACGCAGGGATGCCGACGATGACCGCATGCCCTGCCGGCGCCAGCGCGTCGACGATCTGCACGATGGTCCCTTCCGTGCCGATCGCATCGAAGGCGTAGTCGACGCCGAGGCCGGTGATCTCCATCACCCGCTCGATGACCTTCTGTCGCTTGCCGTTGATCGTATGCGTCGCGCCGAACTGCTTGGCGTAGTCCAGCTTGTTGTCGAGCAGGTCGCACGCAATGATCGTCTTGGCGCCAGCAAGCTTGGCGCCCTGCACGACATTGAGGCCGACGCCACCGCAGCCGACCACGAGCACGCTCGACCCGGCCTCGACGTTCGCATGCCGAATGACGGCGCCCACACCTGTCGCCACACTACAGCCGATGATGGCCGCGTGCGTCCACGGCAGGTCCTTGCGCACCGGCACGAGTTGCTCGGCAGGGCACACGGAATACTCTGTAAACGTGCCGATGCGCGCCATCTGATTGACCGGCTCGCCGTTGAGGCGGATGCGCGATGTGCCGTCGTGCATGACCCAGCGCGCCGTATCGTTGTGGCCGATGCAAAGAACGGTGCGGCCCTTCGAGCAATAGCGGCAATAGCCACAGTGCGGCCGGAACGAGAATATGACGTGGTCGCCTTTCTTCACGTTGCCGACACCGGGCCCAACCTCGACCACCTCGCCGGCGGCCTCATGCCCCAGCACCATCGGCAGCGGCAGCGGCCAGTCACCGATCATAATGTGCCAGTCGCTCATGCACACGCCGGCGGCCCTGACCTTGACCCGCGCCTCGCCGGCCTTCGGGCCTTCCTGCTGCAGGTCCAGAATCTCGAGCGGCTTGTTGACTTCGGTCAGGACTGCAGCGCGCATTGTGTTCCTCCGGGTTTTTTGCGATTCACTCCGCCGCCTCGACGTGCGCGGGCTTCTCCCACTCCACAGTGGCGCGGCGCGAGTAGTCCGTGAACCATTGTGGGTCGGTACGGAATTCGGCGCGGCCATCCGCATGCACGCGCGCGGTGGCACGCCGCGACGACAGGCAGAACATGTGCACGCTCATCGGCATGCCGCCGGTGTGGCAGTAGCCGACCTCGATGTGGCAATCGACCACCATGCTCGTGCCCATGAAGCCCATCGCGCCCATGCCGATACTGTTGCCGAGCTCCTTCAGCTCATCCTCCAGCGCGGCGATCTTCGGATCAGGATTGCGCGAGCCCACCACGCGCAGGCACGATGCCTGCTTGCCGAGCACAACCGAGATGTCCTTGGAGCCCCCGAGGCCGACACCGACGATGGCCGGCTGGCAGGCGAGCCCGCGTTTGCCGAAGGCGATCAGCGTATCGAGATAGAAGCGCTTGATACCCTCGATGCCGTCGCCTGGAAACAGCATGCGATAGTCGGAGCCGAACAACCCGCCTTTGTGCACCGTGGTCAGCTCGATCCAATCCGCGTCAGGATGGAAGGCGTACTCGATCTCCGGCGCGCCGATGCCGCAGTTGTTGTTGTGGTCCGTGCGCCAGAGCGGATGCACGCGATTGGGCCGCAGCGGCACGTTCTGAGTGGCATTGGCAGTCGCACGCCGCAAAGCCGCTTCCAGCGCAACCGGCCCGCCCTCGATGCGCGCGTCGTTGCCGAACTTCACGTACCAGCGCGGCACGCCGGTGTCGCCGCACATGGCACGGCGGTCTTCCTTGGCCGCCTCGTAGTTTTCGAGCATGGCCTGGATGACGAAGGCGGAGAGATCTCCCTTCTCCGTATCGGCGCAGCGGCGCAGACCAGCGAGATAGTCGTCCGGGATCTCGATGGCCGCCTTGGCCATCAGCTCTTCGGCAGTGCGTTGCAATGAGGCCAACGGAATCATGGCGTCGTCTCCGTGCCACCGCCGATCGGCGGCAAGCCACCCGCCCAAGGGTTCGCGTCCCTACCGGCCCTGGAACACCGGCTTGCGCTTCTCCATGAAGGCGCGCCGGCCCTCGATGTAGTCCGCACTCTTGAAGCAGGCATCGACCGCTGCATCGATGGCTGACATATCGCGCGCACTTTCATCCTTGGCGGCGGCGGTCGCCGCCATCTTGGCAGCCTTCATCGTCATCGGCGCATTGGCCGCAACCGTGTTGGCGAAGTTGCGCACGTAACTCTCCAGCTCCGCCGGCGGCACCACGCGATTGACGAGGCCCATGACACGCGCATCCTCGGCACTGAACTTGCCAGCGGTGAAGAATATCTCCTTGGCGAAGGACGGTCCTACCACCTCGACCAGTTTCTTCAGACCCGAGAAGCGATAGCCGAGCCCGAGCCTGGCAGCCGGCACGGCGAAGATGGAATCGGACGAGCAGATACGAATGTCCGTCGTCAGCGCCAGCGACAGCCCGCCACCCACGCAAACGCCTCGGATCATGGCGATGGTCGGCTTCAGCGCCTCGGCGATGACCTCGCTCGCCTTGTCGCCGGCGGCATTGTAAACCTTCACCGCCTCCTCGCTCGATCGCTTCTCCTCGAACTCGGAGATGTCGGCGCCCGACACGAACGCCTTGTCGCCCGCCCCCGCCAACACGATCACGCGCACATTGGGATCGGCTTCGAAATCGGCGATGATCTTCGGGATCGCCACCCACATGTCGAAGGAGACGGCGTTACGCTTCTCGGGCTGGTTGAAAATCATCCAGCCGATGCCCCCCTCCTTGCGGACGATCATCTTGGGCGTGCCGAAGTCGAGGTTCATTCTTCGTCTCCAGTCTCGGGGCTGCGCTGCGCTCGGGCGCCGCTCATTGTCGCGCCAAGCCGACGATGCGGGCAAGCATCGCGCTCTCCGGCCGGGCCAGTTCGTCAACCATGGTAAAGTGGTTTGCCGACGGCACAACCACACATTCGGCCTTTACCCCGGCGCGGCTCCAGACGCCCGCAATGTCCAGGCTCTGGCGAATGAATTCCTGGCTCTCGTTGGCACCGACAGCCGCAATCAGGGTGCGGTCCTTGGGCGGCGCCGGCCATAAGATTGGACTAGCCTCGCGCGCGCTCAGCACGTCCAGCTTCAAAGCCTCGTTGAGGCTCGTGCCGACCAGCGGGGACAGATCGAACACGCCACTCAGCGAATAGCCCGCACGCACGAGGTCGGTCGGAACATCGCCGACCTTGCTCCAGTCGGTCGCAACCATAGCTGCCGCCAAGTGCCCACCCGCGGAGTGGCCGATCACAACGGGGCGCTCCCGCGTCCGTTGCCACAGTGTCTTGAGGCACTGGCGCATCTCCGCGACGATGTCGATCACCTTCGCCGTCGGACACAGTGTGTAGGAGGGTGTTGCGAGAGCAATACCATGCTCGTTGAATACGCGAGCCACAAACGCATAGGGTTTGCCTTCACCGCGTTGCCAATAACCACCGTGAATATAGACCACGAGCGGCACATCCTTGGCGTCACCCTTGGGCCGGAAGAGATCATAGCGCTGGCGCTCGCCCGGACCATATGCCTGGTCGAGCTGGACGGAAGCTTCTGCGCGGTAAGCGTCCGACGCCTTGGCCCAGCGCGCCTGGATGTCGGGCACTTCCGGCAAGCTGCGGTGCTTGGTGTACTCGGTCTCGTAGTCGAGCGGCATCTCGGTACTCCCGCACTCACACCCGTTGCCGCGCGTCCTCGCGGATCATGTCCGACGCCTTCTCCGCGATCATGATAGTCGGCGCGTTGGTATTGCCCGAGATCATGTTGGGCATGATGGATGCATCGATGACGCGCAGCCCTTTGATCCCGTGCACTCTGAGCCGCTGGTCGACAACCGCCTTTGGATCGGAGCCCATCTTGCACGTGCCGCAAGGGTGAAACACGGTGGTGCCTTTCTCCTTAGCGACGGCCAGCATCGCCTCGTCAGTCTGCACCTCGGGGCCCGGCATGACCTCGCGCTTGAGATGCCGCTTGAACGACGGCTGCTCGGCAATCTTCCGGGCGAGCTTCATGCCGTCCAGCGTCACCTGCCGGTCTACCTCCTCGGCCAGATAATTGGCGACGATCGCCGGCTGCGCCGTGGGATCGGCCGAGGTGATGTGCTGATGGCCGCGACTCTCCGGCCGCAGCATGCAAATCGATGCCGTCACGCCGGAAAACGTGTGCATACCCTGGCCCGGACGCTCTGCCGACAGCGGCATGAAGTGAAACTGGATGTCGGGCTCCTCGAGCTCCGGCCGCGTCTTGGCGAACAGGCCGACGACACCTGCGCCGACGGTGAGAATGCCGCGCCGCGTTGCTGCGTACTCGAGCCCGGTCATCAGCTTCAGCCAGGGATTGTTCCACACATCGTTGAGGCTGTGCTTGAGGCTCATGTCGTAAATGAAGCGGACCTGGTAGTGGTCCTGCAGGTTCTCACCCACGCCGGGCAGGTCGTGGCGCACGGTCACTCCGGCGCTGTTGAGCACGGCCGGCTGGCCAATGCCCGACAACTCCAGGATTTGCGGCGAGCCGATGGCGCCGGCAGCCAGCAGCACCTCGCGCCTCGCCTTGATGGTCTTCGACATGCCGTTGGCTTTGCAGCGCACACCCGTAGCGCGCTTGCCATCGAGCACGATGTTCTCCACCTGCGCGTTGGTAATGACACGCAGATTGGGCCGGTGGGTAGCGGGCTTGAGATAGCTCATGGCGGTGGACGCCCGACGACCGTCACGGGTCGTGAGCTGATAGTAGCCCACACCTTCCTGGCTCTTTCCATTGAAGTCGCGCGTGCGCGGGATGCCGGCCTCGGCCCCGGCGTCGATATAGGCCTCGCACAGCGGATTGCTCATGCGCACGTCGGTGACGGCGAGCGGGCCGCCGCTGCCATGCAGCTCGTCGGCGCCGCGCTCCTGGTCCTCTGAGCGCCGGAAGTACGGGAGCACCTCACGATACGACCAGCCCTCGTTGCCGAGCTGGCGCCACACGTCGTAGTCGCGCGCCTGACCGCGCACATAGAGCAAACCGTTGATGGAGCTCGATCCGCCGAGCACCCGCCCGCGCGGCCAGGGCACGACGCGGCCACCCAGATGCGGCTCGGGTCCGGCGCCGTACTGCCAGGTCACATCCGGATTGAACATGGTACGGAAATAGCCGGCCGGAATGTGTATCCACGGGTTCGTATCGCGCCCGCCGGCCTCCAGCAGCGCCACCGTCATACGCCGATCCTCGCTCAGGCGGTTGGCCAGCACGCAGCCTGCTGATCCCGCACCGATGATGACGTAGTCGTAACTCTCCTCGGAAACCTCGTAGGCCATCTCGCTCCCCTGCCGGCGCCCCGGGGGCTTGCCGGATCATGTGCTGTCGATCGTGCGGCGGACTTTAGAGTGCGATCGTCCAGCATGGAAGCGCCGCCGCGTCCATGTGAGTGACGCGATCGTCCGCTGTCGGCGCGGAGCACGTTAATCTGCCTGCGGGAAGAAACGCCGTGTTTGTGGATGGAGGGAGGTCCAATGTCGCCCGACCTGAAGTTGCTCGTCTGGTCCGTCGCCCTGGCGTTCGGGCAGATGCTGATTGCAGTCCTGGGCGCCTGCCAGCAGGTGGGGCTGCCGAAGCTGGCCGGCAACCGCGATGATCTGCCCGTCATCGAGGACTGGGCCGGACGCGCGCAACGTGCGCACATGAACATGCTGCAAAACCTGGTATTGTTCGCGGCGCTGGTGTTGACCGCGCATGTCGCCGGCCGGGCCAATGCCATGACCGCGCTCGGCGCGCAGCTCTTTTTCTGGGCGCGACTGGCCTATGCGGCGATCTACCTGGCGGGCATTCCGTGGCTGCGAACCGGCGCATGGACCATGTCGGTCATCGGGCTGATCTTGATTTTCCTTCAGGTTCTCTGACGCGCTGCACCCGCAGTGACAAACAGCGCACATCGGGTCCGTTGTCCATGCGCTTGCGCAGGCGGGCGGCGAGGCGGCTCGTCGTGGAGCCGGGGTTGCCGGCGTCGCGGCCAAGCGGGTCCGGCAGCGAGGCGGCGAGCAGCGCCGCCTCGTCCGGCGTCAGTCGCGCGGCACTCTTGTTGAAATGATAGCGGGCGGCGGCTTCGGCGCCGTACACGCCTGGGCCCCACTCCACGATGTTGAGGTAGATTTCAAGAATGCGCCGCTTGGACCAAACCAGCTCCATGGCGTAGGTGAGCGGGATCTCGATCGCCTTGCGCACATAACTGCGTGAGTTCCACAAGAAGAGATTCTTCGCCGTCTGCATCGAGATCGTGCTGGCCCCGCGCGGCCCGTCTTCGCCCGCCCGGTCGATGGCCTCGTTGATGGCGCCCCAGTCGACGCCGTGATGGCGGCAGAACCTATTATCCTCGGATGCGATGACTGCCCGCACGAGGTTGGGAGAGATGGCGTCGAAGGGCACCCACATGCGGGCGACATCGCCACCACTGCTTAGGCTTTCCAACGCCATGAGCGTCGAGCCTGGCGGGTTCGCATAGCGGTAGAGAAGAAGCAGGAAAACGAGGAACCCGGCGAGACTCACGAGGAGAAAGCGCAAAAGCCTAAAGGCGCTCCAGACCGTGAACCGCCTTTCCCCGACGCCGACCCCGAGCTCCAACGCCATACCCGTCCCAGGCTACGCTAACGCCCCCTCGGGCCGACCATACGCCAAGCACGGCGAATGCTACAGTCCGGGCCTGCGTGCATGCTGAACAACAGCCGCTCCCCGGTAAGCACTCCAGGAGGGCGGCATTGCCACCCTCCCGTGTGCCTGGCGCCGCTTGGCAGGCGTCAGCGTGTCTGTGGCGGGAAATAGTGGTCCGCCGTCAGCGTGTAGGGCGGGAACATGAAACGCTTGGCCGGCACGACCTTGGCCGCGTAAGCCTTCTGCGAGTCCAGCACCTTCTTGAAGAAAGGATTCTTGGCCGACTCCTCCTGCGCGATCTCGTCCCAGGCCTTGAGGAACGCCATGTTGATCTCAGGTGGTGTCGGCAGAATCTTCACGCCGTGCTTGCTGACCATTTCCTCGATGGCGTCGGCATTCTGCTTCTGCCACTTGACGCCCCAGCGCACGAAAGTCTCGGTCACCGCTGAGCGGATCGCCTCCTGCTGCTGCGGCGGGAGACTTGCCCAAATTTCCGAGTTGATGATCAGCTCGCCGATGGAGCCCAACTCGTGCATGCCCGGCGTGTAGTGGTTCTTCCACACCGTATGCAGGCCGAGCTTCATGTCCTCGACGCCGCCGACCCATTCGGCACAGTCGATGGCGCCGCGCTCGGCCGCGGGCAGGATTTCACCGCCCGGCATGTTCACGACCGCCATGCCCATCTTGTGATAGATCTCGCCGACGATGCCGGTCTGACGGCATTTCATGCCTTTGAAGTCGGCGAGACTGGTGATGGGCTTTCTGAACCAGCCCAGCGCCTGCGGGCTCGACGGCAGGATCGGGAAGGCAACGACGTTGAGCTTCAGCTCCTTCTGGTAGAACTCCCACCACAGATCGAGACCGCCGCCCTCGTACATCCAACCGAGGTAGTCCATGTGGTCCATGCCGACGATGCCGGCAGGCGTGTTGGAGAACAGCGTCGCGGCCTTGTTCTTGCCGACCCAATAGTAGGCGATGCCATGGCCGCCATCGATGACCTTCTTGTGCGTGGCGTCGAGAATCTCGAAGGCCGGCACGATCTGGCCTGCAGGCGCCGTCTCGATCTTCAAAGCACCCGCGGTCAGCTTGTCCACGCGCTCGCCGAAGAAGCGGAAATTGTCCTGTAGCGTCAGCGTGGCGGGCCACGTCGATTGCATTTTCAGCGTGCGCGACCCTGCAGTCTGCGCGAGCGCGGGGCCGGCCGTGGTGACGGCGACGACCAGGGCCACCGCCCCGAGTTGCATTTTCATGGCATCTCCCCTTGTTTCCAATCAGACAACGACACTTAGCAAGCAGCGGGCACGACCTCGTCACCCAACCTGGGCACGGAAGCGCCTCGATTTTTCTGCTCACGGACGGATGCTGTCTCCAGCCCAGACACTATAGTGCAGCCAGCGCCATTCCGACCAGTTGGCGACCCCGGCACGCGGGTAGAACAGCGGCCCCGCGGGCAGCACACAACGCTAAAATGACGGCAGGCCTGATGAATAAAGCGGCAAAGCTAAGCTAACCGCATGTTCCGCCGAAGGAATGCGAGCTCGGTCTCCAGCACGGCGATAATGGTCTCGGCTCGCCGGAAACCATGTCCCTCGCCGGCAAACTCGTGATAGGCCACCTCGATCTTGCGACGCTTCAATTCCGCGACAATGCGGCGCGACTGCTCCGGCGGCACGACCTTGTCGTCCAGTCCCTGGAACAGGATCACCGGGCTCGTGATGCGGCTGGCGATCCGAATGGGCGAACGCGCCTCGAAGGTCGGTTTCCAGCTATCAGGCGTCGTGCCCATTAGGCGATGCAAATAGCCGGACTCGAACTTGTGCGTGTGAGCCAGCAGCAGGCCCAGGTCCGAGATGCCGTAATGGCTGCTGCCAGCGGCGAACACGCTGGTTGTCGCGAGCGCCATCAGCACCGTGTAGCCACCGGCGCTGCCGCCGGCGATGGCCATGCGTGTGGCGTCGACGTGATACCGCTTGGCGAGTTGCTGCGCCGCCAGCGCGGCGTCCGCCACGTCGATCTCACCCCAGCGTCCGTCGAGTCGCTCTCGATAGGCCCGCCCGTAGCCGGTCGAGCCTGAGTAATCGAGATCGAGCACAGCGAAGCCACGTGTGGTGAAGAACTGCACGCGCGGCTTGAAGCCGCGCTCGGTCATCGACGTCGGCCCGCCGTGCACAAGGACGATGAGTGGCGGCCTTGCATCTTTCGGCCCCTGGCAGCCGGGGTTGGCGGGTGCATAGAAGACCCCATAGACATCTCGGCCGTCGTCACCGCGGAAGGTCATGACGCGGCCCTTGGATATCATGGCCGCGGCAAGACGCAGGTCGGACGTGCTACGCACAATTTGCGGGCGCGCTCCGTCCAGCACAGCAATGGCCGGAGATGCCGCATCGCGTACTGCCATGCCGGCAAACGTGTCGCCAAACGTCGTCGGCTGATCGAGGGCGCGGAAGGGCAGTTTGTGCGCCACCTCGGTTTGCTTGCGCCGGCGCGATGTCGCGATGACCGCAAATTTGCTGGCGCCCGTGTCGATCTGCGACACGGCAAAAGAGCCGTTCGCGCTCAACGCGTAGCTGCGCGTCCCGAACACCCATTGCGGCCGCGACAGCTCACCGGCAATGCCCGTCTCCACCGCCGCGATACGGCCACCCGGCGCGATCCGGTGCAGACCCTGCGCTGCACGCCCATCGAGCACGAAATACAGCGCACCGTCGCTAGACCATTCCGGCTGTGCTGCTGCATCGCCGCCGCCGCCAGCCAGGGCCTTCGCTTTTCGCAGCGCGCCAGATTTGGTCCCATCCGCCAAATAGAGCACCGACTGATCCCACGGCATGTCAGGCAGATCCCAGACCACGAACGCAAGGCGGTCTCCGTCCGGCGAAAGGCGCGGATCGGAATAGAAATCGTGACCGGTTGCCAGCTCGCTGATCTGCCCACGTGCGCGGCCGGCCAGCGCAATCGACACGAGCAGGTTTTGTGGATGCGCGGAGCGCTTTGCATGCCTCTCGGCGACCGCGATCAGGCGCTGTCGCTTCGCGTCGAGCGCGAAATCGGCAAACCGCGTGTTGGTGCTGCGGGTCAGGCGTCGCGGGTTCTCGCCGACACGCAGGCAATAGACGTCCTGGTCGGCGTCGTTGACGAAATAGATATCGTCGCCCGCGGCGAGAAACTCGCCCCCGCCATATTCGTGCACACGCGAGCGTGCCGAGAACGGCTGCCGCAGAATTTCCTCGGGCTCAGAGCCGGGCCTTGCCCGCATCAGGGTCTGGCGTCCACGCTCCTCGGGGCGACCTTCGGTCCAATAGAGCCAGCCCCCGTCAGCCTGCAGCCGGCCGAAACGGCGCGCGCCTCTCGCCACGCTGGCCGCATCCAGCGGCGAGGCCCAAGTGCCAAATGGCCGTATCGTTTTCTTGGCGGGCATTACGCGATGGAATGGACAGGTTCTGGCGTCTCGATCGCGAACCTCGTCGGAGCCTGCAGCGCGCGCTGCAACGGACTTCGCAATCAGGAGGATACTAGCTGTCCGCGGTTGTCTCTGAGCGAATTTTTCAATCTGAGACACACTGGAGCCTGATCGCTTCACATTGAAACATATTCGGCGTTCCTGGGCGGGGAAGCTCTGCCGCTCAGGGGCTGGATGCCACGCCGCAAGCGCCTCGTCCTCAAGACACCGCATGGCCATTGGCAGACCATGATCTTCATCGCGTCTTTGCGAGTCGATCGCATCGCTGCGCCATGCGTGCTCGACGGGCTGGTGGCCGGGGACCGGCGTGGCGCGGAAATTGCCCTTCAGCCGCCTGAAGTACCTAAGCGCTTGTCGCGCCGGGGTGCTCCGGGAATGGACCAATTGCCGCACTTTTCAGCTCAGCCTTACTCTTAACCGAATTTGGCATCCCATTCCTACACTTCGAATAAAATTGTGTATCGGAAACGCGTGATGGGAATGAAACAGACACTACTGCCGGGCGCCATAGGCGCCCTGTTTCTATTCGGCGCCGCTTCCCCAGCGGATGCGCAGTCCTTCGACACGACAGGCGAAATCATATGGAGTTCGTTCGGTTCGCAGCGCGCCTATCGCAACCATGGGCGCCAGCGCGGCGAGAGAGCGCCGCGCAGCTACGCCGGCGTCGGGCCACGCCCCAGGCGCTGGTGTGGCTGGTGGATGCGCACACGGCGGGGCGGCGGACCTGAGCTCAACATCGCCTGGAACTGGCGCAAATGGGGCAACCCGACCGGGCCGCAGGTCGGCGCCGTGGTTGTATGGCGCCACCATGTCGGCGAGATCACCGGACGTACCGCGAGCGGGCAATGGATCGTCCGCTCCGGCAACGACGGCGGCGCCGTGCGCGAGCGCGCGCGGTCGGTGGCCGGTGCGGTGTTCCGCATCTGATCCAGATTTGGACCGTCACTACCTGCTACCGCTCGCGCTTGCGAGTTTCGCCTTGATCTTGTCGCGCATCGCCTCGGCCTGCGGCGTCCAGGGCGCAAGCTTCGACGCCACGAGGTGCGCCTGCGACTTCAAGATCACGCCGTCATCCAGCACTTTCAGTCCGTTGGCCTTGAGCGTCGTGCCGGTGGTGGTGATGTCGACGATCAGCTCGGCGGCGCCGGCGACTGGCGTGCCTTCAGTGGCGCCGAGGCTCTCCACGATGCGATAGCCGGTGACGCCCTTGGCGGCAAAGAAGCGGCGCGTCAGGTTCATGTACTTCGTCGCCACGCGCAGGCGCCGCCCGTGGGTGCGCTGAAACAGCATGGCGGCGGCCTCCAGATCGGCCATGCGACGCACGTCGATCCAGGCCGCCGGCACGGCCACGACCACATCGGCCCGGCCGAAGCCGAGCGCCACCAGCAGCGACACGCGCGCGTCGGCATCGGCCATGGTCTCGCGGACCAGGTCCTCGCCGGTGACGCCCAGATGCGCGCGGCCCGCCTTCAGCAACGCGGTGATCTCGGAGGCAGACACGAACACCACCTCGACATCATCGAAGCCGGCGATCTCGCCGCGATAGCCGCGCTGGCTGCCGACCTTGTGCAGCTCGAGGCCCGCCTTTGCGAACAGCTCGGCGGCCTGATCCATGAGGCGGCCCTTGGACGGCACGGCGATGATGAGACGCTCGCTCATGGCGCGTCCTCCTCGACTGCCAACAGCACGCGCTCTGTATAGATTGCCGCGCCAACGGCTGGGACATCCTTGCCGGCGCCGGCCGTATTCAGCATCGTGTCGTAGCGGCCACCACCAGCGAGTGGGCTTTTCGGTCCGAGCTTGGGCGACATCACCTCGAACACGAAGCCCGTGTAGTACTCGAAGTTGCGGCCGAATTCGGCGGAGAAGTCGGCTTCCTCGATATCGACGCCGCCGACCGACAGCAACGCCATGCGCCGCTCGAACGCATCCACTGCCTCAGAAATGTCGATGCGCTGCGCCCGCGTCAACTCCTGGACGCGCGCCGGAATGCCGCCGACCGGACCGGTGATGGCGAGATAGCGCTCGATCAGCTCGGCCACGTCGGGAGCCAGCGGCTCCGCGCGTGCATCGGCGACAGCAGACCGTAGGATCTCGGCGATCTCGGCCACCGTGCGTACGCCGATAGCCTCCATCCCCTCCTTTTCGAGATAGAGCGCGACCAGCTCCTCCGTGCCCACCGGGTCCTCCGGCTCGAGGCCGACGACGAGATCGTACGGCAGTCCGTCGATAGCTTCGGCCGGCGCCGTGGCCAACCGCTTAAGTTCTGCGCGGAAGGCGTCGGGACGCCAGAACAGGTGGCGCAGGCGCGTGCGCCAGCGTTCGGGCATGCGCACCGCCGACAGCAGCGCGCCAAACAAGCCGAGGTCGCCGACGCGGAGTTGGATGTGATTGACGCCGGCGACGCGAATGGCCTTCAGCGTCAAGCGCAGGATTTCTACGTCGGCAGCAGCAGCGTCAGGTGCGGCAAACGACTCGATGCCCGCCTGGCGGAATTCGCGCGGGTGCGCCGCCGAGGCCCCGCCCGGCTGGAAGCGGAAGGCCGAGCCGTTGTAGCAGAGCCGCGCCGGTGTTTCTGCATCCGGGTGGCGCTCCAGATAGATGCGGCAGGCGGGCAAGGTCAGGTCGGGGCGCAGGCACAGCTCGTCGCCCTCCTGATCGGTGAAGACGTAGGTGCGCGCGCGCAGGCTCTCGCCGACAACATCGAGGAAGAGGTCGGCAGGCTGAATGATCGACGGCGCCACACGCTCATATCCGCCCTCCGTGAAGACGCCCATGATGCGCGCGGCCTGAGCCTCCAGCGCTTCAAACTGTTGTGCGGTTTCAGCGACCATGGTTGCCTATTCCCCCTCTCCCCGCTCGCGGGGAGAGGGTCGGGGTGAGGGGCAGCGGCATATTCTGAGCAAGGGTCCGCCCCTCACCCTAACCCTCTCCCCGTGAAGAACGGGGAGAGGGGATATCATCACTTCTCCCTCTCCCCGCTTTGCGTCCATGCGGAGCATGGCTTCGCCATGACGAGAGGGTGAGGGGCGGCGGAACGGCACCACATCGATCATGATTCAATCTTCAGTTCAGCGAGAAGCGTTTCCAGAACGCCGTCAATGTTGTCGTAAACTTCATCATTCCCTACCCGAATTACTCGATAGCCGAGCTTCGCCAGCTCTGCGTCGCGATGCGCATCTGCCGTCGCCTCAGCGTCACTTGAATGTGTGCCACCATCTATCTCCACAACCAACTTTCTCTCGCGACACGCGAAGTCCGCGAAAAACTGGCGAATTGAGGCCTGACGAACGAACTTGAAGCCTCCGAGTTGACGATCCCGCACACGCTCCCACAGCCTCGCCTCTGCGGATGACTGCGTATCTCTCAAAACCCGCGCGCGATTTGTACGCCACGGCTGACTGCCTCTCATCGTCATTCTCATACAAACGCGAGGTGAGGAATGCTTCGTTTCTCCCTCTCCCCGCTTGCGTCCATGCAGAGCATGGCTTCGCCATGACGAGAGGGCTGGGATGAGGGGCAGCGATACACTCCGAGCAAGCGTCTGCCCCTCACCCTAACCCTCTCCCCATTGCGAAGGACAATGGGGAGAGGGGATTTTAGTTTCGGTGTCGCGCGAGCACGCTGCGCACAGCTTCAACGAGTTGACATTCGGGGACGGAGAACTGGGCGGGGCGGGCTTCGCGCCACTCTTTCGAGTCCTTGATGGTCTCGGCGGCCTTGGCGCCTTCGATCAGGTCTTTGATCTGCACCATCGGCGGCTCTTGATTGCGCTCGTCGCCGCCTTGGATGACGACGCAGGGCGAGCCGCGCCGGTCGGCGTACTTCATCTGCGCCTTCATGCCCGACGTGCCGAGGTACATCTCAGCGCGGATGCCAGCCTGACGCAGCGCCTGGGCCATCTTCTGGTAGCGCGGCAGCTCGCCTTTATCCATGACGAGCACGACCACGGGACCATCGGAGGCGGTGGGTTTGTCCTTGTTGAGCGCGGCGAGTGCCGCCTGCAGGCGCGACACGCCGATGGAGAAGCCGGTGGCCGGCACCTTGGTGCCCATGAAGCGCTCGACGAGGCCGTCGTAGCGCCCGCCGCCTCCGACCGAGCCGAAGCGCACAGTCTGCCCGTCCTCGTTCTTCACCTGGAAGGTCAGCTCGGCTTCGAACACGGGGCCGGTGTAGTATTCGAGGCCGCGGACGACGGAGGGATCTATGAGAATCTGCTCTTCGTTGTAGCCGGCAGATCTTGCGAGCTGAGCGACGGTTTCCAGCTCCGCGATACCCTGAGCTGCTATTGCGTTGTGACCGAACGACTTCTTCAGCCATTCGATCGTCGCTAGATTGTCGTCCACAAATACGTTGTCGCTGGAGCCGCCCGTAAAGACCTTGGCGCGCTTCCCGACGCGCTCCTGTTCTACAGGATCGTCGCTAATGTCTTTCAGCGGTCGGCCGATCTGCGTGAGCAAGAATTTCTCGATGATGGAAATCTGACGATCATCCAGACCAGCTCCCGGCGTGAAATCGCCGCTATCGTCTGTGCGGCCAGGCCCGAGCAAGAGCTTGACGCCCTCAAGCTTCAGGCGGTCGAGTTTGTCTATGGCGCGTAGCACCGTTAGGCGTCGGCCGGCATCTTCGTCACCGCCAAGCTGCGCCTCGTCCAGGACGCCGTCGAGCAGTTTGCGATTACTGACCTTGATGACGTACTTCCCGCCAAGCTCCAGCGCCTCCATCGTGTCGGCCGCCAGCATGCAGATCTCCGCGTCCGCGGCGACGCTGTCCGTCCCCACCGTATCCGCATCGAACTGCGTGAACTGGCGATAGCGCCCCGGTCCCGGCTTCTCGTTGCGCCACACCGGACCCACCGCGTAGCGGCGGAACGGCTTCGGCAGCTTGTCGAAATTGGCGGCGACGTAGCGGGCGAGCGGCGCGGTCAGGTCGTAGCGCAGGCTCATCCACTTCTCGTCTTCGTCCTGAAAGGAGAAGACTCCGGCGTTCGGCCGGTCCTGATCGGGCAGGAACTTGCCCAGCGCCTCGGTGTATTCCAGCGCCGGCGTGTCCAGCGGCTCGAAGCCGTAGCGGTGGTAGACCTCGCGGATCGTCTCCAGCATGTGGCCGGTCGCCTGCAGGTCCCCTGCGGCAACGTCGATGAACCCCTTCGGCAGCTCCGCTGCCGGACGCTGGTCCTTGCGGGTCTTCTGCATGATCTGAAAAGCTTTTTTCTAGAGCGCGATCGTCTCACATGGAAGCACTACCGCTTCCATGTGAGGCGTGAATCGCACTCTAAGCTCCAAGTGTAGAGCAGGATTCACGCTTCGGCCCCGACGTCTCGTTTGCGGTAAAGTCATTCAATCCGAAGCGATCCTGCTCTAGCCCGACTCGGGCCCGCTACGCTTCGGTGGCCGCCTTATAGCGGATGGCGGAGGGAGCGGAAAGCCGGGTGCCTTCTGCTCGTCGGCGGGCCGCCCGCATCCCTCCGCGGTGCCCCACCATGAATGTCATCCTCGGCTTCATCCAGCGCCACACGCTCTAACTGTCATCCCGGGCAAGCGCGGGACGAGGCAGCGGCCAACACACGCGGCATCCGTTCCCGCGCGCGACCCGGGATGACAAGTGAATTGCGGGCGACGCACGCGCCATCCTCCCCGCGGTCCGGTGGACCCGAAGGTATGAAAGTGCGACGGGACGCGGGTGCCCCGCAGCAACCGCGGGGCGTGTGACCGCCCCAGGAGACCCGCGCGGGTCTCCCCGAGGACTTGCGTCCTCCGGACCTCACGGTCCAAGGGTTGCCTTGCGGCACCCGCGTGCGGCGATTTGAAGTCCGGGGACGCGCTTTGGTGTTGCGCTCTGCCTCAGCGGAGGCATCACGCAACGCACCTTCAGTCCTTTGGACGGCCTGCGGCTCCGCGCCATTGCTGGCACCTCACCGCAAGCGGTCGTCCCGCGGCCCCCTGGATCTCGAGCGTCCGTGAGCTCTACCTTCCAGGCACCGGCCGCCTGCCACGTGAAGGACGGATGCATCCACGCCCCGTCGCCGGCAGACGGCACGACGATCATGCGCCAAGCGCAAAACGCGGGGATTATTCGTCCCGACTTCTTGCGCGCATGGTGAACCGCTCACGCTGCCAGCGCCGTGCGCGCCTCGACATGATCGAGGCCCAGCGCCTCGCCGACCGCCGCATATGTGATCTTGCCCTGGTGCACGTTGAGGCCCGCGAGCAGATGGGGATCATCCAGCATCGCCTGCTTCGGTCCCTTGTCGGCCAGCGCAAGGATGAACGGCAAGGTCGCATTGTTGAGCGCGAACGTGGACGTGCGCGCGACCGCACCCGGCATGTTGGCGACACAGTAGTGCACCACGTCGTGCACCACATAGGTGGGTGCCGCGTGCGTGGTCGGCCGCGAGGTTTCCGAGCAGCCGCCCTGGTCGATGGAAATATCCACGAACACCGAACCGCGCTTCATGTCCTTCACAAGCTTCTCGGTCAGCAGCTTCGGCGCCGCGGCGCCCGGCACCAGCACCGCGCCGATCACCAGATCGGCATCGAGCACGTATTCCTCGACCCCGGCGCGCGTGGAAAAGATCGTGTTCACCGATGCGCCGAACTGCTGGTCGATGGCATAAAGCCGCTCGACATTGATGTCGAGCACCGTGACCTGCGCCTCCAGCCCAATAGCCATGCGCGCCGCGTTGACGCCGGACACGCCACCTCCCAGTACGACGACTTTCGCTGGCGCGACACCGGCCACACCGCCGAGCAGCATGCCGCGCCCGCCCTGCTCCATTTCCAGACAATGCGCGCCGGCCTGCACCGCCATGCGGCCCGCCACCTCGCTCATGGGCGCCAGCAGTGGCAGCCCGCCGCGCGCGCTGGTGACTGTCTCGTAGGCGATGGCGGTGGCGCCGGACTTGATGAGCGCCTTGGTTTGCTCGGGGTCGGGTGCCAGATGCAGATAGGTGAACAGCGTCTGCCCGGGGCGCAGCATCTTGCATTCGTCCAGCTGCGGCTCCTTCACCTTCACGATCATGTCGCATTTGGCGAAGAGCTCGGCCGCCGTCTTGACGATCTTGGCCCCGGCTTTCTTGTAGTCGTCGTTGGTGAGACCTTGGCGCGCCGCCGCGTCGTGCTCGACCCAGACCTCGTGGCCGTGCTCCACCGCCTCGCGAACGGAGCCAGGAATCATCCCGATGCGATACTCGTGGACCTTGATCTCCTTGGGCACGCCGATGCGCATGAAGTCCTCCGCCGCTATATCGCGACGGCGATCATGTGGCCCGCTCCGGCACTGGTCCAGCACTTCTTGTGCAGCCCAGGGGTGTTCAGGCCGGATGCAAGCTCAGCGTTTACCTTCCTGCGCGCGGCGGAGCGCAGCCGCGAGTGCGCTTTCCGGCTCCGGGTCCGAGCGATCCGGTGGACGGTTCGCCGATTTCGGCGACGGCGAGGCAGGTCGCGTGCTGCGCCCCATATCGTTCTTTGCGGTGTCGATAGCACCTGACCGCATGGTGAGCGCGATGCGCTTGCGCGCGGCATCCACCTCCTTCACGCGCACCTTGACGACATCGCCGGCTTTCACCACCTCGCGCGGGTCCTTGACGAAGCGGTCCGCCATCTCGGAGATGTGCACGAGGCCATCCTGGTGCACGCCGACATCGATGAAGGCACCGAAGTTGGTGACGTTAGTCACCACGCCTTCGAGCTGCATGCCGGGTTTCAGATCAGAGATTTTCTCCACGCCTTCCAGGAAGGTGGCGGTCTTGAACTCAGGCCGCGGATCGCGGCCGGGCTTCTCGAGCTCGGCAATGATATCGGTGACGGTCGGCACGCCGAACTGCGCATCCGCGAACTGGGCCGGGCGCAGCGTACGCAGGAATGCACCGTCGCCGATCATCGATTTCACCGCACGCCCGGTTGCCGCCGCGATGTTCTCCACCACGGCGTAGGCCTCCGGATGCACGGCGGAGGCATCGAGCGGGTTCCTCGCGTTCATGATGCGCAGGAAACCGGCCGCCTGCTCGTAGGCCTTGGGACCGAGGCGCGGCACTTTCTTGAGGCCCGTGCGCGCCTTGAAGGCGCCGTTCTCGTCGCGATAAGCAACGATATTGCCGGCGAGCGTGGTGTTGAGGCCGGACACCCGCGTTAGCAGCGCCGGCGAGGCGGTGTTGACGTCCACTCCCACCGAGTTGACGCAGTCCTCGACCACTCCGTCGAGCGAGCGCGCCAGCTCTGCCTGGTTGACGTCGTGCTGATACTGGCCAACGCCGATGGCCTTAGGCTCGATCTTGACCAGCTCCGCCAGCGGGTCCTGCAGGCGGCGGGCAATAGAGGCAGCGCCACGCAAGGAAACGTCGAGATCGGGGAACTCCTTGGCCGCCAGCTCGGAGGCGGAATAGACCGAGGCGCCGGCTTCCGACACCATCACCTTGGTCAGCTTCAGTTGCGGCATCTTGGCGATGAGCTCGGCCACCAGCTTGTCGGTCTCCCGGCTGGCCGTGCCATTGCCAACGCTCACCAGCTCGACCTTGTGCCGCATGGCAAGCGCGGCGAGTGCAGCCAGCGACCCCTGCCAGTCCGAGCGTGGCTCGTGCGGGTAGATCGTCGCCGTCTCAACCAGCTTGCCTGTCGCA
Organism: uncultured Alphaproteobacteria bacterium; assembly: GCA_963840425.1. Taxonomy (GTDB): domain Bacteria; phylum Pseudomonadota; class Alphaproteobacteria; order Rhizobiales; family Hyphomicrobiaceae; genus CADEFX01. Next base: position 79,519 of record CAWIYZ010000017.1, on the reverse strand, counting down.
TCAACCACCGCCACCTTGACGCCGGTCCTGAAGCCAGGATCGAGCCCCATCGTCACCCGCGCACCCGCGGGTGCGGCCAGCAGCAGGTCCTTCAGGTTCTTCGAGAACACACTGATGGCCTCGGCGTCCGCGCGCTCTTTGAGCCGGCCGAACAGATCGACATAGAGACTGACGGAGATCTTCGTCTTCCAGGCGAGGCGCACGGTCTCCGCCAGCCAGGCGTCGGCGGGGCGGCTCTTGTCGGCGAGGCCGAATGCGACCTTGATCTTGGCTTCCGCCGGATGGGCCTGTTTCTCGCCCACCGGCACATCGAGATCGAGCTTCAGAATCTCATCGTTCTGGCCGCGCAGCAGCGCCAGGGCGCGATGCGATGGGAGCGCGCTGATCTTCTGGCTGAAATCGAAATAGTCGGAGAACTTGGCGCCGTCCGTCTCTTTGCCCTTGACGACCGTCGAGGTGACGACGCCCTCGCTCCACATCCATTCGCGCAGACTGCCAACGAGACGCGCGTCCTCGCCAAAGCGCTCGATCAGGATTGCGCGGGCGCCGTCCAGTGCGGCCTTGGCATCGGCGATGCCTTTGCCGGCATCAATGTATTTGCCGGCCTCGGCGGCCGGATCGAGCATCGGGTTACCGAGCAGGGCATTCGCCAGCGGCTCCAGCCCCGCCTCGCGGGCGATCTGCGCCTTGGTGCGCCGCTTCGGCTTGTAGGGCGCATAAAGGTCTTCCAGCGCCACCTTGGTCTCAGCCGCCGCAATGGCCGCACCGAGCTCAGGCGTCATTTTGCCTTGCTCGTTGATGCTCGCGAGCACCGTCTCTCGACGCTTCTCCAGCTCCCGAAGGTATTCGAGTCGCTCCTGCAGCTTGCGCAGTTGCGTGTCATCGAGGCCGCCGGTCCGCTCCTTGCGGTAGCGGGCGATGAACGGCACCGTTGCCCCTTCGGCCAGCAGCTCGACAACGGCCGCCACCTGGCCGGCGCCGACGCCAAGCTCGCCGGCTATGCGCTGGTTGATCTTGTCCATCGGGCCTCCGGTCGCATGAATCGGCGCACGCTATCACCGCGATCGCGTCTGCAGAAGGGCGCAGCCAAAGACCGGAGCTTGACCAGCGGCGGCGCGGCGCTTACGCGAAGACCGCGGCACGACAGCACCCCATTTCGGCACCGGAGCAACGGCCTTGCAGATCTATCTGCCGATGGCAGAGATGTCGCTGAACCTGTTCCTGCTGCTGGGGATGGGGCTCGCCGTCGGCGTGCTTTCCGGCATGTTCGGCATCGGCGGCGGCTTCATCCTGACGCCGATGCTGATTCTGCTCGGCGTGCCGCCGGCGCTCGCGGTCGGCACCGGCGCCAGCCACGTGGTCGCCTCCTCCGTCTCGAGCGCATTCGCACACTGGCAGCGGGGCAACGTCGACCTGTACATGGGCGCATTTCTGATCGGCGGCGGGCTGGTCGGCGCGTTGAGCGGCGCCTATGTCCTGAACCTGCTCAAGGCGCTCGGCCAGGTCGACCTGTTCGTATCGCTGTCCTACGTGATCCTGCTCGGCGTCATCGGTGCGCTGATGCTGATCGAGAGCCTGCGTACCTTGCGCGCGATCTCCGAAGCCAAGCATGTGCCAGTGCGGCGCGCCGCCCAGCACACCTGGATACAGGGCTTGCCGCTCAAGCAGCGCTTCCGTGCGTCGCGCCTCTACATCAGCGCCATCCCGCCCGTCCTTATTGGAGCGTTCGTCGGTTGGCTCACAGCTATCATGGGTGTGGGCGGCGGGTTTTTGCTGGTGCCGGCGCTCATCTATCTGCTTGGCATGCCGACCCGCATCGTCATCGGTACGTCCGTATTCCAGATCGTGTTCGTAACTGCCTTCACCACCGTGCTGCAGTCCGTGCTCAACAACAGCGTCGATGTCATGCTTGCCGCCCCGCTGATGGTTGGGGGCGTCATAGGCGCGCACTATGGCGTGGAAATGGGACAGCGTCTGAAGGCCGAGCAGTTGCGCGTCATGCTTGCGCTGCTCGTCATCGCCGTATCGATCCGCATGGCGCTCGGCCTGGTCGTCACGCCGCCCGAGCTCTTCTCCATCGAGCAGGTCCCCGATGCCGGCACACCACGTGCACGCTGAGTTGATTCCTTACTTCGGGTCGAAGCGTAGCGGTGCCGAGTAGTCGACAGGCGTCACATGCCAGCCAGCGCGGCGCTTCTGCCAGTAGAGGCCATCCAGCCGCTTTGTCACAGGGCCGGGATGGCCCGAGGCGACGGCACGGCCATCGACCTTGGTGATGGCGATGATGCCGCCGCCGGTGGTGGAAATGAAGACCTCATCGGCGGCGCGCATCTCGCCCGGCGGCAGCGGGCGCTTGGCGATCTCCAGATTGGTCTCGGCCGCCAGCTTGAAAACCGTGTCGCGCGTCATGCCGTCGAGGCACACATCCTCCGGCGGCGTGATGATGCGCCCGTCCTTGACGGCGAAGATGTTGAACCCCGGCCCCTCCGCGATGTTGCCATCCTTGTCGACGACGGCGCAGGTGTCGGCGCCCCGGTCATAGCCCTCCATCAGCGCCATCTGGAAGTCGAGCCAGTGATAGTGCTTGATGGTGGGGTCTACGCTCTCCTTCGGCACGCGCTGGATAGCCGACACGTGCATGGACAGCCCGACCTCCTTCTGCTCTGGCCGCGCAATCCACACGTAGGGGATGCAGAACATCCAGAACTTGTTCTGCGCCAGCCGCACGTCGCGGCTGCCGACGGGGGCGCGCCCGCGCGTCATCAGCATCTGCACATAGGCCTCGTGCAGGCCAGAGCGCCGCACGGCCTCGGTCAGAATGGCGCGCACGGTGTCGCGGTCGTGCGGACATTGCATGCGCAGCTTCTTCCAGTTGCGCTCGAACCGCGTCAGGTGGTCCTCCAGACGGAAGAAGGCGCCGTCGAACACCGACACGGTGTCCTGCACCGCGTCCGAGCGCAGGAAGCCCCAGTCGAGCAGCGGGATACGTGCTTCGTCGATAGGCACGAAGCAGCCCTCGCAGAAGGCGATCCCGGCGGCGTAGGGGTTGGTGGCGTTCATGCTCCCTCCGATCTAAGCGTCGTAGTCCGGCTCGCCCTCTTGGACCTGTTGCGCGATCCGATGATCTCCCAGGATGTCATCGTCGGGCTTGTCCCGACGACCCATGGCTCCGCGAGCTGATGAGTGCGCAACCGACCCCGAACCCGGCAACGAGTCGTACAGATCGATCCAATGCGGATTTGTGCGCTCGATGAGATTGATCTTCCATTGTCGGACTTAGCGCTTCAGACGCTTCTCGAGCTGGATCGCTTCCTCGATACCCGCGAACTCCTGATACCAAACCAGCCTTGATACCTTGTACTTCCGAGTGAATCCCGAGCCCACTCCGGCACGATGTTCATCGAGGCGCCGAACCAGCCCATTGGTAACGCCGATATAAAGCGTACCGCGTGGCTGGCTCGCTAGAATGTAGACCCAATACGCGGTCATGCAGTTGGTCCGCCTCCAACCCCGAAGTCTGTAGCGAACTGGGTCCTCGGGACAAGCCCGAGGATGACCGCGGAGTTGCAACGAACCGGCCTGTCTCCAACTCCGGCCACACTCAAAAGTACCGTCGTTGACCTTGCCTGCCGCGGACTTTTTCGAGGGCCTCGACGACCAATCCAAGGATTCAAATACTTGCGATGTCAGGACCAACTCTGCCCGATCACATCACTGCCCGCCACTCAGTCCAGCCCCCGCACCCAGGGGCCGTGCCGGCGCGGTGTACATGCGCGCGGCAGGCACCGAGACCAGCTCCCGCTCCGGCCACCGCAGTGCCGTCAGCTTGCCGCCGAAGCAGCAGCCGGTGTCGATACAGATGGTGTTGTTCTGCCATTGCGCCTCCGCCAACGGCGTATGGCCGTGGATAATGGCTGCCTTGCCACGGTAGTTGGCCGCCCAGTTGCGGCGCACGGGCAGGCCGAGCTCGTCCTTCTCGCCGGTCGTATCGCCGTAGAGGCAGAAAGCCTGGACCGAGCCGCTCGTGCGGCCGAACATATCCTCGCGAATGCCGGCATGCGCGACCGCGAGCCGCCCGTCGTCGAGCCAGAGGTGGTAAGGCAGACTTTCCAGGAATGCCTTGACCTGATGCCGGAACGTCTCCGGCTCGGCCTGCATCTGCTCGACCGTCTGGGCCAGCCCATGCGTGAGCTGGATATTGCGCCCATCGAGCCAGCGCATGAGCTTGACATCATGGTTGCCGAGCACAGCCAGCGCTTGCCCCGCCTCGACCATGGCCATGGCGATGCGTAAGACTTCGATCGATCTCGGCCCACGATCGATGAAATCGCCGACGAAGATGACGCGCCGCTCCGTCGATGCCTTGACTGCGTTGCGACCGCTCGTTCGCACGCCATAGCCGAGCCTCGTCAGCAGCATCTCGAGCTCGTCGCAGCAGCCGTGCACGTCGCCGACAATGTCGAACGGCCCTGCCTCGTCGCGCTGGTCCGGCGCAGCGCTCATGCGATGTAGGCATCCTCGGGGGCCGGGACGTCGGTCGAGAAGCGCGCGAACCGCTCCAGGCCGCGCGGCACCGGACCGCCGTAGGCCCAGTCGAGCAGCTCCACCGTATGCACCATCGGGATGCGCGTGCCGAGACCGATCTGCGTGATGCAGCCGAGATTGCCGGCGGCGACGACATCGGGGCGCACGCTCTCGATGTTGGCGACTTTCCGGGCGCGCAGCTCTCCGGCCAGCTCCGGTTGCAGGATATTGTAGACCCCAGCCGAGCCGCAGCAGATATGGCTCTCGGGAATACCGAGCACCGTGAAACCCGCCTTGGTGAGAAGCGCACGCGGCTCCTCGGTGATGCGCTGTCCGTGCTGCATCGAGCAGGCGGAGTGGTACGCCACGCGCAGCGTGGACCAGCGCTTGGGCGGACCCAGCTCGTAGTCGGTGAGAAACTCCGTGACATCGCGGGAGAGCGCCCCCAGGGTGGCGGCGCGCTCGGCATAGTCCGGCACATGCCGCAGCAGATGCCCGTAGTCCTTCACGGTCGTCCCGCACCCCGACGCGTTGACGATGATGGCGTCGATGGGATCGCGAATGTTCGCCTTCCACCAGGCATCGACGTTGCGCTTGGCCTGCTCGACGGCCATGGCCTCCTTGCCCATGTGATGCACGAGCGCACCGCAGCAGCCGGCCCCGGCCGCCACCTCGACATCGACGCCACGGCGCGCCAGCAGGCGGATGGTGGCGTCGTTGATCTCAGGCCGCAACACCTGCTGCGCGCAGCCGGCCAGCAGCAGCACCCGCTTGCGCCGCTCCATCTTGGTCGCGGCCGTGCCCGGCCCCGTAAATCTGGCGCCTCGTACTGGCTTGGGCGGTGCCATATCCAGCATGGCGACCAGCTCCTTAAATCCGAAGCGCTTCAACACACCTTTGAACGGCTGCGCCAACGGCGCCAGCGCCAGTGCGCGGGCGAAACGATCTGGATAAGGGATGAGATTGGCCAGCAGCGTTCGAAGTAAGCGGTCCTTGAAACTGCGCCGTCCGGTATCCTCGATGCGCGCTCGGGCGAGATCCACCAGGTGCATGTAGTCGACGCCGCTCGGGCACGTGGTCATGCAGGACAGGCAGGAGAGACAGCGGTCGATGTGATGGCGCACCTCGTCGCCGGCATCGCGGTCGTTCTCGAACATGTCCTTCATCAGGTAGATGCGACCGCGCGGAGAGTCGCGCTCGTCGCCCACCAACACGTAGGTCGAGCAGGTGGCCGTGCACAGGCCGCAGTGCACGCAGCGGCGCAGAATGCGGTCGGCCTCGGCGAGCCGCGGATTCTCGAGCTGCTTGGGCGTGAAGTTGGTTTGCATTTATCTCTATCGCTCCCCCTCTCCCCGCGTGCGGGGAGAGGGTCGGGGTGAGGGGCTGCGGCATACACTGAGCAAGGGTCTGCCCCTCACCCTAACCCTCTCCACCGTCATGGCGAAGCCGTGCTCCGCACGGACGAAGGAATGGGGAGAGGGGATTCCAAACTCCGGCTCACGCGTCGGCATACATGCGGCCGGGGTTGAGAATGCCGGCCGGATCGAACACCGCCTTGATGCCGCGACTGATCTCAGCGAGGCTCGGCTCCAAAGGCTGAAACACCTCGACGCCTGCACGCACTGGCGGCTCGGCACGGATGAGCGTCGCATGCCCGCCGTGCGCAGCCATGACGCGGCGGATGTCGGCGGCGCCCGCATCGGCGGCGGGCAGAACCTCGGCCCAGACGAGGCCACCCGACCAGTCGTAGAACGCGCGGCAGTCCATATAGCGCGTGATGGCGGCAACGACCTTCGGTCCAGAGCGCGGCGCCGTCGAGATGCGCCAGACCGGCGCGTCGCTCTGCTGCAGGATGGAGAGCTGCCGCAGCTCGTCCCAGAACGCCAGCGAGCCCGTGTGGTCAAGCTGGTGCACCTCGCCGTAGGGCTTCAGCGCGTCCTTGAGCCGGCCCGTGCGATAGGCAACGGAACGGGAGAAATTCTCCACCCTGATCGCGGTCACTGACTTCTGCTGCGCGCGCGTGGAAGCATGCCAGAGGCGGGCTGCCAACGCCTGCTGCAGATGCACTGCGCCCGACACCTCGTAGGGCGTCGCCATAGCTGTGCACAGCGCCTCGACCGCGATCTCGTCCTCGAGCCCGAACAGCACCAGCGTACCTGTCTCCTCCGGCACCGGCATCAGCTTGAAAGTGACCTCGGTCAGCACTGCGAGCGTACCCCAGCTCCCCGACAGCCCGCGCGTCAGATCATAGCCCGTCACGTTCTTCATGACCCGGCCGCCGGCCCGGAACGGCTGGCCCGCACCCGTCACCGCCCGTAGGCCCAGCGCATGGTCACGCACCCCCCCACTGGCAACACGCCGTGCGCCGGAAAGATTGGTGGCGAGCAGCGCGCCCATGGTGACGTGGCCGGGCTCCACGCCCAGCACGGGGCCAAGGTCGACCGGTTCAAACGCCAGCATCTGCCCCTGCCCGGCCAGCTCTTCCTCCACGCGCGTCAGCAGAGTGCCAGCCCGCGCCGACAGCACCAGCTCCGTCGGCTCGTAGAGCGATATGCCCGTCATGGAGCTCGTGGTCAGCGACAGTGCAGCCTGCGCCGGCCTGCCGACGGCGCGTTTGGAGCCCGAGCCCATGACCTCGACGGGACTACCGCTTCCGCTCGCTTCGGTCAGGATGCGTTGCAGCTCCTGCTCGGTGGCCGGTCTCACGAGGTCTTGCACTAGTGTCCCGATGCCGAAGTTCGCCTGCGTTCGCGGCTAGGTCCCGGAGCGAACCTCGGAATTATAAGGGACACTAGAGTTATGGACTTTCTAATGTGATGCAGATCGAGAAATTCGCTCGGAACCGAGCCGCTTGATGGGGCGAATTTCTCGATCATCACACTAGTGTCCCGATTCCGAGGTTCGCCTGTATTCGCGTCTAGGTCCCGGAGCGAACCTCGGAATCATAAGGGACACTAGAATCAACACTTGCTAGTGTGATTCAGATCGAGAAATTCGCTCGGAACCGAGCCGCTTGATGGGGCGAATTTCTCGATCATCACACTAAAGCTCCCTCAGGCAGCCGTTGCGGCCTCGCGGCCGTCGAGTGGAAAGACCTTGGCGGGATTGAGCAGCCACTGCGGGTCGAACACGGTCTTGATGCGCATCTGCAGCGCAAGCTCACCAGGGGTGAACTGCACCGGCATGAGATCGCGCTTCTCCATGCCGACGCCATGCTCGCCGGTGAGGCAGCCGCCCACCTCCACGCACAGCTTCAGGATCTCCGCACCGCAGTGCTCGGCCCGCTCCAGCTCGCCCGGCTTGTTGGCGTCGTAGAGGATCAGCGGATGCAGATTGCCGTCGCCGGCATGGAAGATGTTGGCGACCTTGAATCCGTGCTGCTTGCAGATCGAAGTGATCCGGACCAGGACCTCCGGCAGGCGGCCGAGCGGGATGGTGCCGTCCATGCAGAAATAGTCCGCGATCCGGCCGATGGCGCCAAAGGCCGACTTTGCGTCCCTTCCAGATGGCAGCGCTCTGGGCCTCGCTCTCGCTGATGCGCACCACCATGGGATTGTGTGGACGGACGATCTCGACGATACGCGCCAGGAGGTCGGAAATTTCCTCGGCCGAGCCCTCGACCTCAACGATCAACAAAGCCTCGACGTTGAGCGGATAGCCGGCCTTGGCGAAAGCCTCGCACACCTCGATGGCGGGCTTGTCCATGAACTCGATGGCAACCGGAATGATACCGGACGCAATGATGGCTGAGACGCACCTGCCAGCCGTCTCGCTCGAATCGAATCCGAGCAGCATGGGCCGCGCCGCTTCCGCCGCGCGCAGAATGCGCACGGTCGCCTCGGTGACGATGCCGAACTGACCTTCCGATCCGACCAGCAGCCCGAGCAGGTCGTAGCCCGGCTGATCGAGGTGGCGCCCGCCGATCTCGATGATGCGGCCGTCCATCAGCACCATCTTGACGCCGAGCACATTGTTGGTGGTAACCCCATATTTGAGGCAGTGCGCACCGCCCGAGTTCATGGCGATGTTGCCGGCGATCGTGCAGGCGAGCTGGCTCGAAGGATCCGGCGCGTAGAAAAAGCCCTTGGGCTGCACCGCCGCCGTGATGCCGAGGTTGGTGATGCCGGCCTCGACCCGCGCGGTACGATTGAGATAATCCACCTCGAGCACGCGGTTCATCTTGGAAACACCGATGACCACCGCGTCCTCAGCCGGAATTGCGCCCCCGGAGAGGGACGTACCCGCGCCGCGAGCGACGACCTTGATGCCGTGCTCGTGGCAGTAGCGCAGCGCCTTGGCGACCTCCTCGGTCGTGCGCGGCAGCACGACGACGAGCGGCATGGCGCGATATGCCGACAGCCCGTCGGTATCAAAGGCGCGCCGGCCATCCTCGTCGGCGATCACCACCTCGCTGCCCAGCAGATGAGCGAGGTCCTTGGCGATGGCCTCCCGCCGCGAGATCACACGCTGGTCCGGCTTCGGCAACGCGATCGTCGACACGCCGCAGCTCCTTCTCTCGCCCGAATTGCCGCCCTCAATGGTGAGGCGCATGGGTAACAACTTCGTCATCCACTATAGCGCAGACGGACCGGCCAATCGATACCAAGGCCACAGGGAGTAGCCGCCCGAGCCGATCGGCTGCTGCACTTGGTCGCGCCGTCCACGCGTCGGCTTCCGCCAACGGCCAGCCGATGCCAGATGACATCGGGCATCGCAACGTCCGGCAAGGAGCTGTGGATGAACTGGATGGTAAGGGCAGGCACCGCCGCACTGTTGGTCGCGACAATGCTCGTACCTGCGCTCGCGGTCGACGCCAGCGTCGAGAACGGCGAGGAGGTCTTCAAGAAGTGCCGCGCCTGTCACGACGTCGGCCCGGACGCGAGAAACAAGGTCGGCCCCTTGCTCAACAATCTGTTCGGCCGCAAGGCCGGGACCATCGAAGGCTTCAGCTACTCGGACGCCAACCGCAAGGCCGGCGAGAACGGTTGGGTTTGGAATGAAGACAAGATGCTTGGCTACCTCCAGAACCCGCGCGAAGCCATGCCGGGCAACAAGATGGCCTTTGCCGGCTTGAGCGACGAGCAGGACCGTGAGGACCTCATTGCCTACCTCAAGACGTTCTCCAAATAGCCGCTGATGGACGGCCGTGCCGGGCGTGGTAGAAGGAAACCGCCTCGCCTCTTCAGCCTCCGGCGTTCTAACGGCCGATGACACATCCCGATCCCGCGCGACCACGCGTTGCGCTGTTCGCCACCTGCCTGGTCGATCTGCTGCGGCCCTCGGTCGGCTTTGCCGCGGCCCGGCTGATCGAGGCGTCAGGCTGCGACGTGGAAGTCCCCAAGGGCCAGACGTGCTGCGGCCAGCCGGCGTACAACTCGGGCGACAAGGACACCGCCGCCGACTTGGCACGCCAGACCATTGCCGTGCTCGAGCCGTTCGACCATGTGGTCGTTCCATCCGGCTCCTGCGCTGGCATGTTGAAGGCACACTACCCGGCCCTTCTGGCCGACGATCCGGCCTGGGCGCCGCGCGCCAGTGCGATCGCGGCCAAGACGCACGAGCTGATCTCCTTCCTGACCGACGTGCGCGGCATAACGCGCGTCGACGCCAAGCTTGCCGCGCGGGCCACCTATCACGACAGTTGCTCGGGCCTGCGCGAGCTCGGCATCAAGGAGCAGCCGCGCAAGCTACTGTCCAGCGTCGAAGGCCTCGAGCTTGTCGAGATGAAAGACTGCGAGATCTGCTGCGGCTTCGGCGGCACCTTCTCCATCAAGTTTCCGGAGATCTCCAACGCCATCGTCGAGAAGAAGTGCGCCAACATCTGCGAGGCCGGCGCCGATCTGCTGCTCGCCGGTGATGTCGGTTGCCTGTTGAATATGGCCGGCAAGCTCAGGCGCCAGGGCCGCACCGTCGCTGTGCGGCATGTGGCCGAGGTGCTGGCTGGCGAGCTTTCCGACCCGCCTATCGGAGCGCCCGGGTAACCGTATGCATCCGACCTCGGACACCTTCAAGGACAACGCGCGCTCGGCGCTCGCAGATGCGCAGTTGCAGCGCGCGCTGTCCGGTTTGCCGACCGGCCTTGTCGCCCAGCGCACGGCGGCGCGCGCCAAGCTCCCCGAGTTCGAGGCGCTGCGCGAGATCGGGCGCGAGATCAAAAACCATACGCTGGCGCATCTCGATCTTTATCTGGAGGAGTACGAGAAGAACGCCACGGCGGCCGGCGCGCACGTGCATTGGGCTGCCACAGCCGCTGACGCCCGCCGCATCGTTCTCGACATCTGCCGCGATGCCGGCGCGCGCACAGTCACCAAGGGCAAGTCGATGATCTCCGAGGAGATCGGCCTCAACGCCCACCTCGAGGCGGCCGGCATGGAGGTGGTCGAGACCGATCTCGGCGAGTACCTGGTGCAGATCCGCCGCGAGGCGCCGAGCCACATCATCGCGCCGGCCATCCATCTCACTCAGGACCAGATCGAGGCCGACTTCCGCCGCCTGCACACGCATCTGCCCGGCAATCGCGTGCTGATAGAGCCGGGACAACTCGTCAACGAGGCGCGCACCGTCCTGCGTGAGAAATTCCTGGCCGCCGAGGTCGGCATCACCGGTGCCAATTTCCTGATCGCCGAGACTGGCTCCTCCGTCATCGTCACCAACGAGGGCAACGGCGACCTCACCCAGTCTCTGCCGATGGTGCACATCGTCGTGGCGTCCATCGAGAAGGTGGTGCCGACATTGGAGGACGTGAGCGCCATCATCCGGCTCTTGGCGCGCTCGGCCACGGGCCAGGAGATATCCACGTACACGACCTTCTCCACCGGCCCGCGCCGCCCCGGACGATCCGGACGGCCCGGAGGCCTATCACGTCGTGATCCTGGACAATGGCCGCTCGGCCATGCTCGGCACACCGTTCCAGGAAGCGTTGCGCTGTATCCGGTGCGGCGCCTGCATGAACCATTGCCCAGTGTACGAGGCCGTCGGCGGCCATGCTTACGGCTGGGTGTATCCGGGTCCGATCGGCTCGGTGCTGACGCCGCAATTCCTCGGCGTCAAACGGGCGGCGGACCTGCCCAACGCCTCCACGTTCTGCGGGCGCTGCGAGTCCGTTTGCCCGATGAAGATCCCGCTTCCCAACCTGCTGCGCCACTGGCGTGAGGCCGAGTTCGCGCAAGGACGGCGGCTCGATGAGCTTACAGGGCCGGTTTGAAGCTCTGGGCGTTCTTGGCTCGACGCCCGCGCCTCTATCATAGCGCCGCACGGATCGGCATCGCGCTACTCGGCGTCATGGGTAAGAGCAAGGGCGCATTCCGTCGGTTGCCGGGCGCGGGTGGGTGGACGCGTCACCGCGACCTGCCCGCACCGCGGGGACGCACATTCCAGCAGCTGTGGGCCGAGCGCCAGGCCGGAGTAGAGTGATGAGCGCAGAGGATAGACACACGACGCCTCGCGACGCGATGCTCGGCCGCATTCGTGCCGGACTAGCGGTCACCGCAGATGACGGCGCACGGAAGGCGGCGGTTGCTGCACGACTCAAGAAGCGCAGCGCGCATCTCGTGCCCGAACGCGTGGCCAAGTCGGCGGACGGACTCAAGACGCTACTGCGTGGCTTCCTAGAAGGCCAGCTGCAACCGTGATCGACGTGGCGACGCCGGGCGATATCCCGTCGGCAGTTGCCCGGTTTCTGCGTTCTAACAACCTGCCGCAGCGCGTGCGCACCGGCGAGGATCCCGTTCCTCGCCGGTCTCGACTGGTCGAAGGAGCCGACGCTGGAGCGCCAGTCCGGCCGGGCGCAACCCGGCGACGAGGCCGCATTGAGCCATGCCACCGCTGCCGTGGCTGAGACCGGCACGCTTGTGATGACCTCCGGCCCGGACAACCCTGTCACCCTGAACTTCCTACCCGAGACCCACATCGTCGTCGTCGCCGCCCAGGACATCGTCGGGCCCTACGAGGCCGCGTTCGATCGCGTGCGCTCCGCTTTTGGTCAGGGCGTCATGCCACGCACCGTCAACCTGGTCTCGGGGCCCTCTCGCACAGCCGACGTCGGTGGCAAATTAGTGACAGGCGCGCACGGCCCCAGGCGGTTGTGCGTGATCATCGTCGACAACAGGGACTAAGGATCGCAAGGCTGCTACTTGCGCTTGCCCGCGAGACAGCCCTGCAGGCAACGCTGCAGCCTGATATTGCAGTTGGGTGACCCTTTTTCCGAGATCATGCAAGCGCTGTGATCCCGGCGGCACGCCTCGGTGCACGCCTCTCCCTGCACGCGTACGAGTGGGGGGCCGTGGGGCGCAAATGGCCGCACTCCGGACACAAGCCGGCTGACGGGCTCGGCACTCGCCAGCCCGAACAGCGCCAAACCCAGCGCCAAGCCCGGCAGGACGCAGCGTAGCACTTCGAACACTCCTCGCGACAAGCTGAACACAGCCTGTCCGCTGCCGCAATACCGCGTACCCTCGGGTTGTTCCTCGCCAGACTGCTATAGCGCAGGCGATGAACACAAGCTGAACCAGCGGCAGCTGGCGTGCCTGATCGAAACATGCACTCCAAAGCACAACGAGCGTGATCATCCCGCCACGTGCCCTTTGCGTTTTACACGCAAGTTGCGGATAGTAGCGCCACGGAAAGGTGCGGCTTCATCTCGGGGGAAAATTGAGATGACACGGGGCGCCTACATTTTTGTGGCCTGCGTCTATTTGGTCTTGGCTGCGTCGTTTTTTGCGTCGACCGGGCTCCTCATCCAGGAGTTCGCCAGCATCGACTGGCAGGCCATGGTCCACCTGCACAGCCATCTCTTCCTGTTCTTCCCGATTTTCGGGCTGCTGGTGCTGGCCGCGTTCTATCTGCCGTCGGTCGCATTCGCGCACATGTACTGGTACCACGTGCCGTACGGCCGGATCCGGTTCATCCTCGGCTTCTTCGTCGCCGTGGCGATCTCGATCGGCGTAGCCCAGCTGTTCGGCGCCAGCGATCTACGCGGTGTCTGGGAGGTCTCACCGGCGGCGCTCAAGGCCGATACGGGCGTACCTGCAAACTGCGCCGTCGGGCGTACATGTCAACGCGCCCCAATTCTGTCGGTCGTCAGCAAGTTGCGCGACGCCGGGCCGAGGAGAGTGGGGCTTGCCGAGTTTGCGCGGGACTGCAGGGTGGACGATATGCTCCCGCCGACAACCTCTTTCAAAGAGGAACGCTACTGCTTTCCGGCGCTGCGCAGCCTGCCTGGAAAGGAGTGCTGCGAAGCGCAGGCGCGGCTCAGATCGGACGTTGCGGCGCTACGCAATAGTCCGCGCACCCGCTCGGAAGCCTCCGACCTCGATGCGATCTTTCTGCCTCTCAAGATATTCTTCATAACGGTGATGCTCGTCGTTGCGCTGATGCTCGCCGTGTGGCGCAACAAGATCGACACCCTGTATGGACCGCAGGTGCCGGCCATCGAGCGCGGCGTCATCATTGGCGCCGTCGCCATGTTGTTCTGGCCGATCATGGACTACGGCTACCAGCAGACGTCCGACGTGATGTTCGGCAACTACTACGGTGGGTTCAATCCGCGCTGGAGCCTCGTGATCGCACCTTGGGCCATCCTGCTGTTGTTCTTCTTTCTGCGTCGCTTCGGCAAGAACCTGGCCATGGTGGGGCAGATGGGCGGCATCGCCGGTGGGTTGTTCGCAGTGCTGCGCTACCAGGACGTCAACAACTGGGCGCAACGCTTCCTCGGCGGGGGGGCGGAGCAGTGGATGGCTTTTGTCTACGCGGGCTTGGCGGTCATCGGCCTCGCCCTGCTCTTGTGGCCACGAAAAACGCCGCAGGGCGGGGTGCCCGCCTGAGCGATAGTACCGCCACGCCACTGGACAAGGTCGCGTTAGCAAATTGTCACACTCGAAAGCTTGCGCTTCCGCTGCGGGCATGCGATGGGCGTGGCGCGTTGCAAGCTGCAAAGCGCTCCACATGATTACTCTCTATGACACGAAGGGCAGTGTGCTCGCTCGGCGCGAGGGCCAAGAGCCTGTGTCCTCCGACACCGTATGGCTCGACCTCCTGAACCCCACGTCGGAGGAGGACGCCTACGTCGAGAAGCAGCTGGGCATAGCCATCCCAACGCGCGCGGAAATGCGCGAGATCGAGGTCTCGAACCGGTTGTATCAGGAGAACGGCGCCCACTTCATGACGGCGTTCATCGTCTACAATTTGGACGCCCCGACGCCGGCTACCTCGACACTGACCTTCATCCTGGCGGGCAATCGCCTCGTCACCGTACGATATGCGGAGCCAAAGGCCTTCCCTTTCTTCCTGTCGCGAGTGGAGAAAGAGGCGCTGCCGTGCAGCACGGCAGCCGCCATCGCCATTGGACTGCTCGAGACGATCGTGCACCGGCAGGCTGACCTCGTGGAGCGCATCCAGGACGAGGTCGAGCGCACGGCGCATGGGATCTTCGAGATCAAGGGCGGCAAGCAGACCCGCAACCGTCGTCTCGACCTGTTGCTCAAGGCCATCGGCAAGGAAGGCGATATCACGTCGAGAGCGCAGGAAAGCGCTGTGTCGCTCGACCGCGTGATGACGTTCTTCGCCAAGGCCGTGCGCGATCGCAACGACGACGCCTACATCCTGCAGCGCATCGACACGACGCATCGCGATATCGCCTCGCTGATGGAGCACATGCGCTTCCTGACCAACCGCATCATGTTCCTGCTCGATGCAACTCTCGGCATGATCAACATCGAGCAGAACCAGACCATCAAGATCTTCTCGGTGCTCGCCGTTGTGTTGCTGCCGCCAACACTCGTCGGCACCATCTACGGCATGAATTTCAAGCACATGCCCGAGCTCGACTGGGTGCTCGGCTACCCATGGGCGCTCGGCCTGATGGTGATATCGGCGGTGCTTCCGTTCGTCTATTTCCGCCGCCGCGGCTGGCTATAGCATCGGGCAAGTCTAGACAAAGCTGTGAATTGCCAGCGCTAGCGCGGCACAAATGGCGAGCGTCGTGATGATGCCGCGATGGAGCACGAACAGCAGCACGACGGCAAGGATGGCCAGCACCAGCGCCACCCAATCGAGGCTCGATAGGTCGGGCAAATACAGCCTCACCGGCCCGGCCCAGGTCTCGCCGACCCGCGCGAAGATCACATGCAGTGCAAACCACACGGTCAGGTTGAGGATCACGCCGACCACAGCCGCGGTCACGGCCGCCAGCGCGGACTGCAGGCGTGGCGCGGTGTGCAGGCGCTCGATGTACGGCGCGCCGACAAAGATCCACAGGAAGCACGGCGCGAACGTCGCCCACAGCGTAACCGCCGCGCCTAGCACGCCCATGGCCCAGGCATTGCCACCACCATGTCGGAAAGCGGCAAGGAAACCGACGAACTCGGTGACGAGGATCAGCGGCCCGGGCGTCGTCTCGGCCAGCCCCAGCCCATCCACCATCTCGCCGGCGCTGAGCCACCCGTAGTGCTGCACCACGTCCTGCGCCATGTAGGCCAGCACCGCATAGGCGCCGCCGAAGGTCACCACCGCCAACTTCGAGAAGAACAAGCTGATCTGCGTCAGCACGTGATCCTGCCCGAAAACGGCGGCAACGGCGAGAAGCGGAACGATCCAGATGGCGAGCCACAGGATTGCGGTTGCGACTGTGCGTGCGACCGGGACCTCAGCGCTAGGGCCAACCACGGGCGCGGGCGGATCTGATCCGCGCAAGTAGCCGAAGATCGCTGCGGCCAGCACGATCAGCGGAAATGGAACCATCAGGAAGAAGATGGCCACGAAGGCCGCCGCCGCCAGCACCTTGTCGGCCGAGGCCTTGAGGCCGCGGCGGGCGATGCGCAGCAGCGCCTCGACAACGATCGCCAGCACTGCGGCTTTGACGCCCACCAAAAGCGCCTCGGCAATCGGCAGCTTGCCGAAGGCCGCATAGATCATCGACAGCGCCAAAATAACGAGCGCGCCGGGAAGCACGAACAGGATGCCTGCGGCCAACCCACCCCTCACGCCGTGCAGCCGCCAGCCAACATACGTCGCAAGCTGCGTAGCCTCGGGCCCCGGCAGCAGCATGCAGAAGTTGAGGGCGCTGAGATAGCGCCGCTCGTCGATCCACTTCTTTCTCCTCGACCAGAACGCGATGCATGAGCGCGATCTGGCCGGCCGGACCGCCGAAGGAGGTAATGCCGATCTTGGCCCACACCCGCAAGGCTTCGGCGAACGTCGGTTGGGGAGCCGTGCCGCCCGTCGAGGCGGACACGGCTGAAACCTCATTCATGGCCATCTCCTACAACGAAGCCTTCGCGGACGACGGCCAATTGTGCGTCTCCTCGCTCGCATCGCGGCACCAGCGATAGAAAGCATCGTACATCTGCATGACCGCATCGAGCTGTGCCAGGTCATCCTTGTACATGCGCGAATAACCAAGCGATGCCGCCAGCAATCCTGCGGCTTGCGGCTCCAAATCGAGTCTCGCCGTATCGGCGCCGCGGACGATACGCGCCAGCTTCAGAAGCGGTGCCGACTTCAGCCCGAACTCCTCGATCATGGTATCGAAGGTGCAAGTCTCGCCGCGATGGCTCCAGAACACATCGTCGATGTCGAACGGCGTCGCGTTGAAGCGGTCGGCAACGAGCTGGACCTCGGAAGGCGCAACGAAGAGAAATACGGCGTGTGGATCGATGAAGCGGCGGATCAGCCACGGACAGGCGATGCGATCGACCTTCGGCCGCGCCCGCGTCACCCATACGGTCCGGCCCTGGGCATCGCGTGGCGGCAGCTTGCTCGTGCCGAGCAGCACTTGTTCGCCGGCTCGCCAAGCCTCGAAGCCGCCCTCGAGAGACTGGGCTTCGACACCCTGAGTGCGCATCCACGCCGCGACACCCTGGCTCAGCTTCAGGCCCTTCTGGCACACGACAATGGCCGGCCGGCCTCTATAGGCGCTCGCCCACTCTTGCACGGAGCGATAGTCGCGGCCGCATGAGCCGGGAACGAGGCGAGGGTCTGCGGCTACGTCCTCGGCGATGCGAACGTCGATAATTGCCGGCGCGTTCGGCAAACCGACAAGGCGGGACAATTGAGAAACGGTGATCTCGGTTGGTGACGGCATGGCGTCCTCCTCGATTGAGGGAAAGGACGCGATCTTTGGGCTGCCGCCTCACGGGGTAATCGCGAGAAACCCCATGCCTCGCAATTAAGTGAGCAACAGAGCGAATGTCAATGCTCACTTTCAGCCATTGTGCAGCGCGCGCATCGATTGTGACGACACCACGAACGTCACGAAAATTTCGCATTTGCGACAACGCACTGCATCATCGTTGGCTGTGGATAACAATCGGCCGCATGAGCCTTGTCACCCTGATGATGCGGCCTACGTACTAAGCTCCACCATGTCTAGGGCAGGAGTGGTGCAATGCATCGACGCGGGTCCTCCCCAACGAAAGACACGATCATGCGGGTTCAGCTCGAGCGGCTGGCTGCCTCGATCCTCGCAAAGCCACCCCATGAGCTCGCCGAGATCGCGAGCGTCAATCCGGCGATCTACAATGAATGGATCGCAGAAATCAGCCGGCGCAACGCCGAGGCGCGCGAGGAAGCGCGCAAGATGTCCATGGCGCTCGAGCAGCTCAAGCAGGCGTCCAAGCATGTGGACAAGGGCCCAACGCCTTGAGGCCTGACACGCATCGGTATTCGCGAAGCTTCTTGACCGCCTGACGCAGCAGTGCACACTCCCTGACAACTCTGACACGCAGGGAGGCGTTGGGTATGGAACTCGGCATCAAGGGCAGGACGGCGATCGTTTGCGCGGCCTCCAAGGGCCTGGGCAAAGGGTGCGCCATGGCGCTCGCCAAGGAGGGCGTCAATGTGGTGATCTCCGCACGCGGCGCCGAGGCGCTCAACGCGACCGCCGAGGAAATCCGCAAGGCATCCGGCGCCAAAGTGACCGCCATCGCCTGCGACGTGACGACCGAGGAGGGCCGCAAGCAGATTCTCGCAGCGTGTCCCAATCCGGACATCCTGATCAACAATGCCGGCGGCCCGCCTCCGGGGGACTTCAAAGACTTCACCCTTGACGACTGGCGCAAGGCGGTCGAGTGGAACATGATCACGCCGCTGGCGCTCATCAAGGCGACGGTCTACGGCATGATGGACCGCGGCTTCGGCCGCATCGTCAATATCACCAGCCAGTCGGTGAAGGCGCCGATTGCCTCGCTCGAGCTCTCAAATGGAGCCAGGGCAGGGCTCACGGGCGCGGTCGCCGTGATCGCGCGTAAGGCCGCCCGCCGCAACGTGACGGTCAATGCGCTTCTGCCAGGCCCGTTCGACACCGATCGGCTGCGCGGCAGCACGAAACGCATGGCCGAGCTGCAAGGCGTATCCATGGAGGAAGCCATGAAGCAGCGCCAGTCGGCCGTGCCGGCCGGACGTTTCGGAACGCCCGAGGAATTCGGGGCCGCCGCCGCCTTCCTGTGCTCGGCCCACGCTGGATTCATCACCGGCCAGAACCTGCTGCTCGATGGCGGCGGCTACCCCGGCACGATGTAGCGACAGACAAATACGGACAACTCGGATTTTGCGGAGGCGCGCTACGAACTGTGGCGCGTCAATGCTTTGCGTGCATGCATGCACGTTGGAGCAGTTGGTTCCTTGGACAAATTGTCGCGACAAATCATGATCTTGATGAATTCAGTTCAGATTTTACTGTTGACGCTTTAGGGAACGGCTGCTCTGTTCGCCGCCGTTATGGCTGGTTGTACCTGCCATTGTGAAGAGCGGCACAGAGGCATTCGGACTAGGGCACACACTCAACTCGAAGACTGAGCGGCCGGATTTGCTGATCTGGCAACGGAGTTCTCCCCGCATGCACTGCGTGCGGGGATTTCTCCGCATGGTCTGCCTTTGCGTCGAGAGAGCGTAACGGAGGTTGGAATAATGAAGCGAATTCTTTCGGGCGCAGCTGTCGTCTTGCTCAGCACCCTCGCCGCGGGACCGGCTAGCGCCGACGGATGGAGCGATGGATTTACGGATTCACATGCTTACAGCAGGCTCGGAGACACATCGGAGCGCGCTCGCAGCGGACGCGGCACCTACGCAGGTCGCTCCAATCTCGGCGTCATGGCATCGAGCAACGATGATGAGGATCGCCCTCGCGCCAATAGCCGCCGATCATCACGCGCCGGCTCCTACGCGAGAACGGAGGGTCGCCAAGCCGAACGCAGCAGTTCGCGCTCCGCGCGTGCAACTGGGACCTATTCCGGCGGTGGCTCTTCCGGCATGGCCTCCTACTACTGGCAGCCACAGCGCGTGGCTTCGGGTGGCTGGTTCAATCCGAGCGCCATGACTGCGGCCCACAAGACGCTGCCCTTCGGCACCAAGGTGCGCGTGACCAACGTCAATAATGGGCAGTCCGCGGTTGTCACCATCAACGACCGGGGACCCTTCGTCGCCGGACGGGTGATCGACCTGTCGCGGGCGGCGGCCGGCGCCGTCGGCATGATCTCCAGCGGATTGGCCCGGGTGCGCGTGGAGGTCTTGGGCCGATAGTTTCGCTTGCGCAATGCTTCAGACGAAGCGGATGCCCCAGGCATCCGCTTTTTTCTTGCACATCGAGTGCCCTCACGATCCTCGCCACATGTCTGCCCGCTTCGTACGGCATCGCGCGAGGCGATGCTCATTGCCCGATTCGCCTGCCTTTGTTTCACTCTTACAGCCGCCGCCCTCTCGCCGGCCCTGGCCGCCGAGCCTGTCCGAGCCTCGTATGAGCACGCCTCGAGCTGGCGCATCTCGATAATGCCAACCGCACATGCGGGGCTGCATGCCATGACCGGCCTCGCCTCGTTCTATTGGCAAGGACAGCAGACGGCGAGCGGGGAGCCGTTCGACAAATCCGCCATGACTGCGGCCCACCGCACGCTGCCGTTCAATACGCGCATCAAAGTGACGAACCCGCGCACCAAGCGCTCCGTCGTCGTGCGCATCAACGACCGCGGACCGTTCAAGCCTGGCCGTGTCATCGACCTGAGCGATGCCGCCGCTGCCGAGCTCGGCATGCGCGATCACGGGTTGGCAAAAGTAGTGCTGGAAGTCGTGGAATAGGCCGTGACCAGACTGCCTCGGACCGGCGTCCCAGTCGGCGAGTGACGACCGATGGATAGCAGGCGCATCGCGACGTCACGCTGGTCGCCGTCTCGCGCCCCCGTTGGCTGCGACCGCGCCTGCGTTGGGAAGCCTGTCGCAAAAGGCAACCGCCTAGCGACGGATGCCCTCGAGCTCCGATTTCGCCCAATCGATCACCTGCTTCGCAGTTTGACCGGTCACTATGCGCGCCACCATCCCCGGGATCATGTAGCGGGTCCAGATGTGCACCCCGACGTCCGGCGGCCCACTCGAGCCTACGATGTAGTACTCGGCATCGTGGTGAGGACGCACTGGATAATTGTAGATCGTGCCTTTCGGCGGCTCCATCTCGGCCCAGACCGGCAGGTCCGACATCGACAGAAATGGTGGGATATCATAACCCGCTGCCGGAACGCTGAGCTTGGCAACAACCTCGCGCTGGCCGAGGAACGTCATCAGGTCCTTGGCCGCCGGCTTGTTCTGTGACCACTGCCAGATGCCCCAGAAATAGGGGCGATGCGGCACAAGTTGACCCATCTTGCCCCTGGGATTTGGAAAGTGCCAGGTGTCGGCTGCGATAGCTGGCGCATCGCGCCTTGCCACCGCCCAGGCACTGGGCGGGTTCCAGATCAGGGCCGCCGAGCCTGCAACGTAGGCCTTGTTGTTGGACGCGTCATCGTAGGAGATGGTTTCGCGGGGCAAGTAGGGGACGAAGCGCTTGACATAGTCGAGCACCTCGCGGACCGGGTCAGAATCGACGGTGATGTTGCCCTTGGCATCCACGAGATGCGCCCCGAACGCGCCGAACGTCGCACCCCAGGTCTGGTTCGCGTCGGTGCTGTTGGCTCCGCAGCCGAACGCGAACAGATGGCCCGCCTTGTGACACTGCTCGGCCATCTTCAGCTGCTTTTCGTACGTCCACTCTGCCGCACCTTTGGTCTTCACGTCCTTGGCCGGGTACCACTCTGTCACATCCTCGCCCGTAAAATTCTTAATCATGGAGATGCGTGCGCACGGCGGCAGGGGAGCCGAGCCCCAGGCGACCGGCACGCCCAACCATTTCCCATCCGCTACGCCAAGGTATTCCACGGCCTTGCTCACCGGGCCGTACTGCTTGATGAGCCCATCCACGACGTCGTTCACGGGTGTCAGCTTGCTGCCATACTGGTGGGCATTCCATTGGTCGAAAGCAAGGATGTCATGCCCGCTTCGCGCCTGCGCCTCTGCGGCCTGCGTGAGAATGATCTTGTTGCCGGCGGAGGGAATGAAGTCGATCGTGACCTCGACCTTGTTCTTGGCCGCCCACTCGTCGATCAGTCCCTTCAGCACTGGATTGGTCGCCGGTACCCAGTGATCCCAGATGCCCATCGTCAGCTTGCCGGCGGCGGCAGCCGTCTGAACATGCACCAGCGGCAGGGTCGCGCTGGCAGCGCCAGCAGCAGTGACCTTCAGCGCTTGGCGACGAGTGATCCGACGGGCACGTGACATGGACTGCTCCTTCCTCTATGCGCTCCTTAAACCCCATATTTTTTTTGCTTCTGACGCCTCTGGCACTATCAATGCCTGTTGAGGCGCGCCGGCAATATACCGCCTTTGACCGGCCCTTGTCCCGTTCTGCATGAAGCCTGTTCGTTTCCGAAACAGCGTCAGCTTTTTTTTTGGCGGCGAACCGATTCCGATCTCCTTTTCTTGGCTGGTCGCGCGCCGTGTAGACACCCGACCTCCTCGCGGGCACTGTCACACACGACAGCATTCTGCCGTCGCCCTCCAGCCCTGCCCAGCAGGACCCTAGCCGATGATGTGGCTCGCGATCTTGGCCTTTGGTCTCGCCGCCGGCACGCTCGGAGGTATCGTCGGCTTCGGCGGCTCGACCATTCTCATGCCGGTGCTCGCGCTCGCCTTCGGACCGAAAGAGGCCGTGCCGATCATGGCCATTGCCGGCGTGCTCGCCAACGTGTCGCGAGTTGCCGTCTGGTGGCGCGAGGTCGACTGGCGCGCCGCCGCCGTCTACTGCATGACCGGCATCCCCTTTGCTGCACTCGGCGCGCGCACGCTGCTGGCGCTCGACCCACACATCGTCGAGATCGTGCTGGGCCTCTTCTTTCTCGTCATGATTCCGGCCCGGCGCTGGCTGCTCAATCGTGGCGTGTCGATAGGCCTGCCGGGGCTGGCGCTGGCGGGCGCCGGCGTTGGCTATCTTTCAGGGCTGGTGGCCTCGACCGGGCCGCTGAACACACCCTTCTTTCTTGCCTACGGTCTCGCCAAGGGCGCCTTTGTGTCGACCGAGGCACTGGGCTCGCTCGGCGTGTTCGCCACCAAGGCCATTGTGTTTCGCACCTTCGGCGCCCTGCCGACCGACACCATCGCACGCGGGCTCGTGGTCGGCAGCTCCATGATGGCGGGAGCTTTGGTCGCGAAGCGCTTTCTGGCGCATACGGAACCGCGTCAGTTCCAGCTCATCATGGACTGTGCCATGCTCGTGGCTGGGGTGACCCTGCTTTGGAGCGCCATATCCGGGTAGTGGCCGTGTTTGCCGCTACTCGCCGGGAATGACGATCGGCGTGCTCCGGTCCGCCAACGGGCCCGGAATGAGGCCGAGCTGCCGCCGCGCATCCTCGCGCAGCACATCGATCGGCCGGCGCCGGCCGCCCGTCTCGAAATGCCAGAAGGTCCAGCCGTTGCAGGCCGCCTTGCCTTGCACTTCGGCACCGAGCCGGTGAATTCGAGCCCTGCCGGCCCGGCATGCGACCCGCAAGCGCCAGCGTGCCGTCGGCGCGCACTTCGGCACTTACCCTGCCGCGCTCGTCCCACAGCGTCGATCCCGGCGCCAACATGCCGAGCTCGATGATGGTGCCGAAGGGAATGCGCGGCTCCGCGCGCTTGGAGCGCGTGGTCTCGAGCGCCGAGCCCGTCAAAGGCCGCACGCCGGCAATGCGCTCGATTGCGGCTTTGGCGTAGTCCGTATCCCGCTCGAGACCGATCCAGCGGCGGCCGAGGCGTTTTGCCACCGCGCCCGTGGTGCCGGTGCCGAAGAATGGATCGAGGACAATATCGCCGGGCCGCGTCGTGGCCAGGATCACGCGATGCAGCAGCGCTTCGGGCTTTTGCGTGGGGTGCGCCTTGCGGCCGCCATCGTCCTTGAGGCGCTCCGGTCCCGAGCAGATCGGGATCAGCCAGTCGGAGCGCATCTGCACGTCATCGTTGAAGGCCTTCATAGCCTCGTAGTTGAACGTCGGCCGTGATTTCTGGTCGCGCGCCGCCCAGATCAACGTCTCGTGCGCATTCGTAAAGCGCTTGCCACGGAAGTTCGGCATCGGGTTGGTCTTGCGCCAGACAACGTCGTTCTGCAGCCAGAAGCCCAGATCCTGCAAGCAGACGCCGAGGCGGAAAATGTTGTGATAGCTGCCGATCACCCAGATGGCGCCATCGGGCTTCAGCACGCGCCGGCATTCCGCCAGCCATGCGCGTGTAAAACGGTCGTAGTCAGCGAAGCTGTGAAAGCGGTCCCACGCCTGATGCACGCCATCGACGACGGTATTGTTGGGCCGCAGCAGGTCGCCGTCGAGCTGCAGATTGTAAGGCGGGTCTGCGAAGACGAGATCGACGCTCGATGCCGGGAGCCTGGCCAGCTCGGTCAGGCAATCGCCCTCGATGACACTATCGACACGCAGGGACGCACGCGGGGGGCGACGCTGAACCATACTGGCCTACTCTCACATACTCACGAGAAGCCTGAAGCTTACACGGCAATGGTGGCGTCACGTTGTGGCGGCAATTCGAGCTGTGGGGTACGCACGCGGCGGCCGAAGCGGGACGCGACACGGGCCAGATCGCGTGCGGTATCGACATCGGCGAGCGTGGCCGTGCGGGCGACCCTGTAGCCAGTGAGATTGCGCGTCGTGTCGGCAAGGGCATGACAGGTCGACCAACGCACTCTCCGATAAGGATCAACGACGTGCGGCCGCCGCCGCATGCCGACAAGCCAGTAGCCGCCATCCTCGGCCGGGCCGAAGACAACGTCGCTGCGCCCGAGCAGCCGGAAGGCGCGGCGCACATGCGCCACCTCGATATCAGGAACGTCGGTGCCGATGACGCAAACGGGACCCGGCGGCAGGATGCGCATGGGCCGCTGCATGCGTCGGCCCAGATCGCCGCTGCCTTGCGTCATTCTCGCCAGCGATGCAGGCCAGACGCGAGACCTCACCGCGGCATCCGGCGTCACGGCGATGATCGTCTGCCAGAACGGCTGGCGCGCAAGCCGGCCGACCAGCGCTGCCGCCGCATGCCGGTAGAACGAAGTCGCGCGTACCACACGGGTTTCGCGTGCGAGCCGCGTCTTGACGGCGCCCGCCACCGGCACCTTCGCCATGATCACGAGACGGCAACGGAAAGGCGCCGCAACCGGTGGCCGCGGCGCCTTGTTGCTCGTTGCGCGAGGCCGCACCCCTTCCCGCGGTCCTAAGTCGCCTTCACCGGCACGAAGGCGTAACCCTTGCCATCTTTCTTAAGGGTTCCTGCGCCCGGGAAACCGAAGTGATAGCCCGTGACCGTGGCCTTGTCGGCCACCGCCCGATCGAAGATCTTGCGCCGGTTCTGCTCGGCAAGATTGGCATCGGCGTCGAACGCGACATGCCAGCCTGGGTTCCTCACGAACAGCGAGGGCATGATGGCAACATCACCCAGAACGATGAGCTGTCTGCGGCCCGAGCCGAGCAGATAGCTCATATGGCCCGGCGAGTGGCCATTGGTGTTGATGGGCTTCACGCCGGGCACAACCTCCTTGTCGCCCTCGTACTGGCGGATGTTTTTCCAGCCGGGGAACACCGCCTGGATACGCTTGGCCGCTCCTGCAGTGACAGCCGGGTCCGTCCAGTATTTGTACTCGCTGGCAGGGACGATGATCTCAGCATTCGGGAAAATCTGCGCGTTGGTATCCTTCGCCATCAGGCCGGTGATGTGATCGCCGTGGAAATGCGTAACAATGATGGTGGATATCTTCGCCGGATCGATGCCGGCCTTCTTGAGCAAGTCGTTCTTGACGATGAGGCCGGCCGTCGGGGCGAGCTGCGCGCCGGTGCCGGAATCGAACATGATCGTCTTGCCCTTCATCTTGACGACCGTGATGGTGAAAGAGTTGGGCACATTCTCATCCGACAGGCCGGCAGCTTTGAGCGCGGCCTTGGTCTCGTCGACCGACGCATTTTTGATGAAGCCCGGATCATGCGGTCTGATCGCGATCCCGTCGAAAAGCTGAATGACCTCGATGTCACCGACCTTGAATTTGGCAACGCCCTTATCGACCAGCGCTTGCGGCGCGCCGATTGGATTTGATGGAGGGGCCTTCTGCGCCTCGGCCGGCGGAATGAACGCGAGCGGTCCATCGAGCCCGAACGCTGCGCCTGCCGCAGCTGCCGAGATTACGAATTGACGTTTTGAGATGCTGTGCATTGGCTGCCTCCCTTGATGCGCCGTCCCACGGCGTCAGCCTATCCACGCGCAAATAGCGGCAGAAAGGCATGTCTCCTCGTTTCACGAGGAATTGATGAGAGGCCTCAACGGTACAGGCGCGCGATCATGCCGCTCGGCACACGCAGGAAATAGAGCGTGAGACATGACAGGTTGCGGATGGTGCGGCGCACATACCCATCACGCCTGTAGCGTGCCGCGCTCGTAATCGCGCGCGTGCGGAGGACAACGAGGCGCCGGCGTCCGATACGCCGCACGAGTTCCACATCCTCCATCAGGGGCATGGGCTTGTAGCCGCCAAGCTGCCGATAGTGGCGGCCCTGAATGAGGAGGCCCTGGTCGCCGTAAGGTAGCCCGAACACGGCACAGCGGCAGGCAACGCCGAATTCGAGCAGCCGCGGCATGACTCCCAGGTCGTCCAACGCAAAACGGAAGGCGGCAGCCGCATGCGGCCGCTGTCCCGTGTCCACCCGCTCGATGAACGCGGCGGCGTCGCGCTCCCAGCCTTGCTCGAGAACCGTGTCGGCATGCAGGAAGAGCAGCCAGGGCATGCGGGCCTGCTGTGCGCCCGCCGCGAGTTGGCAGCCGCGTCCCGCCGGCGACCGGACCAGCGTTGCGCCGGCCTGATCCACGATTTCCGTTGTGCGGTCCGACGAGCCGCCGTCCACCACGATGACCTCACGCACCAGCCCTTCCGCCGCCGCCGGTACGAGCGCAGTGAGGCAGGCTGCAAGCCCGCGTTCGGCGTTCAGGGTTGGAATGACGACGGAAATCATCGGACCTCTCGGCTCGGGCGGGCGCACCTTATCGGCGCAGGCCGATCCCCTCAACCTCAGCTTCTTTGTATTTGTTCTTGATATGTTCTCAATCTCCACTTACCGTGTCAATTGCAATGAAGCCCCCTGCCGAACACAGCCGCCGTCCGGATGGACCAGCCATCGATGCCGACCGCGTGCACGGGCGCGGCGCACGTTCCAATCGGTCGAGCCGCTTCGACGCAGCCGGCCGGATCGGCTTTGACGACGGCTGGGAGACGCTAGCGACGATCGACGCCTTCAAGACCGAGGTGAGCCTGGAGCGCGCCAAGAGCATCATCGCCCGCAACGACAGTCCGGACATCAGCTTCGAGCAGTCGATCAACCCCTACCGTGGCTGCGAGCACGGCTGCATCTACTGCTACGCTCGGCCGACACACTCCTTTCTCGGCCATTCTGCCGGTCTCGATTTCGAGACCAAGTTGTATGCCAAGACCAACGCGGCCGAGCTGCTTGAACGGGAGCTCTCCAACCCGCGCTATGTCCCCAAGGTGATCGCGCTCGGTACGGTCACCGACCCTTATCAACCCATCGAACGCGAGCATCGCATCACGCGTGCAATACTGGAGGTGCTCGACCGTGCCAATCACCCAGTAGGCATCGTCACCAAATCAGCTGGCGTGGTGCGCGATATCGACATTCTTACCCGCATGGCCGGGCGCGACCTGGCCAAAGTGGCCGTCAGCGTCACAAGCCTGGACCGCAGCGTCGCGCGCAAGATGGAGCCCCGCGCCTCCACACCGCCCAAGCGCCTCGAGGCGATCCGCCAACTGAGTGAAGCCGGCATACCCACGGCTGTCATGGTGGCCCCGATCATCCCGGCGCTCAACGACAGCGAGATCGAAAGTATCCTGGAGGCAACTCACGCGGCTGGCGCCAGATCAGCCGGGTACGTGCTCTTACGCCTGCCCCTGGAACTGAAAGAGCTGTTCCGGGAATGGCTCGAAACCGCTTTCCCCGATCGCGCGGCGCGCGTGATCAATATTCTGCGTTCCATGCACGGCGGTAAGGACTACGTGTCCGAGTTTGGCACGCGTCAACGAGGCGCCGGCCCTTACGCCACCCTGATCGGAACGCGTTTTCATCTGGCGCTCAAGCGGTTGCATATGAACGAACGCAATTTCGAGCTGAGAACCGACCTGTTCCGGCACCCCGTGCCCCAGGGCGGCCAGATGCGCCTCTTCTAGTTGACCCCACTTTTTGACTTGGCCCCCCGAATCCGCCGATCCTTACGCACGATCGGGGAGCGGGGACTATGCGGGCGACGTTCGAGCTGGAGGCGACCGAGCTGCAGCTTGCCGGTGGACCCATTGCAGGCATCGACGAGGCCGGACGCGGACCCTGGGCCGGCCCGGTGGTGGCTGCGGCTGTCATTCTCGACTCCGACAACATCCCTCCCGGGATCGCCGACTCGAAAGAGCTGGAGCCCGAGGTGCGCGAAATGCTTTACGCGCAGATCGCTGCCACGTCGGAGTTCGCAGTCGGCATCGCCGACGTTGGCCGCATCGACCGCGACAACATTCTCAACGCCACCATGTGGGCCATGGCGCAGGCCGTGCGCAAGCTGAAGAGCAAGCCACGTTTAGCGCTCATCGACGGCAACCGGGCGCCCGAGCTGCGCTGCACCACGCGCACGGTCGTGCAGGGGGACGGCAAGTGCCTGTCGATCGCGGCTGCCTCCATTATCGCCAAGGTCACGCGCGACCGCATGATGATCGAGCTTGGACACGAGCTGCCAGCCTACGGTTTCGAGCGGCACAAAGGCTACGGCACACCCGAGCACCAAGTTGCCATCGACCGGCTCGGCGTCACACCGCACCACCGCCGCTCGTTCAGGCCCGTCCAGCTCGCGCTCGGTATCGGCTGACGTGAACGCCGTCCGGTTTCAGCCCTGCGCCAATGCCTTGCGCACGGCCGCTGTCCATTGGCCCGCCGCCGCCGCCAGAAAGCCGAGGTCGGTCTGCGTGGTAATAAACTGCGCGCCACGCCGGATCGCCTCGACCTGACGCTCGACGTCACGGTTGCCGCCGCAGCCTGAGAACCGGCCGTGCGCCTTGGCGGCACGGATGACGCGATCCTGGGCCGCGACAATGTCTGGATCGTCGAACTTGCCGGGCTTGCCCATGCTGGCCAGTAGGTCGTTGCTGCCGACATGAAGTACATCGACTCCGTCGACTGCCGCGATCTCCTCGATGTTGTTCAGTCCCTCGACCGTCTCGATCATGCATACCAGCAGGCAGGCCTCGTTGAGCTGCGGCACGCTCTGGCTCAGCGGCACCGGCCGGTAGTCGAAATGCGGGTAGCCGCCAACAACGGAGCGCTTGCCGAATGGCGGAAACCGGCACACTTCCACCGCCCTCCTTGCCTCGGCCGCCGTGCTGATGTCGGGATAGATGATCCCGGTCACGCCGTTATCAAGCAATAGCGACACGTCCAGGTCATCGACACCGCGCACGCGCACCATGGGAGTCACGCCAATGGCCAGCGCCGTATGTGCGATGCTCGTGATCGTCTCAAGATTGAAGATCGAGTGCTGGCCGTCGATGAAGATGAAGTCGTGGCCCGTGGTCTTGGCGATGCGGGCAATATCGGGCGAGCGCCCGATTCGCACCGTCATGCCGAGCGCCACACCGCCGGCCTTCATCTTGTCCCGGACCGGATTGGTGAGTTTCATGGTGCCTGCATCCGCCACGACGCCCTCCCTCCGATCTTGCCCTAGAAGCCGAACAGCCGTGCCGGATTATCGACCAGGATGCGCTTGCGCATCGCCTCGTCAGGCGCCCATTCGCCAAGCAGGTTGTAGAGTTGGATGGTGCCGACCTTGTCGTGAAACGACAGGTGCGGGAAATCGCTGCCCCAGATGAGCTGACCCGGAACCGTCGCGATCAGCTCCTGCGCAAAGGGCTTGACGTCGGCGAACGTGGGATCCTGCGAGAAGCGATAAATGCCCGTGAGCTTCACCCAGCAGCGCCTGGAGCCGTCGTTGGCCAGTTTCAGGAACTCCTGAAATCCCGGCTGCTTCGCCCCATCCTTCGCCGGAAAGAGACCCATGTGGGCAACCGAGAAACCCGTCGGCAACTCGTGCAGCGTCGGCATCAGCTCGCTGATCAGCCAGCCCGGCATCAGCAAGTCCACGTGCCAGCCGAGCTCGCGGCAGATCTCGGCGGTGCGCGTAATCTTTGGCCGCAGAGCGTCGGCAAGGCCCGCCTCCGGCTGGCGAATGGGGGAAACGTTGATGCGCACACCGCGGATGCCGAACTCGTCCCACTCATCGAGCACGGCATCGTTCGGCTTCGTCTCGTCCAGATGCACGATGCCGCGCCTGATGTCTGCCGGCACATCCTCCATGGCGTCGAGCATGCACGCATTGTCGAGGCCGTAGGCGCTGGGCTGCACGAAAACGAAGCGCTCGAAGCCGAGACGCTTGGCGAGCTTCAAGTACGCGTCGAGCGGCTCAAATGGCGGCTTGTAGCGCAGGTCCGTCGTGACGTGCGGATACTCCTCCTCGGCCCCGAACACGTGAAAATGAGCGTCACACGCATTCTTGGGGGCTTTGAAGGCCGGCTCTCGTCCGGCGTCCGGATCATGCGCTGTCATGCAGGTGTCTTCTCGCTCCTTTTTGACAGGTCCTCTGGTGTCCTGCTCTCGAACTTCGCTCAAAGCTTGCCAGGCAATTTTTTCGATCATCGCACAAGCCGCTGATGCCAAATCGAATGCAATAAGTCCAGGCGGCAAGCGGCAAACAAAAAGAGATATTGGCTTGACATGGGGCACCCTCTACGCTTTCCGCAAAGCAAAATGTGCTGCGGAGGAAGACAAATGAGAATGAATCGGCGGCAGCTCGTCGCGGGTGGCCTTGGCGCTCTCGCCATGCCGTCCATCAGCCACGTGGCTCACGCGCAGGTGTCCACCGTGCGCCTCGGCAAGCAGTTCGGGCTTCCCTACTTGCCGCAGATGGTCATGGAGAAGCTCAAGCTGATCGAGAAGCATGCGGCCAAGGAGGGGCTGCCGGCACTGACAACGGAGTGGATGCAGCTCGCGGGTCCCGGCGCCCTGAACGACGCCTTGCTCAGCGGCGGCATCGACATCATCAATGTCGCAGCACCCTCGCTTGCCACGCTGTGGGAGCGGACCGCCAATTCTCCTCGCCCGGTGCTCGGACTCTGCGCCGTGCAATCGATGCCCTACATCCTGGTCACACGCAACGACAGCGTGAAGTCCATCGCCGACTTCACCGACAAGGACAAGATCGCGCTTCCGAGCGTGAAGATCTCCGCCCAGGCCACGCTGCTGCAAATGGCGGCCGCCAAGCATTGGGGCGCCGATCAATACGAGCGTCTAGACCCGCTGACGATCTCGATGGGCCACCCGGATGCGGTCGCCGCCCTGCTTTCCGGCCAGGCGGAGGTCACGGCCCACTATGGCGTCGCGGCGTTCTACTTCTATGAGTTGGCCAAGCCCGGATTGCGCGCGATCCTAAAATCCTACGACACGACCGGCGGCAAGCACGTCAATGGCATCCAGATCACCACCAAAGCGTTTTACGACGCGAACCCGAAGCTCTGTAGCGCAGTGCTGGCCGCCCACGACGAAGCGAACGCCTTGATCAAAGCCAAGCCTGCCGAGGCAGCAGAGATCTATTTCGAGATCTCGCGCGACAAGCGCAGCACACCTGCCGAGATGACCAAGATGATCGCCGATCCCGATTTCGACTTCACGACCACGCCCGAGGCGCTCATGAAGATCGTCGGCTTCATGCACAGCGTCGGCCGCATCAAGAAGCTGCCGGGCTCATGGAAGGATTTGTTCCTGCCGCCGGCGCACGCGCTGCAGGGTAGTTAATAGATCGTCTGCTTGAGACGCTCCGGGTAGGCCGCGTCGTAGGCTTTGCCATCGAAGTCGCCCTTCGTCAGGGCCTCCACCATCTGTCCCATGCTAGGCAGCATGGAGCGCGTGATGTGCCCCTCCGAATCCCACAGCTTGGAGCGTACGAGGGCCTTCGGGCATTGCGGATAGACGCGCTCGGCGGTGACGACGATGACGCAAGCTGGCGCCTTGCCCTGCATGACGAAGCTCTCACGCAAGGCCGGATCGGTCGACAGCACCGCACGGCCATTGACGCGCATCGTCTCGCCGACGCCTGGGATCAGGAACAGCAGCGCCACGCGCGGATCGCGAACGATGTTGCGCAGCGAGTCGACCCGGTTGTTGCCGCGCCGGTCGGGGATCATGAGCGTGTGCCGGTCGACGATGCGCACGAAGCCCCTTGGATCGCCGCGCGGCGAGCAGTCGAGACCTTCAGGGCCGGCAGTCGCCAGCACCATGAAGGGTGAGGCCTCGATGAAGGTGCGGTAATGATCGGAGATGTAGTCGATCTCCTTGATCCTGGCCGCCGGCACCGGTACGCCATAGATGGCGTCCAGTTCCTCCATCGTCGAGATCGTATCGGTCATGTGGTGCCTCCACCTTCCGCCTAGCACGCGCTGCACACACAGAGCAACGACGGCGCTGAAAACTAGCCGCCAGCTTGGCGGCGATGCTCTTCCAGCCGCGGCATGATCTCGACGAAATTGCACGGCCGATGCCGGCTATCGAGCTGCCACTTGAGAATGCCCTCCCAGCCGTCTTTGCAGGCGCCCGGCGATCCGGGCAGGCAGAAGACGTAGGTGCCCTGCGCAACGCCGCCGCAAGCGCGCGACTGCACGGTCGAGGTCGCGACTTTCTGGAACGATATGAGATGGAAGATGACCGAGAAGCCGTCGATCTCCTTCTCGAACAGGGGCCGCACGGCCTCGGGCGTTACGTCGCGGCCAGTGAAGCCAGTCCCGCCGGTGGTGATAACCACGTCGACCGAAGGATCGGCAATCCAGCCCTGCACCGTGGCGCGAATCTTCGCCACGTCGTCCCTGACGAGGGCACGCGCGGCAACCTCATGACCAGCTTCGCTGATCATCTGTGCCAGCAGATCGCCGGACTTGTCCTCCTTCTCAGTGCGCGTATCGGAGACCGTGAGCACGGCAATGCGAACCGGGATTAGGGAGCGGCTCTCGTCGATCCTGGACATGGGAGCTTCCTGAGTTGGGGGCTGACCCGCGCGTTCCCGCCATTGTCTCAGGTTCACCTGCTCCCGTCACGCCGGAGCGTACCGCTCCTCCTCCATCAGCTCATCGACAGGAAAGACCGGAACGCACAGATCCGTCAGCAGCTCTTTTTGCGGGGTCGTTGCCGGATCGTTGAGGTAGATCTCCAGGTAGGGCCGGCGCTTGTCGACCCTCAGACCATGGCCCGGAACCCACTTGCGGTGGATGTAGGAGAACCCTGCGCCGATCATGCGGTGGCGGCCGACGTGCCGATGCACGATATAGGCGCCGCCGGGTACGGTCAGCCGCCCAACTCCTGCTGCAGCATCCACAGCCAGACCCGCGACCGCCTCGACGCAAGCGTCATAACGCCTGAGCTCGGCCGGAGTCGTTTGCGGGTCATCGTTGATGATGCCAAAACCGCGCGCTATCTGCCCTCGCAGTTGACGCTCGTCGAGCCAGGCGAGCATATCACTCCAAGCCGAGGCCGCAGCCGTCTTGTAGGGCCCGAGCGCACGCACGTACAACGCCTCTACGGGCCTGATGTACACGTAGCCGATCTGCACGTCTGGCCTCTTGCCGTTATTGTTTGCGCCACGCGACAGCCAGCTCAACCTGTCGATAGACAGAGATTAAATTGCAAACATCACAATGCTCCTAAAAGGAACCATACAATTTAGGCTAAATTGAATCCTTTCTTTCTGATGAAAGCGCCGAAATCGGCCCGCTCCGGCCGCGCATACTGGCGGGCCTTATCCTCGCTCCAGCCGTAGGTTCGGCTTTCGCCGAACTCGGCGACGTTGCGCTGCACGCGATACGGAAACACGGCATTGCGCCTGGCATCGTAGGCGTCGACCATCTCCTTTGTGCAGTCGCGATAGCGGTTGCGATGCACCGTGGCCGACAGCGGTAGCCGCAGGCTCATGTACGTTGGTTGTAGGGGCCATCCGAAGGCCAGGCCGGCCACCGGAAATACGTGATCGGGCAAGCCGAGCATGCGGCTCACCTCATCGCTATGGTTGCGGATCACACTGATCGGGCAGCAGCCGAGGCCGGCCGCCTCCGCCGCCACGACGACGGCCGACAAGGCAATGCCGGCATCGACGGCGGCATTGAAGAACGCATCGAGATGATCGTTGGCGAATGCCAGTCCCCGCCATTCGTGCACCTGGCGCTGGCGGCGATTGTTGCCGAGGAAGATCAGCAGGTGCGGAGCGCCCTTGATCCACTCCTGGTCGGCCAGCAGCTCGTTGATGCGCGCGCGAATAGCCGTGTCCTCGATGATGACGATGTCCCGCTGCTGCAGGTCGCTCTTGGATGGCGATGCCAAGGCCAGTGCACAGAGCGTCTCGATCAATGGTGTCGATACGGACTCGGGCTTGAAGCGGCGGCAGGAGCCGCGCCGGGCCATGCGCTCGAAGACCGCTGCGGCATGCGCATCAGGAGCTTCGGCCTCGAGATGATCGCCAAAGCGATGCACGAGGTCGGCGCCGAGCTTGCTCATGATTTCAATCCTGTCGATTCGGGTTATCCGGCAAGCGCGGCCTTGATCGCGAGCAGATCGCGCCAGGCGAGGCGCTTGGCGGCGGGCGTGCGCAGCAGATAGGCGGGATGCAGGCTCGGCAAGGCGCGGACCGTGCGCCCGCCGGAAGCCAGCTCGCGCCAACGGCCGCGCGCTTTCATGATGCCGCCCTGCACGTCGAGCACCGCGCTGGCCGCCGGTCCGCCGAGCGTCATCAGCAATTGGGGTGCAACCAGCTCGATCTGGCGATCGAGAAACGGGCGGCAAACCTGCGCCTCCTGCGGCGTCGGCGTGCGGTTGCCGGGCGGCCGCCAGTAGACGATGTTGGTGATGTGCACGTCGGCCTCGCTCAAGCCGATGGCGGCCAGCATCTTGTCGAGCAGCTGGCCGGCACGCCCCACGAATGGTTTGCCCTCCAGGTCCTCGTCGCGTCCCGGTGCCTCGCCGATGATCATGAGGCGCGCGCTGGGACTGCCTCGGTAGAAACACAGGTTCTTGGCCGTGGCCTTGAGACCGCAGCCATCGAACCGGGCCAACGCTGCCTGCAATTCATCGAGCGTTGCGGCCGAGCGGGCTGCCTGCCGGGCCGCCATGGTGGCATCGTCGGGCGCGGTGCCAGTAAACTGCCGCGTTACCGTTGCGACCGGCTGCGGCGAAGGCCGCTGGATCGGTCGCTCCGGTTCGACCGTCGAGCGGCCCGCTGACGCTGACGCACGGGGCGGTTGCAGCGGCACAGCTGGCCTAGTCGCGACAGGCGGTTGCGCATCACCATCAAGGCGTATGTTTGCGCCCGGCGCGGTGTCGCCCCTGACGAACCAGTCGATTGGCACCTCGTCCAGCGCCGCATCCACCCCCATGTCGCAGTACCAGGCGAGCAGGGCAACGAGGTCGGCGCGTTGGGCAGCATCGGGCATGGCGCGCAACATAGCGCGCGTACAGGCGAATGCCATCGGTGTTCTGCAGGCGCAAACGCGCCGCTTGACGCTAGCGCCGGCCTCGACCTATCGAACAGGACGGGGCGCAGCGAACAGGAAGGCGTGAGGGGATGGCGAGCAGCGAACAGGAGATGCCCGCACGCGAGGCCATGGACTTCGACGTGGTGATTGTCGGCGCCGGCCCGGCCGGACTTGCCACCGCCATCCGCCTGAAGCAGCTCGCTACCGAGCACAACCGCGAGATTTCAGTCGTCGTCCTGGAAAAGGGCTCAGAGGTCGGCGCGCACATTCTATCCGGCGCCGTCATCGACCCCTCCGGACTCAACCGGCTGATACCTGACTGGAAGGCCAAAGGTGCCCCGCTTGAGACCGAGGTCACCGACGATCGCTTTCTCTACCTCGGCCCTGCCGGCGAGATCCGGTTACCCAACTTCGCCATGCCGCCGATGCTGAGCAATCACGGCAACTACATCGCCAGCCTCGGCGACGTCTGCCGCTGGCTCGGCGAGCAGGCGGCTGAGATGGGCGTTGAGATTTATCCCGGTTTTGCTGCCGCCGAGGTGCTCTACGGCGACGAGGGTGCGGTCGTCGGCGTCGCCACGGGTGATATGGGTCTAGGCAAGGATGGCCAGCCGACCGACCGCTTTACGCGCGGCATGGAGCTGCGCGGCAAATACACCATCATTGCGGAGGGCGCGCGCGGCTCGCTTGCCAAGCAGCTCATCGCCAAGTTCGACTTGGCCAGAGGCAAGGAGCCCCAGAAATACGGCATCGGCTTGAAGGAGCTGTGGGAGGTCAAGCCGGAGAACCACAAGCCGGGGCTCGTGCAACATACGCAGGGCTGGCCGCTCGACGATCGCACCGGCGGTGGATCGTTCCTCTACCACTACGGCAAGAATCTCGTATCAGTCGGCTTCGTCGTCCACCTCAACTACAGCAATCCGTATCTGCATCCCTTCGAGGAGTTCCAGCGCTTCAAGACCCATCCCGCCATCCGCGGCACGTTCGAAGGCGGCAAGCGCATCGGCTACGGCGCCCGCGCCATCACCGAGGGCGGCTGGCAGTCGATTCCCGCGCTGGTCTTCCCTGGCGGTGTGCTCGTGGGCTGCGCGGCAGGCTTCGTCAATGTTCCGCGCATCAAGGGCTCGCACAACGCCATTCACTCAGGTATTCACGCCGCCGAGTCTGTCTTTGCCGCACTTGGCGCGGAACGTGCGCACGACCTTCTCGAGGATTACACGACCGCCGTGATGCGCGGCCCCATCGCTCGCGATCTGCGCCGCGCGCGCAACGTCAAGCCGCTGCTGTCACGCTTCGGCACCCGTCTCGGCACTGTACTTTCCGGCGCCGAGATGTGGCTCAATACGATTATTCCCGGCATCGGTCTCGGCTACACACTCAGCCATCGGAAGCCGGACCACGCGACACTCAAACCGGCGCGCGACACACAGCGCATCGAATACCCCAAGCCGGACGGCGCACTCACATTCGACCGGCTGACGGATCTGTCCTTCTCGGCCACCAATCACGAGGAGGATCAGCCGGCCCATCTCAAGGTGCGCGATCCCGATCTGCAGAAGCGATCCGAGCACGACGTCTACGCCGGCCCCTCCAATCGCTACTGCCCGGCCGGCGTCTACGAGTGGCTGGAGGAAGGAAGTGAGCCGCGGTTCGTCATCAACGCGCAGAATTGCGTCCATTGCAAAACGTGCGACATCAAGGATCCCAACCAGAATATCAACTGGACGGTTCCCGAAGGCGGCGGAGGACCAAATTATTCGGGAATGTAGCGACTGCGCCAAGCGCGGGTGAGCTTGCCTCATCCATTGACGCCCGGTTGTCGGCCCATCACAATGTCCGGACAAATGCGCGGCAGGCACCGCGACACTCATCCGGAGGAGCACCCATGAAGCTCATGTGGTTTCACCTGATGCCCTATACGGAGCTGCCGGACGATTTCCGCCAGAAGCATCCCTCCGTCTGGGTCGACATCCACTCGTCGCTGTTCGATCCCAAGCGCGCCCACCTCATGTACAACGACTTCATGGACGAGCTCGAATACGCCGCCGAGTGCGGCTTCGACGCCATCTGCGTCAACGAGCACCACTCCAACGGCTACGGCTTGATGCCCTCGCCCAACTTGATCGCCACGGCGCTGTCGCGGCGCACCACCGACACGATGCTGTGCGTCATGGGCAACTCGCTCGCGCTCTACAATCCGCCGACGCGGGTGGCTGAGGAGTTCGCCATGATCGACTGCATCTCGGGCGGACGCCTGATCGCCGGCTTCCCCGTCGGCACGCCGATGGACACCTGCTACGCTTACGGGCAGAATCCGAGCTCGCTGCGCGAGCGTTACCTGGAAGCGCACGATCTGGTGATGCAGGCGTGGACTGAGAAGGAAACCTTCGCTTTCAACGGCCGCTTCAATCAGCAGCGCTACGTCAACATCTGGCCGCGTCCGGTGCAGCAGCCGCACCCGCCGGTGTGGATTCCCGGCGGCGGGTCTGTAGAGACTTGGCGCTGGTGCGCGGAGATGGACTACGTCTACTGCTACCTGTCCTATTACGGCTACAAAGCCGGTAGCGCGACAATGAAGGGCTTCTGGGATGAGATGGATCGTCTCGGCAAGGATCGCAATCCCTATCGCGCCGGCTTCCTCCAGTTCGTCGGCGTGGCCGAAAGCCGCTCCGAGGCACTAGAGCGTTACTCCGAGGCGGCCGAATACTTCTACGGTCGTTGCTTGCACGTTGACTCGAGATTTGCCTCACCGCCGGGCTACAATACCGAGGCGACACAGCGCGCGGGCATCGAGAGTCAGATCAAGCAGGCCGCACAGGCCGCCGAGGCCGCCAACAAAGACCCGCTGGCCGCCCAGGGCACGACCGGCACCACAGCCGGCACGCGTTTCAACATGGTGGCGCGCGAGATGAAGGACATCGTCGACCGCGGCTATGTCATCGTCGGCTCGCCAAAGGAGGTCATCGAGCAGCTCGAGCACGTCGCCACGTCGCTCAATGTCGGCCACCTCATGCTGCTGCTGCAGTACGGCAACATGAGCAAGGAGCTGACCAAGTACAATACAAAGCTGTTTGCCGAGAAGGTAAAGCCCACGCTCGCGAAAATGTTCTCGGATTGGGAGGACAAGTGGTGGCCGAAGCCGATGGCGCAATCGGCGCGCGCGGCACTCCCGGCTTTCCAGCCCGCAACAGTGGCCGCCGCGGAGTAGAAAGATCCTCGCTCAGAAGAACGGGCAAGAACAGGGGAGCGAAACATTGAGCGAGCCGCGCACCGAGACGGTCGACGTCAACGGTCACGCCTGCAGAGTTTGGCGGAAAGGGAGCGGACGCAAGATCGGATTCCTTGCCGGATTCGGTGGCCTGCCGCGTTGGATCCCGTTTCTCGACCGCTTGGCAGAGACACGCGAGGTCATCGTACCCTCGCTGCCTGGCCATCCGGGCGCAACCGGGCACACGCTGCTCGACAGTCACCTCGACTGGCTCGTCGCCGTCCGCCAGTTGCTGATCAAATCCGGCCTCGAGGGCGCCGACCTCGCTGGCAGCTCAGTGGGCGGATCGTTCGTTGCCGAGATGGCGGCTTTGTGGCCTATGTCGGTACGCAAGATCGCTCTCATCGCTCCTTACGGCTTGTTCGACACCAAGGATCCACCCACCGACATCTGGGCACAAAAGGCCGATCACGTTGCCGGTCTGCTCTGCGCCGACGCGCAGAAATACATCGACCTGAAGGCTGCTCCCTCCGGCGCCAATTCATCATCCGAATGGCCGATCGAACAGATCCGTGCCTCCGAAGCAGCCGCACGTGTGTTCTGGCCCCTCGGCAATACGCGGCTCGAGAAGCGCCTGCCGCTCATCACTGTGCCTACTCTGCTTCTGTGGGGTGAGCAGGACCGCGTGATGCCGCGTAGCTATGCGGAGCGGATCAAGGCCGTACTCAAAGCCCCTGCCGAGATCTGCATCGTTCCAGGCGCCGGTCATCTCGCCGAACTCGATCAACCTGACGAGGTGGCCAAAGCTGTTCTCAAATGGACTGCATGACGTATTCGACTTGTAGCCACGGACCAACCAAGCCATGCCTCTAGATCCAGGTGCGCAGAAAGTCATCGATCTCATCAAGGAGGTCGGCCGGCCGCCCTACGAAACGGTCGGCCATCTCGAGGCCCGGCGGCTTTACCTCGACGCTCGTCGTGCGCTGCAGCCGGACCCCGTGCCGGTGGGCGAAATGCGTGACTTGAGCGCGCCCGGTCCTGCTGGTCCCATGGCTGTGCGCCTGTACCGCGCGCGTGCGGCGAAGGCTGGCGAGGCTCAACCGGCTCTCGTTTATTTCCACGGCGGGGGCTGGGTGATCGGCAGTCTCGAGAGCCACGATGGTGTGTGCCGGGAACTCGCCAACCGGGTAGACTGCACCGTGTTGTCGGTCGACTACCGCCTGGCGCCAGAGCACAAGTTTCCCGCCGCGGTTGTGGACTGCATCGCCGCCACCGAATGGGTTTGGGAGAATGCCGCGACGTTGGGCGTCGATCGCGAACGCCTTGCCGTTGGCGGCGACAGTGCCGGCGGCAACCTGGCAGCCGTCGTCGCGCTGCACGCGCGCGATCGCGGCACGCCGAAGCTGAAGTTTCAGCTTCTCATTTATCCCGCCTGCGACATGGGCATGACACACGGCTCGATTGCCGAGTTTGCACAGCAGCTTCCGTTGACCCGCTCCACCATGAAGTGGTTCATTGACCTCTATCTGCGCGGCTCTGCCGATGTCGCCGATTGGAAAGCATCGCCGCTGAAGGCCGGCGACCTGAAGAAGCTGCCGCCGGCGTATGTGCTGACGGCAGGCTACGATCCTTTGCGCGATGAAGGCGAGGCCTACGCGGCAGCACTGAAATCCGCTGGCGTCGCGGTCGAGACCAAGCGCTTTCCGGGCCAGATCCACGGCTTCCTCAATATGGGCAAGTTCATCCCCGAGACGGCCGATGCGCTGGCTGCATTGGGCCCTGCCCTGAAGCGCGGGCTCGGCTGACCAGCAGGAGAAGATCAGGAATGACTAAGTGGGGCGTCTTCAGTCTTAGCCAGTTTCCCGACCAGTCACGGCGAGTCGAATGCTTC
Organism: uncultured Alphaproteobacteria bacterium; assembly: GCA_963840425.1. GTDB lineage: Bacteria > Pseudomonadota > Alphaproteobacteria > Rhizobiales > Hyphomicrobiaceae > CADEFX01. The sequence goes on along the minus strand of CAWIYZ010000017.1, from coordinate 38,971 downwards.
GACGATGATCTGCGCTTTTTCGAGCTGGCGGAGGAGCTGGGCTACGACAAGGCCTGGATTGCCGAGCACCTGTTCTCGACCTACGGCGTTGTCACCTCGACACAGGTTTATGCCGCCGCCATCGCCCAACGCACCAAGAAACTACGGCTCGGCATGGCGGTCGTGGTGATCCCGTTCAACCATCCGTTGCGCACGGCTTCCGATTTCGCGCTCATCGATGTGCTCTCGCACGGCCGCCTCGACTTCGGCGTCGGCCGCGCCTACCAGCCGCACGAATTCACCGGCCTCGGCGTGCCAATGGACAAGAGCCGCGAGATGTTCAACGAGGGCCTCGACATCGTGCTCAAGGCCTGGACGCAAGAGAAGATCACGCACAAGGGCAAATTCTGGACCGTCCCCGAGCCGGTCGAGGTCTTGCCCAAGCCGGTGCAGAAGCCGCACCCGCCGGTCTACCAGGCCACCATCTCGCCCGAGAGCTTCGACCAGGCCGCACGGCTCGGCTTCAATTTGCAGTTCGCCTCGCCCTTCACGTACCGCACCTATCGCGAGACCTGGATGGACCAGCTCGAGGCCCATTGCAAACGCTACGAAGCCATGTGCGTGGAGCAGGGCCGCGATCCGAAGAAGGCAGAGCGCATGATCCTGCTGCCGTTCTTCGTGCACGAGGACAAGCAGAAGGCCAAGGAGATCTACGCGCCGCACGTCGAGTGGTTCTACGCCAAGGTCACCTCGCACCAGCTTGCCGCGCCGACGCAAGGCGGCGTCGTCAAGGGCTACGAGCTGACGATGAGCGAGGGGAAGAAAACGCGCGAGATGGGCTATCTGAGCTTCGACAAGCTGCATCAGTACGGCGCCGCGATCGCCGATGATCCGGCGGGATGCGTGGAGAAGCTGCGCGAGATGAAGGCTCGCTTCGGAATCACCGAGTTTGCGCTGTGGTTCAACATCGGCGGCATTGCGCCGGAGCACGTCGAGCGCTCCATGCGGCTGGCGGCAGAGAAAGTGTTCCCGCACGTCTGACGGGTTGGAGGAAACAACACATGCAATTGGGCTATGTCGGCCTCGGCAATATGGGTGGGGCACTCGCACGGCGCATCCTGCGCGTGCACAAGATGCGTGTGTACGACCTCAACCCCGAAGCGATGGCAAGGCTCGCCGACAAAGGTGGCTCCCCCACCCAAAGCCCGAAAGCGCTCGCTGCCGAGTGCGACATGGTCATGACCTGCCTGCCGACCTCGAAAGAGGTCCGGGATGCGATCTTCGGCGCCGACGGCATCGCCGCCAGCCTGAAAAAAGGTGGCGTCATCGCCGACATGACTACGGGCGATCCGAATGCAACACGCGCAATGGCGAAAGAGTTGGCCGGCTCCGGCATCTCGCTTATCGATGCGCCAGTCAGCGGCGGCCCGCATGGCGCCGACGCCGGGACCATCGCCATCATGATCGGCGCTGCGCCCGACCTCTATCACAAGGTGAAGCCGATCTTCGAGAGCATCAGCCCCAACATCTTCCATTGCGGCGACGTTGGGACCGGCCACGTCATGAAGCTCGTCAACAACGTCATCGCTGCCAGTGTGCGCACGGTCACCTTCGAAGCCATCGCCATGGGCATCAAGAACGGGCTCAGCCTCAAGACCTGCGCGGAAGTGCTGGCCAAGGGCTCCGCGCGCAGCTACTCCACTGAGATCACCCTTCCCCGCCTGCTCAGCGGCAATGCTCAAGCCAGCTTCACGCTCGGCCTGATGCACAAGGATGTGCGCCTTGCCACCGAGCTCGGCGTCGCCAGCGGCTCGCCCATGGTGGTCTCCGGCGTCGTCCGCGAGCTGTTCCAGACAGCCCTCAACGCGGAAGGGGCCGACGCAGATGTCAATACGATGATCCGGCTGTTCGAGCGCCAGTCGAAGGTCAAAGTCGTACCGTAGCGCCGACCTTGCAGCCGGCCGGAACCGCTTCCATGCTGGTGTGGTGATCGCGAAATTCGCCAGTGTTTTCGGTGTTTCCCTGAGCGGATTTCTCGATCTGAATCACACTAGCAAGCATCCTGATTCTGGTGTCCCTTTGGTTCCCAAGTTCGCTCACAGCCCAGCATCGAGATTTGGCGAACTTCGGAACCGGGACACTGGCGGACATGAAGCAAACAGGCACGGCATCGTCACAGAAGCGCTCCGGGCTGCCTGCGGATGTACTGGCAGCCGGTGTTGTGGCTGGTGATCGGGCGCTGCTTGCTCGCGCCATTACGCTGATTGAGAGCACGCGAGAGGACCATCAGCAGGTTGCACAGGATCTGCTCCAGCGCCTGCTTCCCAAAACGGGCAAAGCCATCCGTGTCGGCATCACGGGCGTGCCGGGTGTCGGCAAATCAACGGCCATCGACCAGCTCGGCATGAACCTCATCGCGGCAGGCCACAAGGTGGCTGTGCTCGCCATCGACCCGACCTCCAAGCGCACCGGCGGCGCTATCCTCGGCGACAAGACGCGCATGGCGCGCTTGTCGCAAAGCCGCCAGGCCTTCATCCGCCCCTCGCCGACCTCGGGCACGCTCGGTGGCGTGGCGCGGCGCACGCGCGAGACGATGTCCCTGGTCGAGGCCGCAGGCTTCGACATCGTCATCGTCGAAACGGTAGGCGTGGGGCAATCGGAAACGACCGTTGCCGACATGGTCGATTTCTTTCTGGTGCTGCTGCTGGCGGGCGCGGGCGACGAGCTGCAGGGCATCAAGCGCGGCGTCATCGAGCTGGCCGACATGATCGCCGTCACCAAGAGCGACGGCGACAACGTCGAGCGCGCCGGCCGCGCCGCCGCAGAGCTGCGCGGCGCGCTCAACATCCTGACGCCGCGCGAGCAAGACTGGATGCCGCCGGTGCTCACCATCTCCGCGCAGGAGAACCGCGGCCTGGACAATCTGTGGGACAAGGTCCTCGAGCATCGCCGCATAAAGATTGCGTCGGGCGAGCTGGAGATGCGGCGCAGCCAGCAGCGCGTCACCTGGATGCGCGACATGCTGACCGACCGGCTCACAGGCCTGCTGCGTACCAACACGGCAGTGGCCGAAAACATGCGAGCGCTCGAGGCAAAAGTGGCCGCCGGCAGCCTGGCGCCGACGCTGGCCGTCAGCGAGGCTCTCGCCCTGATCGGGCTCGACTCCCTATGACCACATGGCAGGTTGCTGGAGACCAAGGCTTGCGGTATCGCAGGCCCATGTCCCGTTCGCAGCCTACGATCCTCCTGACCGGCTTCGGCCCGTTTCCGCGCGTGCCGGTGAACGCGACCTCGATCCTAGTGCCGAGGATCGCGGCAGCTGCGGCTAAGGCCTTCCCCGACGCCAGAGTGGTCGCGGACGTCCTGCCGACGGAATGGACCGCTGGCCCGGCGCGCGCCGCCGAGCTGTACGCGGCACACAGGCCGCTTCTCGCTATTCACTTTGGCGTCTCGCATCGCGCCACCGGCTTTGCCATCGAGGCGCGCGGGCGCAACCACTGTGCTGCAACACCGGATGCCTCGGGGGCGCTTCCCGCCTCCACGTGCATCTCCGCCGAGGGTCCGGAGTACCTACCCACCGGGCTCCCCGCGGCACTGATTGTCGACCGCCTGCGCCGGCGCGGCATTGCCGCCCAGCTCTCGCGCGATGCCGGCAGCTACTTGTGCAATACGTTGATGTACCGAACGTTGGAGCTGGCGCGGCACAATGAATATCCGGCGCGCAACGGCTTTGTGCACCTTCCCGAAACTCTCGCTGATCCTCGTCACCCTCGGCGCGGACCGCTCGCGTCATCGCCCCTCAGTTGGACCGATGTAATCGAGGGTGGGCTCGAGATCATCGCTGCGTCGCTCGGCCGCCACAGATACGCGAGCCCGCAAGTCGCGCTGAGCTGATTTCCACCCTCAGCCCATTTCCGTCCGCCGTGGGGGATGCGTGACGATGGACTTCAGGGACAGCGTAGGTGAGCCCAGCTTGGCCAGATCGGGACACGGCCGCCGCAGCTCGGGAATGGCTGCGAACGCCTGCTCCATCGCATGCGCGGCGGACAGGACCTCCGCATCGCCCTTAGCGCGGCCCACCACCTGTATGCCAAACGGCATCCCTTTGTGATCCACTCCGCAGGGCAGCGAGACGGCAGGGTTGGTCGTGAGCGTGATGAAGTAGGTGAGCGCCAGCCAATGGTAGTAGTTGCGCAGCGGCTTGCCGTCCATCTCGGCCAGATAGAGCTGCGTCCACGGAAACGGTGTCACCGGCACAGTGGGCGAGAGCACCAAGTCGTAGTCTCGATAGGTCTCCTGAAAACGGCGGTAGATGCGCGTCTGCTCGGCGTCCGCCCAGGCAACATCGGCGAGCAACATCTTTGCGCCCATCTCGTAGTTGGTGCGCACGTTGGATCCGAGTGCGGATGGGTCCTTCGCGTACGCTTCTTGGTGACTGGCAATGAAGCCGATGGCGCGGATGACATCGAAGCAGCGGTCGGCCTCACCGAAATCGAACTTGACCTCATCGCAGGCTCGGAAGAGATGGCGCATCGCCTCCATACGCCCACGCATAACCTTTCGGATCGGTTTTTCCACTGGGCACTGGCCGAAGTCCTCCGTCCACGCCACACGCAAACGCCCGAGATCGCACGCAGCAGGAACCGCAAAACCCTGCGCATCGACGTGATAGCTAAGCGGATCGACGGCATCGAAGCCGGCCTGCGCCGAGAGCAGCAGACACGTGTCGGCAACACTGCGTCCCATCGGTCCCACCAGGGAGATGGCGGCCCATCCCAGCGGTTGCCGCGAGTTCGGAACGAGACCGGGCGATGGCCGGAACCCGACGACGCCATTGAGCGCCGCAGGAATGCGCAGCGACCCGCCCGTATCGGAGCCCGTGCATACCGGCAGCATATCGGTTGCCAGGGCCACGCCCGAGCCTCCCGACGAACCGCCGGGATTGAGCGCGGGATCGAACGGATTCCCGGTGGCGCCCCACACCATATTGCGGGTGTTGGCGCCGGCGCCGAATTCCGGCGTGTTTGTCTTGGCCGCAATGATGGCACCGGCGGCGCGAACACGCGCGACCATGGCGTTGTCGCGCTCGGGCACATGATCACGGAACGCGGGTGAGCCATACGTGGTCAGCAGCCCGGCTGTCTCTTCCAGATCCTTGATGCCGGTGGGCAGACCGTGCAGAGCACCGAGCCGCTCGCCTTGCAACGCCGCCTTCTCGGCAACCTTGGCTTCCTTGCGGGCACGAGCAAAGGACGTCCCGGCGATTGCATTGACAGCAGGATTGATTGCCTCGATGCGCGCGATTGAAGCGTCCAGCAGCTCGACCGGCGAGATTTCCTTTGTGCCGATACGACGGCGCAACTCGACGGAGGAGAGCGACAGCAGCGTGTCGGCTTGGCTCATAGGTGGCGATCCCTCGGCATTAACAGCATGCGCCAGCCTACACGCGCCGGATGCCGCACCCAAGGGGACTGCACCATCGTGACTGCTGCGAATTTAGCCGGCCGCCTCGGCCAGAAGGCCATCGAGATCGATCCGCTGCCGCGTCATGCTGAGAGCCCCATCGGGTGTGCGCGGCCATTCCTCCTTGGGACGGTCGCGATAGAGCTCTACGCCATTGCCATCGAAATCCTGCAGATAAAGCGCCTCGCTTACGCCGTGATCGCTGGCGCCATCAAGCTCGATACCTGCCGCCTTCACTCGCTTCAGGGCGCCGGCCAATGCCGCCCGCGAAGGATAGAGCACGGCCACATGATAGAGGCCCGTGGCGTTGCGCGCCGGCGGCGACCCGCCCTCGCTCTCCCAGGTATTGAGGGCAATATGGTGATGATAGCCGCCAGCCGAGAGAAACGCCGCGCCGGGCCGTGTCTGTGTCACCTCGAAACCGAGAATGTCGCGCCAAAATTTAAGCGCGCGCTCGAGATCGGCCACCTTCAGATGCACGTGACCTATTCTCACTGCAGGGTCGATGGGTCGGCTTGTTGTCTGTTGTGTCATAGGCGTGTCCGGAACGGATGCACATCTCGCCCTCATATCACGGCGCGCTCAATACCAGCAGCTTGGGTGTTGGCTGTCGCTTGAGAATTGTCGACAGTTGACGGTATTATTGTACCAACGTAGCAAGCAAATGCGGTGAGCGGCCCGGGAAGGTCGCGCGCGCCGGTACGGATGTAAGACCTCCAGCCCGTTGGACAAAACAATAAGTAGGGAGAAGTCCATGGCGCAAACGCCCGGCAACGCAGCGGGTAAGCTCGCAGAAATCGGCGGCTGGAACATCGAGATCGTCGTCCAGGGCTATCCGGGCAAATCCGTCTGCCATGGGGGGCTCGGCTGGAGCACGATTGCGCTGTTGCGCGGCCATGGGCGCGTCGCGCTGATCGACGTCGGCTCATTCAGCCAACGCAGCCTGATCCTCGCACGCCTTCGTGCGCACGCACTAACACCAGCCGACGTAACCGATGTTCTGTTGACGCATTCACATTGGGATCACTCGATCAACTGGGTCATGTTTCCCCAGGCGCGCGTAGCCATCAGCGCCAAAGAGCTTGCATGGTCGCTAAAGGAGCCGTGGGGCACCTCGCCTGTGCCGGAGCTCTATGTCCGAGAGCTCGATCGCTCCAAGCAGACGTCTCTCATAGTCGCTGGCGACGAGGTATTGCCGGCGTTCAAGGTCTACGATGCACCCGGCCACACTCCTGGGCACGTCATGTTCGTTCTGGATGGAGGGAAGCGCGACGTGATCTTCACCGGCGATGCGGCCAAGAACAGGGCCGAACTCCTCTCCCTGGTCGCGGACATGAGCTACGACCAGAGCGTAAGCCGTAGTTCCATGGAGATGATGTGGGAGCTGTGGCGGCAGAAGCCCGGCACGATCGTCGTGCCGGGCCATGACGTGCCCATGGTGCTCGAAGCCGGAAAACCCGCCTACATCGGCGAGCGGGCGGCCGCGATCTCATCCTGGTTCGGCGAAACGCTCGATCAGACCAAAGTATTCGAGCTCACATCACACTGAGCCGGTGTCGATGCCGAGCATCACGCCGATGTTCTGGACTGCAGCTCCGGAGGCTCCCTTGCCGAGATTGTCGAGCTTGGCGACGAGCACTGCTTGCCGATGCGCCTCGTTGGCAAACACGCGCAGCTCGAGCAAGTTGGTGCCATTGAGCGCCTCCGCTTCCAGCCCGCCGCCCTTGGCCGAGGGATCGGCCGCCGGCACGACCTTGACGAACTTGGCGTCCGCATAGTGCTCAACCAATGCGGCTTCGAGCTGGCGCGCAGTGGGCTTTCCTGGAAGAGCATCCAAATGCAGCGGGACGGAAACCAGCATGCCTTTGCGGAAATTGCCGACCGACGGCACGAAGATCGGCCGCCGCGCCAGCTTGGCGTAAAGCTGCAACTCCGGCACATGCTTGTGCTCGAGAGCCAGACCGTACAGCTCGAACGCGGGCGCCTTGCCTGACGCGTAGGCTTCGATCATCGATTTGCCGCCGCCGGAGTAGCCGGAGACGGCATTGACCGTGATCGGGTGATCCGGCGCGATCAGACCTGCATCGACCAGCGGACGGATGAGAGCAATGGCGCCCGTCGGATAGCACCCGGGATTGGTGACGTGCCTTGCAGCCGCGATCGCCTTGGCCTGGCCGGCGTCCATCTCCGCGAAGCCGTAGACCCAGCCGGGGGCGACCCGGTGCGCGGTCGAGGCGTCGATGATCCTCGGCGCGTCATCACCCAGCTCAGAGGCCAGAGCCACCGCTTCCTTGGCGGCATCGTCCGGCAGGCAGAGCACAACCAGATCCGCTTCCACCATCATCGCCTTGCGCGCTGCCGCGTCCTTGCGCTCCTCCGGCGCGATGCTCTTGACCTCGATCTCAGTGACCGCAGCCAGGCGCTCGCGGATCTCGATCCCGGTGGTGCCGGCCTCGCCGTCGATGAACACGGAGGCAGCAAATTGCGGGTTGGTCTTCTGCATGGTGGGCTCCTGGGCCTGAAGGAAACAACGACGGTGTCGATTGAGGCCGCAGCGCGGTGACAACAAAAAAGCCGCGCTTGGGCGCGGCTCGCTGGAACAGGCGGACTTAAACGCCCGTCATCGCGGCCACGCCTCATGGCGTGCGCGGCAACGTCGGGCAGAGAATGTCACTTGCCTGAACATGCGCATCCTTATGGTGAGTGCGGCCCGCCATGTCAACAGCCACAAGGACGGCAAGCGCTGAGCGCGCCGTCCCCAAGCAGGTTGCAGGCGCCTAGCGCTTGGAGAACTGGAAGCTGCGGCGGGCCTTGACCTTGCCGTACTTCTTGCGCTCCACCACGCGGCTGTCGCGCGTCAGGAAACCGCCCTTCTTGAGCACCGGACGCAGGTCGGGCTCGTAGTGGGTCAAGGCCTTGGAGATGCCGTGCCGGACCGCGCCCGCCTGCCCAGACAACCCGCCGCCGGCCACCGTAGCGATCACATCGTACTGATCCGCACGGCTCGCGGCGTTGAGCGGCTGCTTCAACAGCATCTGCAGCACGGGGCGCGCAAAGTACGCCGAGAAATCCTTGGCGTTGACCGTGATCTTGCCGTGCCCGCGCTTCAGCCACACCCGAGCGACGGCATTCTTGCGCTTACCCGTGGCGTAGGCGCGCCCCTGGGCATCGATCTTCTGCTGATAGACGGGCGCTCCCGCAGGAGCGGCTACGTCACCCTTCAAGCCACCTAAATCGCTGAGTGTCCTCGGTTCTATCGCCATGACCGTCACACCCTCTTGTTCTTGCGATTGAGCGCCCCAACGTCGAGACGTTCGGGCTGCTGAGCCTCGTGCGGGTGCTCCGCCCCGGCATAGATCTTGAGATTGCCCATGAGCTTGCGTTGCAACGGACCGCGCGCGAGCATGCGCTCGACGGCCTTCTCGACCACGCGCTCCGGGAATTTGCCTTCGAGGATCTGGCGGGGGGTGCGGGTTTTGATGCCGCCCGGATACCCGGTGTGCCAGTGATACTTCTTGTCCTCGTACTTGTTGCCCGTGAATACGACCTTGCCCGCGTTGACGACAATGACATTGTCGCCCATGTCGACGTGAGGCGTGTAGGCTGGGCGGTGCTTGCCCTTGAGGCGGGTCGCGATAATGGTGGCAAGTCGGCCGACAACGAGCCCCTCGGCGTCGATCAGCACCCATTTCTTGGCAAGCTCGCCGGGCTTGGCCGTGTAGGTTTTCATCCCCGCATGCTCCTGGCGCATCTGCAGCAGAAGGACCGCCTTCTAAGCGATGCCCTGCATTGCGTCAATCAACAATGCGCCAGAAGAAGCAAAAAGCCCATTTCCTCCAGTTGATTGCCTATACGGTATCCAATTACCTCTCACTGAATAGTGCGTAGGAGCCGGTAGCGTGCGCTACCATCTCATCAGCACCATCCATCCTGAGGCCCACGTCGGCGTAAGCCAGCCGCCGACCCAGTCTGATGATCCGGGCCTCGGCGATGAGATCGCCCTGCTCCGGCCGTTTGAGGAATGTGATGTTGAGATTGGTCGTCAGGGCCGGTATGCCCTCAGCGCCGAGCGTTGCGATCAGAGCGACATAGATGCTGAAATCGGCGAGCGTGAACATGGCGGGACCGGAGATCGTGCCCCCCGGCCGCACGGAGCGCTCGGTGAACTTGAGGCGGACACGAGCCTGCCGCGAATCGACGGCTTCGATGAACATAGACCGTCCGCCCGCATGAATTTGCGGAAAGTTCGCGTCGATCAGGGCGGTTACTGCGGCAACCGAAAGAGGGGTGAGGGTGTTGGGGCGTTCTGACACCTTATTGGCGTCCTACTCATAAGTTCTGGTAAGAAGCGGTGTGTTCTAGCCTGGGGCCGACGGAGAAGGAAAGATGCAGATGAGAGCGATGTGGCGTTGCCTGCAAATGATCGTGCTGGTCGCGGCGGTCAGCACTGTGGGCGCGCTTCAGGCCGGCGCGCAGGGACAGGCCGGCGGCCAGGGCGACTTCAAGCAGGTCAAGCTGACAGGCAAGATGATCGAGAGGTTCATCACTGCGCAGCAAGACATCTCCGAGTACGCCCAAAAGAACCAGGCGCCGGCCAGTGACAAGCCCGACCCCAAGGTCCAGGCTGATCTCGACGCACTGGCGAAAAAGCACGGCTTTTCCAACTTCGCGGACTTCGACGACGTGGCGTTCAACATCTCGCTGGTGATGGGCGGCCTCGACCCGCAGACCGGCAAGTTCACCGACCCGGTCTCAGCCCTCAAGCAGGAGATCGACGACGTCAAGAAAGACAAATCCATTGCCGAGAAGGATCGCAAACAGATGCTCGAGGAGCTGAACGAGGCACTAAAGAATACGCCTCCGCTGCAGTTCCCCGAGAACGTCGAGGTGGTCAAGCAATTTCGCGAGCAGATCGAGAAGGTGCTGCAATAGCAGCCTGGTGCGGACGAGTGAAGGCGCATGCAGAAGCGGGCCGCGGGACGTGAAGCAGGAGCGCTCTCCGATCCTGTACTGATCGAGGAGCGACGGGCCTTCATCGCCATCCTCACGCTCAACCGGCCGCAGGCGCGCAACAGCCTATCCGAGGCGATGTTGTCCGCGTTGCAGGCCGCGATCGATCGCATCTCTGCTTCGGCCGATGTGCGTGCAGTCGTAATCACAGCCAACGGTCCCGCGTTCAGCGCCGGGCACGACATGAAGGAAATGACGGCGCGGCGGTCCGATGTCGACGGTGGACTTGCCTACTTCAGTGAGCTGATGGACCGGTGCTCGCTGATGATGCAGTCCATCGTGCGCTCACCGAAACCATTCATTGCCGCGGTGGAAGGTGTCGCTACGGCTGCCGGATGCCAACTCGTGGCAACTTGCGATTTGGCGGTAGCGGGCGTGGATGCGCGCTTTGCGACGCCCGGCGTCAATATCGGGCTGTTCTGCTCGACGCCGATGGTGGCCCTGTCGCGCAATGTGCCGCGCAAGCGCGCCATGGAGATGCTGCTGCTCGGAGATATGCTGCCGGCGCAGGATGCCGCCGCTTATGGGCTCGTCAATCGTGTGGTGCCGCGCGGCCGCGCGCTGGCGGAAGCCATGATCATGGCGGAGGCCGTCGCCGCCAAGTCGTCAGCAACCATCGCTATCGGCAAGGAAACCTTCTATCGTCAGCTCGAGGTTCCGCTCGCTCAGGCTTACCGCGATGCGGCGGAGACGATGGCGCGCAATATGATGTTTCGCGATGCAGAGGAAGGCATAGGCGCCTTCATTGAGAAGCGTGAGCCCCAGTGGAAGGGGTGCTAGCGCCGCTATCTGCATGAACCACGATCGCTACGACGACGCCTATATCGCCGACATTCTCGACACGGTGAAGTCCATCGCCATGGTCGGGGCGTCCGCGAACGCGAGCCGACCCAGCTATTTCGCCATGAAGTACCTGCTCGGCAAGAGTTTCACCGTCATCCCGGTCAATCCCGGTCTGGGCGGCCAGGAGATCCTCGGCCAGAAAGTCGTCGCCGCCCTTGCCGACATCACGACACAAGTCGACATGGTCGACATCTTCCGCAACTCCGAGGCGGCCCTTCAAATCACGCGCGAGTGCATTCGTCTCAAGGACAAGCTCGGCCTCAAGGTCGTCTGGATGCAGCTCTCCGTGCGCAATGACAAGGCAGCGCGCGAGGCCGAAGCGGCCGGACTCAAAGTCGTCATGAATCGCTGCCCGAAGATCGAGTACGGACGGTTGTCGGGAGAGATCGGCTGGGCCGGCGTCAATGCCGGCGTGATCTCATCCAAGCGCCCTCAGCTCGGAGCCAGCGGCGTTCAGAATCATGTGCTCGGTACCAAGCGGTGACGAGCGCCACGGGCGAACCGCCGAAGATGAACCGCAAATGAACGGAAGTGTGGACATCCGTTCAGGTTTCAGACTTCAATCTGCCACAGGGAGGCAGGGCAGAGAGGCTGCGCGTCGAGCGCTAGGAGGTTTTCTGTCATGAAATCATTGATGCTGGCAGCGACTGTGATCGCTGCCATAGCTGCAGGTGCGCCGGGGGCGCGCGCTGCAGATTTGGAGTATGGACCGGGCGATCGCTACTCATCGCCTTACGATGACCCGCGCTATCGCGATCTCTATGGGCCGTCGCCACGCTATACGGAGCGCTACTCCTACGAGGAGCGCACGTACCGGCCGCCCGTGCCACCGCGCAATGTCTATCGCGACGACCATTATTCGCCCGAGCCCAGGCGCTATGCCGAGGACTATCGCTTCGGCGCCGGCTGCCTGCCGAGGCATGAGGTTCGCCAGCGGCTGCGCGATCAGGGCTGGGGCGATTTTCACGATCTCGAACTCCGGCCGGATGTCGCTACCCTGCGCGCCCGCGGGCCCAGGGGCGACCTTTATGATTTGCAAATCGACCGCTGCACGGGAGCGATCGTGCACGCACGTCCGCTCGAGCACGTTGTTCCCGGGCCGTTTGCCTACGGGCCACGGCGCTGGCCGCGTCCATATTATTGAGAGCAAAGGTCATCCGGCGGCGGCTGCGGCCGGATGACCTTCCCGTTTCGAAAACCCTACGCCAGCATGCCTGTGGATTGCGCACGCTGCGCTACGCGATTGCAAGATCATGCTGTCCACCGGCAGCGCGCCTGATGTAGCGTCGCACGCACCCAACGCTGAACGTCTCTGATGTGACAATTGCAGGCATGGAGCTCGTTTCTCTCGCCAGGAACCCCATTCCCAGTGGAGCTGTCGTCGGCCAGTTCAAGGGCTACGATGGCGCCCCGTTGCGTTTTGCTCGCTGGGAGGCGACACGGAGCCCGCGCCGCGGCACAATCGTCCTGTTCGAGGGGCGTGGCGAGTTCATCGAGAAATATTTCGAGGTCATCGCCGATCTGCGCCGGCGCGGCTTTGCCGTGGCCATCCATGACTGGCGCGGCCAAGGAGGCTCGCACCGTCTCCTGGCTAACCGCAACAAGGGGCACATTCGCGACTTCTCCCAATACGATCGCGACATCACACGCTTCATGAAGGAGGTTGTACTTCCCGATTGCCCGCCGCCATACATCGCGCTCGCTCATTCCATGGGTGGCAACATCCTGCTGCGCAACTCCGTCGTGCCGGGCTCGTGGTTCGAGCGGATGGTCCTCTGCGCACCCATGCTGGACCTTTCACGCGACAAGATTCCGGTCCCGCACGGCCTGGCCCGCTTTTACGTCGAGGTCATGAGCGCCTGCGGGGCGAGCACCTGGTATGTGCCAGGCGGATACGCTACGCCCGCCGAAGCTGGTCCGTTTGCTCAAAACTCCTTGACCTCCGACGAGGAGCGCTTCGCGCGCTACCGGCAGGTGGTGGAGGCGGCGCCCGCTCTCGGCTTGGGCTCACCAACGATCGGATGGCTGCGTGCGGCCTACCGCTCGAACCGCATGCTGATGCGCCCGGATTTCGCCGCGCGTGTCCGCGTGCCGCTCCTGCTGGCGAGCGCAAGCGCCGACACCATCGTCTCCAGCCTCGCCATCGAAGAGTTCGCCTCGCGCCTCCGGATGGGCGCGCACGTCACCATTGCGCCCTCGCGGCACGAAATCCTGCAGGAGCGCGACGACATCCGCGCACGCTTCTGGGCCGCATTCGACGCCTATCTGGGGGTCAGTGCTGCTGTGGCGTGAGCCGCAGGCCATGCGCAGAGTCCCAGCCTCAAGGATTGAGGACACGCAGGACAGCGTCGTGCAGCCTGGGATCGCCGGACGCGACGATGCGCCCCCCCTTGCTCGCGTCAGCACCCTCCCATGTCGTCACGCGTCCTCCGGCGTGCTCGATAATCGGGATGAGGGCAACGATATCGTAGGCCTTGAGGCCGCTTTCGACGACCAGATCGACGTGACCGCCTGCAACCAGGCAGTAGCCGTAGCCGTCGCCACCGTAGCGCGTCATGCGGGCGCGCGCTTTCAGGCGCTGGAAGGCCTCGACCTCCCGCTTGCCACCGAGCAGGTCGGGGCTGGTCGTAGTCAGGATGGCATGCTCGATACGGGCGCAGGTCCGGGCCCTGACGCGCTTTACTTTGCCGCCAGGCAGGCGCCAGTGGGTGGTGCGGCCATTCGACCAGACACGCTCCCCCGTAAATGGCTGATCCATGATGCCCAGCGCCGGAACCGCATCATCAAGAAGTCCGATCAGGGTGCACCACAGCGGGCTGCCCATGATGAACGCCTTGGTCCCGTCGATGGGATCGACCACCCAGGTGAAGCGACCGGCCCCGTCGCGCCGCCCGAACTCCTCCCCAAAGATGCCATGCTCAGGCTCGGCCTTGGCTAGGTGGCGGCTGATGGCACGCTCCGCGGCTCTGTCCGCAGCGGTGACGGGATCGAAGCCGCCGGCGCCGCCTTTGTTGTCGACCTGCAACGGCTTGCGGAAGTAGGGCCGCACAGCCTCGCCGGCCATGTCTGCCAAGGTGTGCGCCAGAGGCAGCAGGCTGCGTGCAGACTGGTTCTTTGTTGAAGGCAAGACAGCAGCTCCTGATGCGGATGCAGCGAACGCTTGGTAGCTGAATAATTCATGTTCCGAGAAATCGACTGGGGCGGAATGTGACTTGGCGACCACACGGCCACAGTAGCGAAACGCGAATGTCCGCGGCCCGCTTGCTGCGGTGCGCGAACAAGCCCATATGGGCATTGTAGCGTCGGTGACTGATTCTATCGACGCTGCAGCCCACCTTGGGCGTTTCCTCCCTAGACTTGGGCCGTTCACCATAACTGGGGCGGCCTTTTTTCTGTTCGATCTAGAACCTGATACTCTTACGAGACAATTCGTCGCAATATTTTTGCCTGAAATGGCAAGAGAAATGCGTTTGCCCAAACTTTCGGCATGGTCGCTTTCGCGGCGCACAAACTTCTCCCTTGAACTTTGTGCGTCGCACCTTTAAGTATTGCAGTGCGAGAGCGGCGAGCTTGCTCGCGGTTTTCGCAGCCCTCCTTTGGGCGTTTCCTCCCTAGACTTGGGCCGTTCGTAATCCGGACGGCCCCTTTTCTTTGGATCGCCGCATTCCTGCCGGCTGGCCACCACCAAATTACTCGGCTGCTGCCCGTCGCACCGTAAGATTCGGCAACTCCCGTAACAGTTTGCTGGCCGCCGCCATCAGATCGCGCTTCACCCCCCCAAACCCAAGCGACCGCGCCAATCTGCTCTCATCGAGATAGAGCGACCGGTTGACCTCCACTTGCAGCGCATGCAGCCCGCGGTGCGGGCGTCCGTAGTGCTCCGTGATGTAGCCCCCGGCGTAGGGCCGATTGAGCTGCACCTCGTAGCCGAGACCCACCAGCACCTCGCGCAGAAACCGTGTCAGTTTGCTGTCGCACGAGGCTCCGAACCGATCGCCCAGCACGAAATCCGGACGCGCCGCATGCGGCTGGCCGATGGAGGCCGAAGGCATGGAATGACAGTCGATCAGCACCGCCATGCCGAACTGCCGCCACGTGGCGCTGAGCAATCCTGAAAGAGCGCTGTGGAACGGCTTGTACAGCCGGTCGATACGGGCGAGCGCCTCAGCCAGCGCCAGGCGGTCGCGATAGATCTCCTCGCCGTCAGCAACGATGCGGGCGATGGTGCCCAATCCACCCACGACACGCACCGACTGGGTATTGGCGTATGGCGGCATCGGCTCGGAGAAAAGCTCCGGATCGAGCTCATAAGGCTCGCGATTCACATCGAGGTAGGCGCGGGGGAAACGCGCCGCTATCAACGGCACACCCAAGTCACGCACGCCGGCAAACAGCTCGTCGACATAACAATCTTCAGATTTGCGCAGCGTGTGCGGATCGAGGCGCGAGGCCGCCAGGAACGACGCCGGATAGCTGCGGCCGGAGTGGGGTGAGCAGAAAACGGCAGCAGCCTCCTGTATGCGAGGCGCCAGAATGCTGAACGCTGGCGTCAATTCGGCATCTCTCGATGCGCTGTCACTCACGGACATGGACACTGCGCATAATGGTTCATGCCTATTCCCAGGAATGCGGCTTAAGGCTTAGTTTACTCTGCCAAGTGGGGGCGCCAATGTCCACGTCGCTAATGGTGGCCAGCAAATTTGTCGTGCAAGGAACAGGCGTGCACGCTTCTTCATCTCTCGTTTACCAAATTGGCGTCAAATTCCGCACCCACACTGGTGTGGACCACTCCTATCTCGCGCACCGGCTCGCACACGAATGACGCTCAGGCCTTCAGCGGTTTCCATGCAGCGGATCCTGCTCGCCGAAGACGACAACTCGATGCGCGGCTTTCTCGAACGTGCACTGGTGAAGGCGGGATATGATGTCATGGCGTTCACCAACGGCGTCGATGCGCTCGAGCGCCTGAAGGAGGAGCCGTTCACTCTGCTGCTCACCGATATCGTCATGCCACGCATGGACGGCATCGAGCTGGCGCGCCGGGCAAGTGAGATCGACCCCAGCCTCAAGATCATGTTCATTACCGGATTTGCCGCCGTCATCCTCAATAATGAGAGCCGGGCACCGAAAGATGCGCGGGTCTTGTCCAAACCGTTCCACTTGAAGGACCTCGTGCGCGAGGTGGGCAAGCTGCTGGCCGCCTGACGGCTAGAGCGTGATCGCTTCGCATGGAAGCGCTATCGGCTTCCATCGATCCATCTGGAGCGTGAATCCTGCCCGACATAGATCTAGAGTGCGATTTCACGCCCCACATGGAAGGGTAGCGCCTCCATCTGAGCTGATCGCGCCCTGGTGCACGGCGCAACTTGCCACCCCGATTTAATGCCGATATACGATCCCGTCCAACGCATGCCCGCATACCGGGCCGGCTTTGGGTGCGTAGCTCAGCGGTAGAGCACTACCTTGACATGGTAGGGGTCACAGGTTCGATCCCTGTCGCACCCACCATTGTGTCGGCTTGGTTCTGCGCGCCCTAGTCCTGATCGAGGCTGTATCGTTATGAAAGTCCGCAATTCGCTGAAGTCGCTGCGTGGCCGTCACCGCGACAACCGCCTCGTGCGCCGCAAGGGCCGTGTCTACATCATCAATAAGACCAACCGCCGCTTCAAGGCGCGCCAGGGTTGACCGGCCAGGCCTAGCGACCGCCTGGGCCGAGCATTTTGACGCTGCGGCCATGTCCGAGTAATCTCTCGGCATGAAGCTGAAGAAGCTAGCGCTTTTCTATGTTCTCGCGGGGTTTGCAGCAGTGGCCCTGGCGCTTGGGGCACCCTTGCTGCCAGCAGACGGTGTTGCGCAACCCGCCCCAGGAAACAGGCCGGGCGCGGGCCGCGCGCTCGATAAGCTGCCGCAGACGGCGGAAGAGAAAGCCAAGCTCCTGAACGATCTCTATGCCCATCTCGCCACGGCTGAGGATGAGCAAGCTGCCAAGCCCATCGCCGAGACCATCGAGCGCCTCTGGCTATACTCGGGCAGCGATACGATCAACCTGCTGATGGAGCGCAGCGCCGCGGCATTGGCGGCCAAGAACTCCGAGCTCGCTCTCAAGCTGCTCGATAACGTCGTAGCCCTTGCGCCCGACTATGCGGAGGGCTTCAACCGCCGCGCCTACGTGTTGTTCTCACAGAACAACCTGGAAAGCGCAGTCGGGGACCTGCGGCGCGCACTAGCGCTGGAGCCAAATCATTTCAAAGCCCTCGACGGCCTGTTCCAGATCTGGCGAGAGCACGGCAACAAGCGGGGAGCCCTGCGTGTCGTGAAACAGCTTCTCGAAGTCAATCCGAATTGGCCCGGCGCCAAACAGGCCGTCGAGGAATTGGCACGCGAGGTCGAGGGCCAAGGCATCTGAAAGGCCGCCAGAGCCGGGCCCAGGGGCTATTTGGGTTTAGCCGCGCTGTCGCCAGGGTCGGTCAGGCGAATGGTCCAATCCTTGGACTCCTTGGTATCCACCTCGAAAAATCCCGTCCGATTGAATCCCCGCTGCTGGCAATCCGAGACGCCACGGATCGTATACGACTTGTCGGCCGTGCACATTAGGTTGGCGCCGGCCCATTCACCGCCGCGGTCATAGTCCACCGCATGAATGTAGTAGAAACGGCTGGAGAGCGTGCCCTTGAGCAGCGTCTCGCAGGTCTGCGATGCAATATTCCACCAACCCTCGGTCGCCCAGCCGTCGCCATCCCGATAGCCGATCGACACACCGATCCGGCTGGACGTGGAGTTGCAGAGCTTCAAGTCCGCCGCAACCGGGACCGAAAACCCTGCCGTGAGGACGAGCGCGCCAACGGCCAGCTTGATGCGATGCCGATGCCGCGGGCGCTCGGATTTGGCGATGTGAAGAGCGAGACCAGGCATGGGCGTTTGGCGGGCTGCAGCAGGCATCCTAGCTAGGGGTTGACGAGAATAGCCCTGAAATCATTGACGTTTGTATGAGTTGGGCCGCGCACAACGAGATCACCGAGAACCTCGAAGAACGGCGTGGCATCGTTGTTGTCGAGGAACATCTGGGCGCTCAGATGGCGGGTCTGCCCGCGCTCCAGGGTGTCCGGCAGGACCAGCGCTCCGGCGGGGTCCGACACACTACCTTCGCCGCCGTCGATGCCGTCGGTATCTGCCGCCAGCGCAGCGATGCCGGGCTCGCCGGCGAGTGCCAGGGCCAAGGCAAGCGCATACTCCTGGCTGCGCCCACCGCGCCCGGCCTTGTTGCGGACCGTGACCTCCAACTCACCGCCGCTGATGATGGCGACACGGCGTCCCTCGGCTCTGGCACGCCGTGCCAAAGCGGCGTGTTGGCGCGCCACCTCGACCGCTTCCCCGGTCACCCGATCCTGCAGGTCCAAGACCTCATAGCCTCGCGCGACCGCCAGCTTCCCTGCGGCGGCGAGCGCCATCTGCGGCGTGGCGATGATACGAAAGTCGCTGCGTGCAAAGGCCGAGTCGCCAGGTTTGGGCGTTTCGTTGCCGGGATCCTGTAGAGCCGCAAGCACGGCGGCTGGAATAGGCAGTCCGAGCTGCAGCATGCGGTCCCTTCGGCGCAGGATGATCGCCTGCGCGTCCGCGAGGGTGGTGGGATCGGGAACGGTCGGGCCAGAGCCAATGGTCTGCGGGTCATCGCCGGGCACATCGGAGATGGCGAGCGTGAGCATCGTGGCGCCGGACGCGGCCTGGCGCAGCCGTCCACCCTTGATGCGCGAGAGGTGCCGGCGGACCGCGTTCATCTCGTGAATATCGGCGCCGCATTTCAGGAGACCGCGCGTCAGCGCTGTCTTGTCGGCGAGCTCGAGCCCCGGCGCCGGAGCGGCCCACAGCGAGGACGCGCCACCGGAAAGGAGAACCAGCACGAGATCGCCATCGCGTGCCGTGCGCGCAATCGCGATCGCCCTTTCAGCTGCCGCTCGACTGAACTCGTCAGGCGTGGGGTGGCGCGCTTCCAACACCTCGAGGCGCTCCGGCTTCGCACTCAACGTTGCGGTATAGCCGTGCGGTGCGGTCGCGAGGCCCTCCAGGCGATCCAGCATTCCCAGCGCGCGGTAGTGGCCCTCAGCAGTCACGGCCATGGCCGCGGCCGCCTTGCCCACCGCCAGCACGATCAAGCGCCCTTTGCCGGGCGGCAGTGGAAGGTGCGATGGCAGGCACGTCGCGGGATGTGCAGCCGAGACCGCCGTGTCGTAGAGCTCGCTCAACAGTGTGCGGACGTTCCCCGTCATGGTTCTGCTTTATGTTAGTGCCGAGTGGCCCGAAGCCTGATTGCTGAACCGCGAGCTTGCCGTCAAGCCAAGACCTGTGTCGCAGCACGGGCCGTAGTCACCTCATGCCCGCCAACCTATAGTCGTTGCCATGAACCCTGCGCGCAAAATAGGCGGCATGATCGAGGCCACCACAGAAGAGAGCTTCATCGTTCTGCCGGGGCGCGTCGATGCAGGCCTCCTGCTCGTCTGCGACCACGCCGCCAATGCCTTTCCATCCGGCTACGGAACCCTTGGCCTGCCTGTCGACCAGTTGCAACGGCACATTGCCTACGACATCGGCGCCGCCGCAGTCACGCGAGCCATTGCCGTGGCCCTCGAAGCGCCCGCGGTCCTCACCCGCTTCTCGCGGCTGCTGATCGATCCCAATCGCAGCGCCGACGATCCGACGCTGATCATGCGCCTGTCGGACGGCGCCGTGGTCCCCGGCAACCGCCATCTGGATGAGCACGAGCGTACCAGGCGCCGGCGGCTGTACTATGAGCCGTATCATCGGGCCATCGATGCGGTCGTCGATCGCTGCCTCGGTGTGGGCGTGCCGCCGGCGCTGCTGTCGATTCATAGCTTCACCGAGTCCTGGAAAGGCGCGCCGCGGCCCTGGCACGTCGGTATCCTCTGGGACAAGGATCCGCGACTGGCCAAACCCCTGTTGCGGGCCTTCGAAAGCGAAGGCAGCCTCATCGTCGGCGACAATGAGCCTTATGCAGGCGCCCTAGAAGGCGACTGCATGTGGCAGCACGGCACGATGCGCGGCCTTGCCCACGCCATCATCGAGATCAGGCAGGACTTGATCCGCTCCCCCGCGGGCCAGATTGCCTGGGCCCAGCGCATCATCGGCATCATTGAAAAGCTGCGCGGGCGCGCCGATCTGCACCTCAATGCGGTTCAGAAGCATGGATCACATGTCGGCAGCGCACAGGCGCTCAACGCAAGCACCGGAGACATGGATATGCGCAAATTCGATCCCAAGACTGAAACCGAGCTGGAAGCGGCAGCCTTTCGACGGCTCGTCGAGCATCTGCGCCAGCGCACGGATGTGCAAAATATCGATCTCATGAACCTGGCAGGCTTCTGCCGCAACTGCCTGGCGAACTGGTATCAGGAGGCTGCCAGTGCAGGCGGTCACACCGTGTCGAAGGACGAGGCGCGCGAGCACGTGTACGGCATGCCTTACAAGGAGTGGCAGGCAAAGCACCAGAAGGAAGCCACGGCGGAGCAGCAGGCCGCTTTCGCCAAGCGCGAACCGCACAAGCACTAGTGTGATGATCGAGAAATGCGCCAGTATTCTTAGCAGGTCCGTGAGCGAATTTCTCGATCTGAACCACACTAGCGTCATACACTTGCTAGTGCCCTTTCGATCGCGAAGTTCGTTCAGCGATTGCCGCAAAGTCCGGCGAACTTCGCGATCGGGACACTAGCCGTCGCTGGTCAGGCTCCGAGAATACGCGGCAACTCGGTGAGGGCACCGATCTTGTGCCGCGGGGCGCCACCCGCGACGATGCGGCCCGCATCGTGAATGCCGCCCTCGCGCACGACCTGCACGGTGGTCCACCCCCGCGCATTCGGCGCAGCGAAATCCTTGGCCGGATTGTCCCCGACATAGACGTAGCGCCCGCCAGGATCTGCCAGCGCCGCCTCCATGATCTCAAACGATCGGGGATGGGGTTTGGCGAAGGCGCGATTCTCCCCCAATCGGCCCGTATAGATGATCTCTTTGAAGCGAGGCTCCAGTGCCAGTGCGCGGACCTTCTTGAGTTGCATCGCGTGCGTGCCGTCCGTGATGAGGCCAAGCGGGCCGCTGACCGCGTAGTGATCGAGCGCCCAACGGGCATCCTCGAACAGCGTCAGCTCAGGCTCGCATGCGCGATACGCCGCAATCAGGCCTTGTACCTGCTCGGCCGAGTGCCGTCCGGGGAGCCGTTCCTCGAGCACCGTGGCAAACAGCCGGCCCAGATAACCTGCATCGAGCAGCCGGGTCATGTCGGCGTCGAGCCCGTCGAGGCCCAGCTCCGCCTTGGCCCAGGCTGCCGCTGCCCGGAATCCGCACAGGGCAAACTGGCGCTCCGGGTAGAGCGTGTCGTCGAGATCGAAAACGAGGACCAGCCGGCTCACGCAACCTCGGCATTGATGTCGTTGGCATACAGCATGCGATGAAGATGCCAGACCGACGCGGCAAACACCATGATGGCGCCCGCCTGATGCGCGAGACCAAGCGCGAGCGGCACTGCGGCGAGGAGCGTCCAGATACCGAGCCCGATCTGCAGCATGATGGCCAAGCCGAGCACGGCTGCCGAGATGCGCACTGCGGTGGCAGCAGTTGAGCGAAGGACAAATACAACGTGCAGGAGCGCGACGACCCCCAGGGCATAGGCCGCCACGCGATGGTT
This sequence comes from uncultured Alphaproteobacteria bacterium, assembly GCA_963840425.1. Lineage (GTDB taxonomy): Bacteria > Pseudomonadota > Alphaproteobacteria > Rhizobiales > Hyphomicrobiaceae > CADEFX01. The sequence goes on along the minus strand of CAWIYZ010000017.1, from coordinate 16,986 downwards.
GAACTGCACCGTCAGCACATTCTCGAACAGATTCAGATACCACGGGCTCATGGCCCCGAGACCGGGCGGAATGAGGCTGCCGTCCATCAGGGGCCAGGTGTTATGCGACAGCCCCGCCTTGAGGCCGGCAACGAACGCTCCGAGTACGATCTGCACGAACACCAAGACCACGAGAATTGCAGCTGCAGTGCATTGATTGACGCCGGCAGCTATGCGCGTGCCCTCCCTTTTCTTCCTCAGGTCGAGCGCCATCCACAGCAGCAGGCCGAAGATCAGCACGGCAACACCGAGGTGCAGTGCGAGCCGGTACTGGCTGACATCGACGCGGGCAACCAGACCCGACTTCACCATGTACCAGCCAATTGCCCCTTGCAGACCACCGAGTGCGAATACAGCGACGAGCCTCGACGCCTGTCCGCGTGGAATCTGTCGCTGCCACAGGAACCACGTAAAGGGCACGAGGAAGACGATACCGATGAGACGCCCCAGAAACCGGTGCCCCCATTCCCACCAGAAAATAAACTTGAACGCTTCGAGGCTCATGCCTCGATTGACCGCGCGGTACTCGGGGGTTTCCCGGTACTTGGCGAATGCATCCTGCCAATCGGCCTCAGACAGCGGCGGCAGGATACCGACGACAGGTTTCCACTCGGTAATGGACAGCCCTGAATCGGTGAGACGCGTTGCCCCACCGACCACCACCATCGCAAACACGAGCGCGGCCAGCACGAGCAGCCAAACGCGCACGGCGGCGGCCGGATGCCGAGCATCGACGTGCTCCACCACTGCTCTCAGACCAACCATTCCAACTCACCAAACGGTAATGCGTGCGGCTGGAGCTAGAGCCGACCGCAGCACCCCACAATGCGCCGAGATGGCGCGCCCGGCCGCTCTGGCCACCAGTTCGTGGCCCCGTTAGGCTCCGGGCCATGAGCACGCGCATGCGCAAACTCGTGGGCACGATCCTGCTGTTGGCCCTGGTCGCCGTCTACGTGCTTGTCGCTATCGTCGTGGCTGGGGCCGTGCTGCCCGAAGCCAACAAGGTGGTCGAGCTAGCCTTCTATACCATTGCAGGGCTCGCCTGGGTCCTGCCCGCCGGCCTGCTGGTGCGCTGGATGCATCGATAGCGCAGTGCTGGTAAAGCGCGACCGTCGCTCTTACGACGCAGCAGCTGGCCTCAGCTGCATCGACCGCACTCCGTTGGACCAAGCATAGGGCACGCCACTCAGCATCACCTTGACATATCGGGCGTGCTGAAATTCCCCATTGAGCGCAACCCGAGGGAGCGCCGTGAGGGAACGACTGTGGTGAGGGCGGACCAAGTCTTTTCTAGCCGTTACAGCGGTCTTCAATCCAAGCTCGCGCACGAGATCGAACTCGCGCCGACAGGCGCTGCGCGCATCCCCATAGGGATAGCTGAAGTGCCTACACGGCTGACCTGTCTCAGCCTCGATACGTTGCACGCTGGTCTCGATCTCAAATCGCGCCCCGGCAAACGGGAGGCGGGATAGCGTGTAGTGACGGCGTGTGTGCGCACCAATGGTCACCAGCGGATCAGCGCCGAGAACTCTGACCTCGTCCCAATTCATCATGAGACTGCGGCACAGCCCCGAAACATCTACGCCGTGCACACGACACAGCTCGGCGACGGTCTGGCGTGCGTCGTCCTCCGCGATGCCACACAGCCATCCGTGGAGCTTGTGGTAGGTTGCCGTTTTCTCTGCTGCCGTCTCGCACGCAAGCTTGCGTACAGTGCCATTGATTTTCAGCTCGATGATCTTGGCGGCGCGAACCGCCTCTTCGAGCGCCAGCCACCACAGGTCGCCGCGGCCGTCCGCGTAGTCTGTCGCTAGGTAGACCGCGAAGGGCCGCTTGTGCCTGCGGAAGATCGGATAGGCGTGCTGCAGGACATCCTTGTAGCCACCGTCGAACGTGAAACAGGCGAACGGCCGATCGAGATCGCCTTCGGACAGCCGGAAATGCGCCTCGTCGAGCGACAGCACGTCGAAGCCGCGCTCGATCACGAGCCGTATCGCCGTGTCGAGAAACTCCGGCGTCACACAGTGGGTGCGATTGGGCGCGAAGGCCCCTGGCTTTTCCGGCCGAACGTGGTGCAGCGAGAAGATCACGCCTGCGCCGCGCGTCAGCGGCGCAATCAGACCGTCCGCACCGCTGAAATGCAATGCGGACAGCGCAACCCGCCTGAGGCTGCTGGTTCGCCAGCTCATGTGTAACCCCGCCTTTTGCTCCTCTTGCATGTGCTGGCGCCGCGCCCACGGCTACCTCGCACCCTCAACTGCAGGAGAAGGCAAACACTTCCCACTATCATCAGGGTGGCAGACCATGTGTAAAGACGCCCCTAACCGGCCTGGGGAAAGCTCAATGGCGGCGGCCTGGGCGAGCCTTCCTTCGCTAGGACTTTCCAGCCATTGCGCGTCGCAGGCGGTCTGCTATAACCCCGGCCATCTCATGACCTTGGGATCCCTGCGCGTGCACCCTTGGAGGCCGGCGGGGCGATCATGTGCCTGACGCACCCATGTTGCGGGCACGTTCTGCTGGAGACAATGCCATGGCCCAGACTAACGAGATCAAGGCCTCGGCCCGTCCGCGTGGCGGCAAGGGGGCCGCTCGCGCCGTACGCCGTGAAGGCCTGGTGCCCGCCGTCATCTATGGCGGCGACGAGAAGGCAGCCGAAACCATCGCGCTCGATCACAACGAGCTGTTCAAGCTGATCAAGCGGGGCCGGTTCCTCTCTACTGTTTTCGATATCGACGTAGGCGGCAAGAAAACCAAAGCCATTCCACGCGAGGTCCAGCTCGATCCGGTCAAGGACCTGCCGGTCCACATCGATTTTCAGCGCATCGGATCGGACAACCGCGTGCGCATCGGCGTTCCCATGCGCTTTGTCAACGAGGCCTCGTCACCGGGCTTGAAGCGCGGCGGCGTCTTGAACATCGTGCGGCGCGAGGTCGAGGTCTGGGCTCCCGCGGACAAGATTCCGGAATACTTCGAGGCCAATCTCGAAGGCCTCGAGATCGGCCGTTCGATCCACATTTCTGCGGTTAAACTGCCGGAAGGTGTCAAGCCGACGATTGCAGATCGCGATTTCACGATCGCAACCATCGCCGGCGCCGCCTCCATGAAGCCCGAAGGCGACGAAGCCGCGCCAGGCGTGGCAGCGGCGGAGGGCGAGGCGGCAGCAGAAGGTGCGGCAGCAGCTCCCGCGGCAAGCGACGCGAAGGGTGCAGCACCCGCCGGCGGAGCGGGCAAACCGGCCGCGGCTCCCGCTGCTGGCGCCAAGGCCCCGGCGGCCGGCGCCAGGGGCGGTGGCGACAGGGCCAAGAAGTAGGCTGGCCATCATCGTTTTTGACGATCGGCCTGGTCCAGAAAACGAGCGACCATGAAGCTCTTTGTCGGTCTCGGCAATCCGGGCAACAAATATGCCCGGAACCGGCACAACGTCGGCTTCATGGCGCTTGATCGGATTGCGGAGCGGCACGGCTTCGGATCTTGGCGCAAGCGGTTCTCCGGCCTCACTGCGGAGGGCGAGGTTGCGGGCGCAAGGGTGCTGCTGCTGAAACCTGAGACTTACATGAACGACAGCGGCCAGTCTGTCGGCGAGGCCATGCGCTATCTGAAGCTGACGGAGAGCAACGTCGTTGCTTTTCACGACGAAATCGATCTGGCTCCCGGCAAGCTCAAGGTCAAAACTGGCGGCGGCGATGCCGGTCACAACGGGCTGCGTTCACTCACGGCTCACATCGGCAACGACTACATGCGCGTGCGCATTGGCGTCGGGCATCCCGGCGCCAAGGAGTTGGTGCACGGCTGGGTACTGCGCGACTTCGCCAAGGCTGACGCGGAGTGGCTGGAACCGCTGCTCGACGCAATGGCCGATGCGGTCGGGCGACTGGCCAAGGGCGACGATGCACGGTTCCTGACCGATGTTGCCCGAGCGCTCCAACCCAAGCCGGCGAAAGAGGAGAGCGAACCTGTAGCTCGGCCCTCGCCTGCTCCACAGCACCCTGCCGGCGAGCGCCATGGCAAACGTCAATCAGCGCTCGCGGCCAACCTCAAAAAATGGCTCGCAAGACGCCAAGAAAAGCAGAGCTGATCCATGGGCTTCAAATGCGGCATCGTGGGCTTGCCCAACGTTGGCAAGTCGACCCTCTTTAATGCGCTCACGCAGACGGCAGCCGCGGAGGCCGCCAACTATCCCTTCTGCACGATCGAGCCCAACGTCGGCGAGGTCGGTGTTCCGGACCCACGCCTCGATACCCTCGCGCGCATTGGTAAATCCGCGCGCGCCATTCCGACGCGACTGACATTCGTTGACATTGCCGGCCTCGTGCGCGGCGCGTCCAAAGGAGAAGGGCTCGGCAACCAGTTTCTGGCACACATTCGCGAGGTCGATGCCGTTGCCTATGTGCTGCGCTGCTTCGAGGATGGCGACGTCACACACGTGGAGGGCCGCGTCGATCCCGTGGCAGATGCCGAGACGGTCGAGACCGAGCTGATGCTGGCGGACCTCGAAAGCCTGGAGAAGCGCCGCCTACCGCTGGAGAAGAAAGCAAAGTCCGGCGAGAAGGAAGCCAAGGCCCAGCTTGACTTGATCGACAAGGCGCTTGCGCTCCTGCGTGAGGGCAAGCCTGCAAGGCACGCTCTCGTCACTCCCGAGGAGCGGCCCGCGTTTCAGGCGCTGCAACTCCTCACGTCCAAGCCGGTCCTCTATGTGTGCAACGTCGACGAGGCCTCAGCCGCGTCCGGCAACGCCCATTCCAGGCATGTGGCCGAGCGCGCCCAGCGCGAGGGCGCCGGCTGTGTCGTCATCTCGGCCAAGATCGAGGCCGAGCTCGCGGGTCTGCCGGACGCCGACCGCGACGCCTACCTCGTGGAGCTCGGGCTGACGGAGCCCGGTCTCAACAAGCTCATCCGCGAGGGCTACAAGCTGCTCGACCTGGTGACCTACTTCACCGTCGGACCCAAGGAAGCCCGCGCCTGGACGGTCATGCGCGGCACCAAAGCGCCACGGGCCGCGGGCGTCATCCACACGGACTTCGAGAAGGGTTTCATCCGCGCCGAGACAATCACCTACGATGACTACGTGACACTCGGCGGCGAGGTCGGCGCCAAGGACGCGGGCAAGATGCGGCTGGAAGGCAAGGACTATGCCGTCGCCGACGGCGACGTGATGTATTTTCGCGTTGCGAATTGAGCTTGCGGAAGGGCTCAAAATCTACGGCCCTTGCGGCCCGCAGCGTCGCAGCAGAACCCGCCAAAGCGCGGTTTGCTCAAGTAGGCGCCGCCCCGCGCTTGCAATTGCCGGCGTGCAACCGTATAGCCACAAGCCTTGCGGAGACGTGGCCGAGTGGCTGAAGGCGGCGGTTTGCTAAACCGTTATACGCTGTAAAGGCGTATCGAGGGTTCGAATCCCTCCGTCTCCGCCAAAATCATGAAATTTCAATATGTTAACAGACCACGGCCTCTCATCGCGCAATGGGCTCGGCGACAGGTCTCCCGCCGCTTTGCAAACATTTTGCAAACGCGATCTATCCCTTCGAGATGGCAAAGCCAAATTCGCGATCCAATCGTGACGCGGCCTCTTCCTGCATGCCCGGAAGGACATGGGAGTAGATGTCGAGTGTCGTTGCGACCCTCGAATGGCCGAGCCGCTCGCTGACCACTTTGGGATTGACCCCCGCCTTGAGCAGCACAGTGGCGTGCGCATGTCGCAGTGCGTGGAAATTGAATCCGGAGAGAGCCGACTTGCGCATCGCCGATGCAAACGAACCTGTGAATGAGTCCGGTGGCCAGAACGAACCATCGGCGCGGCAAAACACCAAATCGTTCACCACATAGGAGGGACCGGCGGCAAGCCTCTCCTCCAACTGACGCAGTTTGTGTGCTCGTAACGCTGCCGTCGCAAATTTGGGCAGAGCGATCTGTCTGCCGCGACCGGACTTAGGCGATTTGAGGTGCAAGCCCGCCTTGGTCTGTTGCAAGGCACGCGAGACTGTGAGGATTGCATTGTCAAAATCCACATCGGCCCACCTAAGGGCAAGAAGCTCACCGCGACGCATCCCAGTTGCCGCAGCGAGAAGTGTCGGTGGATGCAGTTGTGTTCTGTCCAATGAGGATAGCACGCGAGCAATAGTGTCCATGTCGATCATGCGCGACATCTTCTTGGCTGGCCTCGGGGGCTCAACGGCGTGCGCCGGATTTGATGCGATCAGCCGAAGCCGTACTGCATGCTGTAGGGCTTTATGAAGCACGCGGTGATGATGTAGCACTGTTTGCGCAGCCAACCCGCCCTTCCCATTCCGGCGGCCAGAGACTTGTGCCGCTGCGTAGCATACTTCGATCTGCGCAGGCTGCAGGCGAACCAGCCGGTGATGACCAAGGGCAGGTATGAGATGGGCGCGCACTATCTCTTGGTAGCGCTCAAGGGTCTTGGCCGCGACCCTCGTTTCCGCATGGAGGAGCCAACTCTCAACGTATTCCTGGACCGTAAGCCTATTGGGTTCGACATATCCGCCAGTACTGAGCTGATGAATGATCTCAGCAAGGCGTCGCTCTGCATCCTTCCGCGAGCCGCGCACCGTATGCCACTTCTGGCAACGCTTCCCCTTAGGATCCCTCCCGCAATCGATGATGACCGCCCAGGATTGCTTGCCGCGTCGGCGTATGTGGCCACGCATTACCTGCCCCCCTTGCGCGACCGGTAAGCCCGCATCCTGCACGCATCGCTGCAATAAATGCGGTCTGACCGGCTTCCATCCGCCTGTATCGAAAACCAAGTCTGACACACATCGCACGTCCGAAAGTTACCGGTGCTGGCGGCAGCGAGCATGAACTGCGCCCAAACTGCACCAGCGAGACTATGTGGCAGAAGAGCGATGCGAAGCCCCCTGTCATCGCCAGCCTTGTCCAAGATCAGGCTAGTGGGTAGGCCGACCGTTCCTGGATCAAAAGATTCGCTTCGCAACCGCCGCGTCAAACGAACAACCTCGCTGGGGTCGCCGTTGCCCTTGGTTCCGGCTAGCAACTCCATAGCTCTACGCATCTTACGGAACATAGAAAACCAAGCCCCAGGCCCCTCGGGACCGCCGCCGTCAAGCAACAATCCATATTGATTGGCCAACGCCCCACGATACCGCCAGCTTTGCTGCCTCCCGTCCCATCGTGCTGAACGGTATCGCCGATCTGGCTGCCCGCAGCGATCTGTTGGACCGCGCACTCGTCGTTCGCCTACAATCATTGGAGAGCCGGACCACCGAGAGTGAGCTGCGCGCGGCCACAGTCCAGGTCCTTCCGCATGTCTTTCACGCTTTGCTGGATGCGCTGGCAACCGGGTTGAGGCAGCTCAAGTCCACGCCCGTCCCGGACGTACGCATGGCCGACTTTGCCCGGCTTGTGGTTGCAGCCGAGGCCGCACTTCCATGGCAGCCCGGTGCCTTCTTGGCAGCGTTGAAGCGGAGCCGCCAACACGCGCTTGCCGCCCTGGTCGAGGGGGACGTGGTGGGCAAGGCGATCATGGCATTCGCGCATCGGCATCCGAATGGATGGCATGGACTAGTCTCTCAGCTTTACGAGCAGCTCCCAGTCTCGGCTGACGTACGGCGTTCGGCGGAGTGGCCGCGCAATCCCCGCTGGCTGTCCGAGAAGATCACTAGGGTGGCTCCAGCGCTGCGCAGTCTCGGCCTGTCAGTTGATCTCCGGCGTACCGCTGCTGGTTCGGAGGTGACAATCGGCCCCTCTGCTACACCAGCTACATCTGCGTCATCTGAGCCGGATGTTCATGACGCGAATGTAGCTAGTGGCGCTGGCCTCCGCGCCAATGAGATGCCGAGCCGTTGGAACGGAAGCGGCCAACCTTAACTTCGAGCCCTACCCCGCTCTGTGTACGCGTTGCGTCCAGTCATCATCAATCTTGCCGCTTGGACGTTCGCTGCCATGCTCTCAACCAACCAGCCAAGGCGCAGCTACTCTGACACAACGGCGTGGCTTGTTGCCTACGGGATCGCTATCGGGTTCTGCGTCGTCTCCCTCATCGCCAATATCTGCTTTGCCGCTTCAGTCGCCGCCTCGCCGGTGGAAAAGGCGATCTTGATTGCCACGGCTGTGTTGCTGGACCTGGTAAAGGCCACGGCTCTAGTCCTGGCATTCCGGTCATACATGCGTGGCCATCTTTTTTTTGCCGGAGTCACCGTTGCGTTTGGCCTAGGGGCGCTGGCATGGTCGAGCATCTCTGGGCTCGGCTTCATCGCGACTGCACGGTCCAACGCCGCCGCCATACATGCATCGGTGCAGGAGCAACAGAGCGCCTGGGTCACCACGGTGCGTCAGAGCAGACGCGCGACTGGCGACCGTCGGCTCGGCGCGACCGGCCGTAGTCATCGAGGCCGATATCGCGGCGCAAGCGGTTCCATCTCAAGTCTGGGTGCGAACCAGAGAATGCGCCGACCCAAGCCTCGCCAAGCTGCATGGCGCATGCGCGCCCATATTGAAGCTTCGTCGCGAACTGGCGAAGGCGCATGCAGCCGAAGGGCTGGAGGCGCAGATCGGCGAGACCCGCAAGCAGCTTGCCACCCTTCCGATAGTCGCTGCGAGCGATCCGCAAGTGGCGGCGCTCAGCCGCATCTTAGGGGCAACGGAGCCAGCCTTGCGCGATGTTCTCGCCATCGTGTTGGCCGCGTTGGTGGAGGCAGGCTCGACGCTGGGTTTTGCCATTGCGCGTAATGCTACCCAACCCACCGCACCGTCCGCTGTAGGGGCCTCCACCAATATCAACAGCGGACACCGGCGGTCTCCGACAAAGGCCGCGTCGGGTCGCGGAGGCCAACGCGACCCAACACGCCGGTCGCCATCGCCACCCAACACCCACCGCAGCACGATTGAGCGTTGGATGGCGGAGTCCGTCGTTGCGGACGCCGCTGGCGAGATCGCTGCTCGCTCCGCTTTTGTGGCGTTTTGCGGTTGGGTTCGGACACATGGCTTTGCGCCCTGCACCGAGACGGCTTTCGGCAGCGCCTTCACGAGAGCCGTAACCGAGCGCGGAGGCCGCAAGGACATCCGCCGCAGCGGCCGCTACTACACAGGTGTCCGGCTTGCGGTAACAGCGGCACCCGTCACCGCGATGCGAGCCGCCGCATGAGCCGGACCCACCCCAAGCCACCTGGGATCGTGACTGGTCGTCAAATCAAGGCTGCGCGCGCCCTGCTCGGCTGGTCACGGACGCAACTCGCCGCAGCGGCTGGTCTCAATGTCAACTCCGTCAGCCGTTGGGAGGGAATGATGGTCATCCCCACCAAGCGCGAGCCGCACGCTTGCGCACGTATCCGAAATGCGCTGCACGCGGCCGGTGTCGAGATCGTTGGTTGCGCCAAGCCCGGCGTGCGGCTGGTTGAAAACACCGGTTTCGTCATGCAGCCACCGTCGCGCGCGCGGGCGCGTCATGGAGTCAAACGACTTTCTGCCACGTTGGGCGATGCTGGCGCGCAGTAAGACCCGCCCCGCCGTTGTGGCGAGACGCAAGCCATCAGGTCCATGCGGCGCCAGGACGAGAACTGGCGCGCCATGTCGGCGCACGGGTTTGAGCAATGGCCGGTGTCCCAATCATGGTGGTCTGTCGTCCGGGCCGAAAACACCAGCGGGTCGTGCGCGCATCGCCGAGGTGCAGCGCAAGCGATGGGCGGCATGGCGTAGCCATCGGGACTCCAGCGGACCGTTACGTAGGCAAATGGAAACCACCCTGGCCAACTCCAACCTAGTTGGACCTACCCATGACCTATCTTGAGACCTTAAATCCCGAGCAGCGCCGTGCCGTCGAGCATGGCGTCGTTGCGACTGGTGCGAACATCGCCGGGCCGTTGCTGGTCATTGCCGGTGCGGGCTCGGGCAAAACCCAAACCTTGGCGCACCGCGTCGCCCACTTGATCGTCAACGGCGCCGATCCCGGCCGCATCCTGCTGCTGACCTTCTCGCGCCGGGCCGCCGCCGAGATGGAGCGGCGCGCCGAGCGCATCATCGCCGCCGCCTTGGGCGCGACGCGCACACCGGCGCGGCTCGTCTGGTCCGGCACCTTCCATGCCATCGGTGCCCGCCTGCTGCGCCAGCACGCCCATGCCATCGGTCTCGATCCCGTCCTTCAGCATCCACGACCGGGGAGATAGCGAGGATTTGCTCAATCTGGTGCGGCATGAGCGCGGCTTGTCCGAGAAGAAGCGGCGCTTTCCCAAGAAAGGCACGTGCTTGGCCATCTACTCGCGCGCCGTCAATGCCAGCGAGCCGCTCGAGGCCGTGCTGCTCAAGCAGTATCCCTGGTGCGCCGAGTGGAAGGACGAGCTGCGCGCGCTGTTCGAGGCCTATGTCGAGGCCAAGCAGAAACAGCAGGTGCTGGATTACGACGATCTGCTGCTCTACTGGCGCGAGCTGATGCAGGTGCCGGAGCTGGCGGCCGAGGTGCGCGGCCAGTTCGACCATGTGCTGGTCGATGAGTACCAGGACACCAACGCCTTGCAGGCGGCCATCCTGCTCGGCCTGAAGCCGGATGGCCGCGGCCTGACCGTGGTCGGCGACGATGCCCAGGCCATCTATGGCTTTCGTGCCGCCAACGTGCGCAACATCCTCGACTTCCCGACGCAGTTCACGCCGCCCGCCACGCGTCGTCACCCTGGAGCAGAACTACCGCTCGACGGAGCCCATCCTGGCCGCCTCCAACGCCGTCATCGGGCTGGCGCGCGAGCGCTTCACCAAGAACCTGCGCTCAACGCGCGCCTCCGATACCAAGCCGTCGCTGGTGACGGTCGCCGATGATGCGGGCCAAGTCGGCTGCATGGTCGAGACCATCCTGCGCAACCGCGAGGACGGCATGGCCCTCAAGCAGCAGGCGGTGCTGTTCCGCACCTCGCACTCACAGCGCCATGCTCGAGGTCGAGCTCGCCCGCCGCAATATCCCGTTCGTCAAGTTCGGTGGCCTGAAGTTCGTCGAGGCCGCGCACGTCAAGGACGTGCTGGCGGTGCTGCGCTGGGCCGAGAACCCGAGCGACCGGGTCACCGGCTTTCGCGTCTTGCAAATGCTCGACGGCATCGGCCCGGCCACGGCTGGCCGGGTGCTCGATCACCTTGCCGCCCAGTGCCGATGGCCACGCGCTTGCCACCTTCCGGCCGCCGACACAGGCCGTCACGGCGTGGCAGACGCTGGTGGCCTTGATGGCAACGCTGCGCGACAAGTCGATCGCATGGCCGGCAGACTTCGAGCTGGTGCGGCAGTGGTATCAGCCGCATCTGGAGCAGCGCTATGACGATGCCGTGTTGCGTGCTGCCGATCTGGAGCAGCTGCAGCGCATCGCCGCCACCTCCCCGTCACGCACCCAGTTCCTGACCGACCTGACGCTCGATCCGCCCAGCGCCAGCTCGGATGAGGCCGGAGCGCCGCTGCTGGATGAGGACTATCTGATCCTGTCCACCATCCACTCGGCCAAGGGCCAGGAGTGGAAGGCGGTGTTCGTGCTCAACGTGGTGGACGGCTGCATTCCCAGCGACATGGCCACCGGCAAAACCGAGGAGATCGAGGAGGAGCGGCGGCTCCTGTATGTGGCCATGACGCGGGCCAAGGACCAGCTGGCCCTGATCGTGCCGCATCGTTTCTACACGCACGGCCAGTCGCGCACCGGCGACCAGCACCTCTATGCCTCGCGCAGCCGCTTCATTCCGGCCAGCATTGCCGGGCGAGTTCGAGATGTGCGCATGGCCACCGGCTGCACGCGTGACACCTTCAGCTCCGGTTCGCCGGACGGTGTCGATCGATCTGGCCGCAAGGATGCGTGGGCGTTGGCGCACGGGGACGTAGGTGGGCGTGCGCAAACTGTGGCAACGGCCGCTTACACCGGCGCAACTCGTAGATGTGGGCGCGAGTCCACTCGCTTGGGCGAGGAAATCCTTGGCCCGCTCATGGCAGTTGCGTCTCACTCTTTACTTTTCGCCCGTTGGTCGCCCTCGCGCGCAGCCTCAAATCTCTAGCGATTACAATCGCCGACAATAGCACACTCGCTACACAATACATACTTTGTAAAGAGTGGCCTTGTTAGGTGGCGAGCGGTGGTCTCAATCTGCCCGCTAGGTTTCACCTATTCATCGATGCGCGGCCACTTCGTCGATCGTGCTGAGGCGGCCAACGTGGTCGGCATCGACAATGCATCCCGCATCTTGCCGCCAGGCACCCGAAGAGTTTCATCTCGCTGGATGATGCCGATCACCTGCTGTCGCGCGCCGAGGCTGCAACGTACGCCGCCAGCGTAATTGTCGCCTGGGCTCCCAAGTACACACCGGACCCGTCGCCGGAAACGGGCGCCACTGATCATGTCCTGGTACGAGAAAAGAGCCGGGGCAAGTTCCAGAACGTCTGACGCTCTTCCCCACGATCGCACTTCTTCTGCCGCGTTTGGTCTATGGATGACGGACAATCGTGGTTCACCGGCTCCCCGTCGGACCGCGCTTGCGCGGTAGTATCCCCCTGAGGAAGGGATAAGCTACTCACCTGCGTAGCTCCAACCCAGATCCTGTCGATGCTTCCAGAGCCGTTGACCGCCAATTGCGGGAGGGGGCTGGCAATGCCATAGTTGTGGTCGACGGCGCCCGCGAAAGGCCCGTCCAACGAAGAGAAATACCGTAATTGGGAGGACTTCGCGCATGACCCCGCTCACGAGAGCGCTGTGCTTTGCTGTCGCGTTCGGACTGGCTCCACTCATTCACCTCGGGCCAACACTAGCGCAGGACGTGAAGCTGCCGCCGTCGATAACCTTCACGGCCTACGACACCGGCTCCTCCGGTTTCAACATCGCTGTGGCGGTCGGCAAGATGCTCAAGGACAGTTACAAGTCCGATGTGCGCGTGCTCCCCGCCGGCAACGACGTCGCGCGGCTCGGGCCGTTGAAGGCGGGGCGGGCCCAAGCATCGGCCATGGGTATTGGAAGCTACTTCGCCCAGGAAGGCATTTTCGAGTTCGCTGTCAAGGATTGGGGACCCCAGCCACTGCAGGTCCTGCTCTCCTCGCTTGATTGCAACAACATTTCGATCGGCATCGCCAAGGATACCGGCGCCAAGGAGATCAAGGATCTCAAGGGTAAACAAGTCGGCTTTGTCGTCGGCTCGCCCGCCCTAAACCAGAACATGCTGGCTATGCTGGCGTTCGGAGGGCTCAACGCAGCCGATGTGAAGATCGCCGAGTTCGCAAGCTACGGCGCCATGTGGAAGGGCGTGCTCAACAACGAGATCGACGCCGCCGTGGCTTCGAACATATCCGGCCAGGCAAAAGACTGGAGAAAGCTCGCCGCGGGGCGTTTTCTATCCGGTCATGCCGCATTCAGACGCGGCCGCTTGGGCTCGGGTCGCGAAAATCGGTCCGTACTTCGCGCGCCATAAGGCAACGTGCGGCATCTCGGCTTCGAAGGAGACCCCCCTCGAGACCTCTTCCTATCCGTACCCCATCTTCATGGTCTACGCTTCCGCAGCCCGACGATGTCGTTCACGGCCTGACCAAGGCCATGGTCGATGGCTATGCCGACTACAAGGACAGCGTTCCCGGCGCATCTGGCCTCGATGCCAAGACGCAGAACTTCCAGTGGGTACTCCCGGTGCACCCTGCGGCCGTCAAGGCGTTCAAGGCGGCCAAGGTCTGGAAGGATGCAGATGAGGCGCACAATCAAAAGCTGCTTACGCGCCAGAAAGTGCTCGCAGACGCATGGTCCGGCTTCCTCGAAGGGCTCGCCGCCCGAGGATAGGGAGGGCTTCACCAAGGGCTGGATGGCGGCTGCGGAAAGCGGCGCTGACCAAGCCGGGCTCGACGTCGTGTTCGAGTAGGACCGTCAGCCACACAGACAGCATGGTGGAGCCCGCTGCGGCAGGCGGGAAGTCGGGACTAGGTCAGTTCCGATGAAGGGCTGGCGTTCCTCCTAGTTGGTGCAATCCGGTCCCGCGTCTATGACATCAGCGCCTAGCCCTAGTCCCGATACCGCTCGAACTGGAAGACGCGTCGAGTACGACGACCCGCATGCGGCAGCAGGGCTGGTCGAGGCCGAAGCGACGCGGGTCCGCCAGCTCACAAGATTTTGGCGCTGGCTGCTCATGCTGAGCACGGCCGCGACGATCTTTCTGTGCATCAACCAGCAGTTCACCCTGCGCTTCTTCGTCGGCTACACGCAGCTCAACACTGAATACTTTTACCTCCTGATCGTTTTGATGCTGCCGTTCACCTACCTGATCTTCCCCGGCAGCTCGCGGGCGCCGCTGGATCGCGTGCCCTGGTACGACGCGCTGCTATTCGTGATAACGGTCGCTTCGGGCATCTACCTGATGCTGCACATTCGCACGGCGGCAGAGCTGCGGTCGGGAGTTCAACGGGGCACCACAACCTGTCATCTGGGCGGGCCTGGTGATGTGGTTCCTGCTGATGGAAGCTCTCCGCCGCACGGGCGGCTGGAGTCTTCTGCTATCGGTGCTGCCGTTCACGCTTTATCCGCTGTTCGCCGAGGCCAAGTGGCTCGGGCCGCTCAGGGGCAGCCAATCCAGTTTGGAGCAGGCGACCGCCTATCACGTGCTGTCGACCGAGAGTCTGCTCGGCATCCCGGTTCAGGCTTTCGCTGGATACGGGTTATCGGCCTTCTTGTATTCGGCACGGCCCTCATGATGACGGGGGCTGGCAAGTTTTTTATCAACCTGGCATTCGCGCTTTGCGGCACGTTTCGCGGCGGTGCCGCCAAGGTCGGCATCTTCGCATCAGGTTTGCTCGGCATGATGTCAGGATCGATCGTATCCAACGTGCCTGACTGCCGGCACGATGACCATCCCGACCATGAAAAAAACGCGGCTTCTCGCCGTCTTACGCCGGAGCCATCGAAGCATGTGCCTCGACCAGGCGGTGCTGGCGCCGCCGGTGACGGGCGCGACAGCCTTTGTCATCGCCCAGTTCCTGAACGTGTCGTACGCCGAAGTGGCCCTCGCTGCCGTCATACCGGCCACGCTCTACTACATCGGCTTGTTCATGCAGGTCGACGCGTATGCCGCTCGGCATGGTCTCAAGGGCCTCAACCGCACTGAACTGCCAAGTGCGTGGCGGACCCTGAAAGAGGGCTGGTACTACGTGTTCGTGGTGGCGCTGCTCGTGGTCATGCTCCTGCACTTCAAACGCGAAAGCCATGCCCCCTTCTACGCGACGGCGCTTCTGCTCGTGCTCAACCAGATTTTCAACAAGGAGCAACGGTGGTCAGGCGACACAATAACCAGATTTCTCGAGCTCAACGGCCGCACGTTTGTCGAGCTGATCGGTATCCTCGCCGGCTGCGGCTTGCTGATCGGCGCGTTTTCGATGACGGGCGTGGTCTCGAGCCTGCGCAAGAACGACCTGCTCACGCTAGCAGGTCACAACGCGCTGCTCCTGCTCGCCATGTGCGCGATCACCAGCCTCATTCTCGGCCTCGGGTTGACGACGACGGCCTGCTACATCTTCTCGCCATCCTAGTGGCGCCGGCACTCGAGAAGCTCGGCCTCAACAAGATGGCCGTGCACATGTTTATCTTCTACTGGGGCATGCTGTCCTCGATCACGCCGCCCGTGGCCATCGCTTCCTTCGCCGCCGCCGGTATTGCGGGGGCGCCGGCCATGAAGACAGGTTGGGAGAGCATGAAGGTCGGCTCCATCATCTACTTCATCCCGTTCTTCTTCGTGATGGCACCGGAGCTGGTTCTGCAGGGCCCAAATCCTTATCTGACGGCCTTGGTGCTCGCCGGCAAAGCGGCCGCGGGCACCCTGATCATCTGCGGCGGTATTCAGGGCTATATGACCGGCATCGGCGACCTCAGGGGAGCCGGCTGGCTTGAGTGGCCGATCCGCATTGCGCTGATCGTGGGCGGCATCGTTCTGGCCACGCCTGCTGCCAGCATCCTGCCGGTTTCTATGATGCAACTCATACTTATCGCACTCACCATCCTCGCTCCGGCACTCTTGGTGGCGCGGGCCCTCGTGCCGCGCCCAGCGACCGTGCAACGGAGCCTTCGCGAATCGATCGGGCCATCGTTCGTTGGCACGGCGCAGCCCAAAAGGTCGAGGTTGTGTAGTGTCCAGTTGTTCATGTCGATCAACTCGCCGCGGATCTGCAGCGAACGTGCGAGCCAACCGTCGCGCACATAGGCGCGGTTCGACCAGCATTCGTAATACTGCTCCCTGCGCGGCGATGGCGCATCCTCGATCAGCATCCGAGCCGCGCTCATGCCGTCGAAGGGCAGCGCCGGCTTGCCGTTGCTCGTCTCCAGGCGCGGGACCCCGGCGAGATCGAGCAGCGTCGGCATGACGTCGGTGACGTGCATGAGCTGGCGGCGGAAATCGCCGCGCGCCCTGATGCGCTCGGCCATGAGGCGATGAAGCTGACGCGACGCCCGCCGCCGCCGGTATATGTCTTGAAACTCGGGAACGGTGTGTCGAAACTTCGCCCCAGGCCGTCGGATAGAGCAGTGCTCTGCGGCCCGCCGAGTCCGGCGAGCATGCCGCGCTCGTGCTCCAGCGATTGCGGCGGCAGTCCGGAATAACGCCGGTTGTTGAGCACCATACCGTGCTCGCCGCCCGCGTCGGTGCCGCCGTTGTCGGACGAAGAGAATGATGGTGTTGTCGAGTTCGCCGAGCGACTGCAGGAACGCGACGAGCTTGCCGACGTTCTGGTCGGCATTGTCGAGCATGGCCGCGTAGGCCTCCATGTGGCGCGCGTCGAGGGGGCGGTTGGCCGGATCGGTATCGTCCCACCCTGGCGCGCGTGGATCGGAGATCGACAGCTGCGTCCCTGGCGGGATGATGCCCTGTCGAGCTGGCGCCGATGGCGGGCGGCACGTGCCGCCGTCCAGCCAGGCGTCGTAGCGGCCCTTGTATTTCGCGATATCCGAGGGTTTGGCGTGGATCGGCGAGTGCATCGCGTTGTTGGCGACGAGGAGAAAGAACGGT
>CAWIYZ010000016.1:62500-126782 GCA_963840425.1 uncultured Alphaproteobacteria bacterium | reverse complement strand
CGTATTTGCCGCCGTTGAACCGCTCCGACAGCACGCGCCAGAGCGGCTTGCCCTCGACCTTGGCGACGATGTCCACACGGCCATGTCGATACCGCCCGCGGCAAACGCGCGCTCGCCGTGGCCACCGGGCTTCTCGTTGCTCATCATGGCGCGCCAGATGGCGAAGGGGTCGAAATTGTCGCCGGCCGCCGTCAGCAGCGACTTGGGGTCGGCCTCCAGGATGCGCGGCGCCAGACGCTCGCGGATGACACCGGATTGCGCATAGCGCCCGTTGGAGCAGAAGCCGTAGCCGATCACGGGCTTGCGATGGCGCGTGACGTTGGTCTCGATGGCGACGACGCTGATGGTCATCTTGTCGAAGGAGATGGCTGCGTTACGCATGGCCGAGGGGATCGGCGCGACGGCGTCGCGGATGCGGGTGATCTTCATGACGTGTCCTTCGCTGGCGCAGATGGTCGCAAATCGATGACGTAGCGCAGTCTGAGCCCCGGACCATAGCGCTCGTTAACGAATTCTTCCACGAGGCGCCCGCCATTGATCTCGATGATCCGTTGGGAGGCCCGATTGTCGGGATCAGTCGTGATCTGCAGCCGCGCGAGGCCTGCACTGCGCGCCTCGCCGAGCATCAAACGCAGTGCCTCGGTGGCATACCCTCGGCCTCGCTTGCACGGCACCACCGCATAGCCGACATGACCGAGAACGTAGGGTGGCAGCTCATCGCTGCCCGCCTCCAGCGCAGCGAGATGCTGCCGCTAAACTCTCCGTCCCACATCCAGCGTACGATGAACGGCAGCCGTGGCACCTCGGCCCCGTCGGGCAGCGTGATCGTGCCGCCCTGCCGGGTAAGCTCGGCGAGAAACGCATCGGGATCCTTGCGGATGGCGGCAAGCTGCTCGGCCGACACGTTGGTGATATTGTTGGGCGACCAGCCCGTCGCGAGCGCTACCGCATAGGAGGGCAGACGCTCGCGAGACGGCTCTACAAGCCACAGGTTCGATGCCCTGAATTTCTGCGTCACCCGATCACAAACCCGATGCAACAGGGGACCGGAACGGCTCCCACCTCACTCCCGTTTCCCCCGAGTTGAGGCGTATTCCATCCCGGTCCCCCTACGCGCGCCGTCAGGCCAGGGGACCTCACGCACTCCGGTAAAGTTTCGTCATCACAAATTCACGATGGCCGAGCGCCTCGGCGGCCGTATTGCGGCCGCTGGCGGTGCGCAGGATCATGTCGATGAGCGCGTCGCCGGCCTGATCGACGGTTATTTCGCGGCGCAGAATGCCGGAAACGTCGACATCGACATGCTCGCCCATGGTCCGCACGGTGCGCGGATTGGCGGTGACCTTGATCACCGGCACGATCGGGTTGCCGATCACATTGCCCTGGCCGGTTGGGAAGGTGTGGACCGCGTAGCCGCCGGCCGCCATCAGGTGACGCATTCGGCGGCGGCTGAGGAGGTGTCCATGTAATAGAGGCCGGGGCCGGATTTCGGCGCCTCGGCCGGTTCGAGGATGTCGATATAGCGGCAGGTGCGGCCGATCTTCTCCAGATTGCCGAGCGCCTTTTCCTCGATGGTGGTCAGCCCGCCCTCGATATTGCCCTTGGTCGGCTGGCTTTCCGAAAGATCGTCGACCTTGTGGGCCTCGATCACCTCGTCCAGATAGGCCTTCCACATCCTGTACCAGCGCTCGCCGACCTCCGGCGTCGCCGCGCGCGCCTTGCAGATATGCTCGCCGCCGGTGATTTCGGAGGTCTCGCCGAAGACGCCGTAAATGCCCTCAGGGATCAGCTTGTCATACATATTGCCGACGGTCGGGCAGGAGCCGAGCCCGGTCGTCGTGTCGCTCTCGCCGCATTTGGTCGACACCCAGAGCTCGGAGATCGAGCATTCCTCGCGTTGAAGCTCGGTCGCGTAGTGAACGAATTCCTTCGCCTTGTCGCGAGGCGTCCATGATGGTCTTCAAATCGCCATTCTGCTCGATGGAGAAACCGGCGACCGGCTTGCCGGTCTCGGCAATGCCATCGACGATGCGCTTGGTCCAGCCCGGCTCGATGCCGATCACCACGCAGGCCGCGACATTCGGATTGGCGCTGGTGCCGATCATGGTGCGGAAATGCAGATCGAGATCGGCGCCGAATTGCAGCCGGCCATAGGAATGGGGCAGGGCCATGGTGCCCTTGATGTTGTTGGCGACGCCCTCGCAAGCGGCGTTGGAGATGTCGTCCACGGGCAGGATCACGACATGATTGCGTACCCCGACCCGGCCATTGTCGCGGCGGTAACCCTTGAACGTGTAATTTGCGTATTTCGAAGCCATGCGGGAGCCGCCCTTACCAGCGCTTGGTTTTCAGATTGTGAACATGGACATGTTGGCCGGGGCCCGCATCGGCGACCATCCTGCCAATATCCTCGCCATATTTGATCACCGTATCGCCGCTCGCCAGCGCCTTGAGCGCTACCTTATGGCCGATGGGAATATCGTGTTCGGCGACGAGATTGAGCGTGGTGTCGGTCTCGGTGACCACGCCGAACATCTCCGTGCCGGCTTTCAGCCCTTCGACGACAACGACGCCGACATTGTCCTTGGGGCTGTGGACGAGAAAATGCGGTGCGGACACGCGATTCCCCTCGGGATGATTCTCCTGAGCTAGCCTTTGCCGGCGCAGAAGGGCTCGGGACGAGCGCTTCCGGTTTGGGGCGTCTATAGAAGACCCGGCAAGTCCCGATAATCAAGACGGAAAAGATCGGGAGCACGAGTGTACAAGACGCGCCTCAATGCTGAAGCTATCGATGTGCAGTCTACCGACGGATCACATAGGTCCGCCTGATATGACGCTGTCCAACCCGCCCGGTCGAAGGGCGGGATCGTAAGGAGCCAGGAGGAAACGATGAAGGTATTCAATGGCGCGATCGCGCTTGCCTGCGCGGTCGCCACCACTGCGGCATACGCCGCCGACGTCAAGGAGGTCGGGAGCTTCCATGTCGGCGGCCAACAGCTCACCCTCTCGGGATTGCCTGTCAAGGAGCTGGTCTACACCGCCGGCGGTCCGCCCACGAAAATGGACCCCAACGGCGACTTCCATACCGGGCAAATGTATGTCCAGTACGTCAAGCTCAACAATCCACGCTCACGATATCCGCTGCTACTGTGGCATGGCGGCGGGTTGACCGGTGTGACCTGGGAAACCAAGCCCGACGGCAAACCGGGCTGGATGAAGTTTCTTCATCCGCCGGGCCATCCGATGTCTATGTGTCGGATGCAGTCGAACGCGGTCGTGCCTCTGGGCGCGCTTCCCGAAATCAATAAGAGCGCGCCGTTCTTCCGCACCAAGAAGGAAGCTTGGGAAATCTTCCGCATTGGCGCCGACCGGCTCCTATGCGACAGCGAACCCGCGAAGCGCATAAGCTCCCGCCTGACAAAACTTCCCGGTAGATGCCTTCGATGCGTTCGGCGAAGCAGAGCGTGCCGCGCTGGACGACGAATGATGCACAGCCACGTAGGCCGGCCTACAATGAATTGGTCGCCAAGGTAGGCCCAGCGTCGATCGTGGTACACAGCCAGTGCGGCAACTTCGGCTTCAAGCCGCGCTCCAGCCGCACCGACAAGGTCAAGGCGTTCATCGCGATCGAACCGGCCGGTGCGCCCACCTCCGAAACGCGAACCTCGCTTCGGCTCAAGAACATACCCCAATCCTCATCGTCTGGGGCGACTTCATCGCCGCAGATCCGGTCGTGGACGCAGCCAGCAAGCCGGCTATCACGTACAATTAGGCCGCCGACCTGAAAGCGCGCGGCGGCAACGATCGACTTCGTCGAGCTTCCGTCAGTCGGCATCATGGCAACACCCACATGCTGATGATGGACACCAATTCGGATCAGATAGCCGAGCTGGTTCAGAAGTGGATGGCAGACAAGGGTCTCATGAAGTAGACAAGAGCGCCCATATCATCGCTTGATGGGGGCGTTTCGGCGCCCCTTCGTTTTCCAGAGGACGACGCTCATGCCCGTTTCCATGTACGAGATTTCGGTCCCCGTGTTTCAGCGCTTGCTGACTAACCTCACGGGCATCCTGGACAAGGCTGAAGCTCACGCGACGGCGAAGAAGATCGAGCCGGAAGTCCTTATCAACGCACGGCTCGCGCCCGATATGTTCCCACTTAGGCGGCAGATCCAGATCGCCTCAGATATGGCGCGGGGCGCATCCTGCCGACTGGCCGGCATCGAGATCCCCAAGTGGGAAGACAAGGAGGCCTCGTTCGCCGATCTCAAGACGCGACTGAAGAAGACCATCGACTTTTTGGCGGGCTTCAAGGCGGTGCAGATCGACGGCTCGGAGACGCGTGATGTCAACCTGACGATCGCGCAGAAGCCGGTCACACTCAAAGGCCAGACTTACCTGATGACACATGCCTATCCCCACTTCTTCTTCCACGTCACGACCGCGCACGACATCCTGCGCCACAACGGTGTCGAGATCGGCAAGCGCGACTACATCGGCGCGTTCTGAGTTTACGCATGGCCGAAGGCCTTTTATCGCTGAGCGGACGGACCGCGCTCGTTACCGGCGCATCCTCGGGCCTTGGTCGGCATTTCGCGACGGTGCTTGCCAAGGCTGGCGCACGTGTCGTCATCGCGGCTCGGCGTACGGACCGGCTAGAGGAGCTGAAGGGGGAGATTGAGGGCGCCGGAGGAAGTGCGGCGACGGTGGCGCTCGACGTCACCGAGCCGGCCTCGGTGAAAGCGGCGTTCGCCGAGGCGGAAGCTGCGCTCGGTCCTATTACAGTGCTCGTCAACAACGCCGGTATTGCGACACCAGCCTACTTCCTCAAGATGACGGAAGAGGAGTGGCGCAGCGTTCTCAGCGTCAACCTCGACGGCGTCTTCCGCGTCGCTCAGGAAGCCGCACGGCGGATGAAAGTCAACCGCACCGGCGGCTCCATCATCAACATTGCATCCGTGCTGGGGCTCGGAGTCATCAAGACGCTGGCGCACTACTCCGCGTCCAAGGCCGGCGTCATCCATATGACCAAGGCCGTTGCCTACGAGCTGGCGCGCGACAACATCCGCGTCAACGCCATCGCGCCCGGCTACTGCGAGACAGAGATGAACGATGCGTTCTTCCAGACCGAGGCTGGCAAGCGGCTGATCGCGCGCGTGCCGATGGAGCGGCTTGGCCGGCTGCAGCGAGCTCGACGGTCCACTGCTGCTGCTGGCCTCGAACGCGGGCTCGTTCATGACCGGCACCGTGATCACCGTTGACGGCGGCCTGCTGCTGTCAATGGTGTAAGCAATACTGCGGTACGTATCCCAGGAGGAGTGATGGCCGAGGAACGTCCCGAGCTTGCAAAGTGCTCTGCTAACTATGTGCCGCTGACACCGGTCAGCTTCCTTGCGCGAGCAGCGCACTTTTTTGGCGATCGCACGGCGGTGATCTACAACGACTGCCGCTTTACCTATGCTGAGCTCTATGCGCGCACACGACGGCTTGCCAGCGCGCTGACCAAGGCCGGCATCAAGCGCGGCGACACGGTGGCCATCCTGGCGCCGAATGTGCCGGCCATGCTGGAGGCACACTACGCCGTGCCGATGATCGGCGCGGTCCTCAATCCCATCAATACCCGTCTCGATGCCGCGACCATCGCCTTCTGCCTGGAGCACGGCGAGGCGAAGCTGTTTCTCGCCGACCGCGAGTTTCATTCGACCATCGCACCAGCCCTGGACAGGCGCGGAACCAACCGCCCGATAGTCATCGACATTGCCGACGCCGAGACGAGTGGTGCGCCGCGCTTTGGCGACATCGAGTATGAGAGCTTCATCGCCTCCGGCGATCCGGATTTTGCCTGGTCCGGCCCGCCCGACGAATGGGATTCGATCTGCCTGCTGTACACGTCGGGCACGACCGGAAATCCCAAGGGCGCGGTCTACAGCCACCGCGGTGCCTATCTCGGCGCGCTATCGAATGCGTTCACGTTCAAGCTGGACCACGAGAGCCGCTACCTGTGGACGCTGCCGATGTTTCACTGCTCGGGTTGGACCTATACCTGGGCGGTGACGGCAGCAGCGGGCACGCACGTGTGTCTGAGGCGCGTAGAGCCGGCGCGCATCTTCGAGCTTATTGCCGAGCATCGCGTTACGCACATGTGCGGTGCGCCGATCGTGCTCAACATGCTGGTGCATGCGCCCGCCGCGGTGAAGAAGCCACTACCCGTGCGCACCAAGGTGGCAACCGGTGGCGCCGCTCCTCCGGCCGTCGTTATCGAGCGCATGGAAGCGATGGGCTTCGAGGTGCTGCATCTTTACGGCACCACGGAGAGCTATGGGCCTTCGACCTATTGTGCCCACAAGTCCGAATGGGATGAGATGGATGCAACCAAGCGCTACGCGATGATGGCGCGTCAGGGTGTGCCCACCGTCGTGATCGACGACATGATGGTGGCGGAACCCGAGACGCTGGCGCCCGTTGCGCAGGACGGCGCGACGATCGGCGAGATCATGCTGCGCGGCAATACACTGATGAAGGGCTACCTCAAGAACGAGAAGGCGACACAAGAAGCGTTTGCGGGCGGCTACTATCATTCTGGCGATCTGGCCGCCTGGCACGCGGATAGCTACGTCGACGTCAAGGACCGTTCCAAGGACATCATCATTTCGGGCGGTGAGAACATCTCATCCCTGGAGGTAGAGGAAATCCTCTACCGCCACCCGGAGGTGATGGAAGCTGCCGTCGTTGCGCGCCCCGATCCCAAGTGGGGCGAGAGCCCGTGCGCCTTTGTCACGCTCAAGCCCGACGCCCGGCCGACTACGGCCGACGACATCACCGCCTTCTGCCGCGCCAACATGGCCGCGTTCAAGATACCGCGCACGATCGTGTTCGGCCCGCTACCCAAGACGTCGACAGGCAAGATCCAGAAGTTCGTGCTGCGCGAGGACGCGAAGAAGTTGGGTTAGGCTTAGCTTCCGCCTTCGCTCGTCTCCTCGACCAGGACATCGATCTTGATGCGCCCGGCGCGCTGGAAGATCAGCGTCACGGGCAACGTGTCGTAGGCGGTCAGGCTCTTCTTCAAGCCGATCAACCGCAGATGCTGAGTCTTTGCAGTGAGATCGACGCGGCCGCGCGGTGCTATCTCGATGCCCTTCGGCAGCGGCTCGCTGCTCGTGCGAATTTCCACGCGTTCGGCAATCGTGGAAGTGGCGCTCACGAGGCGATCGGCCTCGGCGCCGGAGTTCCTGATGTCCATGCAAACGATGGCGTCGCGACCGCCGGCCTCGGTCTCGTCGCCGGTCCAGGGGTGCACGATCTCGATGCTCTTGCGCTTGTAGCCGTGCGCAGAGGCATCTGTCGCGCATACGACAAGGCAGAGAGTGGCGATCAGAGTTGTGATGGCACGCATTGGTCCGCTCTCAGTGACTGTATTTCGTTGAGGATAGTCGCGCCGGGTGCTGGACCGGCGCGACTGCTTGCGTGCGTTGGCTCAGAAGCTGACTGCTATGCCGCTGGTAATGCGATAGTCCGCATCGGCTTGGATGCCGTTCATGTTGTTGATGATGGGCACACCGAAGGAGACGAAGCCGGACACCTTGTCGAACGACAGCCGCACCCCCGGCGACAAGAAGACCACGTTGCCACCCGAATTCTTCTCGCGCTCGCCGGCGACTTCCTCTTTGTCATGCCACTCACCGTTGAGCTCCAGCACGAGATCAAGCGCTGCCCCCAGAGCTCGCATCGGCTCCTCGTGATGGTGATCTTTGGTGCTGCCGGCACCGTGATACATGGGCTGCGGGAGCGCTCCCGCATTCATGCGCGATGATGAGCGGCCCGGTTCCGGTGCTGCTCCGAACGCGCGATAGGCAAACGCTAGATTGTACTGGAAGCGGTTGCCGAGGTGGGTGTCCTGCTCGCCCGTGCCAACCCAGGTATAAAGTGCGGTTGCGTGCAGGGAGTAGCGGCCTCCCAAGTGCTGCGATACAGCCAAGCCGGCTGACCAGTCCCACGACCCCGAGCCCGGCAAGAACTCGGCGTCGAACAGGTTACCGTTCTTGTCGTTGACATCGGTGCGGCCGGTGGGGGCTTTGACGCCGCCCAGCAACGACCAGTCCGTTCCCATCGCGCGATTGTTGACGATCCGGTATTGAGCCAGGAACGAGACATCGCCAATCCCTTGTGAATCGCCGCGATGCACCACTTCGTTCAGTGCTGCTCCCCCATGCACATGGCTATGCGCTCCCTCCGCTATGTCGGTGCGCAGCACGTAGGGCAGACGGGCGCTGATGGTAAGATCGGACGTCAGTCCGTATGCGAGCGAGATAACCGGACTTTGAATAGTACGCAGCGTATGCACGTGCTCGTGCTGACCGGCATAGAAGGCCAAAGCGGTATCGCTGATCGAGTTGAAGGATGTGTATTCGTAGGTGAGGCCAACAACCCATTGCCCCCGATCCAGCGTGGTGCCGGGGATGGTGTTGATGGGCCCGGCGATGCTCGCTCCGCCACCGCCACCGGGATGGTGTGCGTGCACAGGGGTGCAAAGTGCCGACGTGGCGAAGCCAGCGAGGACTGATGCAATGGTGATTTGCCAGTGCTGCGCAAGCGACAGCCTGCGCGCGCTGTAACGCGACATGAGTGACATTGTCGATGATCCGGAAGTTGGTGTTAGCGAGATGGGCTCTCACGCCCCAGCCGCGCGCGAAAGCGTACGCAGAAGCCGCGATCAGGGCATCAGGCGAGTTGCGGAGGCCCGCGTGTTGGCGGTCTGACGCTCGCGATCTCGACCGGCCGCGCCTCGTAGCGCACGATTTGCGGCGCCGCGGTCCGAAAGCGTAACGGCACACCGCATTCGGCGGTCGCAGTGGTCGCTATTGCCGCGGCCAATCCGGCGCAAAGCGGACATTGATTGTTTTGCTGGTCCGACGGCGGCGGCACCCAGGGCAGTTCGGCGTCTGATGGCGCAGCCGTCTGCCCGCTGCCGTGGCAGATGACGCCGAGCGCACTGATCAAGTTCTGCCGCTCGAGATGCGCGCCGAGCATCACCTCGTGGTGGCGCACAATCATGCCGGCGTGCATGAGCACACCGATCAGCGCCACCAGGTTGATGTAACGACGCCAGCGCATTTCCATCTCCGCTTGCCCAAGCAATCACGCAGCCGGCATCTGTGCAACTGCTAGAATGATCGCTGCGCTCGTGCTGGCGTATTTGCCGCAAGCGCAGCGCGGTCTACTTCAGTGCTTTGACCTTCTCCAGCACCGGCAGGACATAGCGCCGGAACTGGGCTGGGTTCTCGCTCATCGGAAAGTGGCCGAGCTCCTTCATGATCGTCACGTCGGCGCCCGCAATGCGCGAGGCCGTGCGCAGAGTGTCCTCCGGTGTGCAGGAGAAATCGTACTCGCCCGTCAGCAGAAAGAGGGGACACAATGACGTATCGATGCGGCTGATCTTGTCGCGCAGGTCGCCGTCGACGCGGTAGAAATGCAGGTCGCCCTTGAACACTCCGGGACCGCCGCTCTTGTACATCCACAACGTCTCATGGCGGCTCGCTGCAGGGCTCTGCGGCGCCATCATGCCGGAAACGAGTGCCGCGCAAACCTCGCCGCCGTGCACGTCGGGACGATGCAGCCAGTCGGTGTCGTACCAGGGCTGCTGATAGTCGGCGGACTCCAGGCCGATCAGCGCGCGGAAGCGGCGCGGATGCTCGGCCGCCAGGTTCAACACCAGCCGGCCCCCGATGGAGCAGCCCATGACGACGGGCCGGTCGAGCTTCAGCGCATCGCAGATGTCGAGCACCATCTGCGTGTAGCCGGCGGTGGTGAGCTTGTATTCCTCGGTCGCGAAGCCTTCGGGTGGCAGCGATTTGCCGTGCCAGGGCATGTCGAAAACAATGACGCGAAAATCCCGCGTGACCGCGGCGTCGTTGAGGATATGACGGAACTGCCGACCGTCAGCTCCCGCCGTGTGCAGACACACGAGCGGGATGCCCTCGCCTGCTTCCTCGACGTAGAGACGGTGCGGCCGTCCGGACAGCGCAAGATTGAGATAACGGCCGACGATAGGCTCGAACGCGGGCGTCACGGCGTTGCTCCTGCGTCAGCGCGCGGCGTGGCGAGCACGTCCTTGATGTACTGCAGGTTGGCCATGAACGGCTGCAGGTTTCCCTCGATGCGAGCGACACCGCGTTTGCTGAGCGCCATGATGTCGTGCCAGCCGGGCTTCGGCACAGGCGCCAAGAACTCCAGCCACGCGTCGGCGGGCATTCGAACGGAAAACACCCACGGCTTGAGCAGGAATGGACCTCTCGCAACCGCCTTGATACCGCCCTCGACCACGCTGACAGACAACGGCAGACTGTCGATTCCGATTTCGAAATCGCAGGTCAAAAAGCGGCCGCGCCGCATGAGATCGGCGTTTGCAGCAACCAGTGACGGCAGAGCAGTGAACAGCTTCGCCACTCTTTCCCTAGCGACGTCCGTTGCTGACACATCAGGACTGATCGAAGCAGCCACGGCGTCAACCCGGCATCAGCGTGACCGCCAGCAGCGCAGCACCTACACAACCGAGCGCCGCGCCTGCGATCTTGAGGCTCGGTGACGGGATACCATCAGGCACTACCACTTTACGCGCGATCGTCATGACCATCGTCGCGATCAGCGCCGTGATCAGCGCGATGCCGACGATGTAAGCCCCGAGCACCGTTCGCTCGGCGCCGACGATCGACTCGCCGAAAGCATAGCCGTGCAGCAGACCCGCGACGGCGGCCAACGCCACCCACATGGGCCGCGTCACGCTGCGACTCCAAACCAACGCGGCGCCGGCGAGAAGCACCGTCAGCGCAACGAGCGGCTCGACCATCGGCACATCGAGCTTGGCGATGTGGATCAGCACACCGGCGGCTGAGAGCGCGACGAAGGTTGCAATCACCGCCAGTGGTCCCGGCACGACGGCTGCGGCAATGCCGAGCGCAACGATGAATGCCAGATGGTCTAGGCCAATCACAGGATGCCCGAGACCCGACAGCAGTCCCTGCGTGAACGTCGACGGCAGCTCGCCATCCATCACGTGGTGAGCGGTCGCCGGTGATATAGCGAGCACCGCGATTACAGCCGCTGTCATGGCAATGCAAACACGCGTCTCTTTAGTTCTCACGAGGCTCATTTGATCGCTCCCCTCTGCTGCCGGCATCATGCCCGCGGTGGGGAAATCTGAAAAGGCCGGCGCATCGTACGTTCGGTCTCGTGATCTTGCGACGCGAAGGTGTGGAGAGGAGGGTAGAGTTGGGCAACGTGGTGCCCACTGACCTTTGCACTCTGATCGATCGATCGAGCGTGCCTGAGCCCGGTCGTCAAGGGCACGGCGCTAGCGCAACATTGCCTCGAGCTAACAGGGAGTTGCACTATGCTTGCGGTAGCGTTGCCCGGATGTTGTCCTACCTTAACCAGGCCTTAATGGTGCCGGATAGCTACCCGCATCGCAGGCACCCTTCCTCCTCGCATCACTGGGCGCCATCGGCGGGACGCTTCACCTAACGCACCCCAGCCTTTTGAACGCGGTAACCAAGATTTAGTTGACGTTTACGGCAGACCATCTAAATAGAACGACCGTTCGTTTTTTATTGTGCACCGCAACCACAATCTTGCCACAATGCCGCGCCTGAAACCCGACATCCAACGCGCCCGCCGCGAGCACATCCTCGACGCCGCCGAACGCTGCTTCGCCCGCGCCGGATTCCACCGCACCACCATGCAGGACATCTGCAAGGAGGCCGCGGTCAGCCCCGGCGCGCTCTACCTCTATTTCGACAGCAAGGAAGCGCTGATCGCCGGCATCTGCGAGCGCGAGCGCACAGAGTTCGCAGAGCGCCTGGCCCAGCTTGCCGAAGCCCCGGATTTTCTCCAGGCACTGGAGCGCCTCGGCCACCAATATTTTTCCGAGGAGCCAGCCTACAAACGCCTGCTCTGCATCGAGATCGGCGTGGAGTTCGACGCGCAACCCGCGGGTGGCGGAGATCCATCGCGCCGTCGACAACTTCGTCCTGCAGGGCTTTCAGTCATTGTTCCAACGCTTGAAGGACGAGGGGCGCATCGCACCCGCCATGGAGATCCCGGCGCTCGCGCAGGTCTTCATGACCATCGGCGACGGCCTGTTCTGGCGCCGCGCCATCGATCCTGCGTTCGATCCGACAACTGCGGTGCCCGCGGTGCTCGGCGTACTGGCCGGATTGCTGCGCCCGATACCGGATGCAGACCAACCGCGCTCAGACAAGTAGGGGACACCTGACGGGGACAGCTATGCAAAGGTTCTTGAGAAAGCTGCTCGGCTACACCGTCGTCGTCGCGCTCGGCGTCACGGGAGCGCTGTGGGCACAAGGCCACCTGCCGCTGCCGCATTTTGGTTTCGGCGCGGCGCATTCGGAGCCGAAAGCACCGACCAAATCCATCACGCCTCTGCCGGTGACGGTGAGCCGCGTCGCCGTTGCCGAGTTCGTCGAGACCGTGCTGGTCACCGGCTCGCTCACGCCGCGCGAGGAAATACTGGTCGGCCCCGAGATCGAAGGTCTGCGCGTGCTCGAGGTGCTCGTGGACGAAGGCGACCGCGTCAAGAAGGGCCAGGTGCTCGCGCGCCTCGTCAACGACACGCTCGATGCGCAGCTCGCGCAGAACGACGCCAATCTCGCCCGCAGCGCCGCCGCCATCGCCCAGGCCGAGAGTGCCATCACGCAGGCGGAAGCCCGGCTCGAGGAAGCGCGCAACGCGCATGAGCGCGGCAAGCCGCTGCGTCAGTCGGGCTACATCGCCGAAAGCGTCATGGACCAGCGCGAGGCTGCCGCCAAGACGGCGGAAGCCTTGCTCACCTCGGCCCGCGACGGCCTCAAGGTCACCCACGCCGAGCGCGGCCAGATCGAGGCGCAGCGGCGCGAGCTCACTTGGCGCCGCAGCAAGACCGACATTTCCGCACCGGCCGACGGCCTCGTCAGCCGCCGCACTGCCAAGATCGGCGCGACCGCGGCGCTGGCCTCCGTCGAGCCCTTGTTCCGCATCGTCGCCGCCGGCGAGATCGAGCTCGACGCCGAGGTGATCGAGACGCGTCTTGCCAAGCTGCGTGCCGATCAACCGGCGCGCATCGAGGTCGCCGGCGCCGGCGAGGTTGCGGGCAAAGTCCGTCTGGTCTCCGCCGAGGTTGACAAGGCGACACGCCTCGGCCGCGTCCGCGTCTTTCTGGGCGACAATCCAGCGCTGCGGGTCGGTGCCTTCGCACGCGGCCTGATCGAGACGGCCCGCGGCAGCGGTCTGGCCGTGCCGGCCGCCGCCGTTCTCTATGGCGAGCAGGGTGCCAGCGTGCAGCTCGTCAGCGACGGCAAGGTTGCAACCCGCCCGGTCAAGCTCGGCCTTGCGGCGGGCGGATTGGTGGAAGTGCGTGAGGGCTTGGCCGAGGGCGATGTCGTGGTGGCCAAGTCGGGAACGTTTCTGCGCGACGGCGACATCGTGAAGCCCATCCTCGGTACAACCGGCAAGCTCAGCGAGGCGCGCTAGTGTGATGATCGAGAAATTTGCCCCATCAATCGTCTCGGTTCCGAGCGAATTTGTCGATCTGAATCACACTAGCAAGTCTATGATTCTAGTGTCCCTTATGATTCCGAAGTTCGCTCCGGGACCTAGCCGCGAACACAAGCGAACTTCGCAATTGGGACACTAGATGAACTGGAACATCTCGGCCTGGTCGATCCGGCGGCCGGTGCCGTCCCTCGTGCTGTTCATGGTGCTGCTGGCGCTCGGCTACATGAGCTTCCAGCAGCTCCCGATCACGCGCTTTCCCAACGTCGATGTGCCCATCGTGCAGGTGCGCGTCTACCAGTCGGGCGCGGCGCCGTCGGAGCTCGAGACGCAGGTCACCAAGAAGATCGAGGACGCCATCGCCGGGGTCAACGGCGTCAAGCACATGACCTCCACGGTAACGGAAGGCTCGTCGCTCACCATCATCGAGTTCCGCCTGGAGGTCGATCAGGACCGCGCCCTCAACGACGTCAAGGACGCCATCGCGCGCATCCGCACGGACCTGCCGCGCACCATCGAGGAGCCCATCGCCTCACGATTGGAGATCGAGGGTCTGCCGATCATCACCTATGCGGCCAAGGCGCCGGCCATGACGCCCGAGGAGCTGTCGTGGTTCGTGGACGACACGGTGGTGCGCGCCGTGCAAGGCGTGAAGGGCGTCTCGCAGATCCTGCGCATCGGCGGCGTCGAGCGGGAAATCCGCATCGCCCTCGACCCGGACCGCCTGCTCGCCTACGGCATCACCGCCGGCGACGTGAACCGGCAGCTCCGCGCCACCAACGTGGACCTGGCCGGAGGCCGCGGTGAGATCGCAGGACGCGAGCAGGCCATCCGCACGCTCGCCGGCAAGCACACCGTGGAGGATCTGGCCGGCACCATGATCGCGTTGCCCAAGGCGCGCAAGGTGCGCCTGGACCAGCTCGGCGCCGTGACCGATGCCATTGCCGAGCAGCGCACCTTCGCCACGCTCGACGGCCGGCCCGTGGTCGCCTTCGCCATCTCGCGCGCCAAGGGCGCCAGCGACACCTCGGTCGCATCCGAGGTCGACAAGACCATCGCGCAGCTTGCCGCCAAATACCCGAGCGTCGAGATCGCCAAGATCGACAACACGGTCGAGTACACGTTTGGCGTCTACGAATTGACCATGAAGTCGATGATCGAGGGCGCCCTGCTGGCAATTCTCGTCGTGCTCGTCTTCCTGCGCGACTGGCGCGCCACCGTCATCGCCGCCATCGCGCTGCCGCTGTCGGCAATCCCGGCCTTCTGGGCCATGGACGCCATGGGCTTCTCGCTCAACCTCGTCAGTCTGCTCGCCATCACCATCGTCATCGGCATCCTGGTCGACGACGCCATCGTCGAGATCGAGAACATCGTGCGCCACATGCGCATGGGCAAATCGCCCTACCGCGCAGCGCTGCAGGCGGCCGACGAGATCGGGCTCGCCGTCATCGCCATCACCTTCACCATCATCGCCGTGTTCACGCCCGTCAGCTTCATGGGCGGCATCGCCGGACAGTACTTCAAGCAGTTCGGACTCGTCGTCGCTGCCGCCGTGTTCTTCTCACTGCTGGTGGCGCGGCTCGTCACACCGCTGCTGGCCGCCTATTTTCTGCGCGAGACGCACCACCAGGAGAAGGAAGGCTGGCTGCTGCGCACTTATACCCGTCTCGTCGCCTGGTCCGTGGCGCACCGTTTCAAGAGCGTGGCGCTCGGCATCATGATCTTTCTCGCCTCCATCGGCAGCTTCTATCTGCTGCCGTCCTCGTTTCTGCCGCAGGAGGACACGGGCCGGCAGCTGCTCGCCATCGAGCTGCCGCCGGGTTCGCGACTCGACGATACACGCGCCGTCACCGAGGCCGTGGCGAGCCGCATCCGCGAGCGCCCCGACGTGCGCAGCGTGTTTGTCAACGGCGGCAATCTGCTGGGCTCCGGCGCCGAGGTGCGCAAGGCGACGCTCACCATCAATCTGGTGCCGAAAGCTGAGCGCAAGCTGAACCAGGCCCAGATCAAGGGCGCCATCGGTCATGATCTGGTTGGCCTGCCCGATATGCGCTATTGGTTCCTCAACGACGATGGCCAGCGCCAATTCCAGCTCGTCGTCGCCGGACGCGATCCGGCCGCCGTCACGAAAGTCGCAGCGGAGCTGACCAGCGAGGCCAAGCGCCTGCCGCTGCTGGCCAACGTGGTCTCCAGTGCCGAGCTCGATCGGCCCGAGCTGCGCGTCATTCCTAAGACCGAGATCGCAGCCGACCTCGGCGTGTCCACCGAGGCCATCTCGGAGGCCGTACGCATCGCTACCATCGGTGATGTCGCCGCCAATCTCGCCAAGTTCGACGTCGGCGACCGGCAGGTGCCGATCCGCGTCCAGCTCGACGAGAAGGCGCGCACCAATCCGCACCTCCTCGAGGCGTTGAAGGTCTCGACTGCGAGTGGCGTGGCCGTTCCGCTGTCCTCCGTCGCCAGCTTCGAGATGAGCCAAGGTCCGACGGCCATCGATCGCTACGACCGCACCCGCCGCATCGTCATCGGCGCAGACCTCGTCGGCGATGCGCCGCTGGGCGACATCGTCAACATGCTGATGGCCGTCCCGGCCGCCAAGAATTTGCCGGCCGGCGTCGAGCTCAAGCAGTTCGGCCACGCCGAGATCATGGGCGAGGTATTCGAGAGCTTCGCCAAGGCCATGCTCGCCGGCCTGATGATGGTCTATGCTGTGCTGGTGCTGTTGTTCGGCAGCTTCCTACAGCCCATTACCATCTTGTTCTCGCTGCCACTCTCGATCGGCGGCGCCATCGTCGCGCTGGCCATCGCGCAGCAGGCGGTCAGCCTCCCCGTCGTCATCGGCATCCTGATGCTGATGGGCATCGTCACCAAGAACGCCATCATGCTGGTCGACTTCGCCATCGAGGAAATCGCGCGCGGCGTGCCGCGCACCGAGGCGATCATCGATGCCGGTCGCAAGCGTGCCCGGCCGATCATCATGACCACCATCGCCATGGTGGGCGGCATGATACCGGCAGCGCTGGCTCTAGGCTCGGGTGGCGAGTTCCGTTCGCCCATGGCGGTGGCGGTGATCGGCGGACTTGATTTCCTCGACGCTGCTCTCGCTCGTGTTCGTCCCAGCCGTGTTCGCCGTCATGGATGATGTTGGCCGCGGTCTCTGGCACGTCTTCAGCCGCTTTGTCGGTGCCGTCGATGAGCCGCCCGCTGGGCCGGAGCTTGCACCACCGCCGCAGCGCCATGGTTTGCCGGAAGGCATCGTGCCGGAGCCGAGAGCGCGCCCGATGGCGGCAGAGTGAGGTTGGCGAATCAGTAAAAACCCGTGTCGCAATAGTGTTGCCGCACCGGTGCAGCATCCTTACGTTACATGACAGGGGGATTGGACCATTCGCAGAAGGAGCCCCCGCCATGTTCGATGCCAGAAGCCTGCTCGAGAACCTCGTACGCGGTGCCGGGCAGCCCTCTCAGCAGGCTGGTGGAGGCGGCTTGGGCGACTTGCTGGGTGAACTCGCTCGAGGCCTCGGTCAATCTGCTCCAGGAGCAACGGCAGGTGGTGCCGGTGGCGGCATCGATGATCTGTTGCGCAAGCTGACGCGACCGCAATCGAGCCAGCAACCTCAGACCGGCGGGCCTGGGTCGGTCGA
Organism: uncultured Alphaproteobacteria bacterium; assembly: GCA_963840425.1. Lineage (GTDB taxonomy): Bacteria > Pseudomonadota > Alphaproteobacteria > Rhizobiales > Hyphomicrobiaceae > CADEFX01. Next base: position 109,600 of record CAWIYZ010000016.1, on the reverse strand, counting down.
CGGCATCGGCGACCTGCTCCGCAATGCTGCGCCGCAGCCGGGTCAGCAAGGTCGAGCCGCTACTCCCGCATCAGACGGTGGTGGACTGGCCGACATCTTAGGCAAATTACAGCAACAGATGGGCGCACAAGGCGGCGCTGCTGGTGGCGGTGGTGGCCTCATGGACATTCTGGGTCAGGTGCTGGGCCAGGCCACGGCGGGTGTGAAGGAAGGCGCACAGCGCATCGACCAGGCGACCGGGGCCTCCGACCGCATGCGTGACGCGGTCGGCCAGGCCACTGGCAAATCGCCCGACGACCTGCTCAATCAGCTCAAGGAGCTGATCGCCAACAATCCGGGCGGGGCCGCAGCAGCCGGCGCCGGTCTCGGCGCCGTTGTGCTCGGCACGCAGGCAGGCCGGGCGCTGGCCGGCAGTGCCGTCAAGCTCGGCGCCCTCGCGCTGATCGGCGGGCTCGCCTACAAGGCGATGCAGAACTACCAGCAGGGCAAGCCGCTGATTGGCTCCGCACAGGACCCCCAGCAGATGGGCCTCGTCGAGGCGCCGCGCGGCTCGGGCTTCGAGGCAGGCGCGGTCACGAACGAGGCGGCACAGCTCTACATCCGCGGCATGATCGCGGCAGCGGCAGCCGACGGCCGCATCGATGCCGGCGAGCAGCAGAGAATCATGGGCGGCCTGAAGCAGGCGGGGCTCGATGCGCAGGCCGAGAAATTCTTGGCCGGCGAACTCAACAATCCCGCGACACCCGAGCAACTGGCGGACGCCGTCGGCTCCGAGCAGGAGGCGGTCCAGCTCTTCACCGCCGCCCGCATCGCCGTCGACCTCGATAGCCGGGAGGAGCACCAGTTCCTGGTGCGCCTGGGCAACGATCTCGGCCTCGACGGCAAACTGGTCGCGCATATCGACGCGGCCGCCCGTGCTGCGTGAGCACCGCTTCCGCCGATGGCACGATATAGGCCCCGCCTCGGCCGCGTCGAGGACGCGCCGTCCGGGGACGCAGGGCTGTGCGGGCGATTGCCCACCTCACCATTTGCCGTCCCCGGAAGCCCGCTTCCAGCGCGGGTATCCGGGGATCCTCCCCGGTGCTGTAGCAGGTAGCGGCGGCACCTCTCACTTCCCGATGCAGAACCGTCCGAAAATCTGATCCAGCACATCCTCCACATCGACGCGGCCTGTGATGCGGCCGAGCGCAGTGGCCGCCTGCCGCAGATCCTCCGCCCGCAACTCCAAGTCCTCCGCCTCTCCGGCCAGATGAGCCTCGAGTGCCTCGAGGCAGGCGACGATCTGCTGACGATGCCGCGCCTGCGTGATGACCGGCGTGTCGCCCGCTCCGATCCGGCTCCGTGCCTCGTGCTCGATCGCACGCACCAGCTCTGACAATCCATCTCCGGTTTTAAGCGAGAGTGCGCGCCACCCCTCCCGCAACTCGGGCTTCACTCGCATCAGATCGATCTTGTTGAGCACGCGCAGCGTACGCTGCTCGTAGGCTGCCAGATCGGACGGCAGCTCCGGCTGCGGCTCAGTCGCATCCATCATCCACAGCACCAGGTCCGCTGCCTCGGCCCGTGCAATAGTCCGCCTTATACCCTCGCGCTCGACCTTGCCTTCCGCCTCGCGAATGCCGGCCGTGTCGCTCAGCACCACCGGCAGCCCGCTCAAGTCCAGCCTGACCTCGACGACGTCGCGCGTGGTCCCGGCCTCATCCGAGACGATCGCCGCCTCCCTGCGCGCGATGGCATTGAGCAGGCTCGACTTGCCCACATTCGGCGGCCCCGCGATCACGACGTGAAATCCCTCTCGCAGGATCTCACCGCGCCGGTTGTCATCGAGATGACGCCGCAGTGCCTCGGTCAACGTAATCACGATAGCGCGCGCTCCGTCGGTCGCCTTGTCGCTGACATCGCCCTCGTCGGAGAAATCGATGGCGGCTTCGCTCAACGCCTGCGCTTCGATCAGTTGCGCGCGCCAGCCCTCGTACAACCTCGCCAGCGAGCCGCCCGCCTGCCGCAGCGCCTGTCGCGCCTGCGTCTCGGTCTCAGCATCCACCAGGTCGGCAATCGCCTCGGCCTGGGTCAAGTCGATCTTGCCGTTCTCGAAGGCGCGTCGCGCGAACTCGCCCGGCTCTGCCAGCCGCGTCCCGGGGATCGCACCGAGCGCCCGCAGCATCGCCAGCGTCACAGCACGCCCGCCGTGCACGTGGAACTCAGCCATATCCTCGCCGGTCTCGCTGTGCGGCCCTGCGAACCAGAGCACCAGCCCCTGATCCAGCAACTCCGCTGTTTCCGGGTGCCGGATGTTCCGCAACGCCGCCTCGGCGCGGAGCGGCGCGCGGGCCTGCCATACGGTCGATTGCCTCGCCGGCCGCCGGCCCTGACACTCGGAACACAGCCAGCGCGCTGCGCCCAGGCGCACTGGAAAGGGCAAAAATTGTCGGCGTTCGCGACACGGGAACTCTCTGCCTATAGTGCTCATTCAGCGTCCGAGCAGGAGCATCCCACATGAGCGAGAACCGGCTGGGCCGCGAGACGAGCCCCTATCTTCTCCAGCACCGCGACAATCCTGTCCACTGGTGGGCCTGGGGTCCCGAGGCGCTGGCCGAGGCCAAGCGCACGAGCAAGCCGATCCTGCTCTCCGTCGGCTATGCCGCCTGCCACTGGTGCCACGTCATGGCGCACGAAAGCTTCGAGGATGCGCCGACCGCCCAGGTCATGAACGAGCTGTTCGTGAACATCAAGGTCGACCGCGAGGAGCGTCCCGACATCGACGCCATCTACATGAGCGCCTTGCATCACCTCGGCGAGCAGGGCGGCTGGCCGCTCACCATGTTCCTCGACGAGCACGCCAGGCCGTTCTGGGGTGGCACCTACTTCCCGAAGGAGCAGCGCTTCGGCAAGCCGGCCTTCGTCACCCTCCTGCGTGAGGTTTCACGCATCTACCACGGCGAGCCGGACAAGATCCGCACCAACACGCAGCTTCTGACCGAGGCCCTCGTCGCCGACAGCGACGGCCCGCAGGGCCGGCCGCAGATCGGCGATGCCGTGCTTAAGGACCTGACCACGCGCATGGTCGGCGCCGTCGACACCATGCGCGGCGGTTTGCGCGGCGCCCCCAAGTTCCCGCAATGGAGCTTCTTCTGGCTGCTCTGGCGCGGCGGCATTCGCTTCGATCTGCCAGCCAGCCGTGCTGCGGTCGAGACCACGCTCGCCAACATCTGCCAGGGCGGCATCTACGATCATCTCGGTGGCGGCTTCGCGCGCTACTCCGTCGATGACCGTTGGCTCGCGCCGCACTTCGAGAAGATGCTGTACGACAACGCGCTCCTGATCGACCTCATGACCGACGTATGGCGTGAGACGCGTAATCCGCTGTTCAAAGCGCGCATTGAGGAGACGGTCGCCTGGCTGCGACGTGAGATGATCGCCGACGGCGGCGGCTTTGCGGCCTCGCTCGATGCCGATTCGGAGGGCGAGGAAGGCAAGTTCTACGTCTGGAGCGCCGCCGAGATCGCCGATGTGCTTGGCACCGACGATACGCGCCTCTTCGCGCTCGTCTACGACGTAACACCGGACGGCAACTGGGAAGGCCACACGATCCTCAATCGCCTCGCCGGCCTTGCGCTCGGCTCGGAGGCGGAAGAGCAGAAGCTTGCGGAGCTGCGGGCCAAGCTACTGACGCGTCGCGCATCGCGCGTGCGGCCCGGCTGGGACGACAAGGTGCTGGCTGATTGGAACGGACTGATGATCGCAGCACTTGCTCGCGCCTCATCGGTGTTTGCTAGGCCCGATTGGCTTGCGCTGGCCGAGCGTGCTTTCGCGTTCGTCGAGACATCGATGACCATCGATGGCCGTCTGATGCACACCGCTCGCGCCGGCCAGGTGAAGGCGCCCGCCACCGCCAGCGACTATGCCAACATGATCTGGGCTGCGATCCGTCTGCATGAGGCCACCGGTCGTGCATCCTATCTTGCCGCCGCCGAGCGCTGGACCGCGATTCTCGATCGCCACTACTGGTCCCCCGAGAAGGGCGGCTATCACATCTCGGCTGACGACACGCCCGATGTCATCGTGCGCCTGCGCTCCGCCCACGACGATGCCGCGCCAAACGCCAACGGCATCATGATCTCCAACCTGATGCTGCTCTATCTGTTGACGGGCAAGGGCGACTATCTCGCGCGTGCCGAGGCCATCCCTGCTGCCTTCACTGCCGACCTGGCGCGCAACATGATCAGCCATTGCGGTCTCGTGGCCGGCATCCTGGACCTCAATGCACCGCAGCAGGTGGCAATCGTCGGAGACCAGATCAGCGCTCTGCGCGACACACTGCACGGACTTGCCATGCCGGGAGCGCTCGAGCTCACTGTTCCCGATGCGACACATCTTGGCGCTTCGCCGTTGCTGAAAGGCAAGACTGCGATTGGCGGCCAAGCCACAGCTTACGTGTGCGTCGGACCACAGTGTTCCCTACCGGTCACAGGACCAGATGCCTTCGCGCGCCTGCTGCGTGAGCAACGCCTGGCGCTGCCTGCCGCGTAAAGCCTCCCAAGAAGCATAACTCCTGGGGATTTGTTCCAATTTTTTGGAACAAATTTTCACCCGACTTGTTACTTAGCCTTAAGGGGTTCGATCGTAGAGGGTGGGAGTTGGCCTGTTGGGGGAGGAACCCAATATGGAAGAAACTCTGAGACTTCTGGCAGTCGCGTGGATTGCCATCAATATCGGCTTCGTCTTCGGCGCCTTCTGGACCGCGCGTGCGCACCTATCCCGCTGAATCTACAGGATCGATCAACCCCGTTCCGCCGCCATCAGCGCAGATAGCGACTGCTTCTGTTTGCCGCTGGCGCCAAAGTTGCCGGGATCCAGCCACGCCTCGTAGGCCCGCTTGAGCGCCGGCCATTCCCCGTCGAGAATCGAGAACCACGCGGTATCGCGATTGCGACCCTTGTAGATCGTGGCCTGCCGGAACAGACCTTCGTACTTGAACCCGAGCCGTTCGGCCGCCGCGCGCGATGGCGCATTGAGCGAGTCGCATTTCCATTCGTAGCGGCGGTAGCCGAGCTCATCGAACACGCGCCGCATCAGCAGGAACATCGCTTCGGTTGCCGCAGGCTTCTTCTGCAGCAGCGGCGAATAATTGAGATGACCGGTCTCGATCACGCCATTGGGCGGATCGATGCGCATCAGCGATGCGACGCCGACCGCCTTGTCGGTTTCGCGATCGATGATGGTGTGAAACAGCGGATCGTTGGCCGGCGCAACGCTCTCCACCCAGGCGCGATAATCCTCCAGGCGATCGAACGGCCCATAGCCGAGATAGGTCCAATTGCGCCCGTCCGCGTCGAGGCGATTGGCCGCGAACAGATCGGCCGCATGTTTCTGCGAGTCGAGGATCTCGACCTCGGCAGAACCGCCCTTCGATCGGCGTGCGCGGCGGTCTCGGCCGCGCCGTCCAGCCAGGGACAGGCTGTCCGATGGGCTGATTGTGCTGATTGACCCCCGTCATGCTACCTCTCTCGAAGCGATCGAGTTGCGTATAGATTGAGCTATGGTAGTGGGTCAGATTGGATTTGCCCACCATGCTCCAGTCCTGCGGCTATCCCAAAGTGGCCGTGGTCGGCGATCACAATTGACAAGCCTTGGCTCGTTGATTGTGCTCATTGACATGACCAGGGAGCCCGCTGTCTACATTCTCGCCAGCAAGCGCAACGGCACGCTCTATATTGGCGTGACAAGCAACCTGATCAGCCGCGTTTCCGAGCACAAGCAAAACCTCCTTGACGGCTTCACTAAGCGATATTCCGTGCATCGGCTCGTCTATTTCGAGCTGCACGACGACATGGATGCCGCAATACGACGCGAGAAGCAGTTGAAGAAGTGGAGTCGGATTAAGAAAATCGAACTCATAGAACGCAATAACCCGGCGTGGCGAGACTTGTATTGGGAGATGTCGGGCTTAATCGACACAGACATTCCAGCAAGTGCTCAAACCCCGTCATCCTCGCGCGAGTGCGCCGAAGGCGCATCGAAGCGCGGGGATCCAGCATAAGACTGGTCAAAGACACCAAAGATATATCGAGCCTTCGGCACTTCTTATGCTGGCTCCCCGAGACGGCTTGGTCATGGCGAAGCCATGCTCCGCATGGACCCGCTCGCCGCTCGAGGATGACGAAGTGGATAGCCCGACTAATTCTTCCCCGTGCTCATCGAATTGAAGAACTCACCGTTGGTCTTGGTCGAGCGCAGCTTGTCGACCAGGAACTCGATGGCGTCCATGGTGCCCATCGGATTGAGGATGCGGCGCAGCACGTACATTTTCTTGAGCTGATCGGGCGGCACCAGCAGCTCTTCCTTGCGCGTGCCGGAGCGCGCGATGTCGATGGCCGGGAACACGCGCTTGTCGGACACCTTGCGGTCGAGCACGACTTCCGAGTTACCCGTGCCCTTGAACTCCTCGAAGATCACCTCGTCCATGCGCGAGCCGGTATCGATCAGCGCCGTGGCGATGATGGTCAGCGAGCCGCCTTCCTCGATGTTGCGCGCGGCGCCGAAGAAGCGCTTCGGCCGTTGCAGCGCATTCGAAGTCGACGCCGCCGGTCAGCACCTTGCCGGAGCTCGGCACCACGGTATTGTAGGCCCGGCCCAGGCGCGTGATGGAGTCGAGCAGGATCACCACGTCGCGCTTGTGCTCGACCAGGCGCTTGGCCTTCTCGATCACCATTTCCGACACCTGCACGTGCCGTGAGGGCGGCTCGTCGAAGGTGGACGAGATGACCTCCCCCTTCACCGAGCGCTGCATGTCGGTCACCTCTTCGGGCCGCTCGTCGATCAGCAGCACGATCAGGTAGCACTCGGGGTGGTTGGTCGTGATGGCGTGGGCGATGTTCTGCAGCAGCACCGTCTTGCCGGTGCGCGGCTGGGCGACGATCAGGCCGCGCTGGCCTTTGCCCAGCGGCGCCACGATGTCGATGACGCGCGCCGACAGATCCTTGATGGTCGGATCCTCGATCTCCATGCGCAGCCACTTGGTCGGGTACAGCGGCGTCAGGTTATCGAAGTGGATCTTGTGCTTGACCCTTTCGGGGTCCTCGAAATTGATCTGGTTGACCTTGAGCAGGGCAAAATAGCGCTCGCCATCCTTGGGGCTGCGGATCTGGCCCTCGACGGTGTCGCCCGACCTCAGTGCAAAGCGCCGGATCTGGGAGGGCGAGACGTAGATATCGTCGGGCCCGGGCAGATAGTTGGCATCGGGTGAGCGCAGGAAGCCGAAGCCGTCCTGCAGCACCTCGACCACGCCCGTGCCGGTGATCTCGATCTCTTTCGAGGCGAGCTGCTTCAGCGTGGCAAACATCAGCTCCTGCTTGCGCATGGTGCTGGCGTTCTCGACGCCTGCCTCCTCGGCAAAGCTCAACAGCTCCGTGGGGGACTTCGCCTTGAGGTCCTGGAGCTTCATTTCCTTGATCATGTCTTGCATAGGAAACTCTCGGGGAACTGCCTGCGGCTCTGCGGGGAGATATTGAGAAATCTCTCTAGGCCGCGTGCAGAAAAGGGAGGTGGGAATGCCCCTTTAGGGGCAGAGGCCGCAGCACCACGAACGTGTTTCTGCGGGAGCCTGTTCCCCGGCTGGCGCCGGTCAGGCAAATCGAAGTTGGCGGAAGACTACAACACTTTGCGCGCAAATGCAAAGCGGGACTCTGTGCACAAGGTACGGGAAGGGCGCGCAAAAGTTGGGCATCGGCAATAGCTGGTCACAAATTCCCGGAGCCGCACTGGAAGTCGGCTCCGGATATACATTGAGGTCGATTGATCCCGACCGAGCTAAGCCTGCGGCTTCGGATCAGGCTCCGGCCTCGGATCCGATGGCCGATTGCGCCGCTCGCGCATGTACTCGTCGAACTCCTGGCGGTCCTTGGCCAGCCTCAGCCGCTCGAGGAAGGTGCGAAACTCTTCTGCCTCCTCCTCCAGACGGTGCAGCGCTTCCTCGCGATACTCGTCGAAGGCGCGGTTGCCGGTCGGCCGCAGTCCGCCGCGGTGATTTCCGCCCCATCGCTGCATGTGCTGCTCCCAGCGTTCCCGCTTGCGCTCCCAGCGCTGGGTTGCACCTTCGCGCCAGCTTTCCATATCACCACGGTTCCATCCGCAACCCATGCGTCCGCTCCATAGAAGATAGATCAAGATCCCAAGGCCGAGCGGCCAGAACAGGATGAAGCCGAGCACCATCAAGGCAATCCATGCCGGCTTCCCGAAGTCATCGATTCGCGCAACCAGAGCTACCATCGCCGTACCTTCCTCCGGTCTCCTCATGTGAATGTTTAATACATTAACATAGATGATGCAGGATGCGCTTCCCGTCAAGGGGTCGATGTTGACAGTCCAGGCTGCGCTCGCTCAGCCACCACCAGTCTTGGTGATGCCGAGGCCATCCAGGTAGATCAGCACCGCCGCCTCGAGCAGCTCCTCGGGCGTCATCGGCACTGAGCGCCGTGCCGCATCGCCGCGCGCGAACAGGCTGGCGATGCCGTGCGACAGCGACCAGATGTGCAGCGCCATCATCATGCCCGGCGGGCGTCGCGCCGCCGGCAGCATCGCCGCCATCGCCTCGCAGGCCGTGCGCAGCACGCCGAACGCGCGATCGCCGGCCTCGCGCAGCTCGCGATGCTCCACCAGCGGCAACCCTGACTCGAACATGGCCGAGAAGTAGGCGGGCTCCTCGCGCGCGAAGGCCAGATAGGCGCGGCCCATGCTCTCCAGCGCCGCGAGCGCGGTCGGCCGGCCCTCGTCCCACGCTGCGGTCAGCCGCTGCTCGAACAGCTCGAAGCCGCGCCGCGCCACGTCCGCCATCAGCGCGTCGCGATCGCGGAAATGCCGGTACGGTGCCGCCGCGCTCACACCCGCCGCGCGTGCGGCTTCAGCGAAGGTGAATCCAGCCGGCCCCTTGCGCCCAATGAGCTCCAGCGCGGCGACGATCAGCGCCTCGCGCAGGTTGCCGTGATGATAGCCGCGCCGTCCGCCGCGGCCGTGACCGGTCCAGGACATGGGAAGGTTTTAGCTTATTCGGCTGCCGCCAGCACATCTGGCTTGTGCAAGGATCATAAGCGAGAGGTCGGCGATAAGGCTGATCGCCTTCAATTGAGGGCAAATCCCTTGTACCCAGCCGCCGCCACCTCGTCGCACTTCTCCCGGTAGGCCGGCGCGCCGCCCTGGTACTGCAACACGCGGCGGACGTTCTTGCCCTCCACGTTGGTGTTGATCCCCGTCATCCACGAGTTGACCTGGGTATAGAGCAGGCCGGCCGCAAGCACGTTGATGGCCTCGGTCCACTCGTGCTCCGCCTCGGGCAGAGCCTCGATACGCGTCAGCTTGGCGTCACGCATGTGCTGCATCAGGTCCGTGACCCAGTCCACGTTCTGCTCGATGCAGCGCGGAATGTTGCAGCGGGCGGCCGCGTTGTGTGGCCCAACGATGGTGAGGAAGTTGGGAAAGCCCGCGGTTTGCAGCCCGAGATATGTCTTGGGGCCTTCCGCCCATTTGTCCTTCAGCCGAACTCCATCGCGTCCGCGGATGTCGATACGGTCGAATCCTCCGGTGACGGCGTCGAAGCCCGTCGCATAGATCAGCATATCGAACGCGTACTCGGCGTCTGTCGTCTTGACGCCCTTGGGCGTGATCCTTTCGATCGGCGCCTCCAGCAGATCGACGAGTGTCACGTTGTCCTGGTTGTAAACCTCGTAGTAGCCGCTCTCGAGCGGCACGCGCCGCGTGCCGAAGCCATGGTTCTTCGGGATGAGCTTCTCCGCGATCTTCGGGTCCTTTAGCCGCGCGCGGATCTTCTTCTTGATGAAGGCGGTGGCCAGATCGTTCGCCGCCGGATCCGTCAGCATGTCGCGAAAATTGCCCTGCCAGATGCCGAAGCCAGGCTCCGCATACAGCTTCTCGTAGTGTGCCTCGCGCTCCTCGTCGGTCACCTCGAACGTACCGCGCGGATCGGCCATATGGATGAAGCAACCTGGCGTCTGGCGGCAGCGGGCGAAGATCTCCGGATAGCGCGCCTTGATGTCGCGCATTTCCGCGTCGGTGATCGGCCCGTTGCGCAGGGGCGCAGCGTAGTTCGCGGTGCGCTGAAACACCGTCAGGTGCCCCACCGTCTTGGCCACTTCGGTAATGGTCTGGATGCCGGTCGCACCGGTGCCGATGATACCGACCCGCTTGCCCTTGAAGTCGACTGGATGCTTCGGCCAGCGGGCCGTATGATAGGCCTCGCCTTGGAAAGTCTCGATGCCGTCAATGCGCGGCAGCGTATGCGCCGACAGCGGCCCGAGAGCCGTGATCAGAAACGTGCCACGGGCGCACTCGCCGCTTTCCAGCGTCACAACCCAGCACGCTTCTGCCTCGTCCCACGCGGCGGCGACGACACGACTCTGAAACTGGATGTCGCGCTTGAGATCGAACCTGTCGGCGACGTGCTGCAGATACTTGAGCGTCTCGGGCTGGGACTCGAAGTGCTCTTTCCAGTTCCACTCCTGCAGCAGCTCGTCGGAGAACGCGTAGCCGTAGGTGTAGCTCTCGGAGTCGAAGCGCGCGCCGGGATAGCGGTTCCAGTACCAGGTGCCGCCGACATCGGTCCCCGTTTCGAACACGCGCACCGAAAATCCCAGCTGCCGCAGCCGGTAAAGCTGGTAAATGCCGGCGATGCCCGCGCCGATGACGATCGCGTCGTAGCGCGGCGCCTCGCCGTGCCCGCGCGCTGCGCCATTGGCCTTCGTCGCCGGCATATCCTCGCTCCCAGGCTTCATCCGCGCCTGCGCAGAATAATTGTCCGGACAAGTGCAGCTGCCAACCCCTCAAATCGCAATGCTGGGCAGCCACGATCTCCGCCTCATGTCCGCGGGCGATTGCGCGTGGAGCCGGCGCGCCTGCAACTCTCACATCGGCAGGCGCGCCAGACGACCCTATTTCGCCAGCCCCATGACCTTGAGCAGCTCGCCGGAATCTGCGTTGTCCTTCTTCATGAAGGCCGCGAACTGGGCTGAATCGCCCCACAGCCGCTCGAAGCCCTGCTCGGCCATGAACTTCTTGTATCCGTCGCTTTCGTAGATCTTCTTGAACATCGCCTCGTAGCGATCGGCGATGTCCTTGGGCAGGCCCTTCGGCGCCGCCATGCCGCGCCACACGCCCTTGGCCCAGGACGATCCGGTCGCCTCCTTGAGGCTCGGCACGTCGGGGAACAGAGCCGCGCGCTTGTCCGACATGAACATCAGTGTCCTGATCTTGCCGGCGCCGAGCAGTGCGCGTGCTTCGGGCAGCGAGCACGACACGAAATCCAAGCCGTTGGCTGCCAGATCCGCCAGCGCCGTCGCCGCGCCACCCGTTGCCGGCACCCAGGCGATGGCGTTCGGGTCGACATCGAGCGATTTCAACATGCCCGCCAACGCCAGGTGCCAGCTGCCGCCCTGCCCCGCGCCTGACGCCTTGAGCTTGCCCGGGTTGGCCTTGATGGCGGCAACCAGGTCGCCGATCTGCTTGTAGGGCGAGTTGGCCGGCACGTGGATGGCGGAGAGATCCGCGTTCATCAGCGCCAGCGGCGTGTAGTCCTCGTGCGTCAGCTTGGTCAGCCCGACCCAGTGCATCAGGTTGATCTCGAGGGTGATGAGGCCGATCGAGTAGCCGTCCGTCGGCGCGGTGGCGATGGCCGAGTGACCCACCACGCCGCTGCCGCCCGTGCGATTGACGACGTTGACGGGCTGACCGAAGTCCTTCTCCATGACCGAGGCGATGTAGCGCGCCACCGCGTCGGTGCCGCCGCCAGCGGCCCACGGCACGATCAGTGTGATCGGTCTTTCAGGAAAGGCTGCCCTGGCGTCGTAGAGCCCCGTTGCAACCATCGCCAGCAGCGCGGTTGCAGCCGCTATCCATCTGCGCATCGTGCGTTTCTCCCGGTTGATCTCCGGGTTCTCACGCACTGCTGCGGGCCCGGCACTGCCTCGATGGCAGCGTCGGGAAAGTATCTTCGCCGCAATCGGATCGGCAATATTGCCGGGCGATCGGAATAGCTCGTATGTGTGGCGCGCATCCCTACCACGGCTTCACCACCACCAGGACCACGATCCCCACCATCAGGATCGTCGGCACCTCGTTGACCATGCGGAAAAACTTGGCGTCGTAGGGCGCGCCGCCCGCCGCGAAGTCCTTGCGCCAGCGTGCCAGCAGGTGGTGATACACGGTCAGCGCCACCACCAGCGCGAATTTGGTGTGCAGCCAGCCATCCTTCCACATGCCCATGCGCCAGGCCAGCAGCGGCCCCGTGATCCACACCACGATCATGGCCGGGTTCATGATCAGGCGCAGCAGACGCTGCTCCATGACGGCGAACGTCGCGGCCTGCTTGGACCCCGCTTCCGCATCGGCGTGGTAGACGAACAACCGCGGCAGATACAGTAGTCCCGCCATCCATGAGATGACGGCGATGATGTGCAGCGCCTTGAGCCAGAGATCCATCAGACGTGCCGCACGTAAAATCCCCCTCCCCAGCGGGGAGGGGTTAGGGGTGGGGAGAAGAAACAGGCGTGGCGCTTGCTTCTTCTCCCCACCCCGCCCTCAACATCAATGAATAGTGTCCAACTATGCTCGTTGCGTTGAGGGCGACCCTCCCCGCTGGGGAGGGTGAGGCCACGTTGGATAGCTCGGCGGTCCTTTCGCCTATGTCCGTTGCCACTGCTCAGTTCCCAAAACACAGCAGGGCCCGTGTTACTTTTGCTTTTTCTTATCGATGGGCAAGGTGGTTCACCCACTATCGCCAAAGCCTTGATCACCCGCGCACCAACTCCACCAGTCGCGCCACGTGCTCCGGCGGCGTCTCGGGAACGATACCGTGGCCGAGATTGAAGACGAACCGCTGCCCGTCCATCGCACCCTTGATTTCGCTCACACGCGCTTCCAGTGCCGGCCCACCCACCACCAGCAGCAGCGGATCGAGATTGCCCTGCACCGTCGTGAGCAGCGACAGCCGGTCGCGAATCGTCACCAGCGGCAGGCTCGTATCACAGCCGACGGCATCAACGCCCGTCTCGACGACATAGCGCTCGGTCTTTGCGCCCGCACCGCGCGGAAATCCGATCACCGGCACCCCCGGATGTCTGGCCTTGAGCGCGGCGACCATAGTGCGAGTTGGCTGAACGACCCAGCGTGCAAACTCGTCCTCCGGCAGACTGCCGGCCCAGCTGTCGAAAAGCTGTACACAATCGGCGCCCGCGCGGATCTGCGTATCGAGGTAATCGATTGAAACGCGCGTCAAAAGATCGATCAGCCGCGTGAAGGTGGCGCGATCGCGATAGGCCATGAGCCGTGCGTCGGCTTGGTCCGTCGAGCCCCGCCCGCCGACCATGTAGGTCGCCACCGTCCACGGGCTGCCGCAGAAGCCGATCAGCGCCGTCTCGACCGGCAGGTCACGCCGCACGCGCTCCACCGTCTCGGCGACGATCGCGAATTTCTCGCGCGTCTTGCCTGCATCGAGCCGGTCGAGGTCGGCTGCGCTGCGCACCGGATCGAGCCGCGGCCCCTCGCCTTCGACGAAGCGCACGCCCTGCCCCAGCGCATCGGGCACCACCAGGATATCGGCGAACAGGATGGCCGCATCGAAACCGAAGCGGCGGATCGGTTGCAGCGTGACCTCGGCGGCGAGCGCAGGTGTGTAGCAGAGACCGAGAAAGCTTCCTGCCCGCTCGCGGATCGACCGGTACTCGGGCAGATAGCGTCCCGCCTGCCGCATGAGCCAGATCGGTGGAGGGTCGAGAGCCTCGCCGCCGAGCACGCGCATCAGGCGTCGCTCAGAGCGATCGTGCACCGACGCGATTGGGATAACGGCCATCGTTCCTTCAATTCAATGAAAGAGAGTCTTCAGGTTGTTATTTAAATTCTTAGGGCGGTGAATAGCGGAGATTATTTTTTGTCTCCAGCCTGTCCAGTGCCGTGGCTAAGGAGCCCTCCAGGTCGTGTGGGGCGTTGCCCTCTAACCCACTAGAGCCGGATTCACTATTCTGTTTCAAGGCTATAGTGAGCCACGTGGGACCCCTACCGAATTGGAACGTCCTGTTGACAAAGACCTGATGTTGACCCGACAAGCGGCTCGATAGGAGCGCGTTGCGCAGAGCCATCGCTCAGCGCCTCCCGGCAGGTTGGTTTGTGGACACACCTGTTGAAAGGTGAGCGAAGATGGCGGCGGAGCCTGCCCTCGTCCGGTAGGGCTCTGGATAACCCGGGAGTTTTTCAACAGATGTCCCCGCCGGGACCGAGCTACTTCCACCTGCACCTCGTCTCCGATGCGACGGGCGAGACGCTCACCATCATGGCCAAGGCTGCGGCCGTCCAGTACGGCCAGGTGCGCCCCATCGAGCACGTGCATCCGCTGGTGCGCACGCAGCGTCAGCTCAATCGGGTGTTGCAGGAGATCCAGTCCGCGCCCGGCATCGTCCTCTACACCATCGTCAACCGCGACCTGACGAGCGTGCTCGAGCAGCGCTGCCGCGAGCTCGGCGTGCCCTCGCTGCACGTGCTCGAGCCCATCATGAAGGTGTTCGAGTCCTATCTCGGCGCACCGCAAACGCCGATCGTCGCCGGTCAGCACGTGCTCGATGCCGATTACTTCCGCCGCATCGACGCGCTCAACTTCGCCATGGCGCACGATGACGGCCACCTGCCGGGCGACCTCAACGAGGCCGACATCATCATCCTCGGCATCTCGCGCACGTCGAAGACGCCGACCAGCATCTATCTGGCCCAGCGCGGCTACAAGACCGCCAACGTGCCGCTGGTGCCCGGCATCGAGCCGCCCGCTGCGTTGACCGGGCCGCACAAGGCCTTCATCGTCGGCCTCATCGCCAGCCCCGAGCGGATCGCCGAGATTCGCCGCAACCGCGTGCGCCTGATGGCCGACCGCAACCTGGACGACTACGTCGACCGCACGCAGATCGCTAACGAGATCGCCTATTCGCGGCGTCTGTGCGCCCGCCACGGCTGGCCCGTGATCGATGTGACCCGCCGTTCCATCGAGGAGACGGCCGCCACCATCACCAAGCTGCTGCACGACCGCGAGACCGCCACCACCGACAACGGGACTGACGAGGCTGCCGGTGGCTGAGCGTGCGGCAAAGAAGCTCGTGCTGGCCTCGGGCAGCCGCTCGCGCCGGCAGATGCTGGAGGCGGCCGGGCTCACCTTCACTGTCGCGCCGGCCGATCTCGACGAGCGCGCCATTCGCGAGACCTTGTCCGCCGGCGACACCCAGGTGGATCCCGCCGATGTCGCCGAGGTTCTGGCCCGCGCCAAGGCCGAGGCAATCAGTGGCGAGCAACGAGACACCATTGTCATCGGTGCCGATCAGGTGCTGGCCCTGGGCGACGAGATTTTCGAGAAGCCTGCCGGCCTCGATGGCGCCCGCGCGCATCTCATGACGCTCAGCGGCCGCACGCATCAGCTCCACTCCGCGGTGGTGCTGGCGGAGGCGGGCGAGATCGTATGGGCGCATGTCGATACCGCCTCGCTCACCATGCGCGCGCTCGCCCCCGCATTTATCGATGACTATCTCTCCCGCGCTGGTGCCGTCGTCTGCGAGTTGGTGGGCGCCTATCAGCTCGAAAGCCTCGGCGTGCAGCTCTTCGAGCACATTGAGGGCGATTACTTCACCATTCTCGGCTTGCCACTCTTGCCCCTGCTCGCCGAGCTGCGCCTGCGCGGGGTGATCGCATCATGACGAAACGTGCCTGCCCTCAACCTCTAGTCTGCGTGCTCTCGGGAGAGCCCCGATGTTGAGGGCCTGTGTCATCGGCTGGCCCATCGAGCATTCACGCTCGCCCGCCATCCACGGCCATTGGCTGAAGATTTACGGCATCGACGGCGCTTACACCAAGGTGGCGGTGCGTCCGGAGGAGGCGCGTACCTTCTTCGCGTCGCTGGCCGAGCAAGGCTTCAACGGCTGCAACGTCACGCTGCCGCACAAGCAGGCGGCGCTGGCCGCTGCCGATCACAAGGAGCCCGTTGCTGTCGCCATGGGTGCAGCCAACACACTTTGGCTCGAGGACGGGAAGCTCTGCGCCACCAACACTGACGCCTACGGCTTCATGACGCATCTTGCGTTGTCGGCTCCCGGCTGGGATCGGCGCGATGCGCCTGTCGCCGTGCTGGGTGCCGGCGGCGCCGCGCGCGCCATCGTCTACGGCCTGTTGCAAGCCGGAGTTCCCGAGGTGCGCCTGTTCAATCGCACACACGCGCGTGCCGAAGACATGGCGAGCGCCTATGGCTCGCGCGTCAAGGCTTACGCCTGGTCGGAGCGCGAACAGCACACGGCCGTTGCTGGCCTGCTCGTCAACACCACGTCGCTCGGCATGGTGCATGCCGAGCCTCTCGATATGGATGTGGCGGGATTGCGCGATGACACCGTGGTCGTCGACATCGTCTACGTGCCGCTCGAGACCGATCTTCTGGCCCGCGCCCGTGCGCGCGGCCTTCGCACCGTCGACGGTCTGGGCATGCTGCTGTATCAGGCCGTGCCCGGCTTCGAGAAATGGTTCGGCGTCAAGCCCGAGGTCACACCCGAGCTGCGCGCGATCATCGTCGCCGACATCGAGGGCCGCTAAGTGTTGATCATCGGCCTCACCGGCGGCATCGGCATGGGCAAGTCGGCAGCGGCTGCCCGCTTCAGGGCCAACGGCATCGCCGTGCTCGATGCCGATGCCGAGGTGCATCGGCTCTACGCCGGCCCCGCAATACCGCTGATCGAGGCGGCATTTCCTGGCACCACCGGTCCTGCCGGCGTCGATCGCACCAAGCTGGTCGCGGCCGTGCTCGCCGATCCCGCAGGCTTCAAGCGCGTTGAAGCAATCATACATCCCCTCGTGCTCGAGGCCGAGCGCGCGTTCCTCCACACCGAAAAGGAGCGTGGCGCGAACATGGCCGTGCTCGAGGTGCCATTGCTGCTCGAGACCGGTGGCGACGCACGCGTCGATGTGGTTGTCGTCGTCAGTGCTCCGGCCGACGTTCAGCGCCAGCGCGTTCTGCAACGTCCCGGCATGACGTCCGAGAAGCTCGGCCAGATCCTATCGCGCCAGATGCCCGATGCGGAAAAGCGTACGCGCGCCGATTTCGTTGTGGATACGGGCGGTGCGCTCGCCGAAACCGAGGCGCAAATTAACCGAATCATCGCCAGCTTGCGCACGCGTTCAGGGACGGCTTTCGAGCGCGCTTGGGCGTGACATTGAGATGTGATTTTGAGATGAGTTTTCGATTGCTCGCGTACGATCCTGATGGAGGCAAGGCGTGCGCGAAATCATCCTCGACACCGAGACCACCGGCCTCGATGCCAAAGGCGGCGACCGCCTGATCGAGCTAGGCTGTGTCGAGCTCGTCAACCGCATTCCATCGGGCCGCGAGTTCCACGCTTTCATCAATCCGGAGGGCCGCGAGGTGCACCCGGACGCTGAAGCCGTGCACGGCCTGTCCGCTGCTTTCCTCGTCGACAAGCCGCGCTTTGCCGACATTGCCGGCCAGTTCCTCGATTTCATCGCTGACGCACCGCTCGTCATACACAACGCCGCGTTCGATGTCGGTTTCATCAATGCCGAGCTGCAGCGCCAGTCGCTGCCTGAGATAGGCATGTATCGCGTGGTCGATACGCTCGCGCTCGCGCGCCGCAAGCATCCCGCCGTGCCCAATAGCCTCGATGCGCTGTGCAAGCGCTACGGCATCGACAACTCGCAGCGCACCAAGCACAGCGCCATCATGGATTCGCTGCTGCTCGCCAGCGTCTATGTCGAGCTTCTGGGCGAGCGCCAGGCAGCGCTGCATCTCGGCGCCGGCAGCCACAGCGAGCAGCGCATGGGGACGGCGCGTGCATCAGCGCTGCAGCGGCCCGCGCCGCTCCCGCCCCGGCCGGAACGGGAACGCGAGGCGGAGGAGCACCTGCTATTCGTCGAGACGCTCGGACCCAAGGCCATCTGGAAGCGGTTCACGGCAGCGCTGGCCGGCGTCACGCGATGAGCGCGGCTCCGGCGGCGCCCTGCTGCTTCTTGCGCATGTAGAGAGCGCCGAAGTCGACTGGATCAAGCAGCAGCGGCGGAAAACCGCCCTCGCGGGTCAGGTCGGCGACGATGCGCCGTAGGAACGGAAACAGAAGCATCGGGCAGTTGACCAGCAGCATCGGCTCCAATGCTTGCTGCGGCATGTTCTCCAATTTGAACAAGCCCGCATAGATCATCTCGAAGTCGTAGATCACGCCGACCTTGGCGGTGGCATTGGCTTTGAAGTCGATGGCGGACTCGTAGGTGTCGGCGCCGATTTTGCTGGCGCTGACATTGATCTCGAGCTTCAGGTTCGGGTTCTCCGATGTGCCGGATAGCAGCTTGGCGACGTTCGGGCTCTCGAACGACAGGTCTTTGACGTATTGGCCGAGCACGCGCACCTGCACGCCCTGCCCCGGGTCGGCCGGCCGCCCATTGCTTGCTCCGTTGTCCGTCTTCGGCTGGTCAGCCATCGTCGCGCGTCCTTTCCCGGCCCGCAGATGTTCCCCCGCGGCTGGTTATCACGCCCGGCGCGGCAGCCGCAACTACTCGGCCCTGCGGCTTACCGCGCTTGGCCATCCCGCCCGGAGTGCGGCGGACGATTGACCGGCCGCTCGTCTATGCGCTCGAACTCGCCCTCGATCACGGGTCCCGCATCCGCGCCTGCATCGGCGGGTGAGCCATCGGCGCGGAACGATCCCTCGACGTGGATGCCGCCGGTCGCGACCGCCCGTTTCAGGAGTCCGCGCGCGATGGCGCGGCGCAGCGGCGGCACCAGCAGAGCCAGCGCGAAGACGTCCGTGATCAGGCCCGGCACCAGCATCAGCACGCCCGCCACAACCAGCAGCATGCCCTCGAGCATGGGCCCGACCGGCGGCTCGCCGCGCAGCAACGCGTCCTGCGTTTGTCGCAGGGCCGTCCAGCCTTGCCAGTACAGCAGCGCCGCACCGAGTACCGCCATTCCCAGCAGGAGCAGCAGCAATCTCCATAGTCCGACCGCCTGTCCGACTTTGACCAGAACGGCCAGCTCCATGAGCGGCAATGCGAGGCCGATCAGCAGCACGAAAATAGGCATGTCGCAGTTTCCTCGCCGCTAGTGTGGTGGTTCCGAAGTTCGCCCGGCTCTCGCGGCTGGGCTGGTTGGCGAACTTCGGAACCTGAACCTCACTAGAATCATAGGCTTTGCTGGTGTCCTTTCGATCGCGAAGTTCGCTGAGAGGTCGCGACGGATGCTGACGAACTTCGCGATCGGGACACTAGTGTCAAATGCAAATTAACCGCATATCGGCGCTGATCCGCACTGCGCCCCGTCATTCCAGTTGGCTTAGCCAAGTCGATGCCTTAAGTTTGGTTCCAGGTTTCGCGGCGGCGGCCCGACCCGAATTGCCAAACTTCCCGGCGCGAGGCATCTGGACCGGGTGTTCTGGCGATCTTACATCCAAGGACGTCAGGGTCGCGCGCCCGATTGCGCCTTTGCTGAGGAAGCAGCTGAAATTATGGACGGTAAGATCGACATCTTCACGATCCTGTTTCTCGTGATAGCAGTCGTCATCATCTTGAAGCTGCGCAGTGTTCTCGGCCGCAAGACTGGCGATGAGGAGGCTCGGATCGAGCGTTACAGGGCGCAGGAGCGCGCTCGTGCCGCCGCCGCGCAGGCCGCTGCCGACAAGGTGGTGGCCATGCCGCGGCGCGATCGGCCGGAGACGCCGGGCGAGACTCAAGTGGCGCCGACCGCAGCGGACGCCGAGGCGCGCGTGCGCGCGTTTGCTGCGAGCGATCCCACGCTGGCGGAAAATCTTGTCGCCATTCATCGTGTAGACCAGAGTTTCGATCCGGAAACCTTTCTCAAGGGTGCGCGGCAGGCCTACGAGATGATTGTTACGGCCTTTGCCGAGGGCAACCGCAAAACACTGAAGAACTTGCTCAGCCGTGAGGTGTTCGAAGGGTTCTCGTCGGCCATCGGCGATCGGGAGGGCCGCGGCGAGCAGATCGATCAGAGTTTCGTCGGCATCAACCGGGCCGATGTGCTCGAGGCGGAGCTCAAGGGTGGGCTGGCCCACGTCACAGTCAAGTTCGTGAGCGAGCTGATTTCCGCCACCCGCGACAAAGCCGGGGTCGTAGTGTCCGGCGATCCCAAGCGCATCAAAGAGGTCATCGACATCTGGACCTTCGCTCGTGAGGTCGCATCGCGCGACCCCAATTGGAAGCTCGTTGCCACGCAGGCGCCCAATTGATCGCTACCCTGGCGGGCCGTCAGGGGTGGTCACACGCCATGGGGGAACCTGGGTGGTCGTACTCAATGCGATGCTGCGACGCGCCCTATGGGCGCTCGTGGTGCTGCTCGCCGTAGGCCTCATGCCGCTTGGTGCTCGGGTCAGCGCAAATTCCGGCGCACCGCCAGCCGGTTTCAAGCCGGCCGCATTTTCAGAGCTTCCCGGTTGGGAGACGGACGATCATGCGGCTGCGTTTGCCGCGTTCTTGAAATCCTGCTCGCGTATCGAGGCCGCCGCGCGCGCCGGCAACAAGGCGGGCAAGATCGCCATTCCCCCTGAGCTGCTGGCAGCCTGCGCCGAGGCTGCAAAACTACCGGCCAAGGTCGATCGGAAGACGGCAAAGGCCTTCTTCGAAGGCTGGTTTCTCCCCCACAGCGTCGTCCACAAGGGGCCGGCAGGGCTGCTGACCGGCTACTATGAGCCTGTGCTCGACGGCTCGCGCAAGCAGGAGGGGCGGTTCCAGACCCCGATTTACAAGCGCCCGCCTGATCTCGTGAATCTGGTCGAGGAGGCGCAGCGCGCGGTCAAGGGCGTTGCTCTCACCCATGCGCGCAAGACACCGAACGGGACTGTTCCCTATTCCACGCGCGCGGAGATAGAGGGAGGCGCGCTCAAGGGCAAAGGGCTCGAGCTCATCTACCTCGGCGATTCGATCGACGTTTTCTTTATGCAGGTTCAGGGGTCGGGCCGCATCAGTCTGCCCGACGGCAGCAAGATCCGCGTGCATTACGACGGCAAGAACGGCCACCCCTACACGTCGATTGGCCGCTATCTGATCGATAAGGGTTTGCTGGCCGCCGACAAGGTATCTCTGGAAGCGCTGCAAAAATGGTTGCGTGCCGATCCGGAACGCGGTCGCCAGGTCATGCATCAGAACGCGTCGTATGTTTTCTTCCGTGAGTTGCATGGCTCCGAGGCTGAAAACGTGCTCGGTGTGCTTGAAATTCCGCTGACGCCCGGTCGCAGCCTGGCTGTCGATGCCAGCGTGCATGCGCTGGGCACACCCATCTACGTGATGGCGCCAACGCTAACCCATGCCGTCAAGGGCAAGCCGTTCCAACGGCTGATGATCGCGCAGGATGTGGGCTCCGCCATCAAGGGGCCCGAGCGCGGTGATATCTATTTCGGCTCCGGAACAGCAGCCGGAAAGCTGGCTGGCGTCACGAAGCATCCCGGCCGCTATTTCGTGCTGCTGCCGCGCAAGGATGGCGCCAATCTTCAGCCTGTAGCGGCCAAGGCACGCCCCAAACAAACCGGGCCATGACGCGCAAGGGCGGCAACCGGCCCGTCCGCCCGCCCGAACGCGGCGGTCTCACTCCGCAAGACGCAGAGCTTTGGTCCCGGACGGCGCAATCGTTGGATCCGTTGCGGCGCGCCAAACCGCGCGTCACGGCTGACAAGGCCGAGCCGTCGCCCGCGTCCCATGACCAGCCTGCCGCCCCGCAGCGCACTCCCGTCCTTCGCAGCAAGGTGCCGCCGGAGGCCCCCGCACGCGCTTCTCGGCCAACGAACGCCCCGCCGCCGCTCGCTGATTTCGATCAGCGCAAGCTGCGCAAGATCGCCAGTGGCCGCGCCGAGATCGAAGCTCGCATTGACCTGCACGGCCTGCGACAAAGCGAGGCACACCATCGGCTACGCTCCTTTGTGCTCGATGCATATGCGCGCGGGTTGCGCTCGGTCCTCGTCATCACCGGCAAGGGTGGCGGCGGCACCTCAGCCAATGAGATGTTGGACGGCCGGCACAGCGAGCGCGGTGTCATCCGCCGCAACGTGCCGGTCTGGCTGGAGGAGCCGGAGTTGCGCGCCGTCGTCGTCAGCTTCGCACGCGCCCACGTCCGGCACGGCGGTGACGGCGCCCTCTACGTGCATCTGCGTCGTCGCCGCAAGCAAGTCTAAGGATGGACCTGGAAATGAGAAACGCCCGACCCCGGGGGAGGGGGGTCGGGCGCTAGAAAGCGCTTTCGCGCATAGCGCCGGGAGGGAAGCCGGCGCTGCGGACGATGTCTTCGGCTAGACGGGGGGCACTACCGATGAAGAGCGACATCGCCCGCTCTAGATCAAAATCTGGGGGGAGGGCGGTGGTTTTCAAGGCCCCCCGATAGGGGGCTTCACGCTTTTTTTACCGATTGTTTCAGGCGTGAATTCTGATTCGATCTAATTTATTGGTTCTTCTGCAAATTCATCAAAGTCGGACTGACGATCTTGAACAGGGCGACGTCGATTTCCTCCGAGGTCACGAGCCCCGAAACCTCCAGCCGGGTATCGAGCCCTTGAGCGTCCGTCGTCACCCACTCCTTTAGCTCGAGCCGAGGCAATCTCGACATGAAAAGCTTGATGCGTCCGGGCGCGTCTGGGCTTTTGTCCTGCAGCGCCACGATCACCACGTCGTCGGCTTCTTGTACGTCCAGGATTGTGGCATCACGCATGAGATCGACATCCTTGCGCAGCAGCACCCGGAAAGGTGTCTGCTCGAGCGCAATGCGGTCATCGGTGTTGATGTCCAGGTCCTGAATTGACACGTCCTTGCCGTCGGAAACGATGAGCTGCTTGCTCGGCGGCGCATACTCGAAACGCAGCCGGCCCGGCCGTTTGACGAAGAAGCGTCCACGCATGCGCCTGCTGTCGGCGCCCGTTTGCACGAACACGCCCTTCAGGTTCTGTAGCTCGTTGAAGTAGGCGCTGACCTTGCCCACGAGCTCGGTCTGCTTGGCAGTGAGCGTCAGATTTGGGGTTGTCGCGCCGGGTGCCGAAGCGTCCGGGTTCACCTTGGCATTCCAAGTGGCGCCCCCGACCGGGTTGGGCGCGTCTTTCTTGGGGTCCTGCGCCACCGCATGCGTGGCCAGCAACAGCAGCACAAGCCCGGCCACGCCGGTAGAGCGTCTCGCGCGCACTTTCATTCCAAGCTCGCTCATGCCATCCCCCGAATCGCGGTGCGCCCCATCCCTCATTCCCGAACATTGAGACGAGATGTAGGCAATACTAAACGTATTGCAGCGCATCACAAAGGCTGGGAGGGGCGCTATCCCCGTTGGCCTGCCCGTTTCGGGGCGGGACGCGAAGCCGGCTGCGGGTCGCCGAGAACATGACGCTTGCCGTTGTTGGAGGGGCTGATCAGCCCTTCCCGTTCCATGCGTTCAATCAGGTCGGCGGCGCGGTTGTAGCCGATAGCCAGCCGCCGCTGGATGTAGCTGGTCGAGGCCTTCTGGTCCCGCATGACGATGGCGACAGCGCGCTGATAGAGGTCGTCTGGCCCCTCCTCCGCAGCCTTCGCGCCCACTTCGTCGGAACTGGGACCATCCGTGATGCCGGCCACGTACTCGGGCTCTCCTTGGCCTCGCAGGTGGGCCGCAACCTGCTCGACCTCCTCGTCCGATACATAGGGGCCATGCACCCGCATGCCCTGCGTAGAGCCGCCCGAATACAGCATGTCGCCGTGGCCCAGAAGCTGCTCGGCCCCCTGCTCGTTGAGGATGGTGCGGCTGTCGATCTTGGATGCCACCTTGAAGCTGATGCGGGTCGGGAAATTGGCCTTGATGGTGCCGGTGATAACATCGACGCTGGGCCGCTGTGTGGCCATGATGAGGTGAATGCCGGCCGCACGCGCCATCTGCGCCAGGCGCTGCACCGCTGCCTCCACCTCCTTGCCGGCCACGATCATCAGGTCGGCGAACTCGTCGACGACCACCACGATGTAGGGCATGGGCTCCAGATCGAGCCGGTCGCGCTCGAAGATCGCTTCGCCCGTATCCTCGTTAAAGCCGGTCTGCACGGTGCGGAACAGGGCTTCGCCGCGCTTCTTGGCGTTGCGCACGCGATTGTTGAAAATCTCGATGCTGCGCACCCCGAGGCGTGACATGCGCTTGTAGCGCTCCTCCATCTCCCGCACGACCCAGTTGAGCGCCGCGGCCGCCTTGTGCGGATCGGTGACGACCGGGCTCAGCAGGTGCGGAATCCCGTTGTACATCGACAGCTCGAGCATCTTT
Organism: uncultured Alphaproteobacteria bacterium; assembly: GCA_963840425.1. Classification (GTDB taxonomy): domain Bacteria; phylum Pseudomonadota; class Alphaproteobacteria; order Rhizobiales; family Hyphomicrobiaceae; genus CADEFX01. Next base: position 85,308 of record CAWIYZ010000016.1, on the reverse strand, counting down.
GGGTCGATCATCAGGAAGCGGCACTCGCTCGGGGTATGCCGGTACAGCAGCGACAGGATCATGGCGTTGACGCCGACGGACTTGCCCGAGCCGGTCGTCCCCGCCACCAGCAGGTGCGGCATGCGAGCGAGATCGACCACGATCGGCTCCCCGCCGATCGACTTGCCGAGCACGATCGGCAACTGCGCATCGGCGCTGCGCCAGGCGTCGCTCTCCAGCAGCTCGCGTAGCAGCACTGTCTCGCGGCGATGGTTGGGCAATTCGATGCCGATGACGTTGCGGCCGGACACTGTTGCCACGCGGGCCGAGACGGCGCTCATCGACCGCGCGATGTCGTCGCTGAGCGAGATGACCCGCGAGGTCTTGGTCCCGCGCGCAGGCTCGAGCTCGAATAGGGTCACCACCGGGCCGGGTTTGATGGCCTTGATGTCGCCCTTGATGCCGAAATCCCCGAGCACGGCCTCGAGCGTGCTCGCCTGCTCGCGCATGGCGCCTTGGGAAAATTCGGCGCCGGGCCGAACGGCGGCGGCACGCTTCAGGATGTTGAGCGAGGGACGCTTGTAGGATGGTTCGGAGGATCGCAGCGGCATGAGCCCGCTCAGGATGGCAGCGCCGGGCCTCTGCGCCGGCTCCACGCCAACCGGCGCGAAGCGCTCCGCCATCGCGCGGCTCTCGCGCTCGGTGGAGAGATCGAAGTCGGCCTCGCGGCCGGATTGATCGCCGGTAGGTGCCGGCGGCGGGTCCCCACTAGCAACTCCCGGCCAATCGAGCCGTGGCTCGGCTCGGCCCGCAGCCTGGGCTGGAGTACGTTCGTGCCGAGCCTCGGCCAGCGTCGCAGCCATGCCTGCAAGCCAGTTTGGCGCGGAGTCCGCACTGGCTCGCCGCCACTGTCCCGACTGCTGCCACAACAGTGCCAGCTCGCGCTGCGTGAGGCCGAGGACGGTGGCCTGCGCACACGCGGCGCCGACGAACAGAAGAAGTCCGGCCACCGCGCCGCCACGCGAGCCCAATACGGCCGACAGGAGGCCGGCGGCAAACGCAAAGGTGGCGTCGCCAAAGATGCCGCCCAGACCGTGATACAGTGGCCAGCCGCCCGGTATCGGCAGCGACGAGAACGCGCCGGCGAGAAGCAACAGCGAGGGAGCCAGCAGCCCTCCACGCATGCGCCATCCGGGAATTCTCTCGCGCAATAGCAGCTCTGCACCGGCTGCGGCGCAGGCTAGGAATACGAAGATAGAGGCGAGCCCAACGGCCTGCAGCAGCAGGTCGGACACGATAGCGCCGGGCGGTCCCAGCCAGTTGCGTGTGGCGCCGCTGGTCGCGTGCGTCAGGCTTGGATCGTGCACCGACCACGACAGCAGGGTCAGCCAGCCGAACGCCGCAGCGCACGCCAGCGCGATGCCGGCCGCCTTGATGAACCAAGCCATGAGGCGCCCTTCCAGGACATCTGGAAGCAGCGGCCTCGAGTCGCTACCTGAACTTTGATACGCCATGACCGCGAACGGCTGCTACGCCTTGACTGCGACGACACGTTCGAGCGCCTCCCTGATCGTCGCCAAGTCGTGCACGAGAGCTACGCGTACGTATTTCTCGCCGGGGTTGACCCCGTCACGGTTGGTCCGGGCCAGGTAGGCACCAGGGACAACCTTGACACCGCAATGTTTCCATAGGGTTACCGTAGCATCGACGCCGCTGCCCAAATGGCTCATATCGAGCCAGAGAAAAAAGCCGCCGGCGGGGCGGCGGTAGCCGAAACGGCCTTTGAGAAGCTGGTCGCAGATATCGAACTTGGCGCGGTAGGCCTGGCGGATGACGGCCACGTGCTGCTCTTCGGACCACACTGCGGTGGATGCGTGCTGGACGATGCCGGGCACCTGTGGCGCGGTCAGGTTGCGCACCTCCGCCATCGTCTCCAGGAAATCCCCGTCGCCGGCGGCAAAGCCCGAGCGCATGCCTGGAAGGTTCGAGCGTTTCGACAGCGAGTTGAACACGACCAGGTTCTTCAAGCCCTCGGGCGTATGCGCCGCCACTTGAAGGCCGCCAACCGGGGCCTCGCCGGTGTAAATCTCCGAGTAACATTCATCGCAGAACAGAATGAAGTTGTATTGGCGCGCCAGCGCCAGCGCCTTGCGCAGATAATCCGCGCTGGCCACCGAGCCCTGCGGATTGGCTGGCGAGCACAGATAGAAGGCAACCGTGCGCTCGAGCGTGGCTGTGTCCTTTTCCAGGGCGTCGAGATCGGGCAGGTGGCCGGTTGCCTCGGTCGCATCGAGGAAGATGGGCTCGGCATTCACCGCCGACGCCGCGCCCAGATACGGCTGGTAGAACGGGTTGGGCATCAGCACGGCTGGCTGGCCCTGCACACGCTTGCGCCCCGCTGCCGGCAGCATGGCGAAGAACAGGCCTTCGCGCGAGCCGTTGAGGGGGTGGACTTCGCGTAGCGGATCAATTTTACCGGCAATCCCGTAGCGCCGCTCGATCCAGGCTCCGATCGCCTTGCGCAGGTCTTCAGAGCCCCTGATCTGCGGGTAGGTCCCGAGCAGATGCCGTGCTTCCGCCATCCGGTCGATGACGAACCCCGGCATCGTCTCCTTGGGATCGCCGGCAGTCATCTCGATCGGTTTTGCATGGCCTGGCGGAATGCCCTCGAGGAGGCGGCGCAGGCGTGTGAAGGAGGAGAGGATATCGCCTCGAACCATGGCTTCGAGGCCGGTGACTGCGGTCATGAGGGTTGGAAGCCTCCGCGTTCGTTTGAGCTTGGCGTTTGAGGATCAGTCGACGATCGCCTGGTACACGAGCGCACGCGCGAGCTGGCGATAGCGCAACCGCATCTGCCCGGGCGCTGCCGCCATGAACACCGTAACCATCTGCTCGGCGGGATCGATCCAGAAATACGTGCCGTAGACGCCTGACCAATAGTAGTCGCCAGCCGAGCCCAGCATCGCCGCCACGCCTGCCTCCTTGCGTACCGCAAACCCCAGGCCGAAGCCGTAGCCCGTACAGGAGGGGTCCATGGTGGTGATGCGGTTGACGATGCCGCTGCCAAGATGGTCGGCGCGCATCAGCTCGACCGTCTTTCGTCCGAGAATGCGTCTGCTACCAAGCGTTCCGCCATTGAGTAGCATCTGGGCGAAGCGCAGATAGTCGGCCACCGTCGAGATGGCGCCGCCGCCACCTGACTCCCACTTCATGGGGATGCCGGTGGCGTGGTGGATGCTCTGCGGCAGACCGGTGAGAGGATCGTTGGGAAGCGCGCGCGCGTAACGAGGCTTGCCAGCGTCGTCGAGCGCAAAGGCGGTGTCGGACATGCCGAGCGGCTCCCACAGCCGCTCCCTTAGAAACGCGCCGAGGGGCTTGCCGGCCACGGCCTCGACGATGAGGCCCAGGATGTCGGTCGAGAAGCCATACTCCCACACCGTGCCCGGCTGGTAGAGCAGCGGCGCCTTGGCCAGCTCGGTCAGGAACTGCTCGCGCTCGTATGTTTCCGCCGCCGTGATCGACGAGCCCGGATAGGCCTTGTAGGCGGCACCGGGGCCGCGATCGCGATAGGTGAGACCGGAGGTGTGCCGCAGCAGATCCTGGACAGTCATTTCACGCTCTGCTGGCGTCGTTTCCAGAATCTCCGAGGTCGGCGACTTCGCCACCTTCATGCCGGCGAGCTGTGGCAGGAATTTCGACACCGGATCGCCCAGCAGCAGTCGGCCCTCCTCGTGCAGGATCATGATCGCTGTCGACGTCATCGGCTTGGTCATGGACGCGATGGAGAAGATGGCATCGGCCCACATCGGTGCATTGGCGGCCTTGTCGCGGTAGCCGACGCCTTCGAGATAGGCGAGTTGGCCGCGCCGCGCGATGCCGACGACCGCACCTGGGATCCGTTCCTCGGCAACCTCCCGTTCGAGCGCTTCGCGGATGCGGCCGAGACGCACCGGATCAAAGCCCACCGAGGCGGGCTCGACGCGAACGAGCGTGCCGGCCATGGGCGATTTCGATGTCATGGCGAATCCTCCTGACGGGCGCGATGGGCAGTTGGAAATAGCCAAGATAGCCAAACGGCTGCTCGGTACAATCGCGCCTTATACGCGGCCTCCTGTACGCACGTCCTCCTCGGGATTGGCGCCGATGCTGTGCACGGAGAGATCTGCACCGCGCCGCTCCTCCTCGGGCGACAGGCGAAAGCCCATGAGAACGTCGATGAGCGAGTAAACCACAAACCCCGCGAGCAAACCCGCGGCTGCGCCCATCAGGCTGCCGACGAGCTGCGAGGCAAAGCTGACGCCACCCATGCCGCCGAGAGCTTTGAGCCCGAAGATGCCGCACGCGACGCCGCCCCACAGACCGCACAGCCCGTGCAGCGGCCACACGCCGAGCACATCGTCCAGCTGCCACTTGTTGGTGACGATCTGAAATACGCTGACGAAGATGCCGCCGGCCACGCCGCCAACGAACAGCGATCCGAGAGGATGCATGACGTCAGAGCCGGCACAGACGGCGACGAGGCCCGCCAGCGCGCCGTTGTGGGCAAAGCCCGGGTCGTTGTCGCCGATCACCGTCGCTGCCAGGATGCCTCCGCACATGGCCATGAGCGAGTTCATCGCCACGAGGCCCGATACGGCCTTGAGCGACTGCGCGCTCATCACGTTGAAGCCGAACCAGCCGATGCACAGCAACCAGGAGCCCATCGCCAGCCAGGGAATCGAGGACGGCGGGATGCCGCCGGTCGTGCGTCCTTGCTGATAGCGGCCGAGACGAGGTCCGAGCCGGTAGACAGCGGCGATAGCGGCCCAGCCGCCGAAGGCGTGCACCACGATGGAGCCGGCGAAGTCCTTGAACTCCGCGCCGAGCCACGCTGCGAAGAAGTGCTCCTGCAGGCCGAAGTTCTTATTCCAGACGATGCCCTCGAACAGCGGATAGCAGAACCCCACGAGCAGGGCAGTGGCCGCGCATTGTGGTCCGAAGCGCGCACGCTCGGCGATGCCGCCGGAGACAATGGCTGGAACCGCTGCGGCAAAGGTCACGAGGAAAAAGAAACGCACCAGCGTGAGACCCTGGCCATCGAAGCCGGCCGCCGCGCCGGAAAGCCCTTCCGCGCTCACGAAAAAGGCTATCCCGTAGGCGATCGTGAAGCCCACCGCGAAGTAAGCAATCGTGGAGATGGCAAAATCGACCAGGATTTTGCAGAGCGCATTCACCTGATTTTTGTGGCGCACGGTTCCAACTTCGAGGAAGGCGAAACCGCCGTGCATGGCAAAGACGAGAACGGCCCCCATCAATAGAAAGAAAACGTCAGCGCCTGGCTGAGCCGGTTCCATAGTTCCTCCCCCTCATGCGCATCCAAATCGGGCAGATCGCCTCGACAAACGTCAGGAATGCCGCCCGTTCGGGCAGCAGAGTTCGTACACCGCAAATACGTGGGAGGTCAAAAACCTACAGCCGCATGCTGGCAAAACGCTTGTCGAAAAACGCCGGCCGGATCGGCAGAGCGATCATCCAATTGGGAGGCGACAAGCTGGCGCGAGAGGCTGCGCTCAGCGCACACGTCTCGGATTCATGTACAGGTCCGCTTCCTGCTTCTCGAGCTTGGGCGAGTACTTCCCAGCCAGCACGTCGCGCGACAGGCGCCGCATGTGCCGGCAGCAGTCGTGGTTGAAAATCAGCATGCCGCAGAACAGCTTGAGCACCATGAGCAGGCGCTGGTCGGCGTGCTCGCGCAGGATCCTGCCCTTCCACTTGCCGCCGATGGAGAAGACCTTGCCGTCGAGCGAGCCGATCGGTTGGTTGTGCTCGTTGTAGAGGGTGTAGTCGCCGGCGAGATTGATCAGCGCGCGCTTCAGCCGATAAAATTTCGGGCGCCCGTCATCAATCAGGAAGAACGAGAAGTTCTCGGGCAGCAACGGCCACTTGTTGGCCGACCGCTCGAGGTAGACCATCTGCTCATGGTCGCCGACATTGATCGAGAAGGCGATCACGGGCAATCCGCGTGCGCCGAGCGTTAGTTGCAGCGAGCGCCCGATCATCAGGTCCATGGTCGCGCGCCAATTGAGCTTTTCGCCAAAAAGCTTGAAAACCAGACGCTTGTCCATGCCGACGTTCTTGCGCCACAGGTCTTCTCTGTAGCCGAGCAGTCCGGTGCGCTCGCCGCCTTCGATGACCTCGGCGTAGATGTCCATGTCGGAGGTGAATTGCCGCGATTTGGCGCGGTTGCGGCTGTGCTTGTAGATGCCGAACTCGACTGAGTTCAGGTTCGTGATCCACACATCGACGACGAATTCCTGCCACTGGTTCTTGCCGGAGAATGCCCGCGCCGGCTTGCCCGTCCGTGTCGGCGATGGTGCCGTAGCGGCGGCGCGCTCGAGGATTTCCGTCTTCGCTTCGCGCGCAGCTTCAGCGGCCGCCGCATCTGCCTCGACCTCGATCACCGATGTTCTGCTGCCATCCGCCATGCTGCGGTTCTCCCAGGTTCGCAATCGCGCGAATCACTTGCGGCAAGCCTAGCAGCCCGTCGGCGACAGGGTCGCGCGGGTGGAGAGATTTGCTTTGGAAAACCTGATGGATTTCGCGGAACCCGGGTTTGCTCACGGGTGTTCTCCGCCAAGGAGGATGACCCATGCTTACGTTCCGAGATCTGCGGCTGAGTTCCCTGGCGGGGCTCGCCCTTGCATTGTCGCTCACGCCCGTGCTCGCCCAATCCGGCGGCGGCAGCACTGGCGGTGCTGGTGCTGCGACCGGCGCCTCGTCCGGCACGGGCGCATCGGGAATGGATGCAGCAGGCTCCGGTAGCCGTGCCCAGCGCCAGCAGGGTACGGGTGGTCCGCGGGCTGGTACTCCAGGCACCGCAGCGCCCAATCCGGCATTGGGCTCCAACGCGGGGCAGTCGGCGGCTCCCTCCGCGAACGCCGGCACGAGCGAGCCGACCGCTTCGGACCGTGGAACGGAGCAAAGCGATCTCAAGGCACCGCTCGATGCGCCACAAAAAAACCAGTCGGACGCGGGCGCAACTAACCGCGGCGGCACATCAGGCCAGCCCCCGAATGTCCAGGCGCAACCGGGGCAGCAGCGAGACAGTCTCACCACCGGCGGCTCGTCGCGGCGAGAGGGCGCGGCCGGTCACGACATGCAGAGCTGCATGGAGGCTTGGGACGCCCGCACTCACATGACCAAAGCCCAGTGGCGGCGCGTGTGCACCAATACCCTGAGCAACCGGCGCGGGCTATGAGATGGCGCCGCGAAGAGGCGGAGACGCAATCAGGTTGACCGCACACCGAAGATTGCGCTGCCGACCCGCACGTGCGTCGCGCCGAATGCGATGGCCATTTCGAAATCGGCGCTCATGCCCATGCTGAGAGCCTTGACGTCGAGCTCCTCTGCCAGCTTGGCCAGGAATGCGAAGTGCACCGCCGGCTCCTCGTCCAATGGCGGAATGCACATCAGCCCGGTGATCTCGAGCTTCAGCTCGTCTCGGCAGTAGGCGAGAAACGCGCGGGCCTCGCCAGGCTTTACACCGGCCTTTTGTGGTTCCTCGCCGGTGTTGACCTGGATGAACAGCTCGACCCGCCGCTTCTGTTTAGCCATCTCGGCGGCGACGGCTTGAGCGATCTTCGGCCGGTCGATGGAGTGGATGGCGTCGAACAGCTCGACCGCTTCCTTTGCCTTGTTGGATTGCAGCGGCCCGATCAGATGCAGCTCCAGATCCGGGAAGCGTTGTCTGAGGGCGGGCCACTTGGCCTTGGCTTCCTGTACGCGGTTTTCACCGAAAATGCGCTGGCCGGCCTCGATGATGGGAAGGATATCTGCAGCCGCGAAGGTCTTGGAGACAGCGATCAAATTCACGTTGTCCGGATCGCGGCCGCTGGAGCGCGCTGCTGCGGCGATGCGATGCTCGACCTCGGCGAGGCGGGTGTTCGGGAGACGCTCGTCCTTCATCTCGGGTGTGTCGCTACTCTTCGGCATTTGCTGATGCGGTGTGGCGGGAAGGCGATTTGTGTGACTGGGAGGCACGCGCTGCTCTGCGCGCACCCATCGCGTCGAGTGGATCGCCACCCTCGTTGAGGATATCGAGGAACGCACGATAGGCGTAGACGCGATTTCTGCGTCGCCCTGTGATCTCCTTCACGAGATTGAGCGCCTGTAGTTGCTCGAGGGCGGCGTTCACGGTCGGCTTGGTAAGGCCGGTGCTCTTGACCGCCATGGGTGCGGAGATGAACGGCTTGGTCTGCATCGCTTCATGGACGCGCAGCGCCGACGATGCGCGCTCTGCCTTCTCGCTGATGAGCTCGCGATGGTTGCGGATGAGCGTGTGTATGCGCGTTGCCGAGTTGAAGGCCTGATTGGCAGTCTCGGCCACGCCCTCGAGAAAGAATTCGAGCCAGGCTTCCCAGGCTCCGTTCTCGCGAACCTCTTGCAGCAGGCGATAGTAGTCCGCGCGGTGCGCCTTGAAGTAAAGGCTGAGGTAGAGCAGCGGTTGTCGCAGAACGCCGTGGGAGCAGAGATAGAGAGTTATCAGCAGGCGGCCCAGCCGGCCGTTGCCGTCGAGAAAGGGGTGAATGGTTTCGAATTGAACATGCAGAAGGCCAGCCTTGATCAAGTGTGGAAGCGCGGACGTCTCCTCGTGAATGTACTTTTCGAGGTTGTCCAGGCTGGCTGTCATTTCATGGGGCGGAGGTGGAACGAATAGCGCGTTGCCAGGCCGTGTACCTCCGATCCAGTTTTGCGATTTGCGGAAGTGGCCGGGGTCTTTGCTTTGACCGCGTCCGCTGCGCAGCAGACGCGCATGCATATCTCTGATGAGCCGCAGCGACAGCGGCAGGCTGGACAGTCGGTCGAGCCCATACATCATGGCATCGACGTAGTTCGACACCTCCCGAAGGTCGTCGATGGGCTTGCCCTGCTGTGCTTCCGCCTCGAAGCGAAGCAGGTCCGAGAGCGTGGATTGTGTGCCTTCGATCTGCGATGAAAGCACAGCCTCTTTACGGACGTACATGTAGAGAAAGAGCTGCTTGTCAGGCAGCAGCACCGTAACACCGTCCAGCCGGCCGAGGGCCTGATCGGCCGCGCTCAACTTGGCCAGCAGGCCATCGATGCGAATCGGCGGGATGGGAGGTAGCGGCGGGGGAATATATGCGCGCACGCGTTCGCCTGCGTGCGCAGTCTCGACGTACCGGCCGATGCGCGATGCGGGTCGCTGCATGGGTTCCTCGCTAGAGCAGGATCGTTTCAGATGGAATCGCGTTCGCGATCCATCTGGAGCGTGAATCCTGCTCTACACTTGAAGTTTAGAGTGCGATTCACGCTTCACTGGAAGCGGCAGTGCTTCCATGTGAACCGATCGCGCTCTAGTAACGGGTGCATTACTATCGGGGTTCGTTAGTAAAGTAAATCGGCATATTCTTTACTAACGCAACGGGCTGGTAATGGGGGCTTTACCAGCCGCTGCGGCTTGACCAGCACCCTGCATTAAGGCTGATTACGCCGCGCTGGAAGTTCCGCCCGGCGCGATACCGACCCACCATCGAGAGCCCATAGACAATGGCCACTGAACGCTACGACGCGCCTGTCCGAGAAAAGCACTGGCAAGCCGTCTGGGACGAGCGCGGCATCTACGCCGCCCGTAACGACAGCAAGAAGCCAAAGTCCTATGTGCTCGAAATGTTCCCCTACCCCTCGGGACGCATCCACGTCGGTCACTCACGCAACTACACCATGGGCGACGTGTTGGCCCGCTACAAGCGCGCCAGGGGGTTCAACGTACTGCATCCGATGGGCTGGGATGCCTTCGGCATGCCGGCCGAGAACGCCGCCATGGAACGCAAGATCCATCCGGCCACCTGGACTTACGACAACATCGCCACGATGAAGGGCCAGCTCAAGAGCATGGGCTTGGCGCTCGACTGGGCGCGCGAGTTCGCGACCTGCGATCCGTCCTACTATCACCAGCAGCAGAGGCTGTTCCTGGACTTCTTCAAGAAGCGCCTGGCCTACCGTGGCGTCGGCAAGGTGAACTGGGACCCCGTGGACCAGACCGTGCTCGCCAACGAGCAGGTGATCGAAGGGCGCGGTTGGCGCTCGGGGGCACTCGTCGAGCAGCGCGAGATGCCGGTCTGGTATTTCCGCATCACGAAGTACGCCGACGACTTGCTCGAAGCCCTGGGCACGCTCGACCGCTGGCCGGAGAAGGTGCGGTTGATGCAGTCGAAGTGGATCGGCCGCTCCGAGGGCCTGATGATGCGCTATGCGCTGTCAGGCAAGGCGCTCCCCAAGGCCAAGAAGTTTGCGCAGTTGGAGGTCTTCACGACGCGCGCCGACACCATTTTCGGCGGCAGCTTCTGTGCGCTCTCGCCCAACCATGGCTTGTCGCTGGAGCTGGCGAAGAAGAACAGCGGTCTGGCCTCTTTCATCGAGGAATGCAACCGCGTCGGCACCTCGGAGGAGGAGCTGGCCAAGGTCGAAAAGAAGGGGTTCGACACCGGGCTCATCGCCACTCATCCGCTGATCCCCGGCGTAGAGCTGAAGGTCTTCGTCGCCAATTTCGTGCTGATGGGCTACGGCACCGGCGCCATCTTCGGCTGCCCGGCACACGACCAGCGCGACTTCGACTTTGCCACCAAGTACGGACTGCCGATCATGCCGGTTGTCATTCCGGAGGATGCGGATCCGCGCACGTACAGGCTGGCGGGCGAGGCTTATGACGGCCCCGGCCGCATTGCCAATTCCCAGTTCCTCGACGGCATGAGTGTGGAGGAGGCGAAGAAAGAGGTTGCCCGCCGCATTGTCGAAATCGGCAAAGGCGACCCGCGCATCATGTATCGCCTGCGCGACTGGGGGATTTCGCGTCAGCGCTACTGGGGCTGTCCCATCCCTGTCATTCACTGCGAGGACTGCGGGATCGTGCCGGTGCCTGACGGCGACCTGCCGGTCAAGCTGCCCGAGGATGTCACCTTCGATATGCCCGGCAATCCGCTCGGGCGCCATCCGACCTGGAAGCATGTCAAGTGTCCGGCATGTGGGCGAGACGCCACACGTGAAACAGACACCATGGACACGTTCGTCGACAGCTCCTGGTACTTCGCCCGTTTCTGCTCGCCGGACTCGGACGTGCCCGTCGATGCCAAGGCGGCCAAGTATTGGCTGCCGGTCGACCAGTACATCGGCGGCGTCGAGCACGCGATTCTGCATCTGCTCTATTCGCGCTTCTTCACCCGCGCCATGACCGCGACCCGGCACCTGAAGCTCAAGGAGCCATTCGCGGGCCTGTTCACGCAGGGCATGGTCGTGCACGAGACCTATCGCTCACGCAACGGCCAGTGGCTGCTGCCGAACGAGGTCCGCGTTGAAGGCGAAGGCGAAAGCCGCAAGGCGTTCGAGACCGCCACCGGCGCACCGGTCGAGATCGGCTCGATCGAGAAGATGTCGAAGTCGAAGAAAAATACGGTCGACCTCGACGACTTTGTCAATCAGTACGGGGCTGATACCGCGCGCTGGTTCGTGTTGTCGGACAGCCCGCCCGAGCGCGACGTTATCTACACCGACGTCGGCGTACAGGGCGCGCGACGCTTCGTGCAGCGCGTCTGGCGCATGCTCGAGGAGTGCACCGATCGGGCGCCGCCCGCCGGCACGGCGAGGCCGAAGCGGTTCGGACCGGAAGCCGAGGTCTTGCGCCGCGCCGCCCACCGGACGCTGGACAAGGTCGGCGCCAATATCGAGGGTCTGCGGTTCAACGTGGCCGTTGCCCAGGTTTACGAGTTCGCCAGTGCCCTGCAATCGGCCTTGGGCAAGAGTGGCGAGGGCCTCGATTGGGCGCTGCGGGAGGCCGCCGAACTGCTGGTTCAGATGTTCGGCCCGATGATGCCGCATTTAGCTGAAGAATGCTGGGCGCGGCTCGGATACAACACTCTGCTCGCAGAACAGCCGTGGCCGAAGACCGAGCCGGGCTTGCTCGTTGACGATACGGTGACCATTGCCGTACAGGTGAATGGCAAGCGCCGCGATGAATTGACGGTGGCCCGCTCCGCCGACAAGGGGGAGATCGAGGCTGCCGCATTGAAGTTGGAGGCTGTCGTACGGGCACTCGACGGCCGCCCGGTCAAGACCGTTATCGTGGTGCCGCAGAGGATCGTGAATGTCGTCGTCTGAGGCGCATGCGTTCGGCGTCGCGGTAGCCAAGCAGCCTTGGCTGCGGGCGACGCTGTGCACTTTGCTGCTGGGTGCTGCGCTGGCCGCATGTGGCAGCGAGGCGGGCTTCCGTCCACTCTACGCGCCATCCGCATCTGGCATCGGTCTGGACCAGACCATGGCGCAGATACAGATTGCGCCTGTCCCGAGCCGTGTCGGCCAACGTATCCGCAACGAGCTGATCTTCCAGCACACGGGTGGCGGAGCACCGCCCCCGCCGCTGTACACCTTGGAGATCGCCATCACCGAGTCCGTGACCTCGACGCTGGTGCAGACAAACGGTGAGGCACTGAGCCAAATCTACAACCTCAACGCCAGCTTCCGTTTGGTGTCGATCAAGGACAAGAGGGTCGTGCTCACCGGTAACAGCCATGCGCGGGCCGGCTTCGAGCGCTTCACGTCCATCTACTCGAATGTGCGCGCACGCGAGGATGCCGAGAATCGCGCCGCCAAGACGCTCGCCGAGGAGTTGAAGGGCCGGCTGGCGGCTCATCTGTCGGGTGGCAGGGCCTGAGCGCGTCGCGGTTTGCAAGGCCGCAGCCCCCATAACGCGTCTGCATCATGGTCGCCATCAAGGCCCAATCCGCGGACAGCTTCCTCGCCTCGCCTGATCCGCGCCTGAGCGCCATCCTGTTCTATGGGACCGACGTTGGCCTCGTTGCCGAGCGCGCCCGGCTCCTTGCGCGCCTGCTTTCCGAGCGCGATACGCCAGCTGGCGAGATCGTTCGCCTGGACGAGGCGGATCTCGACCGCGACCCGGACCGGCTGGCCGTCGAGCTGCAGACCATGCCGATGTTCGGCGGGCGCAAGATCGTTCGGGTCGCAGCCAGTAGACGCGTCAACGCCGCCGCGCTGAAACCCCTGCTCGAGGGCGGGACACTGGCAGGCTCGCTCATTGTCGAGGCCGGCAACATGCGCCCTGACGATGCCCTGCGTGCTTTATTCGAGAAATCAGCCGTTGCCGCCGCCATCGGCTGCTACGCGGACGAGACACGCGATCTGGCCGGAGTGATCCAGGAGGTCTTGCAGAACGCTGGCCTTACCATCACGCCGGAGGCCCAGCAGCAACTATCCTCGCGGCTTGGCGCGGATCGCGCCCTGTCGCGCAGCGAGATCGACAAGCTCGCGTTGTATGCAGCCGGCAAGGACGTGATCGATGTCGAGGACGTGGAGGCCATCGTCGGCGACGCTGCAGAGCTCGCCCTGGACCGCCTCATCAATGCTGCCGCTCTCGGTCGCGCGGGCTTGGCATTGGCTGAATGCGATCGTGTCTTTGCTGCGGGCGAAAATCCGCAAGCCGTGATCGCCGCGGTCCAGCGGCATTTTCTGCGGCTGCATCGTACGCGGGTTGCGATCGAAGGTGGTCGAGACCTCCAGGACGTCCTGCGCCAGATGCGCCCGCCGCTGCACTTCCGCCAGCGACAGGCGTTCGAAGGCCAGTGCCGGCGTTGGACTGCGACGAGACTCGAGGCCGCACTTGCGACAATCGCAACAGCGGCAAAGGCAGCGCGCCTCAACTCAGCGCTCGAGGCTGTCCTTGCCGAGCGCCTCGTTCTCGATCTGGCGGCTCTTCCGGGACCGGAAAGTGGCGGCCGGCCACGCGCGTAATCACCAGAGTTTCTTGCGGGTTGCTTGGTTGCATTGGCCACGCGGACTATAGTGCAACGGGCGGCGACAGGAGGCGGGGGACCAAGATGCCCGAAATCATCCATGACGTGGTCGGTATCGGCAATGCGATCGTCGACATAATCGGTCGCTGCAAAGAGGAATTTCTGGTCAAGCACGGCGCGCCCAAGGGACGCATGCGCCTGGTCGAGGCCGAGACTGTGTCCAAGCTGTACGACGATATGGGGCCGGGCATCGAGATCTCCGGCGGCTCGGTCGCCAACACCATGGTTGGCATTGCCTCGTTCGGTGGCAAGGCAGCATTCATCGGGAAGGTTGCTGACGACGAGTTCGGTCGCATCTTCGCGCACGACATTCGCGCGGCCGGTGTGGTTTTCAATACCAAGGCCGCGCAAGGCAAGACGCCCACGGCACGCTCGCTGATCCTGGTGACGCCGGATGGCGAGCGCACCATGAACACCTTCCTCGGAGTGAGCCCAGAGCTTGCGCGCAGCGAGGTCGACGCGGACCTCATTTCCTCGGCGCGCATCGTCTACCTGGAGGGCTACCTGTTCGACCGGCCCGAGGCTAAGGCGGCATTTCGCCAGGCAGCCGACATCGCCGAGAAGTCCGGGCGACAAGTGGCGTTGACGCTCTCTGATCCTTTTTGCGTCGATCGGCACCGCAGCGAGTTTCTGGAGCTGATCCGCTCGCGCGTCGACATCCTGTTCGCCAACGAGGCCGAGATCACGTCGCTTTACCAGACAGAGTCGTTCGAAGAAGCAGCGCGGCTGGCGCGCAATGTCACCAAGCTCGCTGTGCTGACGCGCAGCGCCAAAGGGTCGGTCATCTTCTCCGGCCACAAGGCGACGACCATCGCCGCGGACCGTGTCAAGAACGTCGTCGACACAACTGGCGCCGGCGATCTCTTCGCGGCCGGTTTTCTCTACGGCCTCTCGCTGGGCAAGTCGATCGAGACGTGCGGTCGGCTCGGCAGTCTGGCGGCGGCCGAGATCATCAGCCACATCGGCGCGCGGCCCGAAACAGCGCTGGCCAAGCTCGCCGCTGCACGCGGGCTGTAACGCTCGCTATCGTCACAGCTTGCGCAGGGCGACGCTCTCGACGCGGTGATCCGCCTCCTTTTTCAGGATCAGCCGCGCCCGTTGCCGCGTCGGCAGGATGTTCTCGTCGAGATTGATGCGGTTGATGCTGTTCCAGATCTCCAGCGCCTTCGCCAATGCCTCCTCATCCGTCAGTGTGGCGTAGCGGTGGAAGTAGGCGGCGGGATCGCGGAACGCGGTCTGGCGCAGGCGCATGAACCGCGTCACGTACCAGTTCTCGATCACGTCCGGCTCCGCGTCCATGTAGATGGAGAAATCGAAGAAATCGGAGACGAACGGAATGGCCTCGCCGCCCTTCGGCATGCGCGCCGGCTGCAGCACGTTGAGCCCCTCGACGATCAGAATGTCGGGCCGGTCGATGACGATCTGCTGTCCTGGCAGGATGTCATAGTGGAAGTGCGAGTAGACCGGCGCCGAAACGTTGGTCTTTCCCGACTTCACGTCGCCGAGGAAGTTCAAGAGCCGCGCCGTGTCGAAACTCTCGGGGAAGCCCTTTCGGTGCATGATGCCGCGCAGCTCGAGCTCGCGGTTGGGCCATAGAAAGCCGTCGGTCGTGATGAGATCGACGCGCGGGTGGTCCGTCCAGCGCGCCAGCAGCGCGCGCAGCACGCGCGCCATGGTGCTCTTGCCTACTGCCACCGAGCCGCCGACGCCAATGATGAAGGGCGCCTTGCCGTCCCGGCGGCCGAGGAACTTGGATGTGACGGCATGCAGCTCCTGCGAGCCGGCCACGTACAGATTGAGCAGGCGAGACAATGGCAGATAGATTTGCTCGACTTCCGAGATCGACAACTCTTCGATCAGGCCCGAGAGCGATGCCAAGTCGCGCGCCACCAGCGTCATCGGCGTGTCGGCCCTGAGCCGCGCCCACTCCGCGCGGGTGAAGATGCGGTAGGGCGAATACTGGATGTTGCCGCGGCTGCTGCCGGGCAGGCCCTGCGGATCGGGTGCATCGCGCATACATCAGTCTCCCTTGGTGGCCCGCCGCGCTTTCTCCTCGAGGCCGGAGACGCCCATGCGCTGCTCCAGCACCTGCAGCACCTGTTCGAGCACGATGCCTCGGCTCTCCAGCAGCACCATGAGATGGTAGATCAGGTCGGCTGCCTCGGCCTTCAATGCCGCGTCGTCCTGGCCGACCCCGGCAATAACAGTCTCGATGGCCTCCTCGCCGAGCTTCCTGGCGCAACGCTCAGGCCCCGCGTCCAGGAGCTGGCGCGTATAGGATTTCGCCGCGTCTTCGCTGCGCCGGGCCCGGATGGTGGCGGCCAGCTGTTCGAGAGTTGTATCAGGCATTCCACGCATCCCTGGGTGTGCCCGCGCTTCTGGAGGCGCGGTATCCAGCGCTTCCCGGTTGGCGCCGTCAAGTCGCGGACCGGACCTTGCTTGACATCGAACGACGAAGGCCCCGCTGCCTTTCGGCGGCGAGGCCTCGTCGTAACCTTATGCCCGCCGCTGGCTCAGCCGGGCGCTCCACCGAGCCGCATGCGGATGTAGTCGAGCTGGTCGTAGTTGCCGTACTTGATCATCAGCACGCCGCTCTCGCCCGAGCCTCGCTTGATCTCGACCTTGAGGCCCAGCACGTCGGCAAGCTCCTTCTCGAAGGCGCGGGTGTCGGGATCCTTCTCGCGCGGCTTGCGCTCCTCGGAGCGGGCAACGCCGCCTGACTGGACCATCGCCTCGACCTCGCGCACATTGAGGTCGTCGCGCACGATGCGCTGCGCAAGCAGCTCGGCATCCTCACGGCCGACCAGTGCGCGCGCATGCCCGGCAGTAATATTCCCCTCTTCAACGAGACTGCGCACCCTCTCGGGCAGCTTGAGGAGGCGCAGGGTGTTGGCGACATGGCTGCGGCTCTTGCCGATCACCTCCGCCAGCGCCTCCTGCGTATAGCTGTAGCGCTCGATCAGCTCGTTGTAGCCAGTCGCCTCTTCGATCGCGTTGAGGTCCGAGCGCTGCACGTTCTCGATGATCGCAAGCTCGAGCACCTCCTGATCGACGAGCTCACGCACGATCACCGGCACACGATGCAAACCAGCCTTCTGTGCCGCGCGCCAGCGGCGCTCACCGGCAACGATCTCGTAGCCCGTTCCGCCGCTCTCCGGCCGCACCAGGATCGGCTGCACGAGCCCCTTCTGCCGGATGGATTCCGTCAATTCCGCCAACTCGTCCGCGCGAAAATCCTTGCGCGGGTTGAGCCGGCCGGCACGGATCTGGTCGATGCCGACGATCCGCTGCTCGCCTTCGGGCGGCAAACGTGGCTGCGTCGGCGTCGGCTCCCCGATCAAGGATGCGAGGCCGCGGCCCAGCCGGCTCTTCTGCACAGGCGCCACCATGATCAGCCTCTCTCCTTCAGTTGCCTGTCGCGACGGGCATTGTCATCGACACGTCCCAGTGAGGACAAGTTTCCCGGCGCGCGTTTGTTTCAGCGCATCACGCCGCCTTGTAGCGGCGTTCGCGATCGATGATTTCCCGTGCCAGTCCGACATAGGCCTGGCTGCCCGTGCTGTCGTAGTCATAGAGCAGGATCGGCATGCCGTGCGAAGGCGCCTCCGCGACCTTCACGTTGCGCGGAATGGCGGTGGCGTAGACCTTCGCGCCGAAGAACTGCCGCACTTCCTCGGCCACTTCTCGCGACAGGGCCGTGCGGGCATCGTGCATGGTCAAGACTACGCCCTGGATGTCGAGCCCTGGGTTGAGCGTGGCCTTGATCTGGTCGATGAAGTCCTTGAGCTGCGAGATGCCTTCCAGGGCGAAGAACTCGCATTGCACCGGGACGAGAACTGCATTGGCGGCAACCATTGCGTTGAGCGTCAACAGATTGAGCGAAGGCGGGCAATCGATGAGGACGTAGCTGATGCCCGGATCGTTCGGGCGAGTACGCAATTCTGCGCTGAGCGCCATCACCGCATCGCGTAGGCGAAACGGGCGGTTCTGCTCGCTCATCAGATCGCTTTCCAGGCCCACCAGATCGGAGTTGGCCGGGACGATCGAAAGCCCCGGTACTGCCGTTGCCAGGCGCGCGCCCAACAGGCTCGCCTTCCCGGTCAGCACGTCGAATGTCGTGAGTGGCCGCGCCTCGGGCGCAATGCCCACGCCCGTGGAGGCGTTGCCCTGCGGATCGAGGTCGATGATCAGCACCTGCTCGCCGATTGCGGCCAGCGCCGTGCCGAGATTGATGGCGGTGGTGGTCTTCCCCACGCCGCCTTTCTGATTGGCGACAGCCAAAGTGCGAGGCATTAGCGTCACGGCGTTACATCCTCCGTTTTGGCTCTAAGCGCGCGCACCTGGACAATCCGCCCTGCATTGTCGGTGAGACTCGGCACGCACGAACTCTCGAAAATCCATCGACGCCGCGCTGCCTCGAGCTCAACGTCAACCTCGCGACCCTTTGGGAAGAGGGCCTGAGTATCACGCGAGAACAGTGGCGCAGAAAGCTCGAAGAGACGATCGAGTGGCGCGAGCGCACGCGCTGAAATCACGTCGACTTCGGCGATTCTAGCTTGAGTCGAGAGTGTTTCGATTCTGGCGTTGCTGATGTCCACAGCGATCCCTGTTTGTCGTGCGACCTCTCGGAGGAAGGCACACTTCCTGGTGTCGCTTTCGACGAGCCTCACCTCACAGTGATTCGTCTCGCCCAGCAACATGGCGACGACCAGGCCCGGAAAGCCTGCGCCGCTGCCGAGATCGATCCACGTGCGTGCATTCGAGCGCGCCACGCCGAGGAGTTGGGCGCTGTCGGCGAAGTGCCGGTGCCAGATGTGCACCAGCGTGCTCGGCGCGACGAGGTTGATCGTCTTCTGCCACTGTTCGAGAAGGCGCGCATAGAGTTCCAGCCGGTCCATCGTTTCACGTGAAACCCCAAAGGCTTCGCGGAATTCGTTCGGACTTTGAATCGGCGGCAATAGGCGCCCACGCTGTCCGTCGGCACTCATGCGGCGCCGCGCCGTGGCGCCTTTTTGATGTGGGCGAGCAGCAGCATCAGCGCGGCCGGCGTGATGCCGTCGATGCGAGCCGCCTGCGCGATCGTAGCTGGGCGATGCCGCATGAGTTTCTGCTGAGCCTCGCTCGAGAGCCCGGCGATGCCGGTAAAGTCGAGATCGGAGGGCACCAGCACGCCCTCATCCTTGCGCAGCGCGGACACGTCTGCATCCTGCCGCTGGACATAAGCCGCATATCGCGCGTCGACTTCGAGTTGCGAGCGAATGGCCGGCGCGATGCCACCAAGCTCTGGCCAGATGGGTGCGAGACGATCGAGGTCGATGCCCGGAAAGGACAAGAGCTCGAAGGCGGAGCGCCGACGGCCATCTCGGTTGATCTCGATGCCGTTGCGGGCCGCCTCGGTCGGCGTCAGAGACAGGCTCTCCAGCATGCACCGGCCGTTTTCCAAGGCTGCGGATTTTTCCTCGTAGGCGCCTTGCCTCGCAGAGCCACAGCAGCCGACAGCAAGCCCCAGTGGTGTCAGGCGCTGATCGGCATTGTCGGCTCGCAGGCGCAGGCGGTACTCGGCCCGCGAGGTGAACATGCGGTAGGGCTCCGACACCCCACGTGTTACCAAGTCGTCGATCATGACGCCCAGATAGGCGTCGGCCCTCGATACGATGACCCCATCTCGCGCGCCCGCAGCCCTGTGCGCGGCATTAATCCCGGCCAGGATGCCCTGGGCGCCGGCCTCCTCGTAGCCCGTGGTGCCGTTGATCTGGCCAGCCAGGAACAGCCGCGGCAGCCGCTTGACTTCCAGTGTCGGACCCAACTCGCGCGGATCGACATAGTCGTACTCGATCGCGTAGCCGGGCCGCTTGATCCGCACATTCCTGAGGCCCGGAAGCGTCTGAAGAAACGCCTGCTGGACCTCGGCTGGCAGGGAGGTCGAGAGACCATTTGGATAGATCGTCTCGTCGTCCAGGCCTTCCGGCTCCAGGAAGATCTGATGCGACGACCGGTCGGCGAAACGGACCACCTTGTCCTCGATTGAGGGGCAGTAGCGGGGTCCGACGCTCTTGATCTCGCCCGAATACATGGCCGAGCGACCGAGATTGGCCTTGATGATGGCGTGCGTGGCGGCGTTGGTGTGGGTGATCCCGCAGGAGATCTGCCGGTTGGTGATGGTCTCGGTCAAGAACGAGAACGGCACCGGTCGGTCGTCGCCGGGCTGCATTTCCAGCTCGCCCCACACGATCGAAGCGCCATCCAGACGGGCAGGAGTGCCCGTCTTCAAACGGCCCATGCGGAGACCGAGGCCATAAAGCCGCTCGGCCAGGGCCACGGAAGGCTTCTCGCCCATGCGTCCCGCCGGCGTCTTTGTGTCGCCCATGTGGATCAGGCCGCGCAGGAACGTGCCGGTTGTGATGACGACGGCGCCAGCCTGGATCGCCCGGTCCGCGACGATAATTCCGCCGACAGCCCCGCCTTCGACGACCAGGTCCTCGGCTTGGCCCTCGATAACCTCGAGATTGGCGGTGTGGCGGATGGCAGCCTGCATGGCCTGCCGATACAACTTACGGTCGGCTTGAGCGCGAGGGCCTTGAACCGCAGGGCCCTTGGAGCGGTTCAGCAGCCGGAACTGAATGCCGGCGGCATCGGCCACTCGGCCCATCAGGCCGTCCAGGGCATCGATCTCGCGCACGAGATGGCCTTTTCCAAGCCCTCCGATGGCCGGGTTGCAGGACATCTCGCCGATTGTAGCAAAGGAATGAGTGAGCAGAGCCGTACGCGCGCCCATGCGCGCGGCCGCGGCTGCCGCCTCGCAGCCGGCGTGACCGCCGCCTACCACCACAACATCGAACGTCAGCTCAGCCATGGGCGGGCTTATAGCGCGCTTCCAGACGGGCATAAACCGGCCGATACGGCCAATTCATGAGTCTTAACAAGGGTTTCACGTGAAACGCTCCGTTAACGGCCGTGCCGAACATGGAGCGGAGGTCAGTTCAGGGTCTCGAATAGCCTCTTCTGGAGGGTCATCCGGGGCACCAATGAGGGGATGTAGAGATGCTCCTCCAGCGTATGCGCGCCGTTGCCATCCACGCCGAGCCCATCGAGCGTCGGAATCAGGTGGGCCGTGAAATTGGCGTCGCTTCCACCGCCGGCGTGGACGTCTGGGAGCTCGAACCCGATCTCCTTTGCGAGCGTCCGTGCGTGCGCGAGCATGCGATCGATGCCCGCATTCTTCTCGAAGGGTGGCCGGTTGATGCTCCCTTTGATCTCGAGGCGCACATCCGCATTGTAGGGCCTGAGCGCGCGCAGGTGCGCATCCAGAGCCTCGGCGTCGGCCATGGTGCGGATGCGCATATCGATCGACGCCGTGCAGTGCTCGGGAACTGTATTGGCGGCGGTTCCTCCCGAGATGAGGCCGACGTTGAACGACAGCCCGCGCTTGTAGTCGGTCAAGGCCTCGATATCGACCACCTGCCGAGCGAGCTCCAGGATCGCGCTGCGTCCATCCTGATGGCGGGCCCCGGAATGCGCAGGACGCCCTCGTGCGCTCATGACGTAGCGCGCAACGCCGCGACGCGAGCTCACAACCTTGCCGCCGTCGCGCGCCGGCTCGGTGACCAGCACATATTTCGCGTTTGCGGCTTCCGCCTCGATCAGGGCCCGCGAGGTCCCGCTGCCGATCTCCTCGTCACTCGAGTAGATGAAACGGACGGGCAGTGGTGTTGGCTTGCCGTTCGCGGCGATGGCGCGATAGGCGGCGAATGCCAGGTAGGCGCCGCCTTTCATATCGTAGATGCCTGGACCGTAGGCGCGATTGCCTTCGACGCGAAAGGGCAGATGGTTCGCTAGCGTGCCCTTGGGATGCACCGTATCGAGGTGGCAAAGGACGAGTACGCCAGGCTCGCCGTTGTCCCAGCCACAGGCGATACGCAGATGATCGCCGCAGCCGCTTGTTCCAGGAATGCGTGTGACCTTGGCTCCGACGGTCGAAAATTGCTCGGCCACGAGCGTCATGAGGCGATTGACGCCGTCCACGTCAGCCGTTTGGCTCTCGATCTCCACCCAACCACGAATGCCATCCAGGATATCGGCAGCACTGGCCATCAATCAGGTTCCCTTCGACATGGCCTGCGCGCGCTGACGCGCGGCCGCAAGTTGCGACTCGCGAATGGTGATGAACAGTGTCGCGCCAATGATCAATGCAGCGCCGATCCATGTGGTCGCCAGAGGGATCTCGCCAAAGAACAGAAAGCCCCAGCCAGCCATCCAGACTAGCCTGACATAATCTGCGGGCATGATCAGACTGGCTTCGGCGATCCGCATGGCATGGATGTAGCAGTAGTTGCCCACTGCGGCGACTGCCCCCATGGCCATGAGAATGAGCCATGCCTGTGCGTCCGGCCACACCCACATCGGCAACGCCATAATCAAAGCGAACGGCGCAATGAGCAGCGGCTGATAGAACGAGATGGTCAACGTGCTGTCGTATCTGGTGAGCTGCTTGGCAAGGAGCAGGGACACCGCCCACAACGCGCTCGAGCCGACAGCTGCGATCGCCGGCAGGCTCCACAGCATGTCCGTACCGGGCCGCAGAACAATCGATGCGCCCAGAAATCCGATCGCCACTGCGCTCCAGCGGCGGATCCCCACTGCCTCGCCGAACCACAAGGCTGCGCCGAGCGTCACAAACAAGCCGGTGGTGAAGCTGAGCGTCCCGGCCTCGGCCAGCGGCATGTTGGCGAGGGCGTAGTACCAAGTCGTCATGGAGCAGAAGCCGACGAAGCCGCGCCAAGCCTGTAGTCCCGGACGATTGGTGTGCCACGCTGAAGCAGCCGAGCGCCATACGATCGGCAGCGTAAAGAGGAGCGTGAAAGTGGTGCGGATGAAAACGATCTCGGACGCTGACAGCGTGGGGCTGACATAGCGCACGCCGATGTGCATCAGGGATGAGCATAGGCCCGCAAGGATCATGACGAGGATCGC
>CAWIYZ010000016.1:0-55000 GCA_963840425.1 uncultured Alphaproteobacteria bacterium | reverse complement strand
ACTTCAGGCGGCGGGCCCGCATCAGCGATACGCTCGAGCTGTTCTTCGACGTCAAAGAAGAGGACAGAGGCACCGAGAGCCCGCCGGGCGAGCTGCTCTTCACTGCGATCACAGCCGGCGGCGATACGCAGCGCTATTATCGCTTCCGGACCCCGGACGGCCACATCGACTACTATGACGAGTACGGAAATAACTCCCGGAAATTCCTGATGCGCCGCCCGGTCCGCAGCGACGATGCACGGTTGGCGTCGGGTTTTGGCGTGCGCTTTCACCCCTTGCTCAATACGCGCAAGATGCACACGGGCATCGATTGGGCCGCCGCGTCAGGCACGCCAGTGCTTGCTTCCGGCACCGGCGTGATCGAGGAGATCGGGCCGAAGGGCCAATATGGCAACTACATCCGTATTCGTCATGCCAACGGCTATCAGACCGCGTACGGCCACATGAGCCGCTTTGCTCCTGGCGTTAAGGAAGGAACCAAGGTGCGGCAGGGCCAGGTCATCGGTTTTGTCGGCAACACGGGGTTCTCGACGGGTCCCCATCTGCACTACGAGGTCCTCGTCAACAGCCGTTTTGTGGACCCGCTGTCGATCCAGGTGCCGCAAGAGCGCAAGCTTGCCGGCAGGCAGCTCAATGACTTCCAGAAGGAGCGGTCCCGCCTCGACGACCTGATGCGCCGGCCACCAGTGCGCGTCGCGCAAGTGGACAGCCGATAGCGCCCGTTTCGGGATGTCTCGTATGCAGCAGCAAGGTTGCTCATCGCGCCGCTAGTCGCGGTGATATGCTTGCTGTCCAGCTTGGCGACCAAATCATCGACAGCAACCAATCGCGCGGTTAGTTGCCCGAGAGGAGAGACATGCCTGAGTTGAGGTCGAGCTACATTGGCGAGCTTCGCATTGAGGTGACAGGCTCCTACATGCTGGGAGGCTCCCCCTTGGGGCTGCGCCGCCTCGATCGCTTGGACAAGGGCCACTTCCGTGGTCCCCGCATTGGGGCCGAGATCGTGCCCGGCGGGGTGGATTGTCTTTTGGGCGGGACGGATGGGGCGCTGCGACCGGACGTTCGTTTGTTGCTGCAGCTCGACGATGGCTCCCCGCTGCTCGCCATCTATCGCGGCGTGCGGCATGGACCGCCGGAAATCATGCAGCAGATCGCCAAGGGCGAAGCGGTTCCCCACGAAAGTTATTACCTGCGAACGTCATTGAGCTTCGAGACCGCTTCGCAGCGGTATGATTGGCTCAACCGTATCGTTGCAGTGGGTGTGGGCCGCCGCGAGCCGGGCGCGGCAGTGTATGACGTCTTCGAGATCCTGTAGGGCCTCGGGGGGAGAGGGGTTGCCCGGCGGCCGCGCGCCGGCGCCGGGTGAAGAGGCACGGCCCATATGGACGCGAACGGCCAAGACGACAAGCCGCGACTGGAGCTGTCCGTTGTTCGTCGTCTCCTGCTTCTCGCGGTGGTGGTCGTCAGCTCTGCCACCTACATTGCTGCCACGTTTACTGCGACCGCGATCTTGCCGCAGATGCAAGGTGCGGTCGCCGCGACCCAGGACGAGATCTCCTGGACGGTGACCTTCAACATCCTGGCCACTGCCATCGTCACGCCTATGAGCGGCTGGCTCGTGACACGATTTGGCACTCGCTCGGTCCTGCTTTGGAGCCAGATCGGGTTCTGTCTGGCTACGTTCCTATGCGGAGCCGCCCAATCGCTCGAGGAGCTGGTGTTCTGGCGCATGCTGCAAGGCGCGCTCGGAGCGCCCTTGATACCCTTGGGCCAGACAATTCTGTTCGACGTGTTTCCGCGTCGTCAGCACACCGTCGTGATTTCGCTCTTCGGAATGTCGAATACGTTCGGCCCCGTGATCGGACCGACGGTCGGCGGTTATCTCGCCGAGCACTACAGCTGGCGGTGGGGCTACTACATGATCGTTCCGGTCGGCTTGATCGCATGCCTCGGCGCCCTTTTCGCGATGCCTCGGGATCGTCCGAACAGCCGGGTCACGCTCGACTGGACTGGTTTCCTCTCGCTCTCGGTCGCCATCGCCGCGATGCAGCTGGTCTTGTCGCGGGGGCAGCGGCTCGATTGGTTCGAATCCAATGAGATCGTGATCGAGGCAATCGTCGCGGTCCTGGCGTTCTATGTTTTTGTCGTGCACAGCCTCACGGCGTCCAAGCCGTTTCTGTCGCCACGCCTCGTTCTTGATCGCAACTATGCCATCGGATTGCTGCTCATCAGCATCTTCGGCATGCTGAATTTCACGCCGATGGTGCTGCTGCCGCCGCTCCTGCAAGGCCCAATGGGCTTGCCCGATTCTCTCGTCGGACTTGTGGTGAGTTGGCGCGGGGTCGGCGTGCTCGCTGGCTTCTTCGCCGCCATGTTCACAAATCGCCTCGATCCCCGCGTGGGCATGGTCCTGGGCTTTGGTGCTCAGATCGTGTCGGGTCTATGGCTGATGAGCATTAGCCTGGATGTGGCGCTGATCACTTTGAGCGCGAATGCGTTTCTGCAGGGCTTGGCCGTCGGCTTGATCTGGACGCCGATCGTCACCTCGGCATTCTTTACGCTGGACCCCGAGCTGCGGCCGGAAGGCGTGGCCGTTTTGCACTTGATGCGCAACATCATGTCGAGCTTCTTCATCTCGGTTTCGGTGACCGAGGTCGTGCGCGCCACGAGCGCCAACTACAGCCGCATGACCGAGTTCGTGACGCCGTTCAACAAGGTCTTGACCCTGCCGTCGGCGGCAGGAGGGTGGACGCTGGACACGTCTCCCGGCCTCGCGGCTTTTGCACGGGAGATCACCCGCCAGGCTGCCATGATCGGCTATATCAATTCATTCTACCTCTATACCGCGGCATCGGTTGCAGCCATTCCTCTCGTGCTGTTGGTCGGTCGCAAGCGGGCTGCATGACGCGGATTGATCGATCCCCTATATAGTCAAGCTATGAAGCTCACACCCGAGGAAATCGAGCGCTACAAGCGCCACTTGGTCCTGAGAGATGTTGGCGGCCAAGGTCAGCTTAAGCTGAAGTCTTCCCGCGTGCTGGTCGTCGGTGCCGGCGGGCTCGGCAGCCCTGTCATCATGTACTTGGCCGCGGCCGGAGTTGGCACACTAGGCATTATCGACGACGACCTAGTCACGCTGTCCAACCTCCAGCGCCAGATCGTTCACGACAGCGGGCATGTGGGACACCTGAAGGTGGAGAGTGCAAGGGAAACCGTGCGCGAGCTCAATCCCCATGTTCGCGTCGAGACTCATGCCGAGCGGTTGAGTGCGGCTAACGCGCTCGACATCATTGCGCGCTACGACCTGGTCGCCGATGGCTCAGACAACTTTGCGACCCGTTATCTGGTCTCGGATGCTTGCTTCCTGGCAGGCAAGCCGCTCGTGTTTGCTGCCGTTGGTCCGTTCGATGGTTATGTGACGACATTCAAGCCGCACGAGCGTCGCGCGGATGGCGAGCCGTGGCCCAGCTACCGATGTCTTTTCCCCGAGCCGCCGCCTCCCGGTGCTGTCGCGAATTGTGCCGAAGTTGGCGTCCTTGGCGCCGTGGTCGGTGTAGTTGGCGCGCTGCAGGCGACGGAGGTCCTCAAAGAGCTCGTCGGCATCGGCGAGAGCCTTGCCGGACGGCTGCTGATTTACGATGCCCTTGGCCAGCGTTTCGAGCAGGTAAAGATCGCGTGGGACCCCGATAACCCGTTGTCGGGCAGAAGCCCCACCATCACCGATCTGTCGATACATGCTGAAACCTCGCAGGCTGCGTGCCTGGCCTCGGACGCCGCTTCGTGATCATCCGCGGCATTTTGTTCGACAAGGACGGCACGCTCCTCGACTACTGGAAGACCTGGGTGCCGATCAATCGCGAGGCGGCCCTGTTCGCAGCGGGCGGTGATGTGGTTTTGGCCGATGAGCTGTTGCGGCATGGTGGGCACGATCCTTCCACCAATCACGTAGCGTCGGGGTCGGTCCTTGCTGTCGGCAGTCACGACGAGATCGCAGCAGCCTTCGCTGCAAGGCTCGGATCCAGAACGCCGCCGAATCTGGCGAGGAGCATAGAGCGCCTTTTTCGCGAAGGTGGAGCTAGGCATTCCGTGCTGATCGACGGCGTGCGGGAGGTCATCGGTGACTTGGGGCGCCGAGGCTATCGGCTCGGAGTTGCCACGAATGATTCCGCCGGCGGGCTGCAGGCCTCGCTCGGGGCTCATCGGCTGCTCGACAAGTTTGATTTTCTTGCTGGCTGCGACTCCGGTTTCGGCGTCAAGCCAGAGCCCGGCATGGCGCTCGCATTTTGCCAGGCAACGGGGTTGCATCCGAGCGCCATTGCGGTCGTCGGCGATGCCGTACACGATCTCGAAATGGGGCGACGGGCAGGGGTTGGCTCAAAAGTCGGCGTGCTCAGCGGTACCGCAGCACGCGAGGATCTGGAGCCTCATGCCGATGTCCTCATTGGCAGCGTCGCCAATATTGCAGCTTGCCTCACAGCGTCCTAGCTAGAACATCGCCGGATGCACGCGGTCTGGCGGTGCATGTCCGTCGAGGAAGGTCTTGACGTTGATGATGACCTTCTCGCCCATGTCGATGCGACCCTCAAGGGTCGCCGAGCCCATGTGCGGCAATGCCACGACGCGATCACTGGCCAGGAGCTTCGGGTTGATCGCCGGCTCGTGCTCGAAAACGTCAAGCCCCGCTCCGGCAATGGAGCCTGTTTCAATCATGCGGGCGAGCTCGTTTTCATCGATGACTTCGCCGCGCGCCGTATTGACGATATAGGCCGAGGGCTTCAGTAACTTGAGACGACGGGCTGACAAAAGGTGATATGTCGCCGGCGTATGCGGGCAGTTGACTGAGACGATGTCCATGCGGGCAAGCATCTGGTCGAGGCTGTCCCAATAGGTCGCCTCCAGTTCCTGCTCGATCTCTTCGGGAAGCCTGCGCCGATTGTGATAATGGATCTGAAGCCCAAAGGCCTTGGCGCGGCGCGCGACGGCTTGACCGATGCGGCCCATGCCGATGATGCCGAGCCGTTTGCCGTAGATGCGATGACCGAGCATCCAGGTCGGGGACCAGCCGTCCCAATGCCGGCGCGTGTCCTTGAGCAGAGCCGTGCCTTCAGCGAGCCGGCGGGGCACGGCAAGGATCAGCGCCATGGTCATGTCGGCGGTGTCCTCCGTCAGCACTCCTGGCGTATTGGTGACAGTGATTCCCCGATTGCGCGCTGTATCGAGATCGATGTTGTCGACGCCCGTGCCGAAATTGGCGACGAGCCTCAGCCGCGGTCCGGCCTGCGCAAGCACGGCGCGATCGATGCGGTCGGTTACAGTTGGGACCAACACGTCAGCCGCCTGTGCCGCCTCCACCAGCTGCGCCTGCGACATGGGCTTGTCATCCACGTTGAGGCGGGCGTCGAACAACTCACGCATGCGCGTTTCGACGACGTCGGGCAACTTGCGCGTTACAATGACCAGGGGGCGTTTGGCGTTGTGGGGCATGAGAATCCGTCCGCGGACCATACGAGCCTCCACCGGGAGGCCGAACGCGACGCTCGCCGGAGCAAGAACTCCAGCTTATGGCGCCTGTCTAACAGATGCCCTTGTGCTGACAAAGTGGGAATGGATTGAGCTGCACCAGACAGCGGGCTTGCGGTCGCCCATCTGATCGGCCAAATGTCCCGCCAGTCGTGAGAATCAATCCACGTGAACGGATGCAGCGCACCCCAGCCCGGACGTTGACGGTCACGCTTCTGGCAGGAGCGTTGGCGTTCTGCGCGGCATCGACGCTTCACGCGCAGGGCTCGGCTACCGTGGGCCCTGGTCTGGGTAGCGGTTTGCCAGTTCCCCGCTTCGTCAGCCTGAAATCCGACCGGGTGCATATCCGACAAGGTCCAGGGACTGACTACAAGGTTCTCTGGGTATTTCAGCGAGCCGGCCTGCCTGTTGAGGTCATTAGCGAGTTCGAGGGCTGGCGGCAGGTGCGGGACTCGGAGGGCGCAATCGGGTGGGTGCTGCAAGCGCTTGTTTCAGGGCGGAGGACAGCGCTGGTGCTGCCCTGGGAAGCAAAACCGCCTCCCGCCGCGCCGGTGAACGTATCCTTGCGTGACGATGATAGTGAGGGCGCCAGGGTCGTGGCCGTGGTCGAAGCCGGAGTCATCGCCAATGTCCGCAGCTGCGACGGTCGCTGGTGCTACGTCTCGATCGCTGACTACCGCGGCTACGTCGAGCAGAAAAAGCTCTGGGGCGTCTACGAGGGCGAGATCGTCAAATAGCGCAGCGCGGGCTCGCGCCGATCTAACCCTTCGTCAGCCTGACCACGACATCGATGTGGCTGATCTTGGTTCCCGCCGGGGGGGCAGGCAGCCCGTCGACCCTGATCGAGTCACCGGGAATGTCCATAAGCTGGCCTTCGCGCTCCACATAGAAGTGATTGTGGTTCGAAGTATTGGTGTCGAAATAGGCCTTGGCGCCTTCAATGGCCAGCTCGCGCAAAAGCCCGGCATGTTTGAACTGGTGAAGCGTATTGTAGACGGTGGCGAGCGACACTTTCTCACCTGCTGCGACGGCTTCTGCGTGGAGCATCTCCGCCGTTACATGCCGATCCTGTTGACCGAACAGGAGGTATCCGAGCGCCATTCTTTGCCGCGTCGGTCTGAGACCGGCCTCGCGCAGCATCTCCGCTACGCCTGCGTGTGTACGTGCCATCTCTGCGTTCGCTTCCACTTCCGCTGCGTTTCGTCCCGAGGGTCAATTTTGGGATCCCGCAGCGCGCCACCCGAAAACCATACTCCTACATACTAGTTTGTGTTCATCTCGCCTGCAACGTGGCGTAGTGCCCGGATCGTTCATGACGCCCCGTTTCAGGGTCTTACCGCTCTTTTGGAGGGTTAATGAGTGTGGTAGGAACGCATGATCGGGCCTCATAAGCGTCCAGAGGCAACCAACGAGAGAGGTCGGGACAGATCGATATGGCCGAACGTCGTTCGACCTTCGAGTACGAGGATCTTTTGGCCTGCGGGAGGGGCGAGCTGTTCGGTCCAGGCAATGCCCAGCTCCCACTGCCCCCGATGCTCATGTTCGATCGCATTTCCAGCGTTTCGGAAGGTGGCGGTACGCACGGCAAGGGACAGCTGAAGGCGGAGCTGAGCGTGGCTGGAAATCCGAATGTCGACTGGTTTTTCGCATGCCACTTCAAAGGTGACCCGGTCATGCCGGGTTGTCTTGGTCTCGACGCCCTGTGGCAGCTTACGGGCTTTTTTTTGGGCTGGCTCGGGGCTCCTGGACGCGGGCGCGCGCTCGGTGTCGGCGAGGTAAAATTCACCGGCATGGTGCTGCCCACGGTGAGGCAGGTGGAATACATCGTCGATCTCAAGCGTGTCATTCTTCGTCGCTTGAAGCTCGGGATCGCGGATGGCACGATGAAAGCCGACGGACAGGTCATCTATCAGGCGACGGACCTCAAGGTCGGACTTTTCGAGCCAGGGCAGGACACTAGCGCAGCCGTGGCATGACGACCACTCGCCGGACCAGTCGGGGGGCGATAGTCCGGTGGCTGGAAGCGGGGAAGGAATTCTGAAAATGAGACGCGTGGCCGTCACCGGCATGGGTATCGTGTCCTCGATCGGCAACAGCACTCAGGAAGTGCTTGCCGCGTTGAGGGAGGGCCGATCGGGCATCGGCAGGGCCGAAAGATATGCCGAGCTCGGATTTCGCTGCCAGGTGCACGGTGAGCCGAAAATCGACTGGGAGCCGATCGTGCCGCGCAAAGCCAAGCGCTTCATGGAGTTCGGGTCTCGGTTGGAACTATGTATCCATGGATCAGGCAATTCGCGACGCGGGCCTGGAGCAGCGAGAGGTCGTCCACGAGCGCACCGGAATCATCATGGGCTCCGGCGGTCCATCGACACGCGCGATCGTGCGCGCCGCCGATGTGACGCGTGAAAAGGATCCCAAGAAGGTTGGTCCCTTTGAGGTGCCGAAAGGCATGTGCTCGGGCCCCTCGGCCGCGCTCGCCACGGCTTTCCAGATCAAGGGGACCAACTACTCCATCTCATCTGCGTGCGCTACGTCAGCCCACTGCATAGGTAATGCGGCTGAGCTAATTCAATGGGGCAAGCAGGATGTGATGTTTGCGGGTGGCTGCGAGGAGCTGGATTGGACGTTGTCGGTTCTATTCGACGCCATGGGCGCGATGTCGACCAAATTCAACGCCAGCCCCGAGAAGGCCAGCCGCGCCTACGACAAGCATCGCGACGGATTCGTCATTGCCGGCGGCGCCGGCGTTGTCGTTCTGGAAGAATTGGAGCGCGCCAAAGCGCGCGGAGCGCGAATTCTACGGCGAGTTGGTCGGTTATGGTGCGACGTCGGATGGCTTCGACATGGTTGCGCCCTCTGGTGAAGGGGCCGCCCGATGCATGCGCCTGGCGATTTAGGGTGTCGATGGCAAGGGCGTCGGCAAAGTAGATTATATCAATCCACACGGAACCAGCACACCGGTGGGCGATGCCGTGGAGATCGACGCCATCAGGACCGTGTTCGGCAAGACTGTGCCGCCGATCTCGGCCACCAAGTCGCTGACGGGCCACTCGCTCGGTGCCATCGGTGTTCAGGAGTTCTATCTTCTCGCTACTCATGATGAACAACGGCTTCATCTGCGAGAGCGCCAATATCGAAGAGCTTGACCCTGCGTTTGGCGATGTTCCGATCGTCCGCCAGAGACGTGATGCGGAGCTTAACTGTGTGGTTTCGAATAGCTTCGGGTTCGGTGGCACGAATGCCACTCTGGTGTTTCGCCGCCACGATGCCTGACCTCGAAGTTGTTCGGAGGGGCAGCTGTTTACTCATGTTCCTGCGGGTACAGGTCAGCGACGAGGAGCTCTGATACACC
Organism: uncultured Alphaproteobacteria bacterium; assembly: GCA_963840425.1. Taxonomy (GTDB): domain Bacteria; phylum Pseudomonadota; class Alphaproteobacteria; order Rhizobiales; family Hyphomicrobiaceae; genus CADEFX01. The sequence goes on along the minus strand of CAWIYZ010000016.1, from coordinate 46,128 downwards.
GTGCGGCATGAAACCGTACGCCAAGAGTATGCTGGAACGGTCGGGAACCTGCTGGTTGGCCAACGCCGGTCCAGCGGTTGCGGCCAGATTGGGAACGCTCATGACTGAGAAGGATATCATCAAGCCCGGGCCGCTTATGGCCGGCAAACGCGGCCTTGTGATGGGGGTCGCAAACGAGCGCTCGATCGCGTGGGGGATTGCCCGCGCCCTGGCCCAGCATGGTGCCAAGCTCGCTTTCACATATCAAGGCGACGCCTTTGGGCGGCGCGCCGTTCCACTGGCGGAGTTGGTCGGTTCCGAGATCACTGTTCCCTGCGATGTGTCTGACCTTGCCAGCGTCGACAATGTCTTCAAGGAGATAGGGAATACCTGGGGAGGCCTGGACTTTATTGTCCATGCGTTGGCTTTCTCCGATCGTCGCGAGCTGCAGGGGCGGTACTCGGATACGAGCCGCGAGAATTTCTCCAACACGATGGTGATTTCGTGTTTCTCCTTTACGGAGATCGCCAAACGTGCGGGTGCCTTGATGCAGAATGGCGGATCGATGCTGACCCTGACCTATGGCGGCTCGCAACGAGTTGTGCCGTCCTACAACGTGATGGGCGTCGCGAAGGCTGCGTTGGAAGCGTCTGTGCGCTACCTCGCCGCGGACTTTGGAGGACAGGGCATCCGCGTCAATGCGCTTTCTGCCGGTCCGATGCGGACGTTGGCGGGCGCTGGCATCTCCGATGCGCGCATCATTTTCAATTTCCAGGGTGATCACGCTCCGCTTCGCCGCACGCCCACCCTGGACGAGGTAGGCGGCGCCGCGCTCTACCTGTTGTCCGATCTTGCTGGCGCCGTGACTGGTGAGGTGCACTACGTAGACTGCGGTTACAATGTCGTCGCGATGCCGACGCTCGATGCTCTCAAGGCGCAGGATCAGAGCCGGTCACCTTCGGAAGCTGCTGAATAGCGCCACGGTTTTGTAGGTCGCGCATTGCCTGTCGCGGCGACGCGTGGCAATGCTAGCCGGATGATCGGCGTCTTCGACTCAGGGCATGGCGGACTGACGATCTTGCGCGCGCTTGCCGAGCGATTCCCGGCGCGTCGGTTCGTATATCTCGGCGATCACGCGAATGTCCCCTACGGCAACCGCGCATCGGAAGAGATTGTCGAATTCACGCGCGTGGGGGTGGAAACGCTCTTTCGGCGGGGATGCGGGCTGGTTGTGCTCGGCTGCAATACGGCCACCTGCATTGCCGCCCGCGCCCTGCAGCGCGAGTGGCTGCCGCAGAGCAGGTGGGCGGATCGAAACGTGCTGGGCATCGTCGCCCCGACTGTCGAGGCGGCTACTCAGACGCCATGGGCCTGCAAGACGCCTCAGTATCCTCAGAAGTACAACAGCGACCTGATTGCGGTCTTCGGAACGACCCGGACGATCGCGTCGCAGGTGTTTCCGGAGGAGATCAGCAAGCGCTGCCCGAAAGTACAGGTCGCCCAGCAGGCGTGCGCCGAGTTGGCCGGCGCCATCGAGGCAAGGGCTCCGGAGAGGTTGCTCGATCAGCTTGTCAAATCAGGTGTCGATGGGCTCATGCAACAGACCGAGCACCAGCCGCCCCATCGCGCCATACTCGGATGTACGCATTTCCCCTTGGTCGAGCACCTGTTTCGCAGGCATTTGCCGCCGTTCACCCGCATCCTCTCGCAGCCGGTGGTGGTCGCCGACAGTCTCGAGGATTATTTGGCGCGCCATCCCAAGTACCTCGAGGAAGGCTCGCAAAGTGATGGACAACGGCTGAGCCTTCTGACGACTGGTGAGCCCGCTGTAGTTGATGCGCTCGCGCAGATATTTTGGCCGGGGGCCCCGCGCTTCAGTGGATTGAAGGTTAAAGCGCCGGATATTGCCGCCTCATAGATCAGGCGGGTGTGCTTTTGCCTGCAGCCTCGAGCGCCAATGCCTGAACGATGAAGCGATGCGTCGGGGTTGGAACCGCGCAGCGCTGGCCAAGCCGCACGACAGCACCGGACAACCAATTGAGCTCCAGCGCCTTGCCCGCGGCTCGGTCGTGCGACATCGAGGATGTCATTGTCTCGGGTAGTCCATCGATCGTTTTGATCAGAGACGGCAGGTCGGACGCTGTGAGGCCTGTGCCCGCGACCTCTCCAACAGCCACGATTTCCTGGATTGCGGCTTCAATGAGCGCGCGGGTATCGGCGTTGCGGCGCAGCGGTCCCGCAGTGCGCTGAGTCAATGTCGTGACTCCAGCCATGGGGGCGAGCATGGCAAACTTGAGCCACAGCTCACGTTGGATATTCGCTGATAGCGTTGCATCGATGCCGGCGTTCCGGCACGCCGCATGGAATGCCTTGCACCGCTCGCTCGCCGTGTTGTTCGCTTCGGCGAACTCGAGCCGCGCGAATGGGCTCACGTGCTGGACTACGCCCGGTCTCGCTATGTGTGATGAAATGCGCGCCACCCCCGGAACGACGCGACCTACTCCTGCGATCTTATCGATCAGGTCGGCGGCCTCGACACCGTTCTGGAACGCAAAAATCGGCGTCTCTTTCCCAAGCAGCGGCAGCAACGACGCAGCGGCCTCTTCCGCGTCGCCCATCTTCACAGCAAAGAGCACGGCGTCTGTAGATCCAGCATCGCGTGCATCGCGCACAGCCTGCGTAGGCGTCAGATGCACATTGCCGAGGGGGCTTTCGATCTTCAGTCCTTCGGCTTGCATGGCCGCCAGATGTGCGCCGCGCGCCACGAAGGTGACGTCGTTTCCGGCAGCCGCGAGGCGCGCCCCGAAGTAGCCGCCAATACCGCCCGACCCCATCACGACGATCTTCATGCTTCAATCTCCAAGTCATAAATGCTGCGCAGGAACGGTAGGGGGCAGTCAGAGAGGGGGTCAAGGTTGCCGATGGATCAGCCTCACCGTCCATTCACCCGCCGTCGCACCACCGACACCTATCGTCGCCCCGGCGCTAACCGCCGTCACGCCGCCGCTAGCCTTTTTGTCGACAGTTGACATATGCCGTCGCCAGCAGGCAACAATCGGTCAAATCTTTTACCGGCTCGGGAGGCCAAGGGTAGGGATGTCGGTATATCGCTCGTTTTTATTTGCGCCGGGCAACCACCCGCGACGCGTCGAGAAAGCCCTGACCCTGGATGCCGACGCAACCATCCTCGATCTTGAGGATGCGTGTCCGATTGCCGAGAAGGTTGCAACGCGATCCGTGGTTGTTGCCGCTTACCAGAAGCCCCACCGCGGTCTCGGCTACGTCCGCGTCAACGCCATGACGACTGAGTTCGGCTATGGCGACGTTGTCGCCGTAGTGCAGCGAGGTATCGACGGCATCATCCTGCCCAAGGTCGAAACAGCGGATGAAATAAAAGCCATCGATTGGCTGGTGCTCCAGCTGGAGCGCGAAAGAGGCCTGACCCTGGGCGCGCTCGACATCATTCCGATCATCGAGACCGGCAAAGGTGTGGCCAACGTTGCGGCCATCGCATCGGCGGGCACACGCGTCAAGCGCGTCTCCTTCGGGGCGGGTGATTTCACCCTCGACATGAACATCGAATGGAGTCGTAACGAGGAGGAGCTGCTTCCCTATCGGAGCGCCGTGGTGCTTGCCTCGCGCGCAGCCGGGATCGAGCCGCCACTGGACACGGTGTGGGTCGATATCAAGGACGTAGAAGGCTTCCGGGCCTCGGTACGAACCATCAAGCGTCTCGGTTTTCAGGGGAAAATGTGCATCTATCCGGACCAGGTGCCGATTGTGAACGAAATGCTGGCGCCGACGCCGGCCGAGGTCGAATGGTCGCGTCGTGCGGTGCAGGCGTTCAAGGACGCTGAGGAAGCTGGCTCTGCGTCGATCCAGCTCGATGGCAAGTTCATCGATTATCCGATCGTCTATCGTGCCGAGCGGGTGCTCGCCATGCACCAGCGCATCATGGAACGGCGGCGCTAGATATTACCCATCCAGCACGGGAGTTTGTAATGCCGGACGGATCGACACCTGCGGTCAAGCCGATGCAGGGCATTCGTGTTCTGGACGTCTCGACGTTTCTGGCAGGCCCCTTCTGCACGACCCAGTTGGCCGAATTTGGTGCCGAGGTCATCAAGATAGAGCTGCCCAACGTGGGCGATGCGCTTCGTAAATTCGGCACCGCCACGAGCTGCGGCGATTCACTTCCGTGGTTGTCAGAAAGCCGTAACAAAAAATGTGTGACGTTGGATCTCAGAAAGCCGGAAGGCGCTGAGCTCCTGAAGCGGTTTGTCATGCAGGCCGACGTACTGGTTGAGAATTTTCAGCCCGGCACTTTGGAGAAGTGGGGTTTGGGCTGGGAAGAGCTCAGGAAATACAACCACAAGCTCATCATGGTTCGCATTTCCGGTTTTGGACAAACGGGTCCGTATAGTCCGCGTCCGGGGTTCGGGCGCATCGGCAATGCGTTCGGCGGCCTGTCCTATCTGGCGGGCTTTCCGGATCGGCCGCCCGTGACCCCAGGCTCCGCAACGATCCCTGACTACATGGCCGGCATCTACGGCGCGATGGGTGTGCTCTTTGCACTTAGGGCCCGCGAGATCACCGGCCGCGGGCAGGTCATCGACATTGGTCTCTATGAGCCCATCTTTCGCATTCTGGACGAGCTTGCTGCCGCCTACCACTACAAGGGTTTCGTGCGCGAGCGCATGGGTCCGGGCACTGTCAATGTCGTTCCGCACAGCCATTACCCGACCAAGGACAAGCGTTGGATCGCCATTGCCTGCACCAGCGACAAGATCTTCGCGCGTCTGGCCGAAGCCATGGGCCGCAGCGATCTGGCTGGCGATGACAAGTGGGGCAAGCTTGCCAACCGCGAGAAGGATCGCGCCAAGGTGGATGCGTTTGTGGGGGACTGGACGCAGACCTACGACCGGGACGAACTGATGAAGGTCTGTGACCGGTTCCAGGTGCCGTGCGGGCCCGTCTACGCCATCGACGAGATCTTCACTGACCCGCACTACAAGGAACGCGAGAATATCAAGCTCATGAACGATCCGCGCGCGGGCGAGTTGGCTGTTCCCAACGTATGTCCTCGGCTCAGCGACACCCCCGGATCGGTTGAGTGGCTGGGCCCTGCATTGGGCGCTCACACGGAAGAAATCTACAAGGGCTTGCTCGGGCTTACGGATGCAGAGCTCGAGACATTGCGGGCCAACGAAGTAATTTGAAAAGAAATTCCGTCGCAGGTCCAATGGTGCCGGCAAGATACGCGCAGGCTCGTGTGCCATGACTGATGAGAAAACAAAGGGCATCGCGATCCTTGCCGCGAAGGCCGCGCTCAGCGAGGCATGGGCGCTCCCGCCGCAGCGCTCGCTCCCGGAGATTGTGGCTGAACGGCTAGTAGAGGCTATCCGCTCCGGCACGCTCATGCCGGGCGAGCGGCTCGTTGAAACCGCCCTCGCTGACAAGCTGAAGGTGAGCCGCGGGCCGCTGCGCGAGGCGCTCAAGGCGCTTGAAGCCAACCATCTGGTCGAGAGTCGGCGCGGACGTGGCACGTACGTGCGCGCGGTGACCCCTGAAGAAGTCGCCCAGATGATTGCCGTGCGGGCCCTGCTCGAGGGGCTGGCGGCGCGCCTAGTCGCGGTGCATGTCACGCCAGCCATGGTCGATCAGCTGAAGCGTTTGCATCGGCGCATCGAGATCGCCGCGCATTCTGGCGAAACGGCCGAATGGCGGGATCTCGACTGGTCATTTCACGAGCTTGTCTGCACCTATTCCGGCAACGCCTTTCTTCTCGCCTCCTGGCGGTCCATCTCGAACCTGGTCCGTATCTATCTGCATCAGCATCCAGCCTTCCTGACCAATCGAGAGGGAGTGCTCGGCAATCATGTTGCCTTCCTCGACGCGATCACCGCCAAGGATCCGGATCGCGCGGAGGCTGTGTTCCGCACTACTCTATTGAAGACTGGTTTTGGCAGTTTGGGCACGCAAGTGCCGGCGAGCCTCGAGGCATATGTCAGCCGGAATATTGAGGTCGGGATGCCCAAGCCGCCTTCGACCGGGCCCCGTAAAGGGACTCGCCGGGCCCGCCGCAATATTTGAGGGGCGGCGCGCCGAGCGCGCCACTCCCATGGCTGCCGACCGTTTCATCGTCACTCTCGAGCGGGACGAGAACGGCAATAGACCAAAGCGGCAAGAGGAAGTCGCCACCGTACCGGCAGATCGAGATCGCTTGCAAATCAAACGCAGAGAGGCAATCGTTGTCGAAGAACGGGTTGTGAATAGCGCCTATTCCATCCCGAACAATGCAAAGGGAGAGTGGCGAATGTTCAGGATGCCTCTAGGCTGTATTTTGATGCTGGCTTTGATGGCCGCGGGCCTGTCGGGCCCCGCGTTCGCCGGCAAGAAGGACGATACGCTGGTCTGGGCGACGGATCGGGAAAATCCGATTGCCGACCCCTACTACATCAACACACGCGAGTTGGTCGTCGTCGGCCACTACGTCTGGGACACGCTCATCTACAGCGATCCCGCGAGCGGTCAACTCAAACCCTTGCTTGCGACAAGCTGGAAGTGGGCCAACGAGACGGCGCTCGAGCTGGAATTGCGCAAGGACGCGAAATTCCACTCAGGCAAGCCTATGGACGCCGACGACGTCGTGTACACGCTCAATTTCATCGCCAACAAAGATCACGCGATCATGAACTACGCCCTGATGGCGTGGATCAAGAACGCAGAAAAAATTGACAGCCATAGCGTGCGCGTCAATCTGAATAAGCCATTCCCACCGGCGCTCGCCTATCTCGCCGGTCTCGGCTTCATCATGCAGAAGGGACATTGGGACGACGCGCCCGCCAAGGCCGACGGCAAGAAGGACTTCGGAGCCGTCAAGCCCAACGGCACCGGCCCCTACAAAGTGACCGAGATCAGGCCGGGCGAATTTATCCACGCCGTCAAGAACACCGATTACTTCAAGGACAGCTACAAAGGTGCGCCAAGGATCGGCGCAATCCGCTTCCGCACCATCAAGGACGCGCAGGTTCGGTCTGCCGAGTTGATGACGGGTGCCATTGATTGGATCTGGGACGTGCCGAAGGATCAGGCAGAGCGACTGGCCGCCAATCCGTCCCTCAAAGTGGAGAATGCCAAGACGCTGCGCATTTCCTATCTCGCGTTCGATGTAAACGGGGTGAGTGGGAACAAAGCCTTTACCGACAAGCGGGTTCGGCAGGCGATCGTGCACGCCATCAACCGCGAGTCCATCACCAAGAATTTGGTTGGGCCGGCGTCGGTTGTCATTCACGCGGCCTGCCATCCGGATCAGTTCGCCTGTCCGGCGGATGTACCGAAATATGACTACGATCCAGAGAAGGCCAAGAAGCTCTTGTCCGAGGCCGGTGTAGCGCCGGGCTTGGAATTCGATCTCTATGCCTATCGCGAACGGGAATACACCGAGGCGGTGATTGGCGACTTGGCCAAGATCGGCTTGAAGCCGAAGCTGAATTACCTGCAGTTTACGGCTTTTCAGCAGAACGTGCGTGGCGGCAAGACGCATATGAACCACGGTACCTGGGGCTCCAACTCCATACCGGACACTTCAGCGAGCACCTCCTACTTCTTTACTGGCGGGCCGGATGATCAATCGCGCGACCCGGAAGTCATCAGCGGAATAGCCGAGGCCGACGGCCAGATCGACCCCGAGAAGCGCAAGGCCCTTTGGGCCAAGGTGCATCGGCGCATCGCCTCGGAGGCGTATTGGGTTCCGATGTTCACTTACGCCAAGTACTACGCGTTCACGAAGGATCTCGACTTCACGCCCACATCGGACGAGATCCCGCAGTTCTTCGCGGCCAAATGGAAGTAGGCGCCGCGCTCGCTCTCGGACGCGCATTTGTTCCGGGGCCACGGTGCGGAAGGTGACACGGGCGTAGACCATGCTTGCGTATGCCCTCAAGCGGCTCGGCATTGCGTTGTTGGTGGCGCTTACCGTGTCGCTGATCACGTTCTCGATGATTTATGTCTCCGGCGATCCGGCCATCGCCATCGCGGGTGAGAATGCTCGCGCCGAGGACGTTGATAACATTCGCAAGTTCTATGGCTTCGATCGGCCGATCGCGGTCCAATATGCAGATTGGTTGTGGAACGCCGCGCGAGGTAACTTTGGACGTTCCTACAACCTGCGCCAGCCCGTTGCCGACGTCATTCTGCAAAGATTGCCGGTCACGATGCTGCTTGGCGCTTGCGCCATCAGCTTCGCGCTACTGCTGTCGATACCGCTCGGCGTCCTGGCTGCCGTAAAGCCAAACAGCATCTTTGATCGCACCGCCCTGACGCTCGCCGTCATCGGCCAGGCTATGCCGACCTTCTGGTTCGCGCTGACCTTGATCCTTTGGCTTGGCGTGACGTGGCGGCTCTTGCCCATCACCGGTCAGGATAGCTGGGCGAACTACGTGATGCCGTCGATCGCACTCGGCTACTACGTGACGCCGGCCGTGATGCGGCTTACACGCGCCGGCATGCTCGAGGTGCTGTCGTCAGACTACATCCGCACGGCCCGAGCCAAGGGCTTGCGGCCCATGCGCGTACTCTTCAAGCACGCGTTGCGGAACGCGATCATCCCCGTGGTTGCGCTGGCTGCCGTGCAGTTCGGCTTCATGCTCGGCGGGTCGATCGTGATCGAGACGATTTTCCAGATCAATGGCCTTGGCTATCTCGCTTGGGAATCGATTCAGCGCAAGGACCTTCCGATGATGCAGGCGATCGTTCTGGTGCTGTCGATCATCTACGTGGTCTTGACGTTCCTCGCCGACATGCTGAACGCGTTCCTCGATCCACGCATCCGGGTGGCCTGACATGGCCGAAACCGGAATTCTGAGAGCCGGAGTTCCTACCGCTGCAGAAATCCTGACGCCCTCTCCTGGTGCCATCATGCGGCGGCGCATCTTTGGTCACTTCGGCCTGATGCTCGGCGGTGGAGTGCTCCTGATCATTGTTATGATGGCCCTCTTGGCTGGCTACATCTCTCCCCACGATCCCTACGATCAGCAGCTTGCCAGAAAGCTGATACCGCCGATCTGGCACGGCAGCCCCAAAGTCACCTGGGCGCATCCGCTGGGAACCGACCATCTCGGCCGCGACTACGTTTCGCGCCTGTTTCATGGTGCGCAAGTCTCACTGTTGATTGGTTTTGCGGCGATGCTGATCTCCGGTGTGATCGGGACGACCCTGGGCGTGGTTGCGGGCTACTTCGGCGGCCGTGTCGACATGGTGGTGAACTTCATCATCACCACCAGGCTGTCGATGCCGGTGGTGTTGGTAGCGCTGGCCGTGGTGTCGCTTATCGGCTCGTCCTTGAATGTCGTAATTTGGGTGCTCGGCCTGCTGATCTGGGACCGCTTTGCCGTCGTCATGCGCAGTGCCACGCAACAGGTGCGCACGCTGGAGTTTGTGACCGCGGCCGAGGCTGTCGGCTGCTCGCCTTGGCGCATTCTCTTCACTGAGATTGCGCCGAACGTCATGAACCACTTGATTGTCGTCGCCACGCTCGAGATGGCGCATGCGATCCTGCTCGAGGCCGCGCTGTCGTTTCTGGGCCTTGGCGTTCAACCGCCGACCCCATCCTGGGGCCTCATGATTTCGGAGGCAAAGGGACTCATGTTCTTCGATCCCTGGCTCATCAGCATTCCGGGGATTGCCCTCTTCCTTCTCGTTCTCTCGATCAATCTGGTCGGCGATGGGCTGCGCGATGTCACGGCGCCAGAGAACCGGAGCTGATAGAGCCGTGCCCACCCACCCGCATTCGCGATCTGGTCGAGGCGGTGGTTGATGAGCGGGCGCGTCCTCACCGTTGAAAATCTGCGTGTCGAGATTCCTTTGCCTGCGGGTACGCTGCGTCCCGTGCAGGGAGTGAGCTTTCATGTCGACCGCGGAGAGACCGTTTGTATCGTTGGCGAGTTCGGGTTGCGGCAAGTCGCTCACGGCGCTTGCCATCATGGATCTCCTTCCCAAGCTCGCATCCCGCACCGCTACACGTCTTGATTTGGAGGGCCGTAGCCTCAGCCGGGTTCCCGAGTCGGAGATGGCGGATATCCGCGGCAACCGCATGGCGATGATCTTCCAGGAGCCGATGACATCGCTCAATCCCGCCTACAGCATCGGCAACCAGCTCGAGGAAGCGCAGCGCCGCCATAAGCGCGTGACTGGCAGGCAGGCGCGCGATCGGGCGGTGTATCTGTTGGAGCGTGTCGGGATCACGGCGGCGGCCCAAAGGTTGCGGCAATACCCGCATCAGCTTTCGGGCGGGCTGCGCCAGCGCGTGATGATCGCCATGGCGCTGATGTGTGAGCCAGCCCTCATCATTGCGGATGAGCCGACCACGGCGCTAGACGTGACGATCCAGGCGCAAATCCTTCATTTGCTGGCAGAGCTGCAGCGCGAGTTCCACATGGGGCTCGTGCTCATCACGCACGATCTTGGCATCGTGGCGAGAACCGCCACCCGTGTGGTCGTAATGTATGCTGGCGAAGTGGTGGAGACCGGCCTCGCGGAAGAGATTTTTGGCTCACCGCGGCATCCCTACACACAGGGTTTGCTCGCGTGCATTCCGGTCCCCGGTCGTACGCGGCGCGGTGAGCGACTGGGCGTGATTCCTGGAATGGTGCCCTCCCTCATTGGCGAAATGCCGGGATGCCATTTTGCCAGCCGCTGCCCGCATGTGTTGGACGCTTGCAGAACCGCACCGGTCGCGCTCATCCCGGGCGCACGCGGCGACAGGCAGGTGCGCTGCATCCGCGCGTCGGAGATCGCTGTCGGCTTGGTCCAGGCGGCCGGGAGTGCGGCATGAACGATACGGACGTTCTTAGCGCCCTGGACGTCACGCGCACCTTTCTGGTGAGCCAAGGTTTTATGCGCGAGAAGAAAGCGCTGCATGCCGTCAATGGTGTGAAACTGTCGATCCGCCAGGGTGAAGTGGTGGGTCTCGTCGGCGAGTCTGGCTGCGGCAAGACCACCCTGGCACGCATGCTGCTCGGCCTGCTGCCGCCGTCGTCGGGATCAATTCAGATCGCGGGGCAGCCGATTGGTGAGCTTGCGCGGTATCAGGTGGCAAGGTTGGTGCAGCCGGTATTTCAGGACCCTTACTCCTCGCTCAATCCGCGCAAATCGGTCGGCTCGATAATTGCCCTACCCCTCGTCGTTCAGGGAGAGAGCGAGCCTGCGACGCGGCGCCGGCGCGTCGAGGAAATGATGGAGCTGGTCGGGTTGTCCCGTCGGCTCTACGACAATTATCCGAGCCAGCTTTCGGGAGGTCAGCGGCAGCGCGTCGCCATCGCCCGTGCACTGGTCAATCGGCCGGCCATCGTCATTTGCGATGAACCTACGTCGGCATTGGACGTCTCGGTGCAATCCCAGATCCTCAACCTGCTCCAGGACCTGCGCAGGGAGCTCGGCCTCACCTATCTGCTGATCAGCCATAATCTGGCAGTCGTCGAGCATATGGCCGACCGCGTTGCAGTCATGTATCTCGGCAGGATTGTCGAGGAGGCCGAAACTGAAACGCTCTTTAGTGCTCCGAAGCATCCCTACACGGAAGCGCTATTGAAATCCGTGCTGACGCCGGAGCCTGGTCTCGGCGTGCCTGATACGCATCTCGGCGCGGCCTACCCCAATCCTCTCGATATGCCGCTAGGATGCCGGTTTCACCCGCGATGCTCGCGTCGGTTCGAGCCATGCGATCACGTGGCGCCGCGCCCGATAGCAGACGCCGGCGGTTACGCCGAATGCCACCTCTACGATCCAGACATGGCTCGGCGGGCGGCATGATCCGACACAACGCTGGAATAGGAGATCTGTCGTGAGTTCGAAGCAGACGGGCAGCCGTACCGGCGCGATCGGGCGTTCGGAGGCCTATTTCGATGGCGGCGAGTTTGAAGCCGAGCTGGCGCGTCGCGTTGCCATCAAGTCCGAAAGCCAGAAGCTGCCCGAGAGCCTTCCTGAGTGCCATCGCTACCTGGACGTCGAGATGAAACCGGCGTTCGAAGTCATGGGGTTCGATGTCCGCAAGTACGACAATCCGTTCCAGGGCCAAGGTCCGGTTCTGCTTGCGACGAGGATCGAGGATCCGGCGCTACCCACGGTTCTGGGTTACGGGCACGGCGATGTCGTGCGCGGCCTCGAGGATCAATGGACTAAGGGCGAGGGTCCATGGACGACCGCCCGCGATGGCGAGCGCCTATACGGTCGCGGCACGGCCGACAACAAGGGCCAGCATACGATCAACATGGCAGCACTACGCGCCGTTCTCGCCGAGCGCGGCAGGCTCGGCTTCAACGCCAAGTTCATGATCGAGATGGGAGAGGAGGCAGGCTCGAAAGGCCTCAAGGAGTTGGTTCGCGCGCACAAGCAGGATTTTGCAGCCGACGTTTTCATCGCCTCGGACGGCCCGCGCGTAAAGCAGGAGCGGCCGACGCTGGCACTGGGCTGCCGCGGTGCAGTGAACTTCGACCTCGTGGTCGATCTGCGCGAGGGCGGACACCACTCCGGCAATTGGGGTGGCCTGATCGCCAATCCTGGCTTTGTCTTGGCCCACGCGCTGGCCTCGATCGTGGGACCGAGGGGTGAGCTGCTGGTCGATGAGCTCAAGGCGCCGCCCATGTCGCGCGCGGTGCGTGAAGCGTTGGCTGACGTCGAGATCGACGGCGGGGACAAGGGGCCTCAAGTCGATGAATGGTGGGGTGAGCCCGACTTGAAGCCGGCCGAGCGCGTGTATGGTGCCAACACATTCAATATTCTCGCTTTTGCAACCGGAACTCCCGGCAGGCCGGTCAACGCCATTCCGCCCAAGGCGGTCGCCAACTGCCAGCTTCGCTTTATTGCCGGAACGGACGTCGACAACATCGTCCCCGCGCTCGAGCGGCATCTACGGACCAAGGGTCACACGCTCGTCAAAGTGACCCCGCCGCCGAAGGCGAACGACGGCACGTTCTCCGCCTCGCGCACGGAGCCCGATCATCCTTGGGCCGTGTTCGTGCGGGGCTCAATGCAGCGCTCGTCGAACGTGAAACCGGCAATCGTGCCGTCGATGGGCGGCTCGATCTGCAACGACATTTTCACCGACGATCTCGGTCTGCCGACCATATGGATCCCACACTCCTACGCGTCCTGTTCGCAGCATTGGCCGGACGAGCACATCCTCATGCCGTTGACACGCAATGCGTTACAACTGATGACCGGCCTCTACTGGGACATTGGCGAGGGCGGCGCGCCACGAAAGGTGTGAGGAGCGGCGGAAGAGCTTCAGGCCGCGCCAAAAGTCTCGCGAAATTCCGCTTCGAGACGCGCCTGCTCTGCGGTTCTGGCTATCTCATAGTCGTCTCCATCCCACGCCCGGTGCTCGCCTCGTGCGTAATGCTGTGCGTTGCGGTGGTAGAGCCACGCGTTGAGACGGTTTGCGACCCAATTGTTGGCGGTGCGAACGACCTTGGCCGGAGTACCCATGACGATCGAGTTTGGCGGAACGATAGTTCCCTCCCGCACCAGGGCATTGCCGGCGACGATCGAATTTTCGCCGATCACCGCGCCATCCATGACGATGGCGCCGATGCCGATGAGACAATTGCTCTCGATCGTGCAGCCGTGCAGCACGGCGCGATGTGCAATGGAGCAATAGTCCCCGATGACGGTCGGCGCGACGTAGCCGATATGGACCATGACGTGGTCCTGCAGATTGCTGAACCGGCCGATTTCAACGTGTTTGCTTTCAGCCCGAATGACGACGTAGGGCCACAGGCTTGCGCCAAGCCCGATCGAAACCTTGCCCCATACGCGAGCAGTCGGATCGATCCAGGCCGCCTGGGGAAAGCGTAACGTCGCGTCAGCGGGCGCCATCAGCGGGCGTTGCCGGGAGGGTGATGGTGGTGATCGTGCCCGTCGTGGCCATGATCATGCCCGCAGCCGCAGTCTTCACCGTGCTCATGGGCGTGGCCGTGCTCCGGGTTGACCAGGACCCGGGCGAGCTTCCTCTCGATACCGGCGGCCTGCTCTCGCGGGGCTCCCTCGTCCTCGATCGCCATGGCCATGATCTCCGCAGCGAGCATGATATCGTTGGGCTTGCCGAAGTAGTGCCGGCGTAGACGCCCCTCGCGGTCGAAGAGCAACAACGTTGGTGTGCCCTGCATCTCGTAGGCGGCCATGGTCTTCGGTATTCCCTCCCCGTCCGCCGTGTCGACGCCAACCGGAAATGGCCAGCGGTATTCGTGCAGGAAGGCCTCCAGCGCATCCACCGTCATCGCCTTATGGTGCTCGAAGACCGTGTGCAAACCGATGATAGCCACTTCCTCGGGACTAAAATGCTGGCGCAGGCGTCTGACTTGCGGCAACCCGTGCTCGACACAGTCCGGACAGAGCATTTGGAAGGCAGTCAGCACCACCACCTTGCCCTTCAAGCCGGCTAGCGCGAGCGGCTCCTTGGTGTTGAACCAGCGCGAAACTGCCAGCTCTGGCGGGGCTTCCGGGTCAAACATGATGTGCTCAGTCTCCCGTGTGGATGACGCTCAATAGAGCGCGATCGCCTCACATGGAAGCGCTACCGCTTCCATGTGTCCGAGTGTAGCGCGGCTCCGCCGCGACGCGTGAATCGCCCTCTAATCTAAAGTGTAGAGCAGGATTCACGCTTCGGCCGAGAGGTCCCTGTTGCGGTAAAGTGCTTCAATCCGAAGCGATCCTGCTCTAGCACGCGTGCATACCCTTGACACGCGGCATCGCTGTGTGGCCAGCGTTGGTTCCGGACCGAGCAGGAGAGGGCTCCATGACTATCGATACGACGTCGGCCGACCGAGCTCGTCTCATCGAGATTATCAGGTGCCGGTCCTATGGCACCGGCGTGGAAATCAGGCTCGCATCCGGTCGGATATCCAACTTCTATTTCAACCTCAAGCCGACCATGCTCGATCCCGAAGGCGCTTACCTCATCGGTGCGCTGGTCTCGGGCGCGATCGCTCCGGGCGAGGCGGATATGGTCGGCGGACTGGAAATGGGCGCTGTCCCGATTGCCGCCGCGGTGGCAGCCGTCAGCTTCGCCAAGGGGACACCTTTGCCCGCGTTTTTTGTGCGCAAGCAGGCGAAGGAGCACGGCACGCAGTCGCTGATCGAGGGGCTGATCAAGGGTGAGACCATCAAAGGCAAGCGCGTCATCATCGTCGAGGACGTCACGACCACGGGTGGCTCGTCACTGAAGGCAGTCGAGGCCGTGCGGGCCGAGGGCGGGAGTGTCGTCCGGGTGATTACAGTCGTGGACCGCCTGGAAGGCGCTTCAGAGACGTTCGCCAAAGCCGGGATCGCATTCTCGCCGATCCTGACTGTGCAGGACTTTCGCTGAAACTCAGTGCCTTTGTAGCTACTCCGCGGCGTGCCGCAACGCCGGTGCCGCGGCCTTGACGTCGGCGTCGACATGCACCTCGTACTTCGCGAAGTTCTTGTTGAACATGTCGACCAGCGCACGCGCTTGGGAGTCGTAAGCGCTCTTGTCCTCCCAAGTCTCGCGTGGGTTCAGGATGCCGGGCTCGACGCCGGGAAGCGAGGTGGGCACCTGAAAGCCGAATAGCGGATCGGCGCGCATGGGCTGTCCTTTGAGCGCGCCCGACAAGGCGGCATCCAGCAGGGCGCGCGTCACTTGGATCGGCATGCGACGCCCTACGCCGTATTTGCCGCCCGTCCAGCCGGTATTGACTAGCCAGCAATCAACATTGTGACGAGCGATGAGACCGCGCAGCATGTTGCCGTAGGCCGAGGGGTGGCGCGGCATGAAGGGCGCGCCGAAGCAGGTCGAGAACGTCGCTTGCGGCTCGTTGCCCAATCCCTTTTCCGTGCCGGCGACCTTGGCAGTATAGCCGGACAGGAAATGATACATGGCCTGGCTGGGCGAAAGCTTTGCAATCGGTGGAAGCACGCCGAAAGCATCGGCGCATAGCATCACGATATTCTTGGGATGACCCGCGACGCCGATGGCGCTGGCGTTCGAGATGAAGTCGAGCGGATAGGCCGATCGGGTGTTCTCGGTCAATCGCCCATTATCGAAATCCGGCTCGCCTGTACCTGGTTTCAGCACCACGTTCTCGAGGACAGCGCCAAAGCGGTTGGAGGCGGCCCAGATCTCGGGCTCTGCCTCCTTCGACAGCCTGATCGTTTTGGCGTAACAGCCGCCCTCGAAGTTGTGAATGCCGGTGTCAGACCAGCCGTGCTCGTCGTCGCCGAGCAATGTGCGTTTCGGGTCGGCTGAGAGCGTGGTCTTTCCAGTGCCCGACAACCCGAAGAATATTGCCGTATCGCCTTCTGAGCCGACATTGGCGGAGCAATGCATCGGCATCACGCCGCGCTCTGGCATCAGGTAGTTGAGGAACGTGAAGACGGACTTCTTAGTCTCGCCGGCATACGACGTGCCGCCGATCAGGACGAGGCGCTTGGCAAAGTTGCAGGCGATAACGGTCTCGGACCGCACGCCGTGGCGTTCCGGATTAGCCCGGAAGCTCGGCAGATTGACGACTGTGAACTCCGGATTGAAATGGGCGAGCTCGTTGGAGCTGGGTCGCCGCAGCAACCAGCGAATGAACAGGGCATGCCACGCGTATTCCGTGAACACCCGCGTGACCAGCCGGTGCGCAGGATCGGCGCCGGCAAACAAATCTTGCACATAGAGGTCGCGCGACTTCGCATGCTCCAGGAAGTCCGCGTACAGCAGATCGAACTGCGCGGGCTCCATGGCCTTGTTGTTGTCCCACCAGACGGTTTTCTCGGTGGTGCTGTCGCGGACTGTGAATTTGTCCTGGGCGGAGCGGCCGGTATGGGCACCGGTTTCGAACACGAGCGCGCCGCTCGAAGCGAACCGCCCTTCACCATCTCTGATGGCGCGCTCGATAAGTTCCAGATGGGACGTATTGTGCAGAATCCGGCGGGCGGCCGTCAGGGGAAACGCGTTTGCCGTCATTGCTAAGTTGTTGCCCACTGCAATTCCTCATCCGCGACACAAGTCGCGTACCCGCCAAATGCGCCGGCTCGCGCACCGACCTGCCCACTGCCGATACAAAGGGGCAAGCCGCGGAGCACGAGCCGTGAACTCTCATGCTACGGACGACAAGTTAACTCCTCAAGTCCCGCATAGTCGCACCGAACCTGGGGGAAATGACAGTGCCATGTGCGGCCATCGCGTTATGCAAGCTCCATGCAAGTTTCTTGTTTGATTTCAGCCCATTGCTTGATAATGCAACTCGTGTGGCCATCGAATTGGGCCCTGAGTAAGCCGGCGCAACCGCATGGAGCAGGATGTTCGGGTTTTCCTCATCGATCCATTCGGCTAACATTCGTCACCTGCGATCCAACACCGATGCGCCACATTTCGCACACGTTGGGACCATAGAGCGGCGAACATCAGAGGCTAGCGCCGCCGGGGACGTCAAGCACATGAAAGAGAAGAGCACGATCGCCCTCGTCGATGACGAGCGCAACATCCTCACAGCGCTGCGTATGGCGTTGGAGGCTGAGGGTTACAAGGTCCGCACGTACAGCGACGGCGCCTCCGCATTGGAGGCGTTGACCGAGGAGCCTGCGGATCTCGGCGTCTTTGATATCAAGATGCCGCGCATGGACGGTATGGAGCTGTTGCGGCGTATCCGCCAGCAGTCAGACATGCCAGTGATCTTTCTCACCTCCAAAGACGAGGAGATCGACGAGTTGTTCGGCCTCAAGATGGGGGCTGATGATTACATTGCGAAACCGTTCTCACAGCGCTTGGTTGTGGAGCGGGTGAAGGCGGTGCTGCGCCGCTTCCAGCCCAAGGACCCTCAAGCCGTTGTTACGGAAGCGGCCCGCATCCTGGAGCGGGGCAAGCTGCGGTTGGATCCCGAGCGCCACACGTGCCACTGGGACAACAGGCCGGTCACGTTGACGGTTACGGAATTTCTGATCCTTCAAGCGTTGGCGTCGCGCCCTGGCGTGGTCAAGACGCGTGATGCCCTGATGGATGCCGCGTACGACGATCAGGTCTATGTCGACGACCGGACGATCGACAGCCATATCAAGCGCCTGAGAAAGAAGTTCAAACAGGCGGACGATGATTTCGATGTCATCGAGACCCTGTACGGCGTCGGCTATCGCTTCAAGGAGGCCTGACGTCCAGGCGGCCGGGAATGGCGATTGAGACAGAGCGGCCGGGCGCAGATGGCAGCCGCATCTCGGTGTCGGAGCTGGCCACGGGCTGGAAGCCGTTCGTCGCCGATCTCGGGTCCACGATCTCCGGGTACGCCGCCATGGCCTGGCGCGGACTGCGGAGCACCGGCCCCTACCGCTTTCTGTCGGCCAGCCTCGCGCGCCGTATCTTTCTTTCCAATTTGCTCGGTCTCGCTGTTCTGCTCGGCGGCATGCTGTGGCTGAGCCAGCATCAGGCTTGGTTGATCAGCGCCAGGGTCGAGAGCCTGAAGATCCAAGGTGAAATTATTGCGGCAGCGATTGCTTCCAACGCCTCGCTCGACACCGATCGCCTGGCATTTGAGCAGGATCGCCTGCCGGAGGCCGATGGCAGACGCATGCTCTTTCGGGAGGACGGGTTCGCGGCAATGGAATTGTCGCTGAGGCCTGATCGCGTGGCACCGGTTCTGCGGCGTCTCATCCTGCCGGCGCACAACACGCGCGCGCGCATTTATACGCGCGAGGGAACCCTCATTATCGATTCCAATGAAGCGATCGGCGCGCGGGAGGACGACAGTCGTCCCGAAGGAAAGGTGCGCGTCAAGACGTTCTGGACCCGCCTTGCGGGATGGTTCGACGGGTCCGACCTGCCCGTCTACCGCGAGATAGGCACGGCCAACGGAACATATTACCCGGAGGTCCGCCAGGCGCTGCGCGGCGTGACCTTCCCGCCGATGCTGTTGTTGACCGACGAGGGCAAGCAGATCGTTTCTCACGCCGTCCCGATTCAGCGACGCAATGCCATTCTCGGCGTGCTGTTGCTCTCGACGCGACCGGGCGAGATCGACGAAATTCTGAACAAAGAGCGCTGGGTGACCTTCGCAGCGGCGTTCATGGCCTTCTGCGCCACGGTGATGGCGTCGCTTCTGCTCGCGCGCACGATCGCTGGCCCGATGAGTCGTCTTTCGGCGGCTGCTGAGCAGGTCAGCCAGAGTCTTACGGCGCCTGCTGAGCTGCCCGATTTTTCGGAGCGTCGCGACGAGGTCGGCCAGATGGCGGGGGCATTTCGTAAAATGACGGCAGCGCTCTATCGGCGCATCGAGGCGAGTGAGAAGTTTGCCGCGGACGTAGCGCACGAGCTGAAGAACCCGCTTGCCGCCGCTCGCAGCACAGCCGACGTGTTGGGGTATGCCAAGACGGACACGGAGCGCCAGCAACTGGTGGAGCAGCTTCAGGGCGAGCTCAGGCGCCTCAATCGACTGATTACGGATGTTTCCAATGCCTCGCGCCTGGATGCCGAGCTTGCGCGCCAGCGAACGGTCCTTGTCGACATCTGCATAGTGCTGAGAGGCGTCGTCGACGTGTTCCGCGACATGCTGGCGTCCGATGGTCGGCGCATCGTGTTCGACGTTGCTGATGCCCCTTCAGGCACCTATGTGGTGAATGCGCATGAAGGCAGGCTCGGTCAGGTGGTCACGAATTTGATCGACAATGCGCTTTCGTTCTCGCCTCCCGATGGGGTTATTACGGTCCGCGTCCGTCGCAAAGGCGCGGATGTCGAGTTTGCGATCGAGGACCAGGGGCCCGGCATTCCGGCTGACAGAAAGGAAGCCATCTTCGAGCGCTTCTATTCGGACCGGCCGCAAAGCGATCAGACCAGGGGCAAGAACTCGGGACTAGGTTTAAGTATCTCGCGCGAGATTATTAGCGCCTGCGGCGGGAGCATTTGGGCTGAGAACCGAGATACGAACGATCGTAGCGCTGGCGGCGCTCGTTTCACTGTGAGCATTCCTGCTGCGCAAGCCAATCTCAGAGGGGTTGCTGGCCTTGGACGGCGCCACTAGCCTCGTACACGCCAGCTGCATTGCCGTCGATGGCCGCGCGGCACTGTTTACTGGACCGTCTGGCGCTGGGAAATCTGATCTCGCACTACGCTGTCTTGGCCAGAGTTATGATCTGAGCGGCCGCCTCCTTCGGGCAGTGTTGGTCGCAGATGACCAGGTACTGTTGGAGCGCAGTGGCGACAGGATTTTGGCTCGTTCGCCATTGGCGATTGCCGGCAAATTGGAAGTGCGCGGTGTCGGCATTGTCGATCTTCCGAACACACCGCAAGCCGAGCTTGACGTGCTCGTCGAGCTGACCGATCCAACAAAGATCGAGCGGCTTCCTGAACCGGGAGCCAAGGTGCTGATCCTCGGATTGGAGTTGCCCGTCATTCGGGTGGCCCCGTTCCAGGCGTCCGCGCCGATCAAAGTCTTGCTCAGTCTGGTTGCCAATGTCCGGCCTGTGTAACATTGGCGTTGTCGCGTGGACTTGGCTGATCAGCGGCGCGGCGAAATGGCGTTTGCCAAGAAGGATGCCTTCCAGGCAATCATTGCGGCCCGGTGCTAAAATGAGCGCGCTCGATTCGGCCTCACGTCATCGTGGGTGGGATTTGGCTAGGCTACCCGATGGGCGGAGGCCGGCAGGGGGAGACATGCCGAATTGCGAGGCTGCAAGCCAATGATTGGCATTGTCATTATTGCTCACGCCGGGCTCGCAACAGAGTTTCGCGCCGCGCTGGAGCACGTAGTGGGTGCGCAAGGCCAAATGGAAACTCTGTCCATCGGACCGGAAGATGACATGGAGTTGCGCCGCAAGGAGCTGATCGCGGCCATTGGCCGGGTCGACAGTGGCGCGGGGGTGATCGTGCTCACCGACATGTTCGGCGGTACGCCGTCGAACCTTGCGATTTCGGTCATGGAGGACACCGGTGCCGAGGTCATTGCCGGAGCCAATCTGCCGATGCTGATCCGGCTTGCCAGCGCCCGCAAAGACAAGCCGCTCGCCGAGGCGGTCAATCTCGCCAAAGAGGCGGGACGCAAGTACATCAGCGTCGCGAGCCAGGTTCTGTCGGGCGAAGCGTGAAGCTGCGCCGCGCTGGGGGCGAGAGTGTCGGGACTGGACAAGCCGCGAGCGGAAGTGACCATTCGAAACAAGAAGGGTCTGCATGCGCGCGCCTCTGCCAAGTTCGTCAAGTGCGCTGAGGCGTTCGATGCCGTAGTGCGGGTGACACGCGACGGGCACACAGTCGGCGGCAGCTCCATCATGGGTCTTATGATGCTGGCTGCGGGACCAGGCAGCTCGATCTTGATCGAGGCCGAAGGGCCGCAGGCGCCTGAGGCGATTGAAGCGCTGGTGGCGCTGGTCGAGGCCGGTTTTGGCGAAGAGGGCTAGGACGACCTAATTGCTCTTGGCCGGAGCTTCGTTCTGCACCGTGGCATCAGGCTTGAAGAAGACGTCGACACGCATGCCCGGCAGCAGTGGCGAGCCGGCCGCCAGATCGACAACGACTTCCAGAACCTCCAAGTCATTGGGCCGCCGCGGACCGCGCTGGGCGAGCTTGCCCGGTCCCAGGGCCTGCGCAATGGTCGATACCTTGCCTTCGAAATCCTTGCCTGGGTGCGCGTCGGATTTGACAATCACACTCTGCCCAACACGTACCTTCGCAGTGTCGCGCTCCTCGAGCTCGGCGCGGATGCGCAAAGTCGACAGATCGCCAATGATGACGAGAGTCTGCTCGGGCGAAGGTGTCACTGTCTCTCCAACACGTGCGTTGATCTGCAATGTCGTCCCGTCGGACGGAGCGCGAATGCGGGTCCGCTCCAGTGCCGCCTCGGCAAGGGAAAGATCCGAGCGGGCCGCGGTGAGCCCAGCCTCGAGGCGGGTCGGCAATGGCACGCCCTGTGCTGTCTGCGCCCTGCGCAGGGCTGCGCGTTCCTGCTCCACCTTTTCCTGAGCAGCAGCAACAGCTGCGCGTTCGG
Organism: uncultured Alphaproteobacteria bacterium; assembly: GCA_963840425.1. Taxonomy (GTDB): domain Bacteria; phylum Pseudomonadota; class Alphaproteobacteria; order Rhizobiales; family Hyphomicrobiaceae; genus CADEFX01. Next base: position 24,181 of record CAWIYZ010000016.1, on the reverse strand, counting down.
CCCCGCCAATGACTTCACTGGGAGAGGCGTTGCGGCGTAAGCCCAGAGCGCGGTCGAGATCGGTGCGAGCCTGGGCCAGAGCGCGCTCAGCCGCCGCCGCGTTGTCTTCCGAAAGCCGGCGATCCTGGGCCATACGCCCTACGCTCTCCGCATCGCGCTCGCGCCGGCGCACGGCCGCTTCAGCGTCTGCGGCGAGGATGCGCGCACGTGCATCCTCGTCGTCGAGGCGGATCAGGAGGTCGCCCGCTGAAACTCGATCATTGATCTTGACGGCAACATCCACGATGCGCCCCGGCGCCTGGGAGCCGATTTTGATCTCCCCGCCGCGCGGCTCCACTCTGCCGGGCGCCGAGGCCGCCCACGTCAACCGCGGAGCGGGCGAACGCACCACGGCAGTGGCCGGGTTCGGCACCGGTAGCGAGTTGATCTGTGTCACCGTCCAAGCAATGGCGACGGCCATGGTGGCCGCGGCGATCATGCTGACAACGGGTGTGCGAGAGTTAGGCATTGGCTCTGATCTTCCGAATTGGCTCGCCCACACCCACACTATGCTTGGAGCGTTGACGCTTCTCGCCGACAATCAATCCATCCTCGATGCGCACGATACGGTCGGCGAAGTTGAGCGTGCGTGGATCATGGGTAACGGCCAGCACCGCTCGGTTCTCGCGGTGCGCAATTTCGGCGAGCAGGCCCATGACCGCTTGGCCGTTTTCGCTGTCGAGTGCCGCTGTCGGCTCATCGGCGAGGATCACGGACGGAGATCCGGCAAGGGCGCGCGCAATGGCAACGCGCTGCTGCTCGCCGCCGCTCATGTTGCGCGGATAGGACTTGAGCTTGTGGGCGAGGCCGACGCTGGTAAGCGCGCGTCGCGCCATTTGGATAGCGGGCTTGCGGCCCTCGCCGCGCACGTCGAGCGCCAGACGCACGTTTTCTTCTGCGGTCAGCGTGGGGAAAAGGTTGTACGTCTGAAATACGAAGCCGATATGCCGGCGGCGCAAGTGGGCCAGTTCTTCGGGATCGAGGCCATCCGCAACATGCCCGGCAACTGTAATGCTGCCCGACGTTGGGGTGAGGATGCAGCCGAGAATCGAGAGCAGCGTCGTCTTGCCTGATCCGGAGGGGCCCATCAGCAGGGTCAACTGGCCCGGCTCCAGGGTCAGGCTCACGCCTTTGAGTGCGCACACCTTGCCGGCGCCTTGGCCCAGCTCCTTGACGATATTGCTCGCCTGCAAAACGATCGAATTGCTCATCGGGCGAACACCATGACAGGGTCTATTTTTGTCACCTTCGTTATTGCCGCGATCGCCGAGATCGCGCACATCGCGACAGTCAGGACGAACAGACCGGCCGCGAGCTCCCGTGTCATAATGATTGGCAGGGCTGTTTGTTCGCTGAATGCAACGACAACCAGTGCGATCGCCATGCCGAGCGTATAGCCGATAACGGCCGAGAGTGCAGCCTGCAGCAGGATAACGCGGTGAATGTAGCCTTTCGATGAGCCGAGCGCCCGCAGCGTAGCGAACTCGCCCAGATGGTCCTTGGTGCTGGAGTAGAGTGTTTGCGCCACGATGACAGTTCCAACCAGGATCCCGAGGAGCGCGCCGCCAATGAGAGCGACGCCGGCCCCGGTGGCGAACAACCACTGATCGAGACTGCGACCCTCGAATTCGGCCGGCGTAAGGACGTCTACACCGCTGAGCCGCTCTTTGATGCTGTCCTTGACATCCTGGAGGTCGGCATTTGGGCCGAGTTTGACAAGAAGATATGTCGCCTGATCGCTCGAGAGGTTGAGAATGGCCCGCGCTCGCTTCAATGTCGTAAAGACGTAGGGCGCCATGGTGAATGAGCGGATCCCGCTCGTCAGGGCCCCGACTTTCACGCGAGTGCTTTCGATCTGCGCTGTATCGCCCACCCTGGCGACGCCGAGATCCGAAAGATACGTGCGGTCAACCGCGACAGCGTCCGGGGCAGCGATGCTGCCGACATCACCCGCTACGATATCCCATGGCGCCAATCCGCCGTCCTCCGGGTCGGCTCCGACCAGGACGATCACCGTAGATCCGCCAATGGGCTTGCGCCATTCGGTAAAGGCGACAGCCAGAGGTACGGCGCTTGTAACACCGGGAACGCTTAGGACCGCGTGGCGTTCGCGCCCGGTAAGAGCCCCCGAATCCTCGAAGCTTTTGGCGCCGTAAGCCGTGACCCAGAGATCGGCATCGGCGTGCTCGATCATGGACACGATCATCTTCCTCGCGCCCAGATAGAGCCCGAGCTGCACGGCTACCAGAACGATTGAAAACAGGATTCCGACGACGGTGACGGCCAGCCTGATGCGATCGTGGAACAAGTTGCGGAACGCAAGCGTCAGGACCATGTCTACGACGTTACCCTCGTACAGAAACTTTGCCGGCGCAGCGCCAGTCGCGCGTTCGTGCGCCTCGGTGCGATCCGTCAGCGAATGTAGGGTTATCGACCTGCTATCGCCCTATATAGGGCCTCGTGATAGGCGCCGCCACTCAGGGCGGTGGCAAAGTAAAGATGCCGGGCCTATTTGCAAGCCCGGCAACCGGTCCACTTAGGTAAATGCGTAGGCGAAATGAAGGCAATTAAGGCCCTTGTGGCGCTTTGTCTCGCCGTCGCAATTTAGGCCCAATCGCGTTTCAGCACAGGTTAGTAGACTGGTGGGGCGATAGAGCTTCAGAGAGGTAGAAGCGTATGCAGTTCAATCGCTTGTCAAAAACCGAGCTTGTCTACGGGCTATCCCTGATTGCGTGGCTCCTTGCGGTTCCGGCAACCTTGGCGCAACAGCCGCGCCCCGCGACACCCCCTGCGGCAACGGGCCCAACGGGACTTTGGATCGATCACACCGGACGTGGTGCGGTTGAGATCGCACAGTGCGCCGACACTCTGTGTGGGCGTATCGTTTGGCTCAGGGAGCCAAATGACAAGGCGGGTCAGCCGTTGCGCGACACTAAGAACGAGGACCGCTCGAGGCGCGTCCAGACCATCTGCGGCCTGCAGATTATTGGTAATTTGCGTCCGCAATCCGATGGCTCCTGGGACAACGGTTGGATTTACGATCCCGAGCAGGGCGAGCGGTTTGACGTCGAGGTGAGATTACGCACCCCGGATGTCCTGCAGGTGAAGGGCTACAAGGGCCTCAAGTTCTTCAGCGAAACGTATCAATGGAAGCGCGCGGCAACTCAGCCCGGGCCCCTGTGCGCTTCCTGAGTACGGATCGGCTCACCTACCGTTCCGTCTGACTTGGCGGCTGCGCCTCGCGCCAGCGACGCTAAAGCAAACCTGCTCTGGCCAGGAGGGCGAGACTATCGGTCCCGCTCTCTTGTGCCGCCGGCCGCTTCCAATCCGGCAACGGTCGCTCTTTGGTGCGGTCGACCAGCTCATGGTGTCGAATGAATTGGGCGAGCGCCGATATGGCTTCGGCCTCGAGGGGTAGAGTTGGGAGGCCCTTGGCGCGGAATTCCGCTGCCACCGCGGGCTGGGATGCAGCTATGACCACCGGCTTTCCAGTCTCGTCGGCGAAGGCGGCGATGTCTCGGGCAAAGGTCGGAATGTCATAGCCCTCACCCGCGATGGGCATGCCGATCATGAAGGCATCGGCTGCATCGTCTCGGGCAATGACCGGCAAAATGTCGCTGAGGAGGCGGTTGTTGGATAGCAGCGCCGCTGTGAGATCAATGGGATTGGTGGTCGTCGCAAAGGTGGGAAGTAGCTTATCGAGCTCGGCTCGAGTTTCGACCCGCAAGTTTGCGATCCGGAGACCGTGAAGCGTCGCCTCGTCGGCCGCCATGACGCAGGTGGCGCCGGAACCCGAAATGGCGACTATGCGGCGCCCCTTGGGTTTCCAGGGCTTGAGATAGAGACCGGCAGCTGCCACCAACTCAGCCAAAGTGCGCACGCGCCAGATACCCAGGCGCTCGAGCGCGGCATCGACCAGATGATCGTCGTTGGCAAGCGCTCCCGTATGCGACCGGGCCGCCCGCTGACCGGCCTCGGTGCGTCCGGACTTGAGCGCGACGACGAACACGCCGCGCTCATTGGCAATCCGCGCTACCTCTGCGAGCTGATCAGGCCGCGGAATACTCTCTAGATAGAGCAGCAGCAATTTGATGGCGGGGTCGCTCGCTGCAGCGGCGGCCATCTCGGCGACCGTTACATCCGCATCGTTTCCCGTAGCAAGCGAATACCGCACGCCGAAACCAACCTGTCGCAACAAGCCAAGCGGTACGGCACTCATGGCGCCGCTTTGGCTGACCACGGCGATCGGACCGTCCATCGGCTCCTGCGAGGTGAACAAGGTCGAGAAGCTGGTCACCGCCCCGTTGCCGAAGTTGGCCAGGCCCTGGGTGTTGGGCCCCACCATGCGCATGTCGGCAGCCCGGGCAGCGGCGACCATCTCGTTCTGCTTGGCCTTTCCTTCTGCCGAGGTCGTCTCACCGAAGCCCGAGGACATGACGATCACCGCCTTGACGCCACGTGCCGCACAATCTTTGACGGCCGTGACCGCGTTGTCGCCAGGGACCACAACGACCGCGAGATCGGGGACCTCGGGCAGGTCGGCGAGGCCCGGAAACGAGGCGACGCCCTGCACCTCCTTTCTGGTCGGATTTATGGGGAAGACCCGGCCCCGGAAGCCAAAGCGGCGCAGGAACGCCAGCGGACGCCCCCCAATCTTGTTGGGGTTCTCCGAGGCACCGATGATCGCGATCGACCGCGGGTCGAGAAACGGTTTCAAGCTATCGAGGGACATGGCACGTCAGTTGTCCGAATAGGAGGGCCGCGACTCCCGGGCTTGAGAAAGCCAGGGAGCGATCAGTCAATTCACACGGTTGCAACCGGCGTTGCCGGCGACCCTACTGCACCGGGCAACCTGAGTGGCGGCGCCGTCATGAGGAAGCGGCTTCGGTTGTTTTTGCGCAGCCAATCGGCCAGCTCCGACAAGTGCCAGATTTCACCGAGGTTGACGCCCGTCTTGAAGAGGCAATGCTGGTGTAACGGCAGCATGGCGCACTGTCCGGGCTTCAATGGTGCGTTGTGGATTTCAACCGCATAGTTGTCCGAGATCAGTGCCACGAGCTTCGACTCGCTGACCCACCGCTGCAGGCGCTCATCGGATCCGTCCAAACCGGTACAGCTCGTTTCAAGTATGTGCGCATCGGGCTTCCGCTTCATCTCGAGAACCAGCTCATCGAACCCGGTTCGCAGACAGACAAAATCGCCCGGCTCCACTTTGATGCCGTCGGCCGCCATGATCCGCATGAGGTCATCGTAGCCGACAGCGTGACGCTTGCGTCCATAGTGGGCAAAGAGGTCGATCATAACGGCGCGACCCTGCAGGCATTTCACGGCCATGTTCTCGACGCCGAGCGCATTCGCCGATGAAGTCCCCTTGGCTTCGACGAACGTCCCGGGTACGCCGCCGGCATCCTTCCCGTCGGTCGGGCCGACGATCTCCTTGCCGCTGCGATAGCCGTTGTAGAACACCGGCTCAGGCGTGCCATCGCCGTCGGCATCGAACATCGCGCCGACGTGAGCGAGCGTATCCCACTGCGTCGAGTACTGCAGGTGCAGCAGGACCATGTCGTCGTTGATGACGTCGGTCATGCCGGGGGTATCCCAGCCGCTCTGGTAGCCGAAGTTGGGCTTGTCGTTTCTGAGAGTCGGGCGGATTTGCGGTGGATGCCGTCGCGGGTTCAGGATGGCGCCGCCGGGATAGTCGAGCGGCATCGACAGGCAGAATGTCATGCCTTCCTTGACCTCGGCGATGCCCTCTTTGACCTTGGCCGGCGTCAGCTCGTTCATGCGCCCGAGCTGGTCATCAGGTCCATAGTCGCCCCAGGTCGAGCTTTCTGGCCGGCGCTTCCACCGCTTGTTGGACTCCATCCGTCTCCTCCAGTCTTTTTGTGTTTGGAAAGGATACGCGCCTCGGCCGTGCGCGCAAAGCGCGCTTCAAGTCTCGAGGCCATAACTGCTGACAGCAGCAGCCATCGAGATCTTGCCGTCTTCGAGATCACGGCGCACCAGTTCTGTGTCGCGCTCGCGTGCCGGCCCATACCCGCCGGCGCCAGGTGTTACGATCGACACACCCGACCCCTTGTCCAATCGTGCCTTGGCGTTGTGCGGACCTTCGCCCGGATTGACATAGTCGAAATGTGCCATGCCTCCCGGCTGTCCCCCGTGCAGACCCCAAGGCGCCGTCCGGGTACGAGCACCGAAAATGAAAGTGCGGCAGTTGTCGTGCTCGGAGCGGACCCGCCGATGCAGGCCCATGCCGCCACGAGATCTGCCGGCGCCACCGCTGTCATTGACGAGCTCATAGCGCTCGATGGTGAGGGGATATTCCGTCTCCAGTGCCTCCACTGGCAGGTTGGACGTATTGGTCAGATGCACGTGCACGCCGTCCAGGCCATCCTTGGTAGCGCGCGCACCGAAGCCTCCACCAATGGTCTCGACGTAAACATAGTATCGGCCGGTGCGCGGATCGATGCCGCTGAAATCGGCGTAGACGCAGGCTCCGTTGTGTGCGGCCGTCACGCGCTCCGGGATTGCTTTCGCTAGCGCCCCCAAAACCAAATCGACCACCCGCTGGCCGGAGTCGAGGCGGGAGTTGACGGCTGCGGGCGTCACCGCATTCAGCACCGAGCCTTTCGGCGCCGAGACATGGATCGGCCGAAAGAACCCGGCGTTGGGTGGAATGTCTGGGCCGATCACGGTCTTCAGAACGTAGTAGACTGTCGCCAGCAGCCCGGTGTGCACGAGGTTGATTCCGGCACGCACCTGCGGCGGCGCATCAAAGTCGAGAAAAATCTCGTCACCTTTCACCTCGACGCGCACCTTGAAGTCGAGAATCTCGTCGATCTCCTCAGAGTCGAATTGGTCGACAAACTCGTAGACGCCTGGGGGAATGGACTTGATGCCGGCTCGCGTCAGCCGCTCCGCATAGTCGAGCAGAGCATCCTCGACCGCCAGCATCATGTTGAGGCCATGGCGTCGGCACAAGGCTTGGAATCGTAGCACTCCTTGGCGGTTCGCCGCCATTTGCGCGCGCAGATCGTTCAGCCGCTCGTGCGGCACCTGCAGGTTGAGCAGAATGAGGTCGAGCACATCCTGAACCATTTGCCCTTCGCGGTAGAGGCGAATGGGCGGAATGCGAATGCCCTCCTGGAAAATGTGTGCATGTCCGCGATCGACAAAATCGGCATGGTGCGCCGTGTTGGTGGCCCAGCCGACCAGCGTGCCTTGGAAGAAGATCGGCTCGGCCAGCACGATATCCGGCAAGTGCGTTCCACCGCCGGTGTAGGCGTCGTTGCCGATGAAGACGTCACCCTCTTTGATCTCGCTCGCCGGGACACGCTCGAGGATGGTCTCGACGATGCCGATGAGCGAGCCGAGATGCATCGGAATATGCATGGCCTGGCACAGGGTGCGACCTTTGGAGTCGAATAGGCAGGTGGAAATATCGCGCCGCTCCTTGATGTTCGTCGAGTGGGCAGCACGCACGAGGGTCTCGCCCATCTCTTCGGCAATCGAGGCGAGCGCACTGCCGATGACCTCGACGGTGATGGCATCGACGCGCGCATGCTGGGGTAGGGCTGCTGCTTCGTTCATGATCCAAGCGTAGGAGCAAACCGAGCGATAGCGCAATGCCACGGGTGATGGTTGTGCCGCCGGCCTTGCCCCGCGCGGCAAACCTGATCTAGATGATCGCCTTGCCGCACGAGCTCCCAACCCGAGAACGCATCCTGAGATGGTGGACGCAGCGAGGAGATATTCAGGGTTCCGGATATTCCGGGAGGCCATGCGCAGTCACGCTGGCTGGGAGCGCGCCTGGCGCGACCCTGAGCCGAAAGCGAGCTACGAAGTCGTTATCATCGGCGGGGGAGGCCATGGCCTCGCCAGCGCCTACTACCTTGCGCGCAATCACGGCATCACCAATGTCGCGGTACTGGAGAAGGGGCCGATCGGCCTGGGCAACGTCGGCCGCAACACGACCATCGTGCGGTCGAACTACCTCTTCCCGGAGAACCACCTTTTCTATGAGAAATCCCTCCAACTCTGGGAAAGCCTCGAGCGCGACTTGAACTTCAATGTGATGATGAGCCAGCGTGGCGTGCTCAACCTGTTTCACTCCGACAGCCAGCGCGACGTGGCAGCCAGGCGCGGCAATGCCATGCTAATGTCCGGCATCGATGCCGAGTTGCTCGATCGCGACGAGGTCGCGCGTATGGTACCGCTGCTGGACGTGGACAACGCGCGCTTTCCGATCTACGGCGGCCTGCTTCAGCCAAGAGGCGGCACAGCTCGTCACGACGCTGTCGCTTGGGGCTTCGCGCGCGCGGCAGACCAGCGCGGCGTCGATATCATTCAACATTGCGAGGTGACCGGTATCCGCCGAGAAGGAGGTCAGGTCTCGGGCGTCGAGACGACCCGCGGCTTCATCGGTGCGCGCAAAGTGGCGATCGCCGTCGCCGGGCATTCCTCGCATGTCGCCGCCATGGCGGGGCTGCGACTGCCGATCGAGAGCCACAAGCTGCAGGCTTTCGTGTCCGAAGGGCTGAAGCCGATGATCGACTGCGTCGTTACCTTCGGTGCAGGGCATTTCTACATTTCGCAATCTGACAAAGGTGGTCTGGTGTTCGGTGGAGATATCGATCGCTACAATTCGTATGCGCGGCGCGGCAGCCTGCCGGTCGTCGAGGATGTCATGAGCGAAGGGGTGGCCATGATCCCGGCGTTGTCGCGGCTTCGCGTGCTGCGCCAGTGGGCCGGCATCATGGACATGACCATGGACGGGTCACCCATCATCGGCAGGACGCCTGTCGAGGGCCTGTATTTGAATGGTGGCTGGTGCTACGGCGGCTTCAAGGCCATTCCAGGCTCAGGCTGGTGTTTCGCCTACACCATCGCCAAGGACGAGCCACACCCGCTCAACGCAGCGTTCAACCTCGAGCGCTTCCGTCGCGGGCGCATGATCGACGAAAAGGGTGCAGGCGCCGCGCCCTGGAATCACTAGGGGCCAGACAAATGCACCTGATCGACTGTCCTTGGTGCGGTCTGCGGGACCAGGCGGAATTCAACTATCGCGGCGACGCGACTTTACGCCGGCCCGATGCGGCGGAAGGCGCCGAAGCAATGCTCGAGTATGTCTACATGCGCGAGAACGCGATGGGATGGCATATCGAGTGGTGGCATCACGCCGCCGGCTGCCGGCAGTGGGTGAAAGTCGTTCGCAATACGCTCACGCATCAGATCGCCGCGACAGGCAAGCCGGGCGACGATCTCGAGGTGCCGGCGCAATGACGCAAGTGTTTCGCCTGCCACGGGGTGGACGCATCGACCGCGGCCGGACACTCGATTTCGTGTTCGATGGCCGGCGCTATGAGGGACATCCGGGTGACACGCTTGCCTCGGCCCTGCTCGCCAACGGCGTGAGGCTCGTCGGCAGAAGCTTCAAGTATCACCGCCCGCGCGGCATCTTCACGGCCGGTGCAGAGGAGCCGAACGCATTAGTCGAGCTGCGCAGTGGTGCGCGGCGCGAGCCCAACACGCGCGCCACGGTGGCAGAGCTGTTCGCCGGGCTTGAGGCCACGAGCCAAAACGGCTGGCCGTCGGTCCGCTTCGATCTTGGTGCGATCAGTGGTCGGCTCTCCCGCTTCCTGCCCGCCGGCTTCTACTACAAGACATTCATGTGGCCGTCGTCTTTTTGGGAGCGTGTGTATGAGCCGGCCATCCGGCGCATGGCGGGGCTCGGGCGTGCGGCTAGCGAGGCCGATCCCGACAGCTACGAGCATACGCACGCTCACTGCGATGTACTGGTCGTGGGCTCGGGTGCGGCCGGCCTCGCAGCCGCCAGAGCAGCCGGTGAAACTGGTGCCCGCGTCATCCTGGCCGAGCAGGATTTCGAGCTCGGCGGCGGCCTGCTACTGGAGCCTGAGCACGAAGCATGGCGCGAAAGCATGGTCGCCTCGCTCCAGGCGCTGCCGGAGGTGCGGTTGCTGCCGAGGACGACCGTGTTCGGTTATTACGACCACAACGTCTTGGGTGCGGTCGAGCGCGTTGCAGATCATCTACCTCTCCCCCCCGAGCACAGCGTCCGCCAGCGCTACTGGGTTGTCCGGGCCAAGCAGGTTGTTCTGGCGACCGGTGCAATCGAACGGCTCATCGCCTTTCCGGACAACGATCGCCCCGGTGTCATGCTCGCGTCGGCGGCGGAGACTTACGTGCGCCGGTTTGGTGTTCTGCCGGGCCGCCGCGCTGTTTTGTTCACGAACAATGACCAAGCCTACACCTCCGCTCGCGCGTTGCTTGATGCGGGTGTTGAGATTGCGGCAATCATCGATATCCGAGCCAACTCGCTTGCTGCCGAAGGCGCACGGCAAATGGGACTCACCGTCTGGACGGACGCGGAGGTGGCTGGTGTCACCGGAGTCAGAAGCATTCGGGAAGTCTCCATACGTCGGCACAACGGCGGCGGCTCGAACGGCTTTTCCGCCGATCTCCTTTGCGTCTCAGGCGGCCTCAATCCTTCCGTCCAACTCGCAAGCATGACGCGAGCTCCGCTGGCATGGGAATTTAAGCTGGCCGCATTCGTACCCGGAGAGCCGCTGCAAGCAGAGAGGTCCGCAGGGGATGCACGCGGCATCTTTGGTATCGCGGCCGCTACAAAAGACGGAGCCGAAGCGGGCATAGCTGCAGCGACAGCAGCCGGGTTCTCGGCCGCAACTAGCTTTGCTCTTCCGGGTAGCGAGCAAACACAAGCCACACCAATCGAAGCGCTCTGGGAAGTGAAGGCCAAAGGCAAGGCTTTTGTCGATTTGCAGAATGACACGACGGCGGACGATATGCGCCTCGCTCATCGCGAGGGCTACGGCCACGTCGAGCATGCCAAGCGCTATACCACGCACGGCATGGCGACCGACCAGGGCAAGATCGGCGGTCTGGTCGGCAGCGCCGTTCTCGCGGAGGCTCGCGGCGAGTCCATCGAAAAGGTCGGCGTGCCCACGTTCCGGCCGTACGTGACGCCTGTCACAATCGGCGCCATCGCCGGCCGGGAGGTCGGCCAGCACTACAAGCCCAAACGGCGTACGGCGCTTCACCATTGGCACGCGGATGCCGGCGCCGTTTTTCTTGAAACGGGCCTTTGGCTCCGTCCGCTTTACTACACCAAGACTTCTGAGACAGGCTGGGAGCCCATCCTGCGCGAGGCGCGGGCCGTGCGATCGTCAGTGGGCATTTGCGATGTCTCGACGCTCGGCAAGATCGACATCCAGGGCCGAAACGCGGCCCAGTTCCTCGACCGTCTCTATGCCAATACGTTCTCCACGCTGCCGGTCGGCCGAGCGCGCTACGGCCTGATGCTGCGCGAGGACGGCATGGTGTTCGACGACGGCACCACATCGCGGCTAGGCGAGCACCACTACTTGATGACGACGACGACGGCGAAGGCGGCCGAGGTGCTCGAGCACATGGAGTATCACGCCCAGGTGACGTGGCCAGATCTGGATGTTCGTTTCTGCTGCGTCACGGATCACTGGGCGCAGATGGCCGTGGCCGGTCCAAACGCACGCAGGACGCTCGAGCGCTGCGTCGAGGGGCAGCCGCTTGGCGATGTTGAATTTCCCTTCATGGCAGTCGGCAAAGGCCGGATTGCCGGCTGCGATGTGCGCATATTCCGCGTCAGCTTTTCGGGCGAGCTGGCCTATGAAGTAGCCACACCATCGGGCCAAGCCGAGCGCGTGTGGGCAGCGATCCTGGATGCTGGCCGGGCCTTCTCCATCATCCCCTACGGCCTCGAGGCCATGGGCCTCATGCGTATCGAAAAAGGGCATGTCGCCGGTCCCGAGATCAATGGCCAGACGACTGCTAGCGATCTTGGTTTCGAGCGCATGATGAAGAAAAAGGGGGACTTCATCGGTCGCCTCAACGCCATGCGCCCAGGCCTGATGGCGACTGATCGGCAAAAGCTCGTAGGCATCCGCGCCGTCGATCCAAGTTTCGAGAAACGTTTGCGAGGAGGTGCTCACATCGTGGCGCGTGTGGACTCGAAAGAAAGCCTCGGCTGGGTCACAAGCGTTACGCGGTCTGTAGAGCTCGATCGCTGGGTCGGACTGGCCATGGTGAAGCACGGACCCGAGCGCGCAGGCGAGCGCATGTTTGCGGCCTTCCCGCTGAAGAAGGAGGTGGTGGAGGTCGAGATCACGAGCCCGCATCACATCGACCCGGAGAACCGCCGTGTCCACGCCTGAGCCGATGTCGCCGCTCGACCGGTGTCTTGGGGTCGGCAGGTTTGGCGCCGAAAGGCCGGATTCTCGGCTTCAAATCGCACAACGGCGCCTTGCCATCGCACGAGTAATGGCGCGTGCCGGAAATACCGACACGGTAGGCGCCGCTGTCGAGAAGGACACCGGTTTGAAGCTGCCATCGCCGGGCCACACGTCGACGAGTGGAGACGTGACGGCAATCTGGATCGCGCCCGATACGTGGCTCGTCATGCAGGCGATGCCAACGTCCACCGATCGTCTGGCTCGGCTCACGCGCGCATGCGGCGCCGATGCCTCCGTTGTCGATCAGTCATGCGGATATGTGGCGCTGCAATTGTCCGGAGCGCGAGCGTGCGACGTACTTGCGAAAGGTTGTCGCATTGATCTGCATCCAAGGGCCTTCGGGCCAGGACGCGCGGCAGCAACGACAATCGCGCACGTGCACGGGATCGTATGGCAGGTCGATCAGACCCCGACTTTCGAGCTGATCGTTCCGTCCACTCTCGCCGAGCACGTGTACGAGTGGTTGTGCATTAGCGCCGCCGAGTTCGGCTACGAGGTTCGCGCGTAGCCGAACGGCCGAACGCCTGCGGCTGCCACCGCAGAGGTTACATTTTCTGGGAGCGCTATCAGGCGCGCTCGATGATCATGGCAATGCCCTGCCCGACCCCGATGCACATGGAGACCAGGGCATACTTGCCGCCGGTCCGCTGCAGCTGGCGTACCGCCGTAAGTGCAATGCGCCCGCCGGATGCTCCCAGAGGATGACCGATAGCAATGGCGCCTCCGTTGGGGTTGACGCGACTGTCGTTGAAGTCCAGCCCCAGCCCCTTCACGCAGGCCAGGACCTGCGCTGCGAAGGCCTCGTTGATCTCGATCACGTCCATGTCCTTGAGATCGAGGCCGGCTCGCTCCAAGGCCTTTTTGGCTGCCGGCACGGGGCCAAATCCCATCGTACGTGGGGCTACGCCCGCAACCCCTGATGCCACGACCCGCGCAATCGGCTTGGACCCCGCTTTGTCGCCAGCCTTGCGGCTGGCCACGACCAGGGCCACTGCGCCATCGTTGATGCCCGAGGCGTTGCCGGCGGTCGTCACGCCGCCCTCGAACAAAGGCCTGAGCTTCTTCAGGCTGTCGGGCGTCGTGTCGCCACGTGGGTGCTCGTCATCCGCCACCACGGTATCGGGCTTTCCGCGACTGCCCGGAATGACAACAGGCTGGATCTCGGCCGCGAAGAAGCCATCCGCCTTGGCCTTCGCGTATTTCTGTTGGGACGCAAGCGCGAAAGCGTCGCAGTCCTCGCGCGAAAGCTGGAAGTCGCGCGCAAGGTTGTCGGCGGTCTGCGGCATGGTATCGGAGCCGAACTCTCCTTCGATCTTCGGATTGGCGAAGCGTGCACCGAGCGACGAGTCGAATACGCGAAAATCCTTCGTAAACGGCTGCTCGGACTTGCCGACCACAAACGGCGCGCGCGTCATGCTCTCGACGCCGCCGGCGACCACGACATCGGCCTCGCCGCAGGTGATGGCATGCGCCGCACCAATGATGGCGTTCATGCCCGAGCCGCAGTTGCGCTGATAGACTGTGCCTGGCACTTCGATCGGCAAGCCCGCCAGCAACACCGAATGTCGCGCGATGCAGCGGCTGTCCTCTCCGGCCTGGCAGGCGCACCCGACCGCGACATCGTCGATGGTTTGCGGCGCGAACCCGGAGCGCTTCACGGCTTCACGAATGGCGCCCGCGAGCATGTCGTCGGGCCTGACTTCTGGCAAGCGCGCCTGCATGGCGGCCGAACGGGGTGCGCACTCCTTCATAGATGTAAGCGTCGAGCATGGGTTGTTTCCTTCCCTGTGTTTCCCGTTTGACCATCGGGTAGGACATTTGCCTCCACCAGTATGCGCATTCTGTCCGCACCTGCCATCAGAATTGCGGCCCTTACGGCACGACACCGACCAGCCTCAGCCACAGGATCTGGAGGGGGAGGATAACGGCGAGGCTGACCAGCGCCAGCGGTACGAGCAGCCGCAGCACCGATTTTGCCGGGACGCCGCCCATCATGAGGCCCACCATGATGGGCACTGTCTGAAACGGGAAGAAGATCATCTGCAAGCCCGTCATTTCTGCAATGAAGCCTGCCTTTATGGGCAATCCCGTTGAAACGGCGATGCCGCCCAACAAGGGGTTCACGACCGCGATGCTGCCCACCACCGTGGCCGGAATGGCGATCATGGTGGACAGCAAGGAGACTAAGGCGAAGCCGAACGACGCCGACCGCCCATCCAGCGAGACGAGGTGGCTGATGAAGTTGGCTGTGACACTACCCGCTCCGGAGCTAGTTAGGACAGTTGCAACGCCGAGCACCACAGCCAGGAACAGAATCGCCGTGAATTTCGTCAGGTCGAAGCTTTCTTTGAGGTTGGCCAGGGCCACAGGCGGCAGCAGACAGACAATGGCCGCACCGATGGCAACGGCACCCGGCTTGATCCCGTGAAGGAAATCGGTGGCCCACAACAGAATAGTGAGGCCGAGCACGACCCGAGGCGCTTGGCCGCGCGGCTCAAGAAGCACCGGCTGTCCTGGGCCCGTGGCCATTTGTGGCGGCGGCGCCGGCAACAGCAGGACGGTCGCAAGCCAGAATAGCAGTGCTTTTGCCAGTCCCAGCACGGGCCCGCAGAGAAGCAGGTACTCCGCATAGTGGATTTGAGGGCCGTGCGCGCTTTCAACAGCGCCAAGTGCGATCACATTGGTCAGATTGCTGGGTAGGATGGCGTAGCTGGTCATGAAGTTTCCCGCTACCGCCGTGACAACCAGACCGGCGTATCCGTTGCTTCCCGGCGCATACCCGGCTTCTTTGGCGATCGCCATCACGATGGGTAATGTGATCGCGAGCCTCCCCATGGTCGACGGGAGCAGGAAGCTCAGCGCGCCGGTACCCGCGAGAACTCCAAGTATGGCACGTGGGTAAGAGGACAGCAGGTGCTGCATGAGCCCCCGGGCGATATAGCGTCCGAGCCCCGAGCGCTCCGCCGCCGCGCCGATCACGAAGCCGCCGATGACGAGCCCGGCTGCGTTCGACCAGAAGCCCGACAGCAGAGCCAGTGGTGGCGCAATTTGTGCCGCGAAAGCCAAGGCAAAGAAAAGCAACCCGGCAGCAAGTGTCGGCAATGCATTGGTCGCCCATATCGCAACTGAAGACACGACGATCGCAAATCCGATCATCGCTTTCGGCGCATCAGCGGGTGGGGGTAGCGACGCCACCAGAACCGCCGCGGTACCAATGTAGCCGAGCAATACGAGCCGTATTCCCGATAGGCCTTCCAACCTCGTCATCGGCGGCACGTTTCTACGGCCATTCTGTTTCGATCTCGTCTGGCTTCGGCCTGCATCGGCTCTATACGTGGCGATAACAAAGTCAGTCGGTCAGAAAGGCGCGATCATTTGCGGCCCTGGAGACGCTCTGTCAAGGAACGCCGCGACTTTAGCGGAACTCCAATTTTGCCTGCACGCACCGGCATAGCTGGTTTAGTATTTCTCCGATGATGCCCAATAGCATTCAATCAATCGGCGTGGTCGGCGGAGGTGCCTGGGGTACGGCCCTGGCGCAGACCGCGCGGTTGGCGGGGCGGGACGTGACCCTGTGGGCTCGTGAGCGCGAAGTCGTCACGGACATAAATCAGCGCCATGTGAATTCTTTGTTCCTGCCAGGCGTGCCATTGGATTCTGCCCTGGTTGCCACCGACGACTTGCGAGCTGTTGCGGCAACTGATGCGATCCTCATGGTCGCTCCGGCCCAGCATGTACGAGCGGCAGGGGCCGAGCTGGCAAAACACGCCAGGGCCGGTCAGCCCGTGGTCATTTGTGCAAAGGGTCTGGAACAAGCGACGGGCAGCCTGATGGCGGACGTGCTGACCGAGGTTCTTCCGCAAGCAACGCTGGCCGCGCTTTCAGGACCGAGTTTCGCGGCCGACGTGGCGCGCGGATTGCCGGCTGCACTGACGTTGGCCTGCGCGGACGAGCAGTTGGGCCAAGCGCTGGCCCAGTCACTGGGCTATCGGCATTTTCGCCTCTACTGGTCAGGTGACGTGACGGGCGTGCAGCTCGGGGGCGCCATCAAGAACGTTCTTGCCATTGCCGCAGGGATTGTCGATGGGCGGCAGCTCGGCGCCAGCGCCCATGCCGCGCTGGTGACGCGCGGCTTTGCCGAGCTACGCCGTTTCGGGACAGCGCTCGGCGCCAAGACCGAAACGCTGATGGGGTTGTCGGGTTTAGGCGACCTGCTGCTGACCTGTGGAAGCCCGCAATCGCGCAACATGTCCCTTGGTCGCGCATTGGGTCAGGGCCAGACGCTGGGTGCGGTGCTAGGCAGCCGTCGCTCGGTGGCCGAGGGCGTGTTTACCGCGGCAGCGGTTGTCAAGGTCGCGCGCGCAAGGGGTGTCGAAATGCCGATCTGCGAGGCCGTGCACGCCATCGTGGAAGGGTCGAGCACGGTCGATACGGCCATCGAGGCGTTGCTGGCGCGGCCGTTCAAGGCCGAGTAGCAGTCGGGCTGGAGGACAAGCATCGTGGCGAAGAGCGCGAGCAAGGATCAGAAGACCGAAGGTCTGGCGTATTGGCTGTTCAAGTCGGAGCCGAATTCGCATTCCTGGGAAATGCAGAAGGCTAGGGGCAAGAAGGGCGAGCCCTGGGACGGCGTGCGCAACTTCGTCGCCCGCAACAACATGAAGGCCATGAAGCTTGGCGATCTCGGTTTCTTCTATCACTCCAACGAGGGCAAGGAAGTCGTCGGCATCGTCGAGGTTTGCGCGTTGGCCCACCAGGATCCGAAGGACACGACTGGCGTTTGGAAGTGTGTCGATGTTCGCGCCGTTTGCGACGTGCCGAAGCCCGTGACCTTGGCAGCGGTCAAAGCCAATCCGAAGCTCGCCGACATGGCGTTGGTGAAGTCCGCGCGCTTGTCGGTGCAGCCCGTAACAGCCGCGGAATGGGCCGAGGTTTGCCGCATGGGCGAGCTTGATCCGAAAAAGATCCGATCGTGAGCGGCGATACCCGTCGATCTTGTTTCATATGGGCGCAGACGGCCCTCATGTCCCCACCGTTGGTGCCGGAAATACGTTTGCGCTTGGCAACAGATGCGCACGGAATTTTTCAGGCCCTGCGAGATTCCGGAATAGATACCGGCTGGCCGCCGTACTGGGCGTTCGCTTGGCCCGGTGGGCAAGCCCTGGCGCGCTATGTCCTCGACAATCCGGCACGAGTGGCCGGAAAGACCGTGATGGACATCGGGTCGGGCTCAGGGATTGCGGCTATTGCGGCGGCGATGATCGGCGCCACAAGCGTTGCTGCGGCGGATCCAGATCCACTGGCAGCAGCAGCCATTGAGATCAATGCACGTGACAACGGGGTCGAAATCGAGATTCTTACCGACGACGTGCTTGGCCGCGAGCCGCAAGCCGATTTGATACTCATCGCCGATCTGGTCTACGAGCCGGAGCTGGCCGTTCGCGTAACCCGCTTTCTCGAGGCGGCGCGCGCTAGGAATGCGCAGATCATCCTGGCGGATCGGACCACCGCGCGGCGGCCTCCCCTCGAGCTCTCGCTCCTCGGCGAATACCAAGCCCCGTTGACGCCGCTAATGGAGGAAAGCCACTTCGAGCATGCACGTGTGTGGCGGCTCGAGCCAGCGAAACGGTCCCTCGCATCGAGCCATCAGACCGCACGATGACCGCCGACGGCAGGCAACGCTTCATCCAGGCCAACACGCGTCTGCTGAGCCCACCCCTGGTTCCGGAGATCAAGCTGCATCTTGCCGAGGAATCGCTGCCGATCTGGCAGAAGACCGAGGAAGAGCTCGGGGAAATGAATGTCCCGCCGCCGTACTGGGCTTTCGCCTGGGCTGGCGGGCAGGCGCTGGCGCGCTACATGCTCGACAACACGGCGCTCGTAGCTGGCAAGCGAGTGCTCGATCTCGGCAGTGGTTCCGGCTTGACGGCGATCGCGGCCCTGCTGGCGGGCGCGTCCGCTGTGTTGGCCTCGGATATCGACCTCATGGCGCTCGATGCCGTTCGTCTCAATGGGAAGGCCAATGGCCTGGAGCCGGAAACCACGTCAACCGATCTACTGGGCGCCACGCCGGCGCGGTATGACATCGTTCTCGCCGGGGATCTCTTCTACGAGCGCCAACTGGCCGATCGCGTGCTGTCGTTCATCGACGCGGCCGCCGCACAGGGCGCTATGGTCCTGGTCGGCGATCCGCAGCGGGCGTATTTCCCCAGACAACGGTTCACCTCTGTGGCCGAGTATCACGTGCCGGTGACACGCGAGCTCGAGGACATGGAATTGAAGCGTACAGCCGTCTGGCGATTCATCACCTGACTGGAGTGCGGTCGTCTCACATGGAAGTACTAATGCTCCCATGTGAGGCGTGACTCGCACGACAAGCAGAGGCGAGAGGCTTTCCGGTACTTCAAAGAAAGCCGGACAGGAACACTACGCGCGGTCGATCCGGCACTGATAGCAGTTGTTGCTTGCAGAACGGACGTGAATGTAGGCGATGCGGTCATTCTGCATCATGCCTGACGCAACCTCTGGAATGCTCGCGGTCGGCACGATCTGTCCGGAGCCGTAGACGATACGGTCATTACCGTCGTAGCCGCGGACCAGATACTGCGCCGAGCGCAGCATGGGCGGAACGTTGGCGCCGCCTTCATGCCGCTGGCAGGCATGCGCATGCAGGAAGATCGGCCCTAGTTCAGCATAGGGCTGGGGGCTCGGAAACGGCCGATGAGCAAAAATCAAATATGGCTCGCCGGCCCCAACCTGATCCAGGCAATGCCGGCAGGGAACGCCGTTGCCGCCAGAGATATGGCGTTCGGGCGGTTGGCCATTGGCGTCCCCCTGGCCATCCTGCAATGCCCTCACGATAGGCGTTTCAAGGGCAACGAAGCGGATCGACATGCCGGTCCCTTTGCGTCAAGGATTGTCGGATGTCGCGTGCGTAGCGCGCTGCGGATCGTCTGCCGACCCGAAAGCTGTGCTGCGTGATGCAGAGGCACGTATGCAATACGCAGGCACAAATTATTTGGCCATACTTCTGGCAGCCGCAGCCAGCTTCCTGTTTGGCGCGGTCTGGTATGGCACGCTTGCCAAGCCCTGGATGGCAGCGGTTGGCAAGACCGAAGCGGAGATCAAAGGGTCTGGGCAGACGCCCGTCCTATATCTTGTCGCGATCATTGCCCAGCTCATCATGGCCTGGGTGCTGGCCGGATTGATCGGCCATTTGGGGCCGGGCAGAGTGACGCTGAGAAACGGGCTCATTTCTGGAGCCTTCGCCTGGCTCGGGTTCGTGGTGACCACACTTGCCGTCAATCATGGTTTTCAAGGCGCCAAGCGCGCGCTGACCGTAATCGACAGCGGGCATTGGCTCGGCGTGCTGCTGATTCAAGGCGCCATTATCGGAGCAATGGGCACGTGACGCGGCGTGTGCTTTGCACTCTGATTGATCTCGATCACACGGGCTCCAAGGGGGTAACCCTTGGCCGGCCATCGGACGGACGCGAGATCGTAGTCGTGCAGACGGTCAATGGCGTGCTCGCCTACGTCAATCGGTGTCCGCACATGTATTCGACGCTGGAAACTTTCCCCGATCGATTCCTGGACGAGGACCGCGAGCACCTCGTGTGCTCGACGCACGGCGCGCGTTTTCGGGTTGCAGACGGCCTATGCGTCACCGGCCCGTGCAAAGGGTCCAGCCTCGAGCCCATCGATGTTGTCATCGAGGGCTTGGAAATTCTGCTGGCCGAGTAGCGGAGGCTCGACCGTCCGAGCCCTTACGGTTCGAAACGCCAGTAGCTTCCGGCCGGAGAGGCAACGGCCTTGTATGC
Organism: uncultured Alphaproteobacteria bacterium; assembly: GCA_963840425.1. Classification (GTDB taxonomy): domain Bacteria; phylum Pseudomonadota; class Alphaproteobacteria; order Rhizobiales; family Hyphomicrobiaceae; genus CADEFX01. The sequence goes on along the minus strand of CAWIYZ010000016.1, from coordinate 4,020 downwards.
CTGCAGCCGTGTGCTCGGCGGCCTCTTGCCACTCTCCAGCAGCCCGCCCAGATCCTTGAGCACCAGCTCGCGCTCGGCGAACGTCGTGTGGTTGAGGTTGAAGAAGTCCGTGCTCGCGCGGGAAACGTCGATCGTGTCGATGCCCGAGATCACCAGCGGTCCTTCAGCTGGTACCCAGCCCGCAGGATTCTCGCCGCGCAGCAGCTCGCGCGACACCCGCAACGCCCAGTCGTTGGAAGAGGCATACAGCGTCATGCCCTTGGCGAGCGGCTTGATCCGGCCCGCAACCTGGCTGAAAGTCTCGCGCGTCACATCAGGCGCTGCCAATATCACCTCGCCGAACCGAGGACGTCGTGCCGCAGTCCCCGCAGCCGCCGTCTCAGTAGACATTGAGCGCAGCACGCGCAGCAGCGGATCGGAGCCCATGCTGTGGGCAATGAGGTGGATTTGCGTCGCGCCGGTGTCGCGCTCGATCAGCTCGATAAATTGGCGTAAGGAGTCCTCAGCACCCTGGGCACGCGTGCGGTCCAGGATATACCCGCTGAGGCCCGCAACCGAGGGCCAGCTAAAAACGAACGGAACACCGTCGAAGTCGACATCGAACGTGATCTGCGCGGCACGGAACAACGCGTCATCAAAGCTCACGTTGAAACCGTGCACGAACACGAACGCCTGACCCGCGTAGCGGCGGGAAGCCTCTCGCTTCTTCTGCACCTGACTTGCAAACGTAGCCTGATCCAGCGTGTCTACACTGAAGATTGTGAAGTCGCGTGCGAGATCTTCCTTGCGCAACGAAAAACGGGTGACGATGAAGTCCCATTGATTTGTAGAGATCTGACCCGCACTGCGCCCCTGCTTCGGGACGGTCACGGCGGCCTTGCCGAGGATCAGTTTTCCGCCTGGCTGCGTGCCGAAGGCTGCAAGCTGCCGCTCCCACTTCTGCCGGTTGGCCTCCTGCTTGCGGTCGGTGCCGAAGTAGAGTTCCACCGTCGAGTAGGGCTTGTCATCAGGTGCTGCAGCCGCGGACCTTGGAGTCGACGCTTCGCCGCCTGGCGTGGGGGCCGAACGCGTGACGCTGCGCGAGCGTGCGGCCGGCGGAGGTGGGGCCGCAGCAACAGGCGCTGGCTCGTCCTTGCGGGCGACGGGTGAAGCTGCGCGCTCGGCCGATTTGGCACCGCCGTCCCCATTGGTGGCAGCCGGCTTGCCGGCCACGACGGTCGGCGTCGATACCGAGCGCTCTACAAGCTTTCCCGCCTGGGTTTGCAGGGCCTGGACTTCGATTTGAACAGGTCCGGATGGACGGCTCTCAAACCGATAGGCGAAATCGACCGTGTCGATGAAGCGCTCCTCGTAGCGGAGATCGAGCGCAGCTGTGCTTTGACCATTCCGCAGGGAAACCGGTCGCTCGAGATCGCCATAGAAAACCTGGCCGTTGGCGTAGGTTACGACGACACGCTCGACGATGACGGCGCCCTGACGAACGGTAACGCGAATGGCCTTGGAACGACCCTTGGTGCGCGAAACATCGAACCGGGCGCTGCGCCCAGCAGGATCGACGGTTTGGGTTGCGAGAGTGATCCAAGTGTCGCCAGGACGCTCCTGCGAGTGGAGGGACGCCGGAGACACAAACAGCCCTGCGAGCGCAGCCACAAAGACAAGAACCCGCACCATGGACACGCCCTCCTTCTTCAAATCTCCAAACAAATATTCGGGCCGCACATCCCGTCACTCACCATTGCGAACCTCGGGCGACAGTTTTGCCCAAAAAAGCGTGTCCGCTCCGGGCCTTCCTATGGCATGCAAAGATGGCGGCAGGCTGACAATACTCGATGAGCTGCGCCTCAGCCAGCGGTCCGGCGCCACACGTGCAGCGCGTTCACATTTGGTCGTAATCCAGGACGAAGTCGACCCGGCTCTGGAATGGCTTGGCAGGTCAGAATGAACCCTCTCGCGATTTCCCAGGGCTCGAGTGAGTAGTTGGTTGTCATCTGAGCGGCGCCTTCGATCACACGGGCGCGGCAGGTGCAGCACATCCCGCCCTTGCACGAGTAGGGCACACGGACGCCTGCAGCCAGCGCCGCGTCGACGACATGGGTGCCGAGCGGCACGTTGAATATGTGGCGGATGCCATCGATCGTAGCCATGACCTCGGTGCCGGTCCCCAAGCCCGCGGTCCTGTCGTCGCTGACGATGGGCGGTGCCGGCGCCTGACGATAGGCGCCTCCGCCAGCCGCGAAAAACTCGTGATGAATTCGATCTCGCGGTATTCCCAATTCCAGGAAAACGTTGCGCGCTTCCTTGATCATGGTGCCCGGGCCGCAGAGGAATATGTGGTCAATGGTATCGAGCCGAAGGAGGGCGCCCGCCATCGCCCTCACCTTGTCGCCATCGATGCGCCCCTCCAGCAGAGGCGCGTCACTCTCCGTGTTGCGCGAAAGCACGTTGAGCAACGTGAAACGCCCGACGTGGCGGTCTTTCAGGTCCTCCAGGCGTTCGCGAAACATCGTGGATTGGGAGGTGCGGTTGCCGTAGATCAGCGTAACGGTAGTCTCCGGCTCGAGCACGAGCGCGTGCTGCACCATGGCGATGATCGGAGTGATTCCCGCCCCGGCGGCGATGGCCAGGATATGTCGCGGCTGTCCATCGCTAGCGGGAAGGATGAACCGGCCGGTGGGAGGCATGACCTCTAAGTGCTGGCCGGCAGTCAGCGTATCGTCAGCCCAGGTCGAAAAGTTCCCGCCTGCCACTCGTTTGATGGCGATCTGAAGCCCATTGTCATGGGGAGTTGAGCAGATCGAATAGGTCCGGCGCTGCTCCTCCCCGCCGAGCGTCGTTCGTAGAGTAACGTGCTGGCCGGGCTTCCAGACGAACTGTGCACGTAGCGTCTCCGGAACCTCGAGTGAGATCGAGATTGCCTCCGGTGTTTCGCGCCGGACTTCCTTAATGGGCAGACTATGGAAATCGTGCGCTGCCACGATCAGTGACATTTGAAGTAGTCGAAGGGCTCGCGGCACGTCTCGCATCGCCAGAGCGCCTTGCAGGCCGTCGAGCCGAACTCTGCGATCCGATGCGTTACAGTCGAGCCGCATCTGGGGCAGGCCACTGGCTCCTCGCCAAACAAGGTGCCCGCAGCTTTGGCTGCGGGAGGGGCGATACCGTACTCGCGCAGCTTGCGACGTCCTGCGTCACTGATATCGGCCGTGCTCCAGGCAGGCGATAAAACAGTCTCCACGTGTGCGGTGGAGAGGCCTGCATCCAGCAGCGCCGCTTCCACGGCAAGCTTGATGGCCAGGGTAGCCGGACAGCCCGAGTAGGTCGGTGTCAGCGATACGACGATGCGGCCGTCGCGCCATTCGACTCCGCGCAATATGCCGAGGTCCTCCAGCGTGAGGGCAGGAATTTCAGGATCGACGACAGCCGCCGCCGCCGCCCAAGCGGTCGCCAAAGCCGGATCCTCCAGCAGAGGAACGGCAGATGCATTCATTCGCCACCTCCCGCTGAAGAGGCGCCTTCCGCTTGTCTTGCAGGCGTCACGTGCTGCAAGGCCTCGCCATCTGATGCACCGCCGAGCACTGCGACCCTCGGATCATGGCCACAGGCACGAATGAACTTGAAGAGATCGTCGCGGCCGATGTTAGTCGTCGCAGTATTTTCCAAAGGATGGCAATTGACGCCGTCGTGCCGCATGAAGTTTCGAGTTCGATGACGACACTCACCCGGTTCTCGCGATCGTTGATGAGGGACAGGGCTGTGACCGAGCCAGCGGGAATGCCGAGAACGTCCATGAGCAGATCGGCCTTGCCGAAGCTCAGCCGGGCGCAGCCAAGGGTTTTGTGCAGTGTCTTGAGATCGACGGCCGTGTGGCTCTCGGCAATGACGAGAAACAGCCGGCCTTTGGCGTCCTTCAGAAACAGGTTCTTGGTGTGGCCGCCTGGCAGGCTACGCTCCAGGCGCTCGCTCTCTGCAACCGTGAATACAGCTTCGTGCTCGACGGTTTGGGTCTTGATGCCCAGCTCATCG